>CAWJKK010000011.1:0-599128 GCA_963843485.1 uncultured Solirubrobacteraceae bacterium | reverse complement strand
ACTAAATGATGACGCCCTGTGTGATCATGCCGCGTCCGTTAACTGGCAGTAGGACAGTCATCCCGTACGGTGACGGTGAACGCCGTCGAACTACGCAGGGATCGTGATCGTCGCGCTGCGTGCTGCGTTCCGCGTCAACACGAAAGACGACGTGAGCTGGAGGGTGACGATCAGGCGTCGAGCTTCGAGCTGATCAGCCGGTCGATCGCGTTCAGCGTCGCGAAGTTCTCGCGCACCAGTTCCTCGTCCTCGATCGTGATGCCGTAGGACTGCTCGATGAACGCGACGAGCTCGAAGATCCCCATGGAGTCGAGGACCTTCTGTTCGACGAGGGGGTAGTCATCGGTCAGGTCACTGGCGGGGCCACGCCAGCTCGGCTGGCCGGCGATGAAGTCGCGGACTTGGGCGCACATGGGGCCTCCTCGTTCTTCATGTGCTCTCGCTGCACATCTTCGCGATTTCCTCGTAGACCTGGCACATCCGCGCCACCATGCCCTCCGAGGAGTAGGACGTGCTCACGGTCCGTCGGCCGTGCTCGACGAGCTGCGCCGCGGGCGGACCTGCCGGTCGGTCAGAACCCGAACGACGGCCTCGGCGATCGCGACGTGGTCACCCGGTGGTGCCGCAACCCGTTCTCTCCGTGGGCTTCGACGTCACGGTCGTCGAGGTCCGCACCTCGACGGTGCCGTCCAAGCCCAAGCGCCGCGGATTCACCTCCGGCCGCACGCGCGGGTGGAAGAAGGCCGTCGTGCAGGTCCGCGAGGGCGACTCGATCCCGATCTTCCAGGGCCTGGAGGCCGACCTCTAATGCCGATCCGCAAGCCCAAGCCCACATCGCCGGGCCGGCGCTTCGTGACCTACGCGGACTTCGCGGAGATCACGAAGACGGAGCCGGAGAAGACCCTCGTCGAGGGCCTCAAGAAGTCGGGCGGCCGCAACGCCAACGGCCGCAAGACCGCCCGCCACCGCGGCGGCGGCGCCAAGCGCCTGTACCGCAAGGTCGACTTCAAGCGCCAGCGCAAGGACGGCGTGCCCGCCCGCGTGGCCGCGATCGAGTACGACCCGAACCGGTCGTCGTACATCGCGCTGCTGCATTACGCGGACGGCGAGAAGGCGTACATCCTCGCGCCGAACCGGCTGCGCGTCGGCATGACCGTCATGTCGGGCCCCGGCTCGGACATCACGGTCGGCAACGCGATGCCGATGTCGCTGATGCCGGTCGGCACGCTGATCCACAACGTGGAGCTGCAGCCCGGCCGCGGCGGCCAGCTCGGCCGCTCCGCCGGCACGGGCATCCAGCTGATGGCGAAGGAGGCCGGCATGGCGACGCTGCGCCTGCCCTCCGGCGAGATGCGGATGGTGCGCGCGGAGTGCCGCGCGACCGTCGGCGTCGTCGGCAACGCCGACCACCAGAACGTCACGGTCGGCAAGGCCGGCCGCAAGCGCCACATGGGCGTGCGCCCGCAGACGCGCGGCACCGCCATGAACCCCGTCGACCATCCGCACGGCGGCGGTGAGGGCGCGACTCCGCTGGGCAACCACCCGCAGACGCCCTGGGGCGTGCCGACGATCGGCTACCGCACCCGCAAGAAGGGCAAGCAGTCCGACCGTTACATCGTCCGCGGCCGACGCCGTGGCAAGAAGGGAAGCAGTAGCCGATGAGCCGATCCTCGAAGAAGGGGCCGTGGGTCGAGGAGCGCCTCATGCAGCGCATCGAGTCCATGAACTCCTCGAACTCCCGGACGATGGTCCGCACCTGGTCGCGGACGTCCACGATCTTCCCCGAGATGGTCGGTCACACCATCGCCGTGCACGACGGGCGCAAGCACGTGCCCGTGTTCGTGTCCGAGTCGATGGTCGGCCACAAGCTCGGCGAGTTCGCCCCGACGCGCACGTACCGCGGGCACGACTCCAAGGGCAAGGTGCGATGACGCCGGACAGCCCACAGGACCCGCAGAAGGGCAAGGCCGGCGAGGGCGCCGTCCCCGAGGACGCCCAGGAGGCCAAGACGGCTCCCGAGGCGACCGCGGACGAGGCCCAGCCCGAGCCCAAGCCCAAGCGCACGCGCAAGAAGGCGACTCCGGAGGCGGAAGGCACCGCCGCGGCCGAGACCGGCGTCGACAAGGACGCTCGCGGTCGACCCCGAGGAGAAGCCCAAGCCGCGCCGCCGCCGCAAGGCGGAGGACAAGAACCCGGCCGGCACCGCGCCCGAGGGCGTCGCCGACGCCGAGGTCGCCGCTGCGGCGACCGACAAGGCGACGCAGGAGGCCGTGGCCGCCGCGCCCGCCAAGCGCGACCGCCGGCGCCGTCCGGAGCCGGGCGTGCTGGTGCGCGCCCAGGCGCGCTACGTCCGCACGTCGGCGCGCAAGGCGCGGCTGGTGTGCGACCACATCCGCGGCAAGGACGTCGTCGAGGCGCGGGCCATCCTGGCCTTCACGCCGCGCGCGGCCGCCGGGCCGTGGCTCAAGCTGCTCGAGTCGGCCGTGGCCAACGCGGAGCACAACCACGAGCTGGTCGGCGAGGATCTGAAGATCGTCGCCGTCCACGCCGACGAGGGGCCGACGCTCAAGCGCTTCCGCCCGCGCGCCATGGGTCGCGCGACGCGGATCCGCAAGCGCACCTCGCATTTGACGATCACGCTCACCCCGAAGGAGCGCTAGGCAATGGGTCAGAAGGTCCATCCCGAGGCCATGCGCGTGGGCTACATCCACGACTGGAAGTCGAACTGGTTCTCCGAGAAGAACTTCTCCGACTTCCTGATCGAGGACGTGCGGATCCGGGACCACATCACGAACAAGCTCGCGCACGCCGGCCTGTCGGACATCACGATCCGCAAGGACGCCGCCGAGGTGGAGGTCAACATCCACACCGCGCGGCCGGGCATCGTGATCGGCAAGTCCGGCTCCGAGGTCGACGCCCTACGGCGCGACCTGCACAGGCTCACGGGCAAGTCCATCAAGGTCAACATCCTCGAGATCAAGCGTCCCGAGCTCGACGCGAAGCTCGTGGCGCAGTCGATCGCCGAGCAGCTGCAGAACCGCGTCGCCTTCCGGCGCGCGATGAAGCGCGCGCTCACGAGCGCGATGCGCTCCGGCGCCAAGGGCTGCAAGATCCAGGTCGGCGGCCGCCTCGGCGGCGCCGAGATGGCGCGCAGCGAGAGCTACTCGGACGGCCGCGTCCCGCTGCACACGCTGCGCGCGGACATCGACTACGGCTTCTACGAGGCCCGCACGACGTTCGGCCGCATCGGCGTCAAGTGCTGGATCAACAAGGGCGAGATCATGCCCGCCGGCTACACCGGTCAGGACCTCACGTCGCTCGACGAGCCTGCGGGCCGCGGCGACGACGGCCCGGACGACCGGCGGCGCGGGCGCGGCGGCCGTGACGGCCGTGGCCGTGGCGACGGTCGCGGCGGCCAGGGCGGCGGCGGTCGCGGCCGCGGTGGCCAGGGCGGCGGTGGCGGCGGCGGCTTCGGTGGCGGCGGCGGCCGTGGCGGCGGCGGAGGCCGCGGCGGTGGCGGCGGTGGCCGTGGCGGCGGCGGCGGTGGCCGTGGCGGCGGAGGCCGCGGCGGCGGGCGTCCCGACCTCAGCGGAGGGATCAGTCGCTGATGCTCTCCCCGAAGCGAGTCAAGTTCCGCAAGCAGCATCGCGGGCGCCGCGCGGGCCTCTCGCGCGGCCAGCAGCGCGTCGAGTTCGGCGAGTACGGGCTCAAGACGCTCGAGGCCGGGTGGCTCACCAACCGCCAGATCGAGGCTGCTCGTATCGCCATGACGCGCAAGATCAAGCGTGGCGGCAAGGTGTGGATCAACGTCTTCCCGGACAAGCCCTACACGAAGAAGCCCGCCGAGACCCGCATGGGCTCCGGCAAGGGCAACCCGGAGGGCTGGGTCGCCGTCGTGAAGCCCGGGCGCGTGATGTTCGAGCTGTCCGGCGTGCCGGAGCCGCTCGCCCGCGAGGCGATGCGCCTGGCCGGCCACAAGCTGCCCGTGAAGACCAAGTTCGTGATGCGAGAGGACGGTCAGTGATGAAGACGACCGAACTGCGCGACATCACCGACAACGCGCTGCGCGACCACCTCGCGACCGTGCGCCGGGACCTGTTCGGCCTGCGCATGCAGCACGCGACGGGCGAGCTGGAGAACACCGCCCGCGTGCGCTCGGTCAAGCGCGACCTCGCTCGTGCCCTGACCGTCGCCCGCCAGCGCGGCATCGACCCGAACGTGAAGCCCAAGAAGACGACTGAGGCCGCTGATGGCTGAGAAGAAGACCGAAGAGACTCCCGAGAACATCCAGGAAGAGGTCGAGACGGCCGCCACGCCCGAGGGCGCGGGCGAGACGACGACGGCCGAGGCGGCTCCGGAGGAGAAGCCCGCCGAGACCGCTGCTGCCCTGCCAAGCCGAAGGCGGGCGCGACGCGGGCCGAGAAGCTCGAGGTCAAGCGCGCCGAGCGGCGCGTGGCCGCGGGCAAGCGCCCGTCGCGCACCCCCGAGGAGCGCAACGCCGAGCGCATCGAGCGCCGTGCCGCCGTCGCCAAGCAGCGGCGCGCGTACCGCGAGCGCTCGAAGGTCAAGCGGGCGGAGGCGCGCAAGGACGCGCCGGCCCCTGAGGCCCAGCACGCGCCCGAGCACGGCCCGGGCCGGGCGAAGGTGCGCCAGGGCGTCGTCGTCTCCGACAGCGCCGAGAAGACGATCACCGTCGCGATCAACGTGGTCCGGCGCCACAAGCGCTACCACAAGATCCTGCGCTCGACCGTGAAGCTGCACGCCCACGACGAGCGCGGCGACGCCCATCCCGGCGACACCGTGCGCGTCCAGGAGTGCCGTCCGATGTCTCGCACCAAGCGCTGGCGCCTGGTCGAGGTCGTGGAGCGGGCCAAGTGATCCAGAACGAGACCCGCCTCAAGGTCGCCGACAACACCGGCGCCCGCGAGATCCTCTGCATCCGCGTCATGGGTGGCTCGCGCCGCCGCTACGCGGGCGTGGGCGACATCATCACCGCGACGGTCAAGACCGCCAACCCGCAGGGGACGGTCAAGAAGGGCGAGGTCGTCAAGGCGGTCGTCGTGCGCACGAAGAAGGAGTTCGGGCGCGAGGACGGCACCTACATCGCCTTCGACGAGAACGCCGCCGTGATCATCGACGCGCAGAACGCGCCGCGCGGTACGCGCATCTTCGGGCCGGTGGCCCGCGAGCTGCGCGACGGCGGCTTCATGCGCATCGTCTCGCTCGCCCCGGAGGTGCTCTAGATGCGCATCCGCACCGATGACAACGTGGTCGTCGTGTCCGGCAAGGACAAGGGCAAGACCGGCCGCGTGATCCGCACGGACCCGCGCAACGACCGCGTGTACGTCGAGGGCCTGAACATGGTCAAGCGCCATCAGCGCGCGCAGCCGGGCCGGCCCAACATGCAGGTCGGCGTGATCGAGAAGGAGGGCCCGATCCACGTGTCCAACGTGGCGATCGTGGACCCCAAGGATTCGAAGCCGACGCGCGTCAGCGTGACCCGCGACGAGAACGGTCGTCGCATGCGCGTCACCAAGCGCTCCGGAACGGAGCTGGACTAGACATGGCAAGACTGAAGGACCGCTACAACGACGAGATCCGCGCCGCGCTCGTGAGCCGCTTCGGCTACAGCTCGACGATGCAGGCCCCGGTGCTGCAGAAGATCACGCTCAACATGGGCGTCGGCGAGGCGAAGCAGGACACGAAGATGCTCGACGCCGCGCAGGAGCAGCTCGCGACGATCGCCGGCCAGAAGCCGAACATCCGCCGCGCGCGCAAGTCCGTCGCCGCGTTCAAGCTGCGCGAGGGCATGCCCGTCGGCCTCTCGGTGACGCTGCGCGGTGAGCGCGCGTTCGAGTTCCTCGATCGCCTGACCGCCATCGCGCTGCCGCGACTGCGCGACTTCCGCGGGCTCAACCCGCGCTCGTTCGACGGCCGCGGCAACTACTCGATGGGCGTGCGCGAGCAGGTCATCTTCCCGGAGATCGACTACGACAGCATCGACCAGGTCCGCGGGCTCGACATCACCATCACCACATCCGCCGCCACCGACGCCGAGGCGTTCGCGCTGCTCGACGCGCTGGGCATGCCCTTCGCGCGTGACGGCCGCCCCGCCGGCTTCGAGAGCCTCAACCAGGAGCCCGCGGCGGCCTAGCGACCAAGGAATTCAATGGCCAAGAAGTCACAGATCGTCCGCCAGGCGCGGACTCCCAAGTACAAGACGCGGGCGCACTCGCGCTGCCGTCGCTGCGGTCGTCCGCGCGCGGTCTACCGCAAGTTCGGCCTGTGTCGCGTGTGCCTGCGCGAGCTGGCGCACAACGGGTTCATCCCCGGCATGACGAAGTCGAGCTGGTGACGCCATGTCGATGACCGACCCGATCGCCGACTTCCTGACCCGGATCCGCAACGGGATCATGGCCGCCCACGAGACGGTCGAGATCCCCGCGAGCAAGCTCAAGCGCGAGATGGCGCGGATCCTCGTCGAGCAGGGCTACATCGCGGGCTTCGACGAGGCCCCCGGCGTGCCCGGCTCCGCAGGCGACAAGCTGCTCGTGAGGCTCAAGTACACTGACGACCGCACGTCCGTCATCTCCGGTCTCCGCCGGGTGTCCCGGCCGGGGCAGCGGACGTACGTCGACGCCAAGCACATCCCGAAGGTCCTGGGAGGGATGGGCACGGCGATCGTGTCCACGTCCCAGGGCGTGATGACCGGGCACGACGCCCGCCGCACCGGAGTGGGCGGCGAGGTCGTGGCCATCGTCTGGTAACCCCTCATGAGCCGTATCGGAAAGAAGCCCATCCCCATCCCCACCGGCGTGACCGTCACGGTCGAGCCGGAGGTCGTCCGCGTGGCCGGTCCGCGCGGCGATCTGTCCGAGCGCAAGAACCGGTCGATCGACGTCGTCCTCGAGGGCGACGCGGTCCTGGTCTCGCGGCCGACCAACCGCGCGGAGCACCGCGCGCTGCACGGCCTCACGCGCTCGCTCGTGGCGAACATGGTCGAGGGCGTGACCTCCGGGTTCACCAAGACGCTCGAGATCCAGGGCGTCGGCTACCGCGCGCAGCTCAAGGGCCGCGACCTGGAGCTGGCGCTCGGCTACTCGCACCCCGTGCCGATCAAGGCGCCCGAGGGCATCGAGTTCGAGGTCCCGCAGCCCACGCGCATCATCGTGAAGGGCAACTCGAAGCAGCAGGTCGGGGAGATCGCCGCGATCATCCGCAAGCAGCGCAAGCCCGAGCCGTACAAGGGCAAGGGCATCCGCTACGAGGGCGAGTACGTCGCCCGGAAGGTTGGCAAGCGCGCATGACCGTCCTCACGAAGCCCGCCAAGCGCCTCAAGCGCCGCCGCCGGGTCCGCGCGAAGGTGCGCGGCACCGCCGCGCGCCCGCGCATCTCCGTCTTCCGCTCCAACCGCGGCATCTTCGCCCAGCTCATCGACGACGATGGCGGGCGCACGCTGGCCGCGGTCAACTGGACCGAGGCGGACCTGCGCACGCTCAAGCCGATGGACCAGGCGCGCAAGGCCGGCGAGCTCCTCGCCGACCGCGCGAAGGCCGCCGGCGTCGAGTCCGTCGTGTTCGATCGCGGCGGCTACCAGTACCACGGCCGTGTCCAGGCCCTTGCCGAAGGCGCCCGCGAGGGCGGCCTGAACTTCTAGACCGCTACCCTCGAAGGACTTCATGGCAGCCCCCGACCGATCCGTATCCGCCACCGGCCTCGACCTGCAAGAGCGCGTCGTCGAGATCAATCGCGTCGCCAAGGTCGTCAAGGGCGGCCGGCGCTTCTCGTTCACCGCCCTCGTCGTCGTGGGCGATGAGAACGGCATCGTCGGCGTCGGCTACGGCAAGGCGAACGAGGTGCCGCTCGCGATCCAGAAGGGCGTCGAGCGCGCGAAGAAGAACCTCTTCCGCGTGCCCCGGCACGGCTCGACGATCACGCACCAGACGACCGGGATCTTCGGGTCCGGCCGCGTGTTCCTCAAGCCCGCGTCCCCCGGTACCGGCGTGATCGCCGGCGGCGGCGTGCGCGCGGTGCTCGAGCTGGCCGGGATCCACGACATCCTCTCCAAGTCGCTCGGCACGCAGAACCCGATCAACCTCGTGAAGGCGACGATCGCGGGTCTCCAGGACCTGCGCCGCCCGGAGGAGATCGCGAAGCTGCGCGGCCTGTCGGTCGACAGCGTGCTCGGCCTCGGTGGCCTGAACACCGCCGAGACCGTCGAGGCGCCCGCGGAGCCCTCGGAAGAGGTGCCCGCGTGAGCCTGTTGATCACCCAGGTCAAGTCGGCGAACGGAACGAACGGCCGCCAGCGCGACACTCTCCGCTCGCTCGGTCTGCGAGGGATCGGCAAGAGCGTCGAGCGCGAAGACTCACCCGCAGCTCCGAGGCATGGTTCATGCCGTCCGTCATCTTGTGAACGTGGAGGAGAAGTGATGGCCGAGTCCGAGTTCATCGGCCTCCACAACCTCAAGCCGGCCCCCGGCTCGCGGCGCCCGCGCAAGCGCGTCGGCCGCGGCGAGGGCTCGGGCACGGGCAAGACGTCCGGCCGTGGCCAGAAGGGCTACGGCTCGCGCGCCGGCTCCAAGGACCGCGAGCGCTTCGAGGGCGGGCAGAACCCGATCCACATGCGGATGCGCAAGCTGCGCGGCCCGAACAAGAAGATGTCGATGCCGTTCGAGCCGTTCCGCACGCACACGCAGCCGGTCAACCTCGTCGACCTCGAGCGCAGGTTCGACGACGGCGCGACGGTCGACATCGAGGCGCTGCGCGCCGCCGGTCTCGGCACCCGCCGCAACGTGCCGGTGAAGGTGCTCGGCCGCGGCGAGCTGACGAAGAAGCTCACGGTGTCCGCGCACGGCTTCTCGAAGTCCGCCCGCGAGCGGATCGAGGCGGCCGGCGGCACCTGTCAGGTCATCGAGTCCTAGCGGCGGGACCATGATCGCGACGGTCCTCAACGCCTTCCGGGTCGCGGACATCCGGAAGAAGCTGCTGTTCACCGCGGCGATGCTCGCGCTCTACCGGCTCGGGGCGTTCATCCCCGTGCCGGGCGTGAACATCGAGGCCCTCGACCAGATCTCGGAGAACTACGCCGGCTCGGACGTCCTCGGCTTCCTCAACCTCTTCACCGGTGGCGGCCTGTCCCGGATCGCGATCTTCGCGCTCGGGATCATGCCGTACATCACGGCCTCGATCATCCTGCAGCTGCTGACCGTCGTGTCGCCGTCGCTGGAGAAGCTCAAGAACGAGGGCGAGGTCGGCCAGCAGAAGATCACGCAGTACACGCGCTACCTGACCGTCGGCCTCGCGGCCGCGCAGGCGATCGGCTACGTCTTCCTGTTCCGCTCGCAGGGCAACAGCGCGGGCACGCCGGTGTTCGACAACTTCTCGCCCGGCGGCGTGCTCCTCGTCGTCGTCTGCCTGACCGCGGGCTGCGTGCTGCTGATGTGGATGGGCGAGCTGATCACCCAGCGCGGCATCGGCAACGGCATCTCGCTGATGATCTTCGCGTCGATCGTCTCCGGCCTGCCGAACGGCATCCAGGCCTGGTGGACGAACCCGGACCAGGTCTTCCGCGTGATGATGCCGTTCGTCGCGCTCGGCGTGATCGCGGCGATCGTGTTCATGCAGGAGGGCCAGCGCCGGATCCCGATCCAGTACGCCAAGCGCGTGATCGGCCGCCGCATGAGCTCGGGCGGCCAGACCTACCTGCCGCTGCGCGTGAACATGGCCGGCGTCATCCCGGTCATCTTCGCCGCGTCGATCATGGCCTTCCCGCCGACCCTCGGCCAGCTCACCGGCGCCGAAGGCCTGGCGACGTTCTTCAGTCCCAACGGCTGGGCCTACATCGTCGGCGAGACGATCTTCATCATCCTGTTCACGTACTTCTACACCGCGGTCACGTTCAACCCGGTCGAGCAGGCGGACAACCTGAAGAAGTACGGCGGCTTCATCCCGGGCGTGAGACCGGGGCGGCCGACGGCCGAGTTCCTGGACCGCATCCTCGCGCGACTGACGTTCCCCGGTGCGCTCTACCTGGCCGCCGTCGCGGCGCTGCCGACCGTGCTGATCAACCAGACGTCGGCGAACTTCTACTTCGGCGGCACCTCGATCCTGATCGTCGTCGGCGTGGCGCTGGACACGATGAAGCAGCTCGAGGCCCAGCTGATGATGCGCAACTACGAGGGCTTCCTCAAGTAGCGATGAGCGAGCTCAACCTCATCCTCCTCGGGCCGCCCGGGGCGGGCAAGGGCACCCAGGCGGCGCGCCTGCGCGAGGACTTCGACCTGCCGTACATCGCCACGGGCGACCTGCTGCGCCGCCACAAGAGCGAGGAGACCGAGCTCGGCCGCGAGGCGGCGTCGTACATGGAGGCCGGCAAGCTCGTCCCCGACGAGCTCGTGATCGCGATGATCCTCGACTGCGTCGAGCGCCAGGGCGAGGACGGCTTCCTGCTCGACGGCTTCCCGCGCACGATCCCGCAGGCCGACGCGCTGGCCGAGGCACTCGACGAGCGCGGCCGCCGGCTGACCGCGGCGCTGCTCGTGGAGGCGTCCGACGACGTCGTGGTCAAGCGCCTCTCCGGCCGCCGCCAGTGCTCGAACGGGCACCTCTACCACGAGGAGTTCGACCCGCCCAAGCACGAGGGCCGCTGCGACCAGTGCGGCAAGCCGCTGTCCCGGCGCGACGACGACGACCCGGACAAGGTCCGCACCCGGCTGGAGACCTACCACCGCGAGACCGAGCCGCTGATCGACTACTACGAGGAGCGCGGCCTGCTGCGGCGCTTCGACGGCACTCGCAGCCCGGGCGAGGTGCACGACCACATCCGCGCGACGCTCGCGACGCTGCGGCTCGAAGAGCGGCTGTAGAGCGCGCATGATCGTCAAGAAGACCCCGGCGGAGATCGACAAGATGGCCCGTGCGGGGGACATCCTCGTGCGCTGCATGGACCTGCTCGCGGGCAAGGTGCGGCCCGGCGTCACGACCGCCGACCTCGACCGCGCGGCCGAGAAGTTCATCCGCTCGCAGGGCGCGACCCCCGCCTTCAAGGGCTACCGCGGCTTCCCGGGCTCGATCTGCGCCTCGCCGAACGAGATGGTCGTGCACGGCATCCCCGGCAAGTTCCGGCTCTCGGCGCGGCGACGTGCTGAGCATCGACATCGGCGTCATCTACGACGGCTGGGTCGCCGACGCCGCGCGCACCTTCCCGGTCGGCGACGTCTCGCCGGTCGCGGCCAAGCTGCTGCAGGTGACCGAGGAGTCGCTGTTCAAGGCCGTCGAGCAGTGCGTCCCCGGCAACCGCCTCGGCGACGTCGGCCACGCCGTCCAGCAGCACGTCGAGGCCGGCGGCTTCTCCGTCGTGCGCTCGCTCGTCGGCCACGGGATCGGCCGCAGCATGCACGAGGAGCCGCAGATCCCGAACCTCGGCCCGCCCGGCAAGCGCGAGCTGCTCGAGGAGGGCATGGTGCTGGCCGTCGAGCCGATGACCACCGCCGGCCGCCACCAGGTCCGGATGGGCGAGGACGGCTGGGCGATCTACTCGCAGGACGGGTCGGTCACCGCGCACTTCGAGTTCACGATCGCGATCACGGCCGACGGCCCGCGCATCCTCACGCCGTGGCACGAGTCGAAGGCGCGGGTCGCGGCCGCCTAGCCGGCCGCGTTCGCCACAGCGCCCACGCCAGCACCACCGCCAGCCCGCCGATCAGCCCCGCCGTCTCGCGCCAGTCGCACGCCGCGAGCTGGTCGCAGCCGCGGAACGTGCACGAGCGCGCCGAGGCGGCCCAGCCGGCCGGATCGCTCCAGCGGCCCTGCGGCTGGAACGCCGGGCCCGCCGGCGAGCCCTGCTCGCCCGGGAACCAGCCGGCCTCCGCGCCGCCCCAGCGGCCGTCGTAGCGCATCCAGTCCGGCCGGTCCTCGTCGATCCGCACCACGCGCGGCACGATCGCGCCGCCGTCGCCGCGCGCCTCGTCGTTGGGCTCCGGCCACGTGCGGTCGCGCGTCCCGGCGTGGAAGTAGGACGCGTGCGACCCGTTGGCGACGTAGATCACCGGCCGGCCGCCGCGCTTCTCCACGCCGCGCCACGGGCAGCGCTCGGCGCCCGAGTGCTGCGAGTAGACGGCCTCGACGGGGCGGCCGCCCGCGAGCCGCACCTGCACCATCTCCCAGTCGCCGGCGTGGCGTCCCGTGCGCAGGATCCCGCGGTCCTGGTCGTTGCGCGGGTACGGCAGCCACCACTGCACCCAGCCGCCGGGCGCGCGGCGCTCGTAGACCGTCGGCCGCGCCTCCCGGATCTCGCCCGCGCGCGCGACCGAGCCGAGCGGCGCGGTCTCGCGCGCGTCGTGCACCACGACCGGGCCGAGCAGTGCGAGGGCGGCGAGCGCAGCGGTCACGTGGTGTCCCATACCCGTTCGCCGTCCGACTGGCTTTCTGTCCCACGGTGCGGTCAGGGGCGGGACCTTCGTGTTTCCGGCTCTCCCGCGTCTGGGCATCGCCTCTCGACCCCCAACGAAAGGAGCGGCGCATGTCAGCGACCGCAACCGACGGGTCGGCCACCGACCAGGCGCGCGAGAAGGCGCAAGAGGTCGGTGCGCAGGCCAAGGACAAGGCGCAGCAGGCGGGCGCGCAGGCGCGCGACCGTGTGCGTGACCAGGTGGACCAGCGCTCGACGCAGGCCGGCGAGCAGGCCGGCAGCACGGCCGACGCGCTGCGCAAGGCCTCCGAGCAGCTCCGCAACGACGGCAACGAGCCGATCGCGAAGGGCATGGAGCAGGTCGCCCAGCGCGTCGAGAGCGCCGGCGGCTGGCTGCGCGACTCCGACGGCGACGCGATCCTGCGCGACGTCGAGGACTTCGGCCGCCGCAACCCGCTCGCCGTCGTCGCCGGCGGCATCGCGCTCGGCTTCGCCGCCTCGCGCCTGCTGAAGGCGTCGAGCCGCAACCGCTACGAGACCGTCCGGCGTGACCGCCGGCCGGTCGCCGTACGCGAGCCCCCAGCCGCCCGTCCCCGACGACTCCGCGCCCCCGGTGCACGACCCGCCGCCGCCCGTCACGGCTCCCGCGACCGGCGAGACCTGGCGCGGCGCAGTCGGCGGCGAGCCCGAGGGCTCGCGCCGGTTCTGAGCCATGGCGACGCATGAGCCACGAGGAGGACCTGCGCGAGCGGCCGATCGGCGACCTCGTCAAGCAGCTCGCGGGGCAGACGTCCACGCTCGTCCGCCAGGAGATCGATCTGGCGAAGGCCGAGCTGACGCAGAAGGGCCAGGTCGCGGGCAAGGGCGCCGGGCTGATCGGCGGCGCGGCCGTCGTCGGCCTGCTGGCCGCCGGCGCGCTGACCGCGTGCTTGATCCTCGCGCTCGCGGAGGTGATCCCCGCCTGGCTCTCCGCGCTGATCGTCGCGCTCGTGTTCGGCGCGGTCGCCGCCGTGCTGGCGCTGCAGGGCCGTAACCGGATCCAGGCCGCCGCACCGCCGGTGCCTGAACAGACAGTCGAAACAGTGAAGGAGGACGTCGAATGGGCGAAGACCCGAGCGTCATCCGCGCGGACATAGAACGTACGCGCGCGGAGATGGGCGACACCGTGGACGCACTTGGCTACAAGACGGACGTCAAGAGCCGCACGCGCGACAAGTTCAACCGCGTGACGGGCCGCGTCTCGGACGCGACGCCCGACTCGGAGCAGGTCAAGCACGCCGCGGGCGTGGCGCAGGAGAACCCGCTGGGACTCGCCATCGGCGCGGTCGCCGTCGGCTTCGTCGCGGGCATGCTCGTCCCGTCCTCGCGCGTCGAGGACGAGAAGATCGGGCCGCTCGCCGACCAGGTCAAGGACCAGGTCAAGGAGACCGGTCAGGAGGCGCTGGATCGCGGCAAGGACGTCGCGCAGCAGGCCGCCGCAAGCGCCAAGGAGACGGCGAACGAGGCGGGCCGCGAGCACGCCGACGAGCTGCGGGACTCCGCCCAGGACCGGGCGCAGACCGTCTCTCCGAGCTAGCGCTCCCACCTCCGTATCAGGCGCGCCGGCGACACGCCGGCGCGCCAGATCCCTTTGCTATCCTGCGGGGTCGCGCTCTGGGCCGCGAGGTATCAGTGCGCAGCGACTTTCGTCCGGGGGACTGGTAGCGGTGGCCGTCCCGGCCGCCAGAGCCACCCCGTCTGGATCATCAGCCGAAAGGGATCATGAAGGTACGACCGTCGGTGAAGCCGATGTGCGAGAAGTGCAAGATCATCCGCCGCCACGGGCGGGTCCTCGTGATCTGCCAGAACCCGCGACACAAGCAGCGACAGGGGTAGGAACTTAGAGTGGCTCGAATCGCCGGGGTCAACATCCCCCTCAACAAGCGCGTCGAGATCGGCCTCACCTACATCTACGGTGTCGGCCGGCCGACCTCGAACGAGATCCTGAAGAAGCTCGACATCGATCCGAACCGCTACGTCCGTGACCTCACGGACGGCGAGATCACGAAGCTCCGTGACGCGATCGACAACGAGCACGTCGTCGAGGGCGACCTCCGGCGTGAGCGCTCCCAGAACGTCAAGCGCCTGATGGAGATCGGCTGCTACCGCGGCCTGCGCCACCGTCGCGGCCTGCCCGTCCGCGGGCAGAACACGAAGACGAACGCGCGCACGCGCAAGGGCCCCAAGCGCATGCAGGTCGCCGGCAAGAAGAAGGCGGGTAAGAAGTGAGCCCCGCTCCTCGCCGCCCGCAGCGCGGTCGCCGCAAGGTCAAGAAGAACGTCCCGATCGGCCAGGCGCACATCAAGACCAGCTTCAACAACACGATCGTCGCCCTCACCGATCGCGAGGGCAACGTGATCGCGTGGGAGTCCGCCGGCGGCGCCGGCTTCAAGGGCTCCCGCAAGTCGACTCCCTTCGCCGCCCAGGTGACGGCCGACGCGGCCGCCCGCAAGGGCATCGAGCAGGGCATGCAGAAGGTCGAGGTCTTCGTGAAGGGCCCGGGCTCGGGCCGCGAGACCGCGATTCGCTCCCTCCAGGCCGCAGGCCTCGAGGTCACCGGCGTCAGGGACGTCACCCCGCAGGCACACAACGGCTGCCGCCCCCGCAAGCGGCGGAGGGTCTGAATCACCGTATGGCTCGCGATACCTCTCCTCAGTGCAAGCAGTGCCGCCGCGAAGGGCAGAAGCTCTTCCTCAAGGGCGAGCGCTGCCTGACCGACAAGTGCGGCGTCGAGCGTCGCTCGTACCCGCCCGGCGAGCACGGCCGCGGCCGCCAGAAGCAGTCCGAGTACCGGGTGCAGCTGCGCGAGAAGCAGAAGGCGCGCCGCTACTACGGCGTGCTCGAGAAGCAGTTCCGGACCTACTACGCGAAGGCCTCGCGGCAGCCCGGCATCACCGGCGAGAACCTGCTGCGGATCCTCGAGTGCCGGTTCGACAACGTGCTCGTGCGCCTGGGCTTCGCGGCCAGCCGCCGCCAGGCCCGGCAGATGATCCTCCACGGCCACTGGTCGATCAACGGCCGCCGCGTCGACATCCCCAGCTACCAGGTGCGCGAGAACGACGTGATCACGTTCCGTCCCGGCTCTGACGCCGAGACCGTGATCCGTGACGCGACTGAGCTGGTGGCCCAGGTGCCGGCGTGGCTCCAGGCGGACCACGACCAGCTCACGGCGAAGGTGCTGCGCAAGCCCGAGCGCGCGGAGATCGCTGCGCCGGTGCAGGAGCAGCTCATCGTCGAGCTCTACTCCAAGTAGGCCGCCGCCCGGCGCCCCTCCCCAGGCGCCGCCGATCTGCTCCCCTCCGAACCTGAGACCACGTTAGGACCCTGATGCTCGACTTCCAGATCCCCCGAATCACCGCCGAGTCCGTCGAGGACAACCGCGGTCAGTTCGTGGTCGAGCCGCTCGATCGCGGCTTTGGCTACACATTCGGCAACTCGCTCCGCCGCGTGCTGCTCGCGTCGCTCGCCGGCGCGGCGGTGACGTCCGTCCGGATCGAGGGCGTCGCGCACGAGTTCTCGACGATCAAGGGCGTGACGGAGGACGTGACCGACATCGTCCTCAACCTCAAGGGCATCGTGTGCCGCATGCACTCGGACGCCACCGAGGTCGAGGCGCCGCTCGTCGTCACCGGCCCCGGCGAGATCACGGCCCGTGACATCGATCTGCCCTCCGGCGTCGAGATCCTCAACCCGGACGCGCACATCGCCACGCTCGAGAAGAAGACCAAGCTCGAGATGTACCTCACGATCGGCCGCGGCCGCGGCTACCGCCCGGCGGAGGACAACAAGTCCCCCGACCAGCCGATCGGCGTCATCCCGATCGACTCGATCTTCTCGCCGGTCCGCCGCGTCGCCTACTCGGTCGAGCAGGCCCGCGTCGGCCAGCGCACGGACTTCGACAAGCTCACGCTCGACATCGAGACCGACGGCTCGATCGACCCGCAGGCCGCGCTCCGCGAGGCCGCCGAGATCCTGATCTCGTCGCTCTCGATCTTCACGGACGAGGAGCGGATCGAGGAGCTGCGCGCAGGCCCCGGCGGCATGGGCGCGCTCGAGAACGGCGCGGGCGCCGGTGCGGCGCTCCCCGGCGGGCGCGGCGGCGGCGGCTCGCCGATGGACGACATCCTGATCGAGGAGCTCGAGCTCGGCGTGCGGTCCTACAACTGCCTCAAGCGCGCCGGCATCCAGACCGTGGGCGACCTCGTCTCCAAGTCCGAGGGCGAGCTGGCGGCGATCCCGAACTTCGGCAAGAAGTCGATCGACGAGGTCATCGAGACCCTGTCCCAGCGCGGCCTGAACCTCCGGAACGACTAGGCTCTAGCGGACGATGCGCCACCAGAAGACCCGTCACAAGCTCTCCCGCACGTCGGCGCATCGCAAGGCGCTGCTGGCGAACCTCTGCATCGAGGTCATCGACCACGAGCGGATCAAGACCACCGAGGCGAAGGCCAAGGCGGTCAAGCCGGAGATCGAGAAGCTGATCACGCTGGCGCGCCGCGGGGACCTGCACGCGCGCCGGCAGGCGATCTCGATCCTCCAGCACCCGGACAAGGGCGTGATCTACAAGTTGTTCGACGAGATCGCGCCCGCGCTACACCGAGCGGCCCGGGGGCTACACCCGGATCCTCAAGCTCGGCCCGCGTCGCAGCGACGCGACCGAGATGGTCTACCTCGAGCTCGTCTGACCGCCCGCCTCACGCCTCGAGTACGACGGTGGCCCGTTCGCGGGCTGGGCCGCCCAGCCCGGGCTGCGGACGGTCGCCGCCGAGCTCGAGGCGGCCCTGCGCACCGTGGTGCGCCAGGACGTGGCGCTGACCGTCGCCGGCCGCACCGACCGCGGCGTGCACGCGCTCGGCCAGGTCGTCTCGTACGCGGGGCCGCTGCCGGGCCTGCGCTCGGTCAACGCGCTGCTGCCGGACGCGATCGCGGTGCTCTCGGCCGAGGAGGCGCCGGACGGCTTCTCGGCCCGCCACGACGCCCGTAGCCGCACGTACGTCTACCGGCTGCTGGCCCGGCCCGCGCCGTCGCCGTTCGAGGCCGGACGGGCGCTGTGGTGGCCGCACGCGCTCGACACGGACGCCCTGCACGCCTGCGCCGCCGCCCTCGCCGGCACGCACGACTTCACCGCGTTCACGCGGACCGACAGCTACCACCGGCGCTTCGAGCGCCACATCATCCGAGCCGCGTGGCGCCGCGACGGCGACGTGCTCGAGTTCTGGATCGAGGCCGACTCGTTCATGCGCAACATGAACCGGGTGCTCGTGGGCACGATGCTCGAGGTCGCCGACGGGCGCCGTGACGTCGCGGACTTCGAGCGGCTGCTGACCGGCCGCCCGCGCGCGGAGGCGGGCGTCACCGCGCCGCCGCACGGCCTCTATCTGGCCTCCGTGTCCTACTAGACGCGGGCTGGTGGCAGGAGTAGCGTCGGCCCATGGATCAGCGGCTGATGTCGGAGCGGGCCGCGCAGAGCATCGCGGCGTGGAACCGCCACGACGCCGACGGGGTCGTCGCCCACGCCGTCGAGGACCTGATCCTGCGCGACATCGCGCTGGCGATGCCCTTGCACGGCCGCGACGCCGTGCGCGCCGCCAGCCGCGAGTACCTGCGGGCGTTCCCCGACGTGCGGGTCGCCGTGACCTCGGAGACCGTCGACGGGCCGCGTGTCGTGCAGGAGTGGACGTCGGAGGGCACGCATCGCGGTGAGCTGATGGGCCTCGAGCCGACAGGGCGCGCCGTGCGCGTGTTCGGCGTCACCGTGATCACGTTCGACGACGACGCGCGGGTGATCGAGGCGGCGATGTACTGGAACCCGCTCGCGGTGTTCCACCAGCTCGGAGTCGCGGTCAGCTCCGAGCCGGCCACCCCCGCCTGACTATCCTCCCGGGCGCCGATGTTGCGCGTCCTGCTCACCAACGACGACGGGATCCACGCCGAGGGGCTCCAGACCCTGCGGCGCGCGCTCGTGGCGCTCGAGGGCGTGGAGCTGGCCGTGATCGCGCCGGACGAGAACATGTCGGCGACCGCGCGCTCGATCACCACGCGGCGTCCGCTGTGGGTCACCGAGGTGCCGTTCGACGACGGCACGCACGGCTTCTCGTGCGACGGCACGCCGGTCGACTGCGTGCGGCTGGCCGCGCTCGGGCTCGTCGACGGCTTCGAGCCCGACGTCGTCGTGGCCGGCATCAACCACGGCTCGAACCTCGGCGACGACATCACGTACTCCGGGACGGTCGCGGCCGCGCTCGAGGGCATCGTGCTCGGCGTGCCGGGCATCGCGGTGTCGCAGCAGTCGAACGCGCGCGAGATGGACTTCCGGCTCGGCCGCGCCTTCGACTTCGGCGAGGCGGCCGCGTTCACGGCGCGCGTGGTCGACCAGCTCGACGACGTGCCGCTGCCCGAGGGCACGCTGCTGAACATCAACGTGCCCGCCGGCGACGCCGACGGCGTCGAGGTGACGCGGCTCGGCAAGCGCATCTACCGCGATGCGCTGCAGCTCGTCGACCGCGAGGCGGAGCATCGCCGCCGCTTCCGCATCTACGGCGACGCGCCGGTCTACCAGGACGAGGAGGGCACCGACCTGGCCGCCGTGGCCGCGGGCCGCGTGGCGGTCACGCCGCTGCACTTCGACCTGACGGCCGAGCACGGCCTCGAGTCGCTGCGCGCGTACGACCTCGCCCGGCTGCTCCTCCCCGCCGCGGAGGAGATCAGCGAGTGAGCTCGGCCGCCCAGCGGGTGGCTGAGCTGCGACAGCAGATCGCGGGGCACGACGAGCGCTACTACGTGCTCGACGACCCGGTGATCGGGGACGACGAGTACGACGCGCTGCTCGACGAGCTGCGGCGGCTCGAGGCGGCGCATCCGGAGCTGCTGACGCCCGACTCGCCGACGCAGCGGGTCGGCGGCACGCCGGTGTCGCGGCTCGAGAAGGTCCAGCACCTGCAGCCGATGCTCTCGCTGGCGAACGCGCGCAGCGAGGAGGAGCTGCGGGCGTGGGTCGCGCGGATGCGCTCGCACCTGGCGCGCGAGGGCATCGAGGACCCGGCGTTCCGGTTCGTCTGCGAGCCGAAGATCGACGGCCTGGCGATCTCGCTCGTGTACCGCGACGGCGTGCTCGAGCGCGGCGCGACGCGCGGCAACGGCGAGATCGGCGAGGACGTCACGCACAACCTGCGCGCGATCGTGCCGCACCGGATCGAGGCTGCGCCGGCGCTGGTCGAGGTGCGCGGCGAGATCTACATGTCGCTGCCGGACTTCGCGGCGCTCAACGAGCGGCGCGCGGCGGCGGGTCAGTCGACGTTCATGAACCCGCGCAACTCGGCCGCGGGCACGATCCGCCAGCTCGACCCGGCGCTGGCGGCCGAGCGCCCGCTGTCGCTGTGGTGCTACGGGATCGGCGCCGCCGAGGGGCTCGCGCTCGGCTCGCACTGGGAGGCCCTGGAGTGGCTGCGCGCGCACGGCTTCCCGGTCAACGAGGACGTCGTGCGGCTGGACGCCGAGGACGCCGTCGTCGCGCGCTGCCTCGAGTGGCAGGAGCGGCGCGGCGCGCTCGACTTCGAGATCGACGGCGTCGTGGTCAAGGTCGACGACTTCGAGCTGCAGCGGCGGCTCGGCTCGGTCGGCCGCGACCCGCGCTGGGCGATCGCCTGGAAGTTCCCGCCGACGACCGCGGTGACGCGGCTGAAGCGGATCCAGTGGAACGTCGGCAAGTTCGGCGACCTGCACCCGTTCGGGGAGCTCGAGCCCGTCCACGTCAGCGGCGTCACCGTGAAGATGGCGACGCTGCACAACGAGGAGGACCTCGCGCGCAAGGACGTGCGGCCCGGCGACGACGTGATCGTGCTGCGCGCCGGCGACGTGATCCCGCAGATCCTCTCGCCGGCCCCGCACACCGTCGAGCGCAGCGACCGCGCCGACCCGCCGCGGCCGCCGGCGGAGTGCCCGTCGTGCGGCACGCCGACGTACAAGCCCGGCGTCTTCACGCGCTGCCCGAACCTCGAGTGCCCGGACCGCCAGTGGCAGGTCCTGACGGCGTTCGCGGCGATCGTGGACATCGACGGCCTGGGGGAGAAGCGGGTCGCGCAGCTCCAGCAGGCCGGGCTCGTCAAGACGGCGGCGGACTTCTACCGGCTCGACGAGGAGCGGCTCGTCGCGCTCGACCGCATGGGCAGGACCAGCGCGCGCAAGCTGCTGGCGTCGATCGCGGCTTCGCGCGAGCGGCCGTTCTCGACGCTGCTGTTCGCGCTCGGCATCGAGGGGATCGGCTACGTCACCGCCCGCAGCCTGGCGGCGCAGTTCCGCAGCGCCGACGCGCTGCTGGCGGCGACGCCCGAGCAGATCGCCGAGACGCCCGGGATCGGGCCGAAGGTCGCGGCGCTGATCCACGCCGGGCTGGCGGATCCGAAGCTGCGGCGGCTGATCGGCGAGCTGGGCGAGCTCGGGCTCCAGCTCGAGCAGGAGGGCCCGCCGCCGGGCGAGGGCCCGCTGCGCGACCAGACCTTCGTGCTCACCGGCACGCTGCCGGACATGACGCGCGAGGAGGCGACGCGGCGGATCGTCGCGCTCGGCGGCAAGGTGACCGGCTCGGTGTCGGGCAAGACCTCGTACGTCGTCGCCGGCGACTCGCCGGGCGGCGCCAAGCTCGAGAAGGCCGAGCGCCTGGGCGTGCCGGTCGTCGACGAGGCCGCGCTGGTGGAGCTGCTGCGCCCGGGCGGCTAGGGCGTGTAGCGGGCCAGCGTCGCGGCCATGTTGTCCTGCAGCGGGTGCGCTCCCCAGACGGTGACGCCGTTCATCAGGAACGCGAAGGCGGTGTGGCCGCCGCTGCGCGAGTCGCAGTAGCCGGCGAGCGCGGAGACGCCGTTGATCGTGCCGGTCTTGGCGCGGCAGCGGCCGGCGGCGGCGGTGCCGCGCATGCGCTTCGCGATCGTGCCCGAGCGGCCGGCGACGGCGAGCGAGCGCCGCAGGTAGCGGCCCTCCTCGGCCCCGGCCATGCCGACCAGGAGGTCGACGACGTCGTGCGGCGTCGTGCGGTTGCCGCGCGAGAGGCCGGAGCCGTCGACCATCTGCGGGTTCGCGCCGAAGGCGGCGGCCTGGGCGCGGGCGACGGCCGTGCCGCCGGCGGTGGTGCCGGCGGCGCCGTGGTCGGCGCCGAGCGCCTTGAGCAGCGTCTCGGCCATGAAGTTGTCCGACGGCTTGTTGATGTGGTTCACGAGCGTCGAGATCCGCGGTGAGGCCCACTCGCCGAGCAGGGCGGCGCTGGCGGAGGCGACGCCGGCGCGGGCGGAGCGGCGGA
Organism: uncultured Solirubrobacteraceae bacterium; assembly: GCA_963843485.1. Classification (GTDB taxonomy): domain Bacteria; phylum Actinomycetota; class Thermoleophilia; order Solirubrobacterales; family Solirubrobacteraceae; genus DASSUW01. The sequence goes on along the minus strand of CAWJKK010000011.1, from coordinate 577,389 downwards.
CGTCGACCCCGGCGCGCTCGAGCTCGGCCTCGAAGCGCTGGGCGGCGTAGAGGGCGGGCAGGCTCTGGAAGCGGGCCGGGCGGGTGACGGTGAGGCCGCGGTTGAAGGCCAGGGCGCTCAGCGGGCCGACCCAGACGCTCGTCCTGAAGCTCGAGGCGGGGCCGCCGCGGAGGGTGTCGAAGCGCGACTCGTCGCCGATCACGCGCCCGGTCACCTCGGTCAGGCCGCTGCGGGCCAGCACGCGGGCGAAGCCGCGCTGGTCGGCGCGGTCGAACGCCGGGTCGCCGCCGCCGCGCAGGTACAGGTTGCCGTTCAGCACGCCGGTCGGGTCGAGCGGCTCGCTGCCCAGCACCTCGGTCACCAGCTCGCCCTCGGGCCCGTAGGTGCGCAGCGCCGCGGAGGTCGTGTAGAGCTTGTTGACGCTGGCCGGGATGCGCGGCGTGTCGCCCGCGCGGGAGTAGATCGCCGTGCCCGTGTCGAGGTCGACGACATAGGCGCCGGAGCCGGCTCCGGCCTTCGCCATCTGGCGGTCGAGCGCGCGTGCGGTCTCGGCCGGGCCGGCGGCCGCGGCGGCAGCGGGAAGCAGCGCCACCAGCAGCAGCGCGAAGCAGAGGATCCGAGCCATCGCTTGTCGACAACCCATGGAGGTGGCGGAAGTCGCGGGGTCGCTCCGTAGACTGCTCCGGCAGGGATGTCCAACGTAGTGGACCTCGATGGGACCGGCCGCGCCCGCCGCGGGCGCCGGCGGCGGTCCAAGACGGCGCTCGTCCTCGGGGGCGGCGGGTTCACGGGCGGCGTGTACGAGATCGGCGCCCTGCGGGCGCTCGACCTGCTGGCCGTGGACCGCACCGTCAACCAGTTCGACGTCTACGTCGGCACGAGCGCCGGTGCCCTGATCGCCGCCCTGACCGCGAACGGCGTCACACCCGAGCAGATGATGCGGGTGGTCAACGACCAGGAGCGCTTCGAGGACGTCGACCTCGACATGCTGCTGCGGCCGAACTACCGCGGGTTCGCCGGCAAGGCGCTGCAGCTGCCGTTCCACGCCCTCGGCCTGGCGCGGGACGTCGTCCGCGGGCTGCCGCGGATCTCGACGCAGGACCTGGCGATCGCGCTCGCCGACCTGCTGCCGAGCGGGCTCTACACCGGCGCCGGCATCGAGGAGTTCGTGCGCACCGTGCTCGCCGACCCGGACCGCACCGACGACTTCCGCTCGCTCGGCCGCGAGCTCTACCTCGCCGCGACGGACCTCGACAGCTGCGAGCGGATCGTGCTCGGCGCCGAGGGCTGGGACGACGTGCCGATCTCCTCCGCCGTCCGCGCCTCGGCGGCGCTGCCGATGGTCTACGCGCCGCACAAGGTCAAGGGCCGCGAGCTGGTCGACGGCGGCATCGTCTCGACCACCAACCTCGACATCGCGGTCGACACGGGCGCGAAGCTGATCGTCGTCGTCAACCCGCTGGTGCCGTACGTCAGCGGCGGCGAGGGGCAAGGTCTCGGGCATGGGGTTCCCGAAGATCGGCTACCAGACGTTCAAGCTGCTGGCCTACAACCGCCTGCACGAGATGGCGAGCCACTGGCGCGAGCGCTACCCGGGCGTCGACATCGTCCTGATCGAGCCCGACGCCGACGACGAGCTGATGTTCCAGACGAACATCCTCGACTCGTCCTCGCGGCTGGAGGTGGCGCGGCACGGCTTCCAGTCGGTCACGGTCAAGCTCGCGGCCGACTACGAGCGCCTGCGCGAGGTCGCCGGCCGCCACGGGATCGAGGTCTCGGCCACGCGGGTGCGCAAGGTCATGCGCCACTTCGCGGCCGAGGAGCGCGAGCGCACCGCGGGCTGGCGGCGGATCCTCGAGCAGACCACGGGCGCGTTGCTGCGGCAGTCCGCCGGGGGCTAGCCGCGTGCGGTGCTGGAGAAGTCTCATCGGGGCGCCCGGATTTGAACCGGGGACCTCGCCGACCCGAACGGCGCGCGCTACCAGGCTGCGCCACGCCCCGAGAGGAATCGCAGTCTAGCCGCTCAGGGCAGGAGGTCAGGCGGAGCGCCGGGGACCGGCGCGGGCGGCGGCTCGGGGAGCGCGCCGGTGCCGTCGCCGACCGCGTCGCCCACGTCGCCGACCGTCTCCTCGACCTGGTCGACGACCGGCGGCACGGTCTGCTCGACCGTCCCGGTGACCGGCGCGGCGGCCTCGGCGGGGTCGATCGTCGCCGGGACGTCGACCTTCGGGACCTGCGGCGTGCCGCGCGGCGCGGGGACCGGGAGGTCGGGCGCGGCGCCGGGCGGCGGCGGCGCGGCCGCGTCCGGCGGCGGCGCGCCGGCCTGCGGAGATGCGGTGGTCGACTCGGTCGGCGTCGCGCGCCCGCGCGGCGTGGCCGCGCCGCCCCGGCGCGCGCTCGTGCGTGCGCGGTCGTCCGGCGGGTCGCGGCGCTCGCTCCCGCCGCCGCGGCCGTCCTCGCGCGCGGTCCCCATGCGGCCGCCCGGCGCAGCGCGGGCCGGAGCCGGTGCGGCGCCCTGGGCCGCGCGGCGGTCGTCGCGCTCCTGCGCGGCCGTACCGCTGCCGTCGTGGGTGCCGACGCCGGAGGCGCCGATGCCGGCGACCACGACGGTCGCCATCGTCGCCAGCTTGCCCCAGCCGCCGCTGCCGACGCTGTCGGCGATCGCGGGCAGCTCGGCGACCCAGCGCGAGCCACCGCCGTTGCCCGCGGCGATCGGGGCGTCGCCGCCGCGGCCGAGCCGCGCGAAGCCGGGCAGCGGGAGCAGGCCCGCGACCCGCGCGGCGAGCCGGCGGCGCAGCGGCACGCGGACGAGCAGCGCCGGGTCGACGCCCGCCTCGACCGCGGCGCGGCGGCAGGCGGTGCAGTGCGAAACGTGGGCGGCCAGCCGGCGCGAGTCGCGGGCGCCCAGCCGCGCCGGGGCGGTCGCGGCGGCCTCGATCACCTGCTGCACGCGCACGCAGCGGGCGCCGGTGGCCAGCTCGTCGTACTCCTCGCGCGAGCCGGCGACGGGCGCGGAAGAGCGTGCTCTCGACCGCCGGGCGGCTCAGGTTCAGCCGCTCGCCGATCTCGCGGTAGGAGAGGCCCTCGAGCTCGCGCAGCACGAGGATCTCGTGGTGCGTGTCGGACAGGCCGCCGAACGCGCCGCAGAGATGGTCGAGGTCCTGCTTGGCGGCGACCGCGGCGTCCGGCGTCGGGCCGACCGCGGCGAGCCGTACGAGGGCCTCCTCGCCGTCGAGCGGGACCTCCGCGGTATGGCGGGTGCGGCGGAACTGGTCGATGCACGCGTTGCGCGCGATCTCGTAGATCCAGGGCTTGAAGGCGATCGGCCGGTCGGTCGCGCGCATCCGCCGCAGGGCCGAGACGAACACCTCCTGCGTGACGTCCTCGGCGCGCCCGTGGTCCTTGAGCATGCTCGCGGCGTACGCGGCGATGCGACGGTGGTAGCGCTCGTAGAGCGCTTCGAACGCCCTGTCGTCGCCGTCGCGGATCGCCGCTACGAGCTCATGATCTTCGTCGGCGGGCGCTGCTGCCAGCGCGCCGCCTCCAGTTCCCCATCCCACAGGAGGTCATACTTCCCGCTCACGCGCGTTCCCATGACACGGATCTCGACGATCGTCTCCGCTCTCGACGAGCTGCTCGACGTGGCCGCCTTCCGCGACCTCGGGCCGAACGGCCTGCAGGTGCCCGGCCCGCGGGAGATCGAGCGCGTCGCGACCGGCGTCACGGCGCAGCGCGAGCTGATCGAGCGGGCGATCGCCGCCGAGGCGCAGCTGATCGTCGTCCACCACGGGCTGTTCTGGGACTTCCACCCGACCGGGCTCTCGCCGACGCTCGCCGAGCGCCTGCGGCCGCTGTTCAAGCACGACGTCGCGCTGGCCGGCTACCACCTGCCGCTCGACGCCCACGCCGAGCTGGGCAACAACGCGATCCTCGCGGAGCGGCTCGGGTGCGAGCGCCACGAGCCGTTCGGGCTCTTCCGCGGCCAGGCGATCGGCCGCGCGGGCACGTTCGGTGGCGACGGCGTGCCGGCCCCAGAGCTGTTCGCGCGCGTGCGCGAGCTCACCGGGCGCGAGCCGACCGTCTTCGACGCGGGGCCGGACCGCGTCCGCCGCATCGGCATCGTGTCCGGCTCCGGAGCCGACAAGCTCCCGGAGGCGGTCGCCGGCGGGCTCGACGCGCTGCTGACCGGAGAGCCGCGCGAGCACGTGATGGCGGACGCGCGCGAGGCCGGCATCCACTTCATCGCCGCGGGCCACTACGCCACGGAGACGTTCGGGGTGCGGGCGCTCGGCGACTGGCTCGCGGCGCGGTTCGGGATCGATCACGTCTGGATCGACATCCCGAACCCGGTGTGAGCGCCTTCGTTGAGCGAATGTTGAGGAAATGTTGTTGTGAGCGTCCGGCAGAGGCGCTACGGTCCTGTTCACGTGGCAAACCTCACGGAGGTAACGGTCTGATGGCAATCCACCTCACGCCCACGGAGCTCGCGCGCGAAGCCGGCATGGAGCGACGCGAGGTCATCGAGAAGTGCATGGAGCTGGGCGTGCCGATCTTCCAAGGCCGAATCGACAAGACGCTGTTCTTGGCGAACGTAGAGCAGTCCTCGGTCCCATCGAGGCACAGTCAGGTCGCCACGGCCTGACCGCAGGAGCGGCGCCCAGGGTTAGGCGCCGGATCTAGAATCGCTCCTCCCAGCAGGAGGAGGAGGAGCGCATGGAATCCAGCATCGCCACCCCGGGCGCAGACACGACCGGGTCGCGGACGATCGCCGACATGTTCGGCCTGGCCGCGGAGAAGTTCGGTGACCGCCCGGCGGCCCGGTTCAAGGACGGCGAAGGCTGGGCCGACGTGTCGTACCGCGAGGCGGGCGAGATCGTCTCCGAGATCGGACGCGGGCTGATCGACCTCGGCCTGCAGCCGGGCGAGCGCGTGGCGATCCTCTGCTCCACGCGCGCCGAATGGGCCTGGTCGAGCTTCGCCATCAGCAGCGCCGGCGGGGTCGTCGTGCCGATCTACCCCACGAACTCCGCCGAGGAGTGCGAGTGGGTCGCCGGCAACTCCGAGGCGCGCTTCGCGATCTGCGAGGACGCCTCCCAGGTCGCCAAGCTGCAGGCCGTGCGCGAGCGCCTGCCCGGCCTCGAGGCGATCGTGTCGCTCGAGCCCGGCGTCGAGGGCACGCTGTCCGTCGACGAGCTGCGCGAGCGCGGCCGCGGGCGCGACGCCGCCGAGCTGGCCGAGCGCCGCGCCGCCGTCGGCCCGGACGACCCGTACACGTTCATCTACACGTCGGGGACCACCGGGCCGCCGAAGGGCTGCGTCCTCACGCACGGCAACTACCGCTCCGTCGTGACCATGTGCGAGCAGATCGCCGTGCTCCGGAACGGCGATGTCGTCTACCTCTACCTGCCGCTCGCCCATTCGTTCGCGCTGCTGATCCAGCTGATCGCGATCGACCTCGGCGGCACGGTCGCCTACTGGGGCGGCGACCCGAAGGGGGTCGTCGGCGAGCTGATGGCCGTCAAGCCGCACTACCTGCCGTCGGTGCCGCGGATCTTCGAGAAGATCTACACGCTGGTCACGGCCAGCGGGGACCCGGAGAAGATCAAGGCCGCGACGCAGCTCGGCCTCAAGGCGCGGGCGCTCGAGGCCGCCGGCCAGCCGCTGCCGGAGGCGCTGCGCGAGCACTACGAGAAGGCCGACCAGGAGCTGTTCGCGAACGTCCGCAACGTGTTCGGCGGGCAGCTGCGGCAGGCCACGACCGGCGCCGCGCCGATCGCGAAGGAGATCCTCGAGTTCTTCTACGCCTGCGGCGTCAACGTGCTCGAGGGCTACGGCATGACCGAGACCGCGACGGCTTCGACGGTGTCGACGCTCGAGCACCACCGCTTCGGCTCGGTCGGGCGGCCGCTGCCGGGCGCCGAGATCCGGATCGGCGAGGACGGCGAGGTGCTGATCCGCGGCCCGCACATCTTCCAGGGCTACTACAAGCTGCAGGACGACTCGTTCGGTGCGGTCGAGGACGGATGGCTGCACACCGGCGACCTCGGCGCGCTCGACGAGGACGGCTACCTGACGATCACCGGCCGCAAGAAGGACATCATCATCACCGCGGGCGGCAAGAACCTGACGCCGGCCAACCTCGAGAACGACCTCAAGCAGTCGCGCTGGATCTCGCAGGCGGTCATGTACGGCGACCGGCGCCCGTACCCGGTGGCGCTGATCACGCTCGACCCGGAGGAGATCGTGCACTTCGCGCGCGAGCACTCGCTGCCCGAGGACCCGGCCGCGCTGGCGCGCGAGCCGAAGGTCCGCGAGCTGGTCCAGGGCGTGCTGGACGGCGTCAACGAGCGCTACGCGCGGGTCGAGCAGATCAAGAAGTTCGCGATCCTCGACCATGACCTGTCGCAGGAGACCGGTGAGCTGACGCCGACGCTGAAGGTCAAGCGCAACGTGATCACCGAGCGCTACGAGGGGCTGTTCGACTCGCTCTACGCGGAGGACTGACCGCCCACCCGGCCGCGTACGGCAGGCCGGGCTGGCGCGGGACGAGCGCGCGCACAGGCGGTTCGCCGGGCACACGACCGGCGAACCGGCCGCTGCGCCACGTCCGCACGAGGCCGCGCGTGGTCCAGCGCCCACGCTCGCGCGTCTGCAGCTCCACGAGGAAGCGGCCGCGCGGCACCCGCCCGGTCACGCGGTCGCCGCGGACGCGGACCGTGACGGGAGCGCGCACGTGCAGCGTGAGGCGCGTCCCGCCGACGCGCAGCATGCGCGAGGCGCCGATCTTCGTGAAGAACGTGAACCGCCCGTCGCCGCGTGGGCGGACGCCGGTGATCGGGCGCCAGCGGCGCGTGGCGAGCGGGCGCTCGTGGACCGGGACCGGCGCGGTGCTCGGGGGTGTCGTGCGCCCTCGGACCCGCACGCGGACGCCGTGGCGCACCGTGGTCGCGCGCAGGCGGCGGCGGCCGCGCTCGAGCCAGGCGGTGATCATCGGCCGGGCCGTGGCCGCGGGCGGGCGCGGGGCGGTTCGCGGCGCCGGTGCGGCGCGGTTGGCGACGGTGGCGGCGCTGGGACCGTGCACGGTCGTGCGGTTGCCGGCCGCGTCCTCGACGTGGACGGCGATCACGTGGCGCCCGTCGGCCAGCCGCCGCGTGTCGAGCGCGACGGTCGCGCCCGCGGCCGCTGGGCAGGGCGCGCGGTGGGCGAACTCGCGGCGGGCGCCGGGCAGCAGGTCGCGGCAGCGCTCGTCGCCGACCGGCACGACTGCGAGCTCGCGGCCGTCGACCTCCAGCACGGCGCGGTGGACGCCGCCGCCGCGATCGGAGGCGGCGAAGGACAGCGCGGCGACGCCGGCCAGCGGGCCCGGGCCGGCGAGGTCGCCGCGCACGGCCGAGCACCGCGGGCGCCGACGCGTCGTGCAGCGTCACCTGCGACGCGCGCACGAACAGCGTCGGACGGCCCGGGCACGTCCTAGGACCGCCGCACTGCAGCCGCGCGGTCAGCGCACCGGCACCGAGCCCGAGCGCCGTGACGGCGGACCAGCCGCGGTTGACCGACGGGACGTCGCTCGCGACGTACCGCAGCCGCCCGCCGGCGATCGCGCCGAACAGCGTGTTCCAGTCGCCCGGCACGACGCCGGACAGCGCGCGCTCGAAGGTCCAGGCGGCGATCGTCGTGCCGTCCGGCGCGTCGTAGATCCACTCGGCGAGCTCACCGGGCGCGAACCGGTCGCGCGCCCAGAACTGGGCGGTCAGCCCGCCCGGTCCGCTGCCGGCCGCGACGAACCCGCCCTGGAAGACGACGCGCGGCGACCAGCCGTCGTGGCCCGGCGACGCGCCGGTCAGCGTGTGGTGCTCGTACGTGCCCGCAGCGGCCGTGGGGGCGGCCGCCGCGAGCCCTGCGAGCGCGAGGATGAAGGGGAGCTTGCGCATGCCCTCCTAGAGGGCGGCCGCGCGAAAGCTCGCCCCGAGCACCGACGACGGGTGTTCCATCCGCCTCGTGCGCTGTCGTGTGACGCCGCATGACGACCTTCGACGAACTCCCGGCGCAGGCCGCATGGCGGCACCTCGGAGCGCTCGACGGGTTCGAGGTCCTGTTCGCGACCCCCGGCCGGCTGCGCGGGCACACGTCGGCGTTCGAGGAGGGCAACGCGTACGCCGTCCGCTACGACATCCGGTTCGACGAGCGCTGGCACACCCGCTCGGCCCACGTCGCCGGCGACACCCCGGCCGGCCCGCGCGAGACGCTGCTGGAGGCCGACGGCGAGGGGAGCTGGACGGTCGACGGCGCGCCCGCCCCGCAGCTCGACGGCCTGATCGACGTCGACCTCGAGGCCTCGGCCTGCACGAACGCGTTCCCGATCCACCGGCTCGAGCCGGCTCCGGGGCGGCTCACGCAGGCCCCCGCGGCCTACGTCCGCGCGCTCGACCTGAGCGTCGTGCGGATCGAGCAGACGTACCTCCGCCGCGACGACCGCCGCTTCGACTACACGAGCCCCGGCTTCGACTTCGAGGCGATCCTCGAGTACGACGCCGCGGGCCTGATCGTCGACTACCCGGGCGTCGCCGTCCGCTTCGCCTGAACCGCCTTCGCCGCCCGCGGGTCCGGCAGCGGCGTCAGCACCTGCTCGAGCTGCGACCGCAGCCGCTCGTAGTCCGGCGGCAGCGACAGGCGCTCGCCGAGGTGGTCGGGATCCTCGTCGGCGCCGAAGCCCGGGCCCATCGTGGCGATCTCGAACAGCACGCCGCTGGGCTCGCGGAAGTAGATCGAGCGGAAGTAGAAGCGGTCGATGATCGGCGTCGGGCGGGCCTCGTGGCTGGCGGCGACGCGCTCCTGCCACGCCTCCTGGTCCTCGATCCGCGAGGCGAACGCGACGTGGTGGATCGTGCCCGCGCCGGACAGCGGGCGCTCGGCCGGCGCCGGGTCGTAGGTGTAGAAGCCGCCGCGCTCGTCGCCGCGCACCTCCCAGCGACCGTCGGCGCCGCCGCTGAAGCCGAGCGTGTCGCGCAGCAGCGCCTCGCTGCGCTCCGGCGTCGCGCTGTAGGCGCGCACGCCCTCGAAGCCCTGCAGCGCGTGCTCGCGCGGGACGTCGGGCGCGTCGGCGATCAGCGGCGCGTCGGCCGCGGTCGGAGACGACGAGCTCGTGCTCGAGCCCCTCCGGGTCGGCGAAGCGCAGCGTCGCGTCCGACCGCGCGGCCTCGACGCCCGGACGCGGCCAGCCGCTGCTCCCAGAAGTCGATCGCGGCCTCCGCGCCCACGCGCCAGACGACGCGATGGACCATGCCGTCGCCCGCGCGGCCCGGGCGCGCGCCCGGGTACTCGAAGAACGTCAGATCGGCGCCGGGCGAGCCCGCGTCGTCGGCGTAGAAGAGGTGGTAGACGGTCGGATCGTCCTGGTTGACCGTCTTCTTCACCAGCCGCAGTCCGAGGACGCCGACGTAGAACTCCACGTTGGCGGGCGCGTCGCCGGTGATCGCGGTGATGTGGTGGATGCCTTCGAGCTTCACGAGTGCCGCTCCCGATCAATGTGGTTGTCTGCGCAACAATATAACGCGCCGCTACCGTGATTTCCGTGGACCCGATCGAGCACTACCTCCTCGACATGGACGGCGTCCTGGTCCACGAGGAGCGCCCGCTGCCCGGCGCTGAGGACTTCATACGCCGCCTCGGCGCCGCTGGCAAGGGCTTCCTCGTGCTGACCAACAACTCGATCTACACGCCGCGCGACCTCAGCGCGCGGCTGGCCGGGAGCGGGATCGAGGTGCCGGTCGAGTCGCTCTGGACGTCCGCGCTCGCGACCGCCCAGTTCCTCGACAGCCAGCGCCCCGGCGGCAGCGCGCACGTCGTCGGCGAGGCCGGGCTGACCACCGCGCTGCACGAGGTCGGCTACGTGCTGACCGACCGCGACCCCGACTACGTCGTGCTCGGCGAGACCCGCACCTACAGCTTCGAGGCGATCACGCGCGCGATCCGGCTGATCCGCGACGGCGCGCGCTTCATCGCCACCAACCCGGACGCGACCGGCCCGTCCGCCGAGGGCCCGCTGCCCGCCACCGGCGCGGTGGCCGCGCTCGTCACGCGCGCGACCGGCGTCGAGCCCTACTACGTCGGCAAGCCGAACCCGCTGATGATGCGCTCGGCGCTGAACGCGCTCGGCGCGCACTCGGAGACGACCGCGATGGTCGGCGACCGGATGGACACCGACGTCGTCGCCGGCCTCGAGGCCGGCCTGCACACGATCCTCGTGCTCACGGGCGTGACCACGCGCGCCGAGCTCGAGCGCTATCCCTACCTGCCGAACGAGGTCGTCGACGGCGTCGGCGACCTGCAGATCGGCGAGCGGCCCGAGCGCCGCTAGCCGAGCACGGCCAGCGCGGCGTTGCGGCCCGGGATGCCGCTGACGCCGCCGCCGCGGCGCGCGCCGGCGCCGCCGAGGTGCACGTTCGCGATCGCCGTCTCGGTGCCCCAGGTGCCGACGTCCTCGTCGCGCTCGGCGAACGGCCACGCGAGGTCGCGGTGGAAGATGTTGCCGCGCGGCAGGCGCAGCTCGGCGTCGAGGTCGAGCGGCGACTTGGCCTCCAGGCACGGGCGGCCGTCGGCGTCGCGCAGCAGGCAGTCCGCGATCGGCTCGGCCAGCACCGAGTCGAGCGACCGCAGCGTCGAGTCCAGCGCGGCGTCGAACAGGCCGGCCTCGAACAGCCGCGCGGGCAGCTCGAGCCCGAACAGCGTCAGCGTGTGCGCGCCGCTCGCCGCCAGCTCCGGGCCGAGGATCGTCGGGTCGGTCAGCGAATGGCAGTAGATCTCGCACGGCGCCGGGTCCGGGACGCGGCCCGCCAGCGCGGCCGCGTGCGCCGCCGCCAGCTGCGAGTACGTCTCGTTGACGTGGAACGTGCCGGCGAAGGCGTCGGCGGGGTCGACGGCCGCGTCGCGCAGCCGCGGGAGCCGCTTCAGCAGCATGTTCACCTTCAGCTGCGCGCCCTCGGGCGGGTCCGCCGCCGGCAGCCCGGCCAGCTCCGCCAGCACCGCCGGCGCGCAGCCGGCGATCACGTGGTCGCACGCGATCGCCGCCGCCGACGTGCGCACCTCGGCCGCGCGGCCGTCGGCCTCGATCGCGATCACCTCGGCGTCCGTCACCAGCTCGGCGCCCGCGTCCGCGGCGCACGCGGCGATCTCGGCGGCGAGCGCGCCCATGCCGCCGACCGGCACGTTCCAGGCGCCGGTGCCGTTCCCGATCACGTGGTAGAGGAAGCAGCGGTTCTGGCGCAGGTCGGCGTCGTGCGCCCCGGCGAACGTGCCGATCAGCGCGTCGGTCGAGCGCGATCCCGCGCAGGACGTCGTCGTCGAGCGAGGCCTCGAGCAGCTCGCCCAGCGGCCGCTCGAACAGGCCCTCCCAGGTCTCGTCGTCGCCGACCGCGCGGCGCAGGTCCTCACGCGCGCGCAGCGGCTCCAGCAGCGTCGGGCGCGACCGCGCGCGCGACGCGGGCGCAGCGCGCGTAGAACGCGTCCCAGGCGGCCGGCATCGCGGCGCCGACGAGGACGCCGCGGTCGGTGTCCCGGGACCGGCGTGTACGACGAGACGCGGCGCTCGCGCGTGCGGAACCGCAGCCCGAGCTCGCTCACGATCCGGTCCGGCAGCAGGCTGACCAGGTACGAGTAGCGCGAGATCCGCGCGTCGATCCCCGGCCAGGGCGCCTGCGAGACCGCGGCGCCGCCGGTCTCCGGCAGCCGCTCGAGCACCAGCACCGACCTCCCGGCCCGCGCCAGGTAGGCCGCGGCGACGAGCCCGTTGTGCCCGCCGCCGACCACCACCACGTCGTACCGGCTCCGCATGGCCGCGGAGCCTAGTCGTCGTCGTAGCCCTCCTCGAACCCGCGCCAGAACTCGTTGGCGATCGAGTCGTCCTGGCTCGTGAACGAGTCGGCCTGCGCACGCACGTCCTGGATCGCCGACTGCAGCTCCGCGCGGTCGCCGGACTGGAGCGCCTCGGCGGCGGCCTGGAGCGACTCGGTCTGCACGCCGACCTCGTCCTGCACATGCTCGCGGACCTCGTCGGAGAGGTCCTCGCGGACGACGACGAGCTCGTCGACGGCGATCTGCGCGGCCTCCGGCGTCTCGGCGTCGAAGAGCGCGCGGACGGCCGCGCCGGCGCGCTCGCCCTCCTCGCGCGCCTGGTCCTCAGGCGACTCGCCGCAGGCCGCGAGCGCGAGCGCGGCGACGAGGATGACCAGGAAGGCCCTCATGCCAGCCCCGCCTTGTGCAGCTTGCGCCAGCCGAGCGCCGCGGCGATCTCGACCGCGCCCTGGATCAGGAGGCCGAGGCTCGACGATCCAGACGAGCGTGATGAGCCCGATGCTGGGCTGGGCGAGGATGATCGCGCCCGCGATCGTCGCGATCAGCCCCCAGAGGATGTTCCACACGCGCCCCTCGGGTATCGCGATGCCGCGCACCACCTGCAGCACGCCGACGATGACCCACCAGAAGCCGAGCACCAGCGCGGCGGTGAGCACGGACTGGCCGGGGCGCACGATCAGCAGCAGCCCGGCGAACAGCCCCAGCAGCCCGATCACCACCTCGAGCACGCGCACGACCACGGCCATCGACTCGTCGCCGACGGCGTGGAACAGCGTCATCCCGCCCCAGATCGCGAGGTAGACGCCGAACAGCAGGCCGACGATCAGCAGCGTCGGCTCGGGGTAGAGCAGCGCGACGATCCCGACGAGGACGGTCAGGATCCCGGCGACGAGCAGGACCCACCAGTACTTGCCGCCTTCGCCGGCGACGATCGGTGGTGAAGACGCGGCCGCTGCGGTTGACATGCCGCGGACGCTAGGCCGCGATGGGGTGAGCGGCAATCACCCGCTGCGGGTGGTTGCTACTGGCGCTGCGCGCGCTCGCTCGGCCAGCAGCGCTCGCACATCGCGAGCAGCGCCTCGCGCTCGGCGCTGCCGTTCCACTCCTCGTCGTCGAGCGGCCGCGTGCTGAGCACGAAGACGTAGCGGGAGTCGGGGTCGAGCGCATCCATGCCTCCAGTGATAGCGGCCCCACCTAAAGGGGTCAGACCCCTTTATGTTGGTGGGTGCGCGCGCTCACCGTGGTTCCCCTGCAGGCCGGGCTCGGCCGCCGTCTCGGACATGCCCGAGCCCGAGGCCGGCCCCGGCGACCTGCTCGTCGACGCGATCGCGCTCGGCGTCTGCGGCACCGACCGCGAGATCATGGCCGGCGAGTACGGCTGGGCGCCGCCCGGCGCCGACCGGCTGATCCTCGGCCACGAGTCGCTCGGCCGCGTCGCGCAGGCCCCCGACGGCAGCGACTTCGCGCCCGGGGACCTCGTCGTCGGCGTCGTCCGCCGCCCCGATCCCGAGCCGTGTCCCGCGTGCGCGCGCGGGGAGTTCGACTTCTGCCGCAACGGGCGCTACACCGAGCGCGGCATCAAGGAGCTGCACGGCTTCGGCTCCGAGCGCTGGGCGATCGAGGCGGAGTACGCGGTGAAGCTCGACCCGCGGCTCGAGTCGGTCGGCATGCTGATGGAGCCGACCACGATCGTGGCCAAGGCCTGGGACCAGATCGCGCGCATCGGCGCCCGCGCGTTCTTCGAGCCGCAGCGCGCGCTCGTGACCGGCGCCGGCCCGATCGGCCTGCTCGCGGCGATGCTCGGCGTCCAGCGCGGCCTCGAGGTGCACGTGCTCGACCGCGTCACCGACGGCCCGAAGCCGCGGCTCGTCGAGGACCTCGGCGCCCACTACCACCACAGCGACGTCGCGACCGTCACCGAGGCGGCGATGCCCGACGTGATCATCGAGGCCACCGGCGTCGGCCGGCTCGTGTTCGACGCGATCGCCGCCAACGCCCCCGCGGGCATCGTCTGCCTCACCGGCGTCTCGCCGGTGGGCCGCGACCTGACCGTCGACGCCGGCGCGCTCAACCGCTCGCTCGTGCTCGAGAACGACGTCGTGTTCGGCTCCGTGAACGCCAACCTCGGCCACTACGCGCTCGCGCTCGAGGCGCTCGGCCGCGCGGACCTCGCCTGGCTCGAGCGGCTGATCACGCGGCGGGTCCCGCTCGAGCGCTTCGAGCAGGCCGTCGAGGCGCAGCCGGACGACGTCAAGGTCGTCCTCGACCTCTGAGACCATCTCCCCGTGGAGGGGGAGGAGCTCGACGAGAAGGCGGGGACGATCGCGGCGGTCGCGCTGACGCTGCTCGAGCGCCAGACCGAGTGGCGCCATCGCCGCGTCGAGACGATCACCGTGCTCAGCCACGAGCAGGTGCGGCGCGCCGTCTCGGTCGACTTCACGGTCCCCGCGGAGTTCCGGGAAGCCCTGCGGATCTCCGACGCCGACGAGCACATCGTGCCGCTCGCGCTGCTGGCCCGGCGCCCGCTCGTGCACTTCGACCTGCGCAACGAGGAGAGCCACTCCGTCCCGCTGCTCACGGCCCAGCAGAACGCGCTGATCGATCGCGAGATGCTCGAGCTGGCGCTCGCGTCCGACCTCACGCGGCTCGGCCTCGAGGACACGACGGCCGCGGCCGTCGACCTTTCGGCCGGCGCGGTGATCGACGCGGTGCTGGCCGGCGACAGCGTCGCCGGCGCGGTCGAGCGGATCGAGGAGGAGTTCGCGCTCGAGCCGCTCTTCGACTTCCGCAAGACGGTCGCCGACCTCGGCGACAGCTTCGTGGTCTGGGCGGTCACCCGCCAGCTCGACCGGCGGCGCGTGTTCAAGTTCGCCTACGACGAGACGTTCGCGCTGCGCCCCGGGTTCGTGCACCGCTACTCGGCGGACGGGGCCGCGCAGGCGGCGAGCTATCACGTCGAGGTCGCGCTGCCGCCCGACCTGCGCGCGCGGCGGACGCAGCTCTCCGACGACGCGACGCGTCGGCTGCTCGCGGAGGGGGTCCGGGACACCGACCACCCGGCGCTCTACTACGCGCTCAGGGGCGCCCCGCCGCAGGATCCGGGCCTGGTGGTCGACTTCGGCGTCGAGCGCGCGCGCTTCCTGATCCCGGCGGCGATCGTCGCCACCGTCATCACGCTGCTGCTCGGCCTGCCGGCGATCTTCTCCGACCTCGAGACGCTGGCCGGCAGCGCCGGCCCGGCGATCGGCATCGTGCTCTCGACCTCGGCGGTGTTCTCCGCGCTCGTGCTGCGCACGGACGAGCATCCGCTGCTGCGGCTGATGCTCGTGCCGCGCCGGCTCGCGCTCGTCGCCTGCACGCTCGCCGCGCTGCTGGCCGGCGCGGCGCTCGGCTTCCAGGCCGACCCGGTGCTCCTGCGCGTCGTCTGGGTGGCCGCCGCGTTGGTCTCCGCCGCCGCCACCGCTATCCTGATCACTGCGGGCGTGCGCTCGCCGTCGGCGAGCAGCAGCGCACCGCCACCAGCATGATCCCCAAGTTCCTCCGCCGCCGCGACGACTTCGACGAATACATCGCCGGCGTCAGCGATCGGCTGACGCACATCGGCGGCACCGAACGGGCCTGGACGCCTTCGCCCTACGGTCCGCGGACGTTCGAGGAGAACCTGCAGCTGCTCGAGCGCAGCCGGCGCTGGCGCGCTATGCGCCCCGCCGCAGACTGACGAACAGATCGAGGCTCGCGGGGTTCGCGAGCGAGTCGCGGCTCGCCGCCTCGTCCGGCGGCGTCCCCATCAGGATCCGCTTGACCGGCAGCTCGAGCACCTTGCCGGACAGCGTGCGCGGCACCTCCGGCACCGCGATCACGTCGTTCGGCACGTGCCGCGGCGAGCAGTCCTCGCGGATCCGGGTCCGGATCCGCGCCACCAGCGCGTCGTCGAGCGCGACACCGTCGCGCAGCACGACGAACAGCGGCATGTAGCCGTCGACGTCGACCACCAGCGCGTCGAGCACCGCGTCGACCGCCAGCACCGCGCGATAGATCTCGGCCGTGCCCATGCGCACGCCGCCGCGGTTGATCGTCGAGTCCGACCGCCCGTGGATCACCGCCGTCCCGCGCTCGGTGATCTCGATCCAGTCGCCGTGGCGCCAGATGCCCGGGTAGGTCGAGAAGTACGACTCGTGCAGACGCTCGCCGTCGGGGTCGTTCCAGAGGTAGAGCGGCATCGAGGGCATCGGCTGCGCGATCACCAGCTCGCCGACCTCCCCGATCAGCGGCCGGCCCTCGGGATCCCAGGCCTGCACGTCGGCCCCGAGCGCGCGCGCCTGCAGCTCGCCCTCGTAGACGGGCAGCAGCGGGCAGCCGCCGACGAACGCGGTGCAGAGGTCGGTCCCGCCGCTGGTCGAGAACAGCCACGTGTCGCGCCCGACGTGCTCGTAGACCCAGCGGAAGCCCTCCGGCGACAGCGGCGAGCCGGTCGAGCCGACGGCCCGCAGGCGCGAGAGGTCGCGGCCCGCGGCGGGCTCGACCCCGCCTTCATGCAGCCCGCGATGTAGGAGGCGCTGGTGCCGAACGTGGTGATGCCGGCGCTCTCGGCGAGATCCCACAGCACGTCCATGTCCGGGTGCGCGGGGCTGCCGTCGTAGAGCACGATCGCCGCGTCGGTGAGCAGGCCGGAGACGAGGAAGTTCCACATCATCCAGCCGGTCGTGGTGAACCAGAACAGCCGGTCGCCGGTGCGCGCGTCCACGTGCAGGTGCAGCTTCTTGAGATGCTCGAGCAGGATCCCGCCCTGGCCCTGCACGATCGCCTTCGGCAGCCCGGTCGTGCCCGACGAGTAGAGGACCCACAGCGGATGGTCGAACGGCACCGGCTCGAACGTCAGCTCGGACGGCGACGAGGAAGCCCTCCTCCCAGCCCGAGCCGTCGAGGTGCCCGAGCCGCACGAGCCGGCCCCCGACCGCCGCGGCCACCTCCGCGACCGTCTCCGAGCGGTCGAAGTCGCGGCCGTTGTAGCGGTAGCCGTCGACCGCGATCAGCACCTTCGGCTCGATCTGCGCGAAGCGGTCGATCACCGAGCGGGCGCCGAAGTCGGGCGAGCAGCTCGACCAGATCGCGCCGACCGAGGCGCTGGCCAGGAACGCCGCGACCGCGTCCGGCACGTTCGGGACGTACGCGGCGACGCGGTCGCCGGGCCCGACGCCGAGCGCGCGCAGCCCGCCGGCGATCGCCGCCGTGCGCTCGCGCAGGTCGCCCCAGGACCACTCGGCCTGCCCGCGCAGCTCGGACGCGTGGACGATCGCCGTCTGCCCCGGGTCGCGATCGCGGAACAGGTGCGCGGCGTAGTTGAGCCGCGTGCCGGGGAACCACTCGGCGCCCGGCATCGCGCGCGAGGCGAGCACCGTGGACGGCGCCTCGCCGACGGCGAAGAACCGCCACAGCGCGCCCCAGAAGCCCTCCAGGTCGTCCACCGACCAGCGCCACAGCGAGGCGTAGTCCTCGAATCCGTGCTCGCGCATGAAGCGGGTCATCGCGGCCCGCTCGACCAGCTCGGGCGGCGGCTCCCACAGCGGCGTCGGCATCGCCCGCCATCATGCCAGCCGTGCTGCGCACCGTGACCGCGACCCGCTACGTGACCCCGCTGCGCGAGGGCGGGTCGCTGCCGGCGATCGTGGAGGCCGACGACGACGGCCTCTACGTGCTCAAGTTCCGCGGCGCGGGGCAGGGGCCGAAGGCGCTCGCGGCCGAGGTCGTCGTCGGCGAGCTGGCGCGCTCGCTCGGCCTGCCGGTGCCGGAGCTCGTGCTGATCGAGCTCGACCCGGAGCTGGCCCGCGCCGAGCCCGACCCGGAGATCCAGGACCTGATCCGGGCGAGCGCGGGCGTCAACCTCGGCCTCGACTACCTGCCCGGCTCGCTCGCCTACTCGCCGGCCGACCCGCCGGACCCGGAGCTGGCCGCGAACGTCGTCTGGCTCGACGCGCTGGTCGAGAACGTCGACCGCACGCCGCGCAACCCGAACCTGCTGCGCTGGCACGGCCGGCTGTTCCTGATCGACCACGGGGCGGCGCTGTACGTGCACCACGGCGCGGGCGACCCGCTGGCCCAGGCGGGGCGGCCGTTCCCGGCGATCCGCGATCACGTGCTGCTGCCGGCCGCCGGCTCGATCGCGGAGGCCGACGCGCGGCTCGCGCCGCGGGCCGACCCGCGCGCGGCGGCCGGAGCTCGTGCCCGCCGGATGGGCCGACGGCGCGGTCTACGCGGCGCACCTGGAGCGGCGGCTCGAGGAGCCGCGGGCGTGGGTCGAGGAGGCTGAACGTGTCCGGGCGTGACGGCTTCCAGTACGCGGTCCTGCGTGTCGTGCCGCGGGTCGAGCGCGGCGAGTTCCTGAACGCCGGCGTGGTGCTGTTCTGCCGCCGCCGCCACTTCCTCGCCGCCCGCACCGCGCTCGACGCGACTGCGCTGCAGGCGCTCGCGCCCGGCTGCGACGGCGAGGAGATCCGGGCGCTGCTGGCGACGATCGAGAAGGTCGCGGCGGGCGACCCCGCGGGCGGTCCGATCGCCGCGCTCGAGCCGTCCGAGCGCTTCCACTGGATGACCGCGCCGGCGAGCACGATCGTGCAGGCGTCACCGGTCCACACCGGGCTGACCGCGGACCCGGAGCAGGAGCTGGCGCACCTGTTCGACCGCCTCGTCACCCGCTAGCCGGTTCGGGGTACTGAAAGCCGGAGGCGCGGCGCGCGCTACCGGTGGGGGCGCGCGCCGCGCCTGTCATCCTGGGCGGGGTGCGGCGGCGGCTCCTGATCCCTGCCCTGGCGACGGCCCTGATCCTCGGCTGCGGCGACGACGGCGACGGTGCCGACGCGCGCGCCACGCCGAGCGCGACCTCGCCCGCGACGTCGTCCACGCCCAGCCCGACCGCCGAGCCGGCCCGGCAGCGCGCGCGCCCCGGGCTGCGCCTGCAGCGGATCGGCACGTTCGCCGAGCCGGTGTACGTGACCGCCCCGCCCGGCGACCGCCGGCGCATCTTCGTGGTCGAGCAGGGCGGGCGCGTGATGATCGTGCGCGACGGGAGACAAGCTGCGGCGCCCGTTCCTGGACGTGTCCGATCGCGTCGACGCGGGCGGCGAGCGCGGGCTGCTCTCGCTCGCCTTCGCGCCCGGCTACGCCCGCACGGGCCGCTTCTACGTCTACTACACGGACCGCGCGGGGGACACGCGCGTCGTCGAGTACCGGCGCGCGAGCGCCGAGCAGGCCGACGCCGGCTCGGCCCGCGTCGTGCTCGCCCAGGACCAGCCGGAGCCCAACCACAACGGCGGCCAGCTGCTGTTCGGGCCCGACGGGCTGCTCTACATCGGGCTCGGCGACGGCGGCGGCGGCGGCGACCAGCACGGTCGCCGCGGCAACGGCCAGGACCTCGGGTCGCTGCTCGGGAAGATCCTGCGCATCGACCCGCGCGCGAGCGGCGGCCGCGCCTACAGCGTGCCGCGCTCGAACCCGTTCGTCGGCCGCGACGGCGCCCGCCCGGAGATCTGGGCGTACGGCCTGCGCAACCCGTGGCGGTTCGCGTTCGGCCCGCGCAGCGGCGACATGATCGTCGCCGACGTCGGCCAGAACGAGGTCGAGGAGGTCTCGGTCGTGCGCCGCGCGGGCGCCAACCTCGGCTGGCGGCCGTTCGAGGGGAACCGCCGCTTCGCGCCCGGCGAGTCGGCTCCCGGCCACGTGCGGCCCGTGATCGAGCGCCTGCACTCGCGCGGCAACTGCTCGATCACCGGCGGCGTCGTGGTGCGCGACCCGGTGCTCGCGGCGCTGCGCGGCCGCTACGTGTTCGGCGACTTCTGCCGCGGGCTGATCGAGTCGGCGCGGATCCGCGGCGGCCGCGCCCGCGACACGCGCGTGACGCGGCTCGAGGTGCCGACGCTGTCGTCGTTCGGCGAGGACGCGCGCGGGCGGGTCTACGCGACGTCGCTCGACGGGCCCGTCTTCCGGCTCGTCCCGCGGTAGTGCTCGCCGCGCACGGGATCGCGCTCGTGCGGGCAGCGAACCCCGGCCCGCTGACGCTGTCCGGCACGAACACGTGGATCGCCGGCAGCGAGCCGGCGTACGTCGTCGATCCCGGCCCGGCGCTCGACGCGCACCTCGACGCCGTCGCGGCCGCGGTCGCCGAGCGCGGCGGCCCCGGCGGGATCGCGCTCACGCACGACCACGGCGACCACGCCGACGGGCTCGAAGGGCTGCTGCGGCGGCTCGGCGACGTCCCGGTCGCGCGCGGCGAGAGCCTCGGCCCGCTGGAGGCGCTGCCGCTGCCCGGGCACGCCCCGGACCACGTCGTCTACGTCTTCGGGCGCGCGGCGTTCACCGGCGACGCGGTGCTCGGCGAGGGCAGCGTGTTCGTCTCGGCCGACCTCGCCGCCTACCTCGACGGGCTGCAGGCGCTGCGCGCGCTCGACCTCGATCTCCTGTGCCCGGGGCACGGGCCGCCGATCGGCGATCCGCAGGCCAAGCTCGACGAGTACCTCGAGCACCGGCGCGACCGCGAGCAGCGCCTGGTCGCGGCGCTCGCGCGCGGGCTGCGCACGGAGGACGAGCTGCTCGACGCCGCCTGGCCGGACGCGCCGCCGGCGCTGCGCCCGTTCGCGGCGATCAGCCTACGGGCGCACCTGGAGAAGCTCGGTGAGCCTCCGCCACCCGGCGCTCCGCGATCTCCATCGCCGCCGCCAGCGGTGTGATGCCGGCCGCGTCGGCGTGGTCGAGCACGAGCCGCGCGGTGTCGCCGACGGCGCGCACCCGCGCCTCGGCCCGCTCGGGCGCGTAGCCCTCGGGCTCCAGCTCGACCGCGATGTTGATGATGCCGCCGGCGTTGGCGACGAAGTCCGGCACCCAGAGGATCCCGCGCTCGGCCAGCATCCGGCCGACCGCCTCCTCGGCGAGCTGGTTGTTGGCGGCGCCCGCGATCGCGCGGCAGCGCAGGGCCGGGCACGGACTCCTCGTTGAGGATGCCGCCGAGCGCGCACGGCGCGAGCACGTCGACCTCGGCGGTCATCGCCGACGCGGGCGTCGGACCAGACCGCGCCGAGGTCGGCCGCCAGCTCGCGGCGGCGCTCGTCGATGTCGGCGACGACGAGGTCGGCTCCGCCCTCGGCGAGCATGCGCGCGAGCGCGCCGCCGACGCTGCCGAGGCCGACGACCGCGATCCGCCGGCCGGCGACCGAGTCGGTGCCCCACAGCCGCTCGACCGCGACGCGCACGGCGGCCTCGACGCCGAGCGCGGTCCACGGGCTCGGGTCGCCGGAGCCGCCGAGGTCGGTCGGCAGGCCGGTGACGTGCGGCGTGCGTCTCGGCGATCACGCGCATGTCGGCGCTCGCTCGTGCCGACGTCCTCCGCGGTCAGGTAGGCGCCGCTGAGCGTCTCGACGGTCTCGCCGAAGTCGAGCAGCACGGCGCGGCGCTCGTCGCCGGTGGGCGGCACGGCGCCCTCGGGCAGCATGATCACGCCCTTGCCGCCGCCGAGCGGCAGGCCCGCGACGGCGGCCTTGTAGGTCATCGCGCGCGAGAGCCGCAGCGCGTCGCGCACCGCGGCGCGCGAGTCGCCGTAGGTCCACATCCGGCAGCCGCCGAGCGACGGGCCGCGCGCGGTCGAGTGGACGGCGGCGATCGTGAACAGCCCGGACCGCCGGCCGCGGCGGACGAGCAGGGCTTCGTGCTCCAGGGTCTCGAGGTAGCGGTCGATGGCCGCGAGGCTAGCGAACGGCGGCGCGCCCGCGCGATCAGCGCTCCGGCAGCACCGTGCGCGGGCCGCCCGGCTGCGGCTCGGCCGGGACGCCGGTGCCGGGTGCGGGCGTCGGCGCGGGCTGCGCGCCCGGCTGCGGCGGCGTGCTCAGCTCGCCGTCGGCGCGGCGGCTCGGGCGTGATCGGCGCCGCCGGGTCGACCGCTTCCTTCTCCGGCGCCGTCCGGTGCCGTCTCGGCGCCCGGCAGCGTCTCCTTGCCCTGCTCGTCCGTGGCCGGCGCCTCGCCGGGCGCCGGCGCGAGCGGCATCGCGATCGGGATCTCGTCCTGCGGCGACGGTCTCGCGGCGGCGGCTGCGCGCGCTCGCCCGCCGGTGTGCGCGCTCGCCGGGGCGGCGGAAGGTGCGGCCGCGGTGCGCGCGGCCTGGGGCTCGGCGGCCGGGAGCGCCGGAGCGGCGGCGGCCGCCGCGGCGACGGGCGCGGCGCGGCGCTCGGCCGCGCCGCTCGGGCCGGTCGGCCGCCGCGCGACTGCGCGGCGTCGCGCGAGGCGGTCGTCATGTTGCGCACCTCGACCGCGCCGCCGGCCGTGAGCGCCGTCGCGCAGACGACCGCGGCGACCTTGCGGCGCTGACGGAGGCGACGCCGCCGGTCGCGACCGCCGCCGCCGGCGCCGCCGCGCCGCCGCCGCCGCGCCGCCGATCCGAGCAGCTTCGCGATCCAGCCGCCGAGCGCGGGCCGGCGGCCACGGGCGTCAGCGCGGCGAAGCGAGCGTCGCATGCCGCGCAGCGCCGTGCGGTACTCGCGGCAGCCGTCGCAGTCGCGCATGTGGCGGCGCGCGCGGCCGGAGGCGCTTGACGCCGCGGTCGTAGGCGCCGAGCAGGTCGCGGCGGATCTCGGCGCAGTCGGCGTCGCGCGCCTCGGCGGCCTCGACGAGGCCGACGCGCGCGCGCACGAGCAGCGACTTGACCGCCGGCACGGTGACGTCGAGCGCGCCGGCGAGGTCGGCGTAGGACAGGCCGTCGATCTCGCGCATCAGCAGCGCCGAGCGCTGCTGCTCGGGCAGCCGGCCGACGTCGTCGACCAGGCGCGCGAGGTCCTCGCGCCGCTGCGCCTCGTCGAGCGGGTCGTGCAGCGGCGTGCGCGAGACCTCGAAGACCTCGGCCGGCGCGGCGGCACGGGCCGGCGCAGCTGGTCGATGCAGCGGTTGTGGGCGACGCGGTAGAGCCACGCGCGCAGCGTTGACGCGCGCCGGTCGTCGAGCGCAGCGCGCCGTAGGCGCGCACGAACACGTCCTGCAGCACGTCCTCGGCGTCCTGGCGCGAGCCGGCCGACAGCATCTGGCGCACGTAGGCGAACAGGCGCTGGCGGTAGCGGTCGTGGATCACGCCGAAGGCCTCCTCGTTGCCCGGGCGGAAGAGCGCGACGAGCTGCTCGTCGGAGCGCAGCCGCAGCAGCGGCCGGCCAGCGACAGGCGGCTGAGGTGCGCCGGGGCGTGGAGTGCTGAGGCTTCCACCGTTCCGGCTCCGATCGTCGACGGCCGGACCCTCGCGACTCTAACGTGCTGCGGTGGCGAGAGAGTTGCACCCTGATATTCCTCAACATCCGCTCCTGGCAGTCGCGATCCCGCATCAGCGAGATCGAGCTGCGCACCAGCCGCTCCGTCCGGTCCCGGGGGTCAGCACGCGAACGTCACGGCCTCGCGCGTGGAGGCCGTGTTCGACGTCGCGCGCGTCGCAGGCGCTCGAGCGACGCGCCAGAAGGCGCGCATCACCGCCCGGCTCGGCCCGCGCGTCACCGCCTCGCGCGCAGGACACGCGCGTCGCAGCTGCGCAACCGCGAGCTGGCGCTGGCAGCGGCTCGCCGAGCGGCTCGCGCAGCGCGCTCGAGGTGCGCGCGCCGCGGCGCCCCACGCGCGCCGACGAAGGCCTCGCAAGCGGCGGCGCCGTGGACTCCAAGCGCCGCCGCAGCGAGACGCAAGCAGGCGCGCCGCGCGCCCGCCAGCGCCGGATCTAGGCCAGGCTCACCATCACGTGCTTGACCTCGGTGTAGTCCTCGACCGCGTAGCACGAGAGGTCCTTGCCGTAGCCGGACTGCTTGAAGCCGCCGTGCGGCATCTCGGAGGCGAGCGGGATGTGGTCGTTGATCCACACGCAGCCGAAGCGCAGCGCCTTGGCGACGCGCATGGGCGCGGCCGACGTCGCGCGTCCAGACCGAGGAGGCCAGGCCGTAGGGCGTGCCGTTGGCCCAGGCGATCGCCTCGGCCTCGTCGCTGAACGGCTGGACGGTGATGACCGGGCCGAAGATCTCGCGCTGGATCATCTCGTCGTCCTGCCGCAGGCCGGCGACGACCGTCGGCTCGAGGAAGAAGCCGGGCAGGTCGGGCTCGCTGCCGCCGGTGACGACCTCGGCGTGGCCGGGCTTGCGCTCGAGGAAGCCCTCGACGCGCTCGCGCTGGCGCGCCGAGTTGAGCGGCCCGAGCGTGGTGTCGGCGTCGAGCGTGTCGCCGATGCTTGAGGCCCTTGGCCTGCTCGGCGAGGCCGGTGACGACGTCGTCGTAGACCTTCGGCCGGCGCGAGCACGCGCGTCGCCGCCGTGCAGTCCTGGCCGGCGTTGTAGTAGCCGGTGCCGGCGATCGTCTCCAGCACGGTCTCCATGTCGACGTCGTCGAACACCACGACCGGCGCCTTGCCGCCGAGCTCGAGGTGCACGCGCTTGAGCGTGTCGGCGCGCGGCCTTGGCGATCCACTTGCCGGTCTCGACCGAGCCGGTCAGCGAGACCATGTCGACCTCGGGGTGCGTGACGAGCGCGCTGGCCGGCCTCGTTGCCGCCGGCGACACGTTGAGCACGCCCTTGGGCAGGAACTCCGCGGCGAGCTCGGCGAGCTTGAGCGTCGTGACCGGCGTCGTCGGCGCCGGCTTGAGGACGATCGTGTTGCCGGCGGCGAGCGCCGGGCCGATCTTCCAGACGGCCATCATCAGCGGGTAGTTCCACGGCGCGATCTGGCCGACGACGCCGACCGGCTCGCGGCGGATCATCGACGTGTAGCCCTCGAGGTACTCGCCCGCCGCCTTGCCCTCGAGCATGCGCGCGGCGCCGGCGAAGAAGCGCAGGTTGTCGGCGATCGACCGGGATCTCGTCGGCCTTGACCGCCTCGAGCGGCTTGCCGGCGTTGATCGCCTCCAGCGCGCGCCAGCTCGTCGCCGTGCTCCTCGATCGCGTCGGCGAGCCGCAGCAGCGCGAGCGCGCGCTCGCCCGGGGTCGTGTTCGACCAGCCGTCGAACGCGGCGCGGGCGGCCGCGACGGCGCGATCGACGTCCTCGGCGCCGGAGTCCGGCGCCTGGGCGATCGTCTCGCCGGTGGCGGGGTTGATCACCGCCTGGGTGCGCCCGCCGGCCGCGTCGACGTGCTCGCCGTCGATGAAGTTCCTCAGGACCTGGACGTCGGTCTCGGTTGCGGCCACGTCGACCTCTCCTCTCTCGGCACCACGCGGGACTCCTGGCGGCTGACGCTAGCATCGCCCGATGGCGGTCTCCATGCTCCTCGGCGCCGTGCTCGCGGTGCTCGTCTTCGCCGCACCGGCGCACGCGACGCTCGTCTACGTCAAGGACCCGCAGCGGGCCGAGCCGTGGATCCACGTCGCCGCCGACGACGGAACGCTGGCGCGGCGGATCGGCCGCGGCCGCGACCCGGTCGTCTCGCCGGACGGCCGCTGGGTCGCCTGGGTCGCCGCCGGCGCGCCCGAGCAGGTGATGCTGCGGCGCGCCGACCGTCGCGGCCAGGCGCGCCGGCTCGCGCGCTCGAGCACGGTCGGACAGCTGCGCTTCTCGCCCGACTCGACGCAGCTCGGGATGAGCCTGCGCAACCGCCTCTCCGTCTACCACACGCCGACGCGCTCGAGCTTCACGGCCGCCAACGGCTTCATCCGCGGCTTCTCGTTCTCGCCCGACTCGACGTCGGTCGTCTACGGCACCGCGGGCCGCGACGAGCGCATCGACGCCCCGAGCGACCTCTACGTGCTCGAGTTCGACGCCGGGCCGCGCGAGCGCATCACGCGCGACCGCAAGTCGCTCAACCCGCTGTGGAGCACGAGCGGGATCGTCCACGACCGCCAGCGGGTGCGCGGCGGCGACGTGCCGTCCTACAACCTGTTCGAGCTCCAGCCCGACGGCGGCAGCCTGCGGCGGATCACGTCGCTGCGGATCCCGAGCGGGGTCAGCGGGCTCGTGCCGGTCGAGATGTCGGCGAACAGCGGCCGGCTGCTCGCCGAGTTCGTCGGCCAGGACACGCGCGCCGCGTTCACCGTCAACCCGCGCACCGGCCGCTCGCGGCTGATCGGCAAGCGCGCCGAGGGCGGCTTCGTCGGCTTCGACCTGACCGCCGACGGCCGCACCGTGCTCGGGCACAGCGGCGGCGCCGAGGGGCGCGGCGACGTCGTCACGGTCCCGTACGCGGGCGGGCGCCCGCGCGTGCTGGTCGAGGACGCCGGGTTCCCTGATTGGTCGCGCTGAGATGGGTAGCCCAGGTGGATGCCCACCCGTTACTTCTTCGGGGCTTCGCACGAGGAGTTCCCGCCTGAGCAGCTCCTGCGCGACGCCGTAGCGGCCGAGCGCGCCGGATTCGACGGCATCTCGGCCTCCGACCACCTGCAGCCCTGGTGGGAGCCGCGGCGAGTCCGGCCACGCCTGGGTCTGGCTCGGCGCCGCCGGCCAGGCGACCGAGCGCGTCCCGCTCGGCACCGGCGTGACCTCGACCGGCCGCCCGCTACCACCCGGCGCTGATCGCGCAGGCGTGGATGACGCTCGAGCGCATGTTCCCCGGCCGCCCGTTCCTCGGGATCGGCTCCGGCGAGGCGCTCAACGAGGTGCCGGTCGGCGACGACTGGCCGTCCACGGGCGACCAGATCGCCCGCATGGACGAGGCGCTCGGCTTCATCCGCCGCCTCTGGGACGGCGAGACGATCACCGAGCAGGGCCGCTTCTACCGGCTGAAGGACACGAAGCTGCACACGCTCGCCGACCGCCGCCCGCCGATCTGGGTCTCCGCCTTCGGGCCGCAGGCCGCCGAGGTCGCCGGCCGCCACGGCGACGGGCTGTGGACGCTGCCCGACCCGGAGTCGACGCCCGCGGTCGTCGACGCGTACCGCGAGGCGCGCGCGAAGGCCGGCCGCGAGGGTGACGGCGAGATCGTCTTCCAGGCGCTGGTCTCGTACGCCGCCAGCGACGAGGAGGCGCTCGAGGCCGCCCGCAAGTGGAAGGGCGCCCAGCCGCCGGACCACTACAAGGCCGACTGGCACAAGCCGCGCGACATGTACGAGCACGGCGAGCAGGAGGTCGACGACGAGCAGTTCGCGCAGAACATCATCGCCGCGTCCGAGCCCGAGGCCGTCGCAGCAGCGCCTGCGCGAGCTCGAGGACCTCGGCGGCACCGTGATCGTGCTGCAGAACAACTCGGCGGCCGACCCGGGCCGTGCGATCGAGGTCATCGGCGGCGAGGTGCTGCCCGCGCTGAGGGGCTCCGGCGTGACGTAGGCTGCGGGCCGTGGCCGTCGCGCCCGCCCCGCCCGAGCTGGACCTCGAGACGCTCGACCGCGTCCAGCGGCGCGTGCTCTGGCTCGCGACCGCGATCGTCCACCACGCGAACCGGGTGCGGCCGAACGCCTCGGGCGTGAAGGTCGGCGGTCACCAGGCGTCGAGCGCGTCGATGGTGTCGCTGATGACCGCGCTCTGGTTCACGGTGCTCGAGGCGCCGGACCGCGTGAGCGTGAAGCCGCACGCGTCGCCGGTCCTGCACGCGATCAACTACCTGCTGGGCCGGCTCGACCGCTCCTACCTGACCACGCTGCGCCAGTTCGGCGGCCTGCAGTCCTACCCGTCGCGCACGAAGGACCCGGACCCGGTCGACTACTCGACCGGGTCGGTCGGGCTCGGCGCGACCGCGCCGATCTGGGGCGCGCTCGCGCACCGCTACGTCGCCGGGCACTTCGACGTGCCGGTCGGCGGCCGCCAGATCGCGCTGATCGGCGACGCCGAGCTCGACGAGGGCGCGTGCTGGGAGGCGATCGCCGACCCGATGGTGAGCAAGCTCGGCGAGGTGATGTGGGTCGTCGACCTCAACCGCCAGTCGCTCGACCGCGTGGTGCCCGACATCGCAGCCGGCCGGCTCGCGGCGATGTTCGAGGCGGCCGGCTGGCACGTCGAGATGGTCAAGTACGGGCCGCAGCTTGCAGCGGCTCCCCGAGCTGCGCGAGCGGATCGACGCGATGCCGAACGAGGAGTACCAGCGGCTGCTGCGGGCGGAGGCGCCGGAGCTGCGCACGCGCCTGGAGGTCGGCGGGCTGCCGGAGGACGACCTCGAGCTGCTGGCCGCGCTGCGCGACCTCGGCGGGCACGACCTCGGCGCGCTCGTCTCGCGCGCTTCCGCGCCGCCGACGGCGTGCGCGACCGCCCGTCGATCGTGTTCGCCTACACGATCAAGGGCTGGCGGCTGCCGACCGAAGGCCATCCCGCGAACCACTCGGCGCTGCTCAGCGGCGAGCAGTTCACGGAGCTGGCGGCGACGCTCGGCGCCGACCCGGAGGACCCGTGGGCGCCGTTCGATCCCGGCTCGGCCGCGGCCGAGCTGTGCGCGAGCGCCGCGCGGCGGCTGCGAGCGCGCGCCGGTCGAGCCGGTCGCGCCGCCCGCCGTGCCCGCCACGCTCGGGCGCGAGCACCGCGGCAGCGAGTCCACGCAGCAGGCGTTCGGGCGCTTCTGGGTCGATCTCGCGCGCGAGGCGCCCGAGGTGGCGGCCCGCGTCGTCACCGTCTCGCCCGACGTCGGCACCTCGACGAACCTCGGCGGCTGGATCAACAAGGCCGGGATCTGTCGCCCTCGGCGACCGCGTCGACTGGTTCGCCGACGACTCCGACACGCTCGTGCGCTGGCGCGAGACCGACCACGGGCAGCACATCGAGCTCGGGATCGCCGAGGTCAACCTCGTCGGCCTGCTCGGCGAGCTGGGCGCGACCTGGTCGCGCGACGGCCAGCCGCTGCTGCCGGTCGGCACGATCTACGACCCGTTCCTGGCGCGCGCGCTCGAGCCGTGGTCGTTCGGGATCTACGCCGGCGGCCAGTCGATCCTGGTCGGCACGCCGAGCGGCGTGACGCTCGGGCCCGAGGGCGGCGCGCACCAGTCGGTGCTGACGCCGTCGATCGGCATCGAGCAGCCCGGCTGCGTCGCCTGGGAGCCCGCGTTCGGGCGCGACTTCGAGTGGACCTTCCTGCACGCGCTCGGCGCAGCTCGGCCGCGCCGGCGGCAGCTCGGCGTACTTCCGCCTCTCGACGCGCCCGCTCGACCAGGCGCTGGCCGGCGAGGCCGAGCGCGCCGACGTGCTGGCCGGCGGCTACCGGCTGCGCGCCGGCGAGCGCGTGGTGATCGCGGCGATGGGCGCGATGCTCCCGGAGGCGCTCGAGGCCGCCGAGGAGCTCGACGCCGAGGTCGTCTGCGTCACCAGCGCCGACCTGCTCTTCCGCGCCTTCCAGGCCCGCGCGGGGCTGGGCGAGGGCGACCCGGCGATCCTCGACCGGCTGTTCCCGCGCGCGCTGCCGATCGTCACGCTGCTCGACGGCCATCCGCACACGCTGAGCTTCCTCGGCGCGGTCCGCGGCGTGCCGGTCACGTGCCTGGGCGTCCAGCGCTTCGGGCAGTCGGGCGACATCGCCGAGCTCTACGACCACCACCAGATCGACGCCGAGGCGGTCATCGGCGCCGCGCTCGACCTCATCTCGTAGTGCACGACGTCGCCGTCGCCGGGGGAGGGATCGTCGGTCTCGCGACGGCGCGCGCGCTGGCGCTGCGCGGGCTGAAGGTGATCGTGCTCGAGCGCGAGGCGACGCTGGGCGCGCACCAGACGAGCCACAACAGCGGCGTCATCCACGCCGGCATCTACTACCTGCCGGGCTCGCTGAAGGCGCGCCTGTGCGTGGAGGGCGCGGCCGCGCTGTACGAGTACTGCGCCGACCGCGGGATCGCGACGGACCGCTGCGGCAAGCTCGTCGTCGCGACGCGGGAGGCCGACCTCGAGCGGCTGGACGAGATCGAGCGCCGCGGGCGCGCCAACGGCGTCGAGGACCTCGTGCGGCTGGGCCCGGACGAGCTGCAGGCCGTCGAGCCGGCCGCGCGCGGCCTGGCCGCGCTGCACTCGCCGAACACGGGCATGACCGACTTCGGCGCGGTCGCGGCCGCGTACGCCGCCGACGTGGAGGCCGCCGGCGGCGAGATCCGCCGCGGCGCGGGCGTGCAGGCGCTGCTCGAGCACGACGACCACGTGGAGGTGGTCGGCCCCGGCGTGCGCGCCCGCCGCGCGGTCGCGTGCGCCGGCGCGTGGTCGGACCGGCTGGCGCTCGCGTCCGGCGCCCGGCCCGACGTGCGGATCGTGCCGTTCCGCGGCGCCTACCTGACGCTCGCGCCCGATCGCGAGCAGCTCGTGCGCGGCCAGATCTACCCCGTGCCGGACCCGGCGCTGCCGTTCCTCGGCGTGCACCTCTCGCGCACGATCGGCGGCGCCGTGCTGATCGGCCCGACCGCGCTGCTCGCGCCGGCGCGCGACGCCTACCGGCTGGCGACGGTGCGGCGCGCCGACCTCGGCTCGACGCTGCGCTGGCCCGGCACCGCGAAGCTCGTCCGCAAGTGGTGGCGGACCGGCGCCCGCGAGCTCTCGCACGCCGCCAGCAAGCGGCTGCTCGTGCGCGAGGCCGCAGCGCTTCGTGCCCGAGATCGGGCCCGGCGACGTGCGGCCCGGCCCGGCGGGCATCCGTGCCCAGGCGCTCGGCCGCGACGGCGCGCTGATCGACGACTTCCTGCTCGCCCGCACGGGGCGCGCGGTGCACGTGCTCAACGCGCCGTCGCCGGCGGCGACGGCCTCCCTCGCGATCGCGGAGATGATCGCGAGGGAGGTGACGTGAGCTAGGAGCCCCTAGGCCGGGACCGGCTCGAGCGCGGCGGGCGCCGGGGCGGCGGCGCCGTAGCGGCGCGAGATCAGCGCCCAGGCGGCGACCGCGCCGGCGGCGGCCAGCGCCGCGCCCGCGAGCATCGCGTCGTGCAGGCCGTCGACGTACTCCTGCGGGGTGCCGATGCCGAACGCCGCCTCGGCCGGGATCAGCGCGCCGAGGGCGGCGACGCCGACCGCGATGCCCGCCTGCCGGAACGTGTCGTTCACGCCCGCGGCGAGGCCGCTCTGCTCGACCGGGACCGAGCTCAGCGCGACGTTGGTCAGCGCCGGGTTGAACATGCCGGTGCCGATCAGCGCGACGAGCAGGCCGGGGAGCATGATCGTCCACGACGAGCTGACGCCGGCGAGCGTGAACAGCGCCATGCCGACGGCGACGAGCGCGAGCCCGCCGGCGACCATCGTGCGCGCCGACACCTTCGTGCCGAGCTGCGCCGTGTAGCCCGACACGAACAGCATCACGATCGTGCCCGGCAGGTAGACGAGCCCGGCCTCGATCGCCGACAGCCCGAGGATCTGCTGCAGGTACAGCGTCGCGTAGAGGAACACGGCGAAGAACGACGCCGAGATCGCGAACGCGGCGAGCTGCGCGCCCGTGAACGACGGGTCGCGGAACAGGCGCAGCGGCAGCATCGGCTCGCGCACCTTGCGCTCGATCAGCACGAACGCGATCAGCGCGGCGGCCGCGCCGATCAGCTCGGCCAGGATCGGGGCGCTCGTCCAGCCCTGCTCGTTGCCGCGCAGCAGCGCGAGGACGAGCAGGAACAGCCCGGCCGAGAGGGTGGTCTGGCCGGCCCAGTCGATGCGGCGGGCGTGCGGGTCGCGCGACTCCTCGACGTAGCGGTGGGTCAGCCAGATGCAGGCGGCGCCGATCGGCACGTTGACGAGGAAGATCCACTGCCAGTCGAGGCCGCTGGTGAGCAGGCCGCCGACGAGCGGGCCGATCGCGAACGAGCCGCCGATCGCCGCACCGTAGGCGGCGAGCGCACCGGCGCGCTCACGGGCGCCCGGGAACGCGTGGGCGAGCAGCGCCAGCGAGACCGCGAACATGATCGCGGCGCCGATGCCCTGCAGGGCACGGGCGGTGTTGAGCATCGTGATGTCCTGCGCCAGGCCGCACGCCACAGAAGCGAGCGTGAAGCCGGCGAGGCCGATCGTGAACAGGCGCTTGCGCCCGAGCCGGTCGGCGAGTGCACCGGCGGTCAGGACGACGCTCGCGAGCGCGAGCGTGTACGCGTCGACGACCCACTGCAGGCCGCTGAGGCCCGTGTTCAGGTCCTCGGCGATCCGCGAGAGCGCGGTGTTGACGACGGCGATGTCCAGCATCAGCATCGCGGTGGCGGCGCAGACCACCACGAGCGTCCAGCGTTGGTTCTTGGGCATGGGGAGAGAGGGAGGGTGGGGAGCAGGGGAGGTAGCGGCCATCCTGCCGCCGCCCGCCTGTCCCGCGCATCGGGGAAACCCCTGGGGTGAGGGAGATCAGGGGGTGAAGAGCTCGGGCTCGCGCCGCGCCGCCCACGCGAGCGCCGCGTCGGCCGAGGGCAGGTCGGCGAGCTGCTCGAGCGTGCGGCGGGTCGGGAACATCAGCGAGATCCCGCTGTCGAGCGCCGCCCGCGGCGCGAACCAGCCGAGGTCGACGCACTCGGAGCCGTCGACCCGCGGCTCGGCGCCGGCAGGTGCGGCGGCGAGGTAGAAGAGCGTGTCGAACCGCATGGGAAGCGCGGTCGGCGTGATCCAGCGCGAGAGCTCCACCAGCGCGTCCGGATCCGGCAGCGTCACCGCGGCCTCCTCGGCGACCTCGCGCACGCCCGCGGCCCGGTGCGTCTCGCCCGCGTCGACCGCGCCGCCGGGGAACACCCAGGCGCCGCCCATGAACCGTGCCTGCGGGTTGCGGCGCACGAGCAGCACCTCGAGGCGCTCCGCGCCTCCGCGCAGCAGGATCACGGTCGCCGCCTGACGTGGCGTGACGGGATCTTCGGCTTGCACGGCGCGAGGGTACCCTCTGCGTCCATGACGACGAGCACCGTGCAGAAGTGGATCTGCGAGTCCTGCGGATTCATCTATGACCCCGCTGAAGGCGATCCGGACGGCGGCATCCCGCCCGGCACCGCGTTCGAGGACATCCCGGGCGACTGGTTCTGCCCGGTCTGCGGCGCGCGCAAGGCCGATTTCTCGCCGTACGAGGACTAGCCGTCTCCACCACCGAGAACGCCGCTCCGCCCCCCGCCGGCGTGTCCACGCGCGACGGTGGCGGCCACGTGCCCCCGCTCGGCCTGCTCGTGTTCTCGGTGGGCATCGTCACGCTCGGCGCGGAGATCGCCGCCGCGCGGCTGATGGCGCCGTTCTTCGGTGACTCCACGATCGTCTGGGCGAACACGATCGCGGTCGTGCTCGTCGCGCTGTCGATCGGCTACTGGTTCGGCGGCCGGATGGCGGACAAGCACCCGACGCTGCCGGCGCTCTGCGGCACCGTGCTCGCCGCTTCGGTGCTGATGGCGCTCGTCCCGTTCGTCGCCGACCCGTTCCTGTCGCTGAGCGTCGACGCGTTCGACACCTACTCGCTCGGCGGCTTCGCCGGGTCGCTGTTCGGCGTGCTCGTGCTGGTCGCCGTGCCGGTGCTGATGCTCGGCACCGTCTCGCCGTGGGCGATCCGCCTGAAGATGCACGCGGTCGAGGACTCGGGCGAGACGGCCGGGCGGATGTACGCCATCTCCACCGTCGGCTCGCTGCTCGGCACGTTCATGTCCTCGCTGCTGCTGATCC
The DNA here is from genome assembly GCA_963843485.1 of uncultured Solirubrobacteraceae bacterium. GTDB lineage: Bacteria > Actinomycetota > Thermoleophilia > Solirubrobacterales > Solirubrobacteraceae > DASSUW01. Next base: position 544,074 of record CAWJKK010000011.1, on the reverse strand, counting down.
CGCTCGTCGGGACGCAGCGGACGTTCCTGACCTTCGCGCTGATCACCGCCGCGGTCGCCGCGCTCGGGCTGCGCCGCCGCTACCTGCTGGTGCCGCTGGCGATCGCCGCCCTGATCGCGCTGCCGGTCGGCATCACCAAGGGGTCGGACAAGGGCGACGTGATCTACGAGGCCGACACGGAGTACCAGTACGCGCGCGTCGTCGAGCTCGACGACGGCGAGCGCCACCTCGAGCTCAACGAGGGCCTCGCCGTGCACTCGGTCTACCGGCCGGACACGGTGCTGACCGACAACGTCTGGGACGGCTACCTGATCGAGCCGTTCGCGGTGCTCGACCGCCCGCCCGAGCGGATCGCGATCCTCGGCAACGGCGCCGGCACGACCGCCCGCGCGTACGAGCGCTACTTCCCGGACACGCAGATCGACGGCGTCGAGATCGACGGCGAGCTGCACGAGATCGGCAAGCGCTTCTTCGGCCTGCGCGAACGGCCGCAGCTGTCGCTGATCACCGAGGACGCGCGGCCGTTCCTGCGCCAGAGCGACGGCGGCTACGACGCGATCTTCGTCGACGCCTACCACCAGCCGTACATCCCGTTCTACATGGCCACGTCGGAGTTCTTCGAGCTCGCGCGCGACCGGCTCGCGCCCGGCGGCGTCGTGATCGTCAACGTCGGCCACCCGGAGGAGTCGGACAAGCTCGAGAAGGTCCTGTCGGCGACCGTCGCCGACGCGTTCCCGTACGTGCTGCGCGACCCGCTCGAGGACGTCAACACGCTGCTCGTCGCGTCCGCAGACCGAGCCGAGCGCGGAGAACCTGCGGGCGGTCGCGCCGGAGCTCCCCGCCGACCTGCGGCCGCTGGCCTTCGCGACCGCGGCGCGGCTGGAGCCGGCGCTCGAGGGCGGCGACGTGTACACCGACGACCACGCGCCGGTCGAGTGGCTGATCGACGCCTCGATCGTCGAAGAGGCGACCGGTGGCGCGGGCGATTGATCCAGGCGGCCCTCAACGGGGCGCGGGCGCCGGGTGAGCACCCGGCGCTGCCGCTGACGCCGGAGGCGCTCGAGGCCGACGCGCGCGCGGTCGTCGCGGCCGGCGCGGGCTCGCTGCACTTCCACCCGCGCGACGCGGACGGGCTCGAGACGCTCGAGGCCCGGCACGTCGCCTCGGCTCTGCACGCGGTGCGACCGGTCGGCGCCGAGATCTCGCTCTCGACCGGGCTCTGGATCACCGGCGGCGACGTCGAGCGCCGGATCGCGCTGATCGAGGGCTGGACCGACCGGCCCGACCTCTGCTCGGTGAACCTCGCCGAGCCCGGGTGGGAGGAGCTGGCCGCGCTGCTGACCGCGCGCCGGATCGGCGTCGAGGCCGGCCTCAACCTGCCCGAGCACGCCGAGGCGCTGCTCGCCTCGGGCCTGCGGCCCGCGCGGATCCTGGTCGAGATCGACGACGAGCAGACGGCCGACGCGGACGCCGTGGCCGCCGCGGCGGCGATCGACAAGGTGCTCGACGGGGCCGGCTCGTGGACGCGCCGCCTGCACCACGGCATGGGCCCGGCGACCTGGGCGGTCATCGCCGCGGGGCGGGCGCGCGGGCACGACGTCCGGATCGGCCTCGAGGACGTGCTCACGCTGCCCGACGGCTCCGTCGCCTCCGGCAACGTGGCGCTGTTCCAGGCCGCGCGGTGAGCGGCGCCGCCCGCTGTCAGCGCGCGACGTCGTAGACCAGGTGCGTGACGCGGTCGCCCTGCACGACCGCGGTCGGGTTGTCGAACCGCAACGGCTCGTCCAGCGCACCGGTGGCGAAGAACGGGCGTCCGGAGCCGAGCACCACCGGGACGATGTTGACGACGACCTGGTCGATCAGCCCGAGCGCGAGCGCCTGGCCGCCGATCTGGCCCGCCGTCGAACAGCCGCCGGCCGATGACCATCGCCTTGATGTCGGCGTACTGGGCGAGCATGAAGTCGGCCGACGCCTTCGAGGTCGCGGCGGTGTCGTCGGTCCCGGGAAAGCTCCAGGTCGCTCAGCGCTTGACGCGGTACTGCACGTGGGTGACGCCGTCCTCGCCCTCCAGGGTCCGGGTGCGCTCGAGCTCGAAGTGGTCGGGGCCGAGGTGGTCGAACAGCCGACGTCCCTGGCCGAGCAGCACCGGGACGATATGGAGCTCGAGCGCGTCGAGCACCCCGGCGGCGAGCCCGAGCTGCGCGGTGACGGCGCCGTGGACCAGCACGTCCTTGCCGCCGGCCTGCTCTCTCGCTCGGGCGAACGCGGTCTCGACGTCGCTGACGTATGTGACGAGCGGCCACTCCGAGATGTCGAGGCTTGGCTCGCTGCGCGCGAGGATGAAGATCGGCACGCCGTCGTGGTGGTCGCCGCCCCAGCCGCCCGCCATCTCGAAGGTCCGGCGGCCGGAGACGACCGCTCCGGTGGCCATGAACTCGGCAGCGACCTTGCCGTTGACCCCGTCGCCGACGAGCTGTAGTACGCCGCTGTCGCCGGCGTCGCCGCCCGTCAACGCCCAGTCGTGCAGGCGTTCGCCACCGTCGCCGAGCCCGTTGCCCGGCACGTCGTTCGGGCCGGCGATGAACCCGTCGAGCGACATCGACATGTAGAGGATCGTTGAGGCCATTCGTTCTCCCGTGTGCGAATTAGGCTGTGGCGATGCATCGCAACAGAACATCCACGGCGGCGCAACCGGTCCAGCCCCACCGGTCTGGCCGCACCGGTCGCGGCCGATGCGCCTGAAGCCGGGCTCCTACCTCATCCTCGGGATGCTGGACAGCGGCATCTCGACGGGCTATGCGATCAAGCGGGCCGTCGATCGCAGCACCCGGTTCTTCTGGGCCGCGTCGCTCGCCCAGGTCTATCCGGAGCTCGCAGCGCTCGAGCAGGGCGGCTACATCATCGGCACCGACGCGCCGCGCGGCGCCCGACCCCGCAGGGTCTACCGCCTGACCGACAAGGGACGCGAAGCGCTCCAGGAGTGGCTGCGCAGCGAGCGCGTCCCGGACTTCGAGCAGCGTGACGAGGGGCTGCTGCGCGTCTTCTTCGCCGACGCGCTGCCACCGGAGGAAGCCCTGCAGCTCGTCCGGCGCCTGCGCGTTCGCGCCGAGGAGATCGATCGCCACTTCCAGGCCGAGATCCTGCCGCTGGCCGAACGGGTGCCTGGTCGCTTCCGGCTCAGCGTGGCGCGCGAAGGCGCCGACTACTTCGCGTGGCGTGCGGCCTGGTTCCGGAACCTCGAGGCCGAGCTCGCCGGGGAGGTCCCACCCACCTAGGGCAGGCCGCCCAGCGCACCGGACGGCCAGGCTCCCCGCCGGTCTCGTCCCGCGCAGCTGGGTCGAGACCGCCTACCCCGGCGTCGCGTGCTTCAACGCGGTCGAACGCGGCGGCCACTTCGCCGCCTGGGAGGAGCCGGAGCTGTTCACCACCGAGGTGCGGGCTGCGTTCAGCTCGCTGCGCTGAGCTCGGCGAGCCGCGCTGCGCTCTCGGGGTCCATCGGCAGGAAGGTCTCGATCGCGAGGTTCGCCGCCGTGACGTCGAGCGGGGCTCCGAGCGTGGCGATGACCGTGAACAGCTCGACCTCGCCGAGCGGGGTCTGCAGCCTGAGCGAGACCACCGGCTGGGTGGCGGGCCCGGCCGGCGGCTCGCCGGGGAGGTAGGCCTCGACCTCCTCGATGAGCTTGGCGAGGGCGGGATCGGCGTCCTCGCGGCTCCTCCGCTTCAGCCGGTGGATCAGCGGCGCGTTGCACGCGGCGGTCATCGACGAGATCCGCGGCAGGCCGCCCGGGTGAACGCCGAGGCGGAGCAGGTTGATCGGTGGCTCGAGGAGCTCCGGGTCGACCCCGTCCCAGAGCAGCGACGCGGCTCGATTGGACTCGATCAGGTTCCAGAGCCCGTCGACGATCAACGCCGGGTTCGGCTCGTGCGCCTCGAGCAGCCGCTCGAGCGACTCCCGAAGCGGCTGCATCACCTCCCCGTCGTAGGGCAGCTCCAGATAGGGAGGCGCGAAGCCGCCCGCGAGCAGCAGCCGGTTGCGCTCGGTGATCGGCAGATCGAGGTGCTGGGCCAGGTGGACGAGGAGCTGGCGACTCGGGCTGGACCGGCCGGTCTCGACGAAGCTCAGGTGCTTGGTCGAGACGTTCGCGTCCAGGGACAGCTCGAGCTGGCTGAGGCCGCGTCGCGTGCGCCAGAAGCGGATCAGCTCACCCGCGGTCTGGGGCTCCTGCTCCGTCTGGACGACCACCCGACGGACGTTAGCGGCCGGCATTACACGAGAGGTAATCGACGCGCGGCCCTTCCTCCGGGACCGTTGAAGGCGAAGCAACCAGACGATCAACGGAGGTAACCGATGACCGACGAAATCGCATCGCGGAGCGCGGCCGAGCTGGCGGAGACGTACGTCGCGCTCTGGAACGAGCCCGACGCCGACCGGCGCCGGCGGATGATCGCCGAGCTCTGGACGGAGGACGGGAGGCACATCCTCCAGCCGCCGCAGGAGATCCGCGCGGTCGCGGCGCAACCCGGGATCGCCATGACGGCGATCCTCGAGGCACGGGGACACGAGGAGATCGAGGCTCGCGCGGCCAGCGTCTACGAGCACTGGGTCGGCTCCGAGGGGCTCAGCTTCCGGGGGCGCGACGACGCCGAGCGACTCGGCGACGTCGTCAAGCTCCACTGGGAGGCGGTCGCCAAGGACGGCACGGTGTTCGCGGTCGGGCTCAGCTTCCTCGTCCTCGCCGCGGACGGCCGGATCGAGCGCGACTACACGTTCATCGTCGCTTAGCGGAGCGCACCGACTCGCCGCCAGTGCCGGTCCGCCCGTGCGGGTCAGGCCGCGAGCTGAGCCACGGCGATCGGCTCGGCGGTGCCGGGCCGGACGCCCGCCCGCAGCGCCGCGCGGGCGAGCACGCGGCCGGCGCCGCGCAGCTCCTCGCGCGTGTGCGAGGCCATCGCGGACAGCCGCAGGCGCGCCGTGCCGTCGGGCACGCCCGGCGGCAGCACGGCCTCGGCGTAGACGCCCTGCTCGAGCGCGTGGTCGACGATCCGGGTCGCGGGCGCGGCCGCGCCGACGAGCAGCGGCACGATGTGCGCCGAGGCGCCCGCGACGTCGAACCCCTCGCGCGCCAGGCCGTCGCGCAGCGCGCCGGCGTTCGCGTGCAGCTTCTCGACGCGCCGCGGCTCGCCCTCGAGCAGCTCGAGCGCGGCCATCGCGGCGGCGACGGCGACCGGCGGCGGGGCCGTCGAGTGCAGCAGCGTGCGGGCGCTGTTGGCCAGGTAGCGGGCCGTGACGTGGTCGCAGCACGCGAAGCCGCCGTAGGAGCCGAGCGCCTTGCCGAGCGAGCCGGTGATGACGTCGACCTCGTCCTCGAGCCCGGCCTCGGCCACCGCACCGCGGCCGCCCGGGCCGAGCGAGCCGATCGCCTGCGCCTCGTCCACCAGCACGCGCACGTCGTAGCGGTGCGCGAGCGCCACGATCTCCGCGAGCGGCGCGACGTCGCCGTCGAGCCCGAACACGCCGTCGGTCGCGATCAGGGCCGCGCGGCCGTCCGACTGCTTCAGGCCCCAGGCGAGATGCTCCGCGTCGCCGTGGCGGTAGGCGAACACGTCCGCGCCCGCGAGCCGGCAGCCGTCGGCGATCGACGGGTGCGCCAGCTCGTCGTGGAGCACGATCTCGCCCTTGCGCGCCAGCGCCGGGATCACGCCCAGGTTGGCCAGCGAGCCGGAGCCGAACAGCGTCGCCGCGTCCGCGCCGACGAACGCCGCGAGCCGCTCCTCGAGCCGGCGGTGGAGCGTCATCGTGCCCGACGCCATCCGCGCCGCGCCCGCGCCGACGCCCCAGCGCATCGCCGCGTCCGCCGCCGCCTCGCGCACGCGCGGGTGGTCGGCGAGCCCGAGGCTGTTGCCCGAGCACAACACGAGCACCGGCCGCCCGTCCAGCACCACGCGCGGACCCTGTGGCCCGCTCACCATGCGGGTCCGGCGGTAGAGGCCGAGCTCCTTGAGCTCGCCCAGGCGGTCGTCGAGATCCAGCATCCGCGCTCCTTGGGAAAGTGCCGCGCCGAACGCTACGGGCGCGCCCGGACGGCTAGTGTGCGCGCGTGCTGACGCGTCCACAGGTCCGGCTGCCCGAAGGTGGCCAGAGCCCGGCGAAGCGGCTGCTGGTGCGGCTCGCCGCGGCGATCGCGCTGCTGCTGTTCGTCACGCTCGTCGCGTACGTCGAGCGCGATGGCTACCGCGACGCCGCCGGCGACGAGGTCTCGCTGCTCGACTGCTTCTACTACGCGACGGTCAGCATCACGACGACCGGCTACGGCGACATCACGCCGGTGACCGACAGCGCGCGGCTGACGACCTCGCTGCTCGTCACGCCCGCGCGCGTGCTGTTCCTGATCATCCTGGTGGGCACTACGCTCGAGGTGCTCGCCGAGCGCACGCGGATCGCGTGGCGTGAGCGAATCTGGAGGAGGACCTTGAAGGGCCACACCATCGTCTGCGGCTTCGGCACCAAGGGCCGCGCCGCGATCATGACGCTCCTCGCGCGCGACCACGACCGGTCCCAGATCGTCGTCGTCGACCGCGATCCCGACGCCGTCGACGAGGCGACGCGCTCCGGCTTCGGCGCCGTCCACGGCGACGCCAGCCGCGTGAGCGTGCTCGAGGAGGCCGGCATCCGCGAGGCCGCGGCCGTGGTCGTGGCCGCCGATCGCGACGACGCCGCCGTGCTCGTGACGCTGACCGCGCGCGAGCTGAACCCGACCGCCACCGTCGTCGCGTCGGCGCGCGAGAGCGAGAACATGCATGCGCTCAAGCACAGCGGCGCCGACTCGGTGATCCTGTCCTCGGGCGCCGCGGGCCAGCTGCTCGGGCAGGCCGTGCACAGCCCGCAGCTCGTCGGCGTGCTCGAGGACCTGCTCGCGGTCGGCCAGGGGCTCGACCTCGTCGAGTGCCCGGTCCAGCAGCCCGCGTCGCTGGCCGAGTTCTCCAAGCCGGGGCCGGTCCTCGGCGTGGTCCGCGACGGCCGCCTGCTGCGGTTCGACGACGAGCGCGTGAGCGACCTCAAGCCAGGCGACCGCGTGATCTGCCTGTCGTCCGAGGACGGCGACCCGCAGCCGGTCTAGCGGCAGCGCCGGTAGCGGCGCGACGCCTTGAACGCGGCCCCGCCCGCCGTCTTCACGGCGACGGTGACCTTGAAGCGCTTCGCCGCCGGGCGGCGCACGCGCACCGGCGCGGCGAGCTTGCCGCGACGGACGCGGATGCGCTTGCGCGCGGCCGTGACCGTCGCCGAGCGCAGCGCGTCGGCGGTCGGCGAGTGCAGGCGGATGCGCAGGCCGCGCGGCCCGACGCAGCGGCGCGCGGACGGCAGGCCGAGCGCGGTCGCCAGCGCCTCGCCCGACGGCGGCGCCTTGGGCGCGATCGGCGGCTTGACGGGCGCGCCCGGCTTGACCGGCTTGACGGGCTTGACCGGGCGTCGGCGTCGGCGTCGGCGTGGCCGCCGACCCGGCCGAGGTCGCCGTCCACTCGAGCGCGAGCGTCAGCGCGGCGCCCTGGTAGGCGTTGTCGCCCGCCCCGCGCGGCCAGACGAGGGTGATCGAGTAGTCGCGCGCCGCGCCCGCGGCGAACGTGCCGAGATCGAGCCCGGCGAGGCCCGCCGGCGGGCCGGAGTAGAGCTCCCCGGAGGCGTCGCCGATCACGAGGACGACGCGCTCGGAGAGCTTGACGCCGCCCGCGCCGGGCGTGTCGGAGATCGCGGTCGCGGCGACGCTGAAGCGGCCGGGCGCGTCGCCCTCGTTGCCGATCCGCACGCTGCCGGAGGCGCTGTCGCCCGGCCGCATCCCTGCCGCGCTGACCACTGCGCCGCCGGCCAGCGAGTTGCCGACCGTGGCGACGCCGGAAGCGGCCAGCGTGTACGGGCGCGCCTCCTCGCCGCGGCCGGGCGCGGCGAACACGAGGCCGAGCGTGCCGAGCGCGAGCGTCAGCGTGACCAGGGGGCCGAGGATCCCGCGCATCAGAAGTCCACGTCCGCGGCGCCGGTCTCGGACCGCTGGGTCGTGCTGGACGGGTTGCCCGCGAGGTCGGTCGCCTGCGCCGCCGGGCGCCAGGTCATGGTCCCGGCCGCGGCGACCGTCGCCGGCGTGCCGCTGTCGAGCGTGCCGAGCGTGACCGTCAGCACGCCGCCGGTCAGCGCCATCGTCGCCTGGAAGTCGGCGTTCGCGGTGACGAAGTCGGCGCCGAGGCGCAGGTCGTTCGCCGACAGGACGACCGGCAGCCGGGTGGCGCCGTTCGTGTCGAGCACGTCGAGCGCGTCGTTGGCGGCCTGCACGCGCACGCGGATCGCGCGCTCCTCGCCGTTCCAGCCGGCCACGATCGAGGCCGGGGCGATCGCCTCCGACCAGGTCAGCCGCAGCCGGTCGCCGGCGTCGAGCCGCCCGGCGACTCCGCCGTTGACCGCCTGCACGTCGCTCGCGACCGGCGCGGTGTTGTCGATCCGGATCGTCCAGGTGTCGCCGTAGCGGCGCACGCCGGCGCCGTTGACGGTGACCGTGCGCACCTGGTACTCGCCGTCCGCGATCCCGCTGCTCGGCCCGCTGCAGGTGTAGGGCGCCTGCGTGTCGTGGCAGAACTCGTACCAGCTGCCCGCGTAGAGCGCCTCCCAGCCGACGTAGGCGATGCCGGACTCGGGGTCGGAGGCGGTCGCGGTCATGTGCACGTCGCCGCGCCCGGTCGCCGGCGCGCTGTTGGCGGTGACCGCGGGCGTGTTGTCGACGCGCACGGCGATCGCGTTCGTGGCGGTCTCGCGGCCGACGCCGTCGCGCGCCACGGCGCGCAGCTCGTGCATGCCGTCGGCGACCGCGGTCGTCGCGAACGAGCACGCCCACGGCGCGCCCGTGTCGGTGCAGATCGTCTCCCACGCCGTCTCACCCTGCGGGCGCCGCTGGAAGCGCACCTGGGTCACGACGCCGGAGCCGGCGTCGGAGGCGGTCGCGGTCAGCTCGACGGTGCCGCCGACGTTCGCCCCCGGGTTGGCGAGCACGACGGCGGGCGCGGTGTTGTCCACCCGCCGGCCGGCGACGGTCGCCGTGCGCGTGTAGCCGGCGGAGTCCGTCGCCTCGACCTGCAGGTCGTAGAGGCCGTCGGCGACGCCGGTGGTGTTCCAGGCGCACGCCGCCGCCTCGCAGATCACGGTCCAGCTCGTGGTGCCCGCGGGCGCGCGCCGGATCCGCACGGCGGTGATGCCGCGGTCCGACGAGGCGGTGGCGGAGAGCGCGACCGTGCCCTGGACGGCGGCGCCCGGGTCGGCGAGCGCGACCGCGACGCTGTTGAAGTCCGCGGCCGTCGCGAACGTGTTCGCGGGCGAGGGGGAGGACGCCGTGAAGTCGGCGCCCGAGAGCGCCACGCCGGGGCCGACCGCGAGCGCGGCGACGGCGAGCGCGGCCAGCACGGTGCGGCTCATGCGGCACCCTCGAGGCGGTTCGCCTCGGCACCGAGGCGCCGCCACAGCCCGGCGAGGCTGAAGCCGGCGATCAGCAGCGCCGGCAGCGCGATGACCGCCAGGCGCACGTCGCGGCGGCCGAGCGCGGTCAGCGCGTGGCCGGCGTACGGGATGCCGACGCGCACGCGCGCCTGCCGCTCCGAGAGCAGCGAGAACGTCCACGGGTCCGCGACCGGGTTCGCGTCGCCCTTCGTCCGGAAGGTGCGTTGACCCTGGGCGTCACGGCCGGTCGAGGCGATCCGGTGCGTGACGAGGTGGCCCGGGCCGGCGCCGGGCGGCGGGGTGTAGGTGATCACGTCCCCGACCTCCAGCGCGTCGACCGGCACGACGTCCGCGAGCACGAGCGTGCCCTCGTCGTACGAGCCGGTCATCGAGCCCGAGACGATCGCGTAGCGCTGCATCCCCAGCAGCGCCGGCACGAGCACGAGCAGCGCGGCGATGACGGCCATGGCGAGCACCGCGCCGGACGCGAGGCGTCCGGCGCGGCGGACCGCTGCCCTCCTTGAGCTCACCATGATTCGCCTGGCCCTCCGTGGCCTCGCGCTGCGGTCCGATCTAAGCCGCGTCGAAGTCGAACTGGACGGACGACGAGTCGCCCTGGTACGCGTTCCCGGCCGACCCGTCGAGGGCGACGGTGAAGCGGTAGCGGTGCTTCTCGGCGCCGGCGTACGTCCCGAGCGCGGTCTCGCCCATCTGCGCGAGCGTGCCCGTGTAGCGGCTGACGTCGTCCCCGTCGCCGCAGGTGGGCGCCGTCGCGCCGGCGAACGTGCCGCAGTCGACGACGGTCAGGTTGAGCTTGTCCGAGAGCGGGTTCGCGCCGTCGGAGTCGGCCGGCGTGCTGCGCGAGAGCGTGAACGCGCCGCTGAGGCTGCCGTCGTTCTCGATGTCGACGTCGCCGGTCGCGGCGGCGCCGGCCGGGCGCAGGCCGGCCGCGGTCAGGACGGCGACGCCGTCCTTGGAGTTGACGATCTTCAGCGTGCCCGAGGCGAACGTGTTCGCCGGGTTGGCCGAGGACGAGGTGAAGTCCGCGCCCGAGCCTGCGACGGCGCCGGCCGCGAGGAGCAGCGTGAGCAGCGCGCCGAGGGCGAGCCGCGGCTGCGAAGCGAGGACCTTCAGACGGTTCATCGTGCCTTCCTTGACTGGGTGTGCGTCGGTTCGGGCGCCATCACGTCGGGCGCTCCAGGCCGGCAACCGAGCCATCTCAGATCCGTCTGAGACCTCTGGCTTTGCGTCCCCGCCTCACGACGGGTTTGCCCTGCTTCGCGGCTCCCCTGATATCGGCCGCCGCCGAGGCGACATGAAGGCTCTGGACGAACGGACTAGGGTCGCGCCCTAGTGGCCGGTCCAGCGCGGGTCGCGCTTCTCGGCGAACGCGCGCACGCCCTCGAACAGGTCCTCGCTGCGGAAGCACGCCTCGCGCAGCTCGACCAGCTCGCGCTCGGTCTCCGGGTCCAGCGCCCCCTCGGCGCGCAGCAGCTCGCGCAGCGCGCGCTTGTTCCCGGCGAGCGAGAGCGGGGCGTGCGAGGCGATCCGGGCGGCGAGCGCGAGGCCGTGCGCGGCGACCTCGCCGGCGGCCACGACGTCGTTGACGAGGCCCCACGCGAGCGCGGTGCGGGCGGGCACGTTGCGCGCGGTGAAGAACAGCTCGCGCGTCCGCGGCGCGCCGATCGCGTCGAGGAAGCGGCGCAGGCCCGTGTGCGAGTAGACGAGCCCGAGGCGGGCGGGCGGCATCCCCAGCTTCGCGTCGGCCGACGCGACGCGCAGGTCGCACGCCAGCGCCAGCTCGAGCCCGCCGCCGATCGCGTGGCCGTTGAGCGCGGCGACCGTCGGGTACGGGTACGCGTCGAGCGCCTCGATCGCGGCGTGGAACGGGTGCGCGACGAGCGCCTCGGCCTGGTCGGCGAACTCGCCGCGCGGCAGGTTGCCGATGTCGTAGCCGGCCGAGAAGACGGGGCCGGCGGCGGTGATCAGCAGGCAGCGCGCCTCGAGGTCGCCGAGCACCCCCGCGAGCGCGTCGAGGATCTCGTGGTCGAGCGCGTTGCGCTTCGCCGGGTGGTCGATCGTGAGGCGGGCGACGTGCTCCGCCGGGAAGTCGAGCTGCAGCTTGCCGGCGGCGAGCTCCACTACTCGAGCACGACCAGCGGGTCGCCCTCGGAGACCGACTGGCCCTCCTTGACGAGGATCTCCTTGACCGTCCCCTCGTCCTCCGCCTCGACGGGCATCTCCATCTTCATCGACTCGAGGATGACGACCGTGTCGCCCTCCTCGATCGTGTCGCCCACGGCGACCTCGACCTTCCAGACGGTGCCCGTGATGTGGGCCTCGATCGCGGCCACTGCGCTCCTTTCGTTGCTCGGCGCGGCGGACCTTACCGGCGTTTCCGCCGGAACACGTCGGTGTCCAGCGAGGCGACCCGGTCGAGGATCAGGATGCCGTCCAGGTGGTCGATCTCGTGCAGCAGCGCGCGCGCCTCGAAGCCGCCGGCGGCGATCCGCAGCGGCTCGCCCGCCGGATCGGACGCTTCGACGACCACCGCCGTCGCCCGCCGCACGTTCGCGGTGATCTCCGGGATGCTCAGGCAGCCCTCGCGGCCGATCTCCGCGCCGCTCGCCTCCACGACGACCGGGTTGACGAGCTGCAGCAGGCCGTGGTGCTCGGTCGCCTTCGGGTGCGTCGAGCAGTCGACGACGACGATCCGCACCAGCTCGCCGATCTGCGGCGCGGCGACGCCGACGGTCCGCGGGCCCTCGCGCATCGTGTCGACGAGGTCGGCGGCCACGCGCCGCGCGAGCTCGCCGTCGTCCACCGGTCGGCACACCTGCTTCAGCCGCGGGTCGGGATGGACCAGGACCGCGCGGGCCGGCACTACAACACGTCGGGCTCGAGCGGCTGGAGCGCGACGTCGACGCCCTGCGCCTCGGCGGCGGCGCGCAGCAGCGCCCGCAGCTCGTCCTCGGCGAGCTCCGCGGGCGGCGCGATCTCCATCAGCATCACGTACAGCGGGCGGCCCTCGGCCTCGCCGACGAGCCGCGTCTGCAGGTCGCAGACGTTCACCCGCGCGTCCGCGAGCGCTCGCGTGACGGCGGCGAGGATGCCCGGGTGGTCGGCGCCGTGCACGGACACGATCCAGCTCGGGTCGCCGGGCGCGTGCGGGGCGTCCGCGACCTCGTTCACGGTCAGCCCGCTGAGCCCGAGATCCTCGGCGCGCAGGTCGCCGCCGAGCGTCTCCGCGTCGAGCTCGTCCGGCCCGGTGACGACGAGCGTGAGCGCGAAGTGGCCGCGCAGGATCGCCATCTCGGAGTCGGCGACGTTGACGCCGTGGGCGACGAGCCGCTCCGCGACGGCGGCGATGATGCCGGGCCGGTCGACGCCGATCCCGGAGACCGCGAACGTCCGCACGCCGCGAGGATACGCCGTGCCCGGGGTGCGGGCACAATGGTGGCGATGACGGAGGAGAACCTCACGCAGATCCGCGAGCAGGTCTACAAGGACCCGCGCCCGGCGGAGCACTTCGACCGCTTCCACGAGCGCGCCCGCACGCGCGACCCCGACTGGGTCTACGAGGCGACCCGGATCTCGACCTCGCTCTACGCCTGGGCGTTCTTCCGCACGCGCGGCATCGACAGCCACAAGGTGCCGGCGAGCGGGCCGGTGATCCTCGCGCCGAACCACTTCTCGTTCATGGACCACTTCTTCCTCGGCGCCGTCGATCCGCCGCAAGGTGCGGTTCATGGCCAAGTCGCAGCTGTTCGTGCCGCCGCTGGAGTTCGTCTACACGCACGGCGGCGTGTTCCCGGTGCGGCGCGGGTTCGCCGACGAGGAGGCGTTCATCACCGCCGACACGATCCTCGAGCGCGGCGGCTGCATCGCCATGTACGCCGAGGGCGGGCGCTCGCGCAGCGGGCAGCTGTCCGCCACGGTCAAGCGCGGCATCGGCCGGCTCGCGCTCGACACCGGCGCGGTCGTCGTGCCGGTCGCGATCCACGGCTCCTCGCACGTGCGCAACTGGAAGCGGCTGCAGTTCCCGAAGGTCACCGTGCTGTACGGCGACCCGATCCGCTGGGAGCGCAAGCGCGACGCCACGCGCGAGGAGCAGCAGTCGGTGGCCAACGAGATCTTCCTCGAGATCAAGGCGCTCTACGCGCAGCTCGACGCGAAGGGCCGCGCGGGCGTGATCCGCGCCCAGCGCGAGCTGCGGCGAGCGTGACCGAGGTCCTGCGCCCGGGCGTCCTCGAGGGCGTGCAGGCGCTCGTGTCGCCGGGCGCGTTCGGCGACGCGGTCGCGGCCAGGCTCGAGGCCCTCGGCGCCAACCTAAAGGGGTCTGACCCCTTTAGGTTGGCGGTGCACGATGCCTCGGAGGCCGCCGACGCGCTGGCGGCGCTCGACGGCGCGTGGGCGTTCGTGCGGCCGCTGGAGGCGGAGCTGATCGTGCTGATCGCGCCGCGCGCGGACGCGGCGGCGCGCGACGGGCTGGAGAACCTCGCGCGCACGCTGTCGGTCGAGTGGGCGCGGCGCTCGATGCGAGTGGTGGCGATCTGCCCCGGCCCGGCGACCTCCGCGGCCGAGGTCGCCGAGCTCACCGCGTACCTGGCCTCGGCCGCCGGCGGCTACTACTCCGGCTGCCGGTTCGATCTCGGCGCGACGGCCGCGACGAGTTGACCCGATATGCGGGGTCAACTCGTCGACGGTCAGCCCGCCCAGGGGACCTCGACCGAGTCCTCGGTCGGCGAGTCCCGGGCCACGACGTACTCCGCCGGCTCGGCGTCGGAGAGGTTCTGGAGCAGGTGGGTCTCGCGCGGGGGGACGTAGACCATGTCCCCCGGCCCGATCGTGACCGTCTGCTCGAGACGGTCGCCCCACTTGACCTCCAGGTGGCCGGACAGCATGTAGACGGCGCTCTCGCAGGCCTCGTGGTAGTGGGCCCGCGACTGGGCGCCCGCGGGAACGCGGAAGACGCCCATGTAGAGGTTCGTGGCCCCGGCGGTCGCCTGCGAGATCTCGTGGCCGCCGACGACACCCCGAGGCGTCTCGCGGTCCTGGCCTTCGTGCTTGACGACCTTCATGCCCGCCACCCTAATGGCAGACGCTGCGCAGCCGCGCCAGGCCCTCCGCGATCTCCTCGGGCGGGTGGGTCGTGAACGAGAAGCGCAGCGTGGCGTGGTCCGGCTCGCCCGCGAAGAACGGGTAGCCGGGCACGAACGCGACGTCGCGCTCGAGCGCCTTGCGCAGCAGCGCGTCGGCGTCCCAGCCGTCGGGCAGCCGCGCCCAGACGAACATGCCGCCGTCGGGGTGGTTGTGCGTCGAGCCGGGCGGGAGCGCTTCGCCGAGCCCGGCGAGCAGGGCGTCGCGGCGTGCGCCGTAGGCGCTGCGCAGCCCGGCCACGTGCGCGTCGAGGTCGACGGTCTCGAGCCAGCGCGCGGCGGCCGCCTGATCGACGGTCGACGAGTGCAGGTCGGCCGCCTGCTTGGCGACGATCAGCGGGCGGCGGACGGCGGCCGGCGCGCGCACCCAGCCGATCCGCAGGCCGGGCGCGGCGATCTTGGAGAGCGTCGAGAGCGCCAGCGTGCGGTCCTCGGCGCCGGGCAGCGTCGCCAGCGGCGGCAGCGGCTCGCCGCTGTAGCGCAGCTCGCCGTACGGGTCGTCCTCGACGAGCCAGCAGGCCGGTCGCGCTCGGCCAGCGCCGCCAGCGCGCGCCGGCGCTCGAGCGCCGAGCGTGCGCCCGGTCGGGTTGTGGAAGGTCGGCGACGTGTAGAGCAGCTTCGGCCGGTGCTCGGCGGCGCAGCGCCGCCGAGCGCGTCGAGGTCGCAGCCCCTCGTCGTCGCACGGCACCGGCACGATGCGCGCGCCGGCGAGCGCGAACGCCTGCAGCGCGGCGAGGTAGGACGGCTCCTCGACGAGCACGCAGTCGCCGGGCTCGAGCAGCACCGCGGCGACCAGCGTCGAGCGCCTGCTGCGAGCCGCTGGTGATCAGCAGCTCGCCGGGCTCGGTCGGCAGCCCGCGCACGGTCAGCCGCGCCGCGACGGCCGCGCGCAGGCGCGGGTCGCCCTCGGTCGTCGAGTACTGCAGCGTCCGCCCCGCGGCCGCGTCCGACAGCGCGTCCGCGAACGCCGCGCGCAGCCGCGGGGCGTCGAACAGCTCCGGCGCCGGCAGACCGCCCGCGAACGAGATCACGCCGGGCCGCTCGGTCAGCGCGAGGATCTCGCGTACCGGCGAGCTGCGGACGTCACGCAGTCGGGCGGCCAGCGGCGGGAGGGGTGCGTTCAGGGCAGTCAAGCGGACGACGTTAGGGCACGTCGAGCGAGTAGTCCAGCCACTCCGAGCGCTCGCCGCCGATGCGGTCGTAGACCGCCTGGGCGCGTGCGTTGTCGCGCGCCGTCTGCCACACGAGCCGCCCTGCGCCGCGCGCAGCGCAGTGCTTGCGGCAGGCCTCGATCAGCGCCTCGGCGAGCCCGGTGCCGCGTGCCGCGGGAGCCACGAAGAGATCGTTCATGACGCCGATCCGGCCGGCGTTGAGCGTCTCCCAGCTCCAGTAGATCGTCGCGAAGCCGACCGCGGCGCCGTCGTCGTCGCGGGCGATCAGCTGCAGCCCCTCGTGGTCGGGGTCGGCGATCAGCGCGCGCGCCAGCGCGAGCAGCGCGGCGTCCTCCGGCGCGACCTCGTAGAAGTCGCAGTAGCCGCGCAGCAGCGGCAGCAGGTCCTCGAGGTCGGCTTCGCCGGCGCGGGCGATCGCGTGGCTCACGCCGTCATCCCGGTGAACTGGCCGCCGGTGATGTTCAGCACCTGGCCGTGCACGAAGTTCGACCACGGCGAGCAGAGGAAGAAGACGCCGCCGGCGGCCTCCTCGGGCGTGCCGGTGCGGCCGAGCGGGATCAGCATCGAGGCCATCCCGCGCATCTGGTCGGGGATGCCGAGCTGCACCTTCTCGCCGCCGATCTCCATCGTGTTGTCCTCGACCTTGGACGGCGGTGAGGCGCGTCTCGATCCAGCCGAACGCGACCGCGTTGACGTTGATCTTGAACTGGCCCCACTCCTTGGCCAGCGTCTTCGTGAGGCCGACGACGCCGGCCTTGCCGGTCGCGTAGTTCGCCTGCCCGGCGTTGCCCATCGTGCCGGAGATCGAGGAGACGTTGACGACCTTGCGGAAGACCTCGACGCCCTGCTCGCGCTCCTGCTTGGCCGGCTCGCGCAGGTGCGGCGCGGCGGCGCGCAGCACGCGGAACGGCACGATCGAGTGGATGTCGAGCATCTTCTGGAACGCGTCGTCGGTCATCTTGTGCACGGGCGCGTCGATCGTGTAGCCCGCGTTGTTGACCACGATGTCGAGCCGGCCCCAGGCGTCGACGGCGGTCTTCACCAGCGCGTCCGGAGCGCCGCTCGCGGTCAGGTCGCCGCCGAACACCACGGTCTCGCCGGCGATCTCCGCGGCCGCCTGCTCGGCCAGGTCGGCGTCGAGGTCGTTGATCAGCACCTTCGCGCCGTGCTCGGCCAGCAGCTCCGCGGTCGCACGGCCGATGCCGCGCGCCGAGCCGGTCACGATCGCCACCTTGTCGTCCAGGACACCCATGCGCTCTCCTCAGGTCGAAGAGCGCAGATTGTGGCGCCTAGGCCGCGGCCTGCGCGGCAGGCGCGATGACGCGCCCGCCATCGAGCGCGACGACGCGGTCGGCGACCGCGTCGGCGGCGTCCGCGTCGCGCGTGAAGAGCACGACCGCGACGTCCTCGCCGTGGGCGACGTCGCGCAGCAGCGAGAACAGGGCGTCGCGGTCGGCCGCGGAGAGGTCGGCGGCGGGCTCGTCGCAGAGCAGCACCGACGGGCCGGTCATGAGCGCGCGGGCGAGCGCGGCGCGCTGGCGCTCGGCGGCCGTGAGCTGGTGCGGGCGGGCGCCGCGGCGGTCGCCCAGGCCTACGCGGGCGAGCATCGCGTCGACGGTCGCCTGGTCCGGCGGGCGGCTCGCGATCAGCAGCGGCAGCGCGACGTTCTCGGCGACGGTGATCGTGGGGAGGACCGACGCGGCGGCGAGCAGCAGGCCGACGCGGTCGCGGCGCAGGCGCGTCAGCTCGCGCTCGTCGAGCGAGTCGAGCGGGCGGCCCTCGATCTCGACCGTGCCGCAGTCGGGGCGGTCGAGCCCCGCCAGGAGGTGCAGCAGCGACGTCTTGCCCGCGCCGGAGGGACCGGTGACGGCGGTCAGCTCGCCGGCGTGCGCCTGCAGCGACACACCGAGGAGCACGTCCACGCCGGTGCGGGGATCACCGACGTGATGGAAGAGCTCGTGCGCATTGACCCTGGGCATGTGGGCAACCCTCTCAGCGCCCGCGGGAGCGCGTGGGCGGGATAACCGAACCTCGGCGAGGGGGCAGACTCCCGTAGTCTACAGCCCGTACGAGCGCCCGATGACCTCGAGCATGATCTCGTCGGTGCCGGCGCCGATCCGGTTCAGCCGCAGGTCGCGCCACGTGCGCTCGATGCCGTACTCGCGCATGTAGCCCGCGCCGCCGTGGATCTGCAGGCACTCGTCGGCGACCTCGCAGGCGATCCGCGACGCGTTCAGCTTGGCCATCGAGATCTCGCGCACCGGGTACTCGCCGTTCGCGAACCGCCAGGCGGTCGAGTAGGTGAGCTGGCGCGCCGCCTCGATCTTGGTCGCCATCTCCGCGAACTTGTGGCGGTTGACCTGGAACGAGCTGATCGGGCGGCCGAACGCGCGCCGCTCCTGGGCGTACGCGAGCGTCTTGTCGAACGCCCGCTGGGCGGCCGCGACCGCGCCCGCGGCGCCGATCAGCCGCTCGCCCTGGAGCTCCCACATGATGTGGTAGAAGCCCTTGCCGATCTCGCCGAGCACGGCCTCCGGGCCCACGCGCACGTCCTGGAACGCGAGCAGCGCGGTGTCGGAGGCGTGCATGCCGAGCTTCTGCAGGCGCTCCTCGCGGATCACGCCGGGCGCGTCCATGTCGACGATGAACAGCGTGAAGCCGTCGTAGCCCGCGTCCGGGTCGGTCTTCGTCACGAGCACGATGAAGTCCGCGCGGTGGCCGTTGGTGATGTAGGTCTTGGAGCCGTTGATGACCCACTCGTCGCCGTCGCGCACGGCGTGGGTGCGGATCGCAGGCGACGTCGGAGCCGGCGTCCGGCTCGGTGATGCCGAGGCAGGAGATCAGCTCGCCGCGGACGGCGGGCACGAGGTAGCGCTGCTTCTGCTCCTCCGTGCCGAAGACGAGGATCGGCGGCGTGGCCATGTCCGTGTGGACCGCGATGCCCATCGCCAGCCCGCCCGAGCCGGAGTGCGTCAGCTCCTCGGCGAGCACGAGGTTGCACGGGTAGTCGCCGCCCTGGCCGCCGTACTCCTCCGGCACCGAGAGGCCGAGCAGGCCGAGCTCGCCCATGCGGGCGAAGACCGAGTCCGGGAAGGTGGTCTCCTCCCACTCGAGCGCGTGCGGCGCGAGCTCCTTGAGCACGAACGAGCGGATCGACTCGCGCAGCTGCTCGTGCTCCTCGGTGAAGATGAAGTGGCGCCGGGCAGCGCCGTGGTCGGGCTTGAGGACGTCGGGGGCGGCCATCGACCGACAGTACCGCTCAGGCGATCGCCGCGAGCCCCCTCACCGCCTCGGCGATCGGCGGCAGCGCGCGGATCTCGGCGGCGATCGCCTCCGCCGCCTGGCGCGGCCGCGGGTCGTGCAGCAGCCGCCGCACGGCGTCGGCGAGCCCGCTGCCGATGTCGTCCGGTCCGCCGAGCGCGATGCCGGCGCCCAGCTCGGCGACGCGGCGGGCGTTGCGCGGGCCGTCGACGAACAGCGGCACGAACGCCTGCGGCACGCCGGCGGTGAGCGCGGCGAGCGTGGAGCCGAGCCGCCGTGGCCGACCATCGCCGACGCGCGCGAGAGCACCTCGGCCTGGTCGACCCAGCGCGCGACGCGCACGTTCGCCGGCACCGGCCCGAGCGCGGCCGGGTCCTGGCGCTCGCCGACCGCGATCAGCACGCGGATCGGCAGCTCGCCGAGCGCGTCGGCGGCGGCGCGGTAGACGCGCGGGAAGTGGCCCGACGCACCGGCCTCCGAGCCGAAGGAGACGTAGACCAGCCGCGGCCCGCCGTTGAGCTTCGCCGGCGGCGGCTCGCCGACGCGGAAGCGGTGCAGGCCACGCGCCTCCGGCACGCCGGGGTCGTCGGCCGACCGCGGGGCGAGCGTGAGCACGGGCGAGCGGACGATCGCGTCGGCCGTCGGCTCGGCGTCGAGCCCGGCCCGCTCGCGCAGCTCGGCCAGCGCGGGGGCGGCCATCGCGACGAAGCGCTGGTCGGTGTCGGTCTGCGCGGCCAGGTGGATGCCGAAGCGCACCTGCGGCACGTCGTGGCGCTCGGCGGCGACGGCGCTCGAGAACTCGAGCGTCTCGCGCACGATCACGTCCGGCCGGAAGCGCTCGACGAGCGCGAGCATGTCGGCGAGCGCGGCGCCGGCGGCGAAGCGGCCGAACAGCTCGCGGATCACGTAGTCCGCGTCCGGCGCCTGGGTCGCCACCCGCCACACCGGCGCCCACGCGGCCGCCACCTCCGCCGCGGGCGGCTCGGCGACGGCGCTGAACGGCAGCCCCGCGCGCCGCACCGGCGGCGCCGCGGCCTGCGGGCCGGCGACGAGCACGTCGTGGCCCGCCTCCAGGCAGGCCGTGGCGAGCGGGATCAGCGGGCCGACGTGGCCGGCCCCTCGGGTGGTGGCGAACAGAACGCGCATACCGCAACTCGACGCGCTCCGGTCCGACCGTATTCCCGCTCAGCGACGACGGGCCGCCCGGAGGCGGCCCGTCGCTTGCTGCGAGTGGTGCGGTGCTAGCGCCGGTTGCCCGGGCGCAGCCCGAGGTGCTCGAGCACGCCGCGCATCAGCTCGGTGCGCTTCGCCTCCCCCGTGATGCCCTCGACGCCGAACGTCGCGTACACGCTGTCGTCCGTGCCGATGACCGGGCCCTCGGTGAACTCCTCGGTCACGCGCTCCCAGCCGGTGACCGGGTTGGCCGTGCCCTCGGCGGAGGCCGCGCTCCAGCCGCCCTCGTCGGACTCGAAGTCCGCCGTGGTGGCCGTGCCGTCGAGCGTGATCGTCGCGTCGTCGACCCAGGTGCCGAGCCCGAGCGTGCCCCAGTCGGTGATCACCGAGATCGCGACCTCGATGTTCTTGCCGGCGTAGGCGGTCAGGTCGACCTCCCACTCCTGCCAGCCGCCCGAGTTGCCGGTGAAGGCATGCCACGCGCCGGTCGTGCCGGTCGGCGAGCAGGTGCCGTCGGCGTTGACGGTCTGGTAGTGCTGCATCTGCGGGTGGATCTGGTCCGAGCCGGTCGACCAGCCCTCCGGGCAGCTCTCGCCCGTGTCCTGTGTCGTGTGGCCGTTCACGTCCGGGAGCGTCGTCCACGTCGTCCGTGCCCACCTCGCGCACCTCGACGGCCATGTAGTCCCAGTCCGGCTCGATGTCGGCCGAGAACTGGAACGACAGCGAGCCGCTCGACGTGCCGGTCAGGTCGACCGTGCGCTGCAGGCGCTTGAACGCCTGCGAGTCGGCGCCGGCGGACATGTAGTACTCGCCGCTGTACGGCGCGAACGGCCCGGCGGACGGCCGCTGCCAGTCGGCCAGGATCCGCGAGTCGGCGTACCACGGGAACAGCTCCGGGTCCAGGATCGAGCTCGTCAGCGCCAGGGTCGCGGTGTGCGCCTGGTTCTGGGCCGAGTCCTCGCCGTTGAACTCGAAGATGCTGCCGTCGAACGGCTCGCCGACGCCCAGGATCGGGAACGGATCGCCGTTCTCGTCCTGCGCGTTGCCGCCGCCGACGTAGATGTAGGCACCGAGGTAGTACTGCTCGAAGTCGTTGTCGGGCGGGATGCACCCGTCGACGGTCTCCGGCTCGGCGCCGCTGCACCAGCGGCCGTTGGCGGCCTCGTCCGGCTCCGGGAACCCGAAGTTGCGGAACTCGTAGCCCTCGGCGTCCTGACGGCCCGCGCTCTGGCCGCTGTAGAACAGCTTGCCGCCCTCGTTGAGGAAGTCGCGCATGGCGAGCTCGGTCTCGATCGCGGCACGCGCCTGGCCGGTCTGACCGGGCTGGCCCGGACGGCGCAGGACGTAGTCGTCGCCCTTCTCCCACACGACCAGGTCGTAGTGCGAGAGCACGCCCAGCGGGTGCGGCGCGGTGGTGTCGTTCTCGTCGAGGTCGTAGACGTCGGCGCGGATGCCGTTCGCCTCGAGCGCGTCGAGGTGGTACTGGTAGTGCGGGCCGCCGTTGACGGCCGGGTCCGACACCGGGCCGGTGACGTTCTCGTCGGCGACGACCAGGGCCTTGCGGCGCGACTCCGAGACGGCCTCGTACGTGAAGCGCGAGGAGCGCCGCTTGCCGTTCGCGGTCTCGAACCAGGCCGTGACCTCGTCACCGGGGCGGGTGCCCTCGACCACGCCGCGCAGGCGGTGGTAGTAGACGCCGCGCTCCTTGTAGTACCGCTCGCCGCCGCGGAACTCGCGGGTGCTCGCCTTCTGCTCGCGGCCGCCGTTGATGCGGTAGTGCAGCTTGACGTTGTTCAGCGACCGCTTCGCGGTCACCTGGATCGTCTGCGGGTCGCCGTAGGACTTGGCGAACTCGTCGACGTAGAAGTCCTCGACCTCGTGGCCGAGGTGCCCTTCCGGGTTCGCCGGGTCGGCGGCCGACTCGGCGAGGTCGAGCGCGAACGGCAGGTGGCGCAGGAACTCCTCGTGCACCTCGCCCTCGTCGTCCTCGAACTCGAACTGGCTCACGCCCGGCGTGCGGGCGACGGTGCCCTCGGGCGTGAAGCCGAGGATGCCCTTCGACGTGTACGCGTCGTCGAGCGCGTCGCCGTTGGTGATGTAGAGCTCGGACGAGAGGTCCGGGTCGAACGACTCCTCGTCGTCCTGGATCGCCGAAGCGTGGTCGGTGCCGGCGAGGGCCTCGAAGATCGCGTTGTCGGCGGTCGGCGTGAACTTCTGCCAGCCGAGCGGCCACAGCAGCAGCTCAGCGGCCGTGTGGTCGTTCTTCTGGAACGAGAAGTCGACGCGGTTCCACAGCTTCTTCATCGCGCGGGTCTCGGGCTCGGAGTCCGGATCCGGGCCGCGGTAGGTCTCGGACGACGGGTCGTAGGACGCGCCCTCCTCGTCCAGGCCCCAGTTGGTGGCGTGGTTGCGGTTGAGGTCGACGCCGTCGTTGGCCTCGCCGCGGATCCCGTCACCGTCGTTGTCGGCCATGTTCTTGCGCCACAGGCGGTTGCCGGGCGTGAACGTGTACTCGTGGCCGTCCGGGTTGTTCATGCACAGGAACCACAGCTCGCGGTCCTCGACCAGACGGGTGACGCGCGCGTTGTCGCCGTAGCTCTGCGTGAAGTAGTCGAGCGTGCGCCGGCAGGTCTCGCCGGCGAGCCACTCGCGGGCGTGCTGCTGGGCGTTGTAGAGCACGGCCGGGCGCTTGCCGTCCTTCGTGTTCTTGGCGTTGCGCGTGACCTTGATCGCGATGATCTCGCGACCCTGGTGCGTACGGCCGAGCACGACCTCCTTGGTGATCTTCGGGTACTGCCGCAGCACACGGTCGTACTGCTCGAGGTACTGCTCCTTGCCGTCGTTGCGCACGCGGTCGTAACGGGTCCAGACCGAGAACGCCGAGTCGTCGGCTCCGGTGGCCTGCGACATGCGGGCCTTGGCCCGCGAGCGCTGGGCGGCGGTGCGGCCCTTGCGATCGCGCAGCGCCTTGGCGCGGATGCCGTCGCCGCGCAGCTTGGCGATCTGACCGGCGGTGCCGTAGATCTCGACCTTGCCGTTGCGGCGGCCCTCGAGCACGTCGTAGCCCGCGAGCGCGAGCTTCTCCATGTTCTGCGGGGTCGCCTTGACCTTGTAAGCGTTGATCGGGTCGCCGCTTTCGGCGACGGCCGGCGTTGCGAACGCCAGCGAGGCGAGCACCGCGATGGCGGCGCCCGACGAGCGTCTGCTCATTCGTCCCTCTCCTGCCTGCTGAGGATATGTCGGCGGCGACGCTCCCCCGCGTCACCGCAATGGCGGTGGACCCTAGCCAGCCGTCCGCGTACGTTCAAGTGGGAACCACGACCGTGATCGCGGTAGGTTGCGGCGTCCGATGAGCTTCGAGACCGTCCGCTACGACGTCGCCGCCGGGATCGCGACGATCGCGCTCGACCAGCCCGAGACCCGCAACGCCCTCTCCGACGCGCTGCTCGACGACCTGATCGCGGCGTTCGGCGCGGCCCGCGAGGATCCGGCCGTCCGCTGCGTCGTGCTCACCTCGACGCACGACAAGGTGTTCTCGAGCGGCGGCGACCTGGCCGGCTTCGCGGCACAGCAGCCGCTGGTCACCAAGCACTTCGCGACCGACCGCTTCCCGCGGCTGTTCCGGCTGATCGGCGAGCTCGGCAAGCCCTCGCTGTGCGCGGCCAACGGGCACGTGCTCGCCGGATCGCTCGGCGTCGCGCTGGCCTGCGACCTGATCGTCGCGCGCGAGGGCGTGCGCTTCGGGACGCCCGAGATCAACGTCGGGATCTTCCCGTTCATGATCATGGCGCTGATCTACCGCAACGTCGGCCGCAAGGCCGCGAACGAGCTGCTGCTGCTCGGCGACCAGGTGTCGGCCGAGGACGCGCTGCGGATCGGGATCGTCAACCGCGTCGTGCCGGCCGCGGAGTTCGACGCGTTCGTGCAGGACTGGGCGGCCAAGCTCGCGGCCAAGTCGCCGCTGCTGATGCGCCTCGGCAAGGACGCGATGTTCCGCGCGCAGGACATGCCGCTCGCGGACGCGCTCGAGTTCCTCCACGCGCAGCTCACGCTCGCGTTCTCCACCGACGACATCCAGGAGGGCGTCCGCGCCTTCTTCGAGAAGCGGGAGCCCGTATGGACCGGCCAGTGAGAGTCACCTGCCTGCGCGCGCGCACGTCCGACCGCACCGACGGCGGCGGGCGAGGGGGCCGAGGCGCTCGCGCAGCAGCTCGGCGGCGCGCGTGGTCGGCGAGCCGTCGCCCGGCCGGATCCGCGGCTGGGAGGAGGACCTGCCGGACTCGCAGCCGGTGCTGGAGGCGGCCGCCGCCGAGCTCTCGGCGCGCGCTCGACCAGGGCGAGCTCCCGCTCCTGACCGCGTCCGACTGCACGATCTGCATCGCGACGCTGCCGACGGTCGCGCGCCGCGTGCCCGGCCTGCAGATCGTCTGGTTCGACGCGCACGGCGACTTCAACAACCCCGGCAGCTCGCCGAGCGGCTTCCTCGGCGGCATGTGCCTCGCCGCCGCCTGCGGGCGCTGGGACGCGGGCTGGCCGGACACGATCGACCCGCAGCAGGTCGCGTTCGTCGGCGTCCGCGACCTCGATCCCGAGGAGCAGGCCGACGTGGAGCGCGCCGGCGTCGGCCGCGGCGTGCCCGCGAGCGGCCCGGTCTACGTGCACCTCGACCTCGACGTGCTCGACCCGAGCGTGCTGCCGGCGCAGTTCCCGGTCCCGGACGGGATGGAGGCGGGCGAGATCCGCGACATCCTCGCCGACCTCGTGGAGTCCGGCCGGCTCGTCGGCATCGAGGTGACCGCCCTCGAGCACGCGGAGCACGCGGAGCTCGTGGCCGGGATCCTGGAGCCCGTGTGGCGCTGAGACCGCTGGTCGAGGACCTCGAGGCGCGCCGCGCGCAGGCGCGGCTGGGCGGCGGCGAGGAGCGGATCGCGCGCCAGCACGAGCAGGGCAAGCTGACCGCGCGCGAGCGGCTCGCGCTGCTGATCGACGCGGACACGTTCACCGAGCTCGGCATCCACGCCGGCGTGCACCACTCGGTGCGCGGGCTCGAGGGCCGCGACGCCCCGGCCGACGGCGTGATCACCGGCTACGGCAAGGTCGACGGCCGCCTCGTCGCGGTCTGCGCCTACGACTTCACGGTCATGGCCGGCTCGATGGGCACGACCGGCGAGCTGAAGGTCGCGCGCCTGCGCGAGCTGGCGCTGACCAAGCGGATGCCGTTCGTGTGGCTGCTCGACTCCGCGGGCGCGCGCATCCAGGAGGCGGTCGGCTCGCTGTTCGCCGGCTCGGGCCACCTGTTCCGCGAGGAGGTGATCGCGAGCGGCGTGATCCCGCAGGTCGCGGCGCTGATGGGCCCGTGCGCGGCCGGCACCGCGTACATCCCCGGTCTCGCCGACTTCGTGCCGATGGTCAAGGGCCGCGGCTCGATGGCGCTGGCCGGCCCGCACCTCGTGCGCGCCGCGATCGGCGAGGACGTCACGCAGGAGGAGCTCGGCGGCTCGCGCGTGCACTGCCGCGAGTCGGGCGTCGGCGACCTCGAGGTCGCCGACGACGAGGAGTGCATCGCGCGCATCCGCGAGTACCTGTCGTTCTTCCCGTCGCACTGCGAGCAGCCGCCGCCGCGGCGCGCGAGCGACGACCCGGCCGACCGCATGGACGACGAGCTGCTCGACGTGCTGCCGGAGTCCGACCGCCAGCCCTACGACATGTACGAGGTCATCCGCCGGATCGTCGACGACGGCGACTGGCTCGACCTCAAGCCGCAGTGGGCGCGCACGATCATCACCTGCCTCGCGCGCATGGGCGGGCGGCCCGGTGGGCATCGTGGCCAACCAGCCGAAGCAGCTCGGCGGCATCCTCGACAACGACTCGGCCGACAAGGCCGCGCGCTTCGTCAACCTCTGCGACGCGTTCGGCATCCCGCTCGTGTTCCTGATGGACGTGCCCGGCTTCATGGTCGGCACGAAGGTCGAGAAGGCGGGGATCATCCGCCACGGCGCGAAGATGCTGCACGCGGTCGCCGCCGCGACCGTGCCGAAGGTCACGGTCGTGATCCGCAAGGCCTACGGCGCCGGCTACTACGTGATGAACGGCCGCGCGTACGAGCCGGACCTGCTCGTCGCCTGGCCGAGCGCCGAGATCTCCGTGATGGGTCGCCGAGGGCGCGGTCGAGATCGTGTTCCGCAAGCAGGTCGAGGAGGCCGAGGACCCCGCGGCCAAGCGCGCCGAGCTGATCGCGGCCTACCGCGGGCTGATCGACGTCTACGTCGCCGCCCGCAACGCGATGGTCGACGACGTGATCGACCCGCGCGAGACGCGGCCGACGATCGTGCGCGCGCTCGAGATGGCGGAGACCAAGCGCGTCGAGCGGCCGTGGCGGCGCCACGGCGTGGTGCCCGTCTGGCCGCGACGGGCACCACGCGCCGGTCGAGGCCTACGCGGCGGGGTGCCGCCGCCGCCGGCTCCTTGCGGCCCAGCCACCAGCGGTAGCAGGCCGAGCAGGATCAGCACGCCGATGATCGCGCCGACGCAGGCCGCCGAGATCGAACGCGTCGTCGTCCCCGATGTTGAGGAGGACGCTGAAGATCAGGTAGCCGAGCAACGCACCGGCGAGGCCGAGCAGGATGGTGGCGAAGAAGCCCATGGGGTCCTTGCCGGGCATCAGGAAGCGGCCGAGGTAGCCGGCAACGATGCCGAGGATGATGGCGCCGATCATGCCCCGAGAGCATGCCCGTCCCTGCCGGTCGTAATCCCCTGCGCGATCTCGGGGGCCGTCGCGACCGCGAGCAGTGCCCCGCGATTCCGTACACGCCGGAGGAGTACGCCGCCGAGGCGCGCCGGATCGTGGACGAGGGCGGCGCGATGATCCACATCCACGCGCGCCGGCCCGACGGCACGCCGAGCCACGAGGTCGAGGACTTCCGTGCGATCACGGAGGCGATCCGTGGCGGCGGTCGACGACGTGATCATCAACTACTCGACCGGCGCGATCGGCGTGCCGGTGGAGAAGCGGATCGCCTACCTGCGCGAGCTGCGGCCCGACGTCGGCGCCCTGAACATGGGCTCGATGAACTACGCGAAGTACTCGCCGCGGCGCAAGGACTTCGTGTTCAAGACCGTGTTCGAGAACTCGTTCGACACGATCATCGCGCTGCTGCAGGCGATGAACGAGAGCGGCATCCGGCCCGAGCACGAGTGCTTCGACTCCGGGCCACCTCGCGAACCTCGACCCGCTGCTGGACATGGGCCTGCTGCAGCCGCCGCTGCAGGTCTCGTGCGTGATGGGCGTGACCGGCGGGATCCGGCCGACCGCGCGCAACCTCGCGCACATGGCCGAGCAGGTGCCGGACGTGCCGCACGACTGGGGCGTGATCGGCATCTCGCGCGGCAGTGGACGCTGGTCGCGGCCGCGCTGGCGCTCGGCGGCGACGTCCGCGTCGGGCTCGAGGACAACTTCTACCTGCCCGGACGGGGACGATGGCGCGGTCGAACGGCGAGCTCGTCGCGAAGGCGCGGGCGATGGCCGAGGACGCCGGGCGCCGCGTGGCGACCGTGGCCGAGACGCGCGAGCGTCGGGCTGGCGCCGCGGTGACGGGCGCGCTCGCGGGGCTGCGCGTGCTCGACCTCTCGCGGCTGCTGCCGGGCGGGTTCTGCTCGCTGCTGCTCGCGGACATGGGCGCCGACGTGGTCAAGGTCGAGGACACCGGCGAGGGCGACTACCTGCGCTGGGCCGAGCCGCGCTACGAGGGCGCCGAGCCGTCGGCGGGCGGCGCGATGTTCCTCGCCCTCAACCGCGGCAAGCGGTCGATGCGGATCGACCTCAAGACCGCGCAGGGCGCGACGTGCTGCTGCGGCTCGCGCGCGACGCCGACGTGCTGCTCGAGTCCTTCCGGCCGGGCGTGCTCGACCGCCTCGGGGTCGGGCTGGGAGCGGCTGCGGGAGGAGAACCCGCGGCTGGTCGTCTGCGCGATCACCGGCTACGGGCAGGACGGGCCGTTCGCCGCGCGCGCCGGGCACGACATCGACTACCTCGCGCGCGTCGGGCTGCTCGGGCTGACCGGCGACTCCGGACGGGCCGCCGGTGCAGGCCGCGGGCCAGATCGCCGACGTCGGCGGCGGCGCGCTGATGGCGGCGTTCGGGATCCTGGCCGCGCTGCGCGAGCGCGACCGCAGTCGGGGCGAGGGCCAGGTCGTCGACGTGTCGATGACCGACGGCGCGCTGTCGTGGCTGGCGATGGACGCCGCGCGCGTCCTGGCCGGCGCGGCGCCGCCCGAGCGCGGGCGGCAGGAGCTGGCCGGCGGGCTGCTCTGCTACCGCCCGTACCGCTGCGCCGACGGCTGGGTCGCGCTCGGCGCGCTCGAGCCGAAGTTCTGGCGCGCCTGGTGCGAGGGGGTCGGCCGCGAGGACCTCGTCGAGCGCCAGTTCGAGCCCGTCGGCTCCGACGACCCACGCCGAGGTCGAGGCGCTGTTCGCCGCCCGCGACCGAGCCGCGTGGGAGGCGTTCAACGCCGAGCACGACTGCTGCCTCGAGCCGGTGCTCGCGCTCGAGGAGGCGCTCGAGTCCGAGCTCGTCCGCGCGCGCGGCATGATCGTCGGCGTCGACCAGCCGGGCGCGGGCGAGGTGCGCCTGCTCGGCCCGCCGGTCAAGCTCTCGCGCACGCCGGCGCAGCCCGCCGGCGCCGCACCCGCCCTCGGCGAGCACACCGAGGCCGTGCTCGCGGAGGCCGGCTTCGGCGCGGACGCGATCGCGGCGCTGAAGGCGGCCGGAGCGGTGGCCGGGCCGGGCGGCGCAGACGGGGCGTTCCTGGCGTGAGCGAGGCGTTCTTCGAGCCGCTCGGCGGCGACCGCTACCGGGCGACGCGGCACACGCGCGGCCCGTGGGACCCGGCGCACCAGCACGCCGGGCCGCCGGCGGCGCTGCTCGGCCGCGCGGTCGAGCGCTGCGAGCCGCGGCCGGAGCTGGCGATCGCACGGCTGACCTACGAGATCCTGCGCCCGGTGCCGGTCGGCGAGCTGGAGGTCAGCGCGCGCGTCGTGCGCCCGGGCCGCTCGGTCGAGCTGATCGAGGGCGAGCTGTCCGCGGGCGGGACGCCGCTCGTGCTCGTCCGCGCCTGGCGCGTCCTGCGGACCGAGGCGCCCGCGGCCGGCGCCGCACCCGCGCCGCCGCCGCGTCCCGACGCGGCGACCCCGCTGCCGCCGTACCTGCAGGACTTCGGCTACGGCCACGCGGTCGAGCTGCGGTTCGCCGCCGGCGCCTGGGAGCAGCCCGGCCCGGCGACCGTCTGGACGCGCCTGCGCGTCGCGGTGGTCGCCGGCGAGCAGCCGACCGGCCTCCAGCGCGTGCTCGCGGTCGCCGACTCCGGCAACGGCGTCTCCGGCGTGCTCCCGCTCGAGGACTGGTTCTACATCAACCCCGAGCTCACCGTGCACGTCCGCCGCGAGCCGCGCGGCGAGTGGATCTGCCTCGACGCCGAGACCACGATCGCCGACCTCGGCGTCGCCCGCTCGACGTTGAGCGACGACGAGGGCCCGGTCGCCTACGGCGCCCAGGCCCTCTTCGTCGCGCCGAGGCGCTGATCAGCGCTTCAGGTCCACGTCCACGCGACGCGGCAGCTTGTGGCTGCGCATGGTGAACGTGACCGCCCGGCCGATGCTCCCGGGCCGCGTCATCCGGATCACGAGGCGGGCGCCGCGCGCCAGCGACCGCCGGCCCGTGAGCCGCTTCAGCGCCACCCGCGGCCGTGCGGCGGCGACGGTCAGCGCCTCGGTCGTGCAGCCGCGCGCGCCCTTGCGGCAGGTGCGGACCTCGATCCGCGTGCCGGCCGGGACCCGCAGGGCGTCGAGCCGGAGCACCCGCGTGCGCCCGTACTGCGTCGCGAAGTAGCCGCGCACGCCTGCACCGAGCGGCTCCGCCGGTGCCGGCCCGTTCTTGCAGTCCTCGTCGACGTCGTTGCCGGGCACGTCGATGCGCGCCGGGGTTGATCCGCGGATCGTCGTCCCGGCAGTCGGCCGGCGGGCTGTACCCGTCGCGGTCACGGTCGGGCGGCGGCGGCGCGACGACCTTCCAGCTGCGCACGGCGACGCGCCCGGTGTTCCCCGCGTCGTCGACCGCCTGGACGCGGAACGCATGCGCTCCGAGCCCGAGCCCGCTCAGCGCCTGCGGGCTGGCGCAGGGGCGGAACGCGCCGCCGTCCAGCGCGCACTCGAAGCGGCGCAGCGGCTCGTTCGCGGCGAACGAGAACCGCGCCTCACGAGCGTCGGTGGCCGATCCCTCGGCGGGGCCGACGCCCGGGTCGAGCGTCGTCACCGGGCCCATCGTGTCGATCTCCCACGCGGTGCGAGACGACCGGGCCCGGGTTGTCGAGCGTGTCGACGGCGTAGGCCTCGAACACGTGACGGCCGTGCGGCAGGTTGTAGCGCTCGTACGTGCCCGAGCAGGTTTCCCAGGCGCCGCCGTCGATCCGGCAGACGAGCCTGGCGCCCGCCTCCGTCGAGAGCCCGAACGTCGCGCTCGTGGCGTTCGTCGGGCCGTTCGGCGCGGCGGTGATCTGCGTCGCCGGGCCGGTCACGTCGACGTCCCACTCGTACGGCGACCGGCAGGCTGCGGTTGCCGCTCGGGTCGATCGCGATCAGCTCGAAGCGATGGCGACCGGAGTCCAGATCCCTGACGGTATGGCGGCTGTTCGAGTCGCACGTCTTCGCGACGCCGTCCACCACGCACTCGAACCTGACGCCTGCCTCGTCAGCCTTGAAGTCGAAGATCGCCGAGCGGCTGGCGACCGGATCGCGCTTGTCCGGGCCCGAGGTGATCGTCGGCGTCGGCCGGCCCTTGTCCACGAAGCGGGCGGTGATCGTGTAGGAGCCCTCGAGCATCCAGAAGTCGCACAGGCCGAGACCGCTGCAGTCGCCTTCCCAGCCTGCGAACTCCCAGCCGGCGGCCGGCGTCGAGCACGTCGGCCCGGAACTTCACGTTCTCGTCGAACGTCTCCGAGCTGCCGCAGCGGCTGCCCTGCGATCGCCCGTCCGGTGTCTCGGCCGGGGAGGTGCAGTGAAGGTCGTTGTCACCTTTGACCTGCTGCACGTGGCCGTGGCCGATGACGTTCACGGTCGATCCACGCCGCGGACGCGGCCGCGGGCACGGCCAGCACGGCGACGGCGACGGCGAGGATCGACAGGATCAGCTTGCGCATCTTGACCTCCAGCGGCGCCTTCGGTCGGCGCCGCGTTGACTGAGGTCACGATCCGTCGAGGAGGCCCCCGCGCCCATCGCACCATGGGGTGAAGCCGTTCACCCCTGCGCCGGTCACTGGAAGTCGCTCGGAGCGACGACACCGAGCTCGAACGCCCGGCGCACGAGCTCCGCGCGCTTCTGGTTCTGCGGGCGCTGCTCGACGCCGAACGCCTCGAACAGCGCCCGCAGGTGCGTCTTCACGGTGTCGACGCTGATGAACAGCTCGTCCGCGACCTGGCGCGTCGAGGCGGGCGCCGCGTAGGCGGATCCCGGCGAACGGCCGGCAGACCGCGACGAGCACGCGGCGCTGCGCGTCGGTGATCTGCGGCGGCGGCTCCTCGTCCGCCGGCTCGGTGCGGCGCGACTCGTGGCCGGTCGGCGCCCGGAACAGCATCAGCGTGCGGCCGGCGCGCACGACGTCGCCGTCGCGGAGCCGGCGGCGCCCGGCGATGCGGTCGCCGTTGAGGAACGTCCCGTTGCGCGAGCGGCCGTCGTCGACGACCGTCCACTGGCCTTCGATGCACTCGAGCTCCGCGTGCAGGCGCGACGCCTCGCCGTCCCAGTCCAGCGCCACGTGGCTGGTCGGCTCGCGGCCGATGGTCAGCCTTGCGACGTCGCCTTCGAGCTCCACGATCCGCTGCGCGCCCGCGCCGTCGCGCAGCAGGATGAACGCCACGGCGCGCCGTTCGGCACGGATACGGTCCTGCAGCTCCTGCGGCGAAGCCCGGTGCAGCGCTTGCGGAAGCTCCACGATCCCACTGTAATCCCGAGCAACATCGGCAGTCGAGGAGGAGGGTGGCGGGATGTCGGAATCGGAGGCCAACCGCGCGGGACTGGTTGCGCCGTGGCCGCAGTCGAAGCGGGACGAGCTGGTCACGGAGGACGACGTCGTGAAGCACATCGAGGCGGTGGCCGACGCGGCGATCGCGGCGGGGCAGCCGCACGCGGCCTGGGGCTTCGCGGTCGGAGTGGGCAACTGGGAGTACCTCGGCGAGCGGCGGCCCGCGATCATCGACGCGGCGACCGCGGTGCTCGACAGGATCGAGCCCCCGCTCGGCGAGTCGCGCCGCTGGGGCTGACGGCGGCGGAGCGTCAGCCGCCGAGGCGCCGCGTGAGCCGCTCGAGCCCGAGCGCGGCGGCGATCTCGCGCGCCTCGGCCCGCAGCGGCGCGTCTCGGACGGTGGGCGGCGCGCTCTCGAGGAAGTCCGCCACCGCGTGCGCGAGCCACGGCCGCGCGCCCCACGCGCGGTCGAGCTCGATCGCCCGCTCGAAGTGCTCGCGCGCGCGCTCCGTGCGCCCGGCCGCGGCGGCGAGCCGCCCGAGCGGCAGCGCGGCGGGCCCCCACGCGGCCCAGCCGCGATCCGTCACGACGTTGCGGTCGGCGAACGGCAGCAGCCGGGCGTAGAGCTCGTCGCGGTGCTCCGCCTCGCCGGCCGTGACCGCGGCGTGGGCGAGCGCGGCCAGGGTGCCCGGCAGGTCGGCGTCCTCGCGCAGCGCGCCGACGCCGTCGCGCAGGCACGTCCGGTAGGCGCGGCGGGCCGCGTCCGCGTCGCCGCGATCGGCTTCGACCGCGGCGAGCAGCGCGCGCCAGAGCCGGATGTCGTCGTACTCGTCGGCGAACTCGCGCAGCCGCTCGACGTCCACGTCCTCGGGCCGCGAGCGCAGGCGGGCGAGCATGATCGACTGCACGGTGAACTCCTGCTCGGAGTCCGGCTCGTGGGCGCGGTTGTAGGCGACGGCCTCGGCGCGCGAGCCGCGCGCCCTCGTCGAGCTCGCCGTCGAACATCGCGCGCGTCGCCTGCAGGACCGTGAGGTACCAGCGGTAGTACGGCTGGCGCAGGCGCCGCGGCGAGCCGGCCGTACGCGTCGAGCTCGAGCCGCGCCTCGTCCATGGCGCCGCGCTCGAGCAGGTCGACGTAGCGCATGATGTGCGCCCACAGGGCGGCCTCGCGGTCGCCGCCGGAGCGCACGAGGGCGATCGTCTCGGCCGCGTCGGCGCTGCGCCGCGCCCGGTCGCTCGGGCGCCAGCGCACGAGCGGGCTGAGGGCGAGCAGCCGGCTGAGCGCGTACGGCTCGCCGACCTCGCGCGCGAGCGCGATCGCCTCGTCCAGCAGCCGCTCGCGGCGGGCCTGGTCGTCGGCCGGGTCGAGCCGGACGGCGAGCCGGCCGAGCAGCGTGGCCCGCGTGGCCGGCGCGTGCGCCTGGCCGGCCGAGCGCCTCCTCGAGCAGCGCCACGGCCGCCGCGTCGTGGCTGCCGTAGAGCTGCCACTCCGAGAACGCGAGCGCGGCGCGCACGAACGTCTCGTCGTCGCCGGCGGCGCGCGCGAGATCGGCGGCCTCGCCCGCGCGCTCGCGGCCCTGCTCGAGGTCGCCGGCGCTCGAGCGTGCCTGCGCCGCCGCGAGCAGCAGCTCGCAGCGCTGCCCGTCGCCGGCGAGCTCGGCGAGGTCGGCGACCTCGAGCGCCCGGTCGAGGTGCTCGGCCGCCTCGGCGTGGGCGTGGATCGCGGTCGCCTGGCGCGCCGCCTCGGCCGAGGCCGCCACTGCCGGCTCGGCCGCCGCGCCGCCGCGCGCGGCGATCACCGCGTGATGGGCGATCTCGGCGGTTCGCGAAGCGGCGCGCGGCGACGCCGCGAGCCCCGCGGCCACGGCCGCGTGCACGCGCGTGCGCTCGCCGATCGCCAGGCCGCCGTAGAGCACGTCGCGGACCGTCGAGTGCACGAACGCGAAGCGGCCCGCGCGACCCGCGACCGGGTCGACCAGGCGCTCGGCCGTCGCCGTCTCGAGCGCGCCGAGCGCCGCGCCGCGGTCGCTGCCGGAGAACCGCGCCGCCTCGGCGGCGGCGAACTCGCGGCCGAGCACCGCCGCCACGGCGAGCAGGTCGCCCGACGCCCTCCGGGAGCCGGTCGATCCGGCGCTCGAGCACCGCCTGCACGCGCGGCGGGACGATCTGCTCGAGCTCGATCCCCGGCCGGTCCGCGGCGGTCAGCCGGCCCTCCGCGGCGAGCATGCGCACCGATCTCGGCGACGAAGAACGGGTTGCCGCCGGTCCGCCGAGCAGGATCGCCTCGATCGCGGCCGCTCCCGCGCTCATGCCGGTGGTGAGCTCGACGTAGCGCTCCAGCTCGGCGCGGTCGAACCCCGCGAGCTGCGCCTCGGCGAACGCCGGGCTCGTCGCCAGGAGCCCGACCAGATCGGCGAGCGGCGTGCTGCGCCGGAGCCGCTTCGGAGCGGTACGTGACCGCGACCAGGATCGGTAGCGCCGTCCAGGCTCGCGGCCAGGTGGCCGAGCAGGGCGAGCGACGAGCGGTCGGCCCAGTGCAGGTCCTCGAGGCGGACGACGAGCGGCGCGGCGGCCGCGCCCGCGCGCAGCTCGGCGGCGACCGCGTCGAACAGCCGGAAGCGCGCTTCGACCTCGTCGCCCTCCGCCGGCGCCGTGTCCCGCGGCCAGGCGCTCCTCGGCCCCGAGCGCGCCGAGGATCTGGCGCCACGGCCAGAGCGCCGGCGCGCCCTCGTCCTCGAGGCATGCCCCGCTCACCACGCGAGCACCGCGCAGCCGCGCGAAGGTCACGAGCTCGTCGAGGCAGCGCGTCTTGCCGGTCCCGGCCTCGCCCGCGAGCGCGAGGATCCTGCCGCGGCCGCGCAGGCGTCCTCGCAGGCGCTCCGGGCCAGGGCGAGCACGGCCTCGCGGCCGACGAGCGCGCCGGCCGCGAGCCGGCTCAGCGGCGCGCCCGCGGCGGCCTGCGCGACCGCCGGTGCCGTCGGCCACCTGCGCCAGCGCCGCGGCGACCGCGGCGGCGTCCGCGGGCCGGTCGGCGGGCGCCTTCGCGAGCAGCGCGACGATCAGCCGGTCGAGCGCCTCCGGGATCTCGGGCACGTGCCACGAGG
The DNA here is from genome assembly GCA_963843485.1 of uncultured Solirubrobacteraceae bacterium. Classification (GTDB taxonomy): domain Bacteria; phylum Actinomycetota; class Thermoleophilia; order Solirubrobacterales; family Solirubrobacteraceae; genus DASSUW01. The sequence goes on along the minus strand of CAWJKK010000011.1, from coordinate 508,721 downwards.
GCGCGACGGGAGCCGTCGACAGGTGCTGGGAGATCACGGTCAGCGAGGTCGTCGCCGGCGAACGGCGTGCGGCCGCAGACCAGCTCGTAGAGCGTCACGCCGAGCGCGTAGAGGTCGCTCGCCGGCACGGCGCCGCGCTCGTCGGCCTGCTCGGGCGCGAGGTAGAGCACGGTGCCGACGACACCCTCGTCGAGCGTGTGCCGCGCTCCGTCGGAGGTCAGCGCGACGCCGAAGTCGCCCAGCGCCACGGCGCCGTCCGCCCCGAGCCAGACGTTGTCGGGCTTGACGTCGCGGTGCACGACGCCGTGCGCGTGGGCGTGCGCGAGCGCCGAGCGCGATCTGGCCGCCGATGCGGACGGCCTCTTCGACGGGCAGCCGCCGGCCCGGAGCGCTCTCCAGCACGCCGGCGAGCGATCCGCCGGCCATCGGCCGCAGCACGAGGTAGGTCGATGCCGTCGTGCTCGCCGGCGTCGTGGATCGTGACGATGTTCGGGTGGTCGCCGAGCCTTCCGGTGACGCGCATCTCGCGCTGCACGCGGGCCGCGGGCGCTCACCGCCGGCACCGGCGACGAGCGCCAGCGCGACGTCGCGGTCGAGCCGCTCGTCGTGGGCGAGGTACACGTCCTTGTACGTCCCGCGGCCGAGCGGGCGCAGGACCCGGTAGCGGCCCGCGAACGGCGCGGCTCCCCCGGCGCCGACGCTCGGCAGAGTCGCCGCCATCTCGCCGTGGATCCCAGGAGCGTCGCTCACCCGCAGACGCGAGCGTAGCGCCGCCCGGCGCTTGCGTCGCGCGGCCGCGGTCGGCGTAGAGTCGGTCAGTGACCGGCGCCCTCTACGGCCTCGGGCGATTCTGCGCACGCCATCGCTGGCCTGTCCTCGCGGTCTGGCTCGTGATCTTCGCCGCGCTCGCGCTCGCCGCCCGCAGCGCCGGACCCGAGGTCAACGACAACCTCACGCTGCCGGGCAGCGACAGCCAGCGGGCGAGCGACGTGCTGTCGGCGCGGTTCCCCTCGCAGGCGAACGGGACGAACCCCGTGGTCCTGCGGGCGCCGCAGGGCCACGAGATCACCGGCTCGCGCTACAAGACGCCGATCGACGACACCGTCGCGGCGCTGCGCAAGGACCCGGATGTCAACAAGGCCGTGAGCCCGCTCGGCAGCGACGGCTCGGCGCTCGTGTCGAAGGACTCCAAGATCGGCTACATCGCGCTCAGCCTGAAGCCGAGCCCGAGCGAGCTGAGCACCGACGATGCCGAGCGGATCGTCGCGCTGGCCGACCCGGCGCGCGACGCCGGCCTCAGCGTCGGCTTCGGCGGCTACCTCGGCCAGAAGGTGTCCAAGCCCGAGACGCACGTCAGCGAGGTGGTCGGCCTCAGCATGGCGGTGATCGTGCTGCTGCTGACCTTCGGCACCGTCGTCGCGATGGGCCTGCCGATCGTCACGGCGCTGATCGGGCTCGTCAGCGGCCTGTCGATCATCACGCTGCTCAGCCACGTCTCCGAGGTGCCGACCGTGGCGCCGACGCTGGCGACGATGATCGGCCTCGGCGTCGGGATCGACTACGCGCTGTTCATCGTCACCCGCCACCGCGCGCAACGGCGCGACGGCCTGGAGCTGCGCGAGTCGATCGCGCGCGCGGTCGCGACCTCGGGCGGCGCGGTCGTGTTCGCCGGCTGCACCGTGATCGTCGCGCTGCTCTCGCTGGCCGTCGTCGGGATCCCGCTCGTGACGACGCTGGGCTACACGGCCGCGCTCGTCGTGCTGGTCGCCGTGACCGCCGCGATCACGCTGCTCCCCGCGCTGCTGGCGATCGTGGGCGAGCGGATCGACTCGCTGGCGATCCCGCTGCGCCACGCGCGCGACGACGGCACGCCGCACGGCTGGGCGCGCTGGGGGCGCTTCGTCGCCCGCCGGCCGCTGCCGTGCGCGCTCGTCGCGATCGTGGTGCTCGTGGCCCTGGCCGTGCCGGCGCTCGACCTCTACCTCGGCCAGCAGGACAACGGCGCGCTCCCGACCGACACCGACTCGCGGCGCGCCTACGACGGCATGACGAGCGGCTTCGGCGTCGGCAGCAACGCGCCGCTGCTCGTCAGCGTCGACCTGTCGGCGAAGCCCGCCAAGGCCGATCAGTCGCAGCTCGACGCGCTGTCCAAGCAGGAGAAGTCCGACAAGCAGCAGGCGCAGGACAAGGCCGACAAGCAGGAGTCCCAGGTCGCCGACTCGCTCGAGGCACAGGGCGTGCCGCCCGCGCAGGCGCAGCAGCAGGCGCAGGCCCAGGTCCAGCCGCAGCTCGACAAGCAGACGCAGCAGATCTCCAGCAAGGCCGCCGATCAGCGCAAGAAGGCCGAGCAGCTCGCGACCGACCCGCGGCTGCAGGACCTGCGCGACGACCTGCGCAAGGCCGGCGGCGTCGCCAAGGTCTCCGAGCCGCTCGTCAACGACGGCGGCAGCGCCGCGGTGCTGACCGTGACGCCGTCGACCGCGCCGTCGGACCGCGGCACCGAGACGCTGATCCGCGAGCTGCGCGACACCACGATCCCGGCGGCCACCAAGGGGCAGGACATGACCGCCTCGGTCGGCGGCACGACCGCCGGCTACGTGGATCTCGCCGACGAGATCTCGAGCCGGCTCGTGCTCACGATCGGCGTCGTCGTCGGCCTCAGCTTCCTGCTGCTGCTGCTCGCCTTCCGGTCGATCGTGATCCCGCTGACGGCGGGGCTGATGAACCTCGTGTCGATCGGCGCGGCGTTCGGCGTCGTCACCGCGGTGTTCGAGAAGGGGTGGGGCGCGAGCATCGTCGGCATCGACGGCACGGTGCCGATCGTGAGCTTCGTGCCGCTGATGATGTTCGCGATCCTGTTCGGCCTCTCGATGGACTACGAGGTCTTCCTGATGACCCACATCCGCGAGCACTGGCTGCGGACGAAGAACAACAAGGAGTCCGTGATCGCCGGCGTGGCGGGCACGGGCCGGGTCATCACCTCGGCGGCGCTGATCATGGTCAGCGTGTTCTTCGCGTTCATCCTCAACGGCGATCCGACGGTCAAGCAGTTCGGGGTCGGGATGGGCGTCGCCGTGGCGGTCGACGCGACGATCGTGCGCTGCCTGCTCGTGCCGGCCGTGATGGTGCTGCTGGGCCGCGCGAACTGGTGGTTCCCGCGCTGGCTCGACCGCATCCTGCCCAACTTCTCGATCGAGGGCGAGGAATGGTTCCGCGAGCGCGACGCGCGGGCTGCGCAGGAGGGCGAGCGCGAGCCGGTGCTGGCCTAGCGTTGGGGCGTGGGCGCCGGGGCGGACGAACTGCGGCTGGGTAGGGAAGCGAGGGTGTCAACCGCGGTTGCACCCAAAACGTTCCACGAGCGCTCGCGCGGGGAGGGGCGTGGAACGTTTGTCGTCTATAGCGCGCATAACGTTCCACGGCCCCGCCAACGCGGGGGCATGGAACGTTATGGGTGCAACCAACGTTGACACCCCTGCCTCCTTACCCAGCCGCAGTTCGCCGGTCCGACCGCGGCGGACTACAGCCGCGCGGTCAGCTCGGCGCGCGAGGCGACCCCGACCTTCGCGAAGATCGCCTTCACGTGGTCGCGCAGCGTGTGGCGGGAGATCGCCAGCTCGTCGGCGATCGCCGCCGTGTCGCGGCCGGCGACGAGCAGCGCGGTGACCGCGCGCTCGCGCGCGGTCAGGCCGTGCAGCGCCATCAGCAGCGGCCGCAGCTCGGCGCGCGTGGCCGGCTCGATCATGACCGCGGTCCGGCCGTCGCCGAGCGTGTCGGCGTGGACCGCCAGCCAGCCCTCGCCGGGCACCGGCACGCGCGCCCGGGCGGGCGCGGCGAGCGCGACCGCCTCGACGGCGGGCGGTGCGTAGCCGGCCGGGTAGGGCGAGGGGAGCCTGGCGAGCCAGCGCGCGGCCGTGCCGGTCGCGGCCTCGACGTGCGCGTCGGCATCGAGCACGACCATGCCCGGCCCGCCGCCCACGGGCAGCGCCGGCGTGGTCGATAGGCCGGCGCGCAGCCCGCGCCCGAGCTCGCCGGCGACCGCGGCGACCCAGCGGACCTCGTCGGCCGAGAACTCCGGCTCGCCGGCGGCGCGGGCGAGCGTCGCGCTGCCCCAGGTGGCGTCGGCGCTGCGCGCGTCCGCCCGCAGCTCGGCGTCCAGGCCGCGTGCGGCGAGCGCGGCGCGCCGGTCGCCGCCCGCGACCAGGTCCGAGTAGAAGCAGCAGTCCAGGAACGGCTCGATCACGACCACGTCGGTGTCCAGTCGCGTCCCCGGGTCGGCGGTCGCCCACGCGGCCCAGTCGTGCGGCACCACGCGCTGCACGCGCGCCGACACCTCGGCGACCAGCTCGCGCGGCTCGAGCCCGGCGGCCGCCAGCCGTTCGATCGCCTCGTAGGCCACCGTCGCGCGCGTGGTCATCGATCGAGCCTACCGAGGCCGTTCCGCCCGGCCGGAATCCCGCAGCTGGGGGATGGGAGGCCGGGCGGCAACGGCGCACCATCGCGGCCATGGACAAGACACCCGTGACCGTCCTCGGGCTCGGCCGCATGGGCGCCGCACTGGCGCGCGCGTTCGTCGCCGCCGGCCACCCGACGACCGTCTTCAACCGCACGCCCAAGGACCTCCCCGGAGCGACCGTCGCCGCGACCGCGCACGCCGCCGTCTCGGCGAGCCCGCTCGTGATCGTGTGCGTGCGCGACCACGACGCCGTGCGCGCGATCGTGCCGGTCGACGCGCTCGCCGGTCGCACGCTCGTGAACCTGACGACCGGCACCCCGGAGCAGGCGCGTGCGAGCGCCGCGCTGGCCGCCGAGCACGGCGCCGACCACCTGGCCGGCGCGATCATGGCGGTGCCGCAGCAGATCGGCGACCCGACCGCCGAGCTGCTCTACGACGGGCCGGACGCGACGTTCGACGCGCACCGCGCCACGCTCGACGCGCTCGGCCGCAGCGTGCACGTGGGCGCGCGGACCGGCATGGCCGCGCTGCACGACCTCGCGCTGCTCGGCGTGATGTGGGCGTCGCTCGCCGGCTACCTGCACGCGCTCGCGCTGATGACGTCCGAGGGCGTCGCCGCCGCCGACTTCGTGCCGCTGGCGCAGGCCTGGCTGACCGAGACGAACGAGTACCTGCCGTGGCTCGCCGAGCAGGTCGACGCGGGCGAATACGCGACCGACGTCTCGAGCCTGGACGTCAACGCCTCCGGGCTCGCGCAGCTCGTCGCGGCGAGCCGCGAGCAGGGCGTCGGCGACGAGGTGCCGGAGCCGCTGCGCGCGCTCTACGCCCGCGGCGTCGAGCAGGGGCGCGGGGAGCACAGCCTGGCCACCCTGGTCGAGGTCATCCGTGGCTGACCTGCGCGGGCGCCGCGCCGTCGTCACCGGCGGCTCGACCGGCATCGGCCTCGCCACCGCGCAGGCGCTGGTCGACCGCGGCGCCGAGGTGCTGGTCACCGGCCGCGACGAGCGCACGCTCGCCGCCGCGGGCCGCGCGCTCGGCCCGCGGGCGCGGGTGCTGCGGTCCGACGCCGCGGTGGCGGCGGACCTCGACGAGCTGGCGGCGGCCGCCGGCCCGCTCGACCTCGTGTTCGCCAACGCCGGCATCGCGACGCTGACGCCGTTCGCCGTCGAGACGCCGGAGGCGTTCGACCGCACGTTCGCGGTCAACGCGCGCGGCGCGTTCTTCACCGCGCAGCGGCTCGCGCCGCTGGTCCGCGACGGCGGCGCGATCGTCTTCACGACGTCGATCGCGAACGTCACCGGCACGCCGGGCATGGCCGCCTACTCCGGCTCGAAGGCGGCGGTGCGCTCGTTCGCGCGCGTGCTCGCCGCCGAGCTGCTGCCGCGCCGCATCAGGGTCAACGCGGTCAGCCCCGGCTTCATCGAGACGCCGACCGGCGGCGTCGCCGGGCTCGGCGAGGCCGAGCGCGCGGAGTTCGCCCGGATCGGCGACGAGGTCACGCCGCTGGGCCGTCACGGCACGCCGCAGGAGGTCGCGCGCGCGGTGCTGTTCCTCGCCTTCGAGGCGACCTTCACCACCGGCGCCGAGCTGACCGTCGACGGCGGCCTGGCTCAGCAGGTCGAGCGCGCGGCGTGACGGCCGCACCTCAGTGGGTGCGCTCGGCGTGTCGGCGCACCTCAGTGGGTGCGCTCGGCGTGCCGGCGCACCTCAGTGGGTGCGCTCGGCGTGCCGGCGCACCTCAGTGGGTGCGCTCGGCGTGCCGGCGCACCCACTCGTGCATCGCGACCGCCGAGGCGGCGGCCGCGTTGATCGAGCGGGTCGAGCCGAACTGGCGGATCGCCAGCACGTCGCGCGACAGCGCGCGGGCCTCGGGCGAGAGCCCGGGGCCCTCCTGCCCGAACAGCAGCGCGCAGCGCTCGGGCAGCGGGTAGGCGTCGATCGCCCGCGCGCCCGGCAGGTTGTCGATGCCGAGGACCGGGACGTCGTTCGCGGCCGCCCACTGCGCGAACGCGTCGAGCGTGGGGTGGTGGCGAACGTGCTGGTAGCGGTCGGTGACCATCGCGCCGCGCCGGTTCCAGCGGCGGCGGCCCACGATGTGGACCTCCGCCGCCAGGAACGCGTTGGCGTTGCGCACGACGGTCCCGATGTTGAGGTCGTGCTCCCAGTTCTCGACCGCGACGTGGAACGGGTGCCGGCGGCGGTCGAGGTCGGCGACGATCGCGTCGCGGCGCCAGTAGCGGTAGCCGTCGACCACGTTGCGGCGGTCGCCGTGCTCGAGCAGCTCCGGGTCGAGCCGCGGGTCGTCGGGCCAGGGCCGCCCGTGCGGCCCCACCCCGACTTCTCGCGGCTCGTCCGTCACGGAGCGGGAAGGTACCGCTGCCGGCGCGCGAGCACGATCCACGCGCCCGCGAACAGGAGCGCCACGACCGCGATCGCGATCACCTGCGGCGACGGCAGGTCGCTGCCGCCGCCGGCCGTGCCGCCGCCGGCCGGCGCCACCTCGAGCGGCGCCATGCGGTGCGGCGTCGCGTCGGTGAAGCCGTCGAACAGCTGCGTGGCCCAGGTCCCGGCGGTCGGGTAGGCCATCTCCACGACGTAGGTGCCGGGCCTGCCGGCGTGCGCGCCGGTGAACGTCTGCGCGTGTCGCCGTCCGCGCTCGTGATCTGCACGCTCGGCGTGACGTCGTTCAGCGGCGTGCGGCCGTGCTGCTTGACCACCAGCTCGAGATCGAACGTCTGGCCGGCGCTGACTCCCTCCGGCACGCCGGAGGCCTCGACGGTCGCCCACCCTCCCGCATGGGCCGCGCCCGGGAGCGCGATCGCGAAGGCGAGCACCAGCAGTGGGATGAGAGGTCGCATGCCCGGTGTACAACCGCCGCCGCCACCGGGTTCCCTACCAGCGCACGTCGTGGCGCTCCATCACGCCCCAGCCCGCGGCGAGCGGGCCGGCGACCGGGAGCTCGCCCGCGAACGTGCCGAACGGCTGCTCGTAGTCCGACGCCACGAGCAGCACGCTCTCGCGCCGGGCGCGCGTCGCCTCGCGCCGGAACGTCAGCCCGCCCGCGGCCGACAGGTCGGGCGCGATCGGCTGCGGCGGGACGTGGTGCGGCTCGCCGTCGACCCAGACCGTGCGCTCGGACACGTCCGGCGCGTCGTGCAGGCCCTCGACGAGGTTCCACGCGACGGCCGCGCCGGACGCGGCGTCGCCGACCCCGGCCGACCAGCGCCAGGCGGTGTGGCGGGCGTGGTAGCCCGCCGACTCGTCGACGACCGCGCGCAGGTCGAGCAGCCGCCGCTCGCCGTGGATCTCGATCCAGCCGGTCGCGGCGACGCCGCCCTGCTTGCGCGTCCACGCGTACTCGCTCCCGTGCGGCGAGACGACCTCGACCGGCTCGCCGGCCGCGAGCGCGAGCCGCAGACGCACCGACCGGCCGGCGATCACGAGCCGGCCGTCCTCGACCTCGACGCCGCCCGAGCCCTTCGCGCTGCGTTGGATCAGCCGCCCGCGCGTGCGGTCCCAGACCGCCCACCACGCGGTCCGCAGCGGACCGACGCGCGCGGTCGCGGCGCACAGCATCAGCTCCGGCCCGAACGCGCCGACGTACCGCCACGCCTTCAGCGGGCGGCCGCCGCGCAGCAGCGGCATCGGTTCCGGCGGGAGCGGCACGACGGGCCGGTCAGGGCCCGGTCCGCGCCAAGGACGTATCGGCATTGCCGGTATGCTCTCGCACCCGGGTTGACTCGTCGGTCAACCGCGGGGAGGGAAGGAGATCGCCGTGCTCGCCGCTGCCGTCCAGCTCACATCGACCGCCGATCGCGAGCGCAACCTCGCCGCCGCCGATCGGCTCACGCGCGCCGCCGCCAGGGCCGGCGCCGAGCTCGTGGTGCTGCCCGAGAAGTGGGCCGTGCTGGGCACGCCGGAGGAGACCGCCGCGGGCGCCGAGCCGTTCGACGGGCCCGCGCTCGCGTGGGCGCGCGCGACCGCGCGCGAGCTCGGCATCGACCTCGTGGCCGGCTCGATCGCCGAGCGCGTGCCGGATCGCGACAAGGGCTCGAACACGTCCGCGCACTTCGGGCCGGACGGCGAGCTGCGCGCGACCTACCGCAAGCTGCACATGTTCGACGTCGAGGTCGGCGGCCGCAGCTACCGCGAGTCCGACCACGAGGAGCCGGGCGACGAGATCGTCGTGTCGGAGACCGCGGGCGGCGTCGAGCTCGGCCTGACGGTCTGCTACGACCTGCGCTTCCCGGAGCTGTACCGGATCCTCGCCGTCCGCGGCGCGCGGATCTTCACGGTGCCGGCCGCGTTCACGCTCGCCACGACGCGCGAGCACTGGGAGGTGCTGCTGCGCGCCCGCGCGATCGAGGACCAGGCGTTCGTGGTCGCCGCGAACCAGTTCGGCGAGCACGCTCCGGGCCTGCGCTCCGGCGGGCGCTCGATGATCGTCGACCCGTGGGGCATCGTGCTCGCGCAGGCGCCCGACAGCGAGACCTACGTGCTCGCCGAGCTCGACCTCGAGCGCCAGGCCGCGATCCGCCGCAGCCTCCCGTCGCTCGCCAACCGTCGCCCGCAGGCGTACGCATGGCCGCACGAGGTGCACGCGTAGTGGCCACCGCTCCGCGCCCGGCCGTCGACAAGCGGCGGATGATCCTCGACGCCGCGGTGCGGGTGTTCGCGCGCCAGGGCTTCCACACGTGCCGCGTGTCGGACATCGCCGACGAGGCGGGCGTCGCCTACGGCCTCGTCTACCACTACTTCGGCTCCAAGGACGAGGTGCTCAGCACGCTCTTCCTCGAGCGCTGGAACGTGATGCTCGAGGCGATCCGCGAGACCGACGGCGGCAGCGACCCGGCGCGCGAGAAGCTGCGCCACATCGCCTCGTTCATCATCGAGTCCTACCGTCACGACCCTGACCTGATGAAGGTGATCATCGTCGAGGTCACGCGCGCGGCGAACTCGTTCGGCGCCGCCCATCTCGGCAAGATCACCGAGGCCTACGGCCTGCTGCGCGGGATCGTGGAGCAGGCGCAGGCGAGCGGCGAGTTCTCCCGCAACGTCAGCGCCGAGTTCGCCGCGATGGCGTTCTACGGCGCCATCGAGCAGGTCCTGACGGGTTGGATCTTCGGTCTGCTCGACGAGGGCGACGGCGCCTACGATCGCGCGAAGGACTACGTCGTCGAGACCATCTGCGACGGCCTCGCGGCATAGACTCCTCGCCCATGACCGACAACGAAGTCGTCAAGCGACTGCTGTACTCGGCGCTGCTCGCCGGGCTCGGCGCGGCCGCCTCCGTGGCCACGACGAAAGCCGCTGCACTGATTTGGCGCCGCGCTTTCGGGGAAGATCCTCCCGAGTGAGCAGCGACGACCGACACACCACGGCCGACCAGGCCCGCTCCGCCGCCCGCGGCGAGGAGCTGCGCGAGGAACTCGCGATCACCGACGCGCGCCGCGCCGAGGAGGAGGTCGCCAAGCAGCACGAGGAGGTCGAGGCGGCCCAGAAGGAGGAGGAGAAGCTCTCGCGCAAGGAGCGCAAGGCGGCCGAGCGCGCGAAGGAAGCCGCAGCCGCCGCCGAGCGTGCGCGCGAGTCGGCCTCCGAGCGCGAGGACACGACGGTCTCCGGCGCCACCGTCGCCGGGCCGGGCGTCGGCGCCTCCAGCACGCCGCGGACCCAGGCCGCCGCGGCGCCGGGCGCCACGGCCGCCGACGGCGCGCCGGCCGGCGACTCGCCGCTCCCCGCCGCCGCGCAGCGCCCCGAGGTGATGGCCGGCGCCGCATTCGGCGGCGCGTTCATCCTCGCCCGTGTCCTCAAGCGGCTCTTCGACTGACAGCTATGGCAGACAACGGCACATCCGAGCTCGCCCAGGCGATCCAGGAAGTCACGGAGCGCGCATCGCTCCTGGTCCGGGAAGAGGTCGAGCTCGCCAAGACCGAGATGACCGAGAAGGTCACGAAGCTCATCAAGGGAGCGGTCGTCGGCATCGTCGCCGGCATCTTCGCCGTCGCCGGGCTGATCTACCTGCTGCACGCGCTGTCGTGGGGGCTGTGGGACATCCTGGTCAACAACGACAACTACTGGCTCGGCTTCCTGATCGTGGCCGTCCTGCTGTTCCTGCTCGGCGGCCTCGCGGGCTTCCTCGCCCAGCGCTCGCTCAAGAAGGGCTCGCCGCCGACGCCGCAGATGGCGATCGAGGAGGCACAGCTGATCAAGGAGACGGTGACCAACGCCCAGCCGGCCAAGCCGCAGGGCGCGACCGGCGCGGTCCAGGCGCCGAACCCCGCGCGCACGGAGGCGAAGCCCTGATGGCCGAGACCCGCAGCGCGCTGGAGATCCGGCGCTCGATCGAGGCCAACCGCGCCGAGCTGGGGCTCGCCGTCGAGCGCCTGCGCGGCGAGGTCGCCGTCGCCACCGACTGGCGCGGCCAGCTCGAGAAGCACAAGAAGGAAGCGATCATCGGCGCCGCCGTCGCGGGCTTCGTGCTCGGCGGCGGGATCGCCGCGGTGACCGGCCTGCTCACGGGCCGCCGCCGTTCGCGCCGGATGTACTACGAGTAGGGCTGATCACCCGGCGGGGTGAGGCTCGATCACCCCGCCGCGGGTGATCGTGCCGCCCATGCCGAGCCGCGAGATCCTGCCGATCCCCGACCGCGTGCCGCCGGGCGCGATCACCTACGACGCCAAGGACCCGGACACGCGCTTCCCCCCGATCGAGCCGCTGCGGCCGCCGGCGGGCGCGCCGAACGTGCTGATCGTGCTGCTCGACGACGTCGGCTTCGGCGCCTCGAGCGCGTTCGGCGGGCCGTGCGCGACGCCGACCGCCGAGCGGCTCGCCGGCGAGGGGCTGAACTACACGCGCTTCCACACCACCGCCCTCTGCTCGCCGACGCGCGCGGCGCTGCTCAGCGGCCGCAACCACCACACCGTCGGCATGGGCGGCATCACCGAGATCGCCACGTCGGCGCCCGGCTACAGCTCGGTGCGGCCGAACACCTGCGCCCCGCTGGCCGAGACGCTGCGCCTCAACGGCTACGCCACGGCGCACTTCGGCAAGTGCCACGAGGTGCCGGTCTGGGAGACGAGCCCGGCCGGCCCGTTCGACCGCTGGCCGAGCCCCGGCAACGGCTTCGAGCACTTCTACGGCTTCATCGGCGGCGAGACGAACCAGTACTACCCCGCGCTGTACGACGGGCACGACGCCGGTCGAGCAGCCGAAGGCGCCCGGAGGACGGCTACCACCTGATGGAGGACCTGGCCGACCGCGCGATCGCCTGGATCCGCCAGCAGAAGGCGCTCACGCCCGACCAGCCGTTCTTCATGTACTTCGCGCCCGGCGCGACGCACACGCCGCACCACGTGCCGAAGGAGTGGGCCGACCGGTACAAGGGCCGGTTCGACGCCGGCTGGGACGCGCTGCGCGAGGAGACCTTCGCGCGCCAGAAGGAGCTCGGCGTGATCCCGGCGGACGCCGAGCTGACGCGCGCGCCACGACGAGATCCCCGCCTGGGACGACATGGACGACGCGCTCAAGCCGGTGCTCGCGCGCCAGATGGAGAACTACGCCGGCTTCCTCGAGTACGCCGACCACCACGTCGGCCGCGCTGATCGACGCGCATCGACGAGCTCGAGCGTCCTCGACGACACGCTCGTCTACTACATCATCGGCGACAACGGCGCGTCGGCCGAGGGCACGATCACCGGCACGTTCAACGCGATGATCGGCGCCAACGGCGGCGCCGACCTCCAGACCACCGAGTTCATGCGCGAGCACATCGACGAGATCGGCGAGCCCGGACTCCTACCCGCACTACGCCGTCGGCTGGGCGCACGCGCTCTGCACGCCCTACCAGTGGACCAAGCAGGTCGCCTCGCACTGGGGCGGCACGCGCAACGGCACGATCGTCCACTGGCCCGACCGGATCGCGGCGCGCGGCGAGCTGCGCCACCAGTTCGCCACGTGATCGACGTCGCGCCGACGATCCTCGAGGTCGCCGGCCTGCCCGAGCCCGATGCAGGTCCACGGCGTCACCCAGCGCCCGATCGAGGGCACGTCAGCATGCGTCTACAGCTTCGACGACGCCGACGCGCCCGAGCGCCACGAGACGCAGTACTTCGAGATGTTCTGCAACCGCGGCATCTACCACAAGGGCTGGTCGCGCGGTCACCAAGCACCGCACGCCGTGGGACTTCGGCCACGTCGAGCTGTCGTTCGACGACGACGTCTGGGAGCTCTACGACGGCGCGAACGACTGGACGCAGGCGCACGACCTCTCGGCCGAGCAGCCGGACAAGCTGCACGAGCTGCAGCGGCTGTTCCTGATCGAGGCCGCCCGCTACAACGTGCTGCCGCTCGACGACCGCCAGGCCGAGCGGATGCTGCCGGAGGTCGCCGGCCGCCCGTCGCTGATCCAGGGCACCACGCAGATCCTCTATCGCGGGCATGGGCGGGCTGAACGAGAACTGCGTGCTCAACGTCAAGAACCGGTCGCACTCGGTGACCGCCGAGGTCGTCGTGCCCGACGGCGGCGCCGAGCGGCGTGCTCATCAACCAGGGCGGCATCACCGGCGGCTGGAGCCTGTACCTCGACGACGGCCGGCCGGCCTACACGTACAGCTTCTGCGGCTCGCAGCTCTCGACCGCGGCGGCGCCCGAGCGCGCTCGCGCCCGGCGAGCACCAGGTGCGGGTGGAGTTCGCCTACGACGGCGGCGGGCTCGGCAAGGGCGGGACCGCGACGCTGTACGTCGACGGCGAGCGAGGTCGCCTCGACGCGCGTCGAGCGCACCCACATCGCCCTGTTCACGTTCGACGAGACGACCGACGTCGGGCGCGACACCGGCGCGCCGGTCACCGACGACTACGCGACCGGCGACAACGCGTTCACCGGCGCGATCCGCTGGATCCGGATCGACCTCGGCGACGACGCGCACGACCACCTGATCCCGCCGGAACTGCACTTCGACGTCGCCATGACGCGCCAGTAGAGCCCCGCCATGCCGAAGCCCTTCAACGTCGCGCGCGATTGACGTGAGGCTGGCGCCGGCCTGGCTGCGCGGGTACCGGCGCGACTGGCTCGGCGCCGACCTGGTCGCCGGGCTGATCGTCTGGAGCGTGGTCACCCCGCAGGCGGTCGCGTACGCGCAGATCGCCGGGCTGCCGCCCGAGGCGGGCCTGATGGCGGCGCCGGGCGCGCTGCTCGCGTACGCGTGGCTGGGCACGTCGCGCTCGCTGATCGTGAGCGCGACGACCGCGACCGCGGCGCTCTCGGCCGCGGCGGTCGGGCCGCTGGCGGACGGCGACGCGGCGCGCTTCGCCGACGCTGTCGGCCGCGCTCGCGCTCGTGGCGGCGGTGGTGCTCGTGCTCGCCGGCCTGCTGCGGCTCGGCGGGCTCTCGGACTTCGTCTCCAAGCCGGTGATGACCGGGTTCCTGTTCGGGCTCGGCCTGACGATCATCGTCGGCCAGCTCCCGGCGCTGCTCGGCGTGCCCGACACGGACGGCAACTTCTTCCCGCGCGTCGCCGATCTCGTTCGGCGAGCTCGACGCGGTGAACGGCGCGACGCTCGCGCTCGGCGCGGCGAGCATCGCCGGGCTCGTCGCCCTGCGGCGGCTCGCACCCGCCGTGCCCGGCACGCTCGTCGTGCTCGCGCTGGCCGTGATCGCGGCCGCGCTGTTCGACCTCGCCGACCGCGGCGTGAGCCTGGTCGGCGACCTGCCGCGCGCGCTCCCCGACCCGGCCGTCCCCGACGTCGGCTGGGCCGACGCCGCCGACCTGCTGCCGGCAGCGCTCGGCGTCGTCGTGCTCAGCACCGAGGCGGTCGGCGTCGCCCGTGCCCTCGCTTCGCGCCATGGCTACGACATCGACCCCAGCCGCGAGCTGGTCGCGATGGGCGGCTCGAACCTGCTCGCCGGCCTCTCGTCGGGCTTCGTGCAGTCCGGCGGCGCGAGCCAGACCGCGGCGGCCGACACCGCCGGCGGCCGGACGCCGCTCACCTCGCTGGTCGCCGCCGCTGCTGATCCTGCTGACCGGTGCCGTTCCTGGCGCCGCTGTTCGAGGACCTGCCGCACGCGACGCTGGCGGCGATCGTGATCGTCGCGGTCGCCGGGTTCGCGCGCGTCGACGAGCTGCGCCGCTTCGCCCGCATCCGCACGAGCGCACTGGTCTTCGCGCTGATCGCGCTCGCCGGCGTGCTGCTGCTCGGCGTGCTGCAGGGGCTGCTCGTGGCCGCCGCGCTGTCGCTCGGCCTGGTCGTGCAGCGCCTGAGCCGGCCGACCGTCGCCCTGCTCGCGCGCGACCCGGTCACCGGCGCGCTGGGGCAACGCGGACCGCAACCCGGAGTGGGAGACGCCGGCGGGCGTGCTCGTCGTCGGCAGCGAGGGACCGCTGTTCTACGCCAACGCGACCGCGCTCAAGGACCGCGTGCACGCGCTCGTGCGCGCCGCCGCCGAGCCGCCGCGCGCGGTCGTGCTCGAGCTGGTCGAGAGCGCCGACCTCGACGTCGGGACGCTCGACGCGCTCGCCGAGCTGGCGGGCGAGCTCGAGCGCGACGGCATCGAGCTGCGGCTGGCCGCGGCGCGCCGGCCGGCGCTGCGCCTGCTCGAGCGCGCCGGGCTGGGCGACCGGGTCGCGCCGACGATCGACGCCGCGGTCAGCCGCTGACGCGGCGCGCGTGCCAGCCGTACGCGGCGAGCCCGACCGGCAGCGGCAGCCAGTACGAGAACAGCCGGTACGCGAACGTCGCCAGCACCGCCTCGCCGGCCGCGACGCCGGCCAGCGTGAGCATCGCGGTCAGGCCCGCCTCCACGAAGCCGAGGCCGCCGGGCGTCACCGGGATCTGCGCCAGCACCTGCGCACCGCAGAACGCGAGCAGCACGAGGCCGGGCCGCGGGTGCGAGCCGACGGCGGCGAGCGCCGCCAGCAGCGACCCGTAGTCGAACGCCCAGCGCCCGACGGTCAGCAGCAGCGCCCGCTTCCAGCGCGGCCCGAGCACGCCGACGATGCGGTCGCGCTCGCGCAGCAGCCGCTCGGGCAGGTGGCGCAGCGGCTCGGTGCTGCGGCGCACGCGGTTGCGGGCGCGCTGGATCAGGCGGCCGACCCACGCGAGCGGACCGTCGAGGGCGATCAGCACCGTGCCGACCACCGCCAGCGCGACGAACACCACGAGGCCGATCACCGCCGCCTCGAGCAGCCCGCGGGCGACCCCGCCGCGGATCAGGGCAGGCACGGCGAGCACCGGCAGGCCGAGCACGACCCCGAACACGAGCAGGTTCGTCGCGGTCAGCCCGGCGACGGCGCGCGGGCCGCCCAGGCCGGACTGCACGAGCATCCGGTACTGCAGCGCCGCGCCGAGCGCCCCGCCGCCGGGCGCGACCTTGGCGAGCGCGTTGCCGGCGAGCTGGGACGTGACCACCGGCGGCCACGGCGCGCGGTCGAGCGCCAGCCGCTGCAGCGCCCACAGGCACGCCAGCGCCGCCGTCTGCAGCACGGCCATCGCCGCCAGCCAGCCGATCCCGATCCGGTCGAGGTCCTCCCACGAGCCCAGGACCTGCAGGATGCTCGGCGCGACGAGGTAGAGCGAGACGGCCGTGACCGCGAGCCAGAACACCGTGCGCCGCAGGCGCTTGGGCGGCGGCGTCTTCGCCTCGCCCTCGCGGATCTCCTGCTCGAGGTCGGCACGCGCCTCGATGGCGCGCTCGACGCGGTCGCCGACCTGGGTCATCGGACGGGAGCCTACGGCCGCGGCGGCTGCGGCGGATCACCCCTTGCGGGTGACGGCCGATCACCCCGCCGCGTCCGATAGTCGCGCGGATGTTCCCGTCGCTCCGCGGCTACCGCACCGAGTGGCTGCGCAGCGACGTGGTGGCCGGGCTGACGGTGTGGGCGGTGCTCGTCCCCGAGTCGCTCGCCTACGCGACGATCGCCGGCGTGTCGCCGGTCGTCGGCCTCTACGCCGCGCCGCCGGCGCTGCTGCTCTACGCGCTGTTCGGCAGCTCGCGGCACCTCGTCGTCGGCCCGATGTCGGCGACCGCCGCGCTGTCGGCGGCCGCGGTCGCGGACGTGGCGACGGCGGGCGAGCCGGCGTACGTCGCGCTGACCGCGGCGCTGGCGATCGTCACCGGCATCGCTCGCGCTCGCGGCCGGGCTGCTGCGGCTCGGCTTCCTCGCCGCCTTCATCTCCGAGCCGGTGCTGAAGGGCTTCATCGTCGGCCTCGCGCTGACGATCATCGTCGGGCAGCTGCCGAAGCTGTTCGGCGTCGACGGCGGCGACGGCAACTTCTTCGAGCAGCTGTGGGACCTGCTCGGCGCAGCTCGGCGACACGGACGGCGCGACGCTCGCGGTCGGCGCGCGTCTCGCTGGTCGTCGTGCTGGGCCTGCAGCGGATCGCCCCGGTCGTGCCCGGCTCGCTCGTCGCGGTCGCGCTCGGCGTGCGTCGCGGTCGAGCTGCTTCGACCTGACGCCACGGCGTCGACATCGTCGGGCACGATCGACAGCGGGCTGCCCGCGGTCGGCGTCCCCGACGCGCCGCGCCTCCGACTACCTGCACGCTGGCGGCGAGCGGCGTCGGCGTCGCGCTCGTCGGCTTCGCCGAGGGCCTCGGCGCGGCGAAGACCTACGCCGCGCGGCACGGCTACGAGATCGACGCGAACCGCGAGCTGGTCGGCCTCGGCGCGGCCAACGTCGGCGCCGGGCCTGGCCAGCGGCATGGTCGTCAACGGCAGCCTGTCGAAGACCGCGGTCAACGGCGGCGCCGGCGCCCGCTCGCAGGTCTCCGGGCTGGTGGTGGCGGTGCTGACCGTCGTCACGCTGCTGTTCCTCACCGGCCTGTTCGAGAGCCTGCCCGAGGCGACCCTGGCGGCGGTCGTGATCGCCGCCGTCATCGAGCTGGTCGACGTCGCCGGCGCTGCGTGCGGCTGTACCGGGTGTGGACGGAGCGGCTCGGGCGCATCTACGGCCGCGCCGCGCGCGTCGACTTCGTCGCCGCGCTGGCGGCGCTGCTCGGCGTGCTCGTGTTCGACACGCTGCCGGGGCTGTTCATCGGCATCGGCGTCTCGCTGCTGCTCCTGCTCTACCGCGCCTCGCGGCCGAACGTCGCGGTGCTCGGGCGCGTGCCGGGCGCGACGGGCGTGGGCCGACGTCGCGCGCCGCCGACGGCGCCACGCCCGAGCCCGGCGTCGTCGTCGTGCGGGTCGAGGCCGGCCTCTTCTTCGCCAACGCCGACCACGTGCGCGACGCGATCCGCGTCGCATGCCGCCGCCGACGGCGTCCACGCGGTGGTGCTCGACGCGCGAGACGGTGCCGTTCGTCGACGTCACCGCCGCGGCGATGCTCGTGCAGCTGCGCGACGAGCTCGAGCGCGACGGCGTGCGGCTGGCGGTCGCGCGCGACATCGGCCAGGTGCGCGACGTGCTGCGCGAGGCCGAGGGAACGACCTCGCCGCTGTTCGCCACCGTCGAGGAGGCGGTCAGGCGAGTCCGCTGATCCCGTCGCCGATCAGCTTCGCGGCGATGACGAGGCAGAGCACGGCCATGATCGCCGAGTTGTTGGCCGCCATCCACGCCTTGAGCTCGTCGAGCAGCCGCGCCGCGCGATCCCCGAGCAGGAAGAAGATCGCGACCGGCACGCCCGACGCCGAGCGTGCCGATCACGATGAACACGGCGAGCGCGACGACTCTCGTCGCCGGTGCTCGCGCCGGCCTGGGCGATCGCCGCCGCGGCGCCGATCGTCAGCAGCAGGTTCTTCGGGTTCACGCCGCTGAGCGCGGCGCCGATGCCGAGCGCGCGGCCGGGCGAGAAGCCGTCGATCGCCTTCATCCAGGACGGCAGCTGCCCCGCCTCGCCGGCGCGCGGGCGGTCGCGCCACTGCTTGACCGCGACCAGCAGCAGCAGCGCGCCGAGCACGATCTTCAGCCAGTCGACCCACTCCGCCGGGCCGTCGTCGCTCGCTCCCGCGCCGCCGGCCAGCGCCATCACGAGCGCCGCCGACGACGGTCAGCCCGAGCACCCAGCCGAGCACGAACGCCGGGCCGTTCACGCGGGCGCGCGGCGTCCCGAGCATCAGCACGACGGCGATGATCGGCACGGGGCTGAGCGCCACGCCGACGGCGAGCGCGAGCACCTGCCCGATCGCGTCGCCCATCACGGCCTCACGATGCAGCGGAAGCCGATGTGCCCGGTCGAGCTCTCGTAGTCCTCGGCCTGGCGGGCGGCGGGCCGGTAGCGCAGGCAGTAGTTCGGCGCGCACAGGTGCGAGCCGCCCTTGATCACGCGCTTCGGGATCGCGTGCGCCGGATCCGCCTCGGTGACGCGCGGGTTGCGCGGCGCGCAGCACGCGTGCTCGCTCGGCCCGGGGTTGGAGTAGAAGTCGCTCGTCCACTCCCAGACGTTGCCGGTGACGTCGTAGAGGCCGAAGCCGTTGGCCGGGAACGAGCCGACCGGCGAGGTGCCGACGTAGCCGTCGAGCATCAGGTTCTGCCACGGGAACTCGCCCTGCCAGGTGTTGGCCCGGGCCGAGTCGTCCTCGTCGCCCCAGGCGAACCTCGCGCCTTCGAGGCCGCCGCGCGCGGCGAACTCCCACTCGGCCTCGGTCGGCAGCTCCTTGCCCGCCCAGGTGGCGTAGGCGACGGCGTCGTCGTAGGCGATGTGCGTGACCGGGTGGCGGCCGCGCGTGTAGGTGTCGGTGCCCGCGCCCTCGGGCCGGTGCCAGCAGGCGCCCGGCACCCACGTCCACCAGTTGCGGTTGTCGGTGAGGTCGACCGGTCCTTCCGCGCCGCGGAACACGAGCGAGCCGGGCACGAGCAGCGATGGGTCGGCGTCCGGGTACATCGCCGGGTCGGGCGGCTGCTCGGCGACCGTGACGTGGCCGGTCTCGCGCACGAAGCGGCGGAACTCGCGCACGGTCACCGGCCGCTCGTCCATGAAGAAGCCGTCGACGCCGACGCGGCGCACGGGCCGCTCCTCGGGGTAGAAGTCCTCCGATCCCATCAGGAACTCGCCGCCTGGAACCCAGGCCATGCCGTCCGGCGCGTCGCTCATGCCGTAGATGATGGCGGCTAGCCCCGATCGCCCGCTTCACCCCGGACGGGTGAAGCGCGGTCACCCAGCAGTGCGTCAGGGTTGGCGCCTGCCGTGCGCGAGTCGAGCTACGAGATCAGGATCCGCGGCCGCATAAGCCGCGCACTGCTCGAAAGCTTCGAGGGGATGGAAAGCGACCTCGAGCCGGTCGAGACGGTGCTCCACGGCCCGGTCCGCGACCAGGCCGAGCTGCACGGCCTGCTCGACCGCATCCAGGCGCTCGGCCTCGAGCTGATCGAGGTCCGGCGGCTGCCGACGCGCTAGGGCGCGAGCAGCTCGAGCGTGCGCGCGCGGCGGACGGCCTCGCGGCGGTCGGGCACGTCGAGCTTGCGGTAGATCGCCTTCAGGTGCGTCTTGACCGTGTTGACCGAGACGAACAGCTCGGACGCGATCTCCTGGTTGGACATCATCGTCGGCAGGTAGCGCAGCACGGCCGCCTCGCGCGGGCTGAGCGGCTCGAGCACCAGCGTCGAGCGCTGCTGGCGCTCGCGGCCGTCCGTGCCCTCGAGCGTGGCCAGCAGCTCGCCGGCGAGCGCGCGGTGCGAGGTGCCGTGGCGCAGCTGGCGGCGCAGCAGCGGCGCGGCCGTGCGCCCGAACGCGAGCGGCAGGCGGCGCAGCCCGGCGGGCTCGATCCGCTCGAGCGCCTCCTCGAGCGCCACCGCGGCCTCGTCGTGCTGCGCGAGCGCGTCGTGCGCCAGGGCGCGCAGCATCCAGCCCTGCACCGCGGCCGGCGAGCGCGCGCCGTCCAGTGTCTCGGTCCATGACTCGAGCTCGGCGAGCGCGCTGCCGGGCTCGCCCGCGCCCAGCCGCAGCTGCGCGAGCCCGACCGCGGCCGGCAGGCTCCGGCCTCCCTCGAGCAGCCGCTGCGCGTGGTCGCGGTTGCCGAGCTCGGCGCGCAGTGCCGCCTCGAAGGCCGGGATGTGCTCCGCGACGGCCGCCGGAAGCGGCCAGTCGCCGAGCTGCTCGACGCCGGCGCCGAGCACCGCGAGCGCGGTGTCCGGCTGGCCCTTGGTCGCGAGCACGCCCGCGCGCAGCATCGCCAGCACGACGCGCAGCGGCCGCTCACGGCTCGTGGCCAGCGCGTCCTGCGCGCGGTCGAGCGTCTCCGCCGCGGCGTCGACCCGGTCCGAGAGGAACTGCTCGTTGGCGAGCGCCAGGTACGCCGCGCCGGCCGGCCAGGTCCGCTCCCAGCCGTGGTGGTGGGCGAGCGCGATCGCCTCGCGTGCGCGCCGGCCCGCGGCGACGAAGTCGCTGGTGAGCGCGGCGGCGACGGCCAGGTGGGCGACCGCGAACAGCTCGAGCCATGGTCGGCCGGCCTCGGCGGCGGCGCCGCGGGCACGCTCGAGGTGATGCTCGGCGGCGTCGGCGACGTTCGCCCACAGCTCGGCGATGCCGAGGTTCACGAGCGCCATCGCGCGCAGGTCGGGCGGCACGACACCAGGATCGAGCGCGCCCTCGCGCGCCAGCGCGCGGCCGGTCTCCAGCGCCTCGTCGAGATCGCCGCGCAGCCGCGCCACGTAGAGCTTCAGCGAGGCGAGCGAGACGACGAAGCGCGTGCGCCGCTCGGGCGGCACCGCGGCGGCGCCGGCCTCGGCCTGGCGCAGGTGTCGCGCGGCGGCGGTGTGGTCGCCGCGCTCGAGCATGACGCTGGCGAGCGCGAGCGCCAGCTCGGGGTCGTCGTTCGCCCAGTCCGGCGGCATCCGGTCGACCAGCGGGCGCAGCGCCGCGGTCTCGCCCTGGATCGCCAGGTCGCTCCAGCGCTCGCCCGCGAGCCGCGCCGCCAGGTCCCAGGCCTCGCCGTCGACCGCGTGCAGCAGGCCGCGCGCATGGTCGCCGTGCTCGGCCAGCCACCAGGCCGCGCGCCGGTGCAGCTCGCGCGACTGCTCGGGGTGCTCGCTGCGCATCTCGGCACGCAGCAGCTCGGCGAACAGCGAGTGGAAGCGATACCAATCGCCGCGCCGGTCGAGCGGTGTCAGCAGCGCGCCGCCGCGCGCCAGCTCGGCCAGCCGGCGGTGGCCGTCGACGCGGTCGGTGAGCGCGTTGGCCAGCTCGCCGTTGAGCTCGCCCGCGATCGACGTCCGCAGCAGGAAGCAGCGGTCGTCGGGGGCGAGCGTCGCCATCACCTCGGTCAGCAGGTAGTCGCTGATCGCGCGGTCGTCGCCCGCGAAGTCGTCGACGAACGCCTCCGGCTGCGGGTGCTCGCGCAGCGAGAGCGCGGCGAGCCGCAGCGCGCCGGCCCAGCCCTCGGTGCGCTCCCACAGGCGGTGCGCGTGCGCCGGGCCGAGCTCGACGCCGAGCGCCGCCAGCATCTGGTCGGTCTCCTCGGCGGTGAAGGCGAGCTGCGGGGCGCGGATCTCGGCGAGCCGGTCCTCGAGCCGCAGGCGCCCGAGGTGCAGCGGCGGGTCGGCGCGCGTGGCGATCACGAGCCGCAGCGCCGGCGGCGGATGGCGCAGCAGCAGGTCGAGGTCGGCGTGCACGCCGTCGGCGACCTCGTGGAAGTCGTCGAGCACGAGCACGATCGGCGTCTCACGGTCGGCCAGCGCGTTGTCGAGCGAGTCGACCAGCAGCTCGACCCGCCGCTGCGGGTGCGCGGCGAGCGCGGCCACCGCGTCGCCGCCGCCGGCCTGCGCGAGCGCCCGCAGCGCGCCGCGCCAGAAGCGGCGGCGGTCGGCGTCGGCGGCGTCCAGCGACAGGCAGGCGACCGGGCCGGGAGCGGTCCCGCCGGCGATCCAGGACGCGAGCAGCGCGGTCTTGCCGGCGCCGGGCGGCGCGGCCAGCAGCGTCAGCGGACGGCGAACGCCGGCGTCGAGCGCCTCGGTCAGTCGATTGCGCCGGATGCGTCCCGGCGTTGGCTTGCGGCAGGCTGAACTTCGTCGCGGGAAGCAGATCCCAACCTCACAGGGGCCGGCGGGGCGGGTCCGAGCAAAACGCAACCTAACCCATCGAGCCGACGTGTTGAAGAGGCGGACAGCCGCTCAGGGATCCGGGCGCGCGGGCAGTCGCAGCGCGTCCATCCGCTCGCGGCGCGGTGCGGTCGCCTCGCGCAGGACGGTCTTGATGACCGCGGCGAACGGCACGGCGAGGATCGCGCCGACGACGCCGAGGAGCGCGCCCGCGATCAGCACGGCGACGATCGTCGTGAACGGGGTCAGCTCGATCGCGCGGCGGTAGACGACCGGGTAGACGATGTAGTTCTCGACCTGCTGGTAGATCAGCTGGATCACCAGCATCACCACGGCCTCGGTGGTGCCGACGGTCAGCGCGACCGCGACGAGGATGACCGAGGCGATCGTCGCGCCGACCTGCGGGATCAGGTCGAGGAAGCCCGCGATCACGGCGAGCACGATCGGGAACGGCAGGCCGAGCGCCCAGCTCGACACGCCCGCGACCGTGCCGGCGACGATCGAGATCGCGATGTTGCCGACGAGCGACGTCGAGACGACCTGGATCGATTCGTCGACGACGGGGCGCCAGCGGCTCTCGGCGGCCGGGGTCGCGAAGCCCAGCAGCCAGTCGACGATCAGCGGGCGCTCCATCACCAGGAACAGCGCCAGGAACGTCAGCGTCACGAGCGACAGGACCGAGCCGAACACGCTGCCGGCCGCTCCGAGCAGGGCGTTCGCCGCCTCGGGCAGGCCCGCGGCGAGGTCCTTGAGCAGGTTGGCGACCGTGTCGTCGGCGCCGGCCGTCGAGACGAGCTGCTCGAACCCGTCGGTCTGCGTCAGCTGGTCCCACAGCGCCGGCAGCTCGTTCACGAACTCGACGATCTGGTCCCAGACCGGCCCGGCGGTGACGATCACGATCGTGACGACCACGGCGAACACCGTCGCGAAGGCGAACAGCGCGGCGCGGCCGCGCGACCAGCCGCGCTCGGTCAGCCGCGTCACCGGGGGGTCGAGGCCCATCGCGAGGACGGCGGCGAGGAAGATCGACAGCAGCGTCCCGATCGACAGCAGCGCGAGCGCGACCAGCGCGGCGAACGCCAGCACGACCAGCAGCGTGCGCACGGGCACGATGATCTCGACGCGCTGCGCCGGCGGCCGCTCCATCGGCGCAGCCTTGCGGGCACGCGGGTGACGCCGCATCACCCGCCGCGGGTGAGGCATGGTCACCCGCGGCGCGACGATGCTCGCCCGATCAGCCAGGACTTCGCGACACGACGGCGAAAGGCGCGAGCGCATGGGCGTGCCCGCCAACACCCGCGAGTTCTTCGCGGTCCGCACCGTGCTGCGGACGGTGCTGGTGGTCGTCGCGGTCGTCGTGACGCTGTTGCTGATCTACCTGCTGCGCCGGCCGCTGACGTGGATCTTCATCGCCGCGTTCATCGCGGTCGCGCTGTCCGGGCCGATCAACCTCCTGTCGCGCCACATGCGGCGCGGGTTCGCGGTCGCGATCGTCTACATCTGCCTGATCCTGGCGCCGTTCGTGCTGATCGGGCTGCTCGTGCCGCCGATCGTCACGCAGGCGAACAACCTCGTGCAGAACCTGCCCGAGTACGCGCAGCAGCTGACGGAGTTCGTGAACGACAACGACCGCCTGCGGCAGCTGCAGGAGGACTACGACATCACGGGCAAGCTCGAGGAGGAGGCCGCGAAGCTGCCCGCGCGGCTCGGCGACGCCGCCGGCGTGCTGAGCGACATCGGGCTCGGGATCGTGAACTCGATCTTCGCCGCGGTGACGATCCTCGTGCTGTCGATCTTCATGATCAGCAGCGGGCGGCGGTTCCTGGAGACGTGGGCACGGCAGTACCCGCCCGAGCGCGAGGAGTGGATGCACAACCTGTTCGGGCGGATCGCGAACGCGATCGGCAACTACGTCGCGGGCGCACTGCTGCAGGCCACGATCGCCGGCGTAACGAGCTGGATCATGCTGATGATCCTCGGCATCGACTACGCGCTGCCGCTGGCGGTGATCGTGTTCCTGCTCGACCTCGTGCCGCTGGTCGGCGCCACGCTCGGCGCGATCCTCGTCGGCGTCGTCACGCTGTTCTCCGACTTCCCCGTCGACACCCTGATCTGGGCCGGCTTCGCAATCGTCTACCAGCAGGTGGAGAACAACGTCATCCAGCCGCGCATCCAGTCGCGCGCGGTCCAGCTCGACCCGCTCGTGGTGCTGGTGTCGGTGCTGTTCGGCTCGGCGCTGTTCGGCGTGCTCGGCGCGCTGCTGGCGATCCCGGTCGCGGCGTCGCTCCAGATCACCGTCCGCGAGTACCTGGCGCTGCGGCGGGCGGCGCCGCCCGCCGATGTCGTGCTCCCCTGAGTCGGTAGCGTTCCTCGGCCACGCGACCTGCCGGCTCGACGTCGGCGGCGCGCGGCTGCTGACCGACCCGTTCCTGCGCGACCGGCTCGGCCATCTCACGCGGCGCTCGAAGCCGGTGCCCGCGGGCGCGTACGCCGAGCTCGACGGGGTGCTGCTCTCGCACCTGCACCTCGACCACTTCGACGTGCCGTCGCTGCGGCGGCTCGACCGCGGGGTGCACGTGCTCGTCCCGCGCGGCGGCGCCTCGCTGCTGCGACGGCTCGGGTTCGCGCACGTCGAGGAGGTGCGCGCCGGGCAGCGCGTGCTCGTCGGTGGTGCCGAGGTGCTCGCGGTGCCGGCCGAGCACGACGGGCGGCGGCGGCCGGGCGGCATGGTCGGCGACACGCTCGGCTACGTGGTGCGCGGCGCGGCGACCGTGTACTTCGCGGGTGACACCGACCTGCACCCGGAGATGGAGGCGCTGCCGCGGCTCGATCTGGCGCTGCTGCCCGTCTGGGGCTGGGGGCCGACGCTCGGCGCCGGCCACCTCGACCCCGAGGCGGCGGCGCAGGCGCTGGTGCTGCTGCGGCCACGGATCGCGGTCCCGATCCACTGGGGCACGCTGTTCCCGGTCGGGCTCGGGCGCTTCCGGGGCGACCGGCTGACCGAGCCGCCGCTCGAGTTCGCCCGCCACGCCGCCGCGCTGGCGCCGGACGTCGAGGTGCGGATCCTCGAGCCCGGCTCGAGCCTCGAGCTCGCTACACCGGGCCCAGCAGGACGCTCCGCAGGCCCGTGACGCCGAACAGGCCCGGCCCGACGTGGGCGCCGATCACGGGGCCGATCTCGGAGACGAACTCGGGGTCGCGCCCGTAGATCGCACGGCCGCGCTCGACGATCCGCTCGGCCACGTCGTGCGCCTGCACGTGCTGGACGAAGAAGACGTCGGCGCCGCGGTCGCGGCGCTCCTGCAGCAGGTCGACCATCCGCTCGAACGCGCGCTTGGACGTGCGGACGCGCTCGACCGGCACGATCTCGCGGTCGATGCTGAGGATCGGCTTGATCTTCAGCGCCGAGCCGACCCAGGCCTGCGCGGCGCCGATGCGGCCGCCGCGGCGCAGGTACTCGAGCGTCTCGACCGCGAACAGCAGCCGCATCTCCTGGCCGAGCGCGCGGGCGGCGGCCTCGGCCTCGTCGAGGCCTCCGCCGGCCTTGACCGCGTTGGCGGCGGCGACCGCCATCAGCCCGTGCCCGGCGCAGCCGGTCTCCGAGTCGAGCACGGTGATGCGCTCCGGTGCGACGCCCTGCTCGAGCAGCGCGTCACGGGCCTGCTCGGCCGCCCGGACGGTGCCGGAGATCGCGCCCGAGAGGTGGATGCTGAGCACGTCGTCGCCGCGCTCGACGAGCGGCTCGTAGACGGCCAGGAAGTCGCCGACCGACGGCTGCGAGGTGCTCGGCAGCTCGGCCGCCGACCGCATCGCGTCGTAGAACGCGTCGAGGTCTCCCACGTCGCTCTCACGGTCCGTCCGCCCGTCCCAGTTCACGTACAGCGACACCTCGTGGATGCCGTGGCGGCGCACGACCTCCGGCGGGAGGTAATGCGTCGTGTCGGTGACCACTGAGACTCCGGCCATGACCGGGCACCCTATCCTCGCGCCGTGTCGCGAGTGCTGGTCACCGGTGCGACGGGCTTCATCGGATCGCACCTCGTCCGCGCGCTGCTGGCGCGCGGCGACGACGTGCGCGTCACCGTGCGCGCAGGCTCGCCGGACGCCGCACTCGCCGGGCTCGACGTCGAGCGGGTGCGCGCGGACGTCACCGACCGGCGCTCGATGCGCAAGGCCGCGAAGGGCGTGACGACCGCCTTCCACGCGGCCGGGACGACCCACCTGGGGCTCGCGCAGGACGAGCTGATGCGGGTGCACGCCGGCGGCACGCGCGTCACGCTCGACGCCTGCCTGGCCGCCGGGGTCGCGCGCGTCGTCCACGTGTCCTCGGTCGCGGCGATCGGGCCGGCGCGGCGCGGCGGGGCGCTGGACGAGCGGCACGTGCGCTCCGGGCCGGTCGGCGTGCCGTACGCCGACGCCAAGCACGCCGCCGAGGTCGAGGCGCTGCGCGTCGCCGCGCGCGGGCTGCCGGTGGTCGTCGCCTGCCCCGCGCAGGTGTTCGGCCGCGGCGACGAGCGGCGGTCGTCGACCGACGTGGTGCGGCGCTTCCTGCTGCGGCGGATCCCGGCGTACGTGGACGGCGCGATCAACGTGGTCGACATCGAGGACGTCGTCGCCGGGCTGCTGCTGTGCGAGACGCGCGGCGAGCCGGGCGAGCGGTACATCCTCGGCAACCGCAACTACACGTGGCAGCGGCTGTTCGGCGAGCTGTCGCGGATCTCGGGGGTCGAGGCGCCGGCGGTGCGGCTGCCGGCGGCGGCCGCGCTGGCGCTCGCCGAGGCGGCGCAGCGGGCTCCCGGCCCGGACCTCGGTGACGCCTGCCGAGGTGCGCGCCGCCTCGCGCTGGTGGTGCTACCGGTCGGCGAAGGCGCGGCGCGAGCTGGGCTGGAGCACGCGCCCGCACGAGGACACGGTCGAAGCGACCGTGCGGTTCTGGCAGGAGCGGCTCGGCGACCGGGCGCGGCCGGGCGCGCGCCAACCGCTCCCGTTGCGGCTGCTCGGCAGCGGCCTGCGGCGCCTGCCCGGCGGCTGAGCGTCTACGCGCCAGCTCTGTCGCTTCGGCGGCTGGATCCCGTCAGTAGGGTGAGCGCGGCGCGGAGGGCGCTGCGACGGACGATCGGAGGCCAGGATGAAGTTCATGCTGCTGCTGTACGGGGACGAGTCGCTCGGGGCCGACATCTCCCCGGACGAGCTCGCGGCCACGCTGGAGCGCTTCGAGGCGTTCGACCGCGAGCTGACGGCCGCGGGCGTGCTCGCCGGCGGCGAAGGGCTCGAGCCGACGGCGTCCGCGACCACCGTGCGCCGCTCCGGCGGCGAGCTGATGCTCACCGACGGCCCGTTCGCCGAGACGCGCGAGCAGATCGGCGGGTTCTACGTGCTCGAGTGCGCGGACCTCGACGAGGCGATCCGCTGGGCGTCGATGGTGCCCGACCTCGAGCACGGGGTCGTCGAGATCCGGCCGGTCATCGACTACGAGGCGATGGGCGGCTGAGCCGCGCCGCTGTCGCGATCGACCGGCTGTTCCGGCGCGAGTCGGGGCAGGCCGTCGCCGCCCTGGCGCGAGCGTTCGGCGACCTCGACCGCGCCGAGGAGGCGGTCCAGGACGCGTACGTCGTCGCGCTCGAGCGCTGGCCGCGCGACGGCGTCCCGCCCAACCCCGCGGCCTGGATCGCGCTCACGGCGCGCCGCAGCGCCATCGACCGCTGGCGCACCGAACATAAAGGGGTCAGACCCCTTTATGTTCGGCCGGACCCGCTGCCGGACGAGCGGCTCGAGCTGATGTTCGCGCTGTGCCATCCCGCGCTCGCCCCCGAGGCGCGCGTGGCGCTGACGCTGCGCGCGCTCGGCGGGCTCTCGACCCGCGAGGTCGCGCGGGCGTTCCTGGTCTCGGAGCCGGCGATGGCGCAGCGGCTGCAGCGTGCCAAGCGCAAGCTGCGCACCGCCGGCATCCGCTTCGACGTGCCACGGGCGGAGGACCTGCCGGCGCGGCGCGCGTCGGTGCTCGCGACGCTGTACCTGATCTTCAACGAGGGCTACTCGGCGACCGCCGGGGACGCGCTCGTCCGGCGCGAGCTGTGCGCGCAGGCGATCCGCCTCGGCCGCGTGCTGTGCGAGCTGCTGCCGGACGACCCGGAGGCGCTGGCGCTGCTCGCGCTGATGCGGCTGCACGACTCGCGGCGCGACGCGCGGGTCGACGCCGCGGGCCGGCTCGTGCTGCTCGCCGACCAGGACCGCTCGCGCTGGGACGCGGAGGCGATCGCCGAAGGGCGCGCGCTGGCCGAGCGCGCGCTCGTGCTCGGGCCGCCGGGGCCGTACGCGCTGCAGGCGCTGATCGCGGCCGAGAACGCGCGCCCCGACGGGCCGGACGCCGCGCGCGTCGTCCGCGCCTACGACGCGCTGCTCGCGCTCCAGGGCGGGCCGGTCGTCGCGCTCAACCGCGCGGTCGCGGTCGCGCTCGCCCGCGGGCCGGCCGAGGGGCTCGCGCTGATCGACGCGCTTGCGCCCGAGCTCGACGGCCAGCACCTCTTCCACTCCGCCCGCGCCGACCTCCTGCGCCGCCTCGACCGCCCGGCCGAGGCCGCCACCGCCTACGAGCGTGCGCTCGCGCTCGTCGGCGAACCCGGTCGAGCGCGAGTTCCTCGAGCGGCGGTTGCGCGAGCTGCCGTAGCGGTCGCCTCAGGGCAGGACGACCCACTTGCGCGCCGGGCCGTCGTTGCCCGCGGCGAGCGCGGCCGGGAGGTCGTCGAGGCCGATCGGGCCGGCGGCGAGCGCGCGCCAGTCGACGCTGCCGCCGGCGAGCAGCGCGAGCGCCTCGTCGACCTCGGCGCGCGAGTGGTGGAACGCGCCGCGCAGGTCGAGCTCCTCGTAGTGCAGCGGGCGGGTCGGCAGCGAGGCGTCGGTGCCGCTCGCGCAGCCGCCCGCGAACACGACGCAGCCGCCCGGAGCGCACGCCTGCACCGCCTCGCGCCAGGCGTCCGGGCGGCCGACGGCCTCGAACACGACGTCGTGGTCGGCGAGCCGCTCCGCGGCGCTCGCGCCGAGCACCTCGGCCTGGGCGCGGCGCTCGGCGTGGCGGTCGGCGAGCGCGACCGTCCGCCCCTCGGCGACGAGCAGGGCGGCGATCATCTGGCCCATCGGCCCGCCGCCGAGCACGCCGGCGTCGGGCGCCAGCTCGCGAGCGGGAGCGCGCGCGACGGCGTGGACCGCGGCGGCGAGCGGCTCCGCCATCGCCGCCGCGGCGGCGTCGAGTCCGTCCGGGATCGCGTGCAGCGCCGCCTCGGGCGCCGCCAGCATCTCGGCGAAGCCGCCCAGCACCCATTGCGGCTCGCGGCAGATCTGCGGGCGCCCCGCGGTGCAGGAGCGGCAGCGGCCGCAGGCCACCGAGTCGCCGACCAGCACGCGCGCGCCGTCGTCCTCGCGCACGCCCGCCATCTCGTGCCCGAACCGCGCCGGGTAGGGCGGCAGGATCGGGTGGCCGCGGCGCCACATCTTCACGTCGGTCCCGCACGTCGTCGCCGCCTCGATCCGCACGAGGACCTCGCCGGCCCGCGCCGCGGGCTCCTCGAAGTCCTCGACGCGCAGGTCCCCGGGCCCGTGCAGCACGGCAGCCCTCACGGGATCACGACCGCCTTCAGCACGGAGCCGTCGTGCTGCGCGGCCAGGGCGGCGGCGGTCTCGGCGAGCGCGAAGCGGCGGGTGATCAGCTCGTCCGTGCGGACCGCGCCGCGCTGGAGCGCCAGCAGCGCCGCGCGCATGTCCTGCGGCCCCGCGGACCAGCTCGCGGTCACCCGCAGCTCGCGCTCGAACACGGTCCAGCCGTCGACCGGCAGGCTCGCTCCCGGGGCGGGCGGGGCGTAGACGCAGAGCGTGCCGCCCGGTGCGAGCGCGCTCGCCGCGGCGGTGATCGCCGCCGGCGCGTCGGTGCAGGCGATCGCGACGTCGACGGGCTCGTTGCCGTGGGCGGTCGCGCCCCAGGCCTCGGCGCGGGCGAGCCGCTCCGGGTCGGGCTCGCGCACCCACACCGCCTCGATGCCGCGCACGTGGGCGGCTGCGATCTGCAGCAGCCCGCTCGTGCCGGCGCCGACCACGAGCAGGCTGTCGCCGGGCCGCGGACCGCACAGCCGCTGCGCGCGCAGGGCGCAGGCCAGCGGCTCCGTGACCGTCGCCGCGACCGGGTCGAGCCCGTCGAGCGGCAGCAGCTCCGCGACCAGCTCCGGCCCGAGCCGCACGAGCTCGGCGAAGCCGCCCGGGTCGAGCGCGGTCGCGCGGAACCGCTCGCACAGCGTCTCGTGACCGTGGCGGCAGCGGCGGCACTCGCCGCACGGCGCGTGGTGGTGGATCGCCACCCGGTCGCCGACCGCGACGGCGGCGACGTCCGCGCCGGCCGCGACGACCTCGCCGACCGGCTCGTGGCCGAGCACCGCCGGCAGCTTGCGCGCGACGTACGGCCCGTGCACGTCCGACCCGCAGGTCGCGCACGCCAGCACGCGGCAGACCACGTCACCCGGCCCGCACGCGGGATCCGGCCGCTCCTCGATGCGGGTGTCCCCGAGCGCGACCGTCAGCGCGACCTTCACGCCACGGCGGCGACGGTCTCGGTCGTGACCGGCCGCGCGGCGCCGCGCTCGGTCACGAGCGCCCAGACGAGCGCGGCGGGCGTGACGTCGAAGGCCGGGTTGCGGACGGCGGTGCCGGGCAGCGTCGCCGAGCCGGCGAGCACCTCGTCGCCGCTGCGCTCCTCGATCTCGATCCCGTCGCCCGCGGGCAGCCGCAGGTCGATCGAGGACGACGGCCCGGCGGCCATGAACGGCACCGCGGCGGCGTGGGCGGCGAGCGCGAGGCCGTACGTGCCGACCTTGTTGGCGACGTCGCCGTTGGCGGCCACGCGGTCGAGACCGGTGACGACCGCGTGCACCTCGCCGCCGCGGATCAGCCCGGCCGCCGCGGCGTCGACGAGCAGGGCGTGGTCGAGCCCGAGCCGCCGCAGCTCCCAGATCGTCAGCCGCGCGCCCTGCAGCAGCGGCCGCGCCTCGCAGGCGAGCACCTTCACGTGCCGGCGGTCGGCCAGCTCCGCGATCACGCCGAGCCCGGTGCCGCGGCCGGACGCCGCCAGCGCGCCCGAGTTGCAGTGGGTCATCACGGTCACCGGCCCAGGCGGGAGTACGGATTCGAGCACGTCGGCGCCGTGGCGCGCGAGCGCGGCGCTGGCCGCCTCGTCCTCGCGCTGGATCGCCTCCGCCTCGGCGCGCGCGGCCGCGGCGATGCCGTCCGGGCCGGCGGCGATCGCGGCCGCCAGCACGCGCTCGACCGCCCAGCCGAGGTTGCGCGCGGTCGGCCGCGCGCCGGCCAGCAGCGCGGCGCCGCGCTCGAGCGCCGCGACCGTCGGCGTCCGCAGCACCTCCATCGCCAGCCCGTACGCCGCGGCGACCCCGATCAGCGGCGCGCCGCGCACGCTCAGGCGCCGGATCGCGTCCGCGGTGTCGCGCGCGCCCGTCAGCGTCAGCACGGCCTCCTCGGCGGGCAGCCGCGTCTGGTCGAGCACGTGCAGGGCGGCGCCGTCCCAGCGGAGCGGCGGCGGAGCGGCGATCACAACCATGCGCCTGATGCTACGGGGCGGGCGCGGTCCGGCCACGGCGCGACCCGGCCCGCGAACGTCCATGATGCCCGGATGCCGCACGTCCTCGAGGCCACCGCCCTGCGCAAGCAGTACGGACCCGTGACCGCGCTCGAGGGCGTCGACGTGATGGTCGGCGAAGGCGAGCTGGTCGGCCTGCTCGGCCCCAACGGCGCCGGCAAGTCGACGCTCGTGAAGATCGCCTGCGGGCTCGTGCAGCCGACCGGCGGCAGCGCGCGGATCGCCGGCCACGCCGCCGGCTCGCCCGCCGCCAACGCCGCGCTCGGCTACCTCGCCGAGCTGTTCCGGTTCCCCGACTGGCTGACCGCCGACGAGCTGCTCGAGCTGCACCAGCGGCTCGCGGGCTCGCGCGGCGGCGCCCGCGAGCGCAGCGAGCTGCTCGCCGCCGTCGGGCTCGAGGAGGTGCCCGACCGGCGCGTGGCGACGATGTCCAAGGGCATGCAGCAGCGGCTCGGGATCGCGCAGGCGATGGTCGGCGACCCGCGGCTGCTGCTGCTCGACGAGCCGACCTCGGCGCTCGACCCCGCCGGCCGCCGCACCGTCCGCCGGCTGCTGGAGGACCTGCGCCGCGACGGCGTCGCCGTGCTGCTGAACTCGCACCTGCTCTCGGAGGTCGAGCTGGTCTGCGACCGCGTGGCGATCATCGCGCGCGGGCGGCTCGTCGCCGCCGGGACGCCGGACGAGCTGAGCCACGCCGGCGGCGTCGAGGTCGACACCGCGAGCGGCCCGCGGCTGTTCCGCGACGCCCGCCGCGAGGACGCGCCGCGGATCGTGCGCGAGCTGGTCGCGGCCGGGGAGGACGTCTACGGCGTGCGCGTGCTGCGCTCCTCGCTCGAGGACGCCTACCTCGAGGCCGTCGGGGGCGACGAGGCATGAGGCTGATCGCCGCCTTCGCGCTGCGCGAGTCGCTGCGCCGCCGCGTCTTCTCGGTCGTCGGCCTGCTCACGATCGTGTTCCTGGCGCTGTACGGGCTCGGCTGCTGGCAGCTGTTCCGCTCGGTCGACGAGCTCGAGCGGATCGACGGCGTCGACGCGCGCGTGGTCGCGGGCGCCACGGTGCTCGGCCTGGCGATGTTCGCCACCCTCTTCCTGGGCACGATCCTGGCCGTCTTCCTCACGCTCGGCGCGGTCCGCGGCGACGCCGAGCGCGGCCTGCTGCAGCCGCTGCTCGTGCGCCCGCTGCGGCGCTCGACCCTGCTCGCCGGGCGCTTCGTCGCCGCCGCCGGCGTCTGCGGCGCGTACGTCGCGGCCGTGTTCGTCGCCACCGCCGTGATCACGTGGGCGTTCAGCGACTGGTGGCCGGACCGCATCGTCGGGCCGGCGCTGCAGCTCGCGGCCGCGGTGGCGATCCTCGCCGCGCTCTCGCTCGCCGGCTCGGTCGCGCTCTCCTCGACGGCGAACGGCATCGCCGTCTTCATGCTGTTCGGCGCCGGCCTCGTGGCCGGCCTGCTCGGGCAGATCGGTGAGGCGCTGGGCTCGGAGACGCTCGACGACGTCGCCCTGATCACGAGCTGGGCGCTGCCGTTCGAGGCGCTCTACCAGGGCGCGCTGAGCGCGATCACGGCCGACACGCTCGGCTTCGCGCGGCTGGCGATCGACCTCGGCCCGTTCGGCGGCGCCGAGCAGAACGGCCCGCTGCTGTGGCCCTACACGGTCGCCTACCTCGCGGCGGTCGGCGGCCTCGCCACGCTCGCGTTCAATCGCCGCGACCTCTGAGCCGCAGCTGCGTCGCCACCACCTCGGGGGCGAGCATCGCCTCGGTCGGCCCCGGCGAACGCCCGCCGTACTTCGCGCGGAACGCGCCCGACACGCGATCGTCGAGCTCGTCGCCGCGCGCGGGCTCGACCGCGAGGTCGAGCGTGCGATCGCCGGCGACGAACTCGGCGTGCCCGTCGGCCAGCGAGCGCCGGTACCAGGCGCCGCGCTCGCCGTGGTAGGAGCGGACGTAGGGCGCGCCGTCGACGACCACGACCCAGATCGGGCGGCTCGCGACGGAGCCGTCGCGGCGCGGGGTGCGGACGTCGATCTCCCTCGCCCGGTCGAGCGCGGCGAGAGCTTCCTGATCGAGTTCGGCCATGCCCGAGGTATACACCGGGTACTCGGCGGCCATGGAGAGCCAGCAGGGATTGGAGGACCGGCACGGCCTCGAGACGGGGCTCAAGCGCCGGCACGTGACCATGATCGCGCTGGGAGGCGTGATCGGCGCCGGGCTGTTCGTCGGCTCGGGCGCGGTGATCAACCAGACGGGGCCGGCGGCGGTGCTCTCGTACCTGCTGGCGGGCATCCTCGTCGTCCTCGTCATGCGGATGCTGGGCGAGATGGCGGTCGCGAACCCGTCGACCGGCGCGTTCGCGGACTACTCGCGGATCTCGCTCGGCAACTGGGCCGGCTTCACCACCGGCTGGCTGTACTGGTGGTTCTGGGTGATCGTGCTCGCGATCGAGGCGGTCGCCGGCGCCGAGATCCTGCAGCGCTGGTTCGACGCGCCGATCTGGATCACGTCGCTGATCCTGATGGTGCTGCTGACGCTGACCAACCTCGCGTCGGTGCGCTCGTACGGCGAGTTCGAGTTCTGGTTCGCCTCGATCAAGGTCGCGGCGATCATCTCGTTCATCCTGCTCGCGCTCGCCTACGCGCTCGGCCTGACGGGCGGGGACGGCGGCTTCTCGAACCTGACCGCGGAGGGCGGCTTCGCGCCCGAGGGCTTCGGCAAGGTGCTGACCGGGGTGGTGATCGTGATCTTCGCGTTCGTCGGGGCGGAGATCGCCACGATCGCGGCGGCGGAGTCGGACGAGCCACGGCGCGCCGTGACGCAGGCGACGAACTCCGTGATCGGGCGCGTGCTCGTCTTCTACGTGCTGTCGGTGTTCCTGATCGTGGCGATCCTGCCGTGGAACTCGACCGCGCTCGGCGAGTCGCCGTTCGTGGCGGCGCTCGAGCTGATCGGGATCCCGGGCGCGGCCGACGTGATGAACGCGGTCGTCCTGACCGCCGTGCTCTCGTGCCTGAACTCCGGGCTCTACGTCGCCTCGCGGATGAACTTCACGCTCGCGCACCGCGGTGACGCGCCGCAGTGGACGGTGAAGCTGAACTCGCGCGGCGTGCCGGCGCGGGCGATCCTGCTCGCGACGTCGGTCGGCTACGTCTCGGTGATCGCGGCGGCGCTGTGGCCGGAGACGATCTTCCTCTGGCTCGTGAACTCGTCGGGCGCGATCGCGCTGTTCGTGTACCTGATGATCGCGCTCGCGCAGCTGCGGATGCGGGCGCGGCTGGAGCGCGAGGACCCGGACCGGCTGGAGGTCC
The DNA here is from genome assembly GCA_963843485.1 of uncultured Solirubrobacteraceae bacterium. Taxonomy (GTDB): domain Bacteria; phylum Actinomycetota; class Thermoleophilia; order Solirubrobacterales; family Solirubrobacteraceae; genus DASSUW01. The sequence continues at coordinate 473,362 of CAWJKK010000011.1, read as the reverse complement.
GCATGTGGGGCTACCCGTGGCTCACGTGCATCGTGATCGCGGCGATCGTCGTCGTGATCGGCTCGATGGCGTTCGTGGACGAGACGCGCGACCAGCTGTGGTGGAGCCTCGGCAGCGTCGCGATCGTGCTGATCGCCTACCAGCTCCGCACGCGGCTCGGGAGCGAGCCCCGGCCGCAGCGCCAGACTGAGAGCGCGCTCGCGGCCGGGAAGTGATCGCGCTTAGCGGCGGTCGTCGACGAGGTTGTTCTGGATCTGCAGCGGCGGGGCGCCGGGCTCAGCGGCCGCGGGCGCCTCGTCCGGCGCGTCGGCGGGCGGCTCGACGCCGAGCGTCTCGGCCAGCTCGCCGGTCTCGTACATCTCCGTGACGATGTCGCAGCCGCCCACGAGCTCGCCCTTGACGAAGAGCTGCGGGATCGTCGGCCAGTTCGACAGCACGGACAGCTCCTGGCGGATCCGCGGGTCGGGCAGGATGTCGACGGCGGCGAACTGCGCGCCGACCGCGTCGAGCGCGGCGACCGTACGGGCTGAGAAGCCGCACGCCGGGCGCTCGGGCGTCCCCTTCATGAAGAGGATGACCTCGTGGTCGCGGATCGCCTCGCCGATGGCGTCGCGGATGGGGTTCTCGGTGGTCTCGCTCATGTCACTCCGCTCGCGTTTCGAGGGACAGCGCGTGGATCGGGCCGCCGATGTCCGGACCGAACACGGCGTAGACGCGCCGGTGCTGCTCGATCCGGGTCATGCCCGCGAACTCCGGCGCGGATACGCTGGCGCGGAAGTGGTCCCCGCCGCCCGTCAGGTCGATGACCTGCACGGAGGCGCCGGGGATCGCCGCCTCGATCCGCTGCTTGAGCTCGTCGGTGCTCGGCACTACCGCAACAGGGTAGCGGGCGCTATCCTTTCTGAAGCGATGATCACCTTCACCGAAAAGGGCGCCGAGAAGGTGCAGGAGTTCCTGGCCGGCCAGGGCGCCCAGATCCAGACTTCCGGCCTCCGCGTCGGCGTTCGCGGCGGTGGCTGCTCCGGCTTCCAGTACGCGCTCGCGTTCGACAGCCAGCGCGACGGCGACGAGGTGTTCGAGGACCACGGTCTCCGCATCCTGGTCGACAGCCCGAGCCTGCCGTACGTGCGCGGCGCGGTGGTCGACTACGTCGAGGGCCTCCAGGGCGCCGGCTTCAAGGTCGAGAACCCGAACGTGATCGCGGCCTGTGGCTGCGGCTCCTCGTTCCGCGTTGCGGACGAGGAAGAAGTCTCCGCCGTCTAACCGCGCGCTTACACGCCCTGCCTAGCCTGTCGGCGTGCAGGGCGTACCTTCACGCCGGTTCCGGCGCGCGGTCGACGCCGCGCTGGTGGTCGCGCTGGCGGCGATCGTCGTCGCGGTCGTGCTCGCCCTCAGCGGCGGCGACGAGCCCGCGGTTCCGCCGGCGCCGATCGCCACCGCATCCCCGGCGCCCACGGCCACGCCGTCGCCGACCCCTGCGCCGGCCGTGCTCGACCGCCCGGCCGGCGGCCCGTCGCTCGCGGTCGGCATCACCGAGCCGAACCCGAACCTCGTGGCGGCGCCGGCGGCGCGCCCGGTCCCGCCGGAGTGGGAGCGCTGGCGCGGGGCGCTCGGCCGCATGCGGCCGCAGCTCTACCGGCTGCTGATCAACTGGGACGTCGTGCAGCCGGCCGCCGGCGCGCCGGTCGACCTCGACGCGGCGAACGGCGGCTGCATGCGCGCCGTCCCGCCCTGCGCCCCCTACGCCGGGGTGCGCGACCAGCTGCGCGCGCTCGCCTCGCGCCAGCAGGAGGGCGGCTGGCAGGCGCTCGTGACCTTCGGCTCCACGCCCGACTGGGCGGCCGCCCCGGCCGCCGGCTGCCTGGACGGCGCGCGCGCGGGCACGCCCGGCCCGGACGCGCTGCCGGCCTTCCGGCAGCTCGTGCGCGCCGTGCTGGCCGCGGCCGACGAGGTCGGCGCGGACGTCCGCTTCGTCAGCCCCTGGAACGAGCCGAACCACCCGTACTTCCTGGCCCCGCAGCGGGCGACCTGCGACGCCGCCGCGCCCGCGATCTCGCCCGCGCCGTACGCGGCGCTGATCCGCGCCACCCGCGCCGAGCTCGGCCGCGGCCGCGAGCTCGTGCTGGGCGAGACCGCCGGCATCCTCGAAGGGTCCGCGCGCTCGACCGCCGTCGGCGAGCTGATCGCCGCGCTGCCGCGGCGGCTCGTCTGCGCCGCGCCCGGTCTTCGCCCAGCACGCCTACATCGGCGGCAGCGATCCGGTGCCGGCGGTGCGCGACGCGCTCGCGGCCCGCGGCTGCGAGCGCCGGCACGCGATCTGGATCACCGAGACCGGCGTCGGCCCGGCGCCGCAGGAGCTCGCGGCAGCGCCCGGCGTCGCCGGCGGGCGCCGCGGCTGCGAGCTGCTGCACCGGCGGCTGCTCGACTGGTACGAGGACCCGCAGGTCACGGTCGTCGCCCAGTACACGATGCGCGAGGACGACCAGTTCCCGACCGGTCTCGTGACCACCGACCTGACGCGGCCGCGGCGCGCGCTGCGCGAGTGGCTGGCGTGGGGCGCCCGCCCCGATCCCGCCGCGCCGCCGCCGGACCGGACCTGCGGGGGTTGACCCGGCGGTCCGCGTCGGCTGGACTGCGCGGATGCCCGAGTACGACGCCTTCGGCCGCGAGATCGGCGAGGACAGCCTCGCCTCGCTCCGCCAGGCGGGGGAGGCGACCCCGGTCGAGCAGGAGCAGCCGGCGCCCGTCCGCGAAGCCGTGGCGAGCGACACTGAGGACGCCGCGCCGCCGCCGCCGGTGTTCGTCGCACCCCAGCGCGGTCAGCGGCGCCCGGCGCGCGGCATCGTGTTCGCGCTCGTGATCGTCTCGACCGTGATCTTCGGCATGGTCGCCCTGGTCGCGGTCGGCATCTTCAGCGCCGGCACGGCGGTCGTGGACCGGATCGGGGAGCTCGCGCCGGAGGCGCAGCCCGAGCCCGTCGGGCTCGCCGCGGGCTCGCTGCTGCGCCCGGCGGAGTTCGAGCGCGCGATCGGCGTCCTGCGCGACGCCGGCGGCCGCGCCGACACCCTGCGCGTCGCCCCCGCGCGCATCGACACGCAGCTCGTCAGCGGCGACCGCGCGCGGATCGTGCAGGTCCGGCCCGGCGGCGAGCTGCACGAGATCACGACCGTGTCCGGCGTCGGCGCGTCCAGCCCCGTGCTGAACTGGAACCGGATCGACCCAGGCGCCCCGCAGCGGCTGACCCGCGCGGCCGCCCGCCGCCTGCGGATCAGCCCGAGCCAGATCAACTACCTCGTGCTGAGCGCCGCCCTCGGCCAGTGGGGCGCGTACTTCAAGAACGGCCGGATCGCGTTCGGCGACCGCCGCGGCCGCGTCACGCGCATCCTCCCCGGGTAGTCGCGCCGCATGGTCACCGTCCCCGCCGCGGCGCTCGAGCCGTGGATCCAGACGCTGTTCGAGCGCGCCGGGCTGGAAGGCGAGGCCGCCGCGACCGTCACCGGCATGCTGGTCGAGACCAGCCTGCGCGGCGTCGACTCGCACGGCATCGCGCGCGTCCCGATCTACGTCGAGCGCATCCAGGCCGGCGTGATCAACCCGCGTCCGCGCCCGGCGGTCGTCCGCCGCGACGGGGCGATCGCGACCGTCGACGGCGACCGCGGCCCCGGTCAGGTCGCCGGCCGCTTCGCCACCGACGTCTCGATCGAGCTCGCGCGCGAGCACGGGGCCGGGATCGTCGTCGTCCGCCGCAGCAGCCACTACGGCGCTGCCGCCCTGTACGCGCGCCGCGCCGCCGAGCACGGGCTCGTCGCGCTGTCGATGACGAACACGCGAGCCGCTGGTGATCCCCTACGGCGGCGCCGGCCGCGCGCTCGGCACGAACCCGATCGCGCTCGCCGCCCCGACGCCGGACGGGATCTTCGACCTCGACCTGGCCACGAGCCAGGTCGCGATCAACCGCATCTTCAACGCCCGCGACGAGGGCCGCCCGATCCCGGACGACTGGGGCGTCGACGAGCGGGGCCGCCCGACCACCGACGCGGCCGCGGTGCACTCGGCCGTCCCGCTCGGCGGCTACAAGGGCTACGCGCTCGCGCTGCTGGTCGAGATCCTCTGCGGCGTGCTCGCGGGCGCCGGCGTCCGCGACTCGGTCGGTCTGCTCTACGACGAGGGCACGCCCGAGCCGCAGGACGTCGGCCACTTCCACCTCGCGCTCGACCCGGAGCGCACCGTCGGCCGCGACCGCTTCGCCCAGCTCCTGGGCGGGCTGCTCGACGACCTGCGGGCGATCGAGCCCGCCGCCGGCTTCGACGAGGTGCTCGCGCCCGGCGATCCCGAGCAGCGCAGCCGCGAGCGCCGCAGCCGCGACGGGGTGCCGGTCGAGCCTGCTCTGTGGCGGACCCTGGTCGAGCTCAGCCGGACGCTCGAAGTGGCGCATCCTGACGCCGTGTAGCGGGTACGCGTCAGGACAAGCAGGGAAGGGAGAGACGACGATGGCGACGTCCACGCGCGAGGCCCCCCGCGCGGCAGTGGAGCTGCCCGCGGACGCCTACGCCAAAGAGGCACCGAGCAAGTACCTGCCTCCGCTGGAGTACCGGGACATCCCCGGAGCCGCTGCCGCTGCGAAGGTGATCGGCCCGAGCGTCATCCTGGTCGGCTGCGGGATCTCGTCCGGCGAGTACATCATCTGGCCGTACATCACCTCGCAGGTCGGCCTGATCTTCCTCTGGGCCGCCGCGGCCGGCATCTTCATGCAGCTGATCCTGAACATGGAGATCGAGCGCTACACGCTGGCCACGGGCGAGACCGCGGTCGTCGGCTTCGCCCGCTTCTGGAAGCCGTGGGGCCTGGTCTTCATCGGCTGCGCGGTGATCCCGAACATCTGGCCGGGCTGGGCGGCCAGCTCGGCGACCCTGCTGACCTTCCTGTTCGGCGGCGGGAACCCGACCACGATCGCGATCGTCATGCTCGTCGTGATGGGCGCTGACGCTCACGCTCTCGCCCGTCGTCTACCGGACGATGGAGCGGATCGAGTTCGTGAAGGTCGGCGTCGTCCTCATCTTCCTCGTCATCGCGATCGTCGCCGCGATCAGCGCCGACGCGTACGGCGACGTCCCGCAGATCGCCACCGACGCCGGCTGGGCCGGCGGCCTCGAGGCGTCGCTCGTGCTCGGCGCGCTCGCCTTCGCGGGCGTCGGCGGCGTGAACAACCTCGTGCAGTCGAACTGGATCCGCGACAAGGGCTACGGCATGGGCGCGCACATCCCGCGCGTCGTCTCGCCGGTCACCGGCGAGGACCAGGCGGAGCCCTCGACCGGCTACATGGTCCGCCAGGACCCGACAACCTGCGCCGCTTCTGGGGCTGGTGGAAGGTCGCCAAGCGCGAGCAGTTCTACGTCTTCTTCTGCATCGGCCTGGCCTCGATCGCGATCTTCTCGCTGCTGGCCTACTCGACCGTCTACGGCCAGGACCTCGGCGAGGACCTCGACTTCATCCAGGGCGAGGGCAACGTCCTCAAGAGCGTCGTCGGGCCCTGGTTCGGCACGCTGTTCTGGATCATCGGCGCGGTCTCGCTGTTCGCCGGCTTCCTCGGCATCCTCGACTACGTCTCGCGCGTCTCGGCCGACGTGATCAAGACGCTGCACGCCCCCGAGAGCCAGCGCTGGACCGAGAGCAAGGTCTACTTCTGCTTCGTCTGGGCGATGGTCGCGATGGGCATCACCGTGCTGCTCAGCGGGTTCGACCAGCCGCTCGCGCTGCTGATCGTCGCCTCGTCGCTGAACGGCGTCGTGATGATGATCTACTCGCTGATGCTGATCCGGCTCAACCGCAAGGCGCTGCCGGCGGCGCTGCGCGTGTCCGGCCTCCGGTTCGCGCTGCTGTGGGTGATCGCGTCGGTCTTCGCCGTGCTCAGCGTCTGGCTGCTGATGTCCCAGCTCTAGGCGGCGCCCGCCTGGGCGAGCAGCCACAGCGCGAGCGTGGTGAAGCCGACCATGATGCCGAGCATCCAGTACTGCGACCGTACGGCCAGGCTCGCCTGGCCGTACATCGACAGCGCGCGGTCGTGCGCGAGCACGAGCGCGGCGATGTGCCCGAGCACCACGATGCCGACCTGCGCGTACCAGGTGGCGTTGTCCGTGATCACCGCGTAGTTGATCCCGGCGGTCGCCGTGCCGAACAGGTCCCAGCCCTGGCTGAACGGGTCGGAGGCGAGGTACTTGATCGCCTGGCCCTCGCGCAGCAGGAACGTGAAGTAGTGCGCGGCGACGTACACGGCGGCGATCGGCACCAGCGTGTGCACGAAGCCGCGCCGCAGCCGGTCGGCCGCGATGTCACCGCCGACCGAGCGGGCGCCCTCCATCCCGAGCCGGTAGAAGCCGGCCACGAGCGCGACGCCGGCCAGCAGCCCGATCGTCGCCGCGAGCTTGGGCGCGTCGGTCGCGCCGGCGCCGAGCGACGTGAAGCCGTCGATCAGCGAGCCGGAGAGGTCCTCCCAGAGGTCGCCCTGGCTGAGGCCGTCGAACGTGACCGTCCCGATCATCACCGCGACGAACATCACCGTGCCCGGCACGGCGTCGAGCTTCGGCAGGCCGGACAGCGGCGGCCGCAGCCCGACCTCGCGGTCGCGCGTCTCCCAGACGCTGCAGGCCGCGAACAGCGAGAAGTAGACCGAGAACGCCTCGCCGCGGCGGCTCCACGTCTCCGTGCCCCAGACGAACTGCGCCGCGAGCGTCAGCACGGTGTAGCCGACGACGGCCGTGGCCAGCGTCCGCGGCTCGGCGCCCCAGCCGGAGGCCAGCTCGATCCAGGTGAAGGCGAACAGGAGCACGGCCGCGGGCCAGCGCCCGAGCCGCTCCGGGTACGGCCGGATGCCGTCGAAGCGCAGGACACGGCCGATCGCGCGCCACGGGCTGAAGGCGCGGAAGACGTCGCCGAGCAGGAGCGACGCGAAGACGAGGCCGACCCAGAAGTTGATCAGGATGAACGTCGAGGCGAAGTTGTCGAGGTCGCCGCTGCTGCTGCCGAGGTAGCCCGCGCCGATGACGACGCCGAGCAGCGCCACGCCGATCACGCCGCAGGCGATCTCGACCGCCCGCGCGCCGAGCACCTTGCCGGCGCCGCCGGGCAGCGGCCGCCACGTGCTGCGCTCGAGCCGCGGCTGCGGCCACAGCAGCGCGAGCGCGGCGAACGACACGACGAGCACGACGGCCGCCGCGTAGTTGAACATCACCTTCGGGATCGGCAGGTTCGTGCGCTGCACGAGCCCGTGTGCGGAAGCCGCCTCCGGAAGCAGGACCACGACCGCCAGGGCGGCCGCGACCACACCCAGCCGCTTTCTCACAGGGCGGTCTTGATCGCGTCTTCGAAGGCGGTGAGGCCGAAGGAGCCCTCGAGCCGTGCGGTGACGTTGCCGTCGGCGTCGATCACGAACAGCCACGGCTCGGTGCGCAGCTCGAACGCGGCCAGCGGGTCGCGCAGGCCCGCCTTCGGGTCGTTGTCGTTGTAGACCTCCTGGTGGATGAACTCCACCTGGTCGCCGTACTGCTCGCGCAGCTGCAGCGCGACGTCGACGACCGGCCCGCAGACGCGCGACTGGCACAGCTGCGGCGTGGCGAACAGCAGCGCCACCGGCTTGGTGCCGAGCACGTCCTCGAGCGAGCTTTCGTGCATGTCGCTGGGCGGCACGCGCGTGTCGATGTTCTCGACGTTGCCCTTGGCGGTCTCCATCGTGTCGGTGGCGACCTTCGGCGCGGGCTCGCCGACGTCCGGGATCTTGTCGGCCTTGGGGGTCGTGACGTTGATCTGGGACGGCGCCGCGAGCCACGTGTTGCCCTCGCGCGTGACGGTCAGGATCGACCACGGGCCCTTGCGCGTGAACGGGATCTGCGCCTGGTAGACGGCGGCGAACGGGTCGGCCTCGGTCGCGGCCTGCTTGGAGCGATAGCGGCCCTGGGTCACGAGCACGTCGGCCGGGGCCAGGAACGGGCCGATCGCCGGCTCCTGCGGGGTCGGCGCCGCGTAGACCGCGGTCTGCCCGTAGACGAACTGGCCCTCGTCGTCGATCACGCCGAACGCCAGCCGGTCCTCGCCGCCGGTGGTGAACACCGACGAGGCCAGCCCGACCTCGGTCGCGCCGCCGCCGCGGACCTCCTCGGCGAGCTGCTCGAGCGTCTTGCCCTCCGACGTCGGGAAGATCGACTCCTGCGGCGCGGCCGCTTCGCGCACGCGCTCCTGCAGCCCACCCTCCTCGGAGACCTGCCCGACCGGGTCGGCGGGCTCATCAGAGTCACCGCCGCATCCGGCCAGCGCGATCATGGCGGCGGCGGTCGCCGCGAGCACGAACCTCCTCATAACGATCGATGAGGGTAGAGCGTCAGCTCACCGGCTCGTTGTCGAGACTCCTCCACAGGTACAGGCAGGCGCGCGTGCGGTACGGGCGCCAGGGCTCGGCGATCGCCTCCAGCTCCGCGGGCAGCGGTGCAGCGGCGAGCCCGTACGCGCGTCTGGCTGCGTTGCGCACCCCGAGGTCACCCGTGGGGAGCACGTCGCCCCGGTGCAGCGTGAACATCAGGAACATGTGGGCGGTCCACTCGCCGATGCCCTTGATCGCGGTCAGCTCGCGGATCACCTCGCCGTCGGGCATGTCGCCGAGGCGGTCGAGCTCGAGCTCGCCGGAGAGCACGTGCTCGGCGAGCGAGCGCAGGTAGGCGACCTTGGCGCGCGAGAAGCCGCAGGCCGTGCGCAGCTCGTCGGGATCGTCGGCGAGGATCTGCTCCGGCGTCGGCGTGCGGCCGTCGAAGCGCTCGAGCACGCGGTTCCAGATCGCGGCCGCCGCCTTCACGGAGAGCTGCTGGCCGGTGATCGAGCGCACGAGCGCGCCGTAGTGGTCGGCCGGGCGGCGGCGGCCGTCCTCGTCGATCGGCAATGGGCCGCCGAATTCGTCGATCAACGTCTTCAGGACGGGATCGACGCGGCGCAGGTGGGCGTCCGGGGCCAGCACGGCACCGGACCCTACCGTAACTGGCGTCTAGCCCTCGGCGGTGATGCGGGCGGGGATGATCGCCTCGACGGTCGTCCCCACCCCGGGCGGGGAGTCCACGCGCAGCCGGCCGTCGAGCGCGGCGACGCGGTCGGCGAGCCCGCGCAGGCCCGAGCCGCCGGCCGGGTCGGCGCCACCCGCTCCGTCGTCGCTGACGCGCACGACCACCGTGCCGTTCTCGCGCACGACGCTGATGCGCGCCGACTCCGCGCCCGAGTAGCGGGCGACGTTGGTCATCGCCTCGGCGACCACGAAGTACGCGGCGGCCTCGACCGGCCGCGGCAGCCGCTCCGCGACGGCCGCGTCGATCTCGACCGGCAGCGGCAGCCGCCCGGCCAGGCTCTCGAGCGCCGACACGAGCCCGTGGTCGGACAGCACGGCGGGATGGATCCCGCGCGCCAGCTCGCGCAGCTCGCGGATCGCGGTGTCCAGCTCGCCCGCCGCGGCCTCCAGCAGCTCGCCGGCCGCCGCCGGGTCGCGCTCGACCCGCGAGCGGGCGATCCGCAGGTGCAGCGCGAGCGCCACGAGCTGCTGCTGCGCGCCGTCGTGCAGGTCGCGCTCGAGCTTGCGGCGGGCCGCGTCCGCGCTCTCCACGATCCGCGCCCGCGAGGCCCGCAGCTCGTTCACGTTCGCGCGCAGCTCGGCGTCCAGCCGCTCGTTCTCGAGCGCCAGCGCGGCCGCGGCCCCGACGGCGCGCACCAGCTCGCGGTCGTCGTCGGCCGCCGTCTCGTGCACGAGCAGCGCCACCGGGCGGCCGTCGAGCTCGACCGGCGTCTGCGCGCGCCCGCGGCGCGCCTGGAAGCGCGCGCCCGACGCGTCCACCCACTCGCCGGCCTCCGGCAGCCAGTAGGCGAGCTCGAGCGTGTGGTCGCCGAGCGCGTCGGCCAGCGCGTCGCGGACCGCGCCGCGCCGCGTCTCGCCGCCGAGCCGTGCGACCAGCTCGGCGAGTGCGATCGCGCCCGCCACGCGGCTGCGCAGCAGCCCGGCCAGGAACGCGAACGGCACGATCGCCAGCGCGATGATGCGCGCCTCCTCGAGCGTCTCCTGCGTCCCGACGGCGTGTCGAGCACCCCCAGCACGGCCCAGACCGCGTACAGCACCAGCACGAGCCCGCCCGAGACGTACACGGGCAGCAGCGCGCGCCGCTGGGCGCGCGAGGCGGCGACCAGGCGCCGGGCGAGCACCGCCAGCAGCGCCGCGATCAGCAGGGCGACGATCGCCAGCCGGCCGCGCGAGAGCGCGTCGAAGGCGCCCGGCTCGTCGGCGATCAGCAGCGGGTTGGCCGGCAGCCCGAAGGCGCCGGTGTCCTCGAGCACGAGGCACGCCCACCAGCCGACCGTCGCGAACGCGTAGGCCGCGGCCGCCAGCGCGCGCCCGCCGCGGCTGCCGATCCGGCCCGTCGGGAACGCGAGCAGGACGTGGAACAGGATCGCGTACGGCACCGCGATCAGCGCGAGGCCGACGATGAACGGCCACGGGTCCGTGGTCACGATCAGCCCGGACAGGCAGTAGGAGAAGCCGACGGCGACCAGCAGCGCGCCGAACCGGTTCTCCGGCCGCCGCAGCCAGGCGAGCAGGCCGGCGCCGATGAACGCGGCGCCGATGATCGGCCCGAAGACCGCGATCAGGTCGCGGTGGTGGCCGCCGACGCTGTCGATCGCGAGCGCCAGCAGGACCGCGCAGGCGGCCGCGCCGCGCGAGCCCGATCGCGGCCAGCGCCCGTCGCAGGCTGGGGGAGGGCGTGGCGCCCGCCTAGGGCTGGCCGGCCGCGCCGCCCGGCACGCCCGTGTTCGTCGAGTAGGCCGGCTGGATCTTCATGTCCGGCCGGATGTGTGGACGGCCTGCGCGACCGCGATCGCGGACTCGGCGAAGCCGGTCGCGATCAGCTTGAGCTTGCCGTCGAAGGTCGTGATGTCGCCGCAGGCCCAGACGCGGTCGAGGTTCGTCTGCATCAGCCCGTCGACCTTGATCGCGCCCTTCTCGAGGTCGAACCCCCACTCCTTGAGCGGGCCGAGCTTGGTCGAGAAGCCGAGCTGCAGCAGCACGGCGTCGCACTCGAGCCGCTCGACGAGCGTCGTCGCCGGTGTGGTGCAGCTCGACGGCCTCGATCGTGCCGTTGCCGTGCACCTCCTTGATCACGTACGGCACGCGCAGGTCGACGCGGCCGCCCTCGACGTGGCCCATCACCTCGGCGACGGTCGCCTCGTGGGCGCGGTAGCCGTCGCGGCGGTGCACGAGCGTGATCCGCGAGGCGGTGTCGACGAGGTTGACGACCCAGTCGAACGCCGAGTCGCCGCCGCCGACGATCACCACCCGCTTGTCCTCGAACGCCTCCTTCTCGGCCACGAGGTAGTGCGCGCCGCGGCCCTCCCAGGGCGCCATGTCGACGTCCGAGGTCGGCAGCCGCTTGGGCTCGAAGGCGCCGTGGCCGCCGGCGACGATCGACGGTGCGCGAGCGCAGGTCGCCGCGGTCGGTGTGCAGCGTCACGACGTCGTCGTCCCACGAGATCCGCTCGGCGGTCGTCTCCAGGTGCACGGGCACGTCGAACTGCTCGAGCGCCTGCTCGCGCAGCTGCGCGACGAGGTCGCGCGCGAGCACGCGTCGGGTGCCCGGGCACGTCGAAGATCCACTTCTCCGGGTAGAGCGTCGTGCACTGGCCGCCGATCTCCGGCAGCGAGTCGATGATCCGCGCCGACGCCTGGCGCATCCCGGCCCAGAACGCGGTCGAGAGGCCGACCGGCCCGGCGCCGATCACGGTGACGTCGCGGACCTCGTCGAAGTCCTGCTTGAGCGTCGGTGGTCATGCCGGCAGCGACCGCTGAGCGGCGTGCCGTCGAGCGCGTTCAGCGCGCGCTCGACCGAGCACGAGACGCACGTGAACGTCGGCGTGTCGCGCTTCGTGTAGGCGAGGACGACTCGGTCGTGCGCAGGCGCTGCACGAGGTCCAGGAAGCGAGCCGGGCTCGTCGGTCTCGAACGCGACCACGAACTCCTGGTCGTCGAGCCCGAACGAGTAGCTCGTGTTGAGGTCGATCTGCGGGATACTCGCGGCCGACCTTGATGTGCTCCTGCATGATCCGCCAGCGCTCGTCGGCCGGCAGCCGGTACCACTCGCGCGTCTTGACGAACGGGTAGACGAACAGGTACTTGCGCGTGCGCCGGGCGGACCTCGAGCCGCGACTCGTCGGAGTACTCGGACGGCTTGGTCATCGCCAGGTACGAGTACGGCGTCTCGCACCACTTCATCAGGCCGCTCTGGGCGAGCACGACGTGGAACTCGTGGATCCGCTCGAGGTTCGTCGCCTGGCGTCAGCAGCAGCAGGTCGGCGTCGCCGCGCGTGCCGACGAGCGAGAACGCGCGCAGCAGCCGCTCGCTCGCGAAGTCCTCGCAGGCGGCGAGGAACTCGCGCTTGTGCCGCGACCGCTCGTCCTCGTCGAGCCGCCGCCAGGCCGGGTCGACCTTCAGGAACGTGTACTTGACGAAGTGGCGCTGCGGCATCGACCTTCAAGGATACGAGGGCCCGGCAGGGCCTGACGGGGGCTACCCGCACCAGTGCCGCTTGGCCGATCTTTAGGATCTGTGCCTTATGCGGGCCGCACTTGTATCCCCGTACTCGTGGACGTACCCCGGCGGGGTCACGCGCCACATCGAGGCGCTCGCCACCGAGCTGGCCGCCGCGGGCCACGAGATCCGCGTGTTCGCGCCCTTCGACCGCGACGTCCGCCGGACCGCCGTGCTGCACCGCGGCGCGCGCCCGCAGCCGCGCGCCGATGCCCGAGTGGCTCGTGCCGCTCGGCGGCACGATCGGCTGGCCGCTCAACGGCGCGGTCTCCAACCTCGCGGGCACGCCGAGCACGATCGCGACGCTGCGCCGCGAGCTGCGCCGCGTTCGCGCCCGACGTCGTCCACCTGCACGAGCCGGTCGCGCCGGTCGTGGGCTGGGACGCGCTGACCAGCACCGACGCGCCGCTCGTCGGCACCTTCCACTGCTACTCGGAGTCGGTCCCGCCGCACATGATCGCCGCGCTGCTCGGCGCGCGCCGCAAGCTCAACCACCTGACCGCGCCGGATCGCCGTCTCCGAGGCCGCCGCCTGGACCGGCCGGCGCTTCTACGGCGGCCACTACGAGGTCGTCCCGAACGGCGTCGCGCTGCCCGCCGGCGGCGTTCCCGGCGCCGCGCGCCCGCGCGGCCGGCGACCCGCTGCGGATCGTGTTCGTCGGCCAGGCCGTCGAGCGCAAGGGCCTGCCGGTGCTGCTGCGCGCCTTCGAGGCGCTGCGCGGCCAGGTGCCGGCCGAGCTGACGATCGTCGGCGCCTCGGCCGAGGAGATCGCGCCGCTGCTCGTCGACGACGCCGGCGTGACCGTGCTCGGCCGCGTCGACGACGACGCCCGCCACGCGGCGCTGCTCGGCGCCGACGTGCTGTGCGCGCCGTCGCTCGGCGGCGAGTCCTTCGGCATGGTGCTGACCGAGGCGTTCGCCGCGGGCCGCCGCGTCGTGGCCTCGGACATCGCCGGCTACCGCGACGTCGTGACCGACGGCGTCGACGGGCTGCTGGTCCCGCGCGGCGACGCGACGCGCGCTCGCCGAGACGCTGCGCGACGTGGCGCTCGAGCCGGAGCTCGGCGCGCGGCTCGGCGGCGCCGCCGGCCGGACCGCGCCGAGCGCTACGCCTGGCCGCAGGTGGCCGCGCGCGTCAGCGCGGTCTACGAGGACGCGCGTCGCCGTGCCCCTGCCGGCCGCCGCGCTCGACCGCGCGGCCGTGCGGATCGGCGCCCGGGCGGCCGACGGCCGCGCCGCGGCGCCGGCGCGGCGGCTGCCTTCGCTCGACCCGCCGCCGCCGCCGAGGCACCCGCGCCTGCGGATCGCGCGGCGCGCCGGGCTCGCGCTCGCCGCGGCCGGCGCCGCCGGCGGCGCTGCTGCTCGGCGCTCGACCGCATCGGCATGCGGCCGATCGGCCGCGCGCTGGTCGACTCGCAGCCCGTCTGGGTGCTCGTCGGCCTCGCGCTGATGTGCGTCTCGATGCTCGCCCGCGCCGTCGCCTGGCACGCGATCCTGAAGGCCGCGCTGCCGGCCGCGCTGCCGCGGCTCGTCGACGCGATCCAGGGCACGACGATCGGCGTCCTGATGTCGGCGACCCTGCCGGCGCGGCTCGGCGAGCCGTCGCGCGCGCTGATCGTCGCCCGCCGCCTCGGCCGCCCGCGCGACCGCCTGCCCGCCGTGCTCGGCACGATCGTCTCGCAGACGCTGCTGAACGTGCTCGCGCTGGTCATCCTCGGCGCCGTCATGTTCACGACGATCGGCCTGTTCGCCGGTCGCCAGCAGGCGCTGCTGTGGTACGCGATCGCGCCGTTCGCGGTGCTGTGCCTGGTGCTCGTGGCGCCGGCGCTGCTGCGTTCCGGGCTGCCGTCGCGGTCGGCGCGGGTGTCGCGCTGGATGACGCGTGCGCGCGGTGCGCTCACGAGCGTGCGCTCGGGCCTGCGCGTGTTCCGCTCGCCGCGGCTCGGCTCGCAGGCGGTCGCGATGCAGCTCCTGGCCTGGGCCCTGCAGTGCCTCTCCTGCTACGTGCTGCTGGTCGCGCTCGGGCTCGACCTCGACGTCGGCGCGGCCGCCGCGGTCCTGTTCGCGGTCAACGTCACGGCCGTCCTGCCGCTGACGCCGTCGAACCTCGGCGTCTTCCAGGCGGCGACGCTGGCGGTGCTCACCGGCGGCTACGGCGTCGACCCGGCGACGGCGCTCGGCTACGGGATCATCCTGCAGGCGGTCGAGGTCGCCTGCGCCGTGGTCATGGGCGCGCCCGCGCTGGTGAAGGAGGGGCTGTCCTGGCGCGAGGTGCGCCTGCGCGCCCTCCACACGGCCCCGGTCTCGCTCGGCGCCCGTGCCCGAGCGAGTCCGCTGAGCCCGGAGCGGATCAGCCCGCGCGGCTGAAGCGCGCCAGCGGGTCCATCAGCAGCCGCTGCAGGAGCGGCGGCGGCATCAGCAGCACGCACATCGGGCGGTGCCGCTTGGCGAGCGCCGCCGTCTCGATCAGGCCGCGCACGCCCTTCGGCAGGCCGGGGCGCATGATCCTGCCCTGCCGGGACAGCTCGGCGACGTCGGTCAGGAACGCCTGCAGCGACTTCGGCGGGCGCGACTCGGAGACGATGTGCACGGTCTCGTCGCCGCGGTTGCGGAACGCGTGGCGCGTGCCGCGGCGGGACGACGACCTCGGCGCCCGGCCCGGCGTCCTGCCAGCGCCGGCCGGCCAGGAACTGCGCCTGGCCGGACACGACCCGGAAGCGCTCCTCCATCGTCGGGTGCACGTGCGGGGTCACGCCGCCGCCCGGATCGACGTGGAGGTCGATCTCGAGCACCTCGCCGCCGTCCTCGTCCTCGAACCGCCGGAACTCGTAGCGCTGCCTCAGAACCGGGTCCTCGATTGTCATCCGCCGCTCCCTTCCGTATAACCTAACGTCCACTAGGTTCTACCTAAGGATCGTTAGGTTGTCAAACCCACCGCGACGACGGATGAGCGCCGACGCGCGCCGCGAGGTGATCGAGCAGGCGGCCACCGAGGTGTTCGCCGAGCGCGGCTACCGCGGTGCGCTCGATCGACGCGATCGCGCGCCGCTCCGGCGTCTCGGCGCCGGTCGTCTACGACCACTTCGCGTCCAAGCAGGACCTGCACCGGCGGCTGCTCGAGCGCCACACCGAGGACCTGGTCGGCCTCTGGTACGAGCACCTGCTCGGCGACGAGCCGGTCGCGGTCCGGCTGCCGCGCGCGATCGACGCCTGGGCGCGCTACGTCGAGGCCAACCCGTTCGCGTGGCAGATGCTGTTCCGCGACACGTCCGGCGACGCCGAGGCGCAGGCGACGCTGGCCGAGGTCAACGCGCGCGGCCGCGCGGCGCTGGTGCGGATGCTGGCGCACGAGCCGGGCGCTCCGAACATGGCCGGCGGGCGAGGACGCGGAGGGGTTCGAGATGGCCGTCGAGCTGCTGCGCTCAGGCCTGACCGGGCTCGCCGTCTGGTGGCGCGAGCACCCGCACGTGCCGCGCGAGGACGTCGTCGCGACCGCCATGAACGTGCTCTGGATCGGCTTCGAGCGCGTGCGCGCCGGCGAGCGCTGGACCGGCTAGGCCGCCAGCCGCGCGCACAACCGGTCGATCTCGTCGTCGCGCGCCGCGATCAGCCGCTCGGCCTCGCGCCGCAGCGCGGCGAGGTTCTCCGGGCTCGCGTCGTCGAGCGCGTCGCTGGCCTCGTCGAGCGGCGTCTGCAGGCGGATGTAGTCCGCGCCGAGCAGCGCGCCGAGCTGCAGGTCGACCGCGTCGGCGCTGCCGTCGAACACGACGTCGATCAGCGGCCGGACCCACTCGAGCTGGCCCCAGTTCCGCACCTCGGCCAGCGGCAGCGGCCGCGTGTGCTCGCCGGTGCCGAGCGAGGCCAGCAGCTCGAGCTCGCCGCCGACCTGCGCGTAGGCGCAGACCGAGGGGTTGGTGGCGAAGACGCCGCCGTCGATCAGCGCCGCGCCGTCGACCGCGACCGGCTCGAAGTAGGTCGGGGCGGCCGAGGTCGCGTGCGCGGCGTCGACCATCGACACGTCGCTCTCGCCCGTGCGCAGCAGGACCGCGCGGCGGCGCTCGATGTCGTAGGCGGTCAGCAGCACCGGCGGGTCGGCGTCGGCGAGCCGCACGCCGGCGAGGTGCTTCTCGAGCGCCGCGACGAGCCCCGCCGAGTCGTAGCGCTCGTCGAGCAGGCCGTCGACCGAGCGGATCCGCTTGAGCAGCGAGCGGTCGAAGATCTTCGGCCCCTCCTCCTCGTAGATCGCGGCCACCGCGATCGCCGGCAGCGGGTCCGGCCGCGTCAGCGCGCAGGCGATGATGCCGCCGGTCGACGTCCCGGCCACGAGATCGACCAGCTCGCCGATCCGGCGTCCGGACCGGCGCTCGATCTCGGCGAGCACGAGCGCGGGGATGATGCCGCGGATGCCGCCGCCGTCGACGGCCAGGATCTTCATGCGGGCAACGCTAGCGGCGCGGGCGGCTAGGCCGCCGCGCCGGCGCGGCTCGGGTCCTTCTCGGTGCCCTTGATGACCTCGTCGGGCGCCTTCTGCTTCGGGATGAAGCCGGACTTCATGCCGAAGTAGACCGCCTGCGGGTGGTGGGCGACGATCGCGACCGTCGACTGCTCGGGCTCGACGGCGTGGCCGCCGGACAGCGACAGGCCGATCGAGTCGGCGCCGAGCAGCCGGAAGACCTTCGTCGTGCTCGGACTGGTCCGGGCACGCGGGGTAGCCCCAGGACCAGCGGCGGCCCTGGTCGGGCGCGATGCCGAGCTCGCTGCGCACCTTCGCGTGCAGCCACTCGGCCATGCCCTCGGCGGTCTGCACGCCGAGGCCGTGGGTGAAGAGCTGCTCGGCGAACTCGCCGTCGCTGCTCGAGGTCGGCCATCAGGTCGGTGACCTGCGGGCCGGCGGTGACGGCCTGGAGGGCGACGACGTCGCGCTCGCCGCTCTCCTTCGGGCGGTAGAAGTCGGTGATGCAGATGCGGTCGTGGGCCGGCTGGCGCGGGAACACGAGCGTCTCGAGCACGCGCTCGGGATCCTCGGGGTCGTAGATCTCGAGCGAGTTGCCGACCGCGTTGCACGGGAAGTAGCCCGAGCAGCGCCCGCGGGCGCAGGTAGTCCTGCTCGGCCCACATGCGCTCGAGCCGCGGCTGGAAGTCGTCCTCCACGAGCCGGCGCCAGGCCTCGCCCTTCAGCGCCGCGGCCGCCCCAGTGGAGCTTGAACAGCACGTGCGTGTCGAGGTGCGGGAAGACCTCGTCGAGGTCGACCGGGATCTCCGCGGACGCCCAGGAACGGCGGCTTCGGGCACGGGCACGTCGGTGCGGGCGGTCGAGCGGACGGACGTCGTCGTCGGTCGGGCCGAGCTCCGGCTCGGGGCCCTTGTCGCGCAGCGTCTGCGCCTCGTCGCGCGCCTTGGCGACGAGCTCGGTGCGGCGCTCGGGCTCGACGAGCTGGTCCATCACGGCGAGGCCGTCGAACGCGTCCTTGCAGTAGAAGACGCCGGGGTCGTAGACCTCGTCGGACTCGAGGCCCTTGGGGTAGAGGATGCGGCGGCCGAAGTCGCGGTTGATCGCCGCGCCGCCGACGAGCACGGGGTACTCGAGGCCGCGCTCGTGCAGCTCGCGCACGGCCAGCGGCATCTGCTTCGAGGTCGAGACGAGCAGCGCGGACAGGCCGATCGCCGTCGCCTTGTGCTCCTTCGCCGCCTCGAGGATCGTGCCGATCGGGACCTGCTTGCCGAGGTCGACGACCGTGTAGCCGTTGTTGGTCAGGATCGTGTTGACGAGCGACTTGCCGATGTCGTGCACGTCGCCGAACACGGTCGCGAGCACGACGGTGCCCTTCGTGTAGCCCTCGAGCTTG
Organism: uncultured Solirubrobacteraceae bacterium; assembly: GCA_963843485.1. Classification (GTDB taxonomy): domain Bacteria; phylum Actinomycetota; class Thermoleophilia; order Solirubrobacterales; family Solirubrobacteraceae; genus DASSUW01. Next base: position 454,918 of record CAWJKK010000011.1, on the reverse strand, counting down.
TCGAGGTACTGCTCGAGCTGCGCGACCGCCTTCTTCATGACCTCGGCGCTCTGGAGCACGAACGGCAGGATCAGCTCGCCGGCGCCGAACTTGTCGCCGACCTCCTTCATGGCCGGCAGCAGCACGGTGTTGAGCGTCGGCACCGCGCCGATCTTCTCGACCGCGAGGTCGATCTGCGCCTCGACGCCGTCCTTCTTGCGGCGCAGGATGTGCCAGTGCAGGGCCTCCTCGGGCTCCATGCCGGCGGTCGGGTCGGCCGCCTCGGCCTCCTCCTCGGTCTTGCCCTCGAAGTGCGCGATGAACTGCTCGAGCGCGTCCTCGCGGCGGTTGAACACGAGGTCGTCGGCCAGCTCGCGCTCGTCCTCGGAGATCTCGGCGTAGGGCGTGATGTGGTTCGGGTTGACCATCGCGAGGTCGAGCCCGGCCTCCACGCAGTGGTGGAGGAAGACCGAGTTCAGGACCGCGCGGGCGGGCAGCCCGATGCCGAACGAGACGTTGGAGACGCCGAGCGACGTCTTGACGCCCGGCAGCGCCTCCTTGATCGCGCGGATGCCCTCGATCGTCTCGATCGCGGACGGGCGCCACTCCTCGTCGCCGGTGGTCAGCGTGAACGTGAGGTCGTCGAAGATCAGCAGCTCGGGGTCGAGCCCGTGCTCGCCGCAGACGATGTCGTGGATGCGGCGGGCGACCTCGACCTTGCGCTCGGCGCGTCTTGGCCATGCCCTGCCTCGTCGATCGTCAGCGCGATCAGCGCGGCACCGTGCTCGAGCGCGATCGGCACGACGCTGTCGAGCTTGTCGCGGCCGGCCTCGAGGTTGACCGAGTTCACGATCGCGCGGCCGGGGATCTGGTCGAGCGCGCGTGGCGATCACCTCGGGCTCGGTCGAGTCGACCTGGATCGGGGCGGGCTGGCTGAGCGAGATCTTCTTGACGACCTGGCGCATCTGCTCGTCCTCGTCCTGGCGCTCGGTCAGCGCGACGCAGACGTCGAGCACGTGGGCGCCGCCCTCGACCTGGTCCTCGGCGACCTGCAGCAGGCCGTCGTAGTCGTCGGCCAGCAGCATCTCCTTGGCCTTGCGCGAGCCCTGCGAGTTCACGCGCTCGCCGACGATCGTCGGGCGCGGCTCCTGCGACGAGCGGGGCGGCGGCGATCATCGAGGACAGGTGCGGCGGGCGCGGCGCGGGGCGGGTCGACGACGTGCGGCCGTCGACGCGCTCGTGCAGCTCGTGGATGTGGTCGGGCGTGGTGCCGCAGCAGCCGCCGACGATGTTCACGCCGTAGCGCTCGACGAAGTCGCCGAGCACGCGCGGCGAGCTGGTCGGGCGTCTCCGGGAAGATCGTCTCGCCGTTCGGGCCCTGGTGCGGGATGCCGGCGTTCGGGATGCACGTGGATCGGCACCGGCGCGTACTCGCCGAGGAACCGCACGGCGTCGCGCATGTCCTCGGGGCCGGTGGAGCAGTTGAGGCCGATGACGTCGACCTTCAGCGCCTCGAGCGTCGCCAGCGCGGCCGAGATGTCGGTGCCGAGCAGCATCTTGCCGCCGTTCGGCAGCAGCGAGACCGAGGTCTGGATCGGCGTGCGGCGGCCGGTGGCCTTGAACGCCTCGCGGACGCCGAAGACGGCGGCCTTGACCTCGAGGATGTCCTGCGCGGTCTCGATGATCACGAGGTCGACGCCGCCCTCGAGCAGGCCCTGCGCCTGCTCGGCGAACACGGCGACGAGCTCGCGGAAGGTGATCTTGCCGAGCGTCGGGTCGTCGGAGGCGGGGAGGTGGCCGGTCGGCCCGATCGAGCCGGCGACGAAGCGATCCTCGCCGACCGCCTTACGGGCGATCTCGGCGGCGCGCCGGTTGATCTCGAGCGTGTGCTCGCGCGAGCCCCCACTCCTCGAGCTTGATCCGCGAGCCCTGGAACGTGTCGGTCTCCACGACCTCGGCGCCGGCCTCGATCATCGACTCGTGCACGCCCTGGATGACGTCCGGCCGGTTGAGCACGAGCGCCTCGTGGCAGCGCCCGGGAAGCTGGTAATCGCGCTCGAGCGAGAGGTCGAACTGCTCGAGCGTGGCGCCCATCCCGCCGTCGAAGACGACGACGTGGTCGCGAGTGGCGGCGAGGAAGTCGCGCATGGCAGGGAATCGTAGCGCAACCTTGACACACCTTTGGCAAGGTTGGTCCCTTTAGCCAGGCTTTCGCGGGTGCGCGGATCCTTGGGCCTCCCGCCCGAAGGAGGCGACAATGCTGGTGCTCATCGCGGTGCTGGTGATCTTCTTCGTCCTGATGGTCGTCATGCTCGAGCGGCCGCTCGCGCGGGAGCGGCGCGCGAACCGGCGCGGCATCTCCTCGTCGGCCTCGGCCGGGTTCCTCGGTCACCACGGCGGCTGGTCCGACAGCGGTTCCGGCGGCTGGTCCGACGGCGGCGGAGGAGGGGGCGACGGCGGCGGCGGCTGATCCGGGCTGCGCAACAGTCGAGAACTGCGCTGGGTAGGGAAGCGGGGGTTCGAGCGTGCTCGAGCCCCCAAAACGTCACACGGGAGCGGCTCGCTGACGGCCGCGGGTTACGTTTGTCGGCTATAGCGCGTATTTCGTAACCCGCGGCGAGATCCGCCCGCCCCGTGTGACGTTATGGGGGCTCTCCCAACCGCTTCCCTACTGAATCGGTCGAAATAGTCGTGTATGCTCGATCGTGCCGTGGCGACGACCGACCTGCACCAGCATCTCTGGCCCGAGTCCCTGCTCGCCGCGCTGGTGCGCCGGTCGGCGCCGCCGCGGCTGCGACGCGACGCCGGCGGACTGATCCTCGAGCTGGCCGGCGAAGCACCCGCCGCCTTCTCCCCAGCCGCCCACGACCCGGTCGCCCGTGCCGCGATGGCGGTCGCGGACGGGATCGACCGGGTCGTGGTCGCGCCCTCGAGCCCGCTCGGCATCGAGTCGCTGCCCGCCGCCGAGGCGCAGCGGCTGCTGGACGCGTTCCACTCCGGCATCCTCGAGCTCGGCGCGCCGTTCGAGCTGTGGGGCGCGCTCGCGGTGCCCGAGGCCGAGGCCGCCGAGGCGGTGCTCGAGGCCGGGGCGGCGGGGGTGTGCCTGCCCGCGGGCGAGCTCGCCGGGCCCGTGCGGCTCGAGCGCCTCGGCCCGCTGCTGGAGCTGCTGGCCGCGCGTGGCGCGCCGCTGCTCGTGCACCCCGGGCCGGCACCGCCCGGCCCGCTCGGGGCGCCCGACTGGTGGCCGTCGATGACCGGCTACGTGGCCGGCATGCAGGCGGCGTGGCTCGCCTTCGCCGAGTGGGGCCGCCCCGCGCACCCGGAGCTGAAGGTCGTGTGGGCGATGCTGGCCGGCGGCGCGCCGCTGCACGCCGAGCGGCTCGCCGCCCGCGGCGGCCCGGCCGGCGCGCTGCACGACGACCGCGCGTGGTTCGACGTCTCCTCGTACGGCCCGCGTGCCGTCGACGCGATGCTGCGCGCCGTCGGCGTCGACCGCCTCGTGCTCGGCTCCGACCGCCCGGTGATCGAGCCGCCCTCGCTGTCCTCGCTCGGCTCCGCGGTGTTCGCCGCGCTCGCCGAGGTGAACCCGAACCGCGTCCTGGAACCCGTCCCCCTCGAGGCCTGATGCTCCCGATCCATGCCCGTGACCTCACCCGCGACGAGCTCGAGCGGCTCGTGCGCGATCTCGCCGCCCGGCCCGACGGCTGGCGGCACCTGGTCGATCACCGCGCCGACGCGCGCACGTACGCGGAGCTGCACCGCGACGAGCACCTCGCGGTCTGGCTCATCTGCTGGATGGACGACCACGACACGGGCTTCCACGACCACGACCTCTCGGCGGGCGCGGTCGCGGTGACGGCGGGCGCCGTCCGCGAGGAGCGGCTCGTGCTCGGCGGGCCGCCCGCCGCGCGCACGGTCACGGCCGGCGACGCGTTCACGTTCGGCCCCTCGGACATCCATCGCGTCAGCCACGCCGGCGCGGAGCCGGCGGTCACGCTGCACGCGTACTCGCCGCCGCTGTGGCGGATGGGCGCCTACGAGGTGCTCGACAGCGGGGAGCTGCGCCGCTGGTCGATGTCCTACGCCGAGGAGCTGCGCCCGATCGGGCCGCGTCAGAGCCCCGAAAGGCGTACCGGAGAAGAAGGAGGGGCGCGCCCGCGAGAAGCTTCCGACCTGGGAGGGGGGAGGAGGGACGAAAGCGGGGCGCGCCCAATCCCTACATCGGCAGCACCTCCGGACCGCTTTAGCGATCTTCCGGGGGCGGCCGGGGAGCCTGCGGCGCGCCAGACTTAGGCGATGCCCGCGGACCTGCTCGCGCTCCTGCACGCCGCCGCACACGGCGTGTTCCCGCCCCAGGACGGGCGGACCGAGGTGCTGCCGGCGGTGGTCGGCGCGCCCGTGGCCGTGCTGTCGTTCACCGCGCATCACGTGGTCGCGGCCGACCTGCCGGAGGACGAGGTCCTCAGGCGCGTGGATCCCGCCGACCTCAAGGGCCCGCTCGCCCCGGCGGTGCTGACCTGGCTCGCGCTGCGGACGGAGCTGTACGCGGGCAGCCTCGACGTGCTGATGGCGTGGGTGCCCGAGCGCGCGCCGGCGGTCGACATCGACGTGCTCGAGGTCGACCCGGGCGATGCCCCGCGGGTCGACCGCGCGCGGCGCTGGCGGCGCGAGCTGCGGGGCTTCGAGGACCCGGGCGGCGCCGGGCAGGTGCTGCTCGGGCGCGGCCTCGCCGGGCGGCTCGAGCTCAGCGTCGAGGTCGACCCGGAGCGCCGCGTCCGCGGCCTCGCCCGCCGCCTCGTCCGCCGCCGCGCTCGCCGCCGCCGCGCCCGACGAGCCCGTCTACGCGCAGGTCGCCGCGCCGAACGCCGCCTCGCTGCGGGCGCTGACGGCCGCGGGCTTCGCCGCGATCGGCGCCGAGGTCCTGCTCGGCCCGGGCCGCGACTTCCTGCGCCGCTCGGCCGCGGGCGTCGTCGCGCCTGGGGGCTGAATGGGCGGCCGGCCGTCGCCGGCCGCCCACAGCAACGCTAGCGCGCGACGAGCTTGCGCTGCGTGCCCTTGCGGCCCGCGCGCACCGACAGCTGCGCGCGGTTGTCGCCCGAGCGCACGTCGACGATCACGCGCGCGCCGCGGCGGATCGTGCGCGCCGAGCGCAGCTTCACCGTCACCGCGCCGCGGCCCGAGCGGGTCGCGCGGGCGCGCCGGCCGGCGAGCTGGATCCGGCTCTTGAGCCGGCTCGTGCTCGCGCGCGCGCCGACCGCCTTGACGGTGCAGCGCAGCTCGCGGCGACCGCGGATGCGGCAGGTGACGCGAACGGCCGCGGCCTCGCCGGGATCGCCCTTGTCGCCCTTCGGGCCCGGCCGGGCCGACCGGGCCGACCGGGCCGGGGTCGCCCTTGTCGCCCTTCGGGCCGGGCACGCCGGTGCCGCCGCCGGGCTCGGGGACCGGCGGGACGCCCGGGCCCGCGCCGCCGCACGGGCCGGCCGCGCTCCAGTTGAGGTCGACGCCCGCGCAGCCGCCGGCCGCGACCTGGTCGGCGACCATCTGCTGCACGTCGGCGAGCAGCTCCTTGGCGTCGTAGACGATGCCGTTGCGCACCGTCCAGCGGACGCCGCCGACGCGCTCGATCTCACCGGTCGCGTCGTTGAGCCGGCCGGTCCCCGTGCCGTACAGCGTGCGCAGGTTGGCCAGCGGGTTCTCCGGCGCGATCACGAGGTCGGCGAGCTTGCCCGCCCGGACGAGGCCGAACTCCGGCTCGCCGGTCCCGCGCGGCTCGGTCAGCGTGCGCGCCGCGTCGCGCGTGTAGGCGCGGATCGCCTCGTTGGGCGTGAAGCCGGCCTCCTCGAGCATCTCCAGCTCGCGGACCGCGGCGAAGCCGTAGAGGCTGTAGATGAAGCCCGCGTCGGTGCCCGCCGCCACGCGCCCGCCGATCGACTTGTAGTCGTTGATCAGCCGCATGTAGCGCGCCATGAAGCGCTTCCACGAGACCTCGTCGGTGTTCGTCCAGTCGTAGTAGAACGACCCGTGGTTCTCGCGGTTGGGCTCCCAGAACTTCCAGATCGACGGCATCGCGAACTTCGCGTGCCACTCGAGGTTGCGGGCGCGCATCAGATCGCGACCGGCCTCGTAGACGCTCATCGTCGGGCCGAACGTGACGCCGTTGGCCTTCTGCTCCTGCAGGTACGCCCACCACTCGGGCGAGCCGGGCTCGAACGTGTAGTCGATGACCTTGGCCACCGCGCGCCAGCGCGACTGCTCGTCGTTGTAGTTGTAGTCCGGCGGGTACGGCTGGGTGCGGCCGTCGCGCAGGATCGACTCGAAGTGCCCGTAGAAGTGGGTCACGGTGCCGAGGCCCATGCGGCCGGTCTCGACCGCGTTGACCTCGGGGTAGACCGGCGGCGAGTGGTGCATCGTGGTGCCGAGGCCGAGCGCTTCGGCCTCCTCGATCATCGCCTGCAGGATCGCCTTGTCCTGGTCCACGCCGGTGCCCGCGAACTTGACGCCGTCGATGTTGTTGACCGACGCCCAGCGGACCCACTCGCGCGCCTTCTGCGGCGAGTCGATCGTGCCGTTCGGCCAGGCGGCGCCGGGCCGCTGGTAGTTGAAGATCCGCGGCGCGACGATCTCGTTGCGCTCGCTCGCGTTCTTGTCGCGCGATGCGGCCGCCTGGCCGGTCAGGTTGACGCCGCGCACCGTGGTCACGCCGTGCGCGAGCCACAGCTTGTACGCGTACGTCAGCGGCGTGCCGCCCTGCTGCGCGTGCACGTGCTCGTCGACGAGGCCCGGCATCACCCACATGCCGGTGGCGTCGACCTCGTGGTCGGCGTCGCGCGGCGGCCGGTCCGGCTCGAGCGGCAGCCCGGGCGTCCCCGCGTTGCGCACCTCGGTGATGCGGTTGCCCTCGATGACGATGTCGACCGGCCCGCGGGCGGTCCCGCCCGAGCCGTCGATCAGATTGGCCCCGCGGATGACGAGCTTGCCGAACGGGCCTGCGCCCTCGTCCGGCCCGCGCGGCGGCGTCGTGGAACCCTGCGCCCCCGCCACGGCCGGCAGCGCGGCCGCAGCCGCGAGCGCCGTGGCGACGAGCGCGAGCGTGCGCGATCGCATGGCACCTCCCTTTCCCTACCTGGGCAGGCCCCTGCGGTCCGCCCGACCCGTCCTGCATACCGGACGCTCGGTAGGGCGGCAAGCCCGTTGACCGTTCTCCACGGCATGATCCACCCATGCCCTTGACGCTCGAGCAGTCACAGACGCTGATCGCCGCCGCCCACGCGCACGCCCGGGAGTCCGGCCTGCGCGTCACCGTCGCCGTCGTCGACGAGGGCGGCCTGCTACAGGCCCTCGGCCGGATGGACGGCGCCCCGCCGCTGAGTGCGCAGATCGCCGAGGCCAAGGGGAGCGGCGCCGCCGTCTGGCACCGCGACGGCGACGCGCTCGCCGCGGTGCAGGAGTCACGGCCCGGGTTCTTCGACTCCGTGAGCCGGCTGACGCGGCTGCCGCTGCTGCGGCGCCGACGGCTCCGCCCTGATCCGGTCCGGCGGCGCCGTGCTCGGCGCGGTCGGCGTCAGCGGCGCCAAGCCCGAGGAGGACCGCGCCTGCGCCGAGGCGGGCCTCGCGGCGCTCTAGCGCGGCAGGCCCGGCGCGATGATGCGGTAGGCCTTCAGCCCGAGGCCGAGCCGCTCGCGGTCCTCGGTCTGCATCGGATCGAGGCTGGACAGCTCCTTCACCCGCTCGAGCCGGTACGCGACGGTGTGGCGGTGGGCGTAGATCGCCGCCGCCGTCGCGTTCATGTTGCAGTTGTGCTCCAGGTACGCCTCGAGCGTCTGGATCAGGTCGGTCCGGTACTGGTCGTCATACCGGACGACGGGCGCGACCGTGTCCTCGTAGAACGACCGCACCTCCTCCGGATGCGAGGCGAGCACGCGGAAGAGCAGCCGGTAGGTGCCGGTCCCGATGTCCTCCTGGATCGGGCCGCCGAGGCCGTCGCCGCGGCGCAGGACCTCGAGCACCAGCTCGGCCTCCTGGATCGCCCGGCCGAGCTCGCCGGGATCGCCGTAGAAGGAGGACAGCGCGACGACGCCGTGGCGCTGCAGGCGCGCCGCGAGGGCGCGGGCGGCGGCGATCGTCGTCGTCGGCTCGCCGTCGGCGCTCGCGGGCAGCAGCGCGTAGACGCGGCCCGCGGCCGCGCCCTCGACGTGCTGGGCGAGCGCGCCCGGGTACTCCGACGACACGAGCGCCACCACGTGCCGCGGGCGCTCGGTGGTCAGCTCGGCGCAGAGCACGATCGCGCCGCGCTCGACGTCGCAGCCGAGCCGCCCCGCGCGCCGGACGACGTCGGCCGGATCGAGCGTCTCGCGCGCGCTCGCGCAGCTCCTCCAGGAAGGAGCCGCGGACGTTCTCCTCGACCTCCTCGCGCGCCTCCTCAACCGCCACCTCGGTCAGCGCGGCGACGGCGGCGAGGTGCAGGAACTCGACGGCCTCCGGGTCCGGCCGCCCGGGCTCGAGCAGCACGACGCCGCCGATCCGCTCGTCACCGGACGTGATCGGCACCTCGGCGACGACCCCGGGCGGCACGGGCGCCACGCGGCCGCGGCCCTGCTCGCCGACGTAGCGCCGGATCGCGGGCAGGGCGGCCTCGCCGCCGGGCGAGGCGGCGGCCACGCCGAGCCGCGGCACGACGACCGCCACCGGGCCGCCGGCGGCCTCGGCCGCCAGCAGCGCGACGGCCGCCAGCCCGTCGCCCGTCAGCACGGCGTCGAGCATCTGCAGATGGACCGCACGCAGGCGCTCGACGAGCGAGGCGGCGACGGCGGGCGGAGTGAGCTCGGGCTCTGCCATGTAGGTCTCGGGGTGGCGAGCGGGGCGGCCTTGCGCGGCCGCCCCGTTCAAGCTCGCCTCTAGGCCTTCGCGGCCACCTCGGGATGGGCCTGGAGCGTCTCCTCACCGGACTCGCCGGTGCGGATGCGGTACGCCTCCTCGACCGGCAGGACGAACACCTTGCCGTCGCCGATCTGGCCCGTGCGGGCGTGCTTGAGGATCGCCTCGACGACCGTCTGCACGTCCTGGCTCGCCACGACGCACTCGAGCTTGACCTTCGGCCGCAGCCAGTTGGTCAGCTCCGCGCCGCGGTAGCGCTCGGTGATGCCCTTCTGCCGCCCGGAGCCCTTGACCTCGCGAGATCGTCAGCGACGGGAACCCGAGTCCGAGCAGCTCCATGCGGATCGACTCGAACGACTCGTGCCGGATGTACGCCTCGATCTTCTTCATCGCGCTAGTTCACCTCCTCTCAGGTCTGCGCCGCGGGCTCGCCCACGGCGGACCTCGACGGCTGACGGGGAGCTTGGCAGGGGCGTCCCGGCCACGGTCGGCTCGTACAGCCCGATCGAGTACTCCGGCTGCGGGATGAACTGCTCCGGGTAGCCGTACATGCCGTGCTCGGAGATGTCCAGACCGGCGTCCTCGGCTTCCTCGGACACGCGCAGACCCGATCGTCCGCTTGATCATCCAGAAGGTGCCGAACGAGAGGATGAACACCGTCGCGAACGCGGCGCCGACGCCGACCGCCTGCACGCCGAGCTGCTCGAACGAGCCGGAGTAGAACAGGCCCGGCTCGCCGATCCCGTTGAGCTCGGCGAGCCGCTCGGAGGTGAACAGGCCGCACGCGAGCGTGCCCCAGATGCCGGCGAGACCGTGCGCCGAGAGCGCGCCGACCGGGTCGTCGAGCTTCTTCTCGATCGCCAGGACGGCGAACACGACGAGCACGCCGGCGACGAGGCCGATGATCGGGGCCGCCCAGAACTCGACGTAGCCGGACGGGGCGGTGATGCCGACCAGGCCGGCGATCGCGCCGTTGCCGGCCATGCCGACGTCGAGCGCCTTGAACTTGAGCCAGATGACCAGCGAGGCGCCGATGACGCCGGCCGCCGCGCCGAGCTGCGTGACGAGCATGACCTCGGCGAAGCGGTCGCCCGCGGTGCCGAGCGTCGAGCCGCCGTTGAAGCCGAACCAGCCGAGCCACAGGATCAGCACGCCGAGGCCGACGAGCGGCATCGAGTGGCCCGGGATCGCCCGCGGCTTGCCGTCAGGCCCGTACTTGCCCTTGCGCGGGCCGAGCAGCAGCAGCGCGGCGAGCGCGCCGGTCGCGCCCACGAGGTGCACGACGGTCGAGCCGGCGAAGTCCTGCACGCCGTCGCCGATCTCGGAGAGGAAGCCGCCGCCCCACGATCCAGTGCGCGATGAGCGGGTAGATCACCGCGGCGAAGACGATCGCGTAGATCACGTACGCGCTGAACTTGATGCGCTCGAGCGTCGTGCCCCAGACGATCGCCAGCGACACCGCGCAGAACATGAACTGGAACAGCATGAAGGCGGCGGTCGAGCCGACGATCTCGCTCGCCGGCCACGTGTCGTGCCCGGTGGAGAAGAAGAAGCCGGAGTCACCGAGCAGCCAGCCGCCGCCGCCGAACGCGAGCGCGAAGCCGCAGACCCACCACGCGATCGAGGCGATCGAGAAGTTGACGACGATCTTGGCGATCCCCATGCCGGCGTTCTTCCCGCGCGAGAAGCCGATCTCCAGGAACGCGAACCCCGCCTGCATGAACATCACGAGCACGGCCGCGACCAGGATCCACAGCACGTTCAGCTCGTCGACCACCGTCTCGAGGGTCGGCGCGTCCTGCGCCAGCGCCACCGCCGGCAGCGCCAGCGTCGCAAGCGTCGCGCCGGCCAACGCCGCGGCGCAGCATCCGGTAACTCCTCATCGCTCTGTCCTCCTCGTCGGACTGCAACGCCTTGCAGTCTGCGCGCCGCGGCGGGAGGTTTCCTTGTCCCTGTGTCGAAGATTCTGCCGTCGGGCCTTTGTCCATCCGGTCGAGCGGGCGAACGGTCGGCGCGGATCTTTGGACACGTGGACAAGGACCCGTGCAGCGGGCGCATCTACGCTGAGCTTCGACCCAGGACCTGTCCCGGAGGAGGACGCTCGGAAACCATGCCCGCCCGAACCCGTACCGCCAACGTCACCGCCGCCCAGTGGAGCCCCAACGGTGGCTGCGCATCGGCCAGTCGGACCTCACGCAGCCCGGCGCCAACGTCTTCGGCGAGAACGTCTTCTCGACCGCCGTCCAGCGCCAGCGGCTGCCGAAGGCCGTCTACAAGCCGCTCCAGGCGACGATCGAGGCGGGCGAGATGCTCGACCCGGCGCTCGCCGACGCCGTCGCCAACGCCATGAAGGAATGGGCGATCGAGCGCGGCGCCACGCACTTCACGCACTGGTTCCAGCCGCTGACCGGCCTGACGGCCGAGAAGCACGACTCGTTCTTCGCGCCCGACGGGCGACGGCAGCGCGATCGCCGAGTTCTCCGGCAAGGAGCTGATCCAGGGCGAGCCCGACGCGTCAGTCGTTCCCGTCCGGCGGCATCCGCGCGACGTTCGAGGCGCGCGGCTACACGGCGTGGGACCCGACGTCGCCGGCGTTCATCCTCGAGAACCCGAACGGCGCGACGCTCTGCATCCCGACCGCGTTCGCGTCGTGGACCGGCGAGGCGCTCGACAAGAAGACGCCGCTCCTGCGCTCGATGGACGCGCTGTCGACGCAGGCGCGTGCGCGCGCTGCGCCTGTTCGGCGACGAGGCGACGCACGCGCGTGTTCACCGACGCTCGGCCCCGAGCAGGAGTACTTCCTGATCGACGAGGCGCTACTACTTCGAGCGGCCCGACCTCGTCGACGACCGGCCGCACGCTGTTCGGCGCGAAGCCGCCGAAGGGCCAGGAGCTCGAGGACCACTACTTCGGCGTCGATCCCCGAGCGCGTGCTCGCGTTCATGATGGACGTCGAGGAGGAGCTGTGCAAGCTCGGCGTGCCGGTCAAGACGCGCCACAACGAGGTCGCGCCGAGCCAGTTCGAGCTCGCGCCGATCTTCGAGAACGCGAACGTCGCCGCGACCACCAGCATGCTGACGATGGAGATGCTGCAGAACGTGGCCCGCGCGCCACGGCCTCGTCTGCCTGCTGCACGAGAAGCCGTTCGCGGGCGTCAACGGCTCGGGCAAGCACAACAACTGGTCGCTGGGGACCGACACGGGCGCGAACCTGCTCGAGCCGGGCGAGACGCCGCACGACAACCTGCAGTTCCTGTTCTTCTGCTCGGCCGTCATCCGCGCCGTCGACCGGCACCAGGCATCTGCTGCGCGCGTCGATCGCGAACGCCGGGCAACGACCACCGCCTGGGCGCGAACGAGGCGCCGCCGGCGATCATCTCGATCTTCCTCGGCGACCAGCTCGAGGACGATCTTCGAGCGCGATCGAGACGCGGGTCGGGCGACGCGGCGACGCCGGCAGGGCTACCTCGAGCTCGGCGCGTCCGTGCTGCCGCCGCTGCCGAGCACGCGCGGCGACCGCAACCGCACGTCCCGTTCGCGTTCACCGGCAACAAGTTCGAGTTCCGCGCGGTCGGGCTCGTCGCAGTCGATCGCGCTGCCCGAACACGGTGCTGAACACGATCGTCGCCGAGTCGCTCGACGAGCTGGCCGAGGCGGTCGAGACAGCGCGCGAGCGGCGGCCAGGCGCTCGAGGAGGCCGTGCTCGACGGTCGTCGCGCGAGGCCTGCGACGGCGCACAAGCGCATCATCTTCAACGGCGACAACTACTCCGAGGAGTGGCACGCCGAGGCCGAGCGGCGCGGGCTGCCGAACCTGCGCGACACGCCGGACGCGCTGCCGTGGCTCGTCGAGACCGCGACCGTCGAGCGTGTTCGAGCGCTACGAGGTGCTGCCCGAGCGCGAGCTCGAGTCGCGCTACGAGGTCCTGCTCGAGCAGTACACGACGAAGATCAACATCGAGGGCGAGACCGCGGCCTCGATCGCCCGCACGATGCTGCTGCCGGCGGCCGTGCACCTGGTTCGCGACGCTCGACGAGGCCGACGAGAACAAGGGCGCCAAGCGGCTGCTCGAGGAGCTCGGCGGCCTGCTCGACGAGTTCGTCGAGGCGGTGTTCGCGCTCGAGGCGGCGAACCGCGACCACCCGGAGGACACCGACGCGCTCGGCGCGGCCAAGTACGTCCAGGAGTCGGTGCTGCCGGCGATGGACACGGTCCGCGAGATCGCCGACAAGCTCGAGCGGGTCGTCGCCGACAACCTCTGGCCGCTCCCGAAGTACTCGGAGATCCTCTTCATCAAGTAGGCGCTCCAGACGAGCCCTGGGTCACGGAAGCCCCGCCGCCACGGCGGGGCTTCCGCCGTTTCCGGGACACTGCTTCGCCATGGCGAAGGTGATCACGAACCTCTCGATGTCCCTCGACGGCTTCGTCGCCGACCCCGAGGACGGCGTGGCCGAGCTGTTCGGCTGGTACGCGAACGGGCCGGTCGAGGTCGACGGCGGCAACGGGCGCGTGTTCCGGATGACCGAGGCGAGCGCGGCGGTGCTGCGCGAGGCGCTGGCGACGGTCGGCGCGTTCCTCGTCGGCCGGCGCCTCTACGACCACACGCGCGGGTGGGACGGCAAGCCGCCCGTCGCAGGCGCCGATGGTCGTGCTCACGCACGACCCGCCGGACGACTGGCCGCGCGACGGCGTGCCGATCACGTTCGCCGACGAGCGTCGAGGCAGCGGTGGCGGAGGCGTCGCGGCTGGCCGGCGACAAGGTCGTCTCGGTCGCGGGCGCGCACGCCGCGCGCGCGTGTCTCGACGCCGGGCTGCTGGACGAGATCGCCGTCAACCTCGTGCCGGTGATCCTCGGCGACGGCATCCCCTTCTTCGCCGGGATCGCGAACGGCCCGGTGCGGCTCGAGGACCCGACGGTCGTCGAGGCCGCCGGGGTCACGCACCTGCACTACGTGGTGCGCCGCTAGCGCGACACCGCTTATACTGGTGTCGTGATCCCGGAGCGCGAGTACCGCTTCCACTTCCTCGGCGGGCGGCCCTCGCTCGACTTCGTCGCGACGGTCGGCGAGCGCTGGCGGCGCAACTTCGAGCGCCTGCGCGCGCCCGCCGACCTCGGGCGCTGGTTCGTCGAGGAGGGGCTGCTCGCGAGCGCCCCGCCGGTGACCGGCGGCGAGCTGGAGAGCGCGCGCGAGCTGCGCGAGGCGATCTTCCGGATCGCGCGCCTGGCCGGGAAGGGCACGCCGGACCCGGCCGACGTCGCCGTGCTCAACGCCTGGGCCGCGCGGCCCGCGCTCGCGCCGCAGCTCGACGGCGCCGGCCGCGCGCTCGCGTGGCAGGGCTCGGCGGCGAACGCGCTCGCGACGCTGGCGCGCGACGCCGCCGACCTCGTGACCGGGCCGTACGCCCAGCGCGTGCGCCAGTGCGCCGCCGACGACTGCGCGCTGATGTTCGTCGACACCTCGCGACCCGGGCAGCGGCGCTGGTGCTCGATGGACCTCTGCGGCAACCGCAGCAAGACGCAGAGCTACCGCCGCCGGCGGTCCGACCGACCCACCGAGGAGCAGCGATGAGCTACCGCGTGCTGGCCGCCGGCGACGCCTTCTGGCGTCCCTCCAACCAGACGGGCGTGCCGAACACCGACCTCGCGAAGCAGCTCGGGGCGACGACCCTCGGCGCCCGGCTGTGGCGGCTCGCGCCGGGCCAGACGATCACCAGGCACCGCCACCGCGAGACCCACGAGCTCTACGTCCTGCTCGAGGGCACCGGCCGCATCCGGATCGGCGACGACCTGCTCACGCTCGACCCGCTCTCCGCCGTGCTCGTCGAGCCCGACACCGTCCGCCAGCCGTTCAACGACACCGGCGCCGATCAGCTCTGGCTCGTCACCGGCGCCCCGCAGGAGCCGGCGAACACGCTCGAGATGAGCGAGGAGGATCTGCGCTTCCTCTACCCGGACGGGCCGAAGGCGCTCCCGCCCGAGCTCAGTCGGCGTTCCACGTAGGGCTCGACCTCCCGCTTGTCGGGGTGCGATGGCGGCGAAGTAGCGCTATACGCGCTTCTGAGGGTCGGATGCTCGCCGATCCGCCGACGGCCCAGCTTGCCTCACCGTCGGGAGACGCCGGGATCGAACGAACCGGGTGCCGAAGCGTTGCGAGCGCGTGCGAGCGCGGTGAGTACGGCGATACAGGCGAGGATCGCGCCCACGCCGGCGGCGGTGCGCGCGGGCGATCGCGCCACGTCCGATTCTGACGCGAGCAGCACGACCGCAGCGGCGCGCGACGCCGATCACCACGACGGCGAGGATCGCGAGGAGGCGCGGCGTGCGGTCGCGGGCTCGACCCGTCCGGGCCTGAGCTCATCCAACGACCAGAAAGCGAGCTCTGCGATCAGCAGCAGCGTCTCCCGCGTAGATCGGCGCCGGTATGGCGCGGTCGCCCTCCGGGACGACGTAGATCGCTCCCAGCAGCAGCAGTCCGACGGAGACCGGCGCGGCACGGCCGGCGAGGAGCGCCAGTGACAGGAGCAGCGGCGCGGTCGTTACGACAGCGAGCGACTCGGCGGTGGCGGCGGCGGAGAGCGCGGCGAGCGCAACTGCGCCGATCGCGGTCGTCAGACGCGCGCGACGGGTCGCGTGTGTCGCCGTAACGTGATCACCTCCTCGATCGCCAGCTCGACGCCGGCGCGCGAGGGTTCCCAGCGCACGACCGGAACGCCGAGCGTCTCGAAGCGCGAGCGCAGCGCGTCGCGCTGGAGCCTCCAGAGACGGAACGCAAGGTCGTCCCGCCGCACGTCCCCGACCGACGAGATCTCGAGGACGACGAGGTCGTACCCGCGGGCGCACAGGTCGAGCAGCGCGCCGATCCCGCGCTGGTCCAGCAGTGGGCTCAGCGCGATCACCAGGGCCCGCGCCGGGAGCAGTCGGCGCGGCACCTGCGTGACGCCCTTCGATCGGAAGCTTGGCCTCACCTCGCTGGAGAACAGCGCGTCGAGGATGCGGATGTTGCTGCCGCACGCCGGGGCTGCCGGTGAGCCAGCTGAGCTCCCCGCCGAGGCTCACGAGCGCCACCCGGTCGCGCCTGGCGAGGTAGGTGGAGGCGATCGCCGCGCCAGCACGCACGGCCGCGTCGAGCGTTCCTTCGTGCGCGAGCTCTGCCTCCGCGAACGTGTCGAGGAACAGCACCAGATCCGTGCCGTGCTCCGGGGTGCTGGACGTTGACGTACGGCGCCCGGCGACGTGCGGTCGCGCGCCAGTTGATGGAGCGGACGCGGTCGCCAGGCGCCAGCGGGCGCAGATCGGCGAACTCGATCCCCTCGCCGCGGTCGCGCGAGACCTGGCTGCCCAGGACCGGCCTGGTGCGGAGCGGCGCGACGATCCTGCGCAGCCGTTCGACGCCGGCGTACACCCTCACGTCGGTCGCGTTCCCCAGCGGTCCGTCCATAGTCGAAGCCCCGAGCCGATCGCTCGCGCGAACGATCGCCGGACCGATCTCGTGCACGCCCCAGCGCTGGGCCACGAGCTCGAACGTCAGCTCCCGCCGCTCGCCGCGCGCGAGCCAGAACCCGATCGGCGTCGAGTCGCTGTCGAGCCGCGCGGCGGCGGCAGGTAGACGTCGATGCGCGCGCCGCCGCCACGGTTCTCGACGGCGAGCATCGCGCGCAGCCGGTCTCCCTCGAGGACGCGGTCGCGGTCGAGCCGCAACTCGCCCTCGAGCGCGAGCGGCTCGCCGGCGAGCGCGACCGCGACGAGCAGCGCGAACGGCGTGGCCAGCACCGCGAGCTGCGGGCGTCCGGTGACGAGCGCCGCCATCAGCGCCGCCGCCGCGAGCGCCGCGTAGACGCGCAAGCGGGGTGACGCCGCTCGGGTCACGCGCACCCGCACGGACGGCGCTGGACACCGGTCAAGGCAGTCGCGCACGACGTCCGCGGCCTGCACGCGCTCGATCCAGAGCTCGGGGCGGAGCGTGATCCGATGCGCCAGCGCCGGTACGGCGAGGAGCTTCACGTCGTCCGGCGTCACGAAGTCGCGACCCTGCAGCGCGGCTCTGGCCCGAGACAGCTTGAGCAGCGCGAGCGTGCCGCGCGGGCTGGCTCCCACCTGCACCTGCGGGCTCTCGCGCGTGGCGGTGACGAGGTCTACCGCGTAGGCGAGGATTGCCTCGTCCGCGTGCACCCGCTCGACCGCGCGCTGCATCGCCAGGAGCTCGTCGCGATTGACGACCGTCTCGAGCTCGACTTCGTCCTGGCCGCGCTCCAGCCGCCGGGCGAGCAGCTCGAGCTCGGCAGTGCGATCCGGGTACCCGATGCCGATCCGCATCAGGAAGCGGTCCAGCTGCGCCTCCGGCAGTGGGTAGGTGCCCTCGTACTCGATCGGGTTCTGGGTCGCGAGGACCAGGAACGGGCGCTCCAACTGCCTCGTGCCGTCCTCGCTCGTGACCTGCCGCTCCTGCATCGCCTCCAACAGCGCCGCCTGCGTCTTCGGCGGCGCGCGGTTGATCTCGTCGCCCAGCAGGATGTGCGTGAAGATCGGTCCGGGCTGGAAGCGCAGGTCGCCGGTCCGCTGGTCATAGATCGCCGACCCCGTCACGTCCGACGGCATGAGGTCGGGCGTGAACTGCACGCGGGCAAATCGAAGCCCGGTGACCGCGGCGAAGGAACGGGCGATCAGCGTCTTGGCGAGGCCCGGGTTGTCCTCGATCAGCACGTGCCCATCGGCCAGCAGCCCCAGCAGGACGAGCTCGAGCACGTCACGCTTGCCCACGACGGCCCGCTCCACCTCGCCCAGGATTCGGGCGGGGCGGTCCCCGAGCTCGGCGACGGAGGAAATGCTCATAGCGCCTCCAACCTGTCGAGCACCGCCTCGAGATCGCGCGCGGCGTACGCCGGGGGCGCGACGGTCAGGCGGCGGCTGCGGGCGGTCTGGACGCACGAGCTCCCACGCCTCGCGCCCGAGCAGCCGCCGGGCCTCGTCGTGATCGCGCTTCAGCTGAACGCCCCGCCGAGCGAGGCGCGCCTCCGCGATCTCCGACAGCACCGGCCGCAACTGGCTTGTGGGCAGCGAGGCCGCTCTCGTTCGACCCTTCGACGATCCGCTCGATCCGCAGCAGCTGACTAGGGACCGACGCGCCCGATGATCGCGGCGCCCGTGGCGCCGGCGAGCCGCTTCGCGGCGGGCAGGCGAGCCGCGAGAGCGGCGACGCTGATCACCGCCGCGATCACGCCGACCACGACGAAGACGGCCTCCAGCGTCATCGGCTGCCGCCTGTGCGTCGCCCTCGCGCCATCGCCCGACGCTATCCGACCGGGCGCCGGGCGACGAGTATGCTCGCGACAGCGATGCGCGTCTCGGCCGTTCGAACGGCAGCCGCTGTGATCGTGCTCACGGCGCTGGTCTGCGTCGTCGCCGTCGCTGGCGATGAGCCGATCCGCCAGCGACCGGAGCCCTACGTGCCGAGCCGCAGCGAGCTGATCGAGATCGGCGTGGTGACCTCCGAGTATCCGATCCCGGGCCAGCTGCCTCCCGAGGTATTCCCCCCCGAGGCGTACGGCCTCGGCCCGCCGGGGCCGCCGACCTGGCTGTGGTGGCTGCTCGCCGCGATCGCCGCCGCCGCGCTCGTATCGGTCGCCGTGCGAATCGCCCGCGAGCTCATGCGCATCCGCTGGCGCCTGCCGCGCCTTCGCCGGTGGCGGTTGCGGCGCCGCGGGCGTGATCGGACGGCGCCCGACGAGTCGCCCGCGAACGAGCCGGCTCGGGTGGTGTACGACGACGATGCGGAGGTCGCGCGAGCGGCGGTCGACGCGGCGCTCGCTCCGCTGCGCGAACCGGCCGATCCCCGCGCCGCCGTGATCGAGGCGTACGCACGGATGGAGAACGTGCTCGCCGAGCGGCAGCTGGGCCGGCGGACTCCCGAGGCGCCGCGCGAGTACCTGCGGCGCGTCATGCTCGAGCAGGGCATGCCCCAGGAGTCGCTCACGACGCTGACGGCGCTGTTCGAGGAGGCGCGCTTCAGCCGGCATCCGATCCCCGAGTCCGCGCCGCGCCGCGCCGCGAGCGAACTCCAGACCGCGCGTGTCGCCCTGGCCGCGGCAACCGACGATGCAGAGACCGTGTAGTCGGCCGGCGGTAGATCGATGTGCCCGCGGTAGGAGCACGCCCGCGCGTTGCCGCAACGAGCCGAGCCTCGTCGTCGGGCGCCCTGCACCGCCAGCCTCACTGGGACCGTCTCATGCGCGGGTGAGCACGAACTCGGCGACGTCGTCGCGGCTCGCCCGCCGGCCCGCGAGCGCGAGCGCGGCGACGGCGAGCGGGACGAGCAGGAACGCTCCCGAGAAGGCGAAGACGGCGGCGACCGCCGCCAACGCCACCGCCGCGGCGGCGCGGGCGAGGCCGCTGAGCAGGCGCACGCCCGCGGCCGTGGCGATCACGTAGACCGCGACGAACAGCGTGCTGCACGCCCGCACGAGCGCCTCCTCGTCGATCAGCTCGGTGCCGAGCGGGACGAGCAGCGCCGCGCCGACGAGCGCGAGCGCCGCGAGGAAGCGCGGCGTGCGGGCGAGCCAAGCGGGCGCGGAGCCCTCCGCGGCGAGCGCTCCCGCGAGCCGGCCGGCGGCCGCGACGTAGGCGTTCATCGTCCCCATCGTCAGGAACGCGGCCACGACCCCGGTCGCGGTGCGGCCGGCGTCGCCGAACCCGGCGCCGGCCAGGTCGGCCAGCGGCGTCGCGGAGGGGGCGGCGGTGCCGAGCACGCCGATCGTCGCCACCGCGAGGCCCGACGTACAGCACCGCGACCAGCACAAGCGAACTTGCAATCGCGCGCGGGAGTTGGTGGTCCGGGTCGCGCAGGTCGCCGACCAGGTGCGAGACCGCCTCCCAGCCGATGAACGAGAACATCAGCAGCGACGCGGCGGTGCCGACCGCCACGGCGCCCTCGGGCGCGAACGGCGTCCAGTTCGAGCTGCGGCTCTCCGGCAGCGCCGACACGACCGCCACGAGCAGCAGCGCGGCGAGCACCGCCGCGAGCCCGAGCTGCAGCCGCGCGCTGTTGTGCAGGCCGGCCAGGTTCGTCGCGATCACCGCGCCGTACATCGCGCCGGCGGCCGCCACCGCCACGCCGCGCCCGGTGCCGAGCAGGTCGGAGACGTAGAAGCCGCCGATCAGCGCCACGGCCGGCGCGCCGATCAGGACCGCGGCGAGGAACCACCAGCCCGTGACCGTGCCCGCGGCGCGCCCGAACGCGGCGCGCGCGTACGCCGCGGTGCCGCCCGCCTCCGGGTAGCGCACGCCGAGCGCCGCGAACGCGATCGCGAGCGGAACGGACACGGCGAGCAGCGCGCCCCAGGCGACGATCGAGGCCGGGCCGGCCGCCTCGGCGGCGAGCGCGGGCAGCAGCAGCACGCCCGGCCCGAGGACGGCGCCGACGTAGAGGGCGGTGGCCGAGCGGGTCGAGAGCACCCAGGCAGTGTCCCGCAGCAGGAGGGGCATTTGGTGCTCAATCCGGGGCGTCAGGACGGCCGGTGCGCAATGATCTGCCCCGACCACCCGCACCAGGAGCAGACCATGCCCCTCGATCACGTCGACCGCCAGATGCTCGCGATCCTGCAGGAGGACGGCCGGATCTCCAACGCCGCGCTGGCCGAGCGCCTGCACCTCTCGCCGTCGCCGTGCCTGCGCCGCCTGCGCGCGCTCGAGCGCGAAGGCGTCATCAGCGGCTACCGCGCCACGGTCGATCGCGCCAAGCTCGGCCTCACGCTGACCGTGTTCGTCGAGCTCAAGGTCGACGAGCACACCGACGCCAACGCCGTCGCCATCAGCAAGCGGCTGCACGCCGCCCCCGAGATCGTCTCGGCCTTCATCGTCTCCGGCGCGGCCGACTTCCGGCTCGAGGTCGCGGTCGCCGACCTCGCCGCCTACGAACGGCTGCTCTTCGACGTGCTGCTCAAGCTGCCGCACGTCGTCGACGTGCGCTCGAACTTCGCGCTGCGGACGGTGAAGGCGCCGAGCCCGCTAGCGGTCTGAGCCGCCGCCGCCCGGCCCCGCGCCGCGCACCACATCGCCCTCGTCGTTCACGCGCGCGGGGACCGGCTCGCTGGAGATCACGACGTCGAACGTGCCCGTCGTGTTCTGCCCGTTCGCCGGCACCGCCCTGCCGAAGAGCCCCGGCGAGACGCTGTAGTTGACGCGGTAGCTGCCGGCCCTGACCGCGGTCAGCCGCCACTCGAAGCGCTCGGTCTGGCCGGGGAACATCGACCCGAGCGCCCACGTGCTGGCCGGCGAGCCGGTGCTGCCGGAGGGTGCCTGGTCGACGACCCAGACGGGCTCCAGCGGGTCGGCGAGCCGCGGATCGTCCGCTGCCTGCGCGAACGCCGGCGCCGCCTCGCCGCCGTCGCCCGGCTCCGTCTTGACGCTCACGGAGACGTTCGGCAGCTCGCGGTCGTCGGTGTTGCGGACCTCGATCGCCAGCCGCGCCGGCTGGGCCAGCGTCTGGCGCTCAGGGAAGGACGCCTCGAGGACCTCGAGCGTGAACTCGCCGCGCGGCTCGCTCTCGTCCTGGCGCTCACCCCCGCACCCCGCCAGCACGAGGGCCACGAGGACGGGTGCGACGACGGCGTTCCCCCTCATAGGCGCGGCGAGCGTATCACCGGCTTCCGGCGCCAAGCGCAAGTTCGCGCGACGGTTCCCGTTTGTGGATGCACACGGCGGTCGAATACCCTTCGCGCCTGCCGTAACCCGAGGGGGAGAGAAGAAGTTGGTCCGTACCGTCGCCGATCGAGCGTTCCTGCCGGCCCGGAGCCTGCTGGAACAGGTGGGCGACATGATGATCCTGACCGGCAAGACGATCGTCTCTGCCCTCAGGCCGCCGTATCCGTACGGCGGCGAGTTCGTCTCGCAGTTCCTGTTCGCGCTCAAGCTCTGCTGGTTCCCGCTCGTCGTCTCGACCGTCGCGTTCGGCTACGGCGCGCCGGGTCTGCAGGCCGCGAACATCCTCAACCTGTTCGGGTCGCTGGACCGTCTCGGCGGCTTCTTCGTGCTCGCGTCGATCCGCGAGTTCGCGCCGTTCGTGACCGCGATCGTGCTCGCCGGCGTCGCCGGCACCGCGATCACCGCGGACCTCGGCGCGCGCAAGATCCGCGAGGAGCTGGACGCGCTGCAGGTGCTCGGCGTCGACCCGGTGAAGAACCTCGTCGTCCCGCGGTTCCTGGCGCTGATGCTCGTGACCGGCCTGTTCGACATCTACGCGCTGCTGTTCGGCATCTTCGGCGGCGTCCTGGCGACGCTCGTCAACGGCGCGCCGCTCGGCCCGTTCTGGGCGACGTTCTTCACCAACGCGTCGGTCGTGGACCTGTGGGGCTCGGTCCTGAAGTGCACGATGTTCGGCGCGATCATCGCGATCGTCTGCTGTTACAAGGGCATGACCGCCTCGGGCGGCGCCGAGGGCGTCGGCCGGGCCGTCAACCAGGCCGTCGTGGTCGCGACGCTCGGCGTGTTCGCGTTCAACTACGTCTTCACGCAGACGTTGCTGGCCACCCACCCCGAGATCATCAACCTCAAGTGATGGGGCGGTCCTGGCTCGCGATCCCGCGCGACTGGATCGCCTCCTTCGGCGAGATCGTCCGCTTCTGCGCGACCGTCGTCGGCGAGGTCTTCTCGCTGCGGGTGTTCCGCTTCTTCGGCGAGGCGCTGCGCCAGGCCGGCGTGCTGATCCTCTCCTCGACGCTGGTGATCTGGGGCCTGATCTTCATCATCGGCCTGCAGTGCGGCATCGAGGGCGCGTACTTCAACCGCGCGCTCGGCGCCCCCGCCTACGCGGGCGTCTTCGCCGCCTGGTGCGACCTGCGCGAGCTCGTCCCGTACGGCTTCGGCTACATGATGGCCGCGAAGGTCGGCACCGGCATCGTGGCCGAGCTCGGCTCGATGCGGATCTCGGACGAGATCGACGCGCTCGAGGTCATGGGCATCTCGTCGATGACGTTCCTCTGCGCGACCCGCCTGCTGGCGGCCTGGCTCGTGCTGCCGTTCATGTACCTGGCCGGGATCGGCGCCGGCTTCTTCGCCTCCTACTTAGCCGTGGTCCAGCAGATCGGAGAAGTGTCCAGCGGCGGCTACTTCCTGATCTTCTGGATGTTCCAGAACCCACCGGATCTCCTATACAGCGTCATCAAGGGCATGGCGATGGCGACGGTGATCGTGCTCGTCGGTTGCTACTACGGCTACACGGCGAGCGGCGGACCGGTGGGAGTCGGTACCGCCACGGCGAAGTCGATGGTGCTCAACATCGTGCTCGTGCACCTGATCGGCATGCTCGGCACGCAGGTCTTCTGGGGGGCCAACCCCCGGGCCCCGATCGGAGGTTGAAGGAGATGGAAGCGCGCGATCACGACGAGTTCAGATGGCATACCGGCGAGCAGCGCCCCACGGGCGCGCCGGCAGCCGTGGAGTTCGTCGACGTCCACAAGTCGTTCGGCCGCAACCAGATCCTGCGCGGGCTGAACATGTCGATCCCCGAGGACAAGATCTCGATGATCCTCGGCCCGTCGGGCACCGGGAAGTCGGTCTGCATCAAGCACATGGTCGGGCTGCTCTACCCCGACGAGGGCGACGTCCTGGTCCACGGCGAGTCCGTGCCCGGGATGGTCGACGACGATCTCTTCGACATGCGCAAGAAGTTCGGCGTGCTGTTCCAGGACGGCGCGCTGTTCGGCTCGATGAACCTGTACGACAACGTCGCGTTCCCGCTGCGCCAGCACACCGACAAGGGCGAGGACGAGGTCGACGACATCGTCATGCGGCGCCTGCGCGAGGTCGGCCTCGAGGGCTCGCTGGACAAGATGCCGAACGAGCTCTCCGGCGGCATGCGCAAGCGCGCCGGCTTCGCGCGCGCACTCGTGCTCGACCCCGACATCGTGCTGTTCGACGAGCCCGACTCCGGCCTGGACCCGGTCCGCACCGCGCTGCTGTGCGAGCTGATCAAGGAGGTCCACGAGGAGAACGGCGGCGCCTACGTGGTGATCACCCACGACATCATGTCCGCCAAGCGCGTCGCCGAGTACATCGCGGTGCTGTGGCGCGGCAAGATCGTCGAGTCGGGCCCGGCCGAGGAGCTGTTCGACTCCGACAACCAGTTCGTGCGCCAGTTCCTGGCCGGAGCCTCACAGGGTCCGTTGGGGATGGAGTGAGCGGACGCTCGCCGCAGGAGGGCCGGTGACGGTCGCTCGCGCCGTCGGCGTGGGCGCGCTGGCGCTCGTGCTCGCGCTCGTCCTGTGGCTGCTCCTGTTCCGCGGCAACCCCGGCACGGAGTACACGCTGCTGTTCCAGAACGCCGGCCAGCTCGTCGTCGACGACGACGTGCAGGTCGGCGGGCGCCGCGTCGGCGCGATCGAGAGCATCGAGCTGACCGACGACAACCAGGCGGCGATCAAGATCACCGTGCAGGAGCCCTACGCGCCGCTGCGCGAGGGCACGCGCGCCGTGATCCGGCTGACGTCGCTGTCCGGCGTCGCCAACCGCTACGTCGCGCTGACGCCCGGCGGAGGGCGACGCGAACGAGCTCGACGACGGCGCGACGCTGACCCAGCAGGCGACCACCGACGTCGTCGACCTCGACCAGATCTTCAACACGCTCGACGAGAACACGCGCGGCGACCTCGCCGACGTGATCCAGGGCTTCGCGACGCAGTACGACAACCGCGGCGACGCGGCCGGCGAGGCGGCGAAGTACTTCAACCCGCTGCTCTCGAGCTCGCGCCGGCTCGTGCAGGAGGTGACCGAGGACCAGGGCGCGCTGACGCGCCTGCTCGTCAACACCTCGCGCGCCTCGGGCGCGATCGCCGAGCGCCGCGACGACCTCTCCTCGCTCGTCGGCAACGCGAACGCGACGGCCGCGGCGATCGGCTCCGAGAACGCCGCGCTCGCGCGCGCCCTCGGGCTGCTGCCGACGACGCTGCGGCGCGCGAACACCACGTTCGTGAACCTGCGCGCGACGCTCGACGACCTCGACGTGCTCGTCGCCGAGTCCAAGCCCGCGACGCGCGACCTCGCGCCGTTCCTGCGCGAGCTGCGCCCGCTCGTCGCCGAGTCGCGCCCGACGATCCGCGACCTGCGCACGCTCGTCCGCAAGCCCGGCGACGACAACGACCTCACCGAGGCGCTGCGCAAGCTGCCCAGGCTGCAGCGGGTCGCCACGCCCGCCTTCCGCAACAGCCGCCGGGCGCTCGAGGACGTGCAGCCCGTGCTCGAGTTCGCGCGCCCGTACACGCCCGACCTCGTCGGCTGGTTCCGCGACTTCGGGCAGGGCGCGGCGAACTACGACGCCAACGGCCACTTCGCGCGCATCCAGCCGATCTTCAACGCCTTCTCGTTCGGCGACAACCCGACCGGCGGCCTGCTGACGCCGATCCCGGACGCGAACCGCTTCGACGGGCTCGAGACCGGCGTGATCCGGCGCTGCCCCGGCGCGGCGACCCAGCGTCCCGGCGGACGGCTCCGCGCCGTTCCGCGACGCCGGGCGGCCTCGACTGCGACCCGAGCCTCGTGCTCCCCGGGCCATGAGACGCGCCGTCGCCGTCGGAGCCCTGCTGCTCGTCGCCGCCGCGGTCGTGGTGGTGCTGGTCACGCGCGGCGAGAGACGAGTCCTACAAGGTGCGCGCGATCTTCGACAACGCCGGCTTCGTGATCCCGGGCGAGGACGTCAAGGTCGCGGGCGTCAAGGTCGGCACGATCGACGCGGTCGACGTGACCGAGGACAACAAGGCCGCCGTCGTCCTCGACATCACCGACGAGGGCTACCAGGACTTCCGCGAGGACGCCGAGTGCATCGATCCGCCCGCAGTCGCTGATCGGCGAGCGGTTCGTGGAGTGCGAGGTGACGCAGCCGCGCTCGGCCGGCGACGAGCCGCCGCCGACGCTGGCCGAGATCGAAGAGGGCCCGGGCGAGGGCCAGCTGCTGCTGCCGGTCGAGCGCAACGGCAAGGCGGTCGACCTCGACCTCGTCAACAACATCATGCGCGAGCCGGTCCGCGAGCGGCTCTCGATCATCCTGTCCGACCTCGGCATCGGCGTCGCCGGCCGCGGCGAGGACCTCTCGGAGGTCATCCGCCGCGCCGACCCGGCGCTGAAGGAGGTCGACGCGGTCCTGAAGATCCTCGCCGAGCAGAACCGGGTGCTGGCCGACCTGGCCCGCAACTCGGACACGGTGCTGGCGCCGCTGGCGCGCGAGCGCCGCCGCGTCGGCTCGGCGATCGAGAACTCGAGCGAGGTCGCCCAGGCGACGGCCGAGCGGCGCGGCGACCTGGAGGCGAACCTCGAGCGCCTGCCGACGTTCCTGCGCGAGCTGAAGCCGACGATGACGCGGCTCGGCGCGCTCAGCGACGAGGCGACGCCGGTGCTGACCGACCTCGGCGCGGTCGCGCCCGACGTCAACCGGATGGTCGAGCAGCTCGGGCCGTTCGCGAGCGCGGCGATCCCGTCGTTCGAGTCGCTCGGCGAGGCGGCCGAGCAGGGCACGCCCGCGGTGATCGCGGCGCGGCCGGTGATCGGTGACCTGCGCTCGCTCGCGCGCGCCGTGCGGCCGGTCGCGAACACGGCCGCGGCGCTGCTCCAGTCGATCGACCGCACCGAGGGCATCGAGCGGGCGATGGACTACATCTTCTACCAGGTGGCCGCGATCAACGGGTTCGACTCGTTCGGCCACTACCTGCGCGCCGGGCTGATCGTCAACCAGTGCTCCACGTACGCGGTGCAGCCGACGTTCGGCTGCTCGGCGAACTTCACCGGCCCGACCGTGTCGGCCGCGTCGGCGAGCGTCGACGGGGAGCGCGACCCGTCGCTGGTGGCCACCGCGAACGCGCTCGCCGACGCGCTCGGCATGCCGGGCCTGAAGACCGAGCAGGCGGCGAGCCCGAAGACCCGCACGGCGAAGCCGCGCCGGGAGACGCGCCGCGAGCCACGCGCCCGCCGCGAGGTCGAGGCCGCGCCGAAGCCGCGCGCCGAGACGCCGGCGCCGACCGCCACGCCCGCGCCGACGGCGACGCCGGCCCCGACCGCCGCGCCGCGCCGCCGCCGCCGACCGAGGAAGAGCAGACGGAGACGCTGCTCGACTACCTGTTCGGGGGCGACGAGTGAACGGGCGCGGGCGGCATCGCCGGCAACCCGGTGCTGATCGGCGCCGCGACGACGCTCGTGATCCTCGTCGCGATCTTCCTCGCGTACAACGCGAACAAGGGCCTGCCGTTCGTGCCGACGTACAAGCTCGAGGCCGAGCTGCCGAGCGCCGCCAACCTCGTCGTCGGCAACGACGTGAGGATCGGCGGCACGCGCGTCGGCTTCGTCGACGCGATCGAGGCCCAGCGCCAGGACGACGGCTCGAGCATCGCCGTGCGTCAGCCTCACGCTCGAGCGCTCGGTGTCGCCGCTGCCGCGCGACTCGACGCTGATCGTCCGGCCGCGCTCGGCGCTCGGGCTCAAGTACGTCGAGATCACGCGCGGCACGGAGCGCGCGGGCTTCGACGACGGCGCCACGATCCCGCTCGCCTCGGCCACGCCGGAGCCCGTCGAGTTCGACGAGGTCCTGAACATGTTCGACGCGGAGACGCGCGACGCGGCGGCCCAGAACACGACCGGCTTCGGCGACGCGTTCGCCGGCCGCGGCGAGTCGATCAACACCGCGATCGGCGCCTTCCGGCCGCTGCTGCAGGACATCATCCCGGTCGCCCAGAACCTGTCCTCGCCCGACACGAACCTGCGCCGCTTCTTCCAGGAGCTGGGCGACGCGGCGGCGATCGTCGCGCCCGTGGCCGAGACCCAGGCGCAGCTGTTCGTGAACCTCGACCGCACGTTCGCGGCGCTGCGCGAGGTCGCGCGCCCGTACATCCAGGACTCGATCAGCGGCGGCCCGCCGGCGCTCGACGCCGCGATCCGGTCGTTCCCGGTGCAGCGGCCGTTCCTGCGCAACTCCGAGGGCCTGTTCCGCGAGCTGCAGCCGGGCGCGCGGGCGCTGCGCGCCTCGGCGCCGACGCTCGCCGACGCGCTCGAGGTCGGCACCGAGGTGCTGCCGCGCACGCCGCCGCTCAACCGCCGCCTGGCCTCGCTGCTCGACGAGCTGCAGACGTTCGCCGAGGACCCGATGGTGCCGCGCGGCCTGCGCGCGACGACGACCGCCCTGCGCTCGCTGAACCCGACGCTGCAGTACCTCGCGCCGGTGCAGCTGCAGTGCAACTACGTGACGCTGTGGTTCCGCAACGTGTCCTCGCTGCTCAGCCAGGGCGACCGCAACGGCACCTGGCAGCGCTTCATCATCATCGCGACGCCGCAGGGCCCGAACAACGAGGGCGGCCCGGCCTCCGCAGCCCGCGAACGGGCCGACGGTCGACAACTTCCTGCACACCAACCCGTACCCGAACACCGCCGCGCCGGGCCAGCCGCGCGAGTGCGAGGCGGCGAACGAGCCGTACGTGCGCGGCCAGAAGGTGATCGGCAACGTGGCCGGCAACCAGGCCGCCAGGACCGAGGGCAACCCCTGATGGCCCGCCGCCGCCGCAAGCCGCGCAGCAACGTCCTGATCGGGCTGATCGCCCTCGGCGTGATCGCCGTGCTCGTGTTCCTGGGCTTCACGAAGGACATCCCGTTCACGCGGCCGTACGAGGTCAACGCGGTGTTCGAGTCGGCGAACTCGATCCGCCCGTCCTCGCCCGTCCGGATCGCCGGCGTGGACGTCGGCAAGGTCAAGTCGGTCGACGCGCAAGAGGGCACCGACGCGGCGGTCGTGGTCCTGCAGATCGACGAGGAGGGGCTGCCGCTGCACGAGGACGCGACGGCGAAGATCCGGCCGCGCATCTTCCTCGAGGGCAACTTCTTCGTCGACCTGCGACCGGGCTCGCCGGAAGCGCCCGAGATCGAGGACGGCGGCACGCTGAAGGTCACGCAGACGGCCTCGCCGGTCCAGCTCGACGAGGTGCTGACCGCGCTGCAGTCGGACTCGCGGCAGGACCTCAAGGACCTGCTCGACGGGCTCGGCACCGCGCTGACCGCCGAGCCCACCGCCGAGCAGGACGCCGACTCCGACCCGCTGGCGCGCGGCGAGACCGCCGCCGAGTCGTTCAACGACGCCTACGCGGACATCCCGGCCGCCGAGCGCTCGACCGCGCAGGTGCTCGAGGCGTTCCTCGGCGCGGAGCCGGGCGAGGACCTGGCGCGGCTGATCGTGGGCGCCGGCCGCACGACCGGCGCGCTGATCCGCAACGAGCGGGCGCTGCAGGACCTGATCACGAACTTCGACGCGACGACCGCCGCGTTCGCCGCCGAGTCCGGCAACCTGAGCGCGTCGATCCGCGAGCTGGCGCCGACGCTCGAGCAGGCCAACCGGACGCTGGCGTCGCTCAACGAGGCGTTCCCGTCCACGCGCGCGTTCGCCCGCGAGATCCTGCCCGGCGTCCGCGAGACGCCGGCGACGATCGACGCGGCGTTCCCGTGGATCGACCAGGCGCGGCCGCTGATGGGCGCGGACGAGCTGGGCGGCCTGGCCGAGGAGCTCTCGCCGGCGACCGCCGACCTCGCGCGCCTGACCGACAGCGCGATCGAGCTGCTGCCGGAGACGAGCCTGCTCGCCCGCTGCGCCACCGAGGTGCTGCTGCCGACCGGCGACGTCGTGATCCGCGACGAGTTCACGACCGGCGTCGAGAACTACAAGGAGTTCTTCTACACGATCGTCGGCCTCGCCGGCGAGGGCCAGAACTTCGACGGCAACGGCATGTACGTGCGCTTCCAGCCGGGCGGCGGCACGCAGACGGTGTCGCTCGGCGAGGCGGGCACGACGTCCGGCCAGCTGTTCGGCAACAACGTCGCCGTCCCGCTCGGCAACCGGCCGTTCTATCCCGGCCGCCGCCCGCCGTACCGGCCCGACGTCGACTGCCACACGCAGACGCCGCCGGACCTCAACGGCCCCGCCGCCGCCAAGTCGCCGCCGACCGGCGCCGCCGCCACGGCCGCCAAGAAGCGGCTGCCCGAGCTGCGCCGCAAGCTGCGCCCCTTCGCCGAGCGCAAGGACGGTGCGCGGCGATGAAGCAGGCGATCCAGAAGCACATGGGCGACTTCCTGGCGATCATCGCGCTCGTCTTCGCGGCGATCCTCGTGGCGCTCGTGATCCTCCCGAACCAGCGGCTGTCGCTGCCCGCCGGCGTGCCGATCCTCGGGCGCGACTTCGTCGACGTCGAGGCCGAGCTGGCGACCGCGCAGGCGGTCACGCCGGGCCAGGGCCAGACCGTGAACATCGCCGGCGTCGAGGTCGGCGAGATCTCCAGCGTCGAGCTCGAGAGCGGCAAGGCGATCGTCGGCATGCGGATCGAGCGCGAGCACTCGACGATCTACAAGGACGCGACGATCCTGCTGCGGCCGAAGACCGGCCTGAAGGACATGGTGGCCGAGCTGAACCCGGGCACCGAGGCGGCGGGTGAGCTGGGCGACGAGCGGATCCCGATCTCGCAGACGCTGCCCGACGTCAACCTCGACGAGATCCTCGCGGCGCTCGACGCCGACACGCGCGACTACCTCAAGCTGCTGCTCGGCGACGGCGCCGAGGCGCTGGGCGGCAACGGCCCCGAGCTGGGGCAGACGATCAGGCGCTTCGAGCCGACGGCCCGCTACGCCCGCCGGGTCAACGAGCAGCTCGCCGAGCGGCGGCAGAACATCCGCCGCGTCATCCACAACTTCTCGCTGCTGACCGAGGAGCTCGGCAACCGCGACGACCAGGTCGCCGAGTTCGTCGAGAACTCGAACGCGGTCTTCGGCGCGCTCGCCGCCCAGGACGCGAACATCCGCGCGACGCTGCGCGAGCTGCCGTCGGCGCTCGACGTGACGCAGGAGTCGCTCGGGAAGGTCGACCGGCTGGCCAGCGTGCTCGGGCCGACGCTCGAGGAGCTGCGGCCCGCGGCGCGCGCGCTCGGCCCGTCCCTGCGCCAGACGCGGCCGTTCCTGACGACGACGACGCCGATCATCCGCGACCAGCTGCGGCCGTTCACGCGCGCGGCGCTGCCGACGGTGAAGGAGCTGCGCCCGGCGATGCGCGACCTCGCGCAGGCGACGCCGGACCTCACGCGCACGTTCAAGGTGCTCAACCGGCTCGTGAACACGCTCGCCTTCAACCCGGCGGGCCGCTCGAACGAGGGCTACCTGTTCTGGCTCTCGTGGGCCAACCACGTCGGCGCGACCGTGTTCGCGACGCAGGACGCGCACGGCCCGATCCGCCACGGCCTCGTGATCCTCTCGTGCGAGACCGCCCAGCTGCTCGACGTCGTGTCGCAGTCCAACGAGCAGCTCGGCACGCTGGTCGACCTGCTCAACGGCCCGACGCAGCAGCAGATCTGCCCGCAGTCGACCCAGGACCCGTCGGTGGGGACGCCGTGAACAAGGCCGCTCCCTCCTTCGCCCGGATCGCCGCGATGGTCGTCTTCGCGCTGTCGTGCTTCGGCCTGCTGCTGTACCTGTGGCTGGCGTTCGGCGGCCCGATCCCGCTGAAGCCGCAGGGCTACCGCTTCACGACCTCGTTCGCCGAGGCGACGCAGCTCGCCACCGAGGCCGACGTGCGGATCTCCGGCGTGCCCGTCGGCAAGGTCAAGAAGATCGAGCCCGACAGCGCGACCGGGCGCTCGCTGGTCGTGATCGAGCTCGAAGGCGACTACGCGCCGCTGCCCTCCGACGCGCGGGCGATCCTGCGCCAGAAGACGCTGCTCGGCGAGACCTACGTCGAGCTGACGCCCGGCAGCCCGGACGCCGACCCGATCGCCGAGGGCGGAACGCTCGCGGCCGCGCAGGTGTCGCCGACCGTCCAGCTCGACGAGATCTACCGCACGTTCGACTCGCGACACGCGCGCGGCCTTCCAGTCCTGGATGCAGCAGCAGGCGCGGGCGATCGGCGAGAACGGCCGCGACGTCAACGAGGCGCTCGGCAACCTCGGCCCGTTCGCCGAGGACACGGCGGAGATCGTCGACATCCTCAACCGCGAGGAGGACGCGCTGCGCGGCCTGGTCTCGAACACCGGCGTCGTGTTCGAGGCGCTGACCGAGCGCCAGGGCCAGCTGCGGTCGCTGATCGAGAACTCCAACCGCGTGTTCTCGACCACCGCCGCGCGCGACCGCGAGCTGCAGGAGGCGTTCCTGGCGCTGCCGACGTTCGAGCGCGAGTCGCTCGAGACGCTCAACCGGCTGGAGCAGTTCGCGCGCGACACCGACCCGCTGGTCGACGCAGCTGCGGCCGGCGGCGCGCGAGCTCAGCCCGACGCTGCAGGACCTCGGCGAGCTGGCCCCGGACCTCGAAGGCCTGCTGCGCGACCTCGGGCCGCTGATCAGCGCGTCGCGCGAGGGCATCCCGGCGGCCGAGCGCATCCTCGAGGACGCGCGGCCGCTGATCGCACAGCTCGACCCGACGATGCGCCAGCTCACGCCGATCCTCGACTTCGTGGGGCTCTACAAGCCCGAGCTGACCGCGTTCTTCGCCAACACCGTCGGCGCGACGCAGGCGAGCGAGCAGCAGAACCGCGTCCACTACCTGCGCACGACGAACCCGCTCAACGCCGAGAACCTCGCGGTGTATCCGCGCCGGATCGGCCAGAACCGCCCGAACCCGTACACCAAGCCGGGCAACTTCAACGCGATCGAGCGCGGGCTCGCCGTGTTCGAGAACCGGCACTGCAACCGCGGCGTGCCGGGCGTGACGAACCTGCCGCCGGTGGTCCCGCCGGCGCTGCTGCCCGACCTGCCGGTGCTCGATCTCGACGCCACCCTGGCGCTGATCCCGCCCGACCTGCTCGACCGCATCAACCGCTTCGCGTTCGCCAACACGCCGGCCGGCACGGTCATCGCGCCCCCGTGCCGCATGCAGGGGCCCTACAACTTCGGTGGTGAGATCACGCAGTACCCGCACGTCCGCGCCCGCGAGCGCTGACCCGGTGTTCGTACGGATCGTGCGCGCGTGCGCGCGCCGGCCGGGCCGGGTGCTGGCCGCCGTCGCGGTGCTCGTGGCGCTGTCGTGCGCGCTCGCGCTGCGGCTCGAGCCGAGCGCGGCGACGGAGACGCTGGCACGCTCGGGCGACCGCACCGTGCAGGCGACGGAGCGCTTCCGCGAGCGCTTCGGCGACCACTCGGTCGTCGTGCTCGTGCGCGGCGAGCTGTCCAAGCTGCTGCTGACCTCCGACCTCGGGCGGCTGATCCGGCTCGAGGGCTGCCTGTCCGGCAACCGCCCGCCGGGCGGCGCCGTGCCGGGCGGGCGCGGGTCGCCGTGCGACCGGCTGGCGGACCTGCAGGCCGTCCAGGTGGTCTACGGGCCGGGCACGTTCGCGAACTCGTCGGCGGGCGAGATCGCCGACCAGGTGCAGTCGCGGATGACGGCCAAGAGCGCGCAGGCCGAGCGGGCGGCGCAGGCGGCGCGGCGGCTGGCGCGGGCGCAGGGCAAGCCAAGGGCCGAGCAGCAGCGGCTGGCCGAGTCGGCGCAGCAGCTCGTCTACGCGGAGTTCGTGCGCGACCTGCTGCAGCTCAACCTGCGCTACGGGCTCGGGCTGACCGGCCTGCCGACGGTCAACGACCCGAACTTCATCTCGGCGCTCTTCTTCGACCCCGAGCGCGGCGCGACGACGCCGAAGGCGCGCTTCTCGTACCTGCTGCCCTCGCCCGAGTCGGCGGCGATCCAGGTGCGGCTGAAGCCCGACCTGTCGGCGGACGAGCGGACCGAGGCGGTCGCGCTGATCCGCTCGGCGGTGCGGATGCCGGAGTTCGCGCTCGAGGGCGGCGGGACCTACACCGTGACCGGCGCGCCGGTGGTGGCCGAGGACCTCGCCGACGCGCTCGCCGGCTCGACGCTGCGGCTGATCGCGATCGGGATCGCGCTGATGGCGCTCGTGCTCGCGCTGGTGTTCCGCGGGCGGCTGCGGCTCTTGCCGCTCGGCGTGGCGCTGAGCGCGGTCGCGATCGTCTTCGGCGGCATGGCGCTGCTCGGCGCGCCGCTGACGATGGCCTCGATCGCCGTGCTGCCGGTGCTGCTCGGGCTCGGCGTCGACTACGCGATCCAGTACCAGGCGCGCGTCGAGGAGGAGGGGTCGCTCGAGCGCGCCGCGCGCGTCGGCGTGCCCGCGATCGCCACGGCGGCGCTGGCGACCGGCGTCGGCTTCCTCGTGCTGGTGCTGTCGCCCGTGCCGATGGTGCAGGGCTTCGGCGTGCTGCTCGTGGCCGGGATCGCGGTCGCGTTCGTGCTGGCGCTGACGGCCGGGACGGCGGCGCTCGCGGCGGCCGGGCGGGCGCGCGGGCGCGACGGCTCGGTCGCGCGCTCGGTGCGCGGGGCCGGTGAGCTCGTCGACGGCGCGGCGCGCGGGCTCGGCCGCGTGGCCCACGGGCCCGCGGCGCGCGGCGGCGCTGCCGGTCGTCGGCGCCGCGCTGCGGCGGCCGGGGCGGGTGCTGGCGATCGGGCTGGTGGTCGCGGCGGCCGGCTGGGCGGTCGACTCGCGCACCGAGGTCGTGTCCGACATCGAGCGGCTCGTGCCGCAGGACCTGCAGGCGGTGGCCGACCTGCGGGCGCTGCAGGAGGCGACCGGCGTCGCGGGCGAGGTCGACGTGATCGTGGAAGGCGAGGACCTGACCGATCCGGCGGTCGTGCGCTGGATGCGCGACTACCAGCAGGGCGTGCTCGAGGAGTACGGGCCGCAGGCCGGCGGCGGCTGCGAGCGGGCCGAGCTGTGCCCCGGCCTGTCGCTGCCGGAGCTGTTCCGGTCCGACCAGGCGGCGAGCGACCGCGAGCGGATCCGCGGGCTGCTCGACGCGGTGCCGCCGTACTTCTCGCGCGCGGTGATCACGCCCGACCGGCGGACGGCGAACCTCGCGTTCGGCATCCGGCTCGCGTCGCTCGAGCGCCAGGGCGAGATCATCGAGGACATGCGTGAGCGGCTCGACCCGCCGGACGGCGTGACCGCCGAGCTCGCGGGCCTGCCGGTGATCGCCGCCGAGGCGAACGCGAACCTGTCCGATCCGCTGCGGCGGCTCGCCACGATCGCGGTCGGGCTGCTCGCGGTGCTGCTCGTGCTGCTCGTCGTCGCCCGGCTCGGGCGGCGGTCGTGGCGCGCGGCGTGGCGGCGCGCGTGGGTGCCGCTCGTGCCGATCGCGCTCGCCACCGGCTGGTCGGCGCTCGTGCTGTGGGCGCTGGGCGTGCCGCTGAACCCGCTGTCGGCGATGCTCGGCGCGCTCGTGCTGGCGATCTCGACCGAGTTCGCGGTGCTGCTGGCGTGGCGGTACGAGGCCGAGCGGACTGCGGGCCATCCGGTGGCGCAGGCGCTGCGGCGGACCTATCGCTCGACCGGCGCGGCGGTGCTCGCCTCGGGCGCGACCGCGATCGCCGGCTTCGCCGTGCTGGCGCTCTCGGACGTGCGGATGCTGCGCGACTTCGGGCTCGTGACGGTCGTCGACCTCACGGTCTCGCTGCTCGGCGTGCTGGCGGTGCTCCCGGCCGTGCTCGTGCTGGCCGAGCGGCGCGCCGCCGAGCGGCCGGCGCCCGGCCCGGCGGCGGCGCCCGCGGTCCCGGCGTGAGGCCGGGGCTGATCGTGGGCGTGCTCGCGCTCGCGGCGATCGCCTACATCTCGCTCAACTCGCTGCGCACGGAGGGCCCGGGCTCGCGCGGCGTGCCGGTCGGGGAGCGGATGCCGCCGTTCGCCGCGCCGCTCGCGTCCGTCGGACACCGACCGCGTCGCGCGCGTGTCGGCCGACGCCTGCGAGTTCCGCGGGCCCGAGATCCTCAACGTCTGCGAGCTGGCCGAGCGCGGGCCGGTGGTGCTCGGGTTCATCGCCGAGCCGATCGGCGAATGCGTCGACCAGGTCGACGTGCTCGACGCCGCGCGCGCCCGCCACCCCGAGCTCGAGTTCGCGGTCGTCGCGATCGAGGGCGACCGCGGCGAGCTGCGCGAGCTGGTCGCCGAGCGCGGCTGGGCGCTGCCGGTCGGCCACGACCCCGACGGCGCGGTCGCGAACGCCTACGCCGTCGCCGTCTGCCCGCAGATCACGTTCGCCCGCCGCGGCGGCGACGTGGCGCTGACCACCTTCGGCACGCTCGACCGCGCGAAGCTCGACACCGCGATCGAGGACGCGTTCGGATGAGGTACGCCGGCGACGACCCCGAGATCCGCTACGGGTCCTCGGCGCTCGCCGGCGTGGCGCTCGCATGGACGGTCGCGGAGGCGGCGCCGGGCAGCTCGCCGCCGGAGCTGAAGGCGCGGCTGCGGGCGCTGGCCGACCGCATCGGCGGCGCGCAGGCGCTCGCGCTCCGCCACCGCGACGTGGTGCACGCCTACCGGGTGTTCTTCCGCCAGATCGGCGTCGACCCCGACGAGCGGCCGACGCCGATCGAGGCGATCGTGCTGCGGCGGATGCAGGAGGGTGCGCTGCGCTCGCGCGGGTCCGTGGACGACGCGATCACCGTCGCGACGCTCGAGACCGGCGTGCCGCTGTGCGCGCTCGACGCCGATCGGCTGCTGGGCGACCTCGGGGTCGAGGCGACCGCGCCGCCGGTGATCGCGGACGGCGAGGGCCCGGTCGCCGATCCTGTTCGAGCCGGCCGGTCCGCGTGCGGCGCCGAGCGCGGCGACGCGCCGGATCGCGCTCGCGGCGGTCGGCGTGCCGGGAATCTCTCGCCTTTCGGTGGAGGAGGCGCTCTGGACGGCCTGGGACACTCTGGCCTAATGCGCTCACTCCTCGCCGCCGTGGTCCTGCTGCTCGCGTTCGCTCCCGCCGCCTCGGCCGAGACGCTGAAGTTCCGGTTCGGGCCGGTCGAGGTCGGGCCGGGGCAGAACACGATCGAGTTCGAGGGCAACGACCTCAAGCCGGCCGTCGACGGGTGGATCACCGGCTTCAAGCCGAACCTGACGTACGCCGACGGCGGGGTGCCGCGCGTCGACGTCGTGCACCTGCACCACGGCGTCTGGCTGTCCAACCTGCAGCCGCTGTTCGCGGCGGGCGAGGAGAAGACCCGCTACCGCGCGCCCGCCGGCTACGGCTGGCGCTACCGCACGAGCGACGGCTGGGTCATGAACCACATGATCCACAACCTCACGCCGACGCCGGCGGAGGTCTACATCGACTACGAGCTCGAGTTCATCCCGGCGACCGCGCCCGAGGCGGCCGGCCTGCGCGAGGTGAAGACGGTCTGGATGGACGTCATGGGGCTCAAGCCGTACCCGGTGTTCGACGTCCACCGCGGCGCCGGCGGGCGCGACGGCCGCTACACGTACCCGGACGAGCGGCGCACGCGCGAGGCCTACACGGCGAACCGCTGGACCGTGCAGGCGGACGGCGTGCTCGTCGCGTCCGCCGGGCACCTGCACCCGGGCGGGCTCTGGACCGACCTGTTCGTCGAGCGCGGCGGGCGCAAGGTGCGCGTCTTCCGGTCGCGCGCCAAGTACTTCGAGCCGGCCGGCGCGGTCTCGTGGGACGTCGCGATGGAGGCGACGCCCGCGAGCTGGCGGGTCGGCGTCAAGCGCGGCGACGTGCTCTCGGTCTCGGCGACCTACGACGCCAAGCGGGCGTCGTGGTACGAGGCGATGGGGATCATGCCGGTCGCGTTCGACGCCGGCGGCACCGGGCCGGACCCGTTCGCGGTCGACGTCGACGTGCGCGGCGCGGTGACCCACGGGCACCTGCGCGAGAACCGCAACCACGGCGGGCTCGTCTCCGGCCTGCCCGACCCGCGGCGGCTGCTCTCGGCGCCGCCGCCGGCACGCAGGACGGTCGCGATCTCGGGGTTCGTCTACGGCCGCGGCGACCTGTCGCGGACCGGGCGCCGCGGCCGCCCGCCGGCCGTGCCGCGCGGCAGCGCGCTGCGGTTCGTCAACCGCGACGCGCGGCGCGGGATCCTGCACTCGATCACGTCGTGCAAGGCGCCCTGCAACCGCACGACGGGCATCGCGTACCCGCTGGCGAACGGCCCGGTGCGGTTCGACTCCGGCAACCTCGGCTTCGGCCCGGTGGGCGTGACGGCCGCCGCGAACCGCGCCACGCTGGAGCACGCCGAAGCGGCTGCGCAAGGGCACCTACGCGTACTTCTGCCGCGTGCACCCGTTCATGCGCGGCTCGTTCCGGGTCAGAGGTCGCTGAGCGCGGCGATCAGCCGCTCGGTCGCCGGCCGGTCGCGCAGCGCGATCCGGACGTGGCGGTCGTCGCCCCACGCCGCCCCGGGCGTGACGTAGATCCGCCGCGCCGCCAGGTGGGTGGCGAGCGCGCGGCCGTCGCCGTCCGGCGCCGGCAGCCAGACGAGGTGCGCCGGCCCGGCGGCGAACTCGTGCCCGGCCGCCCGCAGGCGCTCGCGCTCGGCCGCGGCCAGCGCCCGCCGCCGCGGCGCGACCCCGGCGCCGACCGCCCACGTCGCCGCCGCGACCGCCGCGGCCGACAGGCCGCCGACGGGCGCGAGCCGCTCCGCGAGCGCGGGGTCGCCCGTCGCCGCCCAGCCGGCGCGGAAGCCCGCCATCCCGTGCGCCTTCGAGAACGACCGCACGACCACCACCCGCTCGCGCGCGCCGATCGAGCCGCGCCAGCGCGCCGTCCACCGGCTCCTCGAACTCGGCGAGCGCGGCGTCGACGATCAGCCACGCGGCCTCGGGGACGCGGGTCGCGAGGTCGTGCAGCGCCTGCGGCGCGAGCGCGGCGCCGGTCGGGTCGTTGGGCGTGCAGAGCAGGACGGCGGCGGCGCCGCTCGCGGCCAGCGCGTCGGCGTCGGGCGCGCCGTCCGCGGCGAGCGCGACCGGGACGGCCATCGCCCCGGCCTCGTGCACGAGCCGCGGCAGCGGCCCCCAGCCGGGCCAGGCGACCGCGACGTTCCCGCCGCCCACGTAGCTCAGCGCGGCGCGCACCAGCTCGCCCGCCCCGTGCCCGACCGCCACCTGGTCGCGCTCGAGCCCGTGCCGCTCGGCGATCGCCTCGCGCAGCGGCGTCGCGTCCGGGTACGCGTTGACCGACCGCCGCAGCGCGTACGTCGCCGCGTTCACGGCCTCCGGGTGCGGCGGCTCGTGCCAGGCGGCGGACGCGAGGTCGAGCGCCGGCACCGAGACCGGCAGCCGCGCGCGCTCGGCGTCGCGGCGCTCGAGCAGCTCGCGGCTCATCTCCTCCGGCGAGAGCGCCTCGAACTGGCGGTAGTAGTCGCGCAGCCGCCGGATCACTGCGGTGCGACGCTCGGGCCCGGGCCCTCGAGGATCACGAACCAGAACGCGAACGCGATCGCGGCGACGACGGCCGTGGCGGCGAAGATGCGCACCAGCGCGCCCTCCTTCTGCTCGTGCCCGGCGGCGCGGCGCAGGATCCGCCAGAAGCGGTCGAGCCGGCTCGCCAGCGACAGCGTGAGCATCAGCGTGGCGATCATGCCCGCGAACGCGACCGCGATCCCCAGCGTCACCGAGCCCGTCTGATAGTCGAGCTGCGAGCCCACCCACAGCCACGCCAGCGGCTGCGGCCCCCAGAGCGTGAGGCACAGCAGGACCTCGAGCGCCAGCACGCCGGCCGCGAGCAGCGCGTCGGCGCGCCGCCGGCCCGGCCCGCCGCGCTCGGGCGCGCCGCGGAACTTCAGCGGCCCGGTGCCCGGGCGGCGGCCGATGAACAGCCCGCCGGTGTCCGTGGGGTCGTTGCGCGGCACGCAAGCGAGCATACGGCGCGCCCGCCGGTGCGGGTCGAACTCGGGGGCGCGGTAGGCTGCCACGCGATGGGCCGCCGCAGCCGCAGGCGCGCGCCGGAGCCGGCGCGCCCGTCGCTCGCCCAGCCCGTGCCGGACGAGCGCCCGAAGGCGCCGTGGCACCCGTTCCCGCTCGTCGAGCTGTGCGTGCTGGCCGGCATCGTGCTGCTCGTCCTCGGGCTGCTCGACTTCGACTCCGACCGCGGCCGCCTGATGCTCGTGTGCGGCATGCTGCTGGGCTCGCTGGGCGGGCTGGACACGGTGCTGCGCGAGCACTTCTCCGGCTTCAAGCCGCACGCGCCGGTGATCGCCGGGCTGCCCGCCGTCGGCCTCGCCGCGATCCTCTACTTCGCCGGCGCGCCGTGGCCCGTGGTCGTGGTCGCCGCGCTCGCGACCTTCGGCGCGGCGGTGTTCGCGCTCACGCGCACGTACCGCGGCTGGTAGGGCGCCGCCGCCCGGTCGACTACCCTGCCCGTCCGTGGACGAGCAGAAGCGCATGCAGCTGCGTGGGCTGCATCACATCACGGGCATCTCCGCCGATCTCGAGCGGACGATCGCGTTCTACCGCGACCTGCTCGGTCTGGCGATCGTGCACGACGGCCCGTCCGACGACGACCCGACGAGCCGCCACGTGTGGTTCGGGGCGCCCGGCGAGGGCCCGGGGACGCTGATCAGCTTCATGCAGTACCCCGACCTGCCGAAGGGCGTGGTCGGCGCCGGCTCGACGCATCACTTCGCGCTGATCGTCGACACGCCGGAGGAGCAGGAGGCGTGGCGCGACTACCTGCGCGACCACGGTGTCGACTGCACCGACGTCTTCGACCGCGGCGCCTTCCGGTCGATCTACATCCGCGACCCCGACAGCCACATCGTCGAGATCGCCACCCGCGGGCCGGGGTTCTCCGGCACCGGCGGCGTCGCGTCGTAGCGACTCCGCCGGCGCCTCGGAACTTCAGCCTCGGCTATCGCCCCCAGGAGAGCTCGGGTACCGCGTAGGCGGGTTCGCCGCCCAGCATCGCCGCGAGCGCGCGGCGCTGGCGGTCGGTCATCGACCCGACCGTCTTCGTCTCGGACATGGGGATCGACGCGAGGAACCTCCGGCATCGGGTCCGGCCCCAGCGGTGCTGGCTCATCAGCAGGTCGCAGATCGTCATGCTCTCGGCCTCCCAGGGGCAGCCGAGTACGACATCCGCGACGGAGGTGTCTCCGTCGCCGACCTGCCTCTTGAGCTCAGCTCGTGCCAGCCGAACCCGATTCGCCTGCGCTAGCGCCCGCATGTGCTGCGCGGCAGGAGCTGTCGCAGTTGCGTTCATGGAACCTCCCCGCACGGCGACTCACCCTCATGGTGGGCCGCACATCGAATATGAACAACGCTTGTAACCGGCCAGGCGTTCGCGCACGGACGAGTCAGGGCCTGGCGTCCCGGTCACCACACCGGAGCGCCCCTCCAAGCCCTTCGACTGAAGCGAATCCCTCTCTCACGTCCGGGCTCGTAACGCACCGGCCGAGGGCGCAGACTAGGCGCGTGCGAGGGCTTGCGTCAACGCGGTCATGATCTGAAAATTCGCAAGAAGCGGGCGATTTCTAAAGGTCGTATGAGAAGCGGATCTCTGCTATAGGCGCGGGCCGGGCAGCGGCCCGTGCTCGCTTCTCGAACGTCGCCTTGACGTTCGCGAAGGCCTCCAGCGCCCGGTCCAGCGTCGCTTCGTCGTGCGTCGCCATCACGCTCGTGCGCAGCAGCGCGCCGGCCGGCGGGACCGCCGGGTGCAGCGCGACGTTGACGTAGACGCCGGCGTCGTAGAGCGCGCGCCAGAGCAGCACGGCCTTCCAGTCGTCGCCGACCACGACCGGGACGATCGGGGTCGTCACGCCCGAGCCGTCCTGCACGACCTCGAAGCCCGAGCTCGTGCAGGCCGTCCTCGAGCCGCCGCGCGTTGGCGAGCACGCGCTCGAACAGCAGCGGCCCGTCGTCGGAGCGCACCACGCGCAGCGCGGCCAGCGCGGCGCCGACCGCCGCCGGCACGGCCGCGGCGGTGAACAGGAAGGCGCGCGACGAGATCCGCAGGAAGTCGACCACCTCGTGCGACCCGGCGATGAAGCCGCCGCAGCGCGCGAGCGCCTT
The DNA here is from genome assembly GCA_963843485.1 of uncultured Solirubrobacteraceae bacterium. Taxonomy (GTDB): domain Bacteria; phylum Actinomycetota; class Thermoleophilia; order Solirubrobacterales; family Solirubrobacteraceae; genus DASSUW01. The sequence goes on along the minus strand of CAWJKK010000011.1, from coordinate 413,273 downwards.
CGAGAACGTGCCCATCCGCAGGTCGACGTCGCGCTCGACGCCCATCAGCTCGCACGTGCCCGCGCCGCGTGCGCCGAGCACGCCGGCCGCGTGCGCCTCGTCGACCATCAGCCGCGCGCCGTACGCCCGGCAGAGCTCGACGATCGGCGGCAGGTCGGCGACGTCGCCCTCCATCGAGAACACGCCGTCGACGACCACGAGCACGCCGCCGCCGTCGCCTGCGGCGCGCTGCAGCATCTTCTCCAGCTTGTCGAGCCGCCCGTGCCGGAACGGCCGCAGCTTCGCCCGCGAGAGCAGGCAGCCGTCGAGGATCGAAGCGTGGTCGGCGGAGTCGGCGATCACGGTGTCGCCCGGCGCCAGCAGCGTGCCCAGCGTGCCGACGTTCGCCTGGTGGCCGGTCGTGAAGACGATCGCGTCCTCGGTGCCCATCCACTCGGCGAGCTCGCGCTCGAGGTCGAGGTGCAGGTCGATCGTGCCGTTCAGCAGCCGCGAGCCGGTGAGGCCGGTGCCGTAGCGCTCGAGCGCGTCGCGCGCGCCCTCGATCACCCGCGGGTCGCCGGTCAGCCCGAGGTAGTTGTTGGAGCCGAGCATGACGCGCTCGGCACCCTCCATCTCGACGACGGGCGCGGCGGGCGACTCGAGCCGGCGGAAGTAGGGCAGGAGGTCGGCCTCGCGGGCGGCGCGGAGCTGCTCGGCGCGCTCGTGCCCGCGGACCTTCGCGAAGACGTCGGTGGCGGTCGGCATATAGGGTCCGGCTCCGTGTCGCTGGAAGTTCGTCCCGTGCGAGGGCGGCGGGACATGCGGGAGTTCATCGACCTCCCGTACCGTTTGCACTCTACTTCGCCCGTCTGGGTTCCCCCGCTGCGCCTCGAGCGGTGGATCTTCCTGTCGCGCCGCCAGAACCCGTTCTTCACGCACGGCGACGCGCAGCTCTTCCTGGCCGAGCGCGACGGCCGCGTCGTGGGCCGCATCAGCGCCCAGTATCGACCAGGCCTTCAACGACTTCCACGGCAACCGCTGGGGCATGTTCGGCTTCCTCGAGCTGGAGGACGACCCGGAGGTCCTGCCCGCGCTGCTGGAGGCCGCCGAGCGCTGGCTGCGCGGCAAGGGGCGCGACCACATGGTCGGCCCGATGGACTTCACGATCAACGACGAGTCCGGCGTGCTGATCGAGGGCTTCGAGCGCGAGCCGATGATCAAGCAGCCCTGGCACCCGCCGTACTACGCGCAGCGCATGGAGGAGGCGGGCCTGGCCAAGGCGATCGACCTGCTGATGTGGGAGCTGCGACATCTCCGACCGCACGAGGATGCTGCCGATCATCTTCAAGCTCGCCGAGGAGGTCGGGCCGCGCCACGGCATCCACATCCGCAAGATGTCGCGGCGCTCGCTGCGCAAGGACCTGGACCGCTTCGCCGACGTCTACAACGCGGCCTGGAGCGAGAACTGGGGCTTCGTGCCCTACGGCAAGGCCGACCTCGACGCCTACGCGCAGGAGATGCAGCTCGTCTTCGACTCGAACTGGTTCATGGTCGCCGAGACCGCCGAGGGCGAGACCGTGGCGGTGGCGATCACGGTGCCGGACATCAACCAGGTGCTGCGCAAGATGAACGGGCGCCTGCTCCCGCTCGGCTGGTGGCACTACCTGCGGCGCGGCGAAGACGATCGACCGCGTGCGCGTCGGCTTCCTCGGCGTCAAGCCCGAGTTCCAGCACACGGGCATCGCCGCGGCGATGTACGTCGAGCACTTCGACATGGCGACGGCGACCCCGCAGACGTGGGGCGAGATGGGCTGGATCCTGGAGACGAACAAGAACATGAACCGCGCGATGGAGGCCATGGGCGGCCGGATCGTGCGCCGCTTCAGGATCTACGAGCGGCCGCTTCGCTTCCCATTAGGGACCCCTAAGGGGTACGCGTTCACACATATGCAGCGCTCGGATCAGCTCAAGGCCTCCCCGCCGATGTTCCAGTCGCGGTTCCTGGACCGCTTCACCCGCGTGCACCCGATGGTGCCGCTCCTCATCTACATGCCGGTCATCGCCGTGCTCCTCGTCGTCGCCGTCGGTCGCGACGGTTGGTGGGACGCCGCCGGGCTCCTGCTCGTCGGCTACGCCATCTGGACGCTGTTCGAGTACTGGCTGCACCGGATCGTCTTCCACTTCGAGCCCGAGGACGGCATCGGGGCGAAGCTGCACTGGATGATCCACGGGGTCCACCACGACCACCCGAACGACCCGCTGCGGCTGGTGATGCCGCCCGCGGCGAGCGTGCCGCTGGCGATCCTCGTCCTCGCCGCGCTCTGGGTCCTGTTCGGCTCGGTCCACGCGCCGGCCGTCGCCGGCGGCTTCCTGATCGGCTACATCGTCTACGACGAGATCCACTACGCCTTGCACCACCACACCCCGAAGACGCGGCTCGGCAAGCGGCTGCGCGAGCTGCACATGCGCCACCACTTCCAGGACGACGACAAGGGATTCGGCATCAGCGCCCCGTACTGGGACGTCGTGTTCCGGACGTTCCCGACGCGCCGGACCGAAGCGCGCTGACGCACGTGTCCGCCCGATCGGTCAAGCTCTGCAGTTCGTGACCGACTCCGGAGCAGCCGAAGACGAGGGCGAGGTCGTCGAGGGCCTGCCCGTCATCGCCCCCAAGGCCAGCGTCGAGACCGCGCGCCCGGCGGTGCCGGCGCGGCAGGCCGCCGCGCTGGCGGCGACCGGCTTCGTCGCCGGGGCGGCGACCGTCGCGGTCGTGAGCCGCAAGGTCTCGCTGCGCCCGCGCCGGCGGCGCCGCCGCAAGTCCGGCGGGCTCGGCGACATCGTCGCCTCCAACTCCTTCCTGGTCGACGTCCACCTGATCCGCCGGCCGTGACCACGGCCGCGGCGCCCGCGGAGGTGCGCGGTCGAGGTCGTGCCGCCGTGGCCGTTCCGGCTGCCGGCGGCGGGTCGGCCGACGGGCTCACGCGGCGCCGCGGCGCCGCGCTGCAGCGGCTGCTGCACGTCGACGGCGAGCCGGTGCGTCGTCGGCGTCGTGCAGCCGGCGCGCGACCGCGTGCTGTTCGCCGCCCGCGGCCGCGACACGAGATGGCGGCGCGCGCGGCGATCGAGCGCATGCGCTTCGCCGCTCGGCGTCGACGACGACCTGCGCCCGTTCTACGACCGCTTCCGCGACGACCCCGTGATCGGCACGGCCGTGCGCGCGCAGCCGTCGCGCTGCGCGTCGCGCGCGCCGGCCCGAGCCCGTTCGAGGCGCTGCGTGGGCGATCACCGAGCAGCTGATCGAGTTCGAGCGCGCGGTCGGCGATCCAGCGGCGCCTGATCGTGCGCGCTCGGGCGCCGCTGCCCGGCCACCGGCTGCGCGACGCTGCCGACGGCGGCCGCCGTCGCCGCGCGAGGCGCCGGCGCTGCTGACGTCGTTCGACCTCGCGCCGAAGCGCGCGCTCGCGCTGCTCGGCGCTGCGCGCGCGAGGTCGCCCGCGGCCGCGTCGACCTGCGCGCCGACCACGAGCGTGCTGGCGGCTGCGCGCGATCCCCGAGATCGGCGCCGTGGACGGTCGAGATGCTCGCGCTGCACGGCCAGGGCCGGATCGACCTGATCCCGGCCGGCGACCTCGGCTACCTCAAGCTCGTCGGCCGGCTCAGCACCGGCAACCCGCGCGCCCGCGCCGACGAGGACGAGGTGCGCGACTTCTTCGCGCCGCTACGGCGAGTGGCAGGGCCTGGCCGGCGAGTTCCTGCGCCTCGCCGACGCGACCGGCCTCAGTCCAGCCCGGACGCGTCCCTCGTCGAGCCCCTCGCCCGGCAGGAACTCGTTGGTCAGCGGCGCGCGCTCGCCCTCGGGCCGCTTGAGCAGCTCGTTGCTCGCGCATCCACTGCTCGTAGGCCGCCCACTCGCGCTGGTCCTGGTAGCCGCAGGGCAGCTCCTCGTCCGCGGGGAAGAAGACCGGCAGCGTCGCGCGCGATCGCGGCGGCCTGCAGCTCGCGGTCGAGGTCCGTCGTCGGCCTCCAGCAGCGCGTCGACGCCCGCCTGCGGGTCGCTCGCGCACGATCTGCGTGCCCGCGGGCGGTCGCGCGCAGGAAGCGGCGCAGACGCGACGCCGCGCTCGCGGTCGAGATCGTCCGCGGCGGGCGACGAAGATCAGCTCGTTGTAGGTCGGCACGCCGAGCTGCTCCATCGCGCAGGATCCGCGGCTTGCGGTTGCGCCGCTCGAGCTCGACGCCCTCGTAGTTCCAGAACGACGCCGAGCGTCGCGTCGACCCTGCCGGAGATCATCGCCGGCGTGAGGTTGAAGCCGACGTTGACCTCCTCGACCGCGGCCGGGTCGACGCCCGGCGCCTTCGAGGATCGTCTCGCAGGTAGGCCGACTGGTACGGGATGCCGGCGGTGCCGACCTTCTTGCCGCGCAGGTCGGCGGGGCGGCGCGATCGCGTCGTCGCCGATCGAGATCAGCGAGGTCAGCGGCTTCTGCACGAGCGCGCCGACGCCGACGAGCGTCGGCGCCCTGGTCGCGCGCCAGCAGCAGCTCGGGCTCGTAGGAGATCGCCAGGTCGGCGCGGCCGGCCTGCAGCAGCCGCAGCGGGCGCGGCGGGGTCGGGCGGCGGCTGGATCGTCACGTCGAGGCCCGCCTTGTCGAACTCCCCGGCCGCCTGCGCGGCGTAGATGCCGGCGTGGTCGGCGTTCGGGAAGTAGTCGAGCATCACCGTGAACGGCTCGCGGTCGCCGGAGCCCGGGCTGGGCTCGGACTTCTCGCCGCAGCCGGCGAGCAGCAGCAGCGGCGAGGACGAGCAGAGGTGTCAGGCGGGTCATGGTCCTCCGGGGTGGGATCGGGGCTTCCAGTCGACGACGCGCCGCTCGAGCAGCGCGAACAGGGCGTAGAGCCCGACGGCGAGCAGGAACAGGAGCAGGGTGGCAGCGAACGCGCGCGCGGTCTCGAGCTGCCCGTTGGCGATCAGCAGCGCGTGGCCGAGGCCGTCGCTCGGCGCCGGACCACTCGGCGAACACGGCGCCGATGACCGCGACGGCGACGGCGATCTTCATGCCGGTGAACGCGGACGGGCAGCGCGCTCGGCAGCTCGAGCCAGCGCAGCGTCTGCCAGCGCGAGGCGTCGAGCGAGCGCAGCAGCTTGGCGGGCGTCCGCGTCGGCGTCGCGCAGGCCGTCGTAGAGGTTGATGGCGACGGGGAAGAAGCAGACGAGCGCGACGATCAGCACCTTCGGCGCGAGCCCGAAGCCGAGACCAGCACGACAGCAGCGGCGCGATCACCGGCACGGGCACGGCCTGCGAGCCGATCACGAGCGGGCGCAGCGCGCCGCGCGCGGCGGGGGAGAGGTGCATCGCCACCGCCGAGCGCCGCCCCGGCCGCGATCGCCGCGGCGAGGCCGAGCACGACCTCCCCGGCCGTGACCGCGAGGTCGTCGGCCAGCAGCGAGCGGTCCTCCCACAGCGCCTCGAGCACGGTCGTCGGCGCGGGCAGGATCAGCTCGTCGACGCCGCCGGCGCGCACGCAGCAGCTCCCAGCCGCAGACCAGCGCGAGCACGATCAGCGCGGCCGCCATCAGTGCGCTCCCAGCGCGCTCAGCGCCTGCTCGCGCAGCTCGACCACCGCGGCGTCGGATCGGTGCCGCGGGCGCGCGGCGCCGACGTCGAGCGTCGGCCGACGACGCGGCCCGGGCGCGGCGACAGCACCACGATCCGGTCGGCGAGCAGCGCCGCCTCCTCGACGTCGTGGGTCACGAGCAGCACGGTCCGCGGCTCGCGCTGCGAGCGCGCCGGCCAGCCACTCCTGCATCTGCGCCCGCGTCAGCGCGTCGAGCGCCCCGAACGGCTCGTCGAGGCACAGCAGGTCGCGCCCGGCCAGCAGCGTGCGCAGGAACGCGACGCGCTGGCGCATGCCGCCGGACAGCTCGGGCGGCCGCGCGCGCTCGAAGCCCTCGAGCCCGAACGCGACGAAGTTCTCGTGCGCCTCCGCGCGCGCCTCGGCGCGGCCGCGCCCGGCGAGCCGCAGCGCCAGCGCCGCGTTGTCGAGCGCCGACAGCCACGGCAGCAGCCCGTCGCGCTGCGGCATCAGGGCCGCCGGCCCGGCCGCGACCGTGCCGGCGTCGGGCGCCGCCAGCCCGCAGACCAGCTCGAGCAGCGTCGACTTGCCGCAGCCGCTCGGCCCCGCGACCGCGACGACCTCGCCCGCGGCGACGTCGAGCGACACGCCGGCGAGCGCGTGCACGGACCCGAACCTCTTCTCGACCGCCGAGACGGTGACCATCAGCTCCCTCCGCGGGCATTACCCCACAGGTTCGAAGGGTCAGCGCCGGGATGGGCGCTATCTCAGCCGGCGTCCGCCAGCCCCCCTGTTGACGCGATCCAGGCTACCGGGTCAAGCGACCGAGTCGCGCGCGGCCTGGTCGCGCACGCGCCCCTCGTACTCCTCGCGCGCCTCGGGCGTCACGCCGGCGGTCAGCCGCTCGGAGCCGAGCATCCGCTGCATCAGCCTCGCGCGAGCGCCGCGGCAGCAGCGCGCCGAGCGCGGCGGCGCGGCCGTAGGAGCGCGGGACGTAGACCTCGAAGCGCGGGCGCCGGATGACGCCGACGATCGCCTCCGCCACCACCTCGGGCTGGAGCACCGGCACGCCGCGGGCGTCGACCGTGCCCGCGGCCAGGTCGGTGCGGACGAGGCCCGGCAGGACGACGGACAGGTCGACGCCGCTGCCGCGCAGCTCGGCGCGCACCGCCTCCGAGAGCCCGAGCACCGCGTGCTTCGTCGCCGAGTAGACCGCCTCGCGGGCGATCCCCGCGCGCGCCGCCGTCGAGGCGACGTTGATCACGTGACCGGAGCGGCGCGCGACCATCGCCGGCAGCACGAGCTTCATCCCGTGGATCGTGCCGTGCAGGTTGACGTCGACCTGGCGGCGCGTGAGCTCCTCGTCCTCGTCCATGAACGGGCCGACGTGCAGCACGCCGGCGTTGTTGATCGAGCACGTCGATGCGGCCGAAGCGGTCCGCGACCGTGCCGAGGAACGCGGCGAACGACCCGCGGCGCGTGACGTCGACGGACACGCCGATCGCTCCCGGCAGATCCGCGGCGACCGTGGCGGCGAGCGGGGCGTCGAGGTCCCCGATCGCAACGCGCGCGCCGTCCGCCGCGAGTGCCTGGGCGGTCGCGCGGCCGATGCCACGTCCGCCACCAGTCACCGCGACGACCAGCTCCGCGGGCTTGCGTCGCGAGGTCACCTTCGCAAAAGGTACCGTGCAGCCGACGCTATGGACTGGCAGGGCGAGGGATTCCTCGACGGGCTCGAAGAGCCCGCGCGCTCCGGGCGAGCGGCGCTGCTCGACGAGCTGCACGCCGACGGCGTGCCCGTCGAGGAGCTGCGGCGCGCCGTCGCGGAGGACCGGCTGGTGCTGCTGCCGGTCGAGCGGCTGCTGACCGACGACCGCCGCTACAGCGCCCGCGAGATCGCCGACGAGACCGGCCTCGGCCTGGAGTTCTTCCAGGCCCACCGGCGCGCGCTCGGGCTCGCCACGCCCGATCCGGACGAGAAGGCCTACGGCACGGCCGACCTCGAGGCGGCCCGCCTCGGCTGCCAGTACCGCGCCGCCGGCTTCCCCGACGACGAGGCGCTCGAGGTCACGCGCGTGCTCGGCCGCGGCATGGCGCGCTACGCGGAGGCGACGCGCGAGCTGGTGGCGCAGACGTTCATCGAGGCGGGCGCCGACGAGCGCTCGCTCGCGCACCGCTACGCCGACATCGCGGAGGAGCTGCTGCCGCTCGCGGCCCCGTTCATCGGCCACGTGTTCGCGCTCCACATGCGCCAGATCCTGCGTCAGGACGCGATCACGCGCGAGCAGATGCTGACCGGCCGGGTGGTCGAGGCGCAGGAGACGACGGTCGCCTTCGCCGACCTCGTCGGCTTCACCGCGCTCGGCGAGAGCGTGCCGGTCGAGGAGCTCGGCGGCGTCGCCGGGCGGCTGTCGCGCCTGGCCAGCGACGTCGTCGAGCCGCCGGTGCGGATCGTCAAGCTGATCGGCGACGCGGTCATGCTCGTCTCGCCGCGGCCGGAGCCGATGGTGGCGACGGCGCTCGCGCTCGTCGAGGCGACGGCCGGCGACGAGGCGCTGCCGGCGCTGCGCGCCGGCGTCGACTTCGGGCCCGCCGTCAACCGCTGGGGCGACTGGTTCGGCCCGCCGGTGAACATCGCCAGCCGCCTGACCGCCCGCGCCCGCCCGGCCTCCGTGCTGGTGACGGACGCCGTCCGGGCCGCGATCCCGGACGGCGCCTACACGTGGTCGGACGCGGGCGAGAAGAAGCTCAAGGGGCTGTCGGCGCCGGTGACCGCCTATCGCGCGCGTCGGCCAGCACCGCCTGCGCCGCGTTCCGGCCGTTGAGCGCGATCACGCTGCCCGCCGGGTGCGTCGCCGCGCCGCACAGGTAGAGGCCCTCGACCGGCGTGCGCGGCGTCAGCCGGTGCTCCCACATCTGGTCGGGCGTCACCTCGCCCTGGAAGATGTTGCCGCCGGTCAGCCCGACGCGCTCCTCGATGTGCGGCGGCCCCAGCACCTCGTGGTGGACGAGGATGTCCTCGAAGCCGGGCGCGAACGCCGAGATCAGGTCGATGAACTGGCGCGCGACCTCCTCGCGCCGCGCGTCCCAGCCGCCCTCGACGTCGTACGGCCCGTACTGGCCGAAGACGCTCAGCAGCTGGTAGCCGGCCGGCGCGGGCGTCGGGTCGTAGCCCGTCTGGACGTAGATCTCGCCGAAGCCGATCCGCGGCTCGCCGCGGCCGCACGCGTCGGCCGCCTCCTGCGCCGCATCGAGCCCGTAGGTCACGTCGACGGTCGCGTGCGCCGGGAAGCGCTCGCCGCGCGCCGCCGTCCACTCCGGCAGCGCGTTCAGCACCGCGTTGAACTTGACGACCGGGCTGCGCACCTTCCACGCCTCGAGCCGCTCGCGGTAGTCCGCCGGCACGTCCTCGCCCTCGAGCAGCCTGAGCGCCACCTTCGGGTCGGCGTTGCAGAGCACGGTCGCGGCGCGGATGCGCGTGCCGTCCTCGAGCTCGACGCCCTCGCCGGGCACGATCCGCGCGACCGGGCACGCCGGTGGCGAGCTGCGCGCCGTGCTCGCGCGCCGCGTCGGCGATCGCGAAGCTGATCATGCCCATGCCGCCCTTGACGTAGCCCCAGACCGGGCCCTGGCCCTCGAGGTCGCCCTGGTAGTGCATGAGCTTGATCGAGGCCGTGCCCTTGTCGCGCGGGCCGCCCCAGGACGCGATCACGCCCTGGCCGAACAGCGCGTCCTTGAGCCGCTCGTCGCCGATGAAGTCGTCCAGGACCTCGGCGATCGACGCCTCGAAGACGATGTCGATCATCGCCTGCTCGCCGCGCAGCAGCTCCTCGATCTCCGCGCGGCCGGGCGAGTCGCCGATCCAGGTGTCGCGCGCGCCGGTCCGCAGCCGCCGGCGGATCTCGTCGAAGATGTGCTCGTAGGCCCAGTAGCCCTCGATGTCCTTCGCCGACACGCCGAGCGCCTCGAGGTCGGCCTGCGTGCGCGCGTCGTCGAGCCACTGCCCGAACGACGTGCCGTCCGCGAACGGCACCCACAGGTTCGGGTCGGCGACGTAGCACTCGTAGCCGCGGCGGCGCAGCTCGCAGCTCGTCGATCACGACGTCGTCGAGCAGCCCGACGACGTAGGCGCAGGGGCTGATCGTGAAGTCGCCGCCGAACGGCTGCTCGAGCGTGCAGGCGCCGCCCAGCCGCTCGCGCGCCTCGAGCACGAGCACGCGCTGCCCGGCGCGCGCCAGGTACGCGGCGGCGGTCAGGCCGTTGTGGCCGCCGCCGACGACGATCGCGTCCCAGTCGCGGGCGGCGAGCTCGGAGACGGGCGCGGGCAGGCCGACCCGGCCCAGTCTGGCGGCGATCTCGTTCATGCTGCGGCTCCTCGGTCGGGTTCCAGGGGTGCGGCCGCCAGCGCGTCGACGGCGATCGCGCCGGCGGGGCCGGCGATCACGGGGTTGAGCTCGAGCAGCGCCAGGCCGGCGTCGAGCAGCAGCGCGCCGGCGCCCGCGGCGAGCTCGGCGGCGGCCGCGAGGTCGACGGCGGGGAGCCCGCGGCCGCCGGTCAGCAGCGGCGCGCCGCGCAGGCCGCGCAGGGCCGCCTCGACGCGCGCGGGGCGGGCGGGGAGCGGCAGCACCGCGACGTCGGCCAGCGCCTCGGTCCAGATCCCGCCGAGGCCGACCACGAGCACCGGCACGACGCCGTCGGCGCGCGCCGCGAACAGCAGCTCGACCCCCGGCGCCGCCATCCGCTCGACGAGCACCTCGGCGACCGTCGTCGAGCGCCCGCAGGCGCTCCCAGGCGGCCCGCGCGGCCGCGCCGCCGCGCACGTCGAGCTCGACCGCGCCGCGCTCGGTCTTGTGGCGCACGCCGGCGCCGGACAGCTTCAGCGCGGCCGGTCCGGCCAGCGCCTCGACGAGCGGCGGCGGCGTCGTCGGCGTCGAGCGCCGGGCGGCCGTCCGGCACCATCACGCCGGCGTCGCGCAGCAGCGCCTTCGCCTCGTGCTCGGCGAGCCAGGCGAGGCCGTCGGCGCGGCGGGCGTGGCGCGCGCGGGCGGCGGCGACGCCGAGCGCCGCCAGGCGCTGGCCGGACGCCGGGCACGGTGCGCAGGGCGGCGCTGACGCGGATCCCGCTGCGCAGGCCGGCGACCGCGGCGAGCCCGTCGCGCTGCAGCTCGAGCGCGACGTCGTCGGCCAGCAGCTCCGGCAGCGTCGAGGCGACGGCGACCGGGGCGTCGGCGTCGGCGGCCGCGTCGCGCACCGCCGCCAGCACGCGCCGCCCAGGCGCCGGCGGCCGCGCCGTCGAGCGCGTCCGGCTCGTCGTAGAGCACGAGCAGCCGCTCCACGAGCGGGTCGGCCGCCAGCGCGCGCACGATCTTGCGCAGCGCGTCCGGCTCGTCCCACAGCAGCGACGTGTAGTCGAGCGGGTTCGCGGCGACGGCCGCCGCGGGCAGCAGGCGCCTGAGCTCGGCCAGCGTCTCGGGCGCCAGCGCGGGCAGCGGCAGCGCGAGCTCCGTCGGCGACGTCGGCGGCGACGCTCGAGTCCCCGCCCGAGCACGTCATCACCGCCACGCCGCCGCCCGGCAGCGCCCCGCCGCGGCGGCTGACCGCGAGCGCCTTGGCCAGCTCGAGCAGCTCGTGCGGGTCGGACGCCCAGGCCGCGCCGGCCTCCTCGACGAGCGCCCGGAACACGCGCCCGTCGCCGGCGACCGCGCCGGTGTGCGCCTGCGCCGCCGCGGCGCCGGCGCGCTAGAGCCCCGCCTTGAGCACCGCGACGCCGATGCCGCGCGTCCGCGCACGCGGCGAGCGCCGCGCACCAGCGCTCGCCGTCGCCGTCGTCCTCGAGGTACAGCGCGATCGACCGCACGCCGTCGAGCTCCGCGATCGCCTCGACGTAGTCGGCCGGCGTCGAGCACCGCGGCGTTGCCGCAGGACACGACCGTGTGCAGCCGCAGCCCGCGCCGCGAGGCGAGCGCGTTGACCGCCACGTTGCCGCTCTGCGAGACGAGCGCGACCGCGCCCGCCTCGCGCGGCGCGACCATGTCGCCCCACAGCGCGACGCGGGCGGGCACGTTGACGATGCCGTTGCCGTTCGGGCCGCAGACCGGCAGCCGGTACGCGCGCGCCGCCGCGGCGAGCCGCGCCTGCAGCCCGGCCCCGTCGGGCGCCTCGGCGAACCCGGCGGCGAACACGACGGCACCGCCGCAGCCGCGCGCGCCGGCCTCCTCGACCACGGCGGGCACGCCGCTCGGCGGGGATCGCGACGACGACCGCGTCGGGCGCCTGCGGCAGGTCGGCCAGCCCGGGCACGCACGCGAAGCCGTGCACCGAGTCGCGGTTCGGGTTGACCGCGTGCACCGCGCCGTCGAAGCCGAGCCGCCGCAGGTTCAGCAGCGCCTCGCCGCCGTACGAGCCGGGGCGCTCGCTCGCGCCGACGACCGCGATCGACTGGGGACGCAGGAGCCGCGAGAGGTCCATGCAGTGGAGGACGCGCTCCACGCCGCGGCGCTCGAGCGAGCGTGCCACGACGAGCCGCTGGATCTCGCTCGTGCCCTCCCAGATGCGGTCCACGCGCAGCTCGCGCCAGAACCGCTCGGCGACGTTCGTGCGCATGTAGCCGCGGCCGCCGAACGCCTGCACGCAGCGGTCGGCGCAGCGGTTGGCGGCCTCGCTGCAGAACAGCTTCGCCAGCGAGGCCTTCGCGTGCACGAGCTTCGGGTCGGCGCCCGCGTCGGCGAGCCGGGCGACCTCGAGGCCGAGCAGGCGCCCGGCGGCGGCGTCGGCCGCCGAGTCGGCGAGCGGGAACGCGACGCCCTGGTGCTCGATCAGCCGCGCGCCGCCCTGCTCGCGGCCCGCCGCCCACTCGACCGTCGCGTCGAGCAGCCGCAGCATCGCGCCGCCGCAGCGGGCGGCGATGCCGAGCCGCTCCTCGACGAACCACGCCCGCTGCAGGTCGTCGCCGCCGCCGACGCCGCCGATCACGGCATCCTCCGGGACCTCGACGTCGAACCGCAGCGTCGGGTGGCCGTGCGGGTAGCTGTGGGTGAACGGCGGGTCGTCGATCACCTCGACGCCGGGCGTCGCCGCGTCGACGAGGAACAGCGTCGGCAGCCGCTCGCCGTCGACGAGCGCGGCCGCCATCACGATGTACACGGTCGCGACGTCGCCGAACGTGACGAACCACTTGTCGCCGCGGATCCGCCAGCCCGCCTCGGTGCGCTCGGCGGTCGTGGCGATGCCGGACGGGTCGGACCCGGCGTGCTCCTCGGTCACCGCGTAGGCGTCGTGGCCCTCGCCGCGCAGCGCCGGGCGCAGGTAGCGGTCGATCTGCTCCGGGCTGCCCTGGGCGAGCACGTTGTAGGCGGCCGGCACGTGCCAGGAGATCGCGTTCGTCGAGCGGCCGAACTGCTCCTCGACGAGGTACCACTCGACGTGGCTCCAGCCCTGGCCGCCGTGCTCGGCGGAGTGCAGCCCGCCGCTGAGCCGGCGGTCCAGGCTCTCGCGCCGGACGCGCTCGACCGCGGCCGCGGGCAGGTGGCCGTGGGCGCGCTCGGCGGTCTCCTCGAGCGGGATCAGCACCTCGTCCACGAACGCGGCGGCACGCGCCTGGAGGGCCTGCTGCTCGGGGGTCATCGGCACCTCGCGGGCTGAGTAGGGTTCGGCGCATGAGCGCCCGGGAGCGGATCCTCGACGCGGCGGTGCGACGGATCGCGCGCGAGGGGATCGACGACGTGCGCATCGCCCGCATCGCCACCGACGCGGGCGTGTCCTCGAGCCTCGTGCACTACCACTTCGCCACGCGCGACTCGCTGCTGGAGGAGGCGGTCGAGCACTCCTACGAGCGGGCGGGTGACGTGCGGACGAGCGGCGGCGAGCAGCAGCTGGCGGCGATGGTCGACCAGTGCCTGCCGGCGCCGGGGGCGCTGCGCGACGACTTCATCCTGTGGGTCGAGCTGTGGCTGCGGGCGGCGCGGCGGCCCGAGCTGCGCGAGACCAGCGCGCGCCTCTACGCGCGCCTGCACGAGTGGTTCCGCGAGGCGCTCGAAGGCGCCGTGGGCGACCCGGCGTCGACCGCCGACCGCGTGCTGGCGCTGTGCGACGGCTACGGCATCCGCGTGCTCTGCGGCGACCCGGCGATGCCGCGCGAGCGTGCCCGCGCGGAGATCTGGGCGGTGCTCGCGGCGGAGCTCGGCGTCGATCCCGCCTGGCCGGCCTGAGCGGGCTCATCGCGCCAGCGCCTCGCGCTCCGACGGGGTGAGCGGCGCGCGGGCGGCGCGTGGCGGCGTCGACGGCCACGAGCGTCGTGTCGGCGCGCGCGACGACCTCGCCGGCGGCGGTCGCGATCGTCTCGTCGGTGACCACGCTCGAGCGCCCCGGGCGGCGCAGCGCGCAGCGCACCACGACCTCGCTGCCCTGCCCGCGCAGCGGCGCGCGGAAGTCGACCGCCACGCGCGCCAGCAGCGTGTGCGCGCCGGCCGGGCCGAGCCGCTCCGCCAGCCAGCCGTCGCGCGCCTCCTCGAGGTACGCCAAGCATCGCCGCCGGGTGGACGGAGCCGTCGGCGTCGAGGTCGCGCCCGCGCACGCCGATCCGCACGCTGTGGGACGTCGGCGGGTCGGCCGGCGGCGCCGGGACCGGCTCGGGCAGCGCGATCCCCAGCTCGAGCTCGACGATCCGGCGCGCCCAGCCGGCGGCGCGCTCCGCCGTCACCTCGCCGGGGTGGAGCATCGCCTGCAGGCCGATGCCGTCGATCACGGCGACGATCCGCGACGCGGCCTCGGCCGGGTCCGGGCAGTCCCAGCTGCCGTGGCGCGCGCCGTCGGCGAGCACGTCGGCGAGCGCCGCGCGCCAGCCGCGCGCGTAGCGCGCCAGCGTCGCCCGCAGCTCCTCGACGCGGGCGGCGTCCGCCCACGCGTCGAGCCACAGCATCCAGCCCTCGCGGTCGCCCCAGTCGGAGCTGTCGAGGTACGCGGCGAGCCGGTCCGGCGGCGGGTCGGGGCGGCGCGCGATCGCCTCCAGGTCGGCCAGCTCGCCGCGCGCGATCTCGTCGAACGCCTCGGCCAGCACCTCGTCCTTGGAGCCGAAGTGGTAGTTCAGCAGCCCCGCGCTGGCGCCCGCCTCGCGGGTGATCTCGCCGACGGTCACGCCGGCGAAGCCGTCGCGCCGGATCACGCGCCGGGCCGCGGCCAGCAGCTCCCCGCGGGTGTCGGTCCCCCTCACTCCGGCGCTTCCTCGCCGGCCAGGACCCGCAGGTTGCGGGCGCGCAGGTGCACGTGCACCGGGTCGCCCTGCGCGTACTCCGGGGCGTCGCCGTCGTTCGGGACGTCGGCGCGCACGAGCGCGCCGGTCGCGAGCCGCACGCGCACCTCCTGGTGGAAGCCGAGGTAGACGACCTCCTCGACCATCCGGGGCACCCGGTTCTCGCCCTCGCCGCCGTGCGGCTCGAGCCGCACGTTCTCCGGGCCGGATCATCACCAGCGCGTCGCCGGCGACGGCGTCGCCGGTCTCGCGCGCAGGTGAACGAGCCGAGCGTGCAGCGGCAGCCGCCGTCCGCGCGCGCCGACCTCGACCGGGATCAGGTTCGACGGCGCCGAGGAAGTTGGCCACGAACGCGGTCGCCGGCTCCTCGTAGAGCTCGCGCGGCGTGCCCGCACTGCTCGATCGGCCCGTCGTGCATGACGGCGACGCGGTCGCTCATCGTCAGCGCCTCGTCCTGGTCGTGCGTGACGTAGATGAACGTGATGCCGAGCTGCTCCTGGATGCGCTTGAGCTCGACCTGCAGGTCGCAGCCGCAGCCGCGCGTCGAGCGCGCCGAGCGGCTCGTCGAGCAGCAGCACCGGCGGCTCGAGCACGAGCGCGCGCGCGAGCGCCACCCGCTGCTGCTGGCCGCCGGAGAGCTGCGCCGGGCGGCGGTCGCCCAGCGCCGTCGAGCCGCACCAGCGCCATCGCCTCGCCGACGCGGCGGCGCGTCTCGTCGCGCCCGCGGCAGCTTGCGTAGCGCAGCCCGAACGCGACGTTCTCCGCGACCGTCGGTGCGGGAACAGCGCGTAGCTCTGGAACACCGTGTTGACGTTGCGCTTGTGCGGCGGCGTGCGCGAGACGTCGACGCCGTCGAGCTCGATCGCGCCGCCGTCCGGCTGCTCGAAGCCGGCGATCAGCCGCAGCGTGCGTCGTCTTGCCGCAGCCCGACGGGCCGAGCAGCGTGAAGAACTCGCCGCCCGCGACCTGGAGGTCGATCGCCGTCGACCGCGAGCACGTCGCCGAAGCGCTTGGTCAGCCCTTCGACGCGGATCTCGCCGCTCACTTCGCACCTCCTGCGTCGACGGTGGCCTCGAGCGGCGAGCTGCCCGATCGCGGCCTTGCTGCCGCGCTCGCCGCGCGTGATCACCCGGAACACGACGATACGCGAGCGCGAGCGCCAGCAGCGACACGACGAGCATCAGCGTCGCGAGCGCGTTCAGCGCCGGGTCGGCGCGCCGCGCGCCTGCGCGTAGATCCGCATCGGCACGGTCGTCGTGTCGGCCCCGGACGCGAGGTACTGGGTGACCACGAAGTCGTCGATCGAGAGCGCGAACACGACCAGCAAGCGACGCGCGATCGCCGGCGCCAGCAGCGGCAGCAGCACGCGCGCGCACCACCTCGTACGGCGGCGCGCCGAGGTCGGCGGCGGCCTCCTCGATGTCGGGCCCGATCGTCTGCAGCCGCGCGCGCACGATCAGCACCACCCACGACAGCGTGAACGTGACCTGGCCGATCGCCTGCGCGGTCGTGCCGAGGCCGACGAACGTCGAACGCGGTCGTGAACAGCAGGAACAGGCCGACCGCGAGCACGAGCTCGGGGGTCACGAGCGGCAGCAGCATGAGCCGTGTTCGCGGCCGCCGAGCCCGGCCGCGCCAGCGCCGCAGGCCGAGCGCGAGCGCCGTGCCGAGCGGCGACGGACAGCATCGCCATGACGGCCAGCGTCAGGCGCGTGCTCGAGCGCCGCCCGCAGCGTCGGGTCGTCGAACACCGACAGCGTCGGGTCGTCCCAGAACCAGCGGAACGACCAACCCTGCGACGACGTGCGCGAGCGCCCGTCGTTGAACGCGAAGCGGATCGCCAGCAGCACCGGCACGAGCGACCACAGCACGTAGGCGCACGTGACCAGCCGCGAGCACGCGCGGGCTGCCCCACGGGTTGGCGAGCAGCCCCCTCATGCGCGCTCGAGCCCGCCGCTGGTCGCGCACGCAGCTGGCGCAGGTAGAAGACCATCGACATCAGCAGGAACGCCGCCAAGCAGCATCGTCAGCGCCGCGCCGAGCGGCTTGTCCGGCCCGCCCTGCACGTCGTCGTTGATCGTGTTGCCGATCATGCTCGTGCGCGGCGATCCCGGACATCAGGTCGGCGTGTAGAAGTCGCCGAACATCGGCAGCGCGATGAGCACGATCGCCGGCGAGGATCCCCGGTCACGACGCGGGCAGGACGACGCGCCGGAACGCGCTCGACCGGCGACGCGCCGAGGTCGCGCGCCGCCTCGATCATGCGGCTGTCGATGCGGTCGAGCGACGCGTAGCAGCGGGAGGATCAGGTACGGCACGTAGCCGTAGACGAGCGCCATGATCACCGTGATCGTGCTGGCCGCCGAGCCAGTCCGTCCCGGTTCCATCAGCCCGAGCGCGCCGAACAGCGTGTCGATCGAGACAGCGCTCGAGCGACCTGCGCCGCGTAGCCGTCGGTGTCGAGCAGGTTCGTCCAGGCGAACATCCGCATCAGGTAGGAGATCCAGAACGGCAGCACGAGCGCGACCAGCAGCGGCCGCGCCAGCGGCCGGCGTGGCGCGCGGCGTAACCACGCGACCGGGTAGCCGATCGCCAGCGAGAGGGCGATCGCGAGCGACGACGTAGAGCAGCGTGCGCACGAACACGGGCCAGGTGGTGCCGCCGGGCGCGACGTCCTCGATCGCCTTCCAGATGTAGCCGACGTTCCAGTCGAGCGGGTTCCAGTGCGGCACCGGCTCGTACAGCGTCGTCGACGTTGCCGAGCCCGACGGCGACGATCGCGTAGAACGCGACGAGGAAGAAGACCGACGAGCCACAGCAGCCCGGGCAGGCCGCGAGCGAGCGCCAGACGCAGCGGGTCGACACGTCACTAGCCCGCTCCGGAAGTCGTCCAGACGCGGTCCCACAGGCGCTCGCCCGCGCGGTCAGCGCCGAGGAACGCGTTGCCGTTCGCGTACGCCTCGCGCGTCACGATCGCCCTCGCGCAGCGTCGCGCGGGACGATCTCGTCGGCGATCAGCGACGTCGGCGGCTGATCGCGGTGATCGGCGGCTGGTAGCCGACGTAGCCGGTGAAGTTGTCGTAGGCGACCTTGCTCGTCGAGCATGTAGTTGAGGAAGCGGTGCGCGATCACCGGCTTGCGCGGCGGCGGCGGCGACCGTGATGATGTCGTTGAAGACGGGCCCGCCGGCGCGCTGGTACCAGTAGGACAGAGCGCGTCGGCGAGCGTCCTCGCGGCAGGTACGAGATCACCGCGTTGATCAGGTCGCCCGACCAGACCTGGTGCGAGCACGAGTGCGCCCGGCCGGCAGCGTCTCGTACTCGGAGATCGCGACCTTCACGCGCACGTCGCGGTCGCGAGCTCGTGCAGGTCGGCGCCGGCGCGCGTCGATCAGGGCGCGTCCTCGGTGTTGAGGTCGGGCTCGCCGCGGCGCAGCAGCGCCATGCCGAGCGCCTCGCGCGGGTCGTCGAGGAGGCGGACGCGGCCGCGGTAGCGCTGCGCCTCCCAGAAGCGCGTCCCAGCCGTCGGCATCGCGTCGGGTCGATGTCGATACTATGTCGTTGCGCCAGCCGATGCCGGTCGTGTAGGTCGACGTACGGGACCGTGTAGCGCGAGTCGACGTCGTAGAACGGGCTCGCCGCTCGGGCCAGACGGTGTTCGTGAGGTTGGGGACCAGGTCGAGGTTGAGCGGCTGGACGCAGCCGGCGGCCGACGAGCCGCGAGAGCTGGTCGGGCGTGGAGAAGATGACGTCGAACTCGAGCCCGCCGGTGCTCAGCTTGGAGAACGCCTCCTCCAGCGTCTGGAAGGTGGTCACGCGGACGGAGACGCCCTCCTCGCGGCCGAACTCCTTGATCACGCGCGGGGTTGAGGTAGTCGGCGTAGTTGTAGACGCGCAGCTCGCCGCCGCTCTCGGGCCGCGCGCCGGCTCGACCGCGCCTGCCGATGCGCGGCAGCGTGACCGGGTAGTCGCGGCGCGCGAGCGGGATGCCCGCCGGCGTCGACGGGCCCGCCGGCGGTCGGGTCGCCGAGGAGTGCCGCGGCCGCCGCCGCCGGCCCCGCCGGCCTGGACCGGCGTCGGTCGTGTTCTCGCAGCCGGCGAGCGCGCCGAGCGAGCCGGCCGCTGCTGCCGCCGCGCCCGCGCGCTTGAAGAGCGAGCGGCGCGAGACATTTGAAGGCTCGTTCAAACCGACCCCATCTCACACCTGAATCATCGATCCGTCAAGGCCTTCGCACGGCGGGCCGAGGCGCTCAGCTTGAATGACCGTTTAGGTGAGCGACCGTGCACGGCGCTTGAGGCGGCCGACGACGCCGCCGCGCGCGTCGCGCAGGACGCGCTGCGCGGCGTTGTGGCCGGACGCGGCGATCACGCCGCCGCCGGGGTGCGTGCCCGGCGCCGCACAGGTAGAGGCCGTGCACCGGCGTCGCGTAGCGGGCGAGCTCCGGGCGTCGGTCGCATGAACGCCATCTGGTCGAGGCCCTGCTCGCCCTGGAAGATCGAGCCGCCCTCGAGGCCGAAGATCCGCTCGAGGTCGGGCGGCGCGAGCACCTCGTAGTCGAGGATCGCGTCCGGCACGTTCGGCGCGTGCTCGGCGAGGATGCCGAAGCAGCGCTCGCCGTACGCCTCGCGGTCGCCGTCGGCCCAGTCGTCCGCGCTCCACGGCCCGTACTGGGTGAACATCGTGAGGATCGTCGTGCCGTCGTCGGTCAGCGTCGGGTCGACCGCCGTCGGCACCTCGACCTCGATGTACGGGCCTTCGGCCGGGCACGCCGCGCGTGCGCGTCCTGCCACGCGCGCTCGAGGTAGTCGAGCGACGGGCAGATGCGCGAGGCTCGCGTGCGCAGAGCCGCTCGCCGTCGCGCGCGTCGACGTTCTCGAAGCGCGGCGGCTCGGACAGCACGGCGTTGACCTTCACGCTGCCGCCGCGGGTGCGGTAGCGGCGCATGTCCTCGGCGACCTCGTCGGGGAAGTGCTCGGCGCCGACGAGGTCGAGCACCGTGCGCTTGCGGGTGCGCGCCGGAGAGCACGAGCGGCGCGTGTCAGCTGCCTCGCCGCTGGTCGAGCGTGACGCCGGTGACGCGGCCGTCGGTCGACGTCGATCGTCGCGACGCTCGGCGTCGGTGCGGACGTCGGCGCCGTGGGCGCGGGCGCTGGCGGCGATCGCCTCGGAGATCGCGCCCATGCCGCCGCGCACGTGCGCCCCACGCGCCCTGGCACGCCGTCGAGCTCGCCGAGCGTCGTGGTGCAGCAGGTTGTAGGCGGTGCCGGGCGTGCGCGGGCCGGCCCAGACGCCGACGACGCCGGTGCGACGCGTACGCGCCCTTGATCTCGTCGGTCTCGAAGTAGTCGTCGAGCAGGTCGCCGACCGACATCGTCATCACGCGGCAGAGGTCCGCGAGGTCGCGGCGCGCCGAGGCCGGCGGCGCGGCCCGCCTCGCGCAGCAGGTCGAGCAGGTCGCCGGGCGCTTCGGAGCCGAGCGCCGGCGGCGGGCGCAGCATCAGCGGGCGCAGGAAGCGCGGCCGCGCGTCTCGAGCAGCGCGTCGAAGGCGTCCAGCGCGTCGGCGTCCTTGCTGCGACACGCGCGCGATCTGCTCGTAGGTGACGCCGCTCGTCGTTCGGGAAGCAGGATCGGCTGGCCGTCGGCGCGCGAACGTGGCGAACGGCGGGTCGAGCGGGATCGCCTCGTAGCCGAAGCGGCTTGCAGCTCGAGGTCGGCGACGACCTTCGGCTGGAGCATCGAGACGACGTAGGAGGCGCGCGAGACGCGGTGGCCGGGCCACAGCTCCTCGGTCACGCACGCGCCGCCGAGCGATCGGGCGGCGCTCGAGCACGCACACGCGCAGGCCGGCGCGGGCGAGGTAGGCGGCGGCGGTCAGGCCGTTGTGGCCGCCGCCGACGACGATCGCGTCGAAGCTGCCGCCGCCGGTGCGTCGTGGCCGTTGGGTCCGGCCGCGGCGGTCATGCGGCACCTCGCTCGCCGCAGCGCCTCGAGGTAGCGGTCGGCGACCATCACGTCGAACGCGTGCACGTCGTCCTCCTGGTCGGTGTAGCGGCCGGCGCTGTAGGCGCGGTTGCCGATGCCCGCGCTGCGTGAGCTCGCAGACCTCCCAGTCCTCGCGGTTGACCTGGTCCCAGAAGTCGACCGCGTCGGACGTCGTCGAAGCCCTCGGTCGCGATCGTCGCCGGCTCGAAGAACCACTCGCAGACGACCTCGGTGCGGTCGGCGCCGCGCGGCCACAGCGTGTGCAGCATCACGTAGTCCGGGTGCAGCGACACGAGCGTGTTCGGGAACAGCGAGGAAGTAGAGGACCGTGCGCAGGTCGTGCTCGGTCAGGCC
Source organism: uncultured Solirubrobacteraceae bacterium (assembly GCA_963843485.1). Taxonomy (GTDB): domain Bacteria; phylum Actinomycetota; class Thermoleophilia; order Solirubrobacterales; family Solirubrobacteraceae; genus DASSUW01. The sequence continues at coordinate 392,137 of CAWJKK010000011.1, read as the reverse complement.
CTCGATCGGCGGGCGGCCGCCGGGCCGCCGTCCTTGCCCATCGTCGCCGCGCCCTCGCGTCAGCGTCATCGAGCCGCCGCACCAGGCGCCGGCGCCGGTCGACGGACTCGCCGGAGAGGTAGTGCGAGAGGCGGTTGAGCTCGGGGTGCACGCCCGGGCAGTGCAGGCACTCGCTGTAGTTCTCGGCGATCGCCTTCCAGTTCGCGTCGACGTCGTAGACGATCGCGGGCGCCGCGGCGCAGGTCGCCGAGCCGGTAGCGGGCGAGCTGGGCCGGCAGGTCGCCGACGTGCTCGGCCGGCGGCGGCGCCGTCGCCGGAGAGGTCGAGCAGGACGAGCCCCTCGACGACGGCCAGCCGCACCGGGTGCAGGCCCGTAGCACGCCGGGTCGAAGTCCTCGATGCTCGTCGGTGAACGGCGCGTTGCGCAGCGCGCCGTCGAAGCCGTAGCGTCCACGCGTGGTACGGGCACTGCAGGCGCCGCATCTGCCCCTCGGGCTCGTCGACGAGCCGCGCGCCGCGGTGGCGGCAGGTGTTGACGAACGCGCGCGGGATGCCCGTCGTCGTCGCCGACCACGAACACGCTCTCGCCGCCGAGCTCGACCGTCAGGAACTGCGCCGCGCTCGCGCACCTGGTCGACGTGGCCGGCGCACGATCCACCGCGGCTGAACAGGTGCTCGAGCTCCCACTCGAGCACCGCCGGGTCGGTGAAGGCGGTGCCCGGGAGCTGGGTCGCGCGCTCGAGCGGCAGCCGCGTGCGCTCGACGTCGCCTGCGGAGAGCGGAAGAGGCGCCATGGGGTGGATGGTAGATCCTTGTGCGACTGACTACAAGGTCAGGACCGCCAGTGCGGCTCGAAAGTCAACTGCGCTGGGTAAGGAGGCAGGAGTTTCGGCGGCGTCTCATGGATGGAACGGATCGGTGGGTCGGCGGAGGTGCTGTGGCGGTTAGGTGTCGCTATTCGACCATTAGCCGCCCCAACAGCTCCGAACCGAGCGCCAACGCGCCAGCACCGTTCCATAGATGAGACGCCGCCCAAACTCCTGCCTCCTTACCCAGCCGAAGTTCGTCCCACGAAGCCGTCAGGCCGGCAAGGCCCCGCGCAGTTTCAGGCCGGCGGCCGAGTCAAAGCCTTCACGAAGTCCTCGAGCTGAGCCGTCGTCCAGCACTCATAGGCCTCGCAGTAGCGCTCATAGCTCGCGATCACCGAGTCGCCGTAGTTCCAGTACAGGCGCGGCTCGGGGTTGAGCCAGAACGTGCGCCCGGCGCGCTCGGCGATCCGGGCGAAGACGTCGGCGCGCGGGTCGCGGCCGTTCGTGCGCGCGTCGCCGAGCACGATCACGGTCGCGCGCGGGTGCAGGTCGTCCTCGACGCTGACCAGGAACTCGTGCCACACGCGCCCGTAGTCGGTGTAGCCGGACACGTCGGCGACGCCGGCGTCGCGCGAGATCTCCTCGGAGGCGGCGCGGAACGAGCGCTCGCGCTCGAACACGTCGGTGACCTCGGAGATCCGCTCGACGAACACGAACGAGCGCATGCGCCGGAACGTGTCGTGCAGCGCGTGCAGCACGCTGAGGAAGAACACCGACGCGCTCGTCACCGAGGTCGAGACGTCGCAGAGCACGTACAGCTCGGGCCGGCGCGGGCGCCGCGGGCGGTACTTGAGCACCACCGGCACGCCGCCGGTCTGGAGCGAGGCGCGCATCGTGCGCCGCACGTCGACGTGCGCGTGGCGGCGGCGGCCGCGCAGCTCGTGGCCCTGCGTCGCGAGCCGGCGCTTGAGCTGCGCGACGACGCGGTGCACGGCGGCGAGGTCCTGCAGCGGCCCGGTCGGCAGCGCGCGGTCGAGCTCGGTCAGCGGCCGCGACGGCGGCAGCGCCTGCGTGCGCTCGATCTGCCCGCGCTCGAGCTCGCGCCGCAGGTGCGCCTCGAAGCGCCGGATCTGATCGCGGGTGAGCGGCGGCTCGGCCTGCTGGACGTCGCCGACCGGCCCGCCGGGCTCCGAGCGCAGGCCGAGCGCGCGGCGGATCCGCTGCACGTCGACGCCGAGCACGCCGGAGCCCTCGCCGCGGCGGCCGAGTGCCGCGATCGCCAGCCGCGCGAGGTCGCGCATCGCCGCCTCGTCGCCGTCGCGGATCGCCTGCATGAGCTGCTCGCGCAGGTTGTCGAGCTCGATCCGGTCGCCGCCGGTGATCGAGGCGTTCTCGGCGTCGCCCTCGCGCACCTCGTTGCGCAGCGCCTCGGCCTCGGCGGCGCGGAAGAAGAAGCGCTCGAACACGAGGTCGAAGATGCGCCGGTCCTCGGGTGACTTGGCGAGCGTGGCCGCGAGCGCCTCGCGGAAGTCGAGCGCCACCGTCCACGGCACCTGCTCGAGCGCCAGGAAGGCGTCGTTGAGCTCGGACGTGCCGATCGCCACCCCCTCGGCGCGCAGCGCCTCGCCGAGCTGCAGGACGCGGGCGTCGAAGCTCACGTGGAGGCGGGCGCGGCGAGCCGCACCCCGACCCGCTCCGCGACCGTGTCGAGGTCGGTGCGGTGCTTGACGATGATCGACATCGTCTCGCGGAAGACGTCGCGGTCGATCTCGTCGGCGCCGAGCAGCAGCAGCGCGCGTGCCCAGTCGATCGACTCCGCGATCGACGGCGGCTTCTTGAGGTCGAGCTCGCGCACCAGGCCGATCACCTCGACGAGCTTGCGCGCGACGGTCTCCGGCAGGTCCGGCGCGTGCAGGCGCACGATCGCCAGCTCGTGCTCGGTCTCCGGGTAGTCGAGCCAGAGGTAGAGGCAGCGGCGCTTGAGCGCCTCGGTCAGCTCGCGCGTGTTGTTCGAGGTCAGCAGCACGACGGGGTGCGTGCGCGCCTCGATCCGGCCGAGCTCCGGGATCGTGATCTGGAAGTCCGACAGCAGCTCGAGCAGCATCGCCTCGAACTCCTGGTCGGTCTTGTCGATCTCGTCGATCAGCAGCACGACCGGGTCCTCGGAGGCGATCGCCTGCATCAGCGGGCGGCTGAGCAGGAACTCCTCGCCGAAGATGTCGTCCTGCACGGCGTCCCAGCCCGTGCCGTCGGCCTCGGCCTGGATGCGCAGGAGCTGCTTGCGGTAGTTCCACTCGTAGAGCGCCTTCGCCTCGTCGAGCCCCTCGTAGCACTGCAGGCGCACGAGCCGGCGGTCGAGGTGGCGCGCGAGCGCCTTCGCCAGCTCGGTCTTGCCGACGCCGGCGGGGCCTTCGACGAGCACCGGCTTGCCCAGGCGCGCCGCGAGGTAGGTCACGAGCGCGGTCGACGCGCCCGGCAGGTAGCCGGCCTCGCGCAGGCCGGCGGCCAGCGCGTCGACGGACTCCGGCAGGTCGCTCATCGCGGCTGAGTCTACGATGCGGCCCGCCCGTGCTCGCCGTGTTCGACCCGTCGCCGTTCCCGTTCATCGCGCTGATGGGCCTGGGCTTCCTGATCGGCGCGGCCGGTCACGTCTACGGCTCGAAGGCGGCCACCGCGACGGGGATCGGCATGATCTTCCTGGCGACGCTGCTGCTGCCGCTCGGGCTCTACCTCACGGACACTTGAGCAGCCGCTGCACGAGCGTCGCCCACGCGGCGGCGACGCGCTCGTGCGGCATCGCGCGCGTGTTGCGCATGTAGGCGATGACCTCGGCGCCGAGCGGCGCCAGCAGCAGGTCGGTCAGCACGTCCCAGTCCTCGTGCGGGAGCGCCTCGCGCACGAGCATCGCCACGTGCGTGCGGTAGATCGCGAACGGCGGCGAGCGGAAGCGCGCGCCCTGCGACTCGGCGGCGCGGATCAGCTCGCCGTGCCGGGCGTGGTGCTCGAGCATCGCCGCGCCGAAGGCGACGAGCCGCGCGGGCGGCGGCGCGCCCGGGCCGAGCGGCGCCGGGCCGCGGATGAAGCTCTCCTGGAAGCGGCGCTCGCGCTCGGAGAGCACGGCCTGCGCGAGCCCGGCGCGATCGCCGAAGCCGCGGAACAGCGTGCCCTTGCCGACGCCCGCCTCGGCCGCCACCGCGTCCATCGAGACGCAGCTGACGCCGTGCTCGGCGAACAGCCGCTCGGCCGCGGCCAGCACGCGCTCGCGGTTGCGAGCCGCGTCCGCACGCAGCGGGAGCGTGTCCTCGGTGATCTGCGGGAGGGGGTCCACAGGGATCGCGACCGTACCTGACATCGCGGTCCAGTATAGAACCGGACCGCAGTCCGCTCCTGTGCTACATTGGTCCACGTCACGGAAACGGACTGCGGTCCGCAAGAACTTCAAGGGGAACAGATGTCCACCACCACCGCCACTGCGATTCCTACCGGCACCTACAAGGACGACGGCGTCCACTCGAGCGCCAACTTCGCCGTCAAGCACATGCTCGCCACCTTCCGCGGCTCGTTCGCGCGCTTCAACGCCGAGCTGACCGTCGCCGAGGACGGCGCCGCCAAGCTCGTCGGCGTCGTGCCGGTCGACACCGTCGTCGTGAAGGACGAGAACCTCGCCGCCCACCTCCAGTCGCCCGAGTTCTTCGACGGCGAGCAGTACCCGGAGATCCGCTTCGAGTCCGACGACATCCGCGTCGACGGCCCGAACGTGCTCGTGGTCGGCGACCTCACGATCAAGGGCCACACGGAGCGCGTCAGCGCCCAGGGCTCGATCGTCGGACCGATCGAGGACCCGTTCGGCAACACGAAGCTCGGCATCCAGCTCGAGACGATCGTCGACCGCACGAAGTTCGGCCTCAACTGGAACGCGCCGCTGCCCAAGGGCGGGTTCATGCTGGCCAACGACGTGACCCTGACCGTCGACCTCGAGCTGCTCAAGGGCTAACCGGTGAAGGTCCTCGGGATCTCCGGCTCCCTGCGCCGGAGCTCGTACAACTCGATGCTCCTCCGGGCGGCGGACACGCTGCTGCCGCCCGGCGCCGAGCTCGAGATCTTCGACGGCCTGAAGGCGATCCCGCCCTACGACGCCGACGACGACTCGAGCCCGGCCCCGGAGGCCGTGCAGGCGCTGCGCGACGCGATCGAGGCCGCCGACGGCGTGCTCGTGGTGACGCCGGAGTACAACGCGTCGATCCCGGGCGTGCTCAAGAACGCGCTCGACTGGGCCTCGCGCCCGCACGCGACGAACCCGCTGCGCGGCAAGCCGGCCGCGGTCGTCGGCGCCTCGACCGGCATGTTCGGCGCGATCTGGGCGCAGGCCGAGACGCGCAAGGTGCTGAGCACGATCGGCGCACGCGTGCTCGATCGCGAGCTGCCGGTGAGCGAGGCGCCCGAGCGCTTCAGCGCCCTCGGTGAGCTGAGCGATGCCGACGTCGCAGAGGCGTTCGCCGAGATCCTGGCCGAGCTGGCCTCCGCCGTCGAGGCCCGCGAGGCGGGGCTGGCGGCGCGAACTGCGGCTGGGTAGCGACGCGCGCTTCAGAAGAGGCGGTCGTCGGACGCCGGCTCGTCGTCGTCCTTCGGCATCCGCCGCGTCGGTGCCTCGGGCGGCTCGCCTGACCAGGCGGGCCGCTCGTTGAGCACCTCGGTCACCGCGGCCGGATCGGCCGGGGTGCGGCGGCGGCGCGGCGGCTCGGGCTCGTCCGACGCCGGGTTCGGCGGCTCCGGCCGGTCGACCGCCCGCACGCGCAGGCCCGCCGCGAGCAGCGCCCCGGCGGCGAGCAGCGCGCCGAAGATGCCCCACTGGATGCCGGCGGTCGCGGCCGGGCCCTCGACGTCGGGCTTGTCGAACAGCCGCCAGACGAGCAGCAGCAGCGCCCAGCCGCCGGCGATCGAGATCGCCGTGCCGTCGCCGCCCGGGAGGTGGAAGCCCTTGCGCTCGCTGCGCGCCCAGACGAGGAAGAGCACGCCGGCCGCGACCAGCAGCACGGCGGCCTCGACGAAGCTGAAGACCCCGAACGCGCTGAGGTTGTCCTGGACGAACTCGCGCGAGCCCTCGGGCACGTACGACTTCGTGTACCAGGGCAGGATCAGCGACGCCGCGAGGGCGGCGGCGGCGATCCCCGCGTTGCGCAGCTCGGGGGGCAACTCGCGCAGGCGGGCGGCGGCGCTCACACCTTCGAGTGTGTCATTCGACCGGGATGTCCTGCGCCTCGGAGCGCTGCGGCTCCGGTGTCTCGAGCCGCGTGATGTAGAAGTCGAGCACGGCGCGCAGCGCGATCAGCAGCTCGCGCAGCGCGTCCGAGAGCTGGCGCGAGAGCTCGGGCGGGACGACGCCGCGCATCGACTCGACGAGCGCGGCCAGCGCGCCGAGATCGGGGAACGGCGCCGAGGTCTGCTCGCCGCCGGCGCTCCAGCCGCGCGGCGGCACCTCGCTCGCGCCGGCCGCCGAAGCCGCGGCCTCGGCCGCCTGCTGCGCCTCGCGCACGAGCCGCTCGGCCTGCGCGTACTGCTCGCGGACGTGGTCGGGGTCAGCCACTCTCGAACCCCACGACGAGCGAGCCGTCGGCGAGCTTCGCCGACGTCGGCTTGTAGGACGCGAGCGCGCCCGGCAGCACGATCGTGCGCTTCTGGCCGTCCACGCGCACGACCAGCTCGAGCCCGATCTTGCGCAGCGACACGTCGCCCTTGCTGACGAACGGGAGGTCGAGCCGCAGCTCGCGCGCGGCCGTCGACGAGCTCGAGCGCCTGCGTCGGCCGGTCGTGCAGCACGGCGGCCGGATCGCTCTGCGCGAACAGCGCCTCGGCCAGCCGGTCGAGCATCGTCGCGCCGAGCACCTCCTGCTCGAAGTAGGGCGCGCGCAGGATCGGCACGGGGGAGAAGCCGGACTCGACGAGCTCGAGCTGCTCGGCCTGCACCGCCCGCCAGGCGCCGAAGTACTCGCCCGCGTCCGTCGGGGAAGACGCGGTTGACGACGACGGCGTCGCACAGGTAGCCGTAGAGGTTGAGGTAGGTGAACGTGCGCATCGCCTCGGCCACGACCATCCGGTCCGGCGTCATGACCAGCCGCAGCGACACGTGGCGGATGTCGCGCAGCAGCTCGTGCATCGCGACGAGGTTGGCCACCAGCCGCTCGACGTCGGCCATCACCCGCTCGTCGGGCAGCTGCACGTCGAAGAACGCGCGCGCGAGCGGCCGCGCGGCGGCGAGCAGCGTGCTCTCGCGCCCGAGCACGCGGTCCAGCCACCAGCGCGCGGCGTCCGGGAACGAGAGCAGCCGCAGCGTCTCGCCGGTCGGCGCGCAGTCGACGATGATCGTGTCCCAGTCGCCCGACTCGGCGTGCTGCTTGAGCTGCAGCAGGCTGAACAGCTCGTCGCCGCCCGGCGGCACGGTCAGCTCCTCGGCGGCGATCCGCTCGACGCCGCGCTCGGCCAGCAGCCCGCCGAGCCACGCCTGCACGGCGGACCAGTTGCGCTCGAGCTCGTCCTGCGCCTGGACCTGCTGCGCCGACAGCCCGTCGCCGACGGCGGTCGGCTGCGCGCCGACCTCGGTCTGCAGCGAGTCGGCGAGCGAGTGCGCCGGGTCGGTCGACAGCGACGAGCGTGCGCGCGCCCGCGGCGGCGCAGCGACGGGCGGTGGCGGCGGCGACCGAGGTCTTGCCGACGCCGCCCTTGCCCGTATAGAGGATGATCCGCGGCGCGCTCAGAGCCCGGGCAGTCTACGACCGCTTGCGCCTGAGGACGCGCACCGCCGCCGTGGCCGAGCCGTCGTTGCCGGCGAGGTCGGTCGCGTTCAGCGTGACCGTGTACACGCCGGGGCGCTTCGGCACGTCGTACCAGGCGAACGTCCGCCGCCCGTAGCCGACGTTCCCGAAGCTGCGCGACTGCACGACGCGCTCGCCGCGGGTGATCCGCAGGCTCACGTTCGAGATCTTCGAGAGCCGGAACGCCACGCGGCCGTCGGCGCCGCCGCGCACCGACTTCGAGAGCACCGCGACCGTGGGCGCGACCGACTTGTACTGCTCGAAGCGGGTCGGCCGTGTCGCAGTAGACCGCGGCGTCGGTGCGCTCGCAGAGGTTCTCGACGAAGCCCAGCAGCAGGTCGTGGTAGGCGAGGTCGGACTCGCGCGTCAGGCTGCCGCGCGAGTACAGCGACCACGCGCCGGTGTCGAACGCCGGCAGCTCGCGGCGCGCCTCCTTGTCGCCGGCGGCGAACAGCGCGGTCCCGCGCGGGTCGCCGGTGATGCGCGCGTAGTCGTAGAGGCCCACGAGCGCCTGCGTGAAGCCGTTGATCACGCGGAACGACGGCGCGAACGAGTAGAGCGCGTAGTGGCTGCCGGCGCTCGCCCGGCACGCGGACGCCCTGCGGGGTCGGCGAGTCGAACAGCGTCAGCGCCCGCTGGGCGACCGGGAACAGCTCGTCCTCGCGCTTGAGCCGCCGCGCGACGCGCGAGATCGCCTGCACCGCGGTGCCCTGGGCCATGCCGCTGACCCACGGCGGGCGGCCGCCGTTGAACGTGAAGTAGTACTCCCAGGCGAGCCCGCCCGCGCGGTCGACCGCGAGCGGCACGAGCTCGTCGACCATCGCGCCCATCTCCTGCGTCCGGCGCGCGCCCCAGAGCCCGTTGAGCTTGCCGAAGTTGCCGAGCATCTGGAGCTGGATCCCCTGGCCCGGGTAGTACTGCCAGACCAGCTCGGAGCCCTCGAACTCCATCCGCTGGCCCGAGCTCGGGATCGACGCCTCGGTCCACCACTCGAGGTTGCGCTGCAGCGTCAGCCAGAGCGGGATCACGCGCGAGCGGGTGAGCTGGCCGCGGCGCGCGATCGTCTCGATCGTCGCCAGCACCGCGCGCATCTCGGTGCCGCGCGTGCCCTTGAGCCGGCGGCCGCGCTTGCGCGCGTCGCGCCAGGCGGTGACGCGCGAGGCGTAGTCCTCGCCCGCGAGCGCGCCCGCGCGCTGCAGCCGCTGCAGCTCGCCGATCACCGTGCGGCGCTTCTGCACGCGCGCCACGGAGGCGCGCGCCCGCACGGCGCGGCGCGGCGGCGCCGGCATGCCGGTGGCGGGGATGAAGCGGTTCTCGTGCGCGCGCACGCGCCCGTCCTTGCCCAGCTCGAGGACCTTCTCAGCGCTCGCCGGCGCCGCCAGCACGAGGGCGGCGAGCACGGCAACGCACGCGCAACAGACAGTTCGCATATGCCCCAAGACCCTGTTGCTACTGTGGAGTTTCGGTGCGCAAGCTCGCTCTCATCATGCTGCTCGCGTTCGCTCCGCTCGGCCTCGTGGCCTGCGGCGGCGACGACGAGCCCACGTCCGGCGGCGGCGGTGGAGGCGGCGGCGACGTCGACCAGATCCTGCAGGAGACGTTCTCCGACTCCGGCCGCATCGAGTCGGGCAACCTCGAAGCCAAGGTCAGCGGCGGCGAGGGCGACCAGCAGGCCACGCTCGAGCTTTCCGGCCCGTTCCAGTCGCAGGGCGACCAGCAGCTTCCGCTCGTCGCGCTCAACGGCTCGTTCAGCGGCTCCGGCCAGGAGTTCGAGGCCGGCGTCGTCAACACCGGCGAGAAGGGCTACGTCAACTTCCAGGGCGAGGACTACGAGGTCTCCGGCCCGGTCTACGAGCAGTTCAAGGCCTCCTACGAGCAGGCCGCGTCGCAGGGCGGCGAGGAGGGCCAGTCGCTGGCCAGCCTCGGCCTCAACCCGCGTGACTGGCTGACCGACGCCAAGATCGAGGGCGAGGCCGAAGACGTCGGCGGTACCGAGACGACGAAGATCACGGGCGGCGTTGACGTCGCGGCCGTGCTCGACGACATCAACGCCGCGCTCGAGAAGATGCGCTCGCTCGGCCTCGACGGCTCGGCCCAGCTGCCGGAGCAGATCACGCCCGAGCAGAAGCAGCAGGTCATCGACTCGGTGGAGAACGCCCGGGTCGAGGTCTACAGCGGCAACGACGACCGGATCCTGCGGCGGATGAAGGTCGACCTCACGGCTCAGGGCCAGACGGTCACGCTCGACATCACGCTCACCGGCGTCAACGAGGACCAGGAGATCCCGGAGCCCTCCGACGCGAAGCCCTTCTCCGAGCTCGCGGAGCAGCTCGGCGGCCTCGGCCTCGGCGGCCTGGGCGGCGCCGGCGGCGGTGCCGGCGGCGGCGGTGCGAACGGCGGCGGCGCGGACGCGCAGGCACTCGAGAAGTACTCGCAGTGCGTCCAGGAAGCCGCGGGCGACAGCGCGAAGACCGCGCAGTGCGCCGACCTCATCACTCCCTGAGCGACCTCCTCTAGCAGCGCCTCCCGGGCGGCAACGTCTCGTGGCAGCCGCTGCGGCGACCACGCCGGCGGGACCTGGCGCATCGGCGCTTCGCCGCGGCCCGCCGACCGCGCGTTCGCCGACTCGCTGCTCGATCCCTAAGGCGTTTTTCACGGTTTCCGCATAAGCTCACAGGCGTGACGCAAGCTGGGGGCTCATCCTTCAACCTGCGCCGCTTCCTCCTGAGCGGGACGGGGTGGCCGTATCTGCTCGTCCCGTTCATCGCCGTCGCGATCGCGCTCGAGTTCGCGCACGCCGACGCGACGCTGATCTTCGTGACCTCGGCGCTGGGCGTGATCCCGACCGCCGCGCTGATGGGGCGGGCGACCGAGGAGCTGGCCGCGCGCTCGGGGCCGGGCATCGGCGGCTTCCTGAACGTGACGTTCGGCAACGCGCCCGAGCTGATCATCGCCTTCTTCGCCCTCAACGAGGGGCTGCAGGAGGTCGTCAAGGCCTCGCTCGTCGGCTCGATCCTCGGCAACATCCTGCTCGTGCATGGGCGCGGCGATGCTGATCGGCGGCCGCAAGCGCGAGCGCCAGTTCTTCGACCGCACCGCGGCCAACGCGCAGTCGCTGATGCTGCTGCTGGCCGCCGTCGCGCTGGTGATGCCGGCGATCTACGAGCTGGTCATCGGCGGCTCGCTGCCGAGCCCGACCGAGCGAGTCGCAGCAGTTCCCGTCCGACCTCGAGACGATGTCCGCGCTCGTCGCGATCGTGCTGCTGCTCTCGTACGTCGCGGGCCTGATCTTCTCGCTCAAGACCCACAAGGACCTGTTCAACCCGGCCCACGGCGCCGAGGACGACGCACGTCGGGCGAGCCGTGGTCGCGTGCGCAAGGCCGTGCTCGCGCTGGCCGGCGCCGGCGTCGCCGTCGGCGTCATGTCCGAGATCCTCGTCGGCTCGATCACCGAGGCCTCGGAGTCGATCGGCCTGTCGCCGTTCTTCGTCGGCGTGATCGTCGTCGCGATCGTCGGCAACGCGGCCGAGCACTGGGTCGGCGATCTACTTCGCCGCCAGGGACAAGATGGACCTCGCGGTCAACATCGCGATCGGCTCGAGCGCCCAGATCGCGCTGTTCGCGGCGCCGGTGCTCGTGCTCGCTGTCGTTCTTCGTCGGCCCGTTCCCGATGGCCCTCGTCTTCAACGGGCTCGAGCTCGGCGCGATCTTCCTGGCGATCCTGATCGCCAACCAGGTGACGCAGGAGGGCGAGTCGACCTGGTTCGAGGGTCTCCAGCTGCTAGCTGTGTATGTCGTGCTGGGCCTCGTCTTCTACTTCGTATGACCTCGACCTTCGGTTTCATCAGCGGACCAGGCCCCTGGTTCGCCCTGATGGCCGTCACGGTCATCTTCCTGACGATCGACCTGAAGCTGTTCGCGCGCGGACGCGAGCCGACGTTCCGCGAGGGCGTCATCTGGTCGATCGGCTGGCTCGTCGTCGCCCTGCTCGTCGATCCCGCTCGTCTGGGTCCTCTCGGACATGGACGACGCGATCACGTACACGACCGTCTACTTCATCGAGCGCTCGCTGTCGCTCGACAACCTGTTCGTCTTCCTGCTGCTGTTCAGCTACTTCGGCGTGCCGCCGGAGCACCGCGCGAACCTGCTGTTCTGGGGCATCGTCGCTGGCGCTGGTCCTGCGCGGCCTGGCGATCATCGGCGGCGTCGCGCTGATCGAGCAGTTCCACTTCGTCATCTACGTCCTCGGCGTGCTGCTGCTGTTGCTGGCGTGGCGCATCCTCCAGGGCGTCGACGAGGGCGTGGACCCGGACAAGAACCTGATCGTGCGCGGCGTGCGCAAGCTGTTCCCGGTCAGCAGCGAGTTCCACGGCCACCACTGGTTCACGAACATCGACGGCAAGCGCTACGCGACGCCGATCTTCCTCTGCCTGGCCGCGATCGTCGCGGCCGACATCGCCTTCGCGGTCGACTCGATCCCGGCCGCGTTCGCGATCACGCAGGACTCGGTGCTGATCTGGATGGGCAACATCTTCGCCCTGCTCGGGCTGCGCGCCCTGTTCGTGCTCGTCGAGGGCCTGATCCGCCGCTTCCGCTACCTCGACCAGACGATCGCCGTCGTGCTGGCGCTCGTCGGCATCAAGCTGCTGATCGAGGACGTCGTCCACATCGGCCCGATCGCCTCGCTGCTGATCGTCTTCGCCGCGTTCGCGGTCGGCATCATCGCCTCGCTGATCGCCGACTCGCGCGATCCCGACTCGGACGCCAAGCGCGCCGAGCGCTCGAGCCGCACGGACGCGAGCGGGCCGGACGCCGAGCGCGAGGCGGAGCCCGCGGCGCGCGACTGAAGTAGCCTCTTTGCAGTCGGCAAGGGAGGAGGCTGGTCATGCGCAGACTGATCGTGTCCGTCGGCCTGGCAGGGGTCGTGGCGCTAGGGGCGCACACTGCGGCGGCGGACGGTGGCGGCAAGGGCCACCACAAGGCGAAGTGCGGGAAGGAGGACCGCCACGGCTACGTGGCGATCTTCGACGGCTCGCGGCGCTGCTTCGAGCAATGGCGGTACGCCGGCGGCTCGCAGGTCACGCTCCGGCGTGACGGCACGCTGCGGGCCGAGCCGGGCCCGCCGAACCTCGGCGTGCTCTGGTACGCGGAGCGGCCGTACGGCGACTTCTCGCTGAAGCTGCAGTTCCGCGACGACTCGCCGGTGAGCGGCGCGCGCGCCAACAGCGGCGTGCACGTGCGCTTCCCGGCGCCCAACCCGCCGGTGCCGGGCTGCCCGATGACCTTCAACGGGAGCCCGCAGACCACGAACCCGGCCGGCTGGATCGCGGTCAACTGCGGCCACGAGATCCAGATCAACGACTCGCCGGACGGCCCGCCGAACGACCCGCGCAAGACCGGGTCGATCTACGGCTTCGGCGACATCAACGCCGAGCAGGCGCGGGTGCGGCCGCCGGGCGTCTGGAACGACCTCGAGATCCGCGTGGTCGGCCAGACCTACACGGTCGTCCGCAACGGCGTGGTCATCAACACCTACGAGAACCTGCCGGGCGTGCCGTTCCCGGGGCGGCCGAACGATCCCGACTCGAGCGCGCGCGGGCTCGTGGGCTACGTCGGCCTGCAGTCGCACGGCGCGCCGCAGGACGTCGTCTCGTTCCGCGACATCCGCATCAAGGACCTCTCGGACCGCTAGGTCACAGCTCGCGCAGGCGCCGCTCGACCTCGGCCTCGACGTCGAGCGGCGCCTCGCCGCGCGCCACGCGGCGCGCGCTCTGCGCCTCGAGCATCTGGCGGATCTCCGCGACCTCGTCGGACGCGCTGTCGAGGCGCATCGGCTCGATGCCGCCGCGCCCGATCTCGTCGTAGGAGCCGGCGCTCGTCGCGATCGCCCAGACCGCGACCACGGCGGCCACGGCCACCACGACGAACAGCACGACCGCGAACGACTCCTGCATATCCGTCCAGGGTGCCACGGTCGGTTCTTGTCCGCCGGCGGCAGGGTGGGTACCCTTCCGGGAAAGCAGTTGACTGACTAGTCAATCCAGGAGCTCGCACACCGTGGTCGATTTCACGCTCACCGACGAACAGCAGGCGCTGCGGGAGATGGCGCATGACTTCGCCGAGAAGGAGATCCGTCCCGTCGCCTGGGAGTTCGACAAGGACGGGACCTGGCCCGAGGAGGTGCTCCGCAAGGCGTGGGAGCTGGGCCTGATGAACACCCACGTGCCGGAGGAGTACGGCGGGCCCGGCGCCTCCTACTTCGAGGGCACGCTGATCGAGGAGGAGCTGTCCTGGGGCTGCTCGGGCATCGCGACCTCGATCGGCGCCAACGGCCTCGCCTCCGCGCCGCTCGCGCTCGCCGGCTCGGAGGAGCTCAAGCAGGAGTACCTCGGGATGCTGACCGAGGACTACAAGCTCGCCTCCTTCTGCCTGACCGAGCCGGACGCCGGCTCGGACGTGTCGGGCATGCGCACCACGGCCGTGCGCCGTGGTGACAAGTACGTCATCAACGGCTCCAAGTGCTTCATCACCAACGGCGGCTACGCCGACTGGTTCACGGTCTACGCCAAGACCGACAAGGACGCCGGGCACCGCGGGATCTCCGCCTTCATCGTGCCCCGTGACGAGACCGTCACGGTGGACAAGAAGGAGGACAAGATGGGCCAGCGGGCGTCGAACACCGCGACGATCACGTTCAACGAGACCGAGATCCCGGCCGGGAACCTGATCGGCCTGGAGAACAAGGGCTTCAAGATCGCGATGATGACGCTCGACCGCACGCGCCCCGGCGTGGCGGCGATGGCCACCGGCATCGCCCGCGCGGCGTTCGAGTTCGCCACGAACTACTCGAAGGAGCGCGTCCAGTTCGGCGTGCCGATCGCGATGCACCAGGCGATCCAGTTCATGATCGCCGACATGGCGACCAAGGTGCACCTCTCGCGCCTGGCGACCTGGAACTCGGCCGTCCTGCTCGACCAGGGCAAGCGCAACACGATCGAGTCCTCGCACGCCAAGCGCTTCGCGGCCGACACCGCGATGGAGGTCTCGACCGACGCCGTGCAGGTCTACGGCGGCTACGGGTTCATCAAGGACTACCCGGTCGAGAAGCTGATGCGCGACGCCAAGATCATGCAGCTCTACGAGGGCACGTCGCAGATCCAGCGGCTCGTGATCGCGCGCGAGACGCTGCTGCCGCGGCGGATCGAGGAGCCCGCCGCAGTCTGAGCCAGGCCAGCGCGACAGCGACCGCCAGTGCCCGGCCGCGTCGTCGAGGCCGAGGAGCTCTGGTACGACCCGCACCGCTGGGCGGCGTGGGTGGACGGCTTCGGCCACGTCGCCCGGATCGAAGGCGACTGGCCGGCCGTCGGCTCGCGCCTGCTCTGGGACTCGCCGCCGCGCGGCCGCGGCCGCGTCGCCGAGCGCATGACCGCCTACGAGCCGCGCACCGGCAGCACGATCGAGGTCGAGGACGAGAAGATGCACGCCGTCCAGGCCGTGACGTTCGAGCCGGACGGGCTCGACCACGTCCGCGTGACGCTGACGCTGGAGTGGGAGCTCAAGGACCAGCCGGCCTTCGCCGGCCTGATCCGCCCGATCTTCGTCCGCCGCGCGATGCGCGACTCGCTGCGCCGGACGCTCGCGCGCTTCGCCCACGAGCGCCGCGCCGAGCGCGAGCTCTAGAGCGACGTGTCGGCGAACGAGCGCGGGTCGTCGGCCGGCTCGAGGTGGGTGAAGACCGAGACGTAGGGGAGCGCGTCGCGCAGGCCGGCCTCGACGGCCTCGACGACGTCGTGGCCCTGCCCGACCGTCCAGGTGCCCGGGACGAGCACGTGGACGGAGACGAAGGCGCGCGAGCCGGCCTGGCGCGTGCGCAGCGCGTGGAACTCGATGCCGTCGTCCTCGAAGCCGCGCAGGACGGCGGCGATCCGCTCGCGCTCGGTGGTGTCGAGCGCGCGGTCCATGAGGCCGCCCGCCGAGCGGCGCACGAGCCGGCTGCCGGCCACGAGCACGTTGGCGGCGACGGCGAGGGCGATCAGCGGGTCGAGCAGATCCCACCCGGTGAGCACGACCGCGACCACGCCGACGATCACGCCGACCGAGGTCCAGACGTCGGTGATCAGGTGGCGGCCGTCGGCCTCGAGGATGATCGACCGCGCGCGGCGGCCCGCGCGGATCAGCTGCAGGCCGACGCTGAGGTTGATGACCGAGGCGATCGCGGAGATCGCGACGCCGAGCCCGACGTCGTCGATCGGCTGCGGATCGAGCAGCCGCGGCACGGCGGTGATCGCGATCGCCACCGCGGCGACGAAGATCAGCGCGCCCTCGACGCCCGCCGAGAAGTACTCGGCCTTCTGGTGCCCGTACGCGTGCTCGTCGTCGGCGGGCTTGGAGGCCCAGCGGAACGCGGCCATCGCCATCACGGCGGCGACCAGGTTCACGACCGACTCGACCGCGTCCGAGAGCAGGCCGACCGAGCCGGTCAGCAGCCACGCGCCGGTCTTGAGGCCGATCGTGAGGATCGCCGCGGCGATCGAGAGCCACAGCAGCCGGATGAGCGGTCGCCGATCCATCGACGGCGCATTGTGGCGCTTCACGCGCCGTTGACCTGAAACCGCGGCCCGTCTGGTCGGCTCCCGGGCATGAGACGACTGATCCTGGCCGCGGCGCTGCTCGCGGCGATCCCGGCGAGCGCGGCCGCGCAGCAGCCGCGGCTCGAGGCGCGGGCGATCCTGCCCGCCGACGCGAGCTTCCCCGCGCCGTTCCCCGGCGCTCCCAACACCGATCCCGCCCCGGCACCGGGCTCGACGCAGCCGATCGGCGGCTTCTCGGCGCTGCTGGACGCCGGCGACGGCCGCTTCTGGGCGATGCCCGACAACGGCTTCGGCTCGAAGGCGAACTCGCGCTCGTTCCTGCTGCGCGTCTACCAGGTCGCGCCGCGCTGGAAGTCGCGCTGGGGCGGCTCGGGCACGGTCGCGCGTGCAGCGCGCGATCACGCTCAGCGACCCCGACTACAAGATCCCGTTCCCGATCGTCAACGAGCACGGCCGACCGGCTGCTGACCGGCGGCGACCTCGACATCGAGTCGCTGCGCGTCGCCAAGGACGGGACGCTGTGGTTCGGCGAGGAGTTCGGGCCGTTCGTCGTCCACACGGACGCTCAGGGCCGCGTGCTCGACGCCGGCCGCCTGATCGTGCTCGAGCGCGACAACGGCCAGGGCCCCGCGGCCGCCTGGAAGAAGGCGTTCCTGATCGACGTGCCGCGCCCGCGCGACACGGTCCTGCCGAAGCAGAGGTCGCGGACCTGCTGGACATCCGCGACCGCTACGAGATCTCCCTGCCCGGCCGCCCCGGCGACTTCGGCTCGGCGATCCGTTCGCGTTCCCCTACCAGACCGTGGAGGCCGTGGTGCCGATCGGCGGCAACGACCTGGCGTTCGTGAACGACACGAACTTCGGGTCCACAGGGCGCAATCCCAACCTCCCGGATTACAGCGACTTCATCGTCGTGAAGGTGCCCGGGCTGCGCTAGCGTAGCGCCGATGTTCGTGTTCAAAGCCGGGGTCGTCGGCGCGGGGGTGATGGGCGGCGAGATCGCCCAGGTCATCGCCGCCGCCGGCATCCCGGTGGTGCTCAAGGACGTCGACGCGAAGTTCGTCGACGCGGGACTCGAGAAGGCGCGCGAGGTCACCCAGGGCCAGGTCGCGAAGCTCGTCAAGAAGGGCAAGCTGTCCGAGGAGGACGGCAAGGCCAAGGCGGACGCGACCCTCTCGCTGATCACCGGCACCACCGACTACGAGGAGTTCGGCGACGTCGACTTCGTCATCGAGGCCGTCCCGGAGAAGATGGAGATCAAGCACGCCGTCTTCGCGGAGCTCGACGCCGTGACGCCGGGCCACGCGATCCTCGCCTCCAACACCTCGGGCCTCTCGATCACCGAGATCGGCGACGCCACCAACCGCCCGGACAAGGTCGTCGGGCTTCCACTTCTTCTGGCCCGCGTCCTACATGCGGCTGATCGAGGTCATCGAGGGCGAGGAGACCTCGCCGGAGACCGCCCAGGCGGCGGCCAACTTCGCGCAGGCGATCAAGAAGATGCCGGTCCGCTGCGACGAGTGCCCGGGCTTCGTGGTCAACCGCATCCTCGTCTCCACGGCGAGCGAGATCTGGCGCTACCAGGACGAGACGGGCATCGACGTCGAGGCGATCGACGACGTTCATCACCGAGCGCGCGCAGATGCCGATGGGCCCGTTCCGGGTCGCCGACATGTCCGGCCTGGACACGGTCGTGAAGGTCGCGCGCGACATGCGCGACGCCTACGGCGACCGCTTCTACGTCCACCGCGGCATGGAGGAGCGCGTCGACCGCGGCGACCTCGGCGCCAAGACCGGCAAGGGGTTCTATGAGCATCTGACGAGCGCGGTCGCGACTGCCGACCGCTTCCAGCTGAAGGCGCTCGTGGAGGCCTGCCTCGTGCTCGAGGAGGGCGTCGCGGGCGTCCGCGACATCGACCTCGGGATGATGATGGGCACGGGCATGGTCCCCGGCCCGTTCGCGCGCGCCGACTTCCGCGGCCTCGACGACGTCCTGGCGGCGCTCGAGCGCGCCGAGGACGAGTGGGGCGAGGGCTTCGAGCCGCCGCTCGTGCTGCGCCGCCTGGTCGCCCAGGGGCGGCTCGGCGCCAAGGCCGGCCAGGGCTTCTACCCCTACCCGCAGCCCGACGAGGGCTACGAGGGCGCGCCGGTCAAGCTCGACACGCGCGGCGACGTGGCGATCGTCTGGCTCGACAACCCGCCCGCGAACTCGCTCGCGCCGGACGTGATCGAGGCGCTCGAGCAGGCGTGGCAGGCGATCGAGGCGAACGCCGAGGTCAAGGCGATGATCCTCGCCTCGCCGAACCCGGCGCTGTTCTGCGCCGGCGCCGACATCAAGGCGTTCACGAAGATCGACGCGACCGGCGGCAAGGCGCTGCTCGACCGCGCGCACGAGCTGCTTCCGCAGCTGGGAGCGCTCGCGGACGATGACGATCGCGGCGGTCAACGGGCTCGCGCTCGGCGGCGGCTGCGAGATCGCGATGGCCTGCGACGTCCGGCTGGCGGCCTACTCGGCCACCTTCGGGCAGCCCGAGATCAACCTCGGGATCATCCCCGGCTTCGGCGGCACGCAGCGGCTGCCGCGGCTCGTCGGGCCCGCCAAGGCGCTCGAGATGAACCGACGGGCGAGTCGATCTCGGCCGAGGACGCCTACGAGCACGGGCTCGTGAACCGCGTCGTGCCGGACCACGAGCTGTTCGACGCCGCGATCGCGTGGGCGCGCAAGCTCGCCCGCCAGGCGCCGCTCGCGGTCGAGCAGATCAAGCGCGTCTCGCACGGCGCCGACCTCGACGAGGGCATCGACGCCGAGAAGGAGGCGCTTCGCCACCGTGTTCGCCTCCGAGGACGCGCGCGAGGGCATCGGCGCCTTCCTGCAGAAGCGGACGCCGACGCTTCCAGGGGAAGTGACCGCGCAGGCGCCATGACCGCCTCGCCGAGCTGATCCGCTCGGCGGGGTCGGTCGTCGCGCTCACCGGCGCCGGCATCTCCGTGCCGTCGGGCATCCCGGACTTCCGCTCGCCCGGCACCGGGCTGTGGGCGAACGTCGACCCGATGGAGGTCGCCCACATCGACGTCGTGGCGCCGCGACCCGGCGCGCTTCTGGTCGTTCTACGGCGAGCGCTTCGCGTCGCTCGAGGGCAAGCAGCCGAACGGCGCGCACCGCGCGCTGGTCGAGCTCGAGCGGCCGGGCCGGCTGGACGCGCGTCGTGACCCAGAACATCGACGGCCTGCACGCGCTGCGCGGGCTCGCGCGACCTCATCGAGGTCCACGGCTCGATCGCGCACGTCGTCGTGCCTGGCCTGCGGCGAGCGCTACTCGCTCGAGGAGGCGCGCGCGCGGCTCGCAGGCGGACGCCGAGGGCGTGCCGCGCTGCGACTGCGGGGAGCCGCTCGAAGCCGGACGTCGTGCTGTTCGGCGAGCTGCTCGACGAGGCGGCGATCGGCGCGCGCCTCCGCGCTCGCCGCCGGCGCCGACCTGCTGCTCTGCGTCGGCTCCTCGCTCGAGGTCTATCCCGGTCGCCGGGCTGCCGGAGCTGACGCTGCAGGCGCGGCGGCGCGATCGCGATCGTGACCGCCGGGCCGACGCCGTACGACCGCGACGCGGCGGTCGAGCTCGACGGCGACGTGGTCGCCGAGCTCGAGGCGGTGCTCGCGGCGCTCTAGGCGCCGGCCGAGCGGGCGCGCAGCGCGGCCTCGAGCGCGCCGCGACGGCGGCCTCGACCGCGGCCACGCCGTCCGCGTCCACGGCCGCCTCGAGCGCCGCCGACGCCGCGGCGTCGACCGCGGCCCGGTGGCCGGCCAGCTCGTCGAGCCGGGCCGGCCATGTCACCGCTCTCGCGCCACGCCTCGAGCTCGGCCAGCGCCGCCTCGAGCGCGATCGAGCGCCTGCAGCGCGGCCTCGCGCGTGCGCCCGCGGTCGAGGTCGCCGCGCGCGCGCAGCGACGAGCTCCTCGCAGGCCAGCAGCGCGTCGCGACCGCCGAGCACCGCGGCGAGCCGCTCCTGCGGCGCAGCGCAGCGCTGACGCGCTCGCGTGCGCGGCAGCTCGCGCGCGGACTCCCACTCGCCCTCGGCGACCTGCTCGCCGCTGCCGTAGCCGACGCGGAACACGGTCGCGCGCGCGGGGTCGGCGTCGGCGACCCACGGCTCGGCGGCGGCGACGCGGTGGCCGGCGACCGCCCGGTTGAGCAGCGCCAGCGCGTCGGCCGCGAAGCGCTCGCCGTCCGCCCCGAGCGTGCGCTCGAGCCACTCGTCGGCGGCCTCGAGCGAGCCGAGCGGCGTGGCGTCGATCACGGTCGCGCGCGTGACCTCGACGGCCGACCGGCCCGCCGTTCGCCTTCCGCGGCCGCGCGGCCCGGCGCCGCTTGCGCGGCGCGTCGACGCCGTCGATCACCAGGATCCGCTGCACGTCGTCGCCCGCGAACCGGCGCACGACGTAGCGGCCGGGATCGGGCCCGAGCCGACCGGGGAACTCCCACTGGACGAAGCCGAAGCGGCGCCAGGGCGGCGAGACTACTCGCCGTCGTGCGCCTGCGAAGCGCGCTGCTGCTTCGTCGGCAGCGCGTACTTCGACGGCTTGCGCGGCACGATCGGGTTGTCGATCTCGCCGAGGCGGTCGATCAGCTTGATCCACTGGTCGGGCTTGAGGATCGCGTTGACCTGGCGTGGCCAGCCGCGGGTTGTCGCCGTAGAGCGGCTGCCAGCCGACGTGGATGTGGTCGTCGTGGTCGCCCATCGCGAACGTGTTGTCGGTCCCCTCGAACTTCATCAGGGAGATGATCTGGTCGGGCTGCATCGTGCCCTGGAGCGTCAGCAGGCGCTGGATCGTCATCTCGGTGATCGAGCCCTTGCCCTGCGTCGACGGCGAGATCGTGATGCCGTTGATCGCGGCGATGTCGACCGCGTTGCCGGACGAGTGGTGCGAGACGTTGCCGGAGGCGGTGTAGAAGCCGTGGCCGCACTTGAGCGAGCTGACGGTCGGCTTGCAGGCCGGAGGCGGCGAGGAACTCGAGCGTCGCCAGCACGCGGCGGTCGACCTGGCCGGCCGAGACGTCGCGGCGGCCGCACTCGTAGAGGTCGATGCGCGGGTTGGCCAGCACGCGCTCCACCAGCGCCTCCTTGCTCATCAGCAGGATCTGGCCGATCGACGGGGTGGCGGCGTCGGCGCCGAAGAACGGGTTCTTGTGCTGCGCGCGGTAGATCGCGGTCGACTCGAGCAGCTTCCAGCCGTCGAGGATCGGCTTCGGGTCGATCCGCGGGGCGCCGCGGCCGGCCGGGCGGATCTCGAACAGCACGTGCGGCGCGCCGCGGTCCGACGTCGCCGATGCGGCCGAGCATCGTGCCGGCGACGATCGCGCGCGCCCTTGCGCAGGCGCTTGAGCTCGACCTCCTCGCGGTCGAGGCCGTAGATGCGGCTGAGGTAGCCGTCGTACGGTCGTCGCCCTCGATCAGGCCGGTGCGCTCGAACTCCTGCTGGGCGCCGCCGGCGTCGGCCGCGTTCGGCCGCTCCGGGTGCGCGAACAGGCGCTCCTTGGCGTCGCGGCCGGCGCGCTCGGCGGCCTTGCGGCCGTCCGGCGCGGCCTTGTCGGCCAGCTTCTTCGCCGGCTCGCGGCGGGCGGCGCGATCGGTCTCGCGAGGCCGCGGCGCCGCGGGCGCGCCGTCGCGCGTCGGCAGCTCGAGGTCCTCGGGCGTGGCCGGCTCCTCCTTCGGCGCCGGGTAGCGCTTGGCGACCCGGCCGAGGTGCCCGTACGTGTACGTGTTGCCGTAGACGTCCTGGAGCATGCACGTAGCGGCCGAGGCGCTCGGACACGCCGATCCTGACGATGCGGCCGTCGTTGACGGCGACCACCGGCGCGCCGCGCGCGCGAGAAGATCTTGATGGCGCGGCGCTCGGCCGACTCGACGACCAGCGCGGCGTTGCCCTGCTCGACCTTGCGGCCGCGCTCGACCAGGCGTCGGCGTAGGTGGCCTTCGCGTGGACCGGGAAGCGGCCCTGCGTGAGGCCGGTGAGCGAGCCGACGAGGTTGGTCGGCAGGCCGCCGATGACCTGCGCGCGCAGCAGCACGGAGTCGACGTACCAGTCGGCGTGGTTGTAGGCGAAGACCGCGCCGCGGATGTCGGTCTCGGCGCCGGCGGCCTGCAGGTAGCGCGCGGCGGCGAAGATCGCGTCGACCGGGTTGTACGGGTCCTTGACGCCGTCGCCGTTGGCGTCGACGCCGTAGGCGCTTCCAGCGTCGACGGCATGAACTGCATCCAGCCGAGCGCGCCGGCGCGAGGAGACGTTGAGGTTGCGGCCGTAGTCGGTCTCGATCTCGTTGATCGCGGCGAGGATCTCCCAGCGGACGCCGTACTGGATGCCGGCGGCCTGGTAGATCGGCAGCAGGAACGGCGGGATCCGGAACTTGTCGATGAAGAAGTTCGGGACGCCGATGCGGGCCGGGCCGGGCTCGGCGACCGAGTAGGTCGGGTTCGCCGGGGTCGGCGAGCCGTCGCTGTTCTGCTCGCGGTCCGGGTCGGACGGGACGCGCTCGGGCGCGTCCGGTCGCGCGTTCTCGCGCGCGCGCCCGCTCGAAGACTCGGTGTTGTCGTCGGTGCCGCCGGCGGCCTGGTCGTCACCGGGCGAGTCGTCGCTCGAGCCGCGGTTCGGCCGCTCGCCGGCGTTGCCCTCGTCGTCGCTCCCGCCCTGGTTCCCCGGCGTGGGGGTAGGGGTCGAGTCGACCTCGGGGGTTGCGGTCTGCGTCGGGGTCGGCGTCGGCGTGTTGACCGGGCCGAGGTCGACGATCGTCTTCACCGGCGCGGGCAGGCCCGGGATCTTCAGCGACTCGACGGCGGTGCCCTGCGGGACGTCGACGGTGACCGTCAGGACCTGGCCCGTGACCAGGGTCACCTGCACGTTGCGCATCTCCGCGGACGCGGACGCCACGAGCACGACCGCGTACAGCGCGGCGGCCGTGAGCGCGATCGACAGCGGGCGCCCGAACAGGCGGCTGCTGCGCGGGCCTCGTGCCCGCTGGACTGTCTTCTGTGCGAGCGAACGCATACGTCAGGTGCTTCTCGAACGGCGAACCGTTGCAGGTATTGCGGCGATTCGTCGCAGTTGGACGAATCCTTGCCGGACCTAACCTTCGAGTTGAGCTTTAGGTTGGGCGGTTCTCCCCCGATTGCCGTCCGTAAGCAGCGCCCCACGCGCTGCTTCCCAGAGGGTCACGGTAGCGAGCGCGGTTAAGCGCGGATCAAGCAGACCCCTGCGCTAGCGTGCCCCGCGGTCACAAGAAGCGAACCCCCTGTGGAGGACACGATGCCAGACGAGAGCGGCCCCGGGCTGCGCGACAAGATCGCCCGCCAGGGTGAAGACGCGCTGGGCAAGCTCGCGCAGGAGCTGCTCGAGAACCCGATGGTGAACTCCGCGATCGCGCGGGCGTTCGGCGCGCGCGAGCGGGCGGTCCAGGCGCAGGAGGCGGCGATGGGCGCCCTCAACCTGCCGTCGGCCGCCGACGTCGAGCGCCTGACGCGGCGGCTGCGCTCGGTGTCGCAGCGGATGGAGGGGATCGAGGAGGCGGTCGACCGCCTCGACGAGCGGCTGGCCGGCATCGCCACGAAGGCGCCCGCCGCGCCGTCCGGGCTCGACGAGCGGCTCGACGCCGTCGAGTCCCAGCTGCGCAAGCTCGGGAGCGAGATCGCGCACCTCTCGAACGCGCTCGACTCCTCGCCGGCGCCGGTGCCGCGCGAGCAGGAGCGGCTCGAGGTCGATGCCGTCGCCGCCGCGTCCAAGAAGGCGGCGAGCACCTCGCGCGCGTCCAAGGCCAAGCGGTCCTCGACCAAGAAGTCGAGCTAGGCGGCGCCGACGGCGGCGGCGCCGGCGCGGCCGAGCGCCGGCTCCGCCTGCTCGAGCGCCTCGGGGTCGATGCGCTCGCGGGTGCCCGCGAGCGTGTCGCTGACCGCGAGCACGCAGGCGGCGGCGACGCCGTGACGGGCGGCGACGGCGAACAGCGTCGCCGCCTCCATCTCGACCGCGATCGCGCCCGCGGCCGTCCAGCGGCCGGCGCGGTCGGGGTCCGGGTCGTAGAACAGGTCGGCGGAGACGATCGTTCCGACGGTCGCCGCGGGCGCCGCGGCGCGCAGGCCGGCGAGCAGCTGCGGGTCGGCGGGCAGCGGGCCGGCGGCGCCGAGCGCGCGGCTCGCGCCGTCCTCGGGCAGCGCCGCCGCGGCGATCACCAGCGTGCCGAGCGCGAGTCCGTCGACGAGCGCCCCGCAGGTGCCGATCCGGACGAGCCGGCGGGCGCCGAGCGTCACGAGCTCCTCGGCGACGATCGCCGCGCTCGGGCCGCCCATGCCCGTGCTCTGGATCGTCAGCGGCTGCGCCGTCCGCCGCCGTGCCCGTGTAGCCCCACAGCCCGCGGTGGTGGTTGAGCATCTTCGGCGTGTCGAGCAGCACCTGGGCGAGCCGCAGCGCGCGGCCCGGGTCGCCCGGCAGCAGGACGCGCTCGGCGACCGGCGCATGGGGGCGGAGATGCACGGTTTCGTGCGGCACGAGCGGGGAGATTAGAGTTGCGCCATGCCGAAAAAGGACAAGAAGGACAAGAAGAAGGCGAAGGACAAGCAGGCCTCCGGCGCCGTTGACGCCGTCGAAGCCGTCCGCAGCGCCGTCGAGCGCACCTTCCAGGCGACTGCCGAGGGCGCCGCCGGGACGCAGAAGCGCACGCAGAACCTCGTCGAGGAGATCGCCACCGCGGCGGCCCGGGTGAAGGACACGATCGAGGACCTCAAGGTGCTCGAGGACGTGCGCGGGCTGCGCACGGAGATCGCGGCCCTGGCGGCGCGCGTGTCCGCACTCGAGACGTCGGTGAAGGCGAGCGCCGCGCCGGCCGCCAAGCCGGCCGCGAAGCCGGCGGCGAGCCGCTCGCGGGCGGCCAAGCCGCGCGCCCGGTCGACCGCGGCCTCCTCGCGCGCCAAGACCGGCACCGCTGCCGCGGCCAAGAAGCCCGACACCGCGCGGGCGACCGCCGCGCGCTCGACGGCGGCGAAGAAGCCGGCCGCCGCCAAGCCCGCCGCCTCACGCTCGCGGTCGCGCTCGACCACGACGCGCTCGCGCACACCGCGCTCGTCCGGCTCCGGCAGCAGCTGAGCCATGGGCGCCGAGTTCCGCTCGTCGAAGGAGTTCCGGACGGTCATCGACCGGGTGTTCTCGATGATGAGCGAGGACCCGGACATGGGGCCGAAGCTGCGCGAGGCGGACGTGCCGATGCGGTACGAGTTCACCGACGTCGACATGGTCGCGAACATCCGCGCCGCCGCGCCCGGCGAGGACGGCAACCTGCACTGGGAGTGGTCCGACGAGGTCGACTGGGAGCCGAAGGTCAAGATGGCGATGTCGTCCGAGACCGCGAACCGCTACTTCCAGGGCAAGGAGAACGTCGCCGTCGCGCTCGCGCGGCGGCGCATCAAGTCGGGCGGCGACGTGAAGGCGGCGCTCAGCCTGATTCCGATCACCAAGCCGGTCTACGCGCGCTACCGCGCGCTCGTCGAAGAGGAATATCCACACCTGATCGTTTGACACGGCGGGCCGTGGGCGCTAGACCTAGAGGCTCCGAACCAGGCAACAGGTCGGGAAGTGGAAGGGTCCTTGGACCCTCCGCAAGGCGTCGCCACCACGACGAACGCCGCCGGCCGAGGCAGCGGGCCGCATTGCCCGCACGCGGCGGGGCCTAGAGGTCCCGCCGCTTCATTTCCTGCGCCCCCGGTGATGCCGGATCCGACGCTCAAAGAGGTCGCGCGACGGCTCGACGTCTCGCCCAAGACGCTGCGGCGCTGGGTCGACGCGGGCATCGTCGAACCCGTGGCGGCTGGACGCCGGCGGCGATCGCCCAGGCGCGGATCGTCGCGCGGCTGCGGCGCGCGCGGCCACTCGCTCGACCAGCTGCGCGAGGCCGCGCGCAGCGGCCGGCTCGCGTTCGGCTACCTCGAGGACCTGTTCCCGGAGACGGCACGCACGCGCACGCTCGCCGAGGCCGCGCAGGACACCGGCCTCGAGCCGGCGCTGATCGAGCGGATCTGGGCGACGGCGGGCTTCTCGGCGGCGTCGCTCGACGGCATCGGCGAGGAGGACATGCAGCTGCTGCGCTACCTCGCCGCGGTGCTGAGCGCCGGCCTCCCCGAGGTCGCCTTCCTGCAGCTCGTGCGCGTCTACGGGCAGGCGCTGGCGCGGATCGCCGACGCCGAGGTCCGGCTCTTCCACCTGTACGTGCACGAGCCGCTGATCCAGGAGGGCATGGACCCGCTCGAGATCGCCGAGGCGATGGAGCGGCTGGCCGGGGAGATGCTGCCGCTCGCGTCGCCGATCATGGACCAGGTGCACCGGCGCGCCCTGCACCACTTCATCGCCGAGGACGTCGTCGGCCACCTCGAGGCCGAGGTCGGGCGCCGAGCTCGGCCGCATGCGCGTGGCGATCGCGTTCGCCGACCTCGCGGGCTACACGCGGCTGACCGAGGAGGCCGGGCGAGCTCGAGGCGATCGACGTCGTCGAGCGCTTCGTCGAGGACGTCGTCGAGACGCTGCCCGAGGGCGCGCACGTGATCAAGACGATCGGGGACGAGGTGATGGTCGTCGGCGCCGACCCGAGCTCGCTGGTCGACTGGGCGGTCGGCTTCCAGCAGCTCAACGCCGGCCGGCGGCCGCTGCCGCGCATCGGCGTCCACGCGGGCGCCGCGATCTACCGCGACGGCGACTACCTCGGGAGCGCGGTCAACCTCGCCTCGCGGGTCGGGGCGCGGGCCGCGGGCGGCGAGGTGCTGGTGACGCGCCCGGTCGTCGAGGCGGCGGGGCGCCACCTGCACTTCCGGCCGATCGGCGACGTCAAGCTCAAGGGCTTCCTCGAGACCACCGACCTGTTCCTCGCGGAGCCGGCGGAATGAGCGTCGAGGAGCGCGTGCGCGCCGGTGGGCTGCTCGAGCACGGCCGCCCGGTCGTCGTGCTGCTCTCCGGCGGCCAGGACTCGGTCTGCCTGCTCGACCTCGCGGTGCGGCTCGCCGGGCCGGTCACGGCCCTGCACGTCAACTACGGCCTGCGCGAGTCGGCGGACGCCGACGAGGCGCACTGCGCGGCGCTGTGCGAGCGGCTCGGCGCCGAGCTGCACGTGGTCCGGCCGCGCGGCGCGGCGGGCAACCTGCAGGCGTGGGCGCGCGAACGGCGCTACGCGGCGGCGCACGAGCTCGCCGCGGCGCGTGACGCGCTCGTCGCCGCCGGCCACACGGCGAGCGACCAGGTCGAGACCGTCCTCTACCGGCTCGCCGCGTCGCCCGGCCGGCGCGCGCTGCTCGGGATGCCCGAGCGCGAGGGCCGGCTCGTGCGCCCGCTGCTCGTCGATCACCCGCGCGGAGACCGCCGCCTACTGCCGCGAGCGCGGGCTCGCCTGGCGCGAGGACCCGAGCAACGCGGCGCCGGACTTCGCGCGCAACCGCGTCCGCCACGAGCTGCTGCCGGCGCTGCGCTCGCTGCACCCCGCGGCCGAGGCCAACGTGCTGCGCACGCTCGCCGTCCTGCGCGACGAGGCCGCGGTGCTCGACGCGCTGGTCGCCGACGCGATCGAGCCGCCCGACGTGGCGCGCCTGGCGGCGCTCCCGCCGGCGCTGCGGCGGCTCGCGGTGCAGGCGCTCGCCGGTGACGTGCCGGTGGCCGCGCGGGCCGACGAGATCCTCGCGCTCGGCGCGCGCGGCGGCAGCGCGGCGCTCGACGTCGGCGGCGGCCTGCGCGCCGTCGTCGAGTACGGGCGGCTGCGGTTCGACCGCGAGCCGCCGCCCGCGGCGCCCGCCGCGGTGCGGCTGCCGGTGCCCGGGCGCGCCGCGTTCGGCGGCGGCGAGCTCGTCTGCGAGGCGGGCGACGTGCCGCCGGCCGAGGGCGTGCTCGACGCCGACGCGCTCGCCGCCCCGCTCGAGGTCCGCGCCTGGCGCGCCGGCGACCGCATGCGCCCGCTCGGCCTCGGCGGCAGCCGCGCGCTGCAGGACCTGTTCACCGACCGGCGGGTGCCGCGCGAGCGCCGGCCGCAGCTGCCCGTGGTGCTGTCGGGCGGCGAGATCGCCTGGGTGCCCGGCGTCGCCACCGGCGAGCGCTTCCGCGTGACGGACGCCACGGTGCGCCGCGTCCGGCTCACCTGGCGCGAAGCGTCCTAGACTGCCGCGCACATGCTCCGCGACGAGAAGATCGGCGAGATCCTCGTACAGGCCGACGAGCTCCAGCACCGCATCGGGGAGATGGCGGAGGAGGTCTCGCGCGACTACGAGGGCAAGGACCTCCTGCTCATCGGCGTCCTCAAGGGCGCCGTCTTCTTCCTGGCCGACCTGATGCGGCGGCTCGACATCCCGTGCGAGGTCGACTTCATGGCCGTCGCCTCCTACGGCTCCTCGACGGACTCCTCGGGCGTCGTGCGGATCCTCAAGGACCTGGACGCGCCGCTCGAGGGGCGCCACGTCCTGATCGTCGAGGACATCGTCGACTCCGGGCTGACGCTGCAGTACCTGATGCGCACGCTCGAGGCGCGCGGGCCCGCGTCGCTCGAGGTCTGCGCGCTGCTGACCAAGCCCGAGCGCCGCAAGGTCGAGATGCCGGCCCGCTACGTCGGCTTCGAGATCCCCGACAAGTTCGCGATCGGCTACGGGCTCGACTTCGCCGAGCGCTACCGGAACCTGCCGTATGTCGCGGCATTGACCGGAGTTGCCGATTAGGAGTTCCATAGGTACCGCGACCACACTCGCGGTCCGGCCTGTACCACGACCACTGGTAGCCTTGATCGACTTGTCCAGCCGTACTCCTCTCGCTCCCGTCAGGGTGCGCCCATGAGCCGTTTCTTCAAGAGCGCCGCTTTCCCGATCATCATCGTGATCGTCCTGGCGTTCTTCGCCTCCAAGCTCATCTCGCGCTCCGACCAGGCCGAGAAGACGACGTTCTCGCAGTTCCTCACGCAGATCGAGTCGCCGGACCGCGTCAAGTCGGTCACGATGAACACGAAGGACAACTCGGTCGAGGTCACGCTCCCGAACGACAAGAAGTACGAGGTCGGCGTTCCGCCTGCGTACTCGGACATCCTGGTCAACCAGCTGCGCACGGCCGAGAGCGCCGACAACATCCAGAGCTTCGACGTCAAGCCGTCGCGCTCGAGCTTCCTCGGGCAGCTGCTGATCTACACGATCCCGTTCATCATCTTCATCGGGTTCTGGATCTTCCTGATGAACCAGGTCCAAGGCGGCGGCTCGAAGGTGATGTCGTTCGGCAAGTCGCGCGCCAAGCGCATGTCGGTCGACTCGCCGAAGATCACGTTCCGTGACGTGGCGGGCGCCGACGAGGCGGTCGAGGAGCTGCACGAGATCAAGGAGTTCCTCGAGAACCCGAAGAAGTTCCAGGCGCTCGGCGCGCGGATCCCGAAGGGCGTGCTGCTGTACGGCCCGCCGGGCACCGGCAAGACGCTGCTGGCCCGTGCCGTGGCCGGCGAGGCGGGCGTGCCGTTCTTCTCGATCTCGGGCTCGGACTTCGTCGAGATGTTCGTCGGCGTCGGCGCGTCCCGCGTGCGCGACCTGTTCGAGCAGGCGAAGCAGAACTCGCCCTGCATCATCTTCATGGACGAGATCGACGCGGTCGGCCGCCATCGCGGCGCCGGCCTCGGCGGTGGCCACGACGAGCGCGAGCAGACGCTCAACCAGCTCCTGGTGGAGATGGACGGCTTCGAGGCCAAGGACAACATCATCATGATCGCGGCCACCAACCGGCCCGACATCCTCGATCCCGCCCTGCTGCGTCCCGGCCGCTTCGACCGCCAGATCACGGTCGACCGCCCGGACCGCGCCGGCCGCCGCAAGATCCTCGAGGTCCACACGCGCGGCAAGCCGCTGGCGAAGGTCATCGCCCTCGACGCGCTGGCCGGCCAGACCCCCGGCTTCACGGGCGCGGACCTGGCGAACCTCGTCAACGAGGCGGCCCTGCTGGCCGCCCGCACGGGCAAGAAGGAGATCACCCAGGTCGAGCTCGAAGAGGGCATCATGCGGGTGGTCGCGGGCCCGGAGAAGAAGACGCGGGTCATGGGCGAGAAGGAGCGGCTCATCACCGCCTACCACGAGATGGGCCACGCGATCGTCGGCCACTACCTCGAGCACTCCGACCCGGTCCACAAGGTTTCGATCATCTCCCGCGGGCAGGCGCTCGGGTACACGATCTCGCTGCCGTCCGAGGACAAGTTCCTGACGACGAAGGCGGAGCTCACGGACACGATGGCGATGACGCTCGGCGGCCGCGCCGCCGAGGAGATCGTGTTCGGCGAGATCACGACCGGCGCGTCGAACGACATCGAGAAGGTCACCGCGACCGCGAAGCAGATGGTCATGCGCTTCGGCATGAGCGAGAAGCTCGGCCCGCGCGTGTTCGGGCACGACCACGGCCAGCCGTTCCTCGGCCGCGAGTTCTCGTCCGAGCCGGACTACTCGGACGAGATCGCGCGCGAGATCGACGACGAGATCCGCCGCATCGTCGAGGGCGCGCACCAGCAGGCGAAGGACATCCTGCTCGAGCGCCGCGAGATCCTCAAGACGATCTCCGAGATCCTGCTCAAGCGCGAGACGATCGAGCGCGAGCAGTTCGAAGGGCTCCTCGAGGGCAAGAGCGAGGAAGAGGTCTTCGGCGCCGAGGTGCCGCCGGTCACCGGCGGTCCCGAGCGTCCGGAGCTGCCCGGCGCCACCAGCCCGGCGCCTCCGCGGCCCCTGCCGCGCCCCGGCCTCGCCGGCGGCGCGACCGAGGCGCGCGGCCTCGACCTGCCCGAGAAGCCCGAGCTGGCCTAGCGCCCGAGCTCGACCCGCGCGCTGACGCACGGGTCGAGGCGGACGGCGACGAGGTGCAGCGCGCGTGCGGCGACGCGCCGGGGACGGCGCGGCTGCGGCTCGCGCGGCGGCTCGTGCAGCTTGCGGCGGGTGGCCTCGCGGGCGAGGACGGCGGCGGGGATGTGACCGGTGGTCATGGGGAGGCCTCCTTGGGAGCGGGAGCGGTCGATGCGCGGACGACGAGCTCGACCTCGAGCTCGATGCCCTGCGGGGCGTCGTCGTCCAGCAGGAGCCGGACGGCCTCGGCGCCCTTGCGCAGGTGAGGCTGCTTGACGGTGGTGAGCGCCGGCGTGACGAGCGCCGCTTCGGGCACGTCGTCGAAGCCGACGACCGAGAGGCGGTCGGGGACGGCGAGGCCGCGCTCGGCGGCCGCGTCGAGCACGCCGAACGCGAGCAGGTCGGAGAGGGCGATGATCGCCGTCGGGCGGTCGGCGCGGTCGAGCAGTCCGGCGGCCGCGTCGCGGCCGCTCTCGCGCCCGCCGTCGGCGGCACTGGCGAGCGGCACCGTGGGCCAGTCGATGCCCGCGGCCTCGAGCCCGGCGCGCCAGCCGGCGAGCCGGGCGGCGCCGACGTGGCGGTCCACGAGCCGGTCCGCGTCCGCGGCCGTCGTCGCGCCGCTCGGGTAGGGCATCAGGATGCCGAAGCGGCGGTGGCCGAGGCCGACGAGATGCTCGGCGACGGCGCGCGCGCCGCCGACGTCGTCGATCCCGACGACCCGGCGATCGGGCGCCGGGTCGTAGTCGACGAGCACGTACGGCAACCGCCGCTCGCGCACCGCGTCGAGCCGCGGGTCCTCCATCCGGGTGCAGTAGAGGATGAAGCCGTCGACGAGCGCGGTGTGGACGAGCGCCGCGTCGCGGCCGTCGATCTTCGGGACGAGCGAGAGGCCGACGCCGCGCTCCTCGCAGCCGGTCGCGACGCCCTGCAGGAACAGCACGGTCGCGGGGTCGGTGAACGCCCGCGTGAGCGGATAGTCGACGACGAGCCCGATCGAGCCGGTCTCGCCGCGCGACAGCGTCCGCGCGACCGGGTTCGGGCCCGGCGTACCCGAGCTGCTTCGCCGCCTCCAGGATCCGCTCGCGCAGGGCGGGCGAGAGCTGGTCGGGGCGGTTGTACGCGTTCGAGACCGTCATGCGCGAGACGCCTACGGCGGCCGCGACGGTGGCGAGTGTGGCGGGGCGATCAGCCATCTGTATCGGTAAAGACTATACCGGTACAGCGAATGCGTCAAGCGCTTATGCGTTCCTTCGGGGAGTCGGGGCGTGGGATCGGCGAACTGCTGGCTGGGTAGGGCTGCGGGGAGGCCCCATAACGTTCCAATGGGTCCGGCGTCGTGGGGCGTGGAACGTTAAGCGCGCTATAGCCGACAAACGTTCCACGGCCCGGTCCGTGGCGCGGGGTGTGGAACGTTATGGGGGTACGGACGCAAAACGTTCCACCACCGATCTGTGCGGGACCCTGTGGAACGTTTTGCGTCCTACCTGCTTCCCTACCCAGCGCAGTTCGTCCCGGAATGCACGCCGGGGCCGAGCGTCGCGGCGTGCCGTCAGCCGGGCGGGTCGGGCGTGTCGGCGAACGGCGAGTCGCGGATCCCGTCGAGCATGCCGTGGCCGATCAGGACGGCGGCGGCGCTCGAGGGCTTGCGCTCGGCCTCGCGCTGCATCAGCGCGGCGAAGTCGGGCTTGAAGCTGCCGCGCGGCAGCTCGCGCAGGATCGCGTCGCGCTCGCGGGCGCCGATGTGCTCGAGGTCGCGGCCGCGCACGTCGCAGGTCACGCCGGCGTCCAGCAGGCGCACCTCGGGCGACTCGCTCGCCGCGATCTCGGTCGCCATGTGCAGCACGATCGCGCGCTGGACGTTGTCGCGGCGGGCCTGCTCCCAGTCCGGGACCTGGGCGACCGCGACGTCCGCGCCGACGACCTCGAACGGCCGCACCGGATCCTCGAAGCCGGGGGCGAGGCCGATGTCGTGCAGCACGGCGGCGACGAACAGCGCCTCGGCGTCGTAGCGCTCGCCGCGGGCGAGCAGGGCCGCCCACAGGTACGAGCGCTTGGCGTGGGCGTAGAGCATCCACGGGCCGCGCTCGCGGGCGAGCGCCTCGGCCGCACGGGCGGTCGCGCTGTCGGGGACGGCGACGCCGGCGATCGCGGTCATGCGACCACCGTACGCGGCTCGTGGCGGACCGGGAAGTTCACCGACGCGGCGACGAAGCAGCGTGCGGCCGCCTCGCCGTGCAGCGCCTCGGCGCGCTCGACCATCGCCGGCTCGGCGACCGTCACGACCGGCCGCAGCACGACCTCCTCGAAGCGGCCGCCGCCGTCGTCGTCCTCGGTCATCACGCCGGCCGCCCGGTCGCGGTAGCCGGTGACCACGACGTCGCTGACGGCGCAGCGGTGCAGGTACCAGAGGAGATGGCACTGGCTGAGGGCGGCGACGAGCAGCAGCTCCGGGTTCCAGCGGCCGGCGTCGCCGCGGAACGCGGGGTCGGAGGAGCCGGCGATCGGCGGCCGGCCGTCGGCGACCGTGTCGTACAGGCGGTCGTAGCCGCGGAAGCTCGCGGTGCCGTCGCCGCGGTCGCCGGTCCAGGTCGTCTCGGTCTCGTACTCGTGTCGTCGTGCCATGCGCCTAAGATTGTCAGACAGTGTCAGTCATGTCGACCACCTACGAGCGGCTGCGCGATCGCGTGCTCTCGGGCGAGCTCCCGCCGGGCGCGAGGCTCGCGGAGCTGGGCCTGGCGGCGGACCTCGGCGTCTCGCGCCCGACCGTGCGCGAGGCGCTGCGGCGGCTCGAGAGCCACGGGCTGGCCGGCAGCGACGGCCGCAGCCTGCGCGTGGCCGGCATGGAGCCGGGCGAGCTGCGCAGCGCGCTGCTGATGCGCGGCGCGCTCGAAGGCCTGCACGCGGAGCTCGCCGCCCGCCGCGTCGCCGGCGGCGAGGTCGCGCCCGCCGCGCTGCGGCGCCTGCACGAGCTGGCCGCGGCCGCCGACGCCGCCACGGCGGCGGGCGAGCACGACCGCGCCGTCGCCGAGAACCGCGCGTTCCACCAGGCGATCGACGCCCTCGCCGCCAGCCCGGTCAGCGCCACGGCGGTCGACCGGCTGTGGGACCGCATCGTCGTCGCCACCCGCCGCTCGCTCGCGCCGGCGGGCCGCGGCGCCGCGGTCGCGGCCGAGCATCGCGAGCTGCTGGGGGCGATCGAGGCCGGGGACGCCACCCGCGCGGCGGCGACCGCCGTGCTGCACGTGCGCGCGACGCTCGACGCCGTCGCCGGCTAGCGGTCCGGGCGCAGCGGGAGCGGCGAGGTGGGCTTGAGCTCGCCGAGCCGCAGCAGCGTGACGATCCGCGTCGCGCCGCGCGTCGAGAGCCGGTTGAGCACGGTCTGGAGCTCCTCGACGTCGCGCGCGACGACCATCAGGATCGCGTCGACCTCGCCCGTCACCGAGTCGGCGGCGATCACCTGCGGGAGCGCGAGCACGGCCTCCTCGAAGCGCCGGTTCGCGCTGTGCTCGTGCCGCGCCAGCGTGACCATCACGTAGACCTGCAGCGAGAAGCCGGCCGCGCCGCTGTCGAGCCGCGCCGAGATCGCGCGGATCACGCCCGACTCCTTGAGCCGGCGGACGCGGTTGAGCGTCGCCGCGGGGGAGAGCCCGACGAGCCGCGCGAGCTCGACGTTGGGGCGGTCGGCGTCGCGCTGCAGCTCGGCGAGCAGCCGCACGTCGATCCTGTCCAGTGAAAGCGCCATGAGACGAAATAATATTTCGTCTAGATCGACCATGTGGCGAATCCTGCTTGATGTTCGCGGCATTTGGCCGATCATCAGTCGGGTGAAGTCGCGTACCGCATCGATTCTCGCCCTCGCCACGGCCGGCGCGCTGTGGGGGATGACCGTGCCGCTCTCGAAGCTGGGCCTCGACTGGCTCGGCGCGGGCTGGCTCGCGTTCGCCCGCTTCGCGCTCGCCGCGCCGCTGCTCGCGCTGCTCGCGCGCCGCCACCTGCGCGCGGCGCTGACGCCTGGCGTGATCGCCGCCGGCGCGTTCGGCTACGGCGCGGTGATCCTGCTCCAGAACGCCGGCATCGAGCGCACGAGCGTGAGCCACGCGGCGCTGATCGTCGGTGCCGTGCCGGTGCTCGTCGCGATCTTCGCCGCCGCTGCGGGCCGCGGCACGGCCGGGCCGGGCGCCTGGCTCGGGTCGCTGGTCGCGCTGGCCGGCGTCGGCCTGATCGCGGGCGCCGGCGGCGCCGGGACCTCGGTCTCCGGCGACCTGCTCGTGCTGCTCTCGGTCACCGGCTCGGCGGCGTTCATCGTGCTGCAGCCGCGGCTGCTCGCCGGCCGCGACGCGGCCGCCGTGACCGCCGTCCAGCTCGGCGCCGCCGGCGTCGTCTCGCTGCCGGTCGCGCTGATCGCCGAAGGCGCGCCGCCCGCGCCGCCCGGCGCGGACATCGTCGCCGCCGTCGCTCGGCCTGGCGCTGCTCGGCACGCTCGTGGCGTTCTGGCTGTTCGCCTGGGCGCAGGCGCGCGTGTCGGCCGAGCTGGCCGGAGCGTTCGTGAACCTCGAGCCGCTCGTCGGCGCGCTGACCGGGGCGGTCGCGTTCCACGACGTGTTCGGGCCGCTGCAGATGGCGGGCGGCGCGGCGATCCTCGCCGGCATCGCGCTCGGCGCGCTGCCGCGGCCGCGGCCGCTACAGCGCGATCGGGCGGCCGTCGCGGAAGAAGCCGCCGGTCGGCCCGTCGTCCGGGAGCGTCGCCGCCCACACGATCCCGGCCGCGCCGTCCTCGACGGGCCGCCCGCCCGGGCCGCCCATGTCCGTGGCCACCCAGCCCGGGCACACCGCGTTCACGAGCACGCCGTCCGCGCGCAGCGCGTCCGCGAGCATCAGCGTGACGGCGTTGAGGGCAGCCTTCGAGACTGAGTAGGCCGGGGTGCCGTCGCGCATCCCGGTCAGCGCCCCGGCTCCGGACGACACGTTGACGAGCCGCCCGGAAGTGCCGGCGCGCAGCAGGCCGGAGCACGCGATCGCCGTTCGCCAGGCGCCGAGCGTGTTGGTCTCGAGCGCCTCGCGGACCACGCCGAGGTCGGCGGTCAGCACGCGCTGATCGGTGTCGTAGTGCGTCGCCGCGTTGTTGACGAGCACGTCGAGCGCGTCGAGCGAGCCGGCCACGGCGTCGACCGACCCCTGGTCGGTCACGTCGAGCCGCACCGCCCGCACGGCGCCCGGCAGCGCCGGGACCGACGCGGGATCGCGCGCACCCGCGAGCACCTCGAACCCGCGCGCGGCGAGCTGGCGCGCGACCTCGAGGCCGATGCCGCGGTTGGCGCCGGTGACGAGTGCGACGGGCACGACCCCGAGTGTGACAATCCGCCGATGACAGTCACCAGCCACGACATCCCCGGGCGGCCCGCACCGCCGCCCGGCTTCGCCGCGCTCACCGTCGCCCAGGGCAGCCGCACCGTCCACGTCAGCGGGCAGGTCGGGACCGACGAGCACGGCGCCGTCGTCCCGGGCGGCCTCGCGGAGCAGGCGGAGCAGGCGCTGCTCAACCTCGACCAGGCGCTCCAGGTCGCCGGCGTGACGCAGCAGGACATCGTGCACCTGCGGCTCTACATCGTCGGCTGGGACCCGTCGCAGCTCGAGGAGCTCGGCCGCGGCGCCGCCGCGGCGGGCGCTCAGATCGACGGGCGCGGGCGGCCGGCCGTGACGCTGATCGGCGTCAGCACGCTGTTCACGCCCGACATGCTGATCGAGGTCGAGGCGGTCGCTATCGCGGACTGACGAGGTTCTGCGCCGCCGCGGAGAGCGAGAGGATCACGTCGGCGTGCTGCGCCGGCGAGGCGTTCGCCGGCAGCGGGTTCGCGTTCGCGCGCTCGATCGCGGCGTGCGCGCCCTGCACCGTCATCGAGAGGATGCTCATCGCGGCGGCGGCCTGGATCTCCATGCCATCCATTTCGGCGCGCCGGCCCCGCACCTCAACCCCGCTGGACGGATAATCGGCTCCGTGAACCCCTACGTGATCATGGGCGTCGTCAACGTGACGCCGGACTCGTTCTCGGACGGCGGCGTGTTCGAGGACGCCGCGGCGGCGGTCGCGCACGGCCGCCGCCTGGTCGCGGAGGGCGCCGGGATCGTCGACGTCGGCGGCGAGTCGACCCGTCCCGGCGCGGCGCCGGTCGACGCCGGGGAGGAGCAGGAGCGGGTCGTTCCCGTCGTCGCCGGCCTGGCCGGCAGCGGCGCGCGGATCTCGATCGACACGATGAAGCTCGCGGTCGCCACGGCGGCCGTCGACGCCGGCGCGACCTACGTCAACGACGTCACCGCCTTCCGCCACGACCCGCGGCTGGCCGGCCTCGTCGCCGACCGCGGGCTCGACTGCTGCCTGATGCACATGCTCGGCGAGCCGCGCACGATGCAGGACGCGCCGCACTACGACGACGTGGTCAGCGACGTCAAGGCGTTCCTGGAGGAGCGCATGTCCGCCGCCGTCGCGGCCGGGGTGCCCGAGGAGCGGATCGCGCTCGACCCCGGCATCGGCTTCGGCAAGACGCTCGACCACAACCTCGAGCTGCTGCGCCGGCTCGACGAGCTGGTCGCGCTCGGCCGCCCGCTCGTGATCGGCACGAGCCGCAAGTCGTTCCTCGGCCGCATCACCGGCCGCGACGTCACCGAGCGCGTCCACGCGACGGTCGCGACGAGCGTCATGGCCTACGAGCGCGGGGCGCGCGTCTTCCGCGTCCACGACGTCGCCGCGACCGCCGACGCGCTCGCGGTGGCGGCTGCTACTTTGCGCCGCTGATGGCCCGCGACGAAGACGACGACGACCTCTACGACGCCGACGACGACGAGGAGTCCGAAGGTCCGGAGATCGGCGTCACGGTCGAGATCGTCGGCCTGTCGCTCTACACGCACCACGGGGTCAGCGCCGCCGAGCGCGAGATCGGCCAGCGGATCGTGCTCGACGTGCGCTTCGACGTCGGCGAGCCGGACGCGCTGATCACCGACCGGGTCGAGGACACCGTCGACTACGGCGAGGTCTGCCAGGTGATCGCCCTGATCGCCCAGCAGCGCTCGTACAAGACGCTCGAGCGCCTCTGCGCGGTGATCGCCGACCGCCTGTCCTCGCAGTTCGGCGCCGAGAGCGTCACGGTCAAGGCGGCGAAGCCCGAGCCGCCGATCCCGCTGCCGGTCGAGGAGGTCTCGGTCGAGGTGTGGCGGGAAGAGCGTTGAGCACTCACTAACCTCCACGCCATGGCGCGCATGTCGGCAGAGCAGCGGCGCGAGGAGGTCCTCGCGGTCGCGCTGCGGCACTTCGCGGTCGGCGGCTTCCACGGCACGTCGACGGAGACGATCGCGCGCGAGGCGGGCATCTCGCAGCCGTACCTGTTCCGCCTCTTCCGCACGAAGAAGGCGCTGTTCCTGGGCTGCGTCGGCCGGTCGCACGAGCAGGTGCTCGCGACCTTCGAGGCGGCGGCCGCCGCCGCCGAGCCCGGTGGCGAGCTGGCCGCGATGGGCGAGGCGTACGTCGACCGGCTGCTGCCCGACCGGCACGCGCTGCTGATGCAGATGCAGGGCTACGTCGCGGTGTCCGACCCGGAGATCCAGCAGAGCGTGCGCGCCCGCTTCAGCGAGCTGCGGGCGCGCGTCGCCCAGCTCTCCGGCGCCTCCGACGAGCGGCTGCGCGCGTTCTTCGCCGAGGGCATGCTGCTCAACGTGACCGCGGCGCTCGAGCTGCCGCTCAAGCCGTGAGCCTCGGCTTCCTCGGCCTGGGCTCGAACGTCGGCGACCGGCGGGTGAACCTGCAGGCGGCGGTCGAGGACCTGTGGACGCACGACGTCTCCGTGCTCGCCGCCTCGTCGGTCTACGAGACCGAGCCGGTCGGCGAGGTGCTCGACCAGCGCGAGTTCCTCAACGCCTGCGTGCGGATCGAGACGCCGCTCGACCCGGAGGCGCTGCTCGACGCGTGCAAGGCGGTCGAGCGCGCGCTCGGCCGGCGGCCCGGCGGCGTGCGCCACGGCCCGCGGCCGATCGACGTCGACCTGCTGCTGCTCGGCGACCTCGAGTACGAGTCCGACCGCCTCACGCTCCCGCACCGCGAGGTCACCACGCGCCGCTTCGTGCTCGTGCCGCTGCTCGAGATCGAGCCCGGCCTCGAGATCCCGGGCGGCGGCCGCGCCGCCGACGCGCTCGCCGCGCTCGGCCCCGGCCAGGACGTGCGCAAGGCCGGGCCGCCGCTCGACATCGGCGCCGGTTAGTCATCATCCGCCGCCGATGCTGCTCGCGGTCGACGTCGGCAACACCCAGACCCACCTCGGGGCCTTCGAGGGCGACCGCCTGGTCGAGCACTGGCGCTTCGCCACCGTCGGCCAGTCGACGGCCGACGAGCTCGGCGCGGCGCTGCGCAGCCTGCTGGCGCTGCGCGGCGTGACGTTCGAGGACATCGACGCCTCGATCGTGTCCTCGACCGTGCCGCAGCTGCGCCCGGAGTGGACCGAGATGGCGCACCGCTACCTCGGGCACGAGATGCCGGTGGTCGGGCCCGGGCCTGCGGACCGGGATGCCGATCCGCTACGACAACCCGCGCGAGATCGGGCCGGACCGGCTCGTCAACGCGGTCGCCGGCTTCGCCAAGGCGGGCGGGCCGTGCGTGGTGGTCGACTTCGGCACCGCGGTCACGCACGACGTCGTGTCCGCCGAGGGCGAGTACCTCGGCGGCGTGATCTTCCCGGGCGTCGAGATCTCGCTCGAGGCGCTCGCCGAGCGCGCCGCCGCGCTGCCGCGGATCGACCTGATCGAGCCGCGCGTCGGTGATCGGCAAGTCGACGGTCGACGCGATCCGGTCCGGCATGGTCTTCGGCTACGCCGCGATGGTCGACGGCATCCTCACGCGGCTGCGCGAGCAGCTCGGCGCGAGCACGCACACGATCGCGACCGGCGGCCTCGCCTCGATCGTCGTGCCGTTCTGCGATCTGATCGACGAGGTCGACGACCTCCTGACGCTGCAGGGCCTGCGGCTGATCTGGGAGCTCAACCAGGAGTAACGTCGCACGCGAGCGGAGCACCCGCGGCTAGCCTGACGGAGACCATGCACGCCGACGGTGCGAAGCGACGCGAACTCCATCCGGACTCTCCGACAGCTGGGAGCTCGGCGGCATCACGATCCCGAACCGGGTCGTGCTCGCGCCGCTGGCCGGCATCGGCAACTGGTTCGTGCGCCTGCAGGCCAAGCGCCACGGCGCCGGGCTGGCCGTCAGCGAGATGGTCTCGAGCTTCGCCATCCACTACGGCAACGAGCGCACGCACGACGAGCTGCTGCACGATCGACCCGCGCGAGCGCGAGGGCGGGCCGGTCGCGATCCAGCTGTTCGGCCAGGACCCGGACATCATGCGCTCGGCGGCCGCGCACGTCGCCGACGCTCGGCGCCGACCTGATCGACCTCAACATGGGCTGCCCGGTCCCGAAGGTGATGAAGACCGGCGCGGGCGCCGCGCTGCTCAAGGACCCGGACACCGCCGTCGCCGTGGCGCGCGCCGCGCGCGAGGGCTCCGGCCTGCCGGTCACCGTCAAGCTGCGGGCCGAGGGCGTCGAGGTGCGCGCAGCGGCTGGCCGAGGAGGCCGGCGTGGCCGGCATCACCTTCCACCCGCGCACGGTCAAGGTCCGCCACAAGGGCACGCCCGACTACGACCTCGCCGCGCAGCTCGTGCAGGACCTGCCGATCCCGGTGATCGTCACCGGCGGCATGGACGGCGCCGACCACGTGCGCTGGGTGTTCGAGTACACGGGCTGCGAGGCGGTCATGCTCGCCCGCGGCAGCCTCGGCAACCCGTGGCTGTTCGAGCAGGTCCTGGGCCGCCGCGAGGCCGAGCCCGACCGCGACGAGATCGTCGCCGAGTGGGAGTGGGTGCTCGACCGCGCCGAGGAGCACCTCGGCGCCGATCGCGCCGCCCGCTACCTGCGCAAGTTCCACCCCTGGTACCTCGAGCGGCTGGGCGGCTCGCCGGCGGCGCAGGACGCACTTCAGCGGGCTGACACACTGCCCGAGCAGCGCGCGATCATCGCGGATCTCGGTGCTACCATGCTCCGCCGCGCCGCCGTCTGAGCGCATCTCGATCGTCCGCCCAGGTGGCGGGCGTTTTCTTTCTCCGGCTCCGATTCAACCAAGGACGACGATATGCAGAAGGACGTCCTCCTCACCCCAGAAGGCCTCGAGAACCTCAAGAAGGAGATCGAGTACCTCTCGACCGACAAGCGTCGTGAGGTCGCGGAGCGGATCAAGGAGGCGCGCGAGTTCGGCGACATCTCCGAGAACTCCGAGTACGACGACGCCAAGAACGAGCAGGCGATGCTCGAGTCGCGGATCGCCGCGCTCGAGGACAAGCTGCGCTCGGCGTCGGTGATCGACGCCTCCGAGCTGTCGAACGACGTCGTCCGCGTCGGCTCCGTCGTCAACGTCAAGGACGAGGGCTCGGGCAAGGCGCTCGCAGTACACGATCGTCGGCTCGACCGAGGCGAACCCGTCCGAGAACAAGCTGTCGAACGAGTCGCCGGTCGGCAAGGCCCTGCTCGGCCACAAGCGCAACGACGTCGTCGGCGTCCAGCTCCCCAGCGGCAAGACGCGCGACCTCAAGATCACCAAGATCGACGTCGCGTAGTCGCGTGAGCGACGAGCTCCTCGAGCAGCGCCGGCGCAAGCTCGACGCGCTGCGCGACGAGGGGATCGACCCGTTCCCGCACGCCTTCGCCGGCGTCACCCCGATCGCCGCGGTCAAGGCGCCGCACGAGGCGCTGGAGGCCGGTGAGGAGACCGCGGTCGCCGCGCGCGTCGCCGGCCGCCTGGCCGCGCGCCGCGGCCAGGGCAAGGCCGCGTTCATCGACCTCGTCGACCGCTCCGGCCGGATCCAGCTGCACGCCCGCGCCGACGTGCTCGGCCAGGAGGCGCTCGACCGGCTCGTCTCGCTCGACCTCGGCGACCTGATCGGCGCCGACGGCACGGTCTTCCGCACCCGCCGCGGCGAGCTGTCGCTGCAAGCTCGACGTCCTGGACGCTGCTGGCGAAGTCGCTGCGGCCGCCGCCGGAGAAGCACCACGGGCTGACCGACACCGAGACGCGCTACCGCCAGCGCGAGCTCGACCTGATGGCCAACGAGGAGGCGCGCGCGCTGTTCATCGCGCGCGCCCGGATCATCACCGAGATCCGCCGCTTCCTCGACGCGGCCGGCTTCGTCGAGGTCGAGACGCCGGTGCTGCAGCCGATCTACGGCGGCGCGGCGGCGCGGCCGTTCACGACGCACCACAACGCGCTCGACCGCACGCTGTACCTGCGGATCGCCACCGAGCTCTACCTCAAGCGGCTGATCGTCGGCGGGCTCGAGCGGGTCTACGAGATCGGCAAGGACTTCCGCAACGAGGGCCTCTCGCCGAAGCACAACCCCGAGTTCACGATGCTCGAGTGGTACGAGGCCTACGCGGACTACGAGGACGTCGCGCGCCGCACCGAGGAGCTCGTCCACACGGTCGCGCAGGCCCTCGCGGTGTCCGGATTCGAACCGCCCTGGAAGCGCGAGACGTTCGGCGGGGCGATCCGCGACCGCACCGGGGTCGACGTCTACGCCCACCGCGACCTCGAGGCCCTGCGCGCCGCGCTGCGCGAGCGCGACCTGGAGGTCCCCGAGCACGAGGGCACCTGGGCCAAGCTCGTCGATCACCTGCTCTCCAAGTACGTCGAGCCCGACGCTGATCGAGCCGACCTTCCTCGTCGACTATCCCGTCGAGCTGTCGCCGTACGCCAAGCGCCACCGCAGCGAGCCGGGCCTCGTCGAGCGCTTCGAGGCCTACGCCGGCGGCATGGAGATCGCGAACGCGTTCACCGAGCTCAACGACCCCGACGACCAGCGCGCCCGCTTCGTCGAGTCCGGCGCCGCCGCCGAGGCCGGGCGACGAGGAGGCGCAGCCCTACGACGAGTCGTACATCCAGGCGCTCGAGCAGGGCATGCCGCCGACCGGCGGGATCGGGATCGGCATCGACCGGCTCGTGATGCTGCTCACGGGCCGCGACACGATCCGCGAAGTCGTGCTCTTCCCGGCGCTGCGGTGACGACTTCGCAACGAATCTGCTGCAGCCGGCGCACTGCTTGCAGGTAGGGAGGCTAAGAGGTCTGATGCCTCCTTCTCTCGGGGAGTTTCGTGCGAATCGCGACGGCCGCGGGCCGGCGTTCGCACATAGCTCCCCGTCTGGGGGAGTTTCGTGCGAATCGCGTCGTCCGGAGGTCGCGGTTTGCACATAACTCCCCGCGAGGCGGACCGGCGGCTGGCGGCGGTGGCTCGCCGGCAGCACGGGTGCGTGACGACGGCGCAGCTGCTCGCCGCGGGCCTGCACCGCAACGCGATCGCGACGCGGATGCGGCGCGGGCTGCTGAGGCGCCTGCACTACGGCGTGTACCTCCTCGGCGCCCCGAACACCCACACTCCCTACCTTGCCGCAGTTCTGGCCTGCGGCCCCGCCGCGCTCCTCAGCCACCGGGCCGCCGCCGTCGTCTGGGGCATCGTCAACGACCCGGCCCGGAGCGATCGACGTGACCGTCACGCAAGGCCACCGCCGCAGCCGCCCCGGCATCAAGGTCCACCAGTCGCCGGCCGAGCGCACCACCCGCCACGGGATCCCGATCACCACGCCGCAGCGAACGCTCGAGGACCTCGGAAGATCCTCGGCGCGGACGCGTACGAGCGAGCCCAGAACGAGGCCCGAGTCCTCCGCCTCCCCTTACCTGCCCGCAGTTCGTCCCTCGCACCCGACCTCACAAGGTCCGAAGCAGAACACCGGCTGAAGAAGCTGATCGAGGCGGCCGGGCTCCCGCGACCGCGCACGAACGTGAGGTATGTGGATACGAGGTCGACTTCTTCTGGCCCGAGGCCCGACTTGTCGTCGAGTTCGACGGATGGAGCACGCACTCGAGCCGCGCCGCGTTCGAGCGCGATCGGCGCAAGGACGCCGATCTGCAGCTCGCGGGGAACCGCGTGATGCGCGTGACGCACCGCCAGATCGGCGGGGCGCCGTACGAACTCGTGGCCCGCTTCGCGGCCGCGCTCTCGGGCATCCGTCCACCGGCCGGGCCGTTGGTAAACTGACCCATGGCCGCAAAGCGAACCCCGTATCCACTCATCCAAGCGCGCCGCGCTGCCGAATACAGGGATGAGGGATCGGGGTATTTTCGTCTTCCGACCGAAAACCCGGACCGTCGAAACGACCGAGCGCTAGCCACCACGTAGCAGGAAGGACTGCGCACCACCATGTTCGAGCGATTCACAGAGCGAGCACGTCAGGTGGTCGTCCTCGCGCAGGAAGAAGCGCGAACGCTCAAGCACAACTACATCGGAACCGAGCACATCCTCCTCGGCCTCCTCCGCGAGGAGGAGGGTCTCGCCGCCCGCGTCCTCGAGAGCTTGGACATCACCGTGGAGCGCGTCCGCGCCCAGGTCGTCCGCATCGTGGGGTCGGGCGAGGAGGTCACCTCTGGCCAGATCCCCTTCACGCCACGCGCGAAGAAGGTGCTCGAGCTGGCCCTGCGGGAGGCACTGTCGCTCGGCCACAACTACATCGGCACCGAGCACATCCTGCTCGGCCTCGTGCGCGAGAACGAGGGGGTCGCCGCGCGCATCCTCCTCGACTTCGACGCGGACTCGGACAA
Organism: uncultured Solirubrobacteraceae bacterium; assembly: GCA_963843485.1. Classification (GTDB taxonomy): domain Bacteria; phylum Actinomycetota; class Thermoleophilia; order Solirubrobacterales; family Solirubrobacteraceae; genus DASSUW01. The sequence continues at coordinate 347,400 of CAWJKK010000011.1, read as the reverse complement.
GATCCGCAACGAGGTCATCCGGATGCTGTCCGGTCCCGGCGGGCGCCGTCAGGGCGCCGGCTCGGGCGCCAGCGCCGGTGCCGCCGGCGCGGCCGGGCAGGGCGAGGGCAAGAAGTCCTCGAAGCTGCTCGACCAGTTCGGCCGCAACCTCACCAAGCTCGCCGCCGAAGGCAAGCTCGACCCCGTCGTGGGTCGCGAGACCGAGATCGAGCGGATCATGCAGATCCTCTCGCGCCGCACGAAGAACAACCCGGTGCTCGTCGGCGAGCCCGGCGTCGGCAAGACCGCCGTCGTCGAGGGCCTCGCCCAGCGCATCACGAACGGCGACGTGCCGGAGCTGCTGAAGAACAAGCAGATCTACACGCTCGACCTGGCGGCGCTGGTCGCGGGCTCGAAGTACCGCGGCGAGTTCGAGGAGCGCCTGAAGAAGGTGATGAAGGAGATCACCCAGCGCGGCGACATCATCCTGTTCATCGACGAGCTGCACAACCTCGTCGGCGCAGGCGCCGCCGAGGGCGCGATCGACGCGGCGTCGATCCTCAAGCCGGCGCTCGCCCGCGGCGAGCTGCAGACCGTCGGCGCCACCACGCTCGACGAGTACCGCAAGTACCTCGAGCGCGACTCGGCGCTGGAGCGCCGCTTCCAGAAGATCACGGTCGACCAGCCGTCGATCGAGGAGACGGTCCAGATCCTCAAGGGGCTCAAGGACCGCTACGAGGCGCACCACAAGATCACGATCACCGACGAGTCGCTGGAGGCGGCGGCCGAGCTGGCCGACCGCTACATCTCCGACCGCTTCCTGCCCGACAAGGCGATCGACCTCATCGACGAGGCCGCCTCGCGCATGCGCATCAAGTCGATGTCCTCCCCGCCCGTGTACCGGGAGCTCGAGGAGGAGATCGAGACGACGCGGCGCGACAAGGAGGCCGCGATCGAGAACCAGGAGTTCGAGAAGGCCGCGCAGCTGCGCGACAGCGAGCGGCGCCTCACGAACAAGAAGCGTGAGCTCGAGGACGCCTGGGAGTCCGGCGAGGGCGGCGAGCGGCCGGCCATCGGCGAGGAGGAGATCGCGGACATCGTCTCGATGTGGACGGGCATCCCGGTCTTCAAGCTCACCGAGGCCGAGACCCAGAAGCTGATGCGGATGGAGGAGGAGCTGCACAAGCGCGTCATCGGTCAGCAGCCGGCGATCGAGGTCGTCTCGAAGGCGATCCGGCGCTCCCGTGCCGGGCTCAAGGACCCGAAGCGGCCGACCGGCTCGTTCATCTTCCTGGGCCCGTCGGGCGTGGGCAAGACCGAGCTGGCGCGCACGCTCGCCGAGTTCCTGTTCGGCGACGAGGACGCGATGGTCCGCATCGACATGTCCGAGTACATGGAGAAGCACGCGGTCTCGCGCCTGGTCGGCTCGCCCCCCGGCTACGTCGGGTACGACGAGGGCGGCCAGCTCACCGAGGCCGTGCGCCGCAAGCCGTACTCGGTGCTCCTGCTCGACGAGATCGAGAAGGCGCACCCGGACGTGTTCAACATCCTCCTGCAGATCCTGGAGGACGGCCGGCTCACCGATTCGCAGGGCCGCACCGTGGACTTCCGGCACGCGATCGTGATCATGACCTCGAACATCGGGGCGGGCGAGATCGCGCGCAACACGCCGCTCGGCTTCACGGTCGGCGACGAGGACCACGGCATGACGTACGACGACATGAAGAACCGGGTCACGGGCGAGCTGAAGAAGGTCTTCCGCCCCGAGTTCCTCAACCGCATCGACGACGTCATCGTCTTCCACAAGCTCGCGAAGGAGGAGATCAAGTCGATCGTCGACCTCCTGCTGCGCCGCATCCGCGGGTCGCTCGCCGAGCGCGAGCTGCAGCTCGACCTCACCGAGGGCGCGGAGGACTTCCTGGTCGAGAAGGGCTGGGATCCGGCGATGGGCGCGCGGCCGCTGCGCCGCGCGATCCAGCGCTACATCGAGGACCCGCTGGCCGACTTCGTGCTCCGGTCGGAGCTCGAGCCGGGCGCGACGGTGCTCGTCGAGGCCGCGCCCGAGGGCTCGGACGAGGACGTCAAGCTCACCGTCGTCAAGCCCGAGAAGCGCCCGACCCCGGTCGGCGTGGGCGGCCGCAAGGAAGGCGAGGAGGAGCCCGTCGACGAAGGCGGCGCCCTCGACCAGCCGGCCGTCGAGCCGCCTCCCCCGGAGGAGTAGGCAGACACCGCTTCACGCTGAGGGCGCCCTACGGGGCGCCCTCAGTCGTTCTGGTTGGTCACCCCGGAGACAATTACCCTAATCCCGACCGGGATTCATGGCATCATGCGCCGCATGATCAGATCCTTGTCCCGGAAGCTCCTCGTATTCGCGACGTCCGTAGCGGCCGTCGCGGTCCTGGCGACGCCCGTGGCGGCGTCCGCCGCGGGCTATCCGCAGAAGAACGTCCTGCCGGTCTGGCCGGACAACCCGAACGACGCTTCGATCCCGATCGGCGTCACGCCCTACGACGAGATCGCCCCCAAGCTGAACGCGCTGCAGCGCCGCGGGCAACCGCGTCTCGGCCCGCGTCGCGGGCAAGTCCTCGAGCGGCTACCACCTCTACGCCGTGACGCTGACCGCGCCGGAGAGCCGCGCCGAGGCCGCGCGGCAGGAGCGCTGGAAGCAGCTGATCGAGGAGGACCCGGTGCGCGCGCGGCGCGACCGCCAGCTCCTCGCCGACTACAAGACGCCGCTGTTCGTGAACGCCAACATCCACGGCAACGAGTGGGAGGGCACCGACGCGGCGCTGCGGGTCATCGAGGAGTTCGCGACGAGCACCGAGCCGGCCGTCGAGCGGCTGCTGCGGCGCAACCGGCTCGTGTTCAACATCACGTCCAACCCGGACGGCCGGGTCGCCGGCACGCGCGCCAACGCCGCGGGCTACGACCTCAACCGCGACCTGACGATCGTCTCCCAGCCGGAGTCCCGGCTGATCCGCGACCTGATCGTCGAGACGCAAGCCGATCATCACGCTCGACCTGCACGGCTACGTCAACCCGACGCTGCTGCACCCGAGCACGCCGCCGCACAACGTCAACAACGAGTACGACCTCTTCATCAAGCACGCGCTGCCGAACGCGCTCGAACATCGAGGCAGGGGCTGCGCGACCTCGGCTACGACGAGACGCAGAGCGCGCGGATCCCGTTCCGCGACGACGCGCCGGGCGTGTGGGACGACTTCCCGCCGATCTACGTGCCGTCGTTCGCGCTGCTCCAGAGCAGCATCCCGTACACGATCGAGGCGCCGCTGAACCCGCGCGGCGGCGACCTGACGCCGGAGGAGCGGCGCCGCCGCTCGGGCATCAACACCGACGTGCACGAGGTGGCGATCAAGACCTCGCTGCAGTACATCCAGGACCACCGCGCCGAGCTCCTGCACGACCAGGCCGAGGTCTACCGCCGCGGGTGGGCCGGTGAGCCGCTGCGCGAGATCCCCGACGACTACGTGCCGGGCTGGGGCCCGGAGGACCGCTACAGCACGGAGTTCCCGCGCTCGTACGTGATCCCCGCCGGCGACCGCCAGCACTCCGCGCCCGCCGCGGCGCGCCTGGTCGACCTGCTGCTCGGCAGCGGCGGCCGCGTGTGGGAGGCCAAGAAGAGCTTCCGGGCCGGCCGCAGGACCTACCCCGCCGGGTCGTACGTGATCGACCTGCACCAGCCCAAGCGCGGCATCGTGAACTCGCTGCTCGAGCCGGGCATCGACCTGACGGACCGGGTGGACGACCTGTACGCGGGCCCGGCGGCCTGGAGCCAGGGGCTCACGTGGGGCGCGACCGTCGACACGCTCTGGGACGAGCTCCCGCGCGTGCCGCGCAAGCGCGTCTACGACGCCGAGGCCGAGGGCGACCTGCCGCGCGGCCGCAGCGACCTGCGGCTCGACCTGCAGGACGCCGCCGACCTGCTCGCCGTCAACGCGCTGCTCGACGCGGACGTCGAGGCGTACCGGCTGGCCGACGGGTCGGTGGTCGTCCCGTACGAGCGCCGCGCGCGCAAGCTCGCCGAGGCGCAGGTGCGCCGGCACGGCGTCACGTTCGAGCCCGCACCGCGGCGCTGGCGCGGCACCGAGCTGGACGAGGTCGACGTCGGCTACGTCGGCGGGTCGGAGGCGCGCGACACGCTCGCCGCCCTCGGCTTCGACGCCCGTGCCGTCACCGCGACCACGCTGGCGGCGACCTTGACGGCCGAGGTCGACGTGCTGCTCGTGGCCGGCAACCTCAACCTGGCGGCCCTGACCCCCGAGAACCGTGCGGCGCTGGACGCGTTCCTGGCCCGGGGCGGCGGCGTCGTCGGTCTCGGCACCGCGGGCGCGAGCTTCAGCAACGCCGCGGCGCTGCTGAGCGTCACCGCGACGTCGGGCCCCGGCCTGGCCAGCGGCGTGGCGAACATCGTCAACCACGGCGGACCGGTCACCGCGGGCGCGATCCCGCACGCGTTCATCAGCACGCCCGTCTGGTACACGAACCTCGGCGCCGGCGCCGTGGTCGAGCAGTCCTACGCGGCCGACCCGCTGCTCGCGGGCTGGTGGGTCGTCGACGGGGCGAACGGCCAGGCCGCGGCGGCGCGGCAGGCCAGCATCGTCCGCTCCGTCGCGGAGGCGGGCAACGGGCTGGTCCTGATCGGCACGAACCCGATCTTCCGGCTGCACCCCAAGGGCCTGCAGCCGCAGCTCGGGCGGGCCGTGCTGTGGACCGACTCGCCGGAGCCCGCTCCGGTCAACTGAGGCGCTCACCGGTTCAGGGCCTGCAGGACATCGGCGACCAGGTCGCCGGTGTCCTCGCAGCCCGCCGAGAACCGGATGAAGCCGTCGGGCACCGCGTCCGTACCCCAGCGGGCGCGGCGCTCGGCGGTCGAGTGCACGCCGCCGAAGCTCGTCGCCTCGGCCACCAGCTCGCAGCGGCCGAGGAACGTCTGGGCCGCCTCGGCGGAGGGCAGCGTGAAGGCCACGACGGGGCCGACGCCGGGCCAGCGGACGTCGCTGACCTCCGGCACGTCGCGCAGCGCCTCGGCGACCGCCTGCGCGTTGGCCAGCGAGCGCTCGAGCCGCAGCCCGAGCGTGGCGATCGACCGGTGCGCGAGCCAGGCCTCGAACGGTCCCGGCACCGCGCCGGTGCGCGACCGCCAGGCGCGCAGCTCGCCGGCCAGCACGGCGTCGCGCACGCTGACCGCCCCGAGCAGCACGTCGCCGTGGCCGACCAGCGACTTGGTGCCGGAGAGCATCGCGAAGTCGGCGCCGTGGTCGAGCGGGCGGATGCCGAGCGGCGTGGCGAGCGTGTTGTCGACCGCCAGCTGCGCGCCCTCCGCGTGCGTCGCCGCGGCGACGGCGGCGATGTCGGCGACCTCGAGCTCCGGGTTCGAGGGCGTCTCGAGCCAGACGAGCGTCGCGTCGGCCACCGCGTCCACGATCTCGGTGGTGCGCACCAGCCGCACCTCGACGCCGATCGGCTCGAGGTCCTCGGCGGCGATCTTGCGGATGCCCGGGTAGCCGTCGCCCGACGCGACCAGCAGGTCGCCCGGCCCGAGCCGCGGCAGCACGACGGCGCGCGACCGCCGCCATCCCGGAGGCGAACGCGACCGACTCGCCGCCGTCCAGCTCGCCCAGCGCGGCCTCCAGCAGCGTCCACGTCGGGTTCGCGTCGCGCCCGTAGCCGTACGGCGACGCGTCGGCCGGCCCGCTGAGGTGGTACGGAGCGGCGAGCGCCGGGCCCGGGAGGAACGGCGCCCCCTGCTCGGCCGGCGGGAGACCGGCGTGGACCGCGCGCGTGCTGGGGCCAGGCGATTCGCTCATGCCGCGATCGTAGGTAACGTGCCGACCGATGAGCAGCCTGGTCGTCGCCGCCCTGGTCGTCGCCGCGCTCGCCGGCGCGCCCGAGCAGCCGCCGGTCCACCAGGAGCCGTGGCGGCCCGACGTGAAGGCGGCGGCCGCCTTCGCCGACTCGCGCGCCGGCGACGTGGCGTTCGCCGTCCGCGTCGGCGATCGCGTGCGCGGCCGCGGCCTCGACCGCCAGTTCCGCTCCGCCAGCGTGATCAAGGCGATGTTCATGGTCGCCTACCTGCGGCAGTCGAGCGTGCGCTCGCGCGCCCTCGGCGCGCGCGACCGCGCGCTGCTGGAGCCGATGATCCGGCGCTCGGACAACGACACGGCGACGACGATCCGCAACCTGCTCGGCAACGCGGCGGTCGAGCGGCTGGCGCGCCGCGCCGGGATGACGCGCTTCGTGGCCGACCCCGTGTGGGGCTACTCGCTGATCACGCCGCGCGACCAGACGAAGTTCTTCCTCACCATCGACCGGCTCGTGCCGGCCCGCCACCGGGCCTACGCGATGCGGCTGCTGCGCACGATCGTCTCCTACCAGCGCTGGGGCATGGGCCAGGTGATCCCCGAGGGCTGGCGGCTGTACTTCAAGGGCGGCTGGGGCTCGGGCAGCGGCGCCGTCGACCATCAGGTCGGGCTGCTGCGGCGCGGCGACAGCCGCATCTCGATCGCGGTGATGACCGTCGGCAACCCGAGCCACACGTACGGCAACGGCACGCTCGAGGGCGTCGCGCGGCGGCTCGTGCGCGGCCTCGGGCCGCAGGTCGTGGGGACCGCGGGCGCCGCCCGCGGCTACCTCACCAAGCGCGACCGCTAGCGTCTTCGCCATGTCGATCGTCGCCGGCGACCCGGAGGCCCGCCCCGCGCCCGGGCGCCCGCGCCGCCCCGCGATCGTCGCGGTCGACGACGAGCCGGCCGTCCTCGCCGCCGTGGCGCGCGACCTGCGGCGCCGCTTCGGCGACCGCTACCGGATCGTGCGCGCCACGTCGGGCGCCGAGGCGCTCGATCTGCTCGGCCAGCTGCGCGCCCGCGGCGAGCAGGTCGCGCTGCTGGTCGCCGACCAGCGGATGCCCGGCCTGTCCGGCACCGAGTACCTCGTCGAGGCGCGCAAGGTCGTGCCGGACGCCAAGCGCGTCCTGCTGACCGCCTACGCCGACACCGAGGCGGCGATCGCGGCGATCAACGACGTCGCGCTCGACTACTACCTGCTCAAGCCGTGGGACCCGCCGGAGGAGAACCTCTTCCCGGTGATCGAGGACCTGCTGACGACGTGGGAGTCCGGCTCGGCGCTCGACGCGGGCGGCGTGCGCATCGTCGGGCACCGCTTCTCCAAGGACTCGCACGACCTGCGCGACTTCCTCGCCCGCAACCGCGTGCCCGCGCGCTGGCTCGACGTCGAGCGCGACGGCGAGGCGCGCGAGCTGCTGGCGGTCGCCGGCGTCGCGCCGGACCGGCTGCCGGTGGCGCTGCTGGAGGACGGCGCGGTGCTCGAGCGCCCGACCGTGCTCGAGCTGGCCGAGCGGCTCGGCGTCGCCGGCCAGCCCGCCCAGGAGCACTACGACCTCGTGATCGTCGGCGGCGGCCCGGCCGGCCTCGCGGCCGCGGTCTACGGCGCCTCCGAGGGCCTGCGCACGGTGATGGTCGAGCGCGAGGCGCCCGGCGGCCAGGCCGGCCAGTCGAGCCTGATCGAGAACTACCTCGGCTTCCCCGCCGGGCTCAGCGGGTCCGACCTCGCGCGCCGCGCGACCGACCAGGCGCGCCGGCTCGGCGCCGAGCTGCTGACCGTGCAGGACGCGGTCGGCCTGCAGGTCGAGGGCGTCGGGCCGCTTCGTGCGAGCTGTCCGGCGGCGGCTCGCTGAGCGCGAACTGCGTGCTCGTGGCCTCGGGCGTCTCCTACCGCCAGCTCGACGCGCCCGGCTTCGCCGACCTCACCGGCGCCGGCATCTACTACGGCGCGGCGATGACCGAGGCGCGCTCGTGCGCCGACCAGCACGTCGTGATCATCGGCGGCGCGAACTCGGCCGGCCAGGCCGCCGTCTACTTCAGCGGGTACGCGAAGCGCGTGACGGTGCTCGTGCGCGCGCCGACGCTCGCCAAGTCGATGTCGCACTACCTGATCGAGCAGATCGCGCTGCTCGACAACGTCGAGGTGCGGACGGGTGCGCAGGCGGTCGCCGCCGAGGGCGAGGACGCCCACCTGCGGCGGCTGCGGATCCGCGACGCCGACGGCAGCGAGTCCGTCGAGGAGGTCGACGCCTGCTTCGTGTTCATCGGCGCCGCCCCGCGCACCGACTGGCTCGAGGGCGTCGTGGCCCGCGACGGCCGCGGCTTCATCCTCGCCGGGCCGGACGTGCCCGCGACCGGCTGGCCGCTCAAGCGCGACCCGTTCCTGCTCGAGAGCAGCGTGCCGGGCGTGTTCGTGGCCGGCGACGTCCGCGCGCGCTCGATCAAGCGCGTGGCGAGCGCCGTCGGCGAAGGCTCGATGGCGGTCTCGCTGATCCACGAGTACCTGGCGGCCGCATGAGCGTCGCCGTCGCCGAGCTGCGCGACATCGACCTGTTCGAGGAGCTCGACGACGCCGAGCTCGAGCGCTGGGCGGCGGTGGCGACCGAGCGCACCCTCGAGTCCGGCGACGTGCTGACCGAGCCCGGCGAGCGCTACCCGGTCACGTTCCTGCTCGACGGCACGCTGATCGCGCTGCTGATGCGCGACGGCCGCCCCGAGCCGGTCAGCCGCCACGAGGCGCCGACCTGGCTCGGCGCGATCCCGGCGCTGACCGGGACGACCGTCGCCGTGCGGATCGTCGCCGAGGGCCCTGCCCGCATCGCCCAGATCGACGCGAGCACGTTCACCGACCTCACGCTCGGCACGCGCTCCGTCCACCACGCGGGTGATGCGGCAGATCCGGCCCGTCGTCGGGCGGATCACGGCGATGGAGGCGAGCCGCGACCGCCTGGCCTCGCTCGGCACGATGGCCGCCGGGCTCGCCCACGAGCTCAACAACCCGGCCGCGGCGGCGCGCCGCGCGGCGCAGGACCTCGGCGAGGCGCTCGACGTGCTCGCCTCGACGGTCGCCCGCTTCGTCGAGGCCGGCATGGAGCGCGAGCAGGCCGCCGACCTGGTCGTCCTGCAGCGCGAGGCGCTGACCCGCGCCGCCGCCTGCACGCGGCTCGACGCACTCGACGCCGCCGACGCCGAGGACGAGCTGGAGGACGCGCTCGAGGCGCTCGGCGTGGCCGAGCCGTGGCGGATGGCCGAGCCGCTGGCCGCCGCGCGGCTCGACCGCGCGTGGCTGGACCGCGTGTCCGCGGCCGGCGGGCCGGCGGCCGGCGACGCGCTGGCCTGGGTCGCGGCCTCGCTGACCGCGCGGGGACTGGCGCAGGAGGTCGGCGAGTCGACCGACCGGATCTCGCAGCTCGTCAAGGCGGTGAAGGCCTACGCCTACATGGACCGCGGCGAGATGGTCGAGGTCGACGTGCACGAAGGGCTCGAGACGACCCTCGCCGTGCTCGGCCACAAGCTCAAGCACACGACGATCGAGGTGCGGCGCGAGTACGACCGCAGCCTGCCGAAGCTGACCGTCCGCGGGCCCGAGCTCAACCAGGTCTGGACGAACCTGCTCGACAACGCGATCGACGCGCTCGGCGAGTCGGGCACGATCACGATCACCACGCGCCGCGACGGCCCGGGCGCGCTGGTCGAGATCGCCGACGACGGCCCGGGCATCCCCGACGACGTGCGCGAGCGCGTCTTCGACCCGTTCTTCACCACGAAGTCGGTCGGCGAGGGCTCGGGCCTCGGGCTCGACACGGCGCACCGGATCGTCACCGAGGCCCACCGCGGGACGCTGCGGCTCGAGAGCGAGCCCGGGCACACCGCGTTCCGGGTCTGGCTCCCGTTCTAGGAACGACGAAGGGCCCGCCGGGTCAGAGCGGGCCCCTCGTCATGTGGGGGTGGCGGATGGCCGGGGGTCAGTCGGCGTCCGCCTCGCGGCGCCGCCGGGGTGTATGGGGCGGCGCCATAGCCGGGGACCGCGGGTCAGACGATCCCTTCGGAGGGTGGCGGGAGCGGCCGAGCCAGCATTGCTCCCGCCTATGTAGTGCAACGTCCGTGTCGCAGTCCGCGACGGCGGACGTGCTTCCCGTCGTCGCGATCCGGACTATGCGGTGCGTCGGTTGGCGAAACCTTGGAGAAACCTTGGCGGCGCGCTAGCGTCAGCGGTGAGGTGGGTCGAGACTCCGGGTGGACCATACGGCTGTGCGGGCCGGTGGGAGTCGACCTCGCTGGCGGCTCTCACCCCGCGGCACTGCCAGGCCGGCAGGGCAGGATGCTGTTCGCCTACCTCGTGCTCAACCGCGATCGCGACTGCGCGCGCGCCGAGCTGATCGACGCGCTGTGGCCCGAGAACCCGCCCGCCGCCGCGGAGACCGCGCTCAGCGCGCTGCTCTCCAAGCTTCGCCGCGCGCTCGGCGAGGGCGCGATCATCGGGCGCTCCGGACTGCGGCTGACGCCGCCCGTGGACGTCGCGGTCGACGCCGAGCAGGCCGCCGCCGCGGCCGCCGCGGCCGAGGCGGCGATCGACGCGCTCGACTGGGAGGGCGCGATCGCGCGCGCCCGCGCGGCGCTGGCCGTCGACCTGCAGACGTTCCTGCCCGACTGCGAGGGCCACTGGGTCAACGAGCGCCGGCGCGAGCTCGAGGCGGTGCGGCTGCGGGCCCTCGAGGCGCTCGCGCTGGCGTCGCTGCGGCGCGGCGAGCTCGGCGCGGCCGAGCAGGCCGCGCGCGCCGCGATCTCGACCGCGCCGTTCCGCGAGTCGGCGCACCGGCTGCTGATGGAGGCGCACGAGGCGGCCGGCAACCCGGCCGAGGCCCTGCGCGCCTTCGAGGAGCTGCGCACGCTCCTGCGCGACGAGCTGGGCACCGCACCGGGCCAGGCCGCGCTCGCCGTGCACGAGCGGCTGCTGCGCGGCGAGGCGCCGGTGCCGGCACCGGCGCCGCGCGCCGAGGTGATGGCGATCACCGCCTGGCCGCCGCCGCTGGCCGCCGCGCTCGACCGCCAGGCGCTCGTGGGGCGCACGCGCGAGCTGGCGTTCCTCGGCGAGCGCTGGCGCGAAGCCGCCGCCGGCTCGCGCCAGCTCGTGCTGCTCGCCGGCGACGCCGGCATCGGCAAGACGCGGCTGTCCGCCGAGCTGGCGCGGCGCGCCCGCGACGACGGCGCGATCGTGATGTACGGCCGCTTCGACGAGGAGGCGATCGCGCCGTACCAGCCGGTGGTCGAGATGGTGCGGGGCTGGTCATCCGGTGCGTCGCTGGAGCCGCTGCGCGAGCGGCTCGGCCCGCGCGCCGCCGAGCTGGCGATCCTGCTGCCGGAGCTCGGGCCGGTCCCGGCCGGGACGGAGGCCGAGCTGCGCCAGAACGACCCGGACGGGCGCCGCCTGCGGTTCTTCGACGCGGTCGCCGCGCTGTTCTCCGCCGCGGGGGCGCAGGCGCCGCTCGTGCTCGTCTTCGACGACCTCCACTGGGCCGACCGTCCGACCCTGCAGCTGCTGCGCTACCTCGTGCGGGCGCCGCAGCCGCGCCGGGCGCTGCTGATCGGCACCTACCGCGACGCCGAGCTCGAGCCGGGCCATCCGCTGAGCGAGCTGATCACCGACGTGCGCCGCGAGGGGCTGCTCGAGCGGCTCGCGCTCACGGGCCTGGCCGAGGCCGAGGTCGCCGAGCTGGTCGCCTCGCTCTCGCCCGATGCGCCCGAGCCGGCGTTCGTGCGCGCCCTGCACGGTGAGACCGAGGGCAACCCGTTCTTCATCGAGGAGGTCGTGCGCCACCTGCGCGACACCGCGCGCGAGCACGGCGGCACGCTGTCGCTGACCGACGCCGGCGTGCCGGACGGCGTGCGCGAGGTCACCGCGCGGCGCCTGCGCCGGCTCGGCCTCGAGTCGCGCGGCTCGCTGCAGGTCGCCGCCGTGATCGGCCGCGAGTTCGACTTCGACGTGCTGGCCGCGGTCGCGCCGCAGAACGACGACGACCTGGTCGAGGCGCTCGACGAGGGCGTCGAGGCGCGCGTGCTGCGCGAGGCGGGCCGCGTCGGCCGCTACGCCTTCACCCACGCGCTCGTGCGGGCGACGCTCTACGACGGCCTCTCGCAGCTGCGCCGCGCGCGGCTGCACGGCCGCGTCGGCGAGGCGATCACCAGCCTGCGCGGGCCCGACCTCGAGCCGCACCTGCCGCAGCTCGCCCACCACTTCGCGCAGGCCGCGCCGGTCGAGCAGCCCGAGCGCGCGATCGACTTCGCGCTCGCCGCCGCGCGCCGCGCCGACCGCCTGCTGGCCTGGGAGGAGGCGGCCGAGCACTACCGCGCCGCCTTGCGCGCGCGCGACCTCACCGGCGCCGCGAAGGACCAGACGCGCGCCGAGCTGCAGCTCGCGCTCGGCTCGTCGGAGGACCGCGCCGGCCTCGAGGCCGCCGCGCGCGCGACGTTCAGCGACGCCGCCGCGACCGCCCGCGTGCTCGGCGACCCGGGGCTGCTCGGCCGCGCCGCGCTCGGCTTCGCCGGCCAGTGGTCGATCCTCGGCCGCGTCGACGACGCGCGGCTCGCGCTGCTCGAGGAGGCGCTCGCCGGCCTCGGCGACGCCGAGACGCCGCTGCGCGCGCGGCTGCTGGCCCGGCTCGCGCTCGAGCTCTACTACTCGGGCGACCCGTCGCGGCGGCTCGCGCTGTCCGAGCAGGCGGTCGCGCTCGCCCGCCGGCTGGGCGACCCGCGCACGCTCGCCGTCTGCCTCGACGCCCGCCACTACGCGCTCTGGCGGCCGGAGAACGTGCTCGAGCGGCTCGCCGTGGCCGCCGAGCTGCGGCGCGTCGCGGAGGAGACCGGCGACCCGGAGCTCGAGCTGGAGGGCGCCGGCTGGACCGTGGTCGACCTGCTCGAGCTCGGCGACGTGCAGGGCGCGGACATCCAGATCGCCGCCGCCTCGAAGCTCGCCGAGGCGCTCCAGACGCCGATCTGGCTCTGGTTCACGTCGCTGCTGCGCTGCACGCGCGCGCAGCTCGCCGGGCGCTTCGACGACGCCGAGCGGCTGGCGCACGAGACGCTCGAGATCGGCCGCAACGGCCAGGCCGAGAACGCCGTCAACTACTTCGCGATGGCGATGTTCAACATCCGCCGCGAGCAGGGGCGGCTGGCCGAGGTCGAGCCGTCGGTGCGGCGCTTCATCGAGCTCTACCCGGCGCTCGTGGCCTGGCGCGCCGCGCTCGCGCTGCTGCTGGTCGAGCTCGACCGCCCGGACGATGCGCGGACGGCGTTCGACGCGCTCGCCGACGAGGGCTTCGAATCGCTGCCGCGCGACGCCAACTGGCTGATCGGCGTGACGCTGCTGGCCGAGGTCTGCGGCGCGCTCGGGGACGGCGACCGCGCCGAGGCGCTGTACGGGCTGCTGGAGCCGTACGCCGGCCGCGTCGTGGTGGTCGGCCGAGCCGCGACCTGCAACGGCTCCGCCTCGCGCCTGCTCGGCATCCTCGCCGCCGCGATGCGGCGCTGGGAGCTGGCCGAGGGCCACTTCATCAGCGCGCTCGCGATGCACGAGCAGATGGGCGCGCGCCCGTGGGAGGCGCGCACGCAGGTCGCCTACGCGGAGATGCTGCTGATGCGGCGCGCGCGCGGCGACCGCTCGCGCGCCCGCGAGCTGCTCGCCTCGGCCGTGGTGGCCGCCGACGCGCTCGGGATGCCGGTCGTCGCCGAGCACGCGCGCTCGCTCGTGCCGGCGGGCAGCGCGGGGCCGGGGGGCGTGGCCGTCCGGCCGCGCGCCTAACGTCCCCAGACCCATGGCGCGATCCTCCACCGTCTTCGTCTGCTCCGCGTGCGCCACCGAGGTCCCGCGCTGGCTCGGGCAGTGCCCGGGCTGCGGCGCCTGGAACACGCTGGCCGAGGAGGTGCGCGGCGGCGGCGCCGGCAAGGCGGTGGGCGGCCGCGGCGGCGGGCGCGGCAGCGGCCGCGCCGTCAAGCCGATCGCGCTCGCCGACGTGCGCGCGGAGCGCCACGAGCGGCTGTCGACCGGCATCGGCGAGCTGGACCGGATCCTCGGCGGCGGCCTCGTGCCAGGCTCGATCGTCCTGATCGGCGGCTCGCCGGGCATCGGCAAGTCGACGCTGACCTCGATGGCGCTCGGCAACCTCGAGGGCTCCGGGCGGCGCACGCTCTACGTGTCGGGCGAGGAGTCGGCGGCGCAGATCCGCCTGCGCGCCGAGCGGCTGCCCGGCGCCGCGCTGAAGGTGCCCGTGCTCGCCGAGACCGACCTCGAGACCGTGGTCGCGACGCTCGACGCCGAGCGGCCCGAGGTCTGCGTGATCGACTCGGTGCAGACGCTCACCGCCGCCGAGCTGACCAGCGCGGCCGGCTCGGTCGGCCAGGTGCGCGAGGTCGCCGACCGGATCACGCGGCTGGCCAAGGCGCGCGGCATCGCGGTCCTGCTCGTCGGCCACGTCACCAAGGAAGGCGCGCTCGCCGGCCCGCGGGTGCTCGAGCACCTGGTCGACTGCGTGCTGCAGTTCGAGGGCGAGCGCGAGCGCACCTACCGCACGCTGCGGGCGCTCAAGAACCGCTTCGGCTCCACGAACGACGTCGGCGTCTTCGAGATGCGCCAGGACGGTCTCGTCGAGGTGGCGGACGCCTCGGCGCGGTTCGTCGGCGAGGCCACGCGCGCGCCGGGCAGCGTCGTGCTGGCGGCGATGGAGGGCTCGCGGCCGCTGCTCGTCGAGGTCCAGGCGCTCGTCTCGCCGTCCGAGCTCGTGCCGCCGCGCCGGATCGCCAACGGGATCGACCGCAACCGGCTCGCGCTCGTGCTCGCGGTGCTCGGGCGGCACGCCGGCGTCGGGGTCGGCTCGGCGGACGTGTTCGTCAACGTCGCCGGCGGCGTGCGGGTCGACGAGCCGGGCGCGGACCTGGCTGTGGCGCTCGCGGTGGCCTCGGCTGCTCGCGGGATTAGCCTTTCGCCCTCCGGTTCCCGCCCGCACCGCGAACCGCACGATGCCACTGACGAGCGGGAACCTCCGGCCGACGTTACATGCTGCTTCGGCGAGGTCGGCCTGACCGGCGAGCTGCGCAACGTCGCGCACCCCGACCGGCGGCTCGCCGAGGCGGCCAAGTTCGGGCTCGCGCCGGTGATCGCGCCGCCCGAGGCCGCCACGCTGCGCCAGGCGCTGCGGGCCGCGCTTCCGGGCGCCTCCGGCCGCGCCGCCCGGGCCGCCTGAACCGCTTCAGTTCCAGGCCCCGTGCGGTTTAGCGATCGTTTACATCACTGCTAGAATCAGTAGGTGATGACGCCGCGATCAGGGGAAGAGCTCAATGAGCTCGAGGCGCGGCAGGAGCCCCGGTTGGTCAAGGCGCTGGAGATGGTCGCGCCCGGCACGGCGGTCCGCGAGGGCATCGACAACATCGTCCACGCGCGCACCGGAGGCCTGCTCGTCATCGGGGATACGGACGAGCTGGCGTTCCTGTTCTCCGGCGGGATCAAGCTCGACATCGACTACTCCGCCTCGATCCTCTACCAGCTCGCCAAGATGGACGGGGCGATCGCGCTCAACGGCAGCGCGACCCGCATCGCCTGGTGCAACGTCCAGCTGATGCCCGACCCGACGATCCTGTCGTCCGAGTCCGGCACCCGCCACCGCACCGCCGAGCGCGTGTCCAAGCAGACCGACGCGCTGGTCGTCGCGGTGTCGCAGCGGCGCGACGTCGTCTCGCTCTACGTCGACGGCGCCAAGTACATCCTCGAGGACATCCCCGCCGTGCTCGCCAAGGCCAACCAGGCGCTGGCGACGCTGGACAAGTACCGCTCGCGCCTCGACCAGGTCTCGACGCGCCTGACCGCGCTCGAGTTCGAGGGCGGCGTGACGCTCCACGACGTCCTGACCGTGATGCAGCGCGCCGAGATGGTGACGCGCATGGCGGTCGAGATCGAGCGCTACATCGTCGAGCTCGGCTCCGAGGGCCGGCTGATCGAGATGCAGCTCGAGGAGACCATGGTCGGCGTCGCCGGAGACAAGGCGGCGCTCCTGCACGACTACCTGGCCGAGCCGCGCGACGACGCCTTCGCCGTCGCCCTCGACGCGCATCGCGCGCCTGGCCCACCAGGACCTGCTCGACTTCGGGCGCCTGGCCGAACTTCTGGGTTACGACCGCAAGGTCAACACCCTCGACTATCCCGTCTCGCCCCGCGGCTACCGCATCCTGGGCCGTATCCCCCGGCTTCCCAAGCTGGTGGTGCAGAACATCGTCCGCGAGTTCCGCGGGCTGGACGAGATCCTCGCCGCGACAGACCCCGAGCTGGAGTCGGTCGAGGGCGTAGGAGAGATACGGGCGAAGGACATCCGCGAGGGCCTTCGCCGGCTTCAGGAGATCAACCTCGTGGACCGCTACCTGCAGACATGAGCATCCGGCACGCGGACGCACCCTGATGAAGGAGGACACCATCCCCGAGACAGCTGAGCAGATCGAAGACCTCGAGATCACCCGCGAGGCGGAGTGCATCGATTTCCAGATCGGCGACAACGTCGTCTACCCCCATCACGGGGCCGGACAGGTCATCAAGAAGGAGCAGAAGGAGATCCTCGGAGAGGTGCGCCAGTACCTCACGATCAAGATCCTTCATAACGACATGACCGTCATGGTTCCGTGTGAGAACGCCGGCAAGGCCGGCCTCCGCCGGGTCATCGACGAGGAAACGGTCCAGAAGGTGCTCGCGGTGCTCACCGCCGACGTCTCCGAGATGCCCAAGAACTGGAACCGCCGCTTCAAGCACAACCGGGACAAGATCAAGACCGGCGACATCTACGAGCTCGCCGAGGTCGTCCGCAATCTTGCCGTCCGTGAGCAGGACAAGGGCCTGTCGACCGGCGAGAAGCAGATGTACACGCGGGCCAAGAAGATCCTTGCCTCCGAGATGATGTACGCGCTCGAGAAGTCCGAGGACGACGCCGAGGCGTACCTCGACGACCTGCTCCTGCGCTCGGACAAGCTGGCCGCCGCCTCCTCGTAGGCGCGCCCTTTCCGTTAGCTCGATGGCGGTCGCGCTCCTCGTGGCCGCCGGCAGTGGTGAACGCCTTGGTGCCGGACGGCCCAAGGCGTTCGTCGTTCTGGCCGGCCGGCCGATGCTCGAGTGGTCGCTCGACGCGCTGCGGGCGGCCGGGATCGCCGACGTCGTGGTGGCGCTGCCGCCCGGCGAGGCGGCGCCCCCGGGGTGCCTCGGCGTGCCGGGCGGGGCCACGCGCTCGGCGTCGGTGAGCGCCGCGCTGGCCGCCGCTCCGGCCGGCGACGTGGTCGTGCACGACGCGGCACGGCCGCTCGTGACGCCGGAGCTGTTCCGGCAGGCGCTGGACGCGCTCGCGGGCGCGGACTGCGCGATCGCCGCGGCCCCGCTGGCGGACACGGTCAAGGAGGCCGGGCCGGACCGCCTGGTGACGGCGACGCTCGACCGCTCGCGCCTGTGGGCGATCCAGACGCCGCAGGCGTTCCGCCGCGGCGCGCTCGAGCGGGCGCTGGCGGTCGACGCGGCGGTGCTCGCGCAGGCCACCGACGACGCCTGGCTGGTGGAGCGCTCGGGCGGCAGCGTGCGCGTCGTAGAGTCATCGCCCGCGAACTTCAAAGTCACGACACCACACGACCTGCGGGTCGCGGAGCTCCTCCTTGCTGACCGACTACCACGTCCACCTGCGCCCCGATGACGAAGGCGCTTCGCCGGAGCGCTACTTCACCGCCGCGAACGCGGACCGCTACCGCACGGTGGCGTCCGAGCGCGGGATAGCCGAGCTCGGCGTCGCCGAGCACGTCTACCGCTTCAGCGCCGCCCTCGACGTCTGGGAGCACCCCTTCTGGCACCGCTACGCGGTCGACGACCTCGACGCCTACTGCGAGTTCGTGCGCGAGGAGACCGACCTGCGGCTCGGGATCGAGGCCGACTTCGTGCCCGGCCGCGAGGACCGGATGGCGACCCTGCTCGAGGCCCGCGACTGGGACTTCGTGGTCGGCTCGGTGCACTTCGTCGGCGACCACTCGCTCGACACCGAGGACTTCTCGGTCTGGGACGCGGGCGTCTCGGCCGACCGCGTCTGGCGGCGCTACTTCGAGACGCTCGCCGAGGCGGCGCGCTCGGGCCTCTACGACATCATGGCCCACCCCGACCTGGTGAAGGTCTGGGGGCGGTCGGCGCCGCTCCCGGAAGGCGACCTGCGGTTCTACTACGAGCCGGCGGTCGAGGCGTTCGCGGAGACCGGCGTCGCGGTCGAGCTCTCGACCGCGGGCTGGCGCAAGCCGGTCGGCGAGCAGTACCCGGCGCTGCCGTTCCTGGAGATGCTCGTCGACGCCGGCTGTCCGCTCGCCCTGTCGAGCGACGCGCACGTGCCCGATCAGCTCGGCTACGCCTACGACAAGGCGGCGGAGCTGCTGGACTCGGTCGGCGTGCGCGAGATCGCGGTCTTCGAGGGCCGGACGCGGCGGCTGGAGACGATCGGGTGAGGACCGGCCTGGGGATCGACTCGCACCGCTTCGCCGCCGGGCGGCGGCTCGTGCTCGGCGGCGTCGAGATCCCGTTCGAGCTCGGGCTCGAGGGGCACTCCGACGCAGACGTGCTCGCGCACGCGATCGCGGACGCCGTCCTGGGCGCCGCCGGGCTGGGGGACATCGGTCAGCACTTCCCGGACACGGACGCGGCGTGGAAGGACGCGGACTCGATGGTCCTGCTCGCCGACGTCGTCGCGCGCGTCCGTCGCAGAAGGCTGGGCGGTCGAGCACGTCGACGCCACCGTGATGATGGAGCGGCCGAAGCTCGCTCCGCACCGCGAGGCGATCGCCGCCTCGCTCGGCGCCGTGCTCGGCTCGGTCAACGTCAAGGCGACGACCGGCGAGCGGATGGGCTTCGTCGGGCGCGGCGAGGGCGTGGCTGCGCTGGCGCTGGCGACGCTTGTGCGCGGGTAAGCTCCGCGCCGCGGTGCGCACGATCAACCTCTACGACACGCGGACGCGCTCGGTACGGCCGCTGGAGCCGCGCGACCCGGGCCACGTCGGCATCTACGCCTGCGGGCCGACGGTGTACTCGCGCGTGCACGTCGGCAACGCGCGGCCGTTCGTCGTCTTCTCGCAGCTGGCGCGGTTCCTCGCGCCACGAGGGGCTCGACGTCACGTTCGTGGCCAACGTCACCGACATCAACGACAAGATCTACGACGCGGCGCGCGCCGCCGGGCGCGACTCCGAGGGCCTCGCGCGCGAGATGACCGCCCACTACTTCGAGGACACCGGGCGGCTCGGGCTCGGGCGGCCGGACCACGAGCCGCTGGCTTCCGAGTACGTCGGGCCGATCGTGGAGCTGATCGAGGCGCTGGTGGAGCGCGACCACGCGTACGAGTGCGAAGGCGACGTCTACTTCCGCGTGCGCTCGCTCGACGAGTACGGCTCGCTGTCGCGCCGCGACGTCGAGCAGATGGACCAGGGCGAGGGCCTCGAGGGCGCCGACCGCAAGGACGATCCGCTCGACTTCGCGCTCTGGAAGGCGACGAAGCCGGCCGAGGACACGGCCTGGGACTCGCCGTGGGGTCGCGGGCGGCCGGGCTGGCACATCGAGTGCTCGGCGATGGCCGAGCAGCTGCTCGGGCTCGAGTTCGACATCCACGGCGGCGGCATCGACCTCGTATTCCCGCACCACGAGAACGAGGCGGCGCAGACCGCGGCCGCGCGCGGGCGGCCGCTCGCGCGCACGTGGATGCACAACGGGATGCTCGAGGCGGTCGTCGAGACGGCCGACGGCGAGACGCGGGGCGAGAAGATGGCCAAGTCGGTCGGCAACATCCAGCTGCTCGGCGACGTGCTCGACCAGGTCGGCGCCGAGGCGCTGATCCTGTACTTCTGCGCCGGCCACTACCGCCAGCCGCTGGCGTTCTCGCCCGAACGGATCGAGGCGGCCGCGAACGGGACGCGGCGGATCCGCGAGGCGGGGCGGCGGCTCGTCGCGGGCGCCTCGCCGGAGGGGCTGGCGATGCACCGCGAGGCGTTCCTGGACGCCCTCGCCGACGACTTCAACACCGCAAAGGCGCTGCCGGCGCTGTACGAGTGGATCGCCGAGGCGAACCGCTCCGAGCGCCCGGTCGGCGACGCCGACCTGCGCGACATGCTCGGCATCCTCGGCCTCGAGCGGCTGCTCGACGCCGACGCGGGCGCGCCGCCCGAGGCGGTCGCGCTGGCCGAGGCGCGCGGGCACGCGCGCGGGCGCCGCGACTGGGCCGAGGCGGACCGGCTGCGCGACGAGCTGCGCGGAATGGGCTGGGAGGTGCGTGACGGCCCGCAAGGACCGGAGCTCATCCCGGCGGCCTGACCGCCCCGGGCGCCGGCCTCCGAGGACCCAGGGGCGGGGCGGCCCGCCGCCGCGCGCGGCTCGGAGCGGCCCGGAGCCCGCTGAGCGACCCGGTCGCGGGCGGATGGTGATCTACGGCCGCAACGCCGTCCGCGAGGCGCTGCGCGGGCGGCGCTCGGTCCAGCGGATCTGGGCGACCGCGGCGGCCGCGGGCGCCGACTGGCCGCGCGCGATCGTCGTCGACGCCGAGGAGATCACGGCGCGCTGCGGGTCCGAGGACCACCAGGGCGTCTGCGCGGAGGTCGATCCGTACCCGTACGCCGACGCTGCCGAGCTGCTGGCACGGCCGCGACCCCCTGATCGTCGCACTCGACGAGGTGACGGACCCGCAGAACCTCGGCGCGGTCTGCCGCACGGCCGAGTGCGCGGGGGCGACGGGCGTCGTCGTGCCCGAGCGGCGCGCGGCCGAGGTCACGGCGGCCGTCTGCAAGGCGTCGGCGGGGGCGGTCGAGCACCTTCCCGTGGCCCGCGTGCGCAACCTCGCCGACTTCCTCGGCGACGCCAAGGCGGCGGGGGTCTGGTGCTACGGCGCCGCCGCCGGCGCGAGCACGCCCTACACCGCCGTCGACTTCGCGGGAGGGGTCGTGATCGCGCTCGGGGCCGAGGGAAAGGGGCTACGCCCGCGCGTCGCCGCCGCCTGCGACGACCTCGTCGCGCTGCCCATGCTCGGTCGCATCGATTCGCTCAATGTGAGCGCCACCGCGGCCGTCCTGTTGTACCGGATCTTGCAGTTCCGGCTTGACACGTCCACATAAGCGTGCAAACCTCGCGTCCATAACGTTGAGCTTGAGGGTTAAGAGATGGGCCCTCAGCTCTCCATAAGCCGGCGCCGCGGGAGGTGGTGCCACGACGGATGGCCCGGAAACGGGCCAAGGAGGGACGCACCTCGTGGCCAGACTATCTCCAACACGGTCTCAAGCTCGAGTTCACGTTGAGGATACGTACCTCATCGCGCTCGCGAAGCAGGGAAACCCGGACGCGTACGACCGCCTCGTGCGCCGCTACTACTCGTTCGTGCGCTTGAAGGCCTCCTCGTACTTCCTGATCGGCGGCGACAGCGAGGATCTGATCCAGGAGGGCCTAGTCGGGCTCTACAAGGCGATCCGCGACTTCCGCTCGGACCGCGAGTCCTCGTTCCGCAACTTCGCGGAGCTCTGCATCACGCGCCAGATCATCACCGCGGTCAAGACGGCGACCCGCAACAAGCACACGCCGCTCAACGGCTACGTCTCGTTCTCGGCCTCGCCCGCGGGCGCCGGCGACTCCGAGCCGACGCTCGACGAGGTGCTGCCCGGCTCGACCGTCCACGACCCGGTCAACCAGGTGATCTCCTCGGAGGAGCTGCGTTCTCTTGTGGCATGCCTCTCCACGGTGTTGTCCGAACTCGAGTCGCGGGTGCTCTCGCTCTACCTCGACGGGCACTCGTACACGGCGATCGGCGAGAAGATCGACTGCGACTGCAAGACGGTCGACAACGCGCTGCAGCGCGTCAAGCGCAAGGTGGGGGCGCACCTGAGCTCCCGCAACGTCGTGCTGTAATTCGGGCCGTGCCCACCTGGCTGATCATCGTCATCGTCATCTTCCTCGTCCTCATCGTCGGGGGCGCGATCGCGCGCTCGCGCCAGCTCGCCCGCTCGCGCCCCGCGTTCGATGCCCACCTCGAGCAGGTCAACCGCGACCTCGCCGCCGCCGCGGCGCAGGACCGCGGCTGGGACCGCGCGACGCTCGAGGACGCCGCCCGCCGCGTGTACGCCGGCGAGACCGGCCGCGAGCCCGCCGACCTCGAGCTGATCGAGGTCCTCGACAAGCCGGGGACGGACGAGGACAAGGCCGTCTTCCGCGTCGGCGACGGCGAGCGGCTCACGCTCGGCCGCCGCGACGGCGAGTGGGTCCACGAGTCCGTGCAGTAGGCGCCCGGCTGGCTCAGCCGTTCGGATAGAGGCGCGCCTGCGCGGCCTGGTACGCGCCGGCGTCGCTGACGACGCGGGCGTCCGGGTGCGCGGCGCGCACGCTCAGCAGCGTGCCGCCGTCGTCCTCGGGGATCGTCTCGTAGATCGTCCAGCGGGTGGTCTGCAGCGTCTCGCCGGCGCGCTCGATGCGCAGCTCGAGCGGGCGGCCCTCGGCGTCGACGCGCAGCGTGTGCCGCGCTCCGCCCTGCGGGTCGAGCGCGATCACCCAGCCGCCGTCCCCGCTCGTCGCCCGCGCCCGGCCCCCGGCGAGCAGGTGCCGGACCTTGGCGATCATCGGGTCCGGCTCCGACACGGGCTTCGCGGCCGGCTCCCCGCCCTGGTTCGCGACCAGCTTCCTGCGCAGCCGCGCGAGCCCGCGCTTGTCGAAGATGCCCGCTCTGCGAGCGCTGCGGAGCTTCGCGGCGATCGCCTGCTCCGGGTCGACGGACGCATCGGCAGGCCCGTCGGCGTCGAGGTACACGGTGTCGCGCGAGCGGTCGTACACCCCGTCGGAGGCCGACTCGGCCGTCACGCCGTCCTGGGTCGCGATCAGCCGCGAGCGCTCCGGGTGGTCGATCGACTGCCAGGTCTCCTGCTCGAGCCGGCTCTGGGGCGTGGTCAGCGTGCTGCGGGTGTGCAGGATCGTGCCGTCGGCAGGGGAGAACCAGTCGAGCGCGAGCGCGACCGGGCTGGCCGTCGCCTCGTCGGAGGCGGATCCGGGCCAGCGCGACGACCGCGGCCGCGACCACCACGGCGAGCGCGACGACGCGCAGCGCCCGGCGCGGCGCGCGGCGCCGGGGCGGCTCGGGGCGGGCGGCGCGGCGGCGGGCCTCGGCCAGCAGCGCGTCCGCCTCCGGGCCGTCCGGGGCGATGTCGTCGAAGGCGGGGCGCGCGTGGCGCAGGCGGCGCTCGAGCGGGTCGGTGTGGGTCGTCATCGGACGGGCTCCTCGGTGGCGGGGCGGGGGAAGGCGGGTGTGTCGAGGCCGGCGCGCATCCGGCGCCGTGCCCGCGTCAGCCGCATGCGCAGCGCCGCGGGCCGGACGCCGAGCGCGGCGGCGGCCTCCTCGGGGGTCAGCTCGAACCAGGCGACGAGCAGCAGCGCCTCGCGGTCGAGCGGCCGCAGGGCGCGCAGCGCGTCCCGCAGCTCGGGATCGGCGACGCGCTCCGCCGGATCGGGCAAGGCGGCGGCCGGCTGCAGCTCGCAGCCGCTCGCGCAGCGCGTCGGCGCGCCGGCGGCCGCGGCGCTGGTTGGCGAGCACGCGGCGCGTCACGCCGATCAGCCAGCCGGCCTCACGGCCGGCGGGCAGCTCGGCGATGCCGCCGCCAGGCGATCGCGTACGCCTCGGCGACCGCGTCGTCGGCCGCGTGGGCGTCGGCGGTCAGCGTCCGCGCATAGCCGAGCACCCGCGGGTAGGTCGAGCGGAACAGCTCCTCGAAGGCACGCTCTCTGTCGGTCACGCCCCGGAAGTGTCCGGCACCGCGCCCGGCGCAACCGGTGCTAGGAGAGGAGCTTGATGCGGTTCCGGGCGGGGTCGACGAGGTCGCCTTCGCGGCCGGGGAGGCGCAGCTCGAACCACTTCAGCCCGCGCGCGCCCGCCGGCGGCGGCAGGGCGCCGGCGCTCGCCCAGGTGTTCGCGCCGATGTGGTGGTGGTAGCCGTCGCGCGACAGGAAGAGCGCGCCCGGGTAGCTGCGGACGGTGACGTCCAGGTTCAGGTCGCCCGCGTAGAACGCCTCGGCCGACGGGATGTCGGCGACCTGCAGGTGCACGTGGCCGATGACCGTGCCGTCCGGCATGCCCGGGTCGGGGCCCTCGGGCTCGGTGCGCATCAGGTCCTCGAGGTCGAGCGCGACCGTGCCCATGACGAGCTCGCCGTCGCGCCATTCCCAGGTGTCGCGCGGGCGGTCGGCGTAGAGCTCGATGCCGTTGCCCTCCGGGTCGTGGAGGTAGAGCGCCTCGCTGACGAAGTGGTCGGACGCGCCGGTGAAGCGCTGGCCGGTGGCGACCACGCGGCGCAGCGCGCGGGCGAGCTCGGCCCGCTCCGGCACGAGGATCGCGAGGTGGAAGAGGCCGGTGCTGCCCGCGGGGCGCGGCGGGGCGTCCGGGTCGCCCTCGAGCTCGACCAGCACCGTGTCGGCGCCGAGCCGGACGACGTCGCCCTCGCGGCCGAGCGTCTTCAGCCCGATGACCTGCTCGTAGAAGGCGACGGCGCGGTCGAGGTCGGCCACGACGAGCCGGACCGCGCCGATCATGCCGCTTGCCGCCGGGGCCGCCGGTGGTCGACGGTCTCGAGGATCTGGAGCACCCGCCTGGGCTCGTCGACCACCTCGAGCGCCGAGACGTCGGAGGGCCCGATGTTGCCCTCGGTGAGCACGGGATCGCGCAGCCAGTCGACCAGCCCGCCCCAGTAGTCCGTGCCCACGAGCATGATCGGGAAGTAGCGGATCTTCTCCGGTCTGGCGGAGCGTGAGCGCCTCGAACAGCTCGTCGAGCGTGCCGAAGCCGCCGGGGCAGCACGACGAACGCGCTGGCGTAGCGGACGAACATGACCTTGCGCGCGAAGAAGTAGTGGAAGTCGAGCGCGAGGTCGACGTATTCGGTTGACGCCCTGCTCGTGCGGCGAGGTCGATGCCGAGGCCGACCGACGGGACGCCGGCGTCGCGCGCGCCGCGGTTGGCCGCCTCCATCGCGCCCGGGCCCGCCGCCGGTGATGATCGCGAAGCCGGCGTCGCCGAGCGTGCGCGCCATCTCGCGCGCCGCCTGCGTACGCGCGGGTGGTCGCGCGGCGTGCGCGCGGAGCCGAAGATCGACACCGCCTTGCCGATCCGGCTGAGCGCCTGCGAACCCGCGCCCGCAGCTCGTCCTGGATCCGCAGCGACGCGCTGCGCGTCGGTCAGCTCGGAGAAGATCGCGCTGGTCTCGGCCTCGAGCAGCTCCTCGTCGAGCGTGCGGGGCTGCCGGGCGGGTGCGGCTCGTCGGCCATCCGACAAGCCTACGAACCGGCTGGCCGGATAGCGTGTCCCGCGATGGTCCAGCCCGCTTACACCCGGCTCGACGTCGACGAGCGCCGGCGGCGGCTGCTCGAGCTCGGCGGCGAGCTGTTCACCACGCTACGCCTACGACGAGCTCTCGATGGCGCGGATCGCCCGCGAGGCGGGGATCTCGAAGGCGCTGCTGTACCACTACTTCCCGTCCAAGCAGGCGCTACTTCGCGGCGACGCTCGAGCAGGCCGCGGCCGAGCTAGCTCGCCGACGGTCGCGCCGGACCCGAGCCGCGACGCCCGTCGAGCAGCTCGCGACGAGCCTCGACGCCTACCTGACCTGGGTCGAGGCCAACGCGCGACGCCTACGCGCAAGCTGATCCAGAGCCGGCCAGCGTGCGCCGAGGTCCGCGAGCTCGTCGACGCGCGTGCGCCGGCAGACCGCCGACCGGATCCTCGCCGGGATCTCGCCCGGCGCGGCCCCGCACGCCGGCGCTGCGCACGGCGGTTCGCGGCTGGCTGTGGTTCATGGACGGCGCCGTGCCTCGACTGGATCGAGCACCGCGACCTCGACCGGGTCGAGCTCGGCGGCCTGCTGCTGGGCGCGCTGCTGGGCGCTCGTGACCGGCCGGCCGGGCCGCTCCCGGCTCAGGCGGGCTGACGCGCAGGACGACCAGGGCGCGGTCGTCGGCCGACGGTCGCCCTGAAGCCCGCGCCACCGCGGCGTCGATCGCCTCGGACGCCACCGCGTCGGCCGATCCACCGGCCGCCGCGCCCAGCGCCGCGTGCAGCCGCGGCTCGCCGAACCGCTCGCCGCCGAGCGGGCGCAGGCGTCGGTCATCCCGTCCGTGAGAGCACGAGCGTGTCGCCGGGTCGCAGCTCGCAGGTCGAGCCGCTCGAGCGCCGGCTCCGCCGCGACGCCCAGCATGCGTGCCCCGCACCAGCACCTCCTCGACCTCGCCGCCCGCCCGCAGCCGAGCAGCGGATACGGATGGCCGCCGGACGCGAGCGCCGCGCGAAGCCGTCGCCGGCGCGCGCCGAGCGTCGCGCAGCCGACCGTGCAGAACGACGCGGCTCGGCCGACTGCCGGCGCAGCGCCTCGTTGAGGAACCGCGAGCACGTCCGTCGGGCTGCTCGTCGCGCAGGCGCGATCGCGCGCAGCGTGTGCCGCGCGAGGCCGGTCAGCACGGCGGCGGCGGTGCCCTTGCCCGCCACGTCGCCGACCGCCACGAGCCAGCGGCCGCCCGGGATGTCGAAGCAGTCGTAGAAGTCGCCGCCGACCTCGCCGCCGTCCGCGATCGAGTGGTAGCGGACCGCGACCTCGAGCCCCGGCACGGACGCGATCCGCTCCGGCAGCAGCCCCTCCTGCAGCGTGCGCGCGACGTAGCCGCGCTGCTCGAACAGCCGCGCGTGCTCGAGCGCCTGGGCGGCCTGGACGGCGAGCGCGGACAGGAAGGCGCGGTCGCCGGCCACGAACGTGCGCGGCTTCACGTCGCACAGCACGAGCGCGCCGATCTTCGTCCCGCCGAACTGCAGCGGGATCGCGGCCAGCGACTCGAAGAGCCCTTCGATCCGGCTCCGCACCTGCGGGTAGCGCTCCCAGTCGTCGAGCCGCTGCAGCAGCACGGGCTCGCCCTCGCGCAGCGCGTCGCCGACCGGCGTGTCGAGCGCCAGCGGGAAGCGGCGCCACGGGGCGATCCGCTCGGCCTCGAAGCCGCGCTCGTGGCGCATCACCACCTCGTCGCCGTCCACGAACGCGAGCGCCGCGGCGGTGCAGTCGAGCGCCTCGCGCGCCTGCTCCACCACCGCCACGCCGACCTCGTCGCCCGAGAACGCCGCCGAGAGCGCCGCGCTGACCCGCTGCAGGCGGGCCGTGCGGTCGGCGGCCAGCTCGGCCTCGCGGCGCGCCTCGCGCTCGCGCGCCAGCAGCCGCTCGCGCTCGCGCTCGGCCGCGCGCCGCTCGGAGAGGTCGATCACGATCGCGATCACGCGCAGCGGGTCGTGCGCGAGCCGCACCCCGCTGACGAGCACCGGGATCCGCGAGCCGTCGGCGCGCTCGTACTCCTTCTCGTACGGCTCCACCCGTCCTTCGCGGGCCAGCTGCCCGAGCACGCGGTCGTCGGCGGCGAGCCATTCGCGCGGGGTGAGCGCGCGCCAGCTCAGCGCGCCGGCGTCGAGCTCGGCGCGCGAGCGCCCCACCATCGCCAGGAACGCGTCGTTGGCCTCGAGCACCCGCTCGTCGTCGGTGACCGTCACGCCGACGATCCCGGCGTCCACCAGCGCGCGGTAGCGCTGCTCGGTGCTCACCGATCGGTGCCGAAGATCCGGTCGCCCGCGTCGCCGAGGCCGGGACGGATGTAGCCGTTGCCGTCGAGCTCGCGGTCGAGCGCCGCGTCAGGATCGGCACCTCGGGATGGGCGGCGCGCAGCGCCTCGACGCCCTCGGGCGCGGCGACGAGGCAGACGAACGTGACCCGCTCCGCGCCCGCGCGCTTGAGCCGGGCGATCGCCTGCGTCGCGCTGCCGCCCGTCGCGAGCATCGGGTCGACCACGAACACCTCGGCCGCGTCGACGCCGCTCGGCACGTTCTCGTAGTAGCCGACCGGCCGCAGCGTCTCCTCGTCGCGGTACATGCCGAGGTGGCCGACGCGCGCGTCCGGGACCAGCCGCAGGAAGCCGTCGACGATGCCGAGCCCGGCGCGCAGGATCGCGACGACGACGACCTCGTCGGCGAGCCGCAGCGCCGCGCCCGGTCTCGAGCGGCGTCTCGATCTCGATCTCGTGCGTCCGCAGGATGCGCATCGCCTCGTACGCGAGGATCATCGCCGCGTCGTCGAGCGTCTGGCGGAACACGCCGTGCGGCGTCTCGCGGTCGCGCAGGATCGACACGAGCCGCCGCAGCAGCACGTGGTCGACCACCGTCACTCCCTCCATGGCGGTGCAACGTACTAGTCTCGCCGCCGTGCCGGAACCCCGTCGCAACGTCGAGCTGAAGGCGCACGACCCGGACCCCGCTCGCTCGCTCGCCGTGTGCCGCGAGCTGGGCGCCGAGGACAAGGGCGTGATGCGCCAGCGCGACACGTACTTCCGGGCCCGTAGCGGGCGGCTGAAGCTGCGCGAGGAGGACCCGGGCGGAGCGGTGCTGATCCCCTACGACCGCGCCGGACGCGGCCGCGGCGCGGACGAGCGCCTACCGGCTGACCCGGACCGAGGATCCCGAGGACCTGCGGGCGTCGCTCGCGGACGCGCTCGGCACGCTCGTGGTCGTCGACAAGGAGCGCCACCTGCTGCTGTGGGACGACGTGCGCATCCACCTCGACGCGGTCGCCGGCCTCGGCCGCTGCGTCGAGCTCGAGGGCGTGGCCGCGGCCGGGTCGGACCTGAGCGCCGAGAGCGAGCGGGTCGAGCACCTGCGCGCGGTGCTCGGGATCGACGAGATCGTCGCCGAGGGCTACGCGGCGCGTGCTCGCTGCGGCGACGCGACGCCGGCTGGTCGCCGCCGCGCCGACGGCGATGGAGCGCGCGTACGCGCCCTACTCGCGCTTCCGCGTCGGCGCCGCGCTGCGCGACGACGACGGCGCGATCCACGCGGGCGCGAACGTCGAGAACGCCGCCTACCCGCAGGGCCAGTGCGCCGAGACCTCGGCGATCGGCGTGCTCATCGCCGCCGGCGCGCGACGCGATCGCGCGAGGTCGCCGTGATCGCCGACACCGACCTGCACGCCCTGCGGCGGCTGCCGCCAGCGGCTGCGCGAGTTCGCCGCTCGACGTGCCGCGTCCACCTGTGCGGTCCGCGGACCGAGCGCCGCACCGTCACGCTCGGGAGCTGCTGCCGCTCTCCTTCGGCCCGGAGCCTGCCGTCGTGAGCGTCATCGCCGACCGCGCGCCGCGCCTCGGGATCGTGCTCGGCTCCGGCCTCGGCGCGGTCGCCGACGAGCTCGAGGACGCCGTAGCGATCCCGTACTCGGAGCTGCCGGACTTCCCGGAGCCGGGCGTCGCCGGCCACGTCGGGACGCTCGGGCTGGGCACGCTCGCCGGCGTCTCCGTCGCGGTGCTGCAGGGCCGCGCGCCACGTCTACGAGGGCGGCGACGCGGGAGCGATGCGCGGCCCGGTGCGGGCGCTGAAGGCCGCCGGCGCGGAGGCGATCCTGGTCACCAACGCCGCCGGCTCGCTGCGCCCCGAGGTCGGCCCGGGCTCGCTGATGGCGATCTCCGACCACATCAACCTGATCGGGATCAACCCGCTCACCGGGCCCAACGACGACGCGGTCGGCCCGCGCTTCCCGAGCCTGCGCGACGCGTACGACCCCGAGCTGCGCGCCACGCTGCACGGCGCCGCGGACCGGCTCGGCGTCGCGCTCGCCGAGGGCGTCTACCTCGCGATCGCGGGCCCGAGCTTCGAGACGCCCGCCGAGATCCGCGCCTTCCGCACGCTCGGCGCCGACGCGGTCGGGATGAGCACCGTGCCGGAGACGATCCTCGCCCGCCACGCCGGCCTGCGGGTCGCGGCGGTCTCGGCGATCACCAACCTCGCGGAGGGCATGAGCGGCGAGGCGCTCTCGCACGAGCAGACGCTGCGCCACGCGGAGGTCGCGGCGAAGGACCTGACGCGGCTGATCCTGGCCTTCTGCGAGGCGCTGGCCTGATGCTCGCCGCCGAGGTCATCCGCCGCAAGCGCGACGGCCACGAGCTGACGGGCGAGGAGCTGCGCTTCCTCGTCGCCGGCATCACCGACGGCTCGCTGTCCGACGCCCAGGTCGGCGCGCTCGCGATGGCCCTGTTCCTGCGCGGGATGGAGCCCGGCGAGCGCGTGGCGCTGACCGAGGCGATGACGCGCTCGGGCACCGTGCTCGAGTGGGACCTCGAGCGGCCCGTGCTCGACAAGCACTCGACCGGCGGCGTCGGCGACAAGGTCTCGCTGATGCTCGCGCCGATCGTCGCGGCCTGCGGCGGCGCGGTGCCGATGATCTCCGGCCGCGGGCTCGGCCACACCGGCGGCACGCTCGACAAGCTCGACGCCGTGCCCGGCTACGACACCGTGCCCGGGCTCGAGCGCCTGCGGGCCGTGGTCGGCGAGGCCGGCTGCGCGATCGTGGGCCAGACGGCCGACCTCGCGCCCGCCGACCGGCGGCTGTACGCGATCCGCGACGCCACCGGCACGGTCGAGTCGATCGGCCTGATCGTGGCCTCGATCCTCTCCAAGAAGATCGCCGCCGGGCTCGACGCGCTCGTGATGGACGTCAAGTTCGGCTCCGGCGCGTTCATGAGCGAGCGCGCCGACGCCGAGGCGCTGGCGCGGGCGCTGGTCGAGGTCGCCGGCGGCGCCGGGCTGCCGACCGTGGCGCTGCTGACCGACATGGACGCGGTGCTCGGCGACAGCGCCGGCAACGCCGTCGAGGTGCGCGAGGCGATCGACTACCTGACCGGGGCGCGGCGCGAGCCGCGGCTGCACGAGGTCACGCGCGCGCTGTGCCGCCTCGCTGCTCGTGCAGGGCGGGCTCGAGGCCGGCGAGGACGCCGCCGCCGCGGCCGTCGACCGTGCGCTCGACTCCGGCGCCGCCGCCGAGCGGTTCGCGGCGATGATCGCGGCGCTCGGCGGGCCCGCCGACCTGCTCGAGGCGCCGCAGCGCCACCTCGCCGCCGCACCCGTCACGCGCGCGGTCGCGCCCGCGCAGGCCGGCCACGTCAGCGGCATGGACGCGCGCGCCGTCGGCCTCGCGATCACCGGCCTCGGCGGCAACCGCCGCCGCGAGGACGACACGATCGACCCCGCCGTCGGGCTGACCGAGATCGCGCCGGTCGGCGCCGAGGTCGGCCCGCAGCGCCCGCTCGCCGTCGTCCACGCCGCCTCGGACGCGGACGCCGACGAGGCCGCCGCCGCGCTGCTCGCGGCGATCACGGTCGGCGATCCGCCCGCGCCGCGGCCCGCGATCGTGGCGAGGATCGCCGCGTGATCCCGAAGGCCGAGCTGCACGTCCACCTCGAAGGGACCGCGCCGCCCGCGCTGATCCGGCGCCTCGCGCAGCGCAACGGCCTGCCGGTCCCGGAGGGCGTGTTCGCGAGCGAGGAGGTGTTCGCGTGGACCGACTTCCTGCACTTCCTGCGCACCTACGACCTCGCGGCGAGCGTGATCCGCACCGCGCAGGACTACCGCGACATCACGTTCGAGTACCTCGACGCCTGCGCGCGGGAGGGCGCGGTCTACGTCGAGCTGATCGCCTCGCCCGATCACGCCGCCGCGGTCGGCCTGACCGACGAGGAGCACTACGCCGGCATCGCCCAGGGCATCGACGACGCCCGCGACGCCCACGGCATCGAGTCGCGCATCGTCGTCGCCGCGGTGCGCAACCTCGGCGTCGCGGCGGCCGAGGCGATCGCGCGCCGGCACGCCGAGGACCGCCACCCGTACGTCGTCGGCTTCAACCTCGTCGGCGACGAGGCGGGCTTCCCGCCCGGCCAGTTCGCGGACGCGTACGCGATCGCCGCCGGCTCCGGGCTCGGCTGCAGCATCCACGCCGGCGAGCACGCCGGCGCGGAGTCGGTGCGCGCCGCGATCGAGCTCCCGGTCAGCCGCGTCTCGCACGGCGTGCGGGCGATCGAGGACCCGTCGCTGGTCGCCGAGCTGGCCGACCGCGGGATCGTGCTCGAGGTCTGCCCGACGTCGAACGTCGCGCTCGGCGTCTTCCCGACGTACGCGGCCCATCCCCTAGGTGCGCTCCGGGAAGCCGGGGTGCGCGTCACACTCGGCTCCGACGATCCGCCCTACTTCGGATGTAGTATCGGCTCAGAGTATGCCGTGGCGCAGGAGCGCTTCGGCTTCGAGGAGGGTGTGCTGCTGGAGGTCACGACGACCGCCGTGAGGGCTGGTTTCGCCGAGGATGCGGTCAAGTCCGCGATCTTGGACCGTCTGGCCCTCGCTGACGGCCGCGGGACCCACTAGGCTGCCGCCGCCTCAAACCCTTCCACTTTCCTGGAGGACCACGCAGTGCCAAAGCGCAGCCTTGCCGCCATCCTGTTCGCGGCTCTCGTGCTGATCATGGGCGTCGTCGCCGCCGGATGCGGCTCCGACGACGAGGAGGAGCCTTCCGGCGGTAGCGGTGCCTCCCAGACCGAGGATCAGCCCGCCATCAAGGTCGGTCTCGTCACCGACATCGGTGGCCTCAATGACCGCTCGTTCAACCAGCTCGCCAACGAGGGGCTCGAGCAGGCCAAGTCCGAGCTCGGGGTGGAGGGCCGCGTCCTGATCTCCGAGGCGAACTCGGACTACGTGCCGAACCTGTCCTCGCTCGCCCAGCAGAAGTACGACCTGATCATCGGCGTCGGCTTCCTGATGGCGGACGCGATCGACACCGTCGCCAAGCGGTTCCCGGACTCGAACTTCGCGATCATCGACTTCTCGCAGGCCGGTCTGAAGAGCAAGCCCGCGAACGTCCGCGGCCTGCTGTTCCGCGAGAACGAGGCCGGCTACCTGGCCGGGTACCTCAGCGCCCTCGTGGTCGAGAAGAAGGGCGGCGACCAGGTGATCTCCTCGGTCGGCGGCCAGAAGATCCCGCCGGTCGACGCGTACATCGCCGGCTACCAGGCCGCGGCCGGTGAGGCCGCCCAGGGCGTCGAGACGCTCAACGGCTACTCGCAGGACTTCGTCGACCAGGCGAAGTGCAAGGAGATCGCGCTGAACCAGATCGCGGAGGGCTCGCAGGTCGTCTTCCAGGTCGCCGGCCAGTGCGGCCTCGGCGCGCTCGACGCGGCGAAGGAGAAGGGCGTGCTCGGCGTCGGCGTCGACGCGGACCAGGGCTACCTGGGCGACCACATCCTCACCTCCGCCATGAAGCGCGTCGACACGTCGGTGTTCGAGACCGCGAAGGCGGCCCAGGACGGGTCGTTCGCCGGTGGCGAGGACGTGATCTTCAACCTGGAGAACGAGGGCGTCGGCCTCGGCGAGATCAACGCCGACGGCGCCGAGTTCGAGGACCAGGTCAACGAGATCCGCGACCAGATCATCGCCGGCGAGATCAAGGACATCCCGGCCGAGGTCCCGTAGGAGCCAGAGGAGCATCACGCCGATGCCCGGTGACGCACTCGCGCTCGAGCTGCGCGGGATCACGAAGCGGTTCGGCTCGCTGGTCGCGAACGACGCGATCGACTTCGAGCTGCGCCGCGGCGAGATCCACGCGCTGCTCGGCGAGAACGGCGCCGGCAAGTCGACCTTGATGAACGTCCTCTACGGGCTGCACCAGCCCGACGAGGGCGAGATCGTCCTGGACGGCGAGCCGGTCCGGATCGACTCCGCACGGAAGGCGATCCACCTGGGCATCGGCATGGTGCACCAGCACTTCATGCTCGTCCCCGTGATGACGGTGGCCGAGAACCTGGTGCTGGGCACCGAGCCGCACCGCGGCGCCGCTGCTGGACTACAAGCGGGCCGCGGCCAGCGCGCGCGAGCTGTCCGAGCGCTTCGGGCTTCGCGGTCGACCCCGAGGCCAGGTCGAGGACCTGGGCGTCGGGGCCCAGCAGCGCGTGGAGATCCTGCGCGCGCTGTTCCGCGGCGCGAAGGTGCTCGTGCTCGACGAGCCGACCGCCGTGCTGACCGCGCAGGAGTCGCAGGACCTGTTCCAGGTGCTGCGCACGCTGACCGGCGGAGGGCACGTCGATCGTGTTCATCTCGCACAAGCTCAACGAGGTGCTCGACGTCTCCGACCGCGTCACGGTGCTGCGGCGCGGCAAGAAGGTCGACACCGTGCAGACCGAGGGGTCGACCGAGCGCAGCCTGGCGCGGCTGATGGTCGGGCGCGACGTGCTGCTGCGCGTCGAGAAGCCCGAGCCACGCCGGGCGAGCCGATCCTGCAGGTGCGCGACCTCGCAGGTGAGCGACGACCGCGGGCTGCCCGCCGTGCGCGGCCTGTCGCTCGACGTGCGCGCGGGCGAGATCGTCGGCCTCGCCGGCGTCGACGCGAACGGGCAGAGCGAGCTGATCGAGGCGATCGTCGGCCTGCGCTCGCCCGAGTCCGGGAGCGTCACGGTCGACGGCGAGGACGTCACCGGCCGCGGCGCGCTGGCGCGCGATCGAGGCCGGCGTCGGCCACATCGCCGAGGACCGCCACCGGCGCGGGCCTCGTGCTCGCAGTTCGACCTCGCCGAGAACCTCGCGCTGCTCGAGTACCGCAAGCCCGCGATGTCGCGCTGGGGCTGGCTGTCGCCGCGCCGCATGGCCGAGCGCGCGAAGGGCCTGCTGCGCGAGTACGACGTGCGCGGCGGCGAGACCGAGACGCTCGCCTCGTCGCTGTCGGGCGGCAACCAGCAGAAGGTCGTGATCGCGCGCGAGCTGTCCGCGAACCCGAAGGTGCTGATCGCCGCCCAGCCGACGCGCGGGCTCGACGTCGGCGCGATCGAGTTCGTGCACCGCCGCCTCGTCGAGGAGCGCGACGCCGGCCGCGGCGATCCTGCTCGTCTCGCTCGAGCTCGAGGAGATCCGCTCGCTGAGCGACCGCGCGCTCGTGATCTACGAGGGCGAGATCGTCGCCGAGCTGACGCCGTCCGCGTCCGAGGAGGAGTTCGGGCGTGCGCGATGACCGGCGGCGTCGCGCGAGGAGGCCGCGGCTTGAGCGTCGCCGGAGGCGGCGCCGCCCGACGGGCGAGCCACGGCCCCGCTCGACGGTCGCCGGGCGGCTCTCGACGTACCTGCAGGGGCGGCGGCATCATCACGCCGCTGATCACCGCGCTGATCGCGTTCTTCGTCGGCGGGCTCGTCGTGCTCGTCACGGGCGGCAACCCGCTCGAGACCTACCGCGCGATCTTCGACGGCACCGGCCTCGACTGGTTCTTCCCGTGGGCGGCAGGACCGCGAGATCGCCGCGATCAACCTGCAGCAGACGCTGATCTCGACCACGCCGCTGATCCTCACCGGCCTCGCGGTCGCGTTCGCGTTCCGCTGCGGCCTGTTCAACATCGGCGGCCAGGGCCAGTACCTCGTCGGCGCGTTCTTCGCGGTCTGGGTCGGCTCGTCGTTCGACGGGCATGCCGGCGCTGCTGCACATCATCCTCGCGATCGTCGCCGCCTGCGCGGGCGGCGCCGTCTGGGGCGGGATCGCCGGGCTGCTGCAGGCGACGACCGGCGCCAACGAGGTGATCTCGACGATCATGCTCAACTGGATCGCGCTCTGGACGGGCCTGTTCCTGTTCGGCCTCGGCGGCCCGCTGCAGAGCGACACCGACACGGTCGCGTGCCGGTCTCCAACGACATCGTCGACGGCGCCAAGCTGCCGGTCTTCTGGGGCGACCCGGAGCTGCAGGGCCTGCACATCGGCCTCTTCATCGCGCTCGCCGCCGCGCTCGTGTTCTGGGTGCTGCTGAACCGCGACGACGCGCGGCTACGAGGTCCGCGCCGTCGGCTTCAACCCGGAGGCGGCGCGCTACGTCGGGCATCTCGGTCGGCCGCAACTACGTGTTCGTGATGGCGATGTGCGGGCTGTTCGCCGGCCTCGCGGGGTCGCTCGACGTGCTCGGCTGGCAGTTCCGCATCGCCACCAACGACGTCCAGATCTCGCAGATCGGGTTCCTCGGCATCGCGGTCGCGCTGCTCGGGCGCAACACGGCGATCGGGACGGTCTTCGCGGCGCTGCTGTTCGGCGCGCTGCTGACCGGCACGTCGGTGCGCAACCTCGACCCGACCGTGTTCGAGCCCGCGCTGGCCAGCAACCTGACGCTGATCATCCAGGGCCTCGTCGTGCTGTTCGTGAGCGCCGACATCCTCGTCGTGTACCTGTGGCGGCTGCGGCGCGGGCTGCGGCGCAAGCCGCGGCGCGCCGGCGGAGGCGAGCGGCATGACCGCGGTCGCCACGCCGCCCAGCTCCCGGACCAGCGCGCCGGCGACCGCCGCGCGCGTCGGCTGGGCCGGCGTCGTGCTCGGCGTGCTCGCGTTCTTCGTCGCGGTGCCGCCGCTCACCGTGCGCTCGCCGGTCCCGACCGTGATCCTCGGCCTCGTCGCGCTCGCCGCCGGCGTGTTCGCGCTGCGCGGCGGCGAGCGGCGGCTCGGCTGGGGCGCGATCGCCGCCGCGGTCGTCGGCATCGCCGGCGGCGATCGCGGCGACGCAGTCCGGCGTCTCGAACCTCGAGCGCGTCGTCGTCTGGTCGGCGCTGTTCGCCGCGATGCTGCGCTACGCGACGCCGCTGCTGTTCGCCGCGCTCGGCGGCCTCTTCTCCGAGCGCAGCGGCGTCATCAACATCGGGCTCGAGGGCATGATGCTGATGGGCGCGTTCTGGGGCGTCTGGGGCGCCGACGTGACCGGCTCGTGGGTGCTCGGCGTCGCTGATCGGGATGCTCTCCGGCGGCGCTGCTGGCGCTCGTGCACGCGTTCTTCGCGATCACGCTGCGCGCCGACCAGATCGTGTCCGGCTTCTCGATGAACTTCCTCGCGCTCGGCATCACCGGGTTCTTCTTCGTCGTCGATCTACGGCACCGAGGGCACGCCGAACACGATCCCGCGCGCGCCCGACGTCACGATCCGCCGGCTCGAGTCGATCCCGTTCTTCGGCGACTTCCTCGGGCGGCATGAACATCCTCGTCTGGCTCGGGCTGCTGACCGTGCTGCTGACCTGGGTCGTCGTCTTCCGGACGCCGCTCGGCCTGCGCCTGCGGTCGGCGGGCGAGAACCCGCTGGCGGCGGCGACCGTCGGCATCGTCGTCGTCCGCACGCGCTACGGCGCGGTGATGTCTCTCGGGCATGCTCGCGGCGATCGGCGGCGCGTACCTGTCGATCGGCTTCGTCGGCTCGTTCAGCGAGAACATGACCGCGGGCCGCGGCTACATCGCGCTCGCGGTGATGATCTGCGGCCGCTGGATGCCGGGCGGCGCGCTCGCGTTCGCGCTGCTGTTCGGCTTCTCGAGCGCGCTCGCCCAGCGGCTGCCGGAGTTCTCGCCGTCCGCCGCGACGCTGTTCCAGGCGCTGCCGTACGTGCTCACGCTGATCGCGGTCGCCGGCGTCGTCGGGCGCTCGATCCCGCCGGCCGCGCTCGGCCGGCCGCTCGACCGCAGCTGATCAGGCGCGGCTCGGCAGCGGCGCGAGGGCGGGCCGCGTGCGCCAGGCGCCGAGCGCGACGACGAGCGCGAGCGCGGCGACGACGCTGCCGAACACCTCGAACGTCGTGGTCAGCCCGAGCGGCGTGACGAGCACGCCGGCGAGCACCGCCGGGCAGCGACAGCGAGGCGTAGGCGACGACGTAGAACGCGGCCATCACCTCGGCGCGGCGCTCGGGCGGGATCGCGGCCGACAGGGCGCGCAGCGCGCCGAGGAAGGCGACGCCCCAAGCCGCTGCCGCCGATCACGGCGCCGAGCAGGTAGAGCGCGGCCGAGTCCGGCCGACGCCGAGATCACGATCAGCACGGTCCCGAGCGCCAGCACGAGCGAGCCGAACGTCGCGCCCGCCCACGGTGCGCTGCGGCCGAACACGAGCTGCGCGATCGCGGCGCTGCCGGCGAGCGCGAACACGGAGACGCCGGCGACGAGGTGGTTCGTCGTGTCGAACAGCTCGGCGGAGAGCTGCGGGCCGAGCGAGAGGAACAGGCCGCCGATCGACCACGAGGAGATCACGCCCAGGCCGGCGAGCAGGAACGGGCCGCGGACCGCGGCCGGGACCTGCGGCCGCTGCGGCGTCAGGCGGAAGCGGCCGCGCGCGGTCACCGGCTCGGGCATCCGGATCGCGCCGGCGAGCGCGACCGCGAACAGCACCGCCAGCACGACGTACGGGGTCACGCGCGGGGCCGGGGCGAGCTGCACCAGCGCGGCGGCCACGAGCACGCCGAGGCCCATCCCGGCGGCGCTCGCGATCCCGTTCGTCAGGCCGACGCCGGCCGGGTCGCGGCGCGGGTGCAGGTCGAGCAGCGCCGCCGCGGCCGCGCTCAGCGCGAGGCCGGTGGCCAGGCCCTGCAGGCCGCGCGCGACGAACAGCCACACGACCGAGTCCGCGAGCATGAACAGCACGGTCGTGAGCAGCAGCGTCGCCAGCGCGGCGATCAGCACGGGCCGGCGGCCGACCTCGTCGGACAGGCGGCCGGCGAGCACCAGCGTGGTGAGCACGCCGAACGCGTACGTGGCGTAGACGAGCGTGAGCACGACCGGCGAGAAGTCCCACAGCTCGGCGTACGTGCCGTACAGCGGCGACGGCGTCCCGGAGGCGAACAGCGCCAGGGCGATGACGGCCGCCGCGAGCGCGTAGGCGACGCCGGGGCGGAGCGTGGTGCGTTCGTTCGATACTTCCAAGACCTTGGAAGTAATAGCATGGGGGTCATGCCGGCCACCCGCGAACGCATTCCCCACCCGCCGCTCGAGGCGCTCGACCTCGCGCTGATCATGCGCACGGTCGGCGACCCGCTCCGGCTCGAGCTCGTCCGGCTGCTCGCCGACGACCGCGAGTGGGCGTGCGGCGAGCTCCAGGAGCGGCTCGGCCTGCCGGCCTCGACCGGCTCCTACCACCTGCGCCTGCTGCGCGAGGCGGGGGTCACGCGCACGCGCGCCGAGGGCACCCAGCGCCGCATCTCCCTCCGCCGCACCGACCTCGAAGCCCGCTTCCCGGGCCTCGTCGACGTCCTCACCCGCTGAGAGCCGGAGAGGGGACTCGAACCCCTGACCTACGCTTTACAAGAGCGTTGCTCTACCAGCTGAGCTACTCCGGCACCGGGCTTCGAGTCTAGGGGCCGGGCGGCCGATACTCCGGCCATGCGCGCGAACCGCCGACCGAGGACTCCGACGTGGGTGCGCGTGCTGCTCGTCTGCGCGGTGGTCGGGCCGCTGGTCTGGTACGCCGCCGCGTGGCGCGACGGGCCGGGAACGAGGAGCGGCTGAGCGCCGTCGCCTCGGAGATCGCCGGGCGCGACGTGAAGGTGCGCTGCCCGGGGCCGATCATCCGCCACTTCGCGTGGGACACGGTCGAGGGCAGCGTGCGCTTCGACGCGCAGGGCAAGCCGGCCGACGAGACGCGGCTGCAGGACTTCTCGTGCGCGCAGCTCGACGCGCTCGCCGAGGGGCGGCGGAAGGGGACCGAGGCGGACACGGCGCTGGCCGTGAACGTGCTCGCGCACGAGGCGTGGCACCTGGCCGGGATCGCGGACGAGGCGGTGGCCGAGTGCCGCTCGCTGCAGACGCTCGCGTGGACGGCCGAGCGGCTCGGCGCTCCCGCCGGCGAGGGGCGCCGGCTCGCCCGGCTCTACCTCGCCACCGGCCACGGGGCGCTGCCCGATCGCTACCAGAGCTCCCAGTGCCGCGACGGCGGCGAGCTCGACCTCGACCCGGACGATCCCGCCTGGCCGTAGATAAAGGGGTCAGACCCCTTTAGGTTTGGTGGCCGGCGACGGGGAGCTGGGCGCGCAGGTCGGCGGCGCGCTGCGCGCTCTCCTCGTCGCCGTCGCGCAGCATCCGCGCGTAGAGCCCGGTGAGGGCGGCGAAGGCGACCTCGTGGCCGCAGTGGCGGCGGACCGGGCCGCTGGGCGTCGGGCCCGCGTCGCGCGACGGGTCGATCAGCCACAGCTTCTGCGGCGAGCCGACGGCGGCGTACCAGCCGGTGGCGGTCGAGCACAGGCCGACGGCGACGCCGGCACGGCGGCCGACCTCGGTCGCGATCGCCGCGAGCACGAGCGGATGGCCGGCGCGGCGGGCGACGACGCGGTCGATCCAGAGGCCCTCGACCGACGTCTCGTCGGTCGCGAAGCCGATCTCGTCGGTCAGCAGCGTCGCGAGCGCGCGCGCCGTCCAGCCCGGGTCACGCGCCGCCGCGACCTCGAACAGCCCGCGCGCGAGCTCGTCGAGCCGGAAGCTGGTCGGCGCGCCGCACACGGGCCGGAACTCCGCCGCGAGCGCGAGCAGCAGCCCGGCCGGAGGCGGACACGGACCCGCGACGAGGCGCTCGAACGTGCCCGTCTCGGTCGTCGTCTGGGTGTCCCACAGATGCCGGTCGCTCATCGGTGTCCGACCGACGCTATCACGAAAGTTAGGGCACCCTAATGCGGGTGCCCGCAGACGAGCGATCAAGCGATTCGCCCGCGCACCGATAAACAGGACGTATGCTCGCCCAGCAGACGCCGGCGCACGGAGGCGGCACCGCGCTGGACGCACTCATCGACGCCGCGGCCGGAATCCTCGCTGCCGATTCGCTCGAGGACACCCTCGGCGCGGATCGCGCACCACCTGCGGGCGCTGCTGCCGTACGACGACCTGACGGTCTACTCCGTCGACCCCGACGACGTCACGCTGCGGCCCGTGTTCGCGCTCGGCCAGTGGGTGCGCGAGATCATGTCCGAGACGCTGTCGGTCGAGAGCGGGAGCACCGGCTGGGTGGTGCGCAACCGCAGCACCCGCAACGTGCCGAACACCAAGCACGACGAGCTGTGCACGGTCGTGCCCGGCACGGACGACGACGACGAGGCGTTCGTCTGCGTCCCGCTCGTCGCCCACGACCGCGTCGTCGGCACGCTCAACGTGTACCGCACCGGCATCGACAAGGCGTTCACGCGGCGCCGAGGTGGACCTCGTCGAGCGCTTCGCCACGATGGCCGCGCTCGCCTACGACGCCGCCCGCCACCGCGAGGAGCTGCGCCGCGAGGCCGCCACCGACGGCCTGACCAGCCTGCTCAACCACCGCGGCTCGCAGGAGCGCCTGCGGCGCGAGATCGCCGCCGCCGCCGCGAGCGGCGCCCCGCTCAGCGTCGCGGTGCTCGACCTCGACCACTTCAAGCGCATCAACGACACGTACGGCCACGCCGAGGGCGACAAGGCGCTCGCCGCCGCCGCGGCCAAGCTGCGCTCGGTCGTCCGCGAGGGCGACGCGGTCGGCCGCCTCGGCGGCGAGGAGTTCGTGCTCGTGCTCCCGGGCGTCGCGGGCGAGATCGCCAGCGACGCCGCCGAGCGCGCCCGCGCCGCCCTCGGCGAGGTGTTCGTCGGCCGCCGCCCGCTCGAGGCCTCGGCCGGGGTCGCCACGTTCCCCGACGACGCCGGCGAGGCCGCCGAGCTGCTCGAGAGCGCCGACGCCGCCCTCTACGCCGCCAAGCACGCCGGCCGCCGCCAGACCCGCCGCTACGCCGCCAACCTCGCCGCCCGCCCGTCGCGCGCCGACGAGCAGGGCGAGATCGACGCGCTGCTGCGCCGCGGCGAGGCGGCGATCCGCCCCGTCTTCCAGCCGGTGCTCGAGCTCGCCACCGGCCGCGTCTGCGGCTACGAGGCGCTCGCCCGGATCGACGGCGACCCGTCGCGCCGCCCCGACCAGTGGTTCGCCCAGGCCCACCGCTGCGGCCTCGGCGACGAGCTCGAGGCGCTCGCCCTGCGCGCCGCGCTGCAGGTTCCGGGCCGCCCCGCCGGCACCTGGCTGGCGCTCAACGTCAGCCCGCGCGCGCTGCTCGGCGCCCCGGTGCAGGACGCGCTGCCCGACGACCTCTCCAACATCGTCGTCGAGCTGACCGAGCACGAGCTGTTCGACGCCGGCGACGCGCTCGAGGTGCGCCTCGCCGAGCTGCGCGCCCGCGGCGCCCGCGTCGCGCTCGACGACGCCGGAGCCGGCTACGCCGGCCTGCAGCAGCTGATCCGCGTCGCCCCCGACATCCTCAAGCTCGACCGCTCGCTCGTGCACGGCGCCCACAGCGACGGCTCGCGCTACGCGCTGCTCGAGGCGCTGGTCTCGTTCGCGGGCACGACGGGCGCCGCCGTGCTCGGCGAGGGCGTCGAGGACCTCGACGACCTGCGCGCCCTGGCCGACCTCGACGCGACCTACGCGCAGGGCTACGCGCTCGCCCGCCCGGCACCGGCGTGGGCCGCGCTCGCCGCCGACGTCGTCGCGACCGCCGAGATCCGCGCCGGCATCCGCGTCGCGCTGCCCGCCGTCAGCGGCGCCGCCGCCTGGGTCCGCGCGCTCGCCGACCTCGCCGACGACCTCGTCGGCGTGGAGGACTCGGTCGAGCTCGCCACCGTCGGCCGCCGCGCGGCCGCGATGCTCGGCGCCGAGGACGTCTCGCTGATGTGGCAGGTCGGCGACTGCCTCGAGCTGCTGTCCGACAACCAGGACACGCCGGGCGAGATCTGGGGCCTCGACCACTTCCCCGCGACCGCCCGGCTGCTGCGCGAGCGCACGGCCGGCCAGGTGATCGTCGGCGACCCCGAGAGCGACCCGATCGAGGTCGCCGAGCTCGAGCGCCTCGGCTACGGCGCGGTGCTGATGGTCCCCGTCACCGTCGCGCGCGGCCAGATGGCGCTGGTCGAGGTCTACCGCCAGCACCCGCAGGCGTTCTCCGGCGCCGAGGTCGACCGTGCGCGCGTCGTCGCCCAGCAGTTCGGGCCGGTGCTCTCGCGGCTCGCTACTCGTGCAGCGGAGCACTAGGCCCGCGGCCTGACGCGAGCTCGTCGCGCCACCACGCCAGCGTGTCGGCCAGCGTCCGCTCGAGCGGGATCTCCGGCTCCCAGCCGGTCGCCGCCCGCAGCCGCTCGTTCGCTCCGCGGACCTCCATGACCTCGTTCGGCCGCACCAGCTCGGGGTCCACGACGTGCTCGACCTCGACGCCGCTCGCCCGCGCCAGCGCCGCCACGAGCTCGCTCGCCGAGGCCGTGCGGCCGGAGCAGACGTTGTACGCGCCGGGCTCGGCGCGCTCGGCCAGCAGCCGGTAGGCGCGGACGACGTCGCGGACGTCGGTGAAGTCGCGCCGCGTCGCCGCGTTGCCGGTCACGAGCCGCACGCGCCCGCCCTCGGCGGCCGCGATCTGGCGGGCGAACGACGAGATCGCGTAGGTCGGCTCCTGGCCCGGGCCGGCGTGGTTGAACGAGCGCGTGCGGATCACCCGCAGGCCGTGCGAGTCGGCGTAGAACCCGGCGAGCAGGTCCGCGGACGCCTTCGAGACCGCGTACGGGTTCTGCGGGCGCAGCGGCGCGTCCTCGTCGACCGGCAGCCGCTGCGGCGGGCCGTAGACCTCGCTCGAGGCGACCGCGACGACGGTCGCCTCCGGCGCCTCGGCCCGCACCGCCTCGAACACGTTGACGGCCAGCGCCAGGTTGTCGCGCACGAAGCCCGGCCGGGTCGCGCCAGGACTCGCCGACGTGCGCCCGCGCCGCGAGGTGGTAGACGACGCCGGGCCGGGCGCTCGCGACGGCCGCGCGTGCGGCCTCGGCGTCCAGCAGGTCCACGCCCGTCGCGCGCGCGACGGCGGCGACCTCGTCCCCGGCGGCCTCGCAGGCCGCGACCAGATGGCGGCCGGCGAACCCCGTCGCGCCGGTGATCAGGACGCGCGGACTCAGGACCCGCTCGCCACGAGGTGGGCGGCCGAGCCGTGCCCGTTGGAGGCGACGGCGGCGTCGCTCACCGGCTCCAGCAGGGGAGGGTTGAGCCGCCGCTCGAGCTCCCCGAGCACGGTGCCGAACAGCAGGTGGCGCCACGTCGCCTGCGCGAACGCGCGCGGCGAGCTGACGAGGCCCGGCTCCACGAGCGCGATCGCGGGCCAGCTGCCGAGGTGCTCGGCCAGGCCGGCCAGCGGGCCGCGCAGCGGAGCGGGCAGCGGCAGCTTCGGCGCCGCCGCGGCGTAGAGCGCGCCGAACAGCGCGCCGTTGCCGAGATGCAGGAGCGCGCCCGTGCCCGGGCCGCGCCCGACGAGCCGCCCGAGCATCCGCGCGTCGTCGTAGTCGACGGCGAACACGCGCCGGTCGAGCGGCTGCTGCACGAGCCACACACCGGCCGCCGCACCACCGGCCAGCGCGCCGCGCAGCAGGCGGTGGGGATCGAGGCTCATCTGGCGCCAACTGTAACGGCCGTCTCGCGCGCGGGTACCGCTCTGCGTGAGGCAGTACCACGAGCGAGCCCGCGAGCGCGGCGTCAACCCGATCGTCTACTGGCTGCTGCGGGCGATCCTGCAGCCGTTCTTCCACCTCTACTTCCGGATGTCGCGGATCGGCCGCGAGCACGTGCCGGACGGGCCGGTGATCTTCGCCTCCAACCACCGCTCGTTCATCGACCCGTTCATCATCGGGACGGTCACGCGGCGGCCGATCTACTACGTCGCCAAGCGCGAGCTGTTCGACATGCACCCGCTGATCGCGTGGATCCTGAACTCGCTCGGCGCCTTCCCGGTGCACCGCGGCACCGGCGACGCCGAGATGATCGAGACCGCGAAGGCGATCCTCGCCCGCGGCGACTCGGTGGTGATGTTCCCGGAGGGCACGCGCACGCGGCCCGGCACGCTCGGCCGCCCCAAGCGCGGCGTCGGCCGGCTCGCGCTCGAGAGCGGCGCCCCCGTGGTGCCGGTCGCCGTGATCGGCACCGAGCGGATCCGCCGCGGCTGGTTCCTGCGCCCGCACAAGGTGCGCCTGCGGATCGGCCGCCCGCTCACCTTCCCGCGCGTCGAGGCCGCCTCGCCGCAGCTCGCCAACGCCGTCACCGACCGCATCTGGCCGAACGTGATGCTGCAGTGGGAGTGGCTCGGCGGGCTCGCGCCGCTGCGCCGCGCCGCCGTCGTCGGCTCCGGCGCCGGGGCCGTGACCGAGACGCTGCGGCGCGCCGGCGTGACCGTCGAGACCGGCGAGCACGCCGACCTCGCGGCGCAGGACCTCGTGCTGTTCACGTCAGCCGCCGGCCTCGCGCGCCACGCCGCCGCGATCGGCCCGCGCACCGGCGTGCTGCTGCCGCCCGG
Organism: uncultured Solirubrobacteraceae bacterium; assembly: GCA_963843485.1. Classification (GTDB taxonomy): domain Bacteria; phylum Actinomycetota; class Thermoleophilia; order Solirubrobacterales; family Solirubrobacteraceae; genus DASSUW01. The sequence goes on along the minus strand of CAWJKK010000011.1, from coordinate 302,597 downwards.
CCCGACGCTCGGGACCGGCGGCCTGAAGGCATGGGCGACCGGCACGCTGAGCGGGCTCGACGGCGACGGCCCGCCCGTGCTCGAGACGGCGGACGCCGCATTCCGGCGCCAGGTCGGCGACGCGCTCGCCGCCGGTGCGCTCCCTCACGCCCCGGCACGTGTATCCGTGCCGCCCGTGTTCGCGAGGGGCTAGTGTCCCGTGCTGAATGGCCGCCGCCTCCGAGGACTCCGCACGCCGCGAGAAGGCCGAGCTCGACGCGGCCTTCACGTCGCTCTACAAGGCGCACCTGCGCGACGTGTACTCCTACTCGTACTACCGGGTCGGCAATCACCACGACGCCGAGGACCTCACGGAGCAGACGTTCCTGCAGGCCTACCGGCACTTCGCGCGCGCACAGCGCGAGTCGCAGGGGCGCCCCCTGCGGCCGTGGCTCATCCGGATCGCGCACAACCTGGCGGCGAACTACTACCGCGACCGGTCGCGGCGCCCGCAGACGTCGATCGACGACGCCGGGCCGCTGCAGGACCTGCACACGACCGAGGATCTCGTGGAGGACCGCGAGGACCTCGCGCGAATCCTGGAGTGCGTGCAGCAGCTCCCGGACGACCGGCGCGAGGCGCTGATCATGCGCTTCGCGCTCGGCATGGACAACCGCGAGATCGCGCGAGCGCTCGGGCGGACGGACGGCGCCACGAAGGTCCTGCTGCACCGTGCGATCCGGCAGCTCGAAGAGCTGGTCAAGGCGCAGGAGGCGGGCACGGCTAGATGAGCAACCAGGCATGGGACATCGAGACGAAGCTGCGCGAGGCGCTGGCGCCCGTGGAGCCGCCCGCGGACCTCGAGCCGCGGCTGGAGATGACGCTCGGCTCGCTCGTCGAGCTGGCGGCCGACGAGCTCGAGGCGTGGGAGCTGAAGGCGATCAAGGACCCGCGCAACTGGCCGCGGGCCGCGCTCGGACCGGCCGCCGCCGTGGTCGTCGGCACCGGCGCCGCGGCGGGCCTGGTGCTGCTGCGCACGCGCCGCCGCCGGCATGGGCGCCGCGCCGCCGCGCGCGGGGCGTTCGACCTCGCCGAGCGCACGCTGCGCGACGCCGCCCGCGAGGCGTTTCGCGTATTTGACGACATCCGCTGATCCGGTTGTCGCCGGCATGCGCAGCAGCGGTCAGATATGGGACGCGGATTGCTCATGCTGGCCGATGAAGACGTCATGCAGCTCGTCCAGCGCGGCGACCCGCGCGCGTTCGAGCTGATCTACGACCGCCACTCCGGCGCCGCCTTCTCGCTCGCCTACCGGATGACCGGCAAGCGCGCGGCCGCCGAGGACGTCGTCCAGGAGGCGTTCCTGTCGATCTGGCGCTCCGGCGCGCGCTACGACCGCGTCCGCGGCTCCGTCCGCACCTGGGTCCTGGGCATCGTCCACAACCGGGCGATCGACGCCCTGCGGCGCGCGACCGTGCACGACAAGCGGCGCGCCAGCGACGAGGGCATCGAAGAGCGCTTCGAGGCGCGCGAGCGCACCGACGTCGAGGCCGCGCGCCACGAGGAGGCGGGCGCCGTCCGCAGCGCGCTCGAGACCCTGCCGGCGGAGCAGTGCCAGGTGATCGAGCTCGCCTACTTCGGCGGCTTCACGCACACGGAGATCGCGTCGATGGTCGACGCGCCCGTGGGTACGGTCAAGGGCCGGATGCGGCTTGGGCTGCGCAAGATGGCCGACTCGCTGGGCGAGGGAAAGGTCTCGCTGTGAGCGATCACGACCGCTGGGCCGACGCGGCCGCCGCCTTCCTGCTCGGTGCGATGCCGGAGCACGAGAAGCGCGAGTTCGTCGAGCACCTCGAGGGCTGCGAGGAGTGCCGCCGCGAGGTCGACGACCTGCTGCCCGCCGCGGAGGCGCTGCCGATGGCCTCGGCGCAGGTGCTGCCGCCGCCCGCGCTCAAGGACCGGATCATGGCCGACGTCGAGCGCGAGGCTTCGCTGCTCGCGCAGACCGGACCGGCGGCCGACCGCCCGCCGAAGCGCCGGCGCAGCTGGTTCGCGGGCTGGCGCCTGGCGCCGGTCGCGGCCGCGCTGCTGATCGCCGGCGTGCTCGCCGGCGTGGCGCTCGACCGTTCCGCCGACGGCGGCACGCAGACCTACCAGGCGACGGTCGACGACACCCGCGCTCCCGGCGCGAGCGCCGAGCTGCAGCTCGAGGACGACGAGGCGCGGCTGGTGGCCTCCGGCCTCCCGGCCCCGCCGAACGGCCGCGTCTACCAGGTCTGGGTGCTGCGCGAGGGCGCCGAGCGGCCGGAGCCGACCGACGCGCTCTTCCTGCCGCGCGGCGACGGCAGCGCCGTCGCGATGGTCCCGGGCGACGTCTCCGACGCCGCGGCGGTGCTGGTCACGGACGAGCCGGAGGGCGGCTCGGAGGCTCCCACGCGGGAGCCGCTCGTGACCGCCGACATGTCCTGAGCGGCCGCAAAGGAAGCGCTGCTAGCTTCTGCGCGCCGCCATGGCGACCTGCTACCGCCACCCCAATCGCGAGACGGGCGTCTCGTGCTCGAACTGCGGGCGCCCGATCTGCCCCGACTGCATGACCGCGACGCCGGTCGGCATGCGCTGCCCCGAGTGCTCGCGGCAGAAGACGCCCGTGCGCACGATGCGCAACATGTACGCCGACCCGATCGCGACGTACGTGCTGATCGGGATCAACGTGCTGATGTACATCGGGCTCGTCGCTTCGGGCGGCAGCGGCGGCCGCGTCTACGAGGACTTCGTGACGATCTCGTTCGCGCAGACCGGGCTGAACGACTTCATCGGCGTCTCGGAGGGCGAGCTGTGGCGGCTCGTCACCGGCGGCTTCCTGCACAGCCCGCGGAACCCGATCCACATCCTCTTCAACATGTACGCGCTCTACTGGCTCGGCACGATGCTCGAGCCGCTGCTGGGGCACGCGCGGTTCGTCGCGCTCTACTTCGCGGCGCTGCTGGCCGGCTCGTTCGGCGCGCTCCTGACGGCCGACTTCAACCAGGCGACGGTCGGCGCCTCGGGCGCTGTGTTCGGCCTGATGGCCGCCGCGTTCGTGTTCCAGCACTCGCGCGGGATCAACCCGCTGCGCTCCGGGCTCGGCTTCGTCATGGGCTTCAACCTCGTGCTCACGTTCCTGATCCCCGGCATCTCGATCGGCGGGCACATCGGCGGCATCATCGGCGGCGGCCTCGCCGCGCTGGGGATGGAGCGGGTCGCCGGCGTGCGCAAGGGCGTGCTGCTGCCGGTGCTCGTCTGCGTGGTCGTCGGCGCGGTCTCGGTCGTCGGCGCCGTGATGGTCGCGAACGCCGCCGTCCCGCCCGGCTTCTAGAGGTACACCTCGCGCAGGCCCGGCGGCGCCTCGGGCAGCCGCTCCGGGTGCAGGATGTGCGCCATCAGCTCGAGGCCGTCGATCAGCCGCGGGCCGGGCCGGGAGAAGTACGCCGCGGCGTCGACCGCCACGACCTTGCGGGCGCCGACCTCGGCCAGCTCGTCGCCGAACTCGAGCGCCTCGTCGAGCGCGCGGTCGGCGTCGTAGCCGCACGGCATCACCACGACGACCTCGGGCGAGGCGACGCGGACGTCGTCCCACGTGCGCTGCTCGGAGTGCTCGCCGGGCATGCCGAGCACGTCGAACCCGCCGGCGTACTCGATCATCTGCGGCGTCCAGTGGCCGGCGACGAAGATCGGGTCCAGCCACTCGAGCGCGGCGACCCGCACCGGCTCGGCGGCCCGCACGGCCAGCCGCACGCGGTCGATCCGGCTCGCCGCGGCCTGCACCAGCTCGACGCCCGCGTCCTTCGAGTCCGTGGCCTGCGCGAGCGTCCGCACGTCCCCGAGCATCTCGCCGAGCGTCGTGGGGTCGAGCGAGAGCACCTGCGGCTTCGGGTCCAGCCGGTCGGCGATCGCCTGCACGTCGTCGTAGGAGACGGCGCAGACGGCGCACAGCGCCTGGGTGACGATCAGATCCGGCTGCAGCGACGCGAGCGCGTGCTCGTCGAGCTCGTAGATCGCCCGCCCCTGCTCGGTCAGCGCGCGCACCGCCTCGTCGATCTCGCGCGCGGAGAGGCCGGGGCCGATGACGTCGCGCGTCACCCGCGGCAGCTCGCGCGCCTGCTCGGGGTGGTCGCACTCGTGGGTGACGGCAGTAACCTCGTCGCCGAGACCGAGCGCGAACAGCATCTCGGTGGCCGAGGGCACGAGCGACACGATCCGCATTCGGGAGAGGATATGAGCGAGACGACCGGCGAGTGGCGGCAGGAGGGCGAGAGCCTGGTCCGGGACCGCGAGTTCGAGGACTTCGCGAGCGCGATGGCGTGGGTCAACCAGGTCGCCGACGCGGCCGAGGCGGCCAACCACCACCCGGACATCCTCGTGCACGGCTGGAACAAGGTGCGGCTGACGCTGACCACCCATTCCGAGGGCGGCCTGACCGAGAAGGACTCGGCGATGGCGCGCACGATCGACGGGCTGAGCGGGTAGGACCCACCGCTACCATTGCCCCGTCGCCTGATGAACGACGACGACAGCTCCCGAAGTAGCGGCGCGCAGACCGCGCGCCCACCGGACCGCACATGACCGTCCTGCTGCTGCTGGCCGTCCTCGTGCTGGTCCTGCTGAACGGCTTCTTCGTCGCCGCGGAGTTCGCGCTCGTGCGCGTGCGGCGCTCCCGCGTCGAGGAGGACGCGGAAGCGGGCGTGCGCCGCGCCGGCCTCGTGCTGCGCCAGCTCGACGACCTCTCGCGCTACCTCGCCGCGTGCCAGCTCGGCATCACGTTCACCTCGCTGGGCATCGGCTTCCTCGGCGAGCCGGCCGTCGCCACGCTGATCGAGGAGGCGATCGGCAGCGGCGTCTCGCACGGCGTCTCGCTGGCGATCTCGTTCGCGCTCGCCTACCTGATCACGACGTCGCTGCACATCACGATCGGCGAGCAGGTCCCGAAGATCTACGCGATCAACCGGGCCGAGCGGGTCGCGCACTGGATCGCCCGGCCGCTGCACCTGTTCACGCAGATCTTCGCGCCGTTCATCCACGTCCTCAACTGGGCGTCGAACGCGATGCTGCGGCTGGTCGGGATCAAGGCGACGAACGAGTACGAGGAGGGCGGCTCGCCCGAGGAGCTGAAGGTGCTGATCGCGCAGTCGCTCACCGGCGGGCAGCTCGACCCCGGCGAGGCGAGCATGCTGACCGGCGTCTTCCACCTGCACGAGCAGCAGGCGCGCCAGGTGATGACGCCGGCGCCGGCGATCGTGACCGTCGACCTGTCGGAGAACGTCGAGACCGCGCTGCGCCGCTGCGTCTCCTCCGGCCACACGCGGCTCGTCGTGACCGAGGACGACAACCACGATCGCGTCAAGGGCATCGTGCACTCGAACGCGCTCGCGCAGCTCTTGCTGACCGAGGGCACGGAGGCACGGATCGACGGGCTCGTGCGCGAGGCGCCGATCGTGCCCGAGACCAAGCCGCTCGACGACCTGCTGGCCGACCTCCAGCGCCAGCGGTCGTCGCTCGCGATCGTCATCGACGAGTACGGGCGCACGGCGGGGATCGTCACCGTCGAGGACATCATCGAGGAGGTCGTCGGCGAGATCGACGACGAGACCGACCCGATGGGCGGCGCCGTGCGGCGGCTCGCCAACGGCGACTGGTTCGTGCGCGGCCACGTCGCGATCACCGACCTGGTCGACTACGGGCTCGAGCTGCCCGTCGACACCGACGCCTACAACTCGGTCGGCGGCTTCGTGTTCGGCGAGCTCGGGCGGCTGCCCAAGCGCGGCGACACCATCACCCACAACGGCTACTCGATCCGGGTCGAGTCGGTGCGCGAGAACCGCATCGAGGCGGTCCGCATCCGCGAGCGCCGCGCGGCCGCCTAGAGCTCGAGGTCGCAGCCCCCGAGGGTGAGCAGGTCGCCGGGGACGACCTCGACCTCGACGACGCGCCGGCCCTGCACGTAGGTGCCGTTGCTCGAGCCGAGGTCGCGCACGTGCCAGGCGCCGTCGACGAGGAACAGCTCGGCGTGGCGGCGCGACACCGTGTCGTCGGCGAGGACGAGGTCGCAGGCGCTCGAGCGGCCGAGCACGAGCCGGGCCGCCGCGAGCTGCGGGGCGAGCGCGAGCAGGCCGGTGCGCGGCGGGCGGCGCGCCAGCAGGCGGCTCAGCAGCGGCGCGCGGCGGGCGGCGGGAAGGTCGATGGTCAGGCCGCGCAGCTCGTCGTGGCTGCCGGCGGCGAGCGCCCGGTCGACGCGCAGCGTGAAGGTCTCGGTGCCGAGGCGGCCCGTCAGGTACCCGCGCCGCAGCTCGGCGACGGTCCTCTCGCGGGTGTCCTCGGACGCGCGCATGGCCTCTCCGTGGTCCTCCTGGAGCCTAACCCGTTCGAATAGGTTGCGAATCGAAACTTAGCGCGGAATTGCACAAACGGAATTTACGCGCTACCTTCCCGGCAACCGACTGGCCGCTTCGGCGGTTGAGGAGGAGAGAGGGAGATCCTGGGGAGGATCGACCGAGAGAACACAAGAGCCCGGCTCAGGGGAGCGAGCCGGGCTCAAGTGTTTCTGGAGGAGGGGTGCGATGAGGGTACGTTCGTCGCGATCGGGACTATCCCAACCTGTTCTCAATCTGGGCTTAAGATTGGGCGTAGGTGTAGAAGCCCTGTCCGGCCTTCCGGCCGAGCTCGCCGGCGGCGACCATCGTCTCCAGCCGCTCCGGCACCGCGGCGCCGATCGTGTGGCCGATCGCGACCGACACGTCGATGCCGACGAGGTCGAGCAGGGCCAGCGGGCCGAGCGGGTGGCCGGCGCCCAGCCGCATGCACGTGTCGATCGCCTCCGGCTCGAGCCCGGTCCGCTCCATCAGGCGCACGGCCTCGAACAGGAACGGGAACAGCAGCCGGTTGACGACGAAGCCGGCGCTGTCGGGCACCTCGACCGCCGTCTTGCCGAGCGCCGCGCAGAGCGCCCACGCGCGGGCGCGCGTGCTGTCGCTCGCCGCGTCGGGGAACGCGAGCTCGACCAGATCCATCTTCGGCACCGGGTTGAAGACGTGCAGCCCCACGAAGCGGTCCGGGCGGCCTGACGCCGCCGCCAGCGCGTTGATCGACAGCGACGAGGTCGTGGTGGCGAGGATCGCGCCGGCGTCGACGTGCGCGTCGAGCTCGGCGATCAGCGCGGCCTTCGCCGCCGGATCCTCGACGATCGCCTCGACGACGAAGCTCGAGCCGGCGAGCTCGCCGCCGTCGCAGGTCACGCGCAGGTTGCCGTTGACGTTCGCGCCCGCCTTCTCGCACAGCGCGTGCACGCGTCGGCCCGCGCGGTCGGCCGAGCCGCCGGAGCGCGCCCATACGAGCACGGGACCGCGCTGCGCCGCCACGGCGGCCAGGCCGCACGCGATGGCTCCGCTGCCGGCGATCCCGAGCTGCTCGGTCATGACTCCTCCGGGTTCGACTGACTCACGAGTCAACTTGGGCCTAGACTAAGCCGCGGCGCGGCCCCTCCGCGCCGGTACCCCCTGGAGGATTCACGGAATGCGTACAGGTCGCGAGGTGGTCATCGTCGAGGCGGTGCGGACGCCGATCGGGCGCGGGCACCCCGAGAAGGGCATCTACCGCGACACGCACCCGAACGAGCTGCTGGGGAAGACGTTCACGGAGGTGATCGAGCGCGCCGGGATCGAGCCGGAGGCGGTCGAGGACGTGATCGCCGGCTGCGTCCAGCAGTACGGCGAGCAGATGTTCAACGTCGCCCGCAACGCCTGGCTGCAGGCCGGGCTGCCGATCGAGACGCCCGCGACCACCGTCGACCGCCAGTGCGGCTCGGCGCAGCAGGCCGTGAACTTCGGCGCGGCGCTGATCGCCGCCGGCGTCCACGACGTCGTGATCGGCGGCGGCGTCGAGCACATGGGCCACATCCCGATGGGCGTCGGCTTCAAGTGGATCGACGAGGTCGGCTCGCCGTGGCCGCCCGCGCTGCTGGAGAAGTACAACCTCGTCCCGCAGGGGATCTCGGCCGAGCTGATCGCCGACAAGTGGGAGATCACGCGCGCCGAGATGGACGAGCTCGCGCTGCGCTCGCACCAGCTCGCGGCGCGCGCCACCGAGGAGGGCCGCTTCGAGCGCGAGACGGTGCCGTTCCAGACGAACGGCACGCACGCAGGTCGCCGACCAGGGCATCCGGCCGGACACGACGCTCGAGGCGCTCTCGCAGCTCAAGCCCGCCTTCCGGCCCGACGACGGCAAGGTCACGGCCGGCAACTCGTCGCAGATCTCCGACGGCGCCGCCGCGGTGCTGCTGATGAGCGCCGACAAGGCCGCCGAGCTGGGGCTGAAGCCGCGGGCGCGGATCGTCGACCAGACGACGGTCGGCGTCGACCCGGTGATGATGCTCACGGGCCCGATCCCGGCGACGCGCAAGCTGCTCGAGCGCAACGGCATGACGATCGGCGACATCGACCTGATCGAGGTCAACGAGGCGTTCGCGCCGGTCGTGCTCGCCTGGCAGCGCGAGCTGCAGCCGGACATGGACCGCGTGAACGTCAACGGCGGCGCGATGGCGCTCGGCCACCCGCTCGGCTCGACCGGCGGGCGGCTCCTGACGACGCTCCTGCACGAGCTCGAGCGCTCCGATTCCGAGGTCGGCATGGTCACGATGTGCTGCGGCGGCGGACTGGGAACTGGGACATTGGTCCAACGCCTGTGAGAACGGGCGCCGGCGGGGTACATTTCCGCGCATGAGCGAGACCGCCTACTACCGCGAGAGCGTCGCCGCGCCCTCGATCACGACGGCCCAGCTGCTCGGGCGCGTCATGTTCCTCGTCGCCATCGCGCTCGGCTTCTGCGCGCTGGGGACGCTGATCGGCCGCGATCTGGCGCTCGGGACCGCGCGCATCTGCTCGTTCGCGGGCATCGGCATGCTGCTGGTCTCGTCGTTCGCGGGCGAGCGCTTCCGTGTCGGCTCGTTCGCGATGTTCTGGCTGTTCGCCACCGCGCTGCTGATCGGCCTCGGGCTCGGCCCGGTCATCGCCTACTTCGCGACGGTCGAGCCGGCCGCGCTGACGCAGGCGTTCGCGGGCACGGCGGCGACCGTCTGCGCCGCCGGCGCGCTCGGGTTCGTGCTCTCGAAGGACCTGGCGCCGTGGATGCGGCCGCTGTCGCTGATCGTGTTCGTGGCCTGCGGCGGCGTCATCGTCTGGTCGCTGTTCGGCGGCACGCTCAGCCCGATCGTCAGCCTGGCCATCTACGCGCTGTCGGCGGCGCTGATCGTGGTCGACTTCAACTTCCTGCGCAAGCACGGCACGGAGCGCGACGCGATCTGGATCGCGACCGGCATCTTCGTGTCGATCGTCAACATCTTCACGTCGCTCCTCAACATCTTCGGCAGCCGCTGAGGTAGGGTCGGAGGTCTCCATGGAGACCCCGATCGCGCGCGACCTTACGGACGAGGAGCTCGAGGCCAGGAAGGCCGCGGAGCTGCGTGGTGACCCGTTTCTGGTGTTCCGGGACGGCGAAGACGCGCAGCACATCGTGTCGCTGCGTGCGGGCAGCGTGACGCTCGGGCGTCGCCACGAGGCCGACGTCTCGATGCCGTGGGATCCCGAGATGTCGCGCCTGCACGCGGAGCTCGAGCGGCGCGCGGGCGAGTGGACGATCTGCGACGACGGCTTCTCCCAGAACGGCACCTGGGTCAACGGCCTGCGCCTGGCCGGGCGGCGGCGGCTCGCCGACGGCGACCTGCTGAAGGTCGGGCGGACGCTGATCACGTTCCACGACCCGACCGGCGGCGGGCTCGGCCCGACGATGGTCCCGGGCGAGCTCAGCGCCACGCCGCGCTTCTCCGAGCAGCAGCAGCGGATCCTGCGCGCGCTCTGCCGGCCGCTGTTCCAGGACGGCGAGGGCATCAACCCCGCGACCGACGCCGAGGTCGCCGAGGCGACCGAGATCGCGATCGAGGACGTCGCGGTCGAGCTCGACCACCTCGGCCGCGCGTTCGGGCTCGACGAGATGCCGCAGAAGGACCAGCGCGCCGAGATCGCGCTGCTGGCGATGCGCAGCGGGCTCGTCTCCGCCGACGACGGCAGCTGACACCTCCGGACTCGCCTCGCTCGGCTCGGCCGGGGACAAACTGCTCGCTCCGCTCGGCTCGGCGGGACGAACTGCGCTGGGTAGGGAGGCGAGGGAGTGGAACGGGAGTTATGTGCGAACCGCGCGCGATACGGGACCGCCGTCGCACATTTCTCCCCTGGACGGGGAGTTATGTGCGAACCGCGCCCGATCGGGGACCGCCGTCGCACATTCCTCCCTGCCGCCTCCCTACCCAGCCGATGTTCGTCCCGTCGCCACGCGGGGTGGCGGCAAACGATTACCGGGCGGGTAGAATCCTTTCGCAATGGCGCTCTACGCCGCCCTCGCCCGGCCGCTGCTGTTCCGCGCCGACCCCGAGCGGGTGCATGACGCCACGGTCCGTGCGGCGGCGGTCGCGAGCGGCTCGCGCCTCGTCTGCCGGGCGGTCGCGGCGCGGCGGCCGGCGCCGGACCCGCGGCTGGCGGTCGAGGTCGCCGGGCTGCGGATGCGCAGCCCGATCGGGCTCGCGGCGGGCTTCGACAAGAACGCGCGCGCGGTGCCGTTCCTGGCGGCGCTCGGGTTCGGGCACGTCGAGGTCGGGTCGGTCTCGGCCGAGGCTTCCGCCGGCAACCCGAAGCCGCGGCTGTTCCGGCTCCCGGAGCAGCGTGCGGTGGTCGTGCACTACGGCGTCCCGAACGACGGCGCGGGGCGCGTGGCGGCGCGGCTCGCGCGGCCGCGGCCCGACGTGCCGGTCGGCGCCAACGTCGTCTCCACGAACCGCGGCCACGACGAGAGCGACGACGCGATCCTCGCCGACTACGTGACGTCGGTGCAGCGGCTGCAGGATCGCGCCGACTACGTCGTCCTCAACCTCAGCTGCCCGAACACGCGCGACGGCCGCGGCTTCTTCGCCGACCGCGGGCGCCTGCGGGCGCTGCTGAGCCGGCTCGCGCTGCTCGGCGTGCGGCGGCCGCTGTTCCTGAAGGTCGCGCCGGGCGGTGACGTCGAGTCGCTGCTGGCCGCGGTGCAGCCGTTCGCGTTCGTCAGCGGCTTCTCGGTCAACCTGCCGCCGGGAAAGCCCGCCGGGCTCGAGCATCTGAGCATGCCGGGGGCCGTCTCCGGCGCGCCGGCCGCCGCCGCGGCGCTGCGCACGGTCGCCGAGCTGCGCGCCGCGGCCGCCGGGTACGCGATCTTCGGCTCCGGCGGCGTGTTCACCGCCGCCGACGCCTACGCGATGATCCGCGCCGGGGCGGACCTCGTGCAGCTCTACACGGCGCTGATCTACGAAGGGCCGGGAGCCGTCGCGCGGATCACGCGCGGGCTCGCCGAGCTGCTCGAGCGCGACGGGCACGCAACGGTCGCCGGCGCCGTCGGTACGGCCTAGCGCTGCTCGAGCCGCGCGACCAGCTCGTCGAGCCGGAGCTCCTCGAGCCCGCGCCCGACGGCGTCGAGCTCGGAGGCGCAGAACTCGACGAGCCGGCGCCCCTCCTGGCACAGCTCGAGCGTCTCGCGCAGGCCGGCCGCGCCCGAGTCCAGCCGCGCGATGATCGCCTCGATCCGCTCGCAGGCGGCCTCGTAGGTCAGCGTCTCGGCGTGCGCCATGCGGTCAGAGTGGCCGGTCGGCCGGACGGATCGCCTCGGCCGGGTGCGCGCCGACGCGGCCGTCGTGGAAGCGGAGCGCGAGCGTGCGCTCGGCGCGGGCGGCCGCGGCGGTCGTGACCGGCTCGCCCTCCGCGTCCTCGACGAGCGCGTAGCCGCGCTCGAGCGTGCGCTGCGGGTCGTGCGCGTCGAGCGCGAGCGCGAGCCGGTCGAGGTCGCGGCGGCGGCGGGCGAGGGCGGCGCCGGCGCCGCGGTCGAGCGCGGCGCCGTCGCTGCGCGCGCGGATCAGCCCGCGGCCGCGGGCCAGCTCGGCGGCGCTCGCCTTGCGCACGAGCGCCGCGCCGCGTGCCGCGTTCGCGCGCTCGCCGCCGGCGATCCCGCGCCGCGCTCCCGCGCGGATCTCGCGCAGGTGCTGGTGCAGCCGCGCACGGTGGCGGGCGACGTGCGCGGCCGGTGCGCGCGAGAGCCGGGCGAGCGCCCGCGCGCGCTCGACGATCGCCCGCCGCCCCTGCGCCTCGAGCCGCCGCGTCGCGGCGGCCAGCGCCGCGCGGGCGGCGACGCACTCGACCGGCACCGCCGCCTCGGCGGCGTGCGTCGGCGTCGAGCACGCGATCGCCGCCACGTCGTCGAGCAGCGTGCGGTCGGTGTGGTGGCCGACCGACGAGATGACCGGCACCGGCAGCAGCGCCACCGTCCGGCACAGGGTCTCGTCGCAGAACGCGAACAGGTCCGCGAGCGAGCCGCCGCCGCGGGCGACGACGATCACGTCGACGCCGCCGCACGCGGCGAGATCCTGCAGCGCGCGGGCGACCGCGGGCGCGGCGTGGCGATCCTGCACCGGCGCGAAGGCCCACACCACGCGCCCGCCCCAGCCGCGCCGCTGCAGCCCGGCCAGCACGTCGTCGCGCGCCTTCGAGCCCTCGCCGCAGACGACGCCGATCGCGCGCGGCAGCGCCCGCCGCGGCAGCCGCTTCTGCGGCGCGAACAGGCCTTCGGAGTGCAGCACCCGGCGCAGCCGCTCGAGCTGCGCCAGCAGGTCGCCCTCGCCGGCGATCCGCACGTCGGTCACCGCGAACGAGAAGGCGGGCGACGCGGTCCGCGAGCCGGGGTAGAAGTCACAGCCGCCGGCGGCGACCACCTGCACGCCGTCGGCGAGCGGCGCCAGCCCGAGCGCGTCGAAGTCCTTGCGCCACATCGAGCACGGCAGCGCGCCGCTGCCGTCGCGCAGCTCGAACCAGACGCGAGCACGGCCCGCCTTGAAGCCGAAGACCTCGCCGAAGACCTGCACGCGGCTGAACGACCGCAGCCGCTCGCGCAGCGCGGCCGCGTACTGCCCGACGGGAAACGGACCGGTCAGGCCGAGGCCGGGGATCCCGGATGGGCGTTCGGGGACCATCGAACGCCGGAGCGTATGCGCCGGCCCGGACCGGTCCGGACCGGCGCTCCGCTGCGCCGCCGGCTAGCGGCGGTCGTCGATGTCGACCTGCTCCTTGCGGACGGTGTCGGAGACCGTGCGGTCCTCGACCTCGACGTCCTTGTCCAGCCGCACGCGCTCCTTCGGGACCGCGCGCTTCTCGGCCACCGGCTGCTCCTCGTGCAGCACGACCTCGTGCTCCTCCTCGGAGATCGCCGGACCGTCGGTGGCGGCGTCGGCGTTGGCGTCGGTGATCGGCTCGCGCTCGACGCGGACCTCCTCGCGGCGCACCGGCACGGTCTGGGTGACCTCGTCCTCGACGACGTACTTGCGCAGGCGCACGCGGCCGCTCTCGCGCTCGGTCTTGCCGACCGTCAGCTCCTCCTCCGAGCGCGTCATCGCGTCATCGGTGGTGGGGCCGCTGACGTCGTGGCCGACGGTCTCGTCGCGGTCGCCGGTGCCGGAGCCCGTATCGCCGGAGCTCCAGTCCATGCCGTAGTGGCGGTAGAGCTCCTGCTCCTCCTGCTCGGACAGGCGGCCGTCGGGATCGACGTTCGGCGCGTCCTTGACGGTCGCCTTGTCGAACGGGACGGTGATGCCGTCGTCGCCGCGGCTGAGGTCGCCGATCGGGACGAACGACTGCTTGGTGCCGAACAGGCCAGTCGTGACGAGCGCCCATTCCGGCTGACCGGTGCCGTTGTCGAGATAGATCTCCTCGATCTTGCCGATCTTCTCGCCATCACGGCCGTGGATCTCCTCGCCGCGGAGCGAGAGTACGTCCTGGGTCTGCTGAGTCATCGTGGCCTCCTGGATCGGTTTCGAATGACTCCTCCGAGGGTTCACGGCTGCAGCCGCCCAGGAACGCCGCTGCGGTCCCAACCGACGTTGCATCGGGTCTGGCGCGTTGCAACTGCTAGTCGCGAGCAGTTCCTGCGCGGCGGTCTGGCAGCCGTGGGCGGCCCAGTCCGCCGGGCGGCCGTCGTGGCGCCGGTCGCGCGCCTCGCGGTCGGCGCCGAGCTCGAGCAGCGCGCGGATCGCGCCGATCTCGCCCGCGCCGGCCGCGACGTGCAGCGGCGTCGCGCCCTCGCCGTGATCGGGGCCGCCGAAGCTCGTCCGGCCGTCGACCGCCGCACCCAGCCCGACCAGGGCGCGCAGCGCGTCGACGGCGCCGCAGGCGGCGGCCCAGGCGAGCGCGGTGCCGCGGTAGACGTCGGCCTCGATCCGGGCGCCGCGGGCGAGCAGCGGCTCGAGCACCGCGGCCCGGTCGTTGCGCGCCGCCCACGTGAGCGCCTCGTCGAGCGCCTCCTGCGGATCGTCCGACGGCCGCCAGGCCGGGAAGCCGGAGTGGGGGCGGTAGAAGCCGCGGTGCGCGCCCGGGTCCTCGACGACGTCGAGCCGCCCGAGGCCGGCGCCGACGCGCAGGTTCGCGGGCGCGACGCTGGAGTCCGCCAGTCGCTCGGCGGTCTCGCGATGCCCCCAGAACAGCGCGACGACCAGCGGCGTGCCGCCGTCGCCGCGCGCGTACGCGTCCACGCGCGCGCCCGCCTCGACGAAGATCCGCACCAGCCGCGGCGAGCCGAGGTAGGCGGCCTGGTGCAGCGGCGTCCAGCCGTGCACGTTCGCGTGGGCGGCGTCGGCGCCGCGCTCGAGCAGCAGCGTCACCAGCCGCTCGTTGCCGCCGGCCATGCCGAGCAGGTCGTTGCCGTTGGTGCCCTCGACCGTCACGACCTCGGGCGAGCGGTCGAGCACGGCCCGCAGCGCGTCGACGTCGCCGGCCTCCACGGCCCGGTACGCCAAGATAAAGGGGTCAGACCCCTTTAGGTTGAGGTCGCCGCCGTGCTCGAGCGCGAACACCCGGCGCGCGCCCTCCGGGGTCAGATCGGCGCCGTGGCGCGCGAACAGGCTCGCCGCGGGCTGCGTGCCGTCGAGCGCCGAGGCGAGCAGGCCCTCGGCGCGATCGGCGAGGTAGTCGCCGTCCGCGCGGAAGACCTGCCAGGCCATCAGCCGGTCGTCGGACCGTCGACGTAGCGCGGGACGCTCGTGGTCGTTGACGCTCGGGAGCGTGCGCTGACCGTCCTGGAAGCCCTCGCCGCGCACCTCGCCCGTGAAGGCGAGGGCGGCGAGCCGCGCGATCTCCTGCTCGCCGAGCTGGCGCGCCGCGTCGCCCGGCGGGAGGTCCGCGATCAAGCGCTGGATGCGCTCGCGCAGCTGCAGCGCGAAGTGGGGGGTCGACGCGCCCATCAGCTGGCGCACGTCGTCCACGGTCACCTGGCGCTCCGGGCGCAGGCGCTCCGGCTGCTCGGCTTTGGCCATTCGGTCAGTCGCCTCCGGTCTCGACGGGCTGGATCTCCAGGAGGGCATCGATGCGCGACTGGACGTCCGCCGAGATCGCCCGCTCGTCGCCCATGAGCCAGCCGTGATTGTAGACCCCGCGCACCGGGTCCTGGTCGTAGCCCGGCTGGATGTCGAGCAGGAACTCCTGGACCGCCTCGGGCAGCGAGGTCGCGTCCTCGAGCAGCAGCAGCGGCCCGTAGCTGCCGCTGGCCGACAGCGGCGCCGCGGCGGGCGCGTTGAGCGCCTGCGAGCGGCCCGCGAACACGATCCCGTGGCCCGGGTCGACGACGTTCCAGCCGAACGCGCCGTCGGAGAAGCGCGCGAACTCGATCGCGTTCGCGATCGGGTCCGCGGCCGCGATCCGGCGCGTGCGGCCGAGCTTGCGCAGCTCGCGCTCGACCGCCTCGGAGATCACCGACTCCGGCCCGAGCACGTAGATCCGCGGGCGCTCGTGCGCCTCGATCGCGGCGCGCGTCTCGGCCGGGAGCGTGTCGCGCGGCGTCCACAGCACGGGGTCGCCCGACTTCGCCGCCCAGCCGGCCGCCGGCATCGCGAACTCCGGCGAGTCGGCCGGCGCGACGATCACGGCCTCGCTCGGCTCGCCCGCGGCCGAGGTCTGCAGGCGGTCGATCGCCTGCGCGAGCGAGGACGGGCTGGCGCCCTCGACGTCGGTCACGTTGCGGTTCGTCGGCTCGTGGGCGTTGCCGATCCGGATCACCTGCGCGCCGCCGGCCTCCTCGGCACCGGACGGGGCGAGCTCCTCGAGCGCCTCCGCGCTGGCCGGCGGCAGCTCGCCGCCGTCCGAGAACAGGATCGGCGCGCGCAGCGGCCGGCTCATCAGCTGCGCGGCCGAGATCGCCGCACGCCAGTCGCCCTGCTCGACGAGCACGACCGCGCGCGGGCTGCTCTCCTCGGTGCGCGCGGGGTACACGGCACGGGCGACCGCGGCCGCCGTCGTCGCCGGGTCGGCGCCGGCCACGCGCGTGGTGTTCTTGGTCGCGACGATCGGGAAGCCGAGGACGGGCGCGTCGGCCTGATCCGCTTCGTCGCCGCCCGCGCCGAGGACCGGCTGGCGGGTGTCGGAATCGCCGCCGGACGGCGGATCGGAGTCGCCCCCACCGCCGCACGCGACAAGTGAGATGGACAGCAGGAGAACGGGTATCAGGCCACGAAACACAAGGGAAAAGCTAGCGCTGTCGGCGTTCGTCGCTAGACTGCCGCGCCGGCTGGTCAGGGCGCAACTCAAGTTCCGCCGCTGCCCGGTCGAATATCCACTGGACACATAACCGCGGCATCTACTAAGGTGCCGCGCCTAGCCGAGCTCCTGGCATGAGGCCAGGAGGCGGGGGACCCATAGGTTGTCTTGGGGCTAATCACGTCCGGAGTGACGTGAGGCGCGAGCTCTTTCAGCGCCAGCCCGTCAGCTAACCCCGCAGGCCGACGAAAGAGGTCTTGAAGTTTGTCTTCCCTGCGGGCGTTCGCCCTTACTGTCTTCGCATTCTTAATTCTGCCCGCCGCGGCCCAGGCGCAATCGAGCACCGGCGGCGCACAGTTCGTGGCACCGCCCACCGCCAAGGCCGCTCCTGGTGACCTCGTGACGCCCGGCCTGAAGGCCAAGCTCCTGCCCGACGGCAGCGCGGCCGCCCCGGCCGACGCGCCCGCCGCGGTCCAGCAGGCGATCTGGGCGGCGAACCGGCTCCAGGACAAGCCGTACAAGTACGGCGGCGGCCACGCGAAGATCGAGGATTCGGGCTACGACTGCTCCGGCACCGTCTCGTACGCGCTGCACCACGCGGACCTCCTGAAGAGCCCGCTCGACTCCGGCTCGTTCATGCGCTGGGGCGAGAACGGCCGCGGCACGTGGATCACGGTGTTCACGAACCCGGGTCACGCCTACGCCGTCATCGCCGGCCTGCGGCTGGACACGAGCTCGTACAGCACCCGGCGCGTCGCCCGCCGCTTCGCGCGGTCGGCGTTCGAGCGCGGCCCCCGCTGGCGGCCCACGGCTCGCCCGGCGCGCGGCTTCCGCGCGCGCCATCCGCTCGGCTTCTAGCGCTTCGCCGGCCCTTCTGATCGCGGGCGGGTCGGTACGCTCTCTGGAGCACCGACCCGACGCCATCCAAGGAGGCAGCCGTGCCCGGCATGGGCGGACGCATGTCCACCGTCATCAAGGCCAAGATCAACAAGCTCCTCGACCGGGCCGAGGATCCCTCGGAGACGCTCGAGTACAGCTACCAGAAGCAGATGGAGCTGCTGCAGAACGTCAAGAAGGGGATCGCTGACGTCGTCACGTCGAAGAAGCGGCTCCAGCTGCAGCAGCAGAAGCTCGAGCAGCAGGTCGTGAAGCTCGACACGCAGGCTCGCCAGGCCCTTGCCCAGGGCCGCGAGGACCTCGCGCGCGTGGCGCTCGAGCGCAAGCAGTTCGCCCAGAACGAGCTGCAGTCGCTCGACCAGCAGGTCGCGGAGCTCGAGTCGCAGCAGGCGGCGCTGATCGAGAAGGAGCAGAAGCTGCGCTCCAAGATCGACCAGTTCCGCACCAAGAAGGAGGTCATCAAGGCGCAGTACTCGGCCGCGGAGGCGCAGGTCAAGATCTCCGAGGCGGCGAGCGGCGTCGGCGAGGAGATGGCCGACGTCGGCATGGCCATGCAGCGTGCGCTCGACAAGACCGAGAACATGCGCGCGCGGGCGAACGCGATGGACGAGCTCGAGGCCTCGGGCGCGTTCGACGACGCGCTCACGCTCGAGCCCGGCCAGGACGACATCGACAAGGAGCTGCACCAGCTCACGTCGCAGAGCCAGGTCGACGACGACCTCGCGAAGATGAAGGCCGAGCTCGGCCAGGGCAGCGCTCCGCCGCAGCAGGAGCTCGGCGCGGGCGAGGGCGAGGCCGCCGGCGAGGAGCGCCCGGCGTGATCGTCAGGATCGCCACCGAACGGCAGTACCGGCTGCCCGACGACGATGCCGCCCAGCTCAACGAGCTGGACAACCACGTCGTCGCGGCGGTCGAGGCGGACGACGAGGACCGCTTTCACGAGCTGTTCGAGCAGATGCTCGACCTCGTCCGCAGTGCCGGGCAGCCTCTCGACGAGGACGAGCTCGAGGAGTCCGACGTGATCCTGCCGCCGCCCGACACCAGCTTCGTCGAGGCGGCGGCGGAGTTCACCGGCGAAGGGTTGATCCCGGACTAGCCAACCGCATCGCCATGCTGCGGGCTGAGCGCGGAGTCTCCCGGCGCGAGCTCGCAGCGGCGATCGGCGTCCACTACTGGCGACGCCGTCGCTGATCCTCGCCGCGCGCGGCCGCTAGGCGGGCACGGCGGCGCGCTCGAGCACGGCCATGAACGCGCGCGACCACTCGGGCATGTCCGGCCAGCCGCGGCAGGAGACCATGTTCCCGTCGACCACGTCGGGCGCGTCCACGAACTCGGCGCCGGCGTTCTCCATGTCGCCGCGCAGCGGCGGGAACGCCGCCGTCCTGCGGCCGCGCAGCAGCCCCAGCACCGCGGGGACCTGCGGCCCGTGGCAGACGGTCCCGACCGGCAGGTCGCGCGCGAAGAAGTGCTCGGTGATCCGCGCGACGTCGGGGTCCGTCCGGATGTACTCGGGCGCCCGCCCGCCCGGGATCACGAGCGCGGCGTAGCGCTCGACCTCGACCGCGGCGAACGCGAGGTCGACCGGCAGCCGCCGGCCCGGCTTCTCGGTGTAGGCGTCGTAGCCCTCCTCGAAGTCGTGCACGACGAGCTGCACGGGGCGCCGCGTCGGTGCGGCGACGTCGACGTCCCAGCCCGCCTCGCGCAGGCGGTACAGCGGGTACATCGCGTCGAGGTCCTCGGCGGCGTCGCCGGTGATCATCAGTGCGCGCGGCATGGCTCTCCTCCCGGTACTGGTGCCCAGCAGGACTACCACACCCGGCGCAGCTTCTCCGGGTTGCGTACGACGTCGATGCGCGTGATGCGGCCGCCGGCGACCGCGAAGGAGAGGGCGGAGCGGTGGCCGTCCGTGCCCGCGATCAGCAGGCCGAGCCGGCCGTTGAGCTCGATCGGCGTCGCCGTCGGCTCGATCGACTCCTTGCGGCGCAGGGCGACCCAGGCCCGCGCGACCCGGTCGGCGCCGTGGAACGGCTTGAGCGAGGCGATCGCGCGCCCGCCGCCGTCGGACGTCCAGACGACGTCCGGGTCGAGCACGGCGACCAGGCCGTCGAGGTCGCCCTCCGCGACCGCGTGCGCGAAGGCGCGGACCGCGCGGTCGTGCTCGTCCGGCGACGCCTCGAAGCGCGGGCGCTGCGCGGCGACGTGACGGCGGGCGCGCGAGGCGAGCTGGCGCACGGCCTCGGGACTGCGGCCGACGACCTCCGCGACCTCGCCGAACGGCACGTCGAAGACGTCGTGCAGGACGAACGCCGTGCGCTCCGCCGGCGAGAGCTGCTCCAGCAGGGCGAGCAGGGCGTAGCTGACCGACTCGTCGAGCGTCACGCGGTCGGCGGGGTCCTCGCCGCCGGCGGAGACCAGCGGCTCCGGCAGCCACGGGCCGACGTACGCCTCGCGGCGCGCGCGAGCCGACCGCAGCCGTGTCGAGCGCGAGCCGGCCGACCACGGTCGTCAGCCAGGCGTCGAGATCGTCGATCGTCTCCGACGCCCGCGGACTCGAGCCGCAGCCACGCCTCCTGCACGACGTCCTCCGCCTCGCCGAGGTCGCCGAGCTGGCTGTAGGCGAGGCGGAGCAGTCGCGGGCGCGCCCGCGCGAAGCGCTGCTCGGCCGTCACGCCGCCAGCGCCCGCTCCGTGATCAGGCGCCACCCCTCGGTGCCGCCGCGCACCCGCGGCGTCCAGCCGGTCGCCGCGCGCAGCGGGCGCTCGACACGCGCTGCGAGCGCGCCACCGGCTCGAGCTCGGGCGGAACGTGCTCCAGCGCCGGCCGCAGCGCTGTCGCGCCCGACGGCGGCGGCGAGCGCCGCGTCGATCTCCGCGCGCGTCGGCGGGTCGTCGTCGGCCACGTTGTAGATCCCGGCCGGCGCGGCGAGCGCCGCGGCGACCGCCGTGGCGGCGTCGTCGAGCCAGAGGGTCGGCCGGTACGCGTCGCGCCGGCCGACGCTCGGCGAGAGCCCCGCGCGCGCGGCTTCGACGTCCGCCGAGGGTGAGGCTGCTGTCGGGCCCGACGAAGAGGCCGAACCGCAGCACGACGCTGTCGCCCGCGAAGAGCGCGTCGGCGTTGGCCTCGGCGGTCAGCGCCGTCGCGGTCGAGCCGCCGCCCGCGATCGGCGCGTCCTCGTCGAGCCAGCCGTCGCCGCCGTCGGCGTACACGAACGCGAGCGACTCCTGGACGAGACGCCGCGCGCCCGCGGCCTGCGCCGCGCGTGCGATGACGGCGGACGCCTCGCGCGCGCAGGCGGTCGTTCTCGTCCCACGCCCCGGGCGTCGCCATCCGCTCGGCGGCGGGGATGTGCGTGAGGAGGTTGACGACGGTGTCGGCGCCGGCGAACGCGGCCGTCATGGCGGCCTGGTCGAAGACGTCGGCCTCGATCGGGCGGGCGCCGAGACCTTCGAGCAGCCGCCGGCCGCGCGCCGACCGCGTGACGCCCGCGACCCGATGGCCGGCCGCACGCAGCTCGCGCACGGCACGTCGCCCGACGACGCCGGTGGCTCCGGTGATCACGATGGTGTCCATGACCAGATGACGAGGCACCCGGCCGGATCGTGACACGGCGCCGCCGGCCTAGATCGGGATCCCCCAGAGGGGGAACCAGCGCTCGAGCTCGGGCTCGACCGGCAGGTCGGCGCCGATCTGCGCCTTCAGGCGGAGCTCGCGCTCGTTGTCGCGCTGCTGCCCGCCGCCGGCGGGGACGAACGGGTAGAAGAAGCCGCGCTTGTAGTTGTAGATCCAGTAGAGCGGGCGGCTCTGCTCGTCCTGGAAGGCGAAGACGGCGCAGAGCACGCGGTCGCCGTAGCCGCCGGCCTGGATCGCGGAGGAGACGGCGTTGACGCCGACCACGAGATCCTCGAAGTCGTCGTCGACGAGCACCATCCAGCGGTAGCCGAACTCGTCGTCGCTGCGCTCGACCTTCGTCCCGGTGTCCTCGCCGGTGCCGTGGACGACCTCCTCCATGTCCTTGACGATGCCGTCGAAGTCGGCGGTCGCGAGCGGCTGGAAGACGATCGCGGCCTTGCCCGTCGTCCGCAGGTTCAGCTCCATGTCGAGCTTCACGTACGCGGTCGACATGGCGAACAGGCGGTCGGGCGCCGGCTGCTTGAGCTCGCGGCGCCCGCGGAGGATGTCCATGAAGCCCATCGGCGGCTAAGCCTACGCGGCGCTGCCCTGGAGCTGCGCCTCGAGGCGGGAGAGCGCCTCGATGCGCTTCTCGAGCGGCGGGTGCGTGGCGAACAGCGCGGCGATCGACTTGCCGGCGCCGGGCGGGAAGATGTAGAACGCCTGCAGCTCGCTGGTGGCGCGCAGGTCGCGCTGCGGGATCTGGGCCATTCCGCTCGAGATCTTGTTCAGCGCCGAGGCGAGCGCGCTCGGACGGCCGGTGATGATCGCCGCGCCGCGGTCGGCCGCGAACTCGCGGTAGCGCGACAGCGCCTGCATCAGGATGAACGAGACGACGTAGACCACGAGCGAGGCGAGCAGCAGCACGAGGAAGCTCGGGTTGTCGTCGTCGTCGCCGGCCGAGCCGCCGCCGAAGAAGAAGCCGAACTGGACGATGTAGGCGGCGATCGTCGCGAAGAACGAGGCCAGCGTCATCACCAGCACGTCGCGGTTGGCGACGTGGGTCAGCTCGTGCGCCATCACGCCCTCGAGCTCGGCCGGGCTCAGCAGCTCCATGATCCCGGTCGTCGCGCAGACGGTCGCCGACTTGGGCGAGCGGCCGAGCGCGAACGCGTTCGGCATGCGCGTGTTGACGACCGCGACGCGCGGCTTCGGCAGGTCGGCCTGGATGCACAACCGCTCGATCATCGCGTGCAGCTGCGGCGCCTCCTCCGGCGTCACCGTGCGGGCGCCCATGGCGGCCAGCGCGAGCTTGTCCGAGGCGAACAGCTGGAGGAGCGCGAGACCGCCCGCGATGATCGCGACGGTCGCTCCGTTGACGCCTGAGCCGAGCAGGACGACGACGAAGCCGACGTACAGCAGGCCGAGCAGGAACAGCACGACGGTCATGCGTACCTGGAGGCCGGTGTCCTTGCCGAACGATGAGGGTCTTGGCATCTCACGAGAGATGGTGGCAGACGCCCTGACCACTTGATCAACTTATTAACCGCCTGCAGTTCGGCGGGTGCAGGATGGCTTGCACGATCCATAAGGAACCCCGAACCGGTGGTTCGGACGGCCGAAGGCGCCTAGCATGGCCCGCCGCATGGCCCGACGTCTCACCCTGCTGCTCGCAGTGGCGATGCTTCCGCTCGCTCTGTGGGCCGCGCTACCGCTCGTGTCGACCGGACAGGACCCGGACGACATCCAGCGCAAGATCGAGCGCAAGCGCGATCAGATCGAGTGGCGCAAGGGCCGCGAGCGCGTCCTCGAGCACGGACATCTCCGCCTACACGCAGCGGATCGGCGTCCTGCAGTCGGACATCACGCGTGCTGCAGACGCGGCAGGTCAACCTGCAGGCCGACCTCGACGCCAAGCGCGTCGAGCTGGCCGACATCCAGGAGCGGCTGCGCCAGGAGCGCCTGCGGCTGGCCCGCCTGCGCGCGCGGCTCGCCGAGGCGAAGGTCGCGCTCGCCGCCCGCCTGGTCGACATCTACAAGAGCGACGAGCCCGACATGGTCACCGTCGTGCTCGAGGCCGACGGCTTCGCCGAGCTGCTCGAGCGCACGGAGTTCATGCGCCGCGTCTCGTCCCAGGACGCCCGCATCATCGATCGCGTCCGCACCGCCAAGGCCGAGGCGACCGCCACCGCCGCGCGCCTCGACCGGCTCGAGAAGCGCGCCGAGGAGGTCGCCGCCGCGATCGAGGCGCAGGTCAACGAGGTCGCCGCCGTCAAGGGCGAGCTCGTCACCCGCCGCGACCGCTACGCGAACGTGCGGGCCGAGAAGAACGAGATGCTCGGCCAGCACGCGCGCCGACCGCCACGAGCTCGAGGACCACGTCGACGCGCTCGAACGCGAGCAGGGCGCGATCATCGCGCGCCTGAACGCCTCCTCCGGCGGCGGCTCGGGCGTCGCCGGCCCGATCAAGCAGGGCTCGGGCAGCCTGATCTGGCCCGCCAACGGCTCGGTCTCCTCGCCGTTCGGCATGCGCTGGGGCCGCCTGCACGCCGGCATCGACATGCCGCTCGCGGAGGGCACGCCGCTGCGTGCCGCCGACGGCGGCACGGTCGCGATCGCCGGCTGGGTCGGCGGCTACGGCAACTACACGTGCATCCAGCACAGCGGCTCGCTCTCGACGTGCTACGGCCACCAGTCGAGCATCGGCGTCTCGGTCGGCCAGTCGGTCAGCCAGGGCCAGGTCATCGGCAACTCCGGCAACACGGGCAACAGCACCGGCCCGCACCTGCACTTCGAGGTCCGCGTGGGCGGCAACCCCGTCGACCCGCTCGGCTACCTCTAGGAGCCCGTCGACCAATCCCGGTACGCCTGCTGCGGCGCATCCGCGGCGCCTCGCGCCACCCGCGAGGCTCACGTGGCAGGGCCACGCATCGCTGTCGCGTGCGGCCCGAGGCATCCACGGCTGCGCCACATCAGGCGGACCGATCATTGCCCAACGGACTCCTAGACCGTTCGCCTAGCGCCACTGGCGCGGCCCTGCGGCAACCGGTACGGTCGCACCGGCCCCGGTCATGGACGAGACGGACGAAGGACGTGGACGGCCGGCGCGGCTCGGCGATGCCGAGCTGCGGGCGGTGCTGGAAGGGCTTCCGGATGCGACGGTCGCCGCGAACGTCGACGGCCGCATCGTGTTCGTCAACTCGCGCGCCGAGGAGCTGTTCGGCTACGCCAGGGGCGAGCTGCTCGGCCGGCCCGTCGACGTGATCTGGCCCGAGCGGGTGCGCGAGCGCTACATGCGCAACATGCGGCTCTACTTCGAGACCGAGCACCCGCTGCGCTTCACCAGCGAGGCGCGCGGCCTGCGCTGCGACGGCTCGGAGTTCGTGGGCGAGATGAGCTGGGGCACCGTCGAGACGAGCGACGGGCGCCTGCTGCTGGCGATCGGGCGCGACATCTCGGCCCGCCGCGAGGCGCTCGCCCGGCTCCAGCGCCAGTCCGACCAGCAGTCCGTGGTCGCGCACCTGGGCGAGCGCGCGCTCTCCGGCGACGACCTGCGGGCGCTCAGCAGCGAGGCCGTCGAGCGGCTCTGCGAGACGCCGGGGATCGCCCGCGCCGTCGTGACGGCCGGCACCGCGGCCGACACGCTCGCCAGCTGCGGCAACCGCATGCAGGGCGAGATCCTCGAGCTCGAGCTGCGCACCGCCTCGCGGCTGCTCGGCACGCTCGCCGTCGAGGCCGAGCGCGAGCTCGACGACGACCAGCGCAGCTTCCTGCGCGCGATCGCCCACGTGCTGACGCTGGCGGCCGAGCGGACGGCGGGCGAGGAGCGCCTGCGCCAGGCGCAGAAGATGGCCGCCGTCGGGCGCCTGGCGGGCGGCGTCGCGCACGACTTCAACAACCTGCTGACCGCGATCTCGGGCTACGTGGCGATCGCCCGCGCGCAGGTCGGCGCCGGCGCCGGGGCGCGCGAGCTGGCGGAGGCCGAGCGGGCGACCGAGCGCGCGGCCGAGGTCACCCGCCAGCTGCTCGCGGTCTCGCGCCGCCAGGTGCTCGAGCCGGCGCTCGTCGACCTCGGCGCGGTCGCGGAGGAGCTGGCGCCGATGCTGCGGCGGCTGATCGGGGCCCACGTCGAGGTGTCGCTGGCGCTCGCGGACGGCCTCGCGCCCGTGCTCGCCGACCGCGGCCAGCTCGCGCAGGTCCTGCTCAACCTCGCCGTCAACGCCGGCGACGCGATGCCGGACGGCGGCACGCTCACGATCGCCACCGCGCGGCTCGACGACGGCGAGGTCGGCTTCGTCGTCACCGACACCGGCCAGGGGATGCCGCCGGACGTGCTCGAGCACGCCTTCGAGCCGTTCTTCACCACCAAGGCGCCCGGCCACGGCACCGGGCTCGGCCTCGCCACCGTGCACGGGATCGTCGATCAGTCCGGCGGCCGCGTCGCGGTGCGATCGGCCCCGGGGGAGGGCGCCGAGTTCACGGTCGCGTTCCCGTCGGCCGCCCGCGGCCCCGCCGTGGGCGACCGCGCCGCGCCCGCGGACGCCGGGCGGGTCGACGGCGACGAGACCGTGCTGCTGTGCGAGGACGCGACCGCGGTGCGGCAGCTGCTCGAGCACGTGCTCGCGGCGAACGGCTACCACGTGCTGCCCGCCGCGCTGCCGTCGGAGGCGATCGAGATCGCGCTCACGCACCCGGGCCGGATCGACGCGCTGCTGACCGACGTGATCATGCCCGAGATGGCGGGTCCCGAGCTGGCCGAACAGGTGCGCGCGGTGCGGCCCGGACTTCCGACGCTGTTCGTCTCCGGCTACACGGCCGAGACGCTCAGCAGCCGCGGCGGGCTGCCGCCCGGCTCCGCTTTCGTCGAGAAGCCGTTCGCGGCGGCCACGCTGCTGCAGGCGCTGCGCGGCCTGCTCGATCAGCCACCCGCCTAGTGTCCCGATTCGGAAGTTCGACGGCACCCGACGGCGCCGGCCCGCGCCTGCCGGCACCCGGCATCCGGTCACGTGCCACCAGCATGCTCGCGGATGCCGTGCACCGGCAGGCACGACCCGGCATCCGCCGGTACTGCCGCCGAACCTCCAAATCACGACACTAGGATGTCGGGCCGTGCAGCCCGAGATCGACATCTTCGGCATCACCCTGCAGACGTTCGGCCTGATGCTCGGCATCGGCTTCGTCGTCTGCGGCATCGCCGCCGCGCAGTTCCTGAAGGAGATCGGCAAGCCGGTCGACTGGGCGTACGAGATGGTGTTCGCCGCGCTCGTCGGCGGCCTCGTCGGCTCGCGCCTGTGGTGGATCGTCGAGAACTGGGACGAGGCGTCCGACGACCTGTTCGGAAGCCTGTTCAGCGGCTCCGGCCTCGTGTTCTTCGGCGGCGTGGTCGGCGGCGCGATCGCGGTCCTCGGCTGGGCCGTACTGGCGCAACTGGCTGACGCTGCAGATGTGCGACGTCGCCGCCGTCCCGCTCGCGGCCGGCTACGCGATCGGCCGCATCGGCTGCCAGCTCGCGGGCGACGGCGACTACGGGATCCCGTGGGACGGCCCGTGGGCGATGGCGTACCCGAACGGCACGGTGCCGACCACCGAGGAGGTCCACCCGACGCCGGTCTACGAGACGATCGTGATGGGCATCGTGGCGATCCTGCTGTGGCGCTGGCGGCACCGCTGGAAGCCGGGCACGCTGTTCGCGCTCTGGCTCGTCCTGGCCGGGACCGAGCGCTTCCTGATCGAGTTCATCCGCCGCAACGACGAGGTGCTGCTCGGCCTCACGCAGCCGCAGCTGATCTCGCTCGCCATGATCGCCGCCGGCGGCCTCTGGCTGTGGCTGCGGCGCGGCGTCCCCGAGCCCGCGAAGCGCGGGCGCGCGGTCGCGGCGCGCGGCTGACTACCATCGCGGGCCGCATGGCCGCCGCCGTCTATCCCGAGCACTCGGCCGTCGAGGCCGGCGTCCTGTCGGTCGGCGGCTGCGACGCGCTCGAGCTGGCGCGCGAGTTCGGCACCCCCGCCTACGTCGTGGCCGAGGACGACCTCCGTGCCCGCGCCCGCGCCTTCACCCAGGCGCTGCGCGACCACCACGGCGCCCGCGGCGAGATCGTCTACGCCTCGAAGGCCTTCCCCTGCACCGCCGCGCTGCGGCTGTTCGCGGAGGAGGGCCTGGCCGTCGACGTCGCCTCCGGCGGCGAGCTGCACCTCGCGCTGCGCGCCGGGCTCGACCCCGCGCGCCTCTACCTGCACGGCAACGCCAAGTCGGAGGCCGAGCTGCGGATGGCGCTCGCGGCCGGCGTCGGCACGATCGTGCTCGACAACGAGCAGGACGCCGAGCGCCTGCAGGCGCTCGGCGGCGGCGCGCGCGTGCTGCTGCGCGTGACGCCGGGCGTCGACGCCGACACGCACGAGTACATCCTCACCGGCCAGGCCGGCTCCAAGTTCGGCATGACGCCGGAGGCGGCGCGCCGGATCGCCGGGCGCCTCGACGTCGCCGGGCTGCACATGCACATCGGCTCGCAGCTGCGCACGCTCGACCCGTACCGGCGCGCGATCGCCGCGCTCGCCCGCGTCGGCGACTTCGACGTCTACGACCTCGGCGGCGGCCTCGCCGTCCCGTACGTCAGCGGCGACGAGGCGACGGCGCCGGCCGACTGGGTCGCGGGCATGGTCGAGGCCGCGCACGCCGAGCTCGGCGAGGACCGCACGCTGGTGCTGGAGCCGGGCCGCGCGCTCGTCGCCGCCGCCGGCGTGACGCTCTACACGGTCGAGACGGTCAAGCAGGGCGCCGCCGGCGAGCGCATCGTCGCGGTCGACGGCGGGATGTCCGACAACCTGCGGCCGATGCTCTACGGAGCCGCGTACGAGGCGGCGCTCGCCGGGCGCATGGGCGGCGGCGAAGGCGTCCTGTGCACGGTCGCCGGCAAGCACTGCGAGTCCAGCGACGTGCTGGTGCGCGACGTGCGGCTGCCCGATCCGCGGCCGGGGGACGTGCTCGTGACGCCGGTGACCGGCGCCTACGGGCACGCGATGGCCAACAACTACAACGGCGTCCCGCGCCCGCCGGTGATCTTCTGCTCCGGCGGCGATGCACGCGTGGTCGTGCGCCGCGAGACCTACGAGGACCTGCATGGGCGAGACGTATAGGGTCGGCCTCCTGGGCCACGGGACCGTCGGCTCGGCGTTCGCCGAGCTGCTGGCCGAGCGGGCCGAGGCGGTCGTGACGGTGACCGGGCTGCGGCCGGCCGTGTCCGGGATCCTCACGCGCTCGCAGGGGTCGTTCGACGAGATCCTCGAGAACTCGGACCTGGTGGTCGAGCTGATCGGCGGCATCGAGCCCGCGCGCGAGTACGTGCTGCGGGCGATGCGGGCCGGCAAGCACGTCGTCTCGGCCAACAAGCTGCTGCTCTCCCAGCACGGCGAGGAGCTGTGGGCGTGCGCGCGCGAGCACGGCGTGCAGCTGCGCTTCGAGGGCGCGGTGGCGGGCGTCGTGCCGGTGATCCGCGTGCTCCAGGAGTCGCTGGCCGGCGCGCGCGTGGAGCGCATCCACGGCATCGTCAACGGCACGACGAACTACATCCTCACCGAGATGGAGCGCAGCGGCCTGTCGTACGGCCAGGCGCTGGCGCAGGCCCAGGCGCTCGGCTACGCCGAGGCCGACCCGACCGACGACGTCACGGGCCGCGACGCCGCCGCCAAGATGGCGATCCTCGCGCGGCTCGCGTTCTCCTCGCCGGTCCACCTCGACCAGGTCGTCTACGAGGGCATCGAGCACCTGACCGGCGACGACATGGAGTACGCCAAGGAGCTCGGCCTCGGCCTCAAGCTGATCGGCACGGCCGAGCGCGTCCCCGGCGGCATCAGCGTGCGCGTGCACCCGGCGTTCCTGTACGCCGGCCACCCGCTCGCGTCCGTGCACGGCCCGTTCAACGCGGTCACGCTCGAGTCCGACACGATCACCGAGGTGACGCTCTCCGGCCCCGGCGCGGGCGGCCCGCAGACCGCGACGGCGGTGCTCGGCGACGTGATCTCGGCGATGATCCCGCCCGCCTCGACGCCGGAGACGACCGAGGCGCTGACCGTGGTCAACGACGTCGAGTCGGCGTTCTACCTGCACATGGAAGTCGCCGACCGGCCGGGCGTGCTCGCGCAGGTCGCGGAGCTGCTGGGCATGCAGGGGGCCTCGATCCGCTCGGTCGTGCAGAAGGGGCTCGGCGAGCACGCGCGGCTCGTGCTGATCCTGCACCCGCTGCTCGAGTCGCGCTTCTACGCGGGCGTGCACCTGATCGGGCAGCTCGACTTCATCCGCTCGGCCCCCCGGGCGATCCGGGTGATCGATGAGGAGTTCACCTAGCCCCGGCCTGATCGAGCGCTGGCGCGAGCGGCTGCCGTTCGCGCCCGGCGACCCCGTCGTGTCCCTCGCCGAGGGCTCGACGCCGCTCGTGCTGGCCGAACGCGTGTCCGAGCGCGTGGGCTGCGAGGTCTGGCTCAAGCTCGAGGGCGCGAACCCGACCGGCTCGTTCAAGGACCGCGGCATGACCTGCGCGGTCTCGGCCGCCGTGCGCGAGGGCAGCGAGGCGGTCATCTGCGCCTCGACCGGCAACACCGCGGCGAGCGCGGCCGCCTACGCGGCGCGCGCGGGGCTGACCGGCGCGGTGATCGTGCCCGAGGGCAAGATCGCCACCGGCAAGCTCGCGCAGGCGCTGATGCACGGTGCGCGCGTGATCGCGCTGCGCGGCAACTTCGACGAGGCGCTCAAGCTCGTGCGCGAGCTCGCCCAGCGGCACCCGATCGCGCTCGTCAACTCGGTCAACCCGTTCCGGCTCGAGGGCCAGAAGACCGCGGCGCTGGAGATCGCCGAGGAGCTCGGCCCGATCGACGCGCTGTCGATCCCGGTCGGCAACGCGGGCAACATCACCGCCTACTGGAAGGGCTTCCAGGAGGCCGAGGAGCGGCCGCGGATGCTCGGCTTCCAGGCCGAGGGCGCCGCGCCGCTCGTGCACGGCGCGCCGGTCGAGAACCCGGAGACCGTGGCGAGCGCGATCCGGATCGGCAACCCCGCCCGCTGGGAGGAGGCGATGGCGGCGATGACCGCCTCGCACGGCGCCGTGCGGGCCGTCTCGGACGCGCAGATCCTCGACGCCTACCGCTTCCTCGCCGCGCACGAGGGCGTGTTCTGCGAGCCGGCCTCGGCGACGAGCGTCGCCGGCCTGCTCGCCCACGGCGCGGACGGCGCCGAGCGCGTGGTCTGCGTGCTCACGGGCCACGGGCTCAAGGACCCGCAGGCGGCGCTCAGCCAGGCCGGCTCGGTCGTGCCGTGCGAGCCCGACATCGGCGCGGTCGAGCGCGCCGTGCTCGGGTCGTGACGCGCGTCGCGGTCCGCGTCCCGGCCTCCTCGGCCAACCTCGGCCCGGGCTTCGACGTGCTCGCGGTCGCGCTCGGCCTGCACATGGAGCTCGAGGTCGAGGAGACCGGCCGCTTCGAGGTCGTCACCGACCTGCCGATCGCCCGCGACGGCCGCAACCTCTGCGCTCGCGGCTTCGCCGTGCTGCGGCGGCCGAGCGGCATGCGCTTCACGATCCGGTCGGACATCCCGCTCTCCGGCGGGCTCGGCACGAGCGCGGCGGCCTACGTCGCCGGCCTCGTCGCCGCCGACACGCTCAACGGCGGCGGCGCCGACGTCCTGGCCGAGGCGGTGCAGCTCGAGGGCCACCCGGACAACGTCGCCGCCGCGCTGCTCGGCGGCTTCGTGATCTGCACGGGCGCCGAGGCCGAGCGCTTCGACCCGCCGGCGGACCTCGAGGCGGTGCTGGTGGTGCCGGACAGCGCCGTGCGGACGGCCGCCGCGCGCGCCGCGCTGCCGGCCGAGGTGCCGATCGCCGACGCGGTCTTCAACGTCGGCCGCGCGAGCCTGCTCGTGCTCGGGCTCGCCCGCGGCGACCTCGACGTCGTGGCGCGCGGGCTCGGCGACCGCCTGCACCAGCCGCGCCGCGCCTCCCTCTACCCGCGCAGCGCCGCGCTGCTCGAGCGCGCCGGCGAGCTGGGCGCGCTCGGGGCGACGATCTCGGGCGCCGGGCCGACCGTGCTCGTCTGGACGCGTGCCGGCACGACCGCGGCCGTCGCCGAGCGGCTCGAGGCCGAGGCACACGGCTGGGCGCGCGTCCTGCGGCTGCCGTTCGCCGCCGCGGGCGCGCAAGTTCTCTGACGAATCGTTTGACATTGTCGTACGAATCGGCATAGCGTCCGGCGTAGTCGAACTGCGTGCCGGTTGTCACGTTGGCGGCCGGGGAGAGGAGACGTGGGCATGGGGCTGCGCCATCGTTGGGCGACGTCGATCGCTGCTCTGGGGCTGATGCTCGTTCCGGCGGTCGCGAGCGCCGACACGCCGATCCCGGACGTGTCGGGCCCGATCGCGGTCACGAAGGCCTCGCACCCGTTCGGCGGCGCCGAGTTCCAGCTGCGGCCGCAGAACCTGCGGCGCGACGGCTACGTCGAGGAGGAGTACCTCGTCAGCGGTGAGGCGAACGTCTACACCTGGCCCGCCCCGGGCCCGGCGCAGGTGCGCACCGCGGGCGCCGAGTACACGACGCGGATCCTCGTGCGGCGGCCGCGCAAGGCCAAGGACTCGAGCGGCAACGTCATCGTCGAGATGCTCAACCCGTCGAACCTGTTCGACCTCAACATCGGCTGGGCGCTCTCGCACGAGGAGTTCATGCGGCGCGGCGACACCTGGGTCGGGATCACGGCCAAGCCGATCGCCGTCGACGCGCTGAAGACCTTCGACCCGCAGCGCTACCGGCGGCTGTCGTTCGCGAACCCGCTCGCGCTCTCGGACCCGGCGAACTGCGCGACGGTCCCGGCCGACAGCTCGCGGACGACCGAGAACGGCCTGATCTGGGACATCAACAGCCAGGTCGGCGCGTGGCTCAAGAGCCACGCGGCGGTCGAACCCGCTGCGCGGCTCGGTCGAGCGCCTCTACGGCTTCGGCTACTCGCAGACCGGCGGCTACCTGAACACCTACATCAACGCGATCCACCCGCTCGACGTGCGGCGCAACGGCCGCCCGATCTTCGACGCCTACCTGATCGAGGTCGCCGGCGGCGCGTTCGTCGGCCTGGTGCCGATCAACCAGTGCGAGCCGGCGCCGCCCGTCAGCGACCCGCGGCGCCAGATCGCCAACGTCGGCGTGCCGGTGATGCGGGCGATGTCGCAGTCGGACTACCTGACCGGCATCGCGTCGCGGCGGCCGGACAGCGACGCGCCGCGGCGACCGCTACCGGCACTACGAGGTCGCCGGCGCGGGCCACGCCAGCCCGGACGAGCTGTACTACTCGGCGCGAGCCCGAGGACATCGTGCGGGCGGGCCGGACGGTGCCGCCGGTCGGCTGCAACGAGGGCCCGCGCAGCCGGCTCTCGATGAGCCTGGCCAGCAACGCGATGTTCCGCAACCTCGACCTCTGGGTGCGGTACGGGATCGCGCCGCCGCGGGCCGAGCCGATCCGGGTCGTGAACGGCGCGCCGGTGCTGGACGAGCACGAGAACGTGATCGGCGGCGTGCGGTCGCCGTACGTCGACGTGCCGACCGCGACCTGGTTCGGCCGCGCGACCGGCGCGTCGTTCTGCTTCATCGCCGGCTGGGAGCGGCCGTTCGACGCGCGCGAAGCTGCGCGCGCTCTACCCGACGCACGGCGACTACGTGGCGAAGGTCGTGCGCAGCACCGCGCGGCTGGTCGGCGACCGGTTCATCACCCTCCACGACGGGCTCGACCTGATCCGCGAGGCGATCGCGCGCGGACGTGCCGTAGCTCACCCAGCCCCGCCGGCGAGCGCCGGCGGGCTCCTCCGGGCCGCGACGGGTTCCGTCGCGGCCCGGGCACAGCTAGTAAGCCCGGAGGTTCCACCCGATCGTGCCGCTCTGGTCGGCCCGTTCGCACGCGAACTGCGCGGGGTTCGAGACGGTGCAGGAGGTGGAGGGCCCCTGCGTCCACGGCCAGCTGACGTTGATCGTGAAGGTCACCTCCGGGTTGCTGGGCCCAGCGGGCTGCTGGTAGACGACCTCCATGCTGCAGCCCCGCCACAGGCCGCCCTCCGACGCGATGAGCGCCCCGCTGTTGGACGAGAGGACGCTGGGCGGGTCCTCGCCCGTGGCCCAGTTGTCGGTGTCCCACTGCGACGACGACACGAGGTTGAGGTCGTACAGGCGGACGCCTTCGTTCTGGACGAGCATCTCGCAGACGTTGCCGCCGTTGCCGCCGCTCCCGACCTGGGCATGGGGCACGACCGACAGCGAGGCGGCGCCGAAGCGGCGGTCCGCCATGGCCGCGGCGGCGGCCGGGCGCTTGGTGAGTGGCCGCGCGCGGTAGCTGGCCGTGCGGCGCGCCGCGCTGTAGCGCGGCCGGCTGAGGCGGAACGCGAGCTCCTCGCCGCCGCGCTGGCCGGCGACGTGCAGCGTGCCGGTGGCCAGCGTCCGGGGCGCGAACAGCCGGTTGTGCGCCCGCGTGATGCGCGCGACGCCAACGTCGCCGTTTGTGGTGGTCCAGGTGACCTTGCGGCCGACGCCGTGCAGCGTCAGCCGCCCGTCGGCGAGATCGGCGCTGCGGGCGGAGTGCACGTACATGCTCTCCGCTTCCGCCTGGGCGGGCACCAGCGCGATCATCGCGATGGCCGCGAGGCCGGCTCCGGCATGCCGGAGCCGGCGCGCTCCGATGGGCCCTTCGGCAATGGATGGCTTCATGCCGCGACTGTCTCAACGCGCGAACCCGCCGGTCAAGGCGCTCGCTGCAGGATCACCCGGGTGACTCGCGCCGACGTCCCCTGAGGCGGCAAGCTCACGCCGGGGGCCCGCTGTCGCGTTGCAGGCAGCATGCGACTCCACGACTACGCGGCCTCCGGCAACTGCTACAAGGTCCGGCTGCTGCTCGCCCTGCTCGACCGGCCGCTCGAGCGCGTGTCGGTCGACATCTTCGCCGGTGACACGCTCAGTGCCGAGATTCGGCCGCCTGAACCCCGCCCGCGAGACGCCGGTGCTCGAGCTCGACGACGGCTCGGCGCTCGTGCAGTCCGCCGCGATCCTGTGGTTCCTGGCCGAGGGCACGGCGCTGCTGCCGCAGGACCCGCTCGAGCGCGCGCAGGTCGTGCGCTGGCTGCAGTTCGAGCAGGACTGGGTGATGTCCGGGGTCGGCGCGGCCCGCTTCTACACGCTGACCGGCCGCAACCCGGGCGCGCTGCCGAAGCGCGTGGCGCGCGGGCGCACGGCGCTCGACATGCTCGAGCGCGACCTCGCGGGCCGGAGCTGGATCGTCGGCGACCGGCCGTCGATCGCCGACCTCGCGCTGTTCGCCTACGCGCACGTCGCCCCCGACGCGGGCATCGACCTCGAGCCGTGGCCCGCCGTGCGCGCGTGGATCGGCCGGATCGAGGCGCTGCCGGGCTTCATGGACGACTACGTGCCCTACCCGGCGAACGCGCGGCCGGGCGCCGGCCGCTCGATCTACGACGGCGGGAACTGAGCGAGCACCCACGCCTCGTCGAGCAGCGGCCGCCGGTAGGAGCGGCCGTTGACGCGGATGAAGTCACGCGTGCGCAGGTCCATCGGCAGGTCGCGCTCGATCGGGTACCAGTCGTTGTGCTGGCGGATCAGCTCGTTGAGGTCGTCGTCGAAGCGCTGGGCGGCGGCGTACTCGCGCCAGCGGCGCGCGAAGGCGGCCCGGTCGGCGCCGCACTCGGCGCGCAGGGCGTCGTGCGCGGCCTCGATCCGGCGGCGCTCGGCGGCGATCCCGCGGTCGACCTCGATCACGCGCTCCATCCAGCGCGGGCGCTGGCCCGCCTTGAGGTAGCCCTCCAGCGTGCGCTGGCCGAGCCGCGCGCGCTCGGACAGCGGCTTGCCGAGCCCGTCGCGCTCGTCGAGGTCCTTCTTCAGCAGGCGGTCGACGTCCACCACCACAATCCTAGGATCAGCGGCGCACGATGACCGGCGTGCCGAGCGGAACCAGGCGCAGCAGCGCCCGCATGTCGCGCGCCGAGGCGCGCATGCAGCCGAGCGAGGCCGCCTGACCGATCGTCTCCGGGTTCGGCGTGCCGTGGACGGCCAGGCGGTCACCGCCCGGCCAGCCGGGCAGCAGCTTCGTCTGGTGGCCGGTGAGCGCGAGCGCGCAGCAGCCGTAGGGCGAGTCGGCGCGCTCGGAGCGCAGCAGGTCGGTGACCGCGAAGCGGCCGAGCGGCGTCGGCGTGTCCGGCCGGCCGACGGCGATCGTCACGCGCCGCAGCACCCGGCCGCGGCGGCGCACACGAGCTTGCGGTCGGAGCGGTCCACGTGCAGCTCGAGGTCCGTCGAGTGGGCGCGCGTGGCCGCGGCGCGGACCCAGGCGTGCGCGCCGTTCTCCAGCTCGGAGGCCATCACCTTCAGCCAGCCGCCGCGGCGGCCGGTCACGGCCAGGATCCGGTAGGAGCCGAACTCGGTGCGGGTGCCGATGCGGGCGACGACGCGGCCGCCGGGGCGGGCGCGCAGCGTCGTGCGCCGCAGCACCTGGGCGGTGGGGTGGACGCCGCGCGGCGCGGCCGGACGGGGACGTGCGCGCGGCGCGGGCGCGGGCTGGGGGCTGAAGGCCGCGGTCTGCGGCTCGGGCGCCGGCGCGGCCGGCTCGCCCTCGCTCTCGCCGGCGCCGCAGCCCGCGAGCGCGAGCGCTGCGAGCACGGCGACGCGGCGCACGGGTCAGCCCGCCAGCAGCGGTTTGAGCGCCTTGCGCGCGTCGCGCAGGCCGATCCGCGCCAGCACCTCGTCGGCCAGCGCCAGGTAGTCCGCGCCGAGGTCGGGCCGGTGATCGAGGATCGACTGCCCGCGCTCGGCCGACTCCGCGTAGGCGATCGAGGACCGGATCACCGTGTCGAACAGCTTCTCGCCGTACGCCTCCCGCAGCTGCGTCGTACGCGTCGCGCGAGTGCACCGTCCGCATGTCGGCGATGTTCATCACGACGCCGAGCCAGTCGAGGTCCGGGTTGTAGAAGTCCTTCGCCTGCTCGATCGTGTCGAGCACGACCTGGACGCCCTGCAGCGCGAAGTACTGCGCCTCGGAGGAGATCAGCGCCCAGTCGGCCGCCACGAGCCCGTTGATCGTCAGCAGGCCGAGCGCCGGCGGGCAGTCGATCAGCACGATGTCGTGCTGCTTGCGGGCGTCCTTGAGCGCCTTCCGCAGCACCAGCTCGCGGCCCATCTTGCCGGACAGCGTGCGCTCGACCTCGGCGAGGATCGGCGTCGCCGGGATCACGCCCTCGTGGATGGCGGCCTTCGGCTTGGCCTCGCCGCTCAGCACGTCGGCGACCGTCGGGCTGGCGTCCGGCGGCACGTCGAAGTAGTCCGACAGGTTGCCCTGCGGATCGAGGTCGACGGCGAGCACGTCCAGGCCGACGCGCTGGAACACGTCGGCGAGGGTGCGCACCGTCGTCGTCTTGCCCGTGCCGCCCTTGAGCGACAGGACGGCGATCGTCTCAGCCATAAGAGCGCGTGACGATACCGCCCGCGCGGCGGCCTACTCGGCGGTCGCCGCCGGGGACGTCGCGGGCACGGCCGTGCCGACCGTGGCGGTGTCCAGGAAGTACAGGGCGTGGCGGCCGATCGCGATCTCGTCGCCGTCGGTCAGCGGGCTCCACTCGACGCGGCGGCCGTTGACCGAGATGCCGTTGAGCGAGCGGTCGTCGAGCACGCGCACGCCCTCGGCCTGGCTGACCACGAGCGCATGGCGGCGCGAGACCGTCGCGTCGTCGAACCGCACGTCGGCGGCCAGGGAGCGCCCGATCCGCGTCCATTCGCGCGCGATCGCGATCACGACGTGCCGGCCGGAGTCCTCGTACGCGAGGTACTTGCCCGGCTCCGAGATGCCCGCACGGGCCTCGTCGAGCCAGGCCGGGCGCTCGCGCCTGTCCTCACCCGCGGCCACGGGAAGCTGACCCTCGCCGGATACGGGGAGCGTGCCGGTGTGCTGATCGCCTGTGCGCTCTTCCATTGTCCGCCTTCCGGTTCTCGGGGGTCGGGCTCGATAGAGGGGTCCGAGTCCCCGTGCCGAACGGGACCGGAACCATGCTCGCGCTCCGGCACCGCCACCCATTGGTGGAGATCAATCTCCTCCGTCACAGCGTCGGCGCCCTCAGGGCGCGGCGCCACGACTGCGTGCACTGCCATCGTACTCCCCTCGTCGGCGAGGTCGTCCATATCTATGGCGAGCGCCTCGTCTGCGAGTTGTGCCGGCCGCGCCATCGCGAGCGGCCCGAGCGCTCCGAGCTGGTGCGCTCGCCCGAGTACCAGCGGGCCGTGCGCTCGCAGCCGCGCGCTGCCTGAGCGCCGACTATGCTCCACGCCGTCGTGGATCCAGTGCACTCCAAGGTCACGATCGACCGGCCGCGCGAAGAGGTCTTCGCGTACCTGGTCGACATCGCCAACCACCCCGAGTTCAGCGACCACTTCCTGAAGGACTGGCGGCTGACGCGGATCGACTCCGTCGGCCGCGGCGCCGGCGCCCGCTTCAAGATGGACGCGCCGCTGCAGCGCTTCTCGTGGGGCGACATCACGTTCGTCGAGGTCGAGCGGCCGCACCGGATCGTGGCGCTCGGGCGCGGCGGCAAGTTCAACCGCGTCAAGACGACGACGATCTGGACGCTCGAGCGCGCGCCCGGCGGCGGGACGGAGGTCGACTACATGGTCGAGTCCGAGCCGGCGCTGCCGACCGACCGCCTGATCGAGGCGGTGTCCGGCCAGCGCGGCTGGTTCAAGCGCAAGGCCCGCAAGGCGATGCGGCGCCTGCAGGGGATCCTCGAGGAGAACGAGGATCGAGGCACGCGCGCGACCATCGCCGGGCTCTAGACTTCGGCACCGATGTCGCGCCGCCTCAGCCCGCTCCTGATCCTCGCCGTCCTCGCGCTCGTCGCGGCCGGCTGCGGGCGCGGCGAGGGCGTCAGGACGACCGCCGAGACCGAGGGCCTGTACCTCGACATCGGCGGCCTCACCTACCAGGTCCAGAGCTCGCGCTACATGAACGCGGCGACGTCGAGGACCGCGATCTGCCTCTTCAACCTGCCCGAGAACGTCGCCGAGCTCGGTCCCGACGAGAGCTGGTTCGGTGTCTGGATCCGCGTCCAGAACCAGACCGAGGAGGTGCTGCCCTCCGCGACCGTCTGGGAAGTCCACGACACGCAGGACAACATCTACCGGCCGGTGGCGCTCGAGAACCAGTTCGCGTTCGAGCCGGGCGACCTCGCGCCGGGCGCGATCGTCCCGGCCCCGGACTCGGCCGCCGGGCAGGGCCCGAACCAGGGCGCGCTGCTGCTCTACAAGATCCGCTACGAATCGTTCCAGAACCGGCCGCTCGAGCTGGTCTTCGGTCCCGAGCAGGGCCAGCGCGGCACGTACGACCTCGACGTCTAGGCGCCGGTGCCGGTGCCGGTGCCGGGGCGAACGGCAAACTGCGCTGGGTAAGGAGGCTGGGGTTTCGGCGGCGTCTCATGGATGGAACGGATCGGTGGGTCGGCGGAGGTGCTGTGGCGGTTAGGTGTCGCTATCCGACCATTAGCCGCCCCACGACCTCCGACCAGAGCGCCAACGCGCCAGCCGCGTTCCATAGATGAGACACCGCCGAAACCCCTGCCTCCTTACCCAGCCGCAGTTCGCCGGCCTCTCTAGAGCCCGGCTTCGAGCACCAGCTTCGCGGCGGGTGCCGCGGTCTCGCCGCCGGCTCCCTGCGCGATCAGCAGCACGCAGACCGCGATCTTCGGGTTGTTGTAGGGCGCGAAGGCGGTGAACCAGGCGTCGGTGTCGGTCGTGTCGTCGACCGGCGGGACGGCGGTCGGGTCGTCCGGGACCGGGTCCTGGCTGACCGTGGACCGCAGCTCCGCGGTGCCGGTCTTGCCGGCCACGCGCACGCCCGGGATCTGCGGCGCCGACGCCGGTGCCCTCGCGCACGACGGCGAGCATGCTGCGCTGCACGAGGCTCGCGACCTCCGGCGTCGTCGCCCGCGAGGACTTCGTCTCGGCGCCGCGCCGCAGCGTCGGCTCGACGAGCCGGCCGTTCTCGCCGATCGCGGCCGCGATCAGGGCGAACTCGAGCGCGGTGGCGAGCACCTTGCCCTGGCCGATCGCCGTCGAGCCGACCGCGAGGTCGTCGCCGATCTCGCCCGCGGCCGGGATCGTCGACCGCGCCTGGCCGGCGAGCGCCGGCTCCGCGTTGAAGCCGAAGTTCTCCGCCGTCTGGACGAGCTTCTCGGCGCCCAGCTCGGCGCCCATCGGCGCGAACACCGAGTTGCACGAGTGCGCGAACGAGTTGATCAGCGAGCCGCC
Organism: uncultured Solirubrobacteraceae bacterium; assembly: GCA_963843485.1. GTDB lineage: Bacteria > Actinomycetota > Thermoleophilia > Solirubrobacterales > Solirubrobacteraceae > DASSUW01. The sequence continues at coordinate 263,182 of CAWJKK010000011.1, read as the reverse complement.
GCAGGACTCGCCGTTGGCGTTCTGCAGCTCGACGCCCTCGAGCGTCGCGGCCGTCTGCACCGGGAACTCGTCGCTGCGCTTGGCGGTGCCCGCCTCGAGCGCGCCCGTGAGCGTGATGATCTTGAAGATCGAGCCGGGCGGCTGCGGCGCCGAGAACGCGACGCCGGCGAGGGCCAGCACCTCGCCGTCGCTCGGGCCGGACCGCGGCGATGCCGCCGTAGCGGCCGGCGAGCGCCTCGACGGCGGCGCGCTGGACGTCGGGGTCGATCGTCGTGCGCACGTCCTCGCCGCGCTCGGGCGGGCGGTTGGCCAGCAGCCGCTCGCCGGCGTAGAGGTCGCCGCCGGGCGTGCCGCCGAGCTGGACCTCGAACTCGCGCTCGAGCCCGTTGAGGCCGACCGGCGTGTCAGCGGGCACGCCGCGCATGCGCAGCTCGTCGAGCTGCTCCGGCGGGGCGGGGCCGACGCGCCCGGCGATCTCGGCGGCGACCGGTCCGAGCTCGGACAGGCGCGCCTCGCCCTCGGCGATCGGCGTGCCGTTGCGGGCGAGGATCGCCGCGCGGTCGGGCATCCGCGTCTCGCGGCTGAGCTCCTCGCCGCGGCGCAGCCCGGGGAAGACCATGTGCGGCGCCCACTCGATCGCGGGCTCGCCCTCGGCGTCCTCGCCGACCGCGATCGCCATCCGCGCTTCGACGGGCCCGAACACGCGCGTGCGCGCCTGGACCGGGACCTCGACGACGCCGTCGCGCGGCTCGCCGGCGCGCGCCACCTTCAGCTCCTCCAGCGTGGCGGTCTCGGCCGCGCGGCTGTACGCGCGCGAGAAGCGGCGCACGTTCGTCGCCGAGCGGGCCTCCGGCGTGAGCATCGCGTGCATCGCTTCGTAGTCACCGCGCTGCCAGGCGGTCGCGAACCGCTGCGCGAGCCGCCGCTCGGACGGCTCGTGGCTGCCGCCGGCCACGAGGCCGCCGGCGAACGCGCCGGCCGCGAGCAGGAAGACGGGCGCCAGGCGGCGCAGGTTCCCGCGCCGGCGGCGGCGCGGGGGAGGACGGCGGGCGGTCATGGGGCAGCGCCCAGGTTAGGCCGCTACGCGGCGAGATCGTGCGAGCCCGGCGCGATGGCGTGGGTAGGCTCGATCGTTCTGTGACCGGAATCGACTGGGTGATCCTCGGCGCGGTGGTCCTGCTCGCGCTGTTCGGATGGGCGCAGGGCTTCGTCGCGGGCGCGCTGGCGCTGGTCGGCTTCGCGGCCGGCGCCTGGCTCGGGACCCGCGTGGCGCCGCTGATCCTGCCGGAGGACTCGGCGTGGACGCCGGCCTTCGCGCTCGTCGGCGCGCTGATCGCCGGCGGCATCCTCGCGGCCGGCTTCGAAGGTGTCGGCTCGCGCCTGCGCGCGCGTGTGCGATCGCAGACGTTCACCGCCGTCGACGGTGCGCTCGGCGCGGCGCTGACCGCGTGCGTCGGGCTGCTCGTGGCGTGGGTGCTCGGCGCGGTCGCGCTGCAGGCCGGCCCCGACATCCGGCGCGACGTGCAGCGCTCGACGATCCTGCGCCAGCTCAACGCGCTGCTGCCGCCGACCGGCCCGCTGCTCAACACGCTCTCCTCGCTCGATCCGTTCCCGCGCATCTCCGGGCCGGGCGCGGCGGCGGTGCCGCCCCCGCAGAGCGCGATCGCCCGCGACCCGGAGGTGCGGGCGGCGAGCGCGAGCGTGGTGAAGATCCTCGGCACGGCGTGCGGCGTCGGCGTCGAGGGCTCGGGCTGGGTCGCCGCCGACGGCATCGTGGTCACGAACGCGCACGTGGTCGCCGGCCAGGACGACACGCAGGTGCTGCCGCAGGGCGAGGAGCCGGGCCTGGACGCGCAGGCGATCGCGTTCGATACCCGCAACGACCTCGCGGTGCTGCAGGTGGACGGGCTCGACGCGCCGTCGCTGCCGCTGGCCGACGACCCGCCGGCCGGCACCTCGGCGGCGATCCTCGGCTTCCCGCTCAACGGGCCGTACGACGTGCGCGCGGGCCGGCTCGGCAGCACGCGCCGGGTCGTCACGTCGGACGCGTACGGCAACGGTCCGGTGCGGCGGCAGATCGTCGCGCTGCGCGGTGCGGTGCGGTCCGGCAACTCGGGCGGGCCGATGGTCGACGGGGACGGCGAGGTCGTCGCCACGATCTTCGCCGCGACGACCAGCGGGCCGCGCGGCGGCTACGCCGTGCCGAACGCGGTCACGCGCGACGCGCTGGCCGGAGCGCGGTCGCCCGTGTCGACCGGGCCCTGCGGCGGATAGGCCGCGGGCGCTACCCTGCGCGACCCTATGGGCAAGACCCTCGTCCTCGCCGAGAAGCCGTCCGTCGGACGCGACCTCCAGCGTGCCCTCCCGGGCGCGTTCACCAAGCACGAGGGCTACCTCGAGTCCGATTCGCACGTCGTGACCTGGGCCGTCGGCCACCTCGTCCAGCTCGCCGAGCCCGACGAGTACGACCCCAAGTACAAGAAGTGGCGCATGGCGGACCTGCCGATCGTGCCGCCGGAGTTCAAGCTCGTCGTCCGCGACGAGCGCTCGCGCAAGCAGATGGGCGTCATCACCAAGCTGCTCAACCGCGCGGACGTCGACGAGGTCATCAACGCCTGCGACGCCGGGCGCGAGGGCGAGCTGATCTTCGCCTGGACGTTCCAGAAGGCGAAGGCCAAGAAGCCCGTGCAGCGGCTGTGGCTCTCGTCGATGACCTCGAAGGCGATCGACTCGGCGCTGCGCGCGCTGCGCCCGGCGACCGAGATGGTGCGGCTGGAGCAGGCGGCGCGCTCGCGCTCGGAGGCCGACTGGATCGTCGGCATGAACTCCACCCGCGCGGCCACGATCCGGTTGCGGTCCTCGTTCGACGGCGCCGTGTCGCTCGGCCGCGTGCAGACGCCGACGCTGGCGATCATCGCGCGCCGCGAGGAGGAGATCCGCGCGTTCAAGCCGGAGCCCTACTGGCTCGTCGACGCCACCTTCGAGCCGACCGGCGGCGACGGCGGCCGGCGCTACGACGGCCGCTTCCACGCCGGGCCGAACCCGCGCCTGAAGACGGCGGCCGAGGCGGAGGAGATCGTCGCCGCCGTCCGCGGCCGCCAGGGCACGATCAGCAAGCTCGAGAAGTCGACGAAGAAGGAGCGCGCCCCGCTCCTCTACGACCTGACCTCGCTCCAGCGCGACGCCAACACGCGCTACGGCTTCTCCGCCCGGCGCACGCTCGCGGCCGCCCAGCGGCTCTACGAGGAGCACAAGGCGCTGACCTACCCGCGCACCAACTCGCGCTTCCTGCCGGGCGACATGGTGCCGGAGCTCAAGCCGATCGCCGGGCAGGTCGGCCGGCGGCGCGAGTACGCCACGGCCGCCGGCTACGTCACCGGGCTCGACCTGCTGCCGCTCGGCCGCGTGGTCAACGACGCGAAGGTCACCGACCACCACGCGATCATCCCGACCAACGCCACCCACAACGTCGACAAGATGAGCGACGACGACCGGCGGGTCTACGACATGGTCGCCCGGCGCTTCCTCGCGGCGTTCCACCCGGAGGCGGTGTTCGAGAACACGCGGCTGGAGACGACGGTCGCGGCGCACATCTTCCGCACCCGCGGGCGCGTGCTGGTCGTTCCCGGCTGGCGCGGCGTCTACGGCGAGGGCCTCGAGGATCGCTCCGGCGACGACGACGAGGGCACGGATCAGCAGCTGCCGAAGCTCGAGCAGGGCGAGGACGTCGCGACGCTGGAGGTCGAGTCGGCCGAGAAGGAGACCAAGCCGCCGCGGCGCTACTCCGACGCATCGCTGCTCGGGCGCGATGGAGACCGCCGGCAAGCTCGTCGACGACGACGAGCTGCGCGAGGCGATGAAGGACTCCGGGATCGGCACGCCGGCCACGCGCGCGGCGATCATCGAGCGGCTGATCGACGTCGCGTACATCGAGCGCGAGGGCCGCGCGCTGGTCTGCACCGAGAAGGGCCTGAACGTGATCCGGCTGCTCGGCGAGCACGCGCTGACGTCGCCGTCGCTGACCGGCGACTGGGAGCACCGCCTCGGGCGGATCGAGGAGGGCGAGGAGTCGCGCGAGCGCTTCATGCGCGACATCGCGGCGTTCGCCGACGAGACCGTCCACGAGCTCGACGCGAAGCTCAAGGAAGTTCGGATCCCGCGCGCCAACCTCGGGCCGTGCCCGGTCTGCGGGCGCGACATCGTCGAGAACCGCAAGGGCTTCTCGTGCTGGTCGCGCGAGGATCCGGGCTGCGGGTTCGTGATCTGGAAGTCCAAGGCCGGCAAGACGATCCCGACCGCGGCGGTGCGCGAGCTGATCTCGAGCGGGCGCACGCAGAAGCCCGTGACCGGGTTCCGCGGCCGCTCCGGAAGGTCGTTCCGCGCCCGTCTGGCGCTGATGCAGACCGAGGACGGCAAGTGGCGCGTCGAGTTCGACGAGCCGTGGGCGCGCGAGGGCGCCAAGCCGCCCGAGGGCGAAGAGGCGCCGCGCGAGGACGGCGCCGCCGCTCCGGCGCAGGCCGCCTAGGCGCCGCAACCCTGCCGCGGCGGCGGCGTTGATAGCTCCATGCGCTTACTGCCGATCGCCCTCGTCCTGCTGCTGCTGGCTCCAGCCGCTGCGGTCGGGGCGCCGCTGCTGACGTCCTCCGGTGGACGTCTCGCCGTGACCTACGACGCCGACCACCGGACGCGCGAGAGCTTCGGAGCGCTCGCGGTCGCCCCGGACGGGACGGTCTTCGCGGGCGGGGGCGCCGGCCTCTCGCGCCGCCTCACCGTGACCGCGTTCGCGCCCGACGGGCGGCTCGTCCGCGGCTTCGGCTCGGGCGGCGGCGCGCGGGCGCCGTTCGCGGTGCGCGAGACCGACGCGATGGTGCGGACGGCCGACGGGACGCTCTACGCCGTCGGCCGGCTGCCGGCGGACGAGCCGGCCACGAGCGGCCCGCCCGCGGTCGTGCGGCTCGACGCCCGCGGCGCGTTCGACCGCGCGTACGGGCTGCGCGCGGTGCCGGGCCTGGTCGGCATCGGCTGCCTCGGCTGCCGCTCGGCGGCGCCGACGCCGGACGGCGGGCTCGTCGTGGCCGGCCGGTCGGGCAGCGAGCAGGAGCCGCGCTTCGCGGTCGCCAAGCTGCGCGCCGACGGGACGCCGGATCCGGCGTTCGGCGCGAACGGCGTCGCCCACCCGCTGCCGGGTGAGGGCGGTGCGCGCGAGCTCGCGGTGCGCCCGGACGGGCGGATCGTGGTCAACGGCCGCACCGGGCCGCTGGACGACCTCGACGAGTCGCGCGAGATCGTCATCGGGCTGCGCGCCGACGGCCGCCGCGATCCGGCGTTCGAGATCGTCGAGCCGCTCGCCGACGTCTCGGCCATGCGGCTCGACGCGGCCGGCCGCGTGCTCGTGGCGACGAGCGCATCCGGGACCAGCGCTTCGATCGAGCGCTACACGGCGGCGGGTCTGCCGGACCCGGCGTGGAGCGGCGACGGGCGCGTCGCGCTCGGCCGCGTCGGCTTCCCGACGCTGGCCTCGGTCGACGGCGGCGTGGTCGTCGCGGCCAAGGCGTTCGGCGAGCCGCTCGAGCGGGTCGCGCTCGACGGCGGCGGTCGCGTGACCGGCCGCAGCTCGACGCGGCTCACGTTCGGCGGCGGGACCTTCGAGCGGGGCAGCGTGCTGCCCGAGCTCGGCACGCGCGACTGGGGCCCGCAGGCGATCGCCGCGCGCCCGGACGGCTCGCTCGCGCTGGCCGGCGGCGTCTTCCTCTCGCTCGCGGCCGACGGCGATTCGCGCGACAGCTCCGAGGCCGCACTGGCCTTCGTGCGCCCGCGCGGCGGGTTCGTCCGCACCCGGCGGTCGCCGCGGCCGGTGCTCGGCGCGACGGTGCCGCGGCAGTCGCTCGGCTCCGTGGTCGCGCGGCGTGGGGTGGCGCTGCGGTTCGCGCCGCGCCGGCGCGGCCTGGCGCGCGTCGTCGTGCGCGCCGGCGGGCGGGTCGTCGCCCGCGGCGGCGTGCCGTTCTGGACGGCGCGGCCCGTGCGCGGCGCGGGTGCCGCTCACTGCTGTCGGTCGGCGGCTGCTGCGCTCGGCCGATCGCGTGCGGATCCGGGTCGCGATCGCCCGCACCGACATGGCGGGCAACCGGCGCTCGGGTTCGGTGTCGGCGACGCTGCGGCGGTAGCCGCGGGACGAACTACGGCTGGGTAGGGAAGCGGGGGTGTCAACCGCGGTTGCACCCAAAACGTTCCACTGGGTCGGCTTCGCCGGAGGGGTGTGGAACGTTATGCGGCCTATAGCGCGTAAAACGTTCCACGCCCTCCTCGGCGAACCGACCTCGTGGAACGTTTTGGGTCCTCGAGCACGCTCGAACTCCCGGCCTCCTTACCTGCCCGAAGTTCGCCGAGCCCGCCGGCGCGGTGTCGAAGACGTCAGGCGGAAGCGCGCGGAGGCGCTTCGACGATCATCGCCTGCTCGGCCGGCGCGTGCGGCGGCCGGCGGGTGATGGCGTGGAAGAACGCGGCGACGCCGGAGAAGAAGTTGGCGAGGCGGCCGGCGGGGCGCTCTTCGCGCACCACGGCCTCGACCTCGGGTACCGCGCCTGCGCCGCTCATGTGGCTCCAGGTCACGTACAGATCCGCGCTGCCGACGAGGTCCGCCACATTGGCGGCCAGGACGAGGTCTGCGTCGGTGTGATCGATCGGCAGGTGGAGGTGCGGCATCGCTCTACGGCTCCCGTTGGCGGCTCTCTAGACCGAGTAACGGCCACCAGCGTCGCAACTTGAGACCAAAAGGGCTGCCGTACATCCGTCCAGTCTGCGTTTGAACACTCGCAGGCCGGTTGCGGAAACGTGAAGGCGAGGCCCGAAAGGCGCGCAAACTGCAGGCGATCGACCGTGCCGTCTGGCACGCGCGCAAAGCTGGGGAGCCCGCCCATGCCCCTCACGTTGATCACCGGTCCGGCCAACGCCGCCAAGGCGGGCGCCGTCCTCGAGCGCTACCGCGCCGCACTCGCGCGCGAGCCGCTGCTCGTGGTGCCGACGCCGGCCGACGCCGAGCACTACGGCCGCGAGCTGGCGGCCGAGGGGATCGTGGTCGGCGCCGAGGTCGTGACGTTCGAGTGGCTCGTCCGGGGCATCGCGCGGGCGACCGGCGTGCCGGCCGCGCGTGCTCGGCTCGGTCGCGCGCGAGCGCGTGGTCCGCGCGGTGGTGGCGGACACGCGGCTGTCGGCGCTCGGTCCGTCGGCCGCGGCGCCCGGCTTCCCGGCCGCGGCCGGCGCGCTGTTCGCCGAGCTTGGCCGCTCGCTCGTGACGCCGGCGCGGTTCACGAGCGCGCTGCGCACCTGGGCGGCGGCCGGCGATGCGCCGCCGTTCGTCGAGGAGCTGGCGGCGCTGTACTCGGGCTACCACCGGCGGCTCGAGGCGCTCGCGGCGGTCGACGCCGAAGGCCTCGCGCGGGCGGCGCTGGACGCGCTGCGCGAGCGGCCGGCGGCGTGGGGCGGCCGGCCGGTCTTCCTCTACGGATTCGACGACCTGACGCCGCTGCAGCGCGACGCGGTCGAGACCCTCGCCCGCCACGCCGACGTCTGCGTGGCGCTGGCGTACGAGCCCGGCCGCGCCGCGTTCGCCGGGCGGGCCGGCACGGTGCTCGACCTCGAGCCGCTGGCCGAGCGCCACGAGGTGCTCGCCGATCGCTCGGAGCACTACGCGCCGCGGGCCCGGACCGCGCTGCACCACCTCGAGCGCTCGCTGTTCGAGCCGGCGCCCGCGCGGCTGACGCCGAACGGCGCCGTGCGGCTGCTCGAGGCGGGCGGTGAGCGGGCCGAGGCCGAGCTCGTCGCCGCCGCCGTGCTCGAGCTGCTGGCCGGCGGCGTCGTGCCCGAGGACATCGCCGTGATCGCGCGCGAGGGCGAGCCGCTCGCGCAGGTGCTCTCGGCCTACGGCGTCGCGGCCTCGCTCGAGCGCAACCGCAGCTTCGAGCGCACGCGGCTCGGCGCGGGCGTCCTCGCCGCCGCGCGGGCCGCGCTCCCGGGAGGGACCGCCGCCGACCTGCTGACCTGGCTGCGCACCCCGGGCCGGCTGGCCGACCCGGATGCCGCCGACGCGCTCGAGACCCGGGTCCGCCGCACCGGCGTCCGCAGCGCGGCCGAGGCCCGGCGCCTGCTGCAGCGGCTCGACGCCCGCGCCGCGGCCCGCGCGCCCGACCCGCACGCCGCCGGCGGCCTCGCGCCCGAGCTCGCCGCGCCCGCGCCGCCGCGGCACCGCGCAGGCGCTCGGTGCCGCGCTCGACGCGCTCGCGGACGCCGCCGCCGGCGGCGCGGAGGCCTTCCTCGAAGCGCTCGTCGCCGAGGCGGACGCGATCTGGACCGGGCCGCACCGGCGCCAGGCGGCGGTGCTCGACCCCGAGGACGCCGCCGACGCGCGCGCCGCCGCGGCCCTGCGCCGGGCGGCGAAGGAGCTGCGGTCGCTCGCCGCGTCCGACCCCGCGCTGGCCGGCACGCCGGCGGAGCTGCTCGAGTCGCTCGCGAGCGTGGCCGTGCGCGAGCCGGCGGCGCCCGGCGGCGTGCTCGTCGCCGACCCGCTGGCGATCCGCGCGCGCCGCTTCCGCGCGGTCTTCGTCTGCGGCCTGCAGGAGGGCGCGTTCCCGCGGCACCCGGCGCCGGAGCCGTTCCTGGACGACGCGGCGCGCGCGGCGCTCGCGCGCGCGACCGGCCTGGTGCTGCGCCGGCACGAGGACACGCTGCCCGAGGAGCGGTACCTGTTCTACGCCGCGGTCTCGCGCCCGGAGGAGGTGCTGTTCCTCTCCTTCCGCTCGTCCGACGAGGAGGGCGACCCGGTGCAGCCGTCGGCGTTCGTGGACGACGTCCGCGCGCTGTTCACCGACGAGCTCTGGGACCGTCGCGGCAAGCGCGTGCTGGCCGAGGTCACCTGGCCGCCGCGTGACGCGCCGACCGCGCACGAGCTGCGCCGTGCCCGCGCGGCCGAGCAGGACCTCGCCGATCCGCCGGCGCTCGCGCCCCCGTCCAGCGCGCCCGTCCTCGCGACGCTCGGCGAGCGCCGCACCGAGGCGGCGCGCGGGCTGGAGACGTTCGCGGGCTGCGGCGTGCGCTGGCTCGTCGAGAGCCTGCTGCGCCCGGAGCGGGTCGAGCCCGACCCGGACGCGATGCGCCGCGGCTCGCTCGCGCACCAGGTGCTCGAGCGCACGCTGCGGCGGCTGCGCGAGCGGACCGGCTCCGGCCGCCTCACCCCGGCTTCGCTGCCGGCCGCGCTCGAGGAGCTGGAGGCGGCGATGGCCGACCTGCGCGCGACCGCCGGCGGCACTCCCGCCCGCGCGATGCTGCGCGAGCTCGACGTCGACCTGCGCCGCCTGCTGCGCCACGAGGCCGAGGACGGCGCGGGGCTCGAGCCGGTCCAGCTCGAATGGGGCTTCGGCGGCGCGGGCGACGCGCATCCGCCGCTCCCGCTGCCCGAGGCCGGCGTCGGCGTGACCGGCCGCGTCGACCGCATCGACGTGGCGGGCGACGGCCGCGCGCTGATCACCGACTACAAGGGCCGCTCCGTCACCGCGGGCGCGCGCTGGGCGCAGGACAACAAGCTGCAGGTCGCGCTCTACGCGCTGGCGGCGCGCGAGCTGCTCGACGTCGAGCCCGCCGGCGCGCTCTACCAGCCGGTCGGGCACCGCGACGTCCGCCCGCGCGGCCTCGTCCGCGACGACATGCCGGGCCGCTACGTCAACGGCGACGTCGTCGACGCGGAGGCGTTCGAGGCCGGCCTCGCGGACGCCCGCGAGGCGGCGACCCGCGCGGCGACCGAGATGCGCGCCGGCCGCATCCGCGCCTGCCCCGACTCGTGCTCGCCCAAGGGCTGCTCCTACCCGGGGATCTGCCGCGCCCGCGACATCCCGGAGGTCAAGTGACCGCCCTCGGCGTACGGCGCCCGCGGCGCTCGGCGCCCCCGCGCGACGAGCGCGCCGCGGTGCGCTTCACCGGCGAGCAGCGGGCGGCGATCGAGGACCGCACGGGCTCGGCCCTGCTCGCGGCGAACGCCGGCTCCGGCAAGACGGCCGTCATGGTCGAGCGCTTCGTCGAGGCGGTGCTGCACGACGACGTCGCGGTCGGCGCCGTGCTCGCGCTGACGTTCACCGAGAAGGCCGCCGGCGAGCTGCGCGAGCGCGTGCGGCGGCGCTTCGTCGCGCTCGGCGAGCACGAGCGGGCGCGCGAGGCGGACGCCGCCTGGATCAGCACGATCCACGGCTTCTGCGCGCGGATCCTGCGCGCGCGGCCGCTGGCCGCCGGGCTCGACCCGCGCTTCACGGTGCTCGACGAGGCGGCCGCGAAGCGGCTCGCCGACCAGGCCTACGAGCGTGCCCTGGAGAGCTGGGCGGCGGCGCGCGGAGTGCCGGCGGTCGACCTCGCGGCCGCGTACGGGCCGACGCTGAGCGAGATCGTCCTGGCCGCCCACGAGGGCCTGCGCAGCCGCGGCGAGGGCCGTCCGCGGCTCGCCGTCCCGCCCGAGCCGCCGCTCCCCGACCCGGCGGAGCTGCTCGCCGCGCGCTCGACCGCCGCGGCGGCGCTCGCGCTCGCCGGCGCCGGGAAGAAGGTGTCCGCCGCGCGCGACGCGCTCGACGCCTGCGAGCGGCTCGTGGCCGACCTCGAGGCGGTGCCGATGCCCGCCCTGCTCGACGCCGCGAAGGTCGGGGCGGGGGCGAAGGCGCTCGAGGACGACGCGTGCGTCGCCTACCAGGCGGCCTGGGAGGCGTACCGGGCGGGCTGCGCGGACCACCACGCGCGCGCGGCGCTCGTGCTGCTCGACGACCTGCTGCAGCGCTTCGGCGGCGAGTACGCGGCGGCGAAGGCGGCGCGGGCCGGGGTCGACTTCTCCGACCTCGAGCTGCGCGTGCGCGACCTGCTCGCCGACGCCGGTGCGCGCCGCGAGTGGAGCGAGCGCTTCGACCTGATCATGGTCGACGAGTTCCAGGACACGAACCGGCTCCAGCTCGACGTGCTCGAGGCGCTCGAGCGCGACGAACCTGTTCGCGGTCGGCGACGAGTTCCAGTCGATCTACCGCTTCCGCCACGCCGACGTGACGATCTTCCGCGAGCGGCGGGAGCGGCTCGGCGCCGGGCGCGTGCGCCGCCTGGCGCGCAACTTCCGGTCGGGCGAGGAGCTGCTCGACGTCCTCAACGGCGCCTTCACGAGCGAGCTCGGCGAGCGCTTCGGCCCGCTGATCGCCGGCCGCGAGACGCCCGACGTGCCGCTGCGCCTGTTCGACCCCGACCCGGTCGCGACGGGTGAGCCGCCCGTCGAGCTGCTGATCACCGACAGCGCCGGCTGGGAAGGCGTCGAGGTCGGCCTGAGCACGCTCGCGCCGCAGCCGGCGCGGCGCGCCGAGGCGCGCCTGATCGCGCAGCGGCTGCGCGAGGAGGTCGACGCCGGGCGCCGGCCCGGCGACATCGTCGTGCTCGTCCGCGCCACCGCGTCGCTGCGCCTGCTCGAGCAGGCGCTCGAGGAGCAGAACCTCCCGACCTACGTGCTCGGCGGCCGCGGCTACTGGTCCCAGGAGCAGGTCCGCGACGGCATCTCCTACCTCGCCGCGCTCGCGAACCCGCGCGACGAGGCCTCGCTCTTCACCGCGCTCGCGTCGCCGTTCTGCGGCGCGGGCGCCGACGCCCTCGTCCTGCTCGCGGCCGCCGGCCGCGAGGGCGAGGCCCGCGGCGCCTGGGCCGCCCTGCGGGCCGCGGCCGGCCTCGACCCGGAGGCCGCGCCGGGCGCCGGCGTGCTCGAAGCGCTGCCCGAGGCCGAGCGCGCCCGGCTCGTCGCGTTCGCGAAGCTGTTCGCCGCCGAGCGGCCGCGGGCGGAGCGCGCCTCGGTCGAGGTCCTGCTGGAGCGGGCGATCGTGGCGACCGGCTACGACCTCGCGATCCTGGCCCGCGCCGGCGGCGAGCGCCGGCTCGCGAACCTGCGCAAGCTGATGCGGCTGGCGCGCGAGTACGAGGCCGCCGAGGGGCCGGACCTGCGCGGCTTCCTCGCCTACGCCGCCACGCAGGACCTCGCGCAGGCACGCGAGGGCGAGGCCGCGCTGGAGTCCGACGGGCTGGACGCCGTGCGGCTGATGACCGTGCACCGTGCCAAGGGGCTCGAGTTCCCGGTCGTCTGCGTCGCCGACCTCGGCCGCGCGGCCGCCAACACGCGCAGCCGGCTGCTGCTCGGCCGCGACGGGACCGTCGGCCTGCGGCTCGCGCCGATCGGCGGCGGCGAGGCGATCCCGGCGCTCGGCTGGGACCGGCTGGCGCGCGCCGAGCAGGAGGCCGAGGCCGAGGAGGAGCGGCGCCTGTTCTACGTCGCCATGACCCGCGCGCGCGAGCGGCTCATCCTGTCCGGCTGCGTCGACTGCGAGCGGCTGCCCGAGCCGCGCCCCGGCGGCCCGCCGATCGACTGGATCAGCCGCGCGCTGCTGGACGACGTCCGCGGCGCCGTCGCGGCGGCCGAGACCGAGACCGAGCGCCGCTGGGAGGCCCGGCCGGCGCGCGTGCTCGTGCGGCGCAACGCCCCCGACACGCTCGGGACCGTGCTCCGCCACGCCTCGCTCGCACCGGCCGCCCGCCCGCGCGCAGGCGCACCGGGGACCGCGCTGCCGGAGGCGCCGGTCGTCCTGCCCGACCCGCCGTCGCGCCCGCGGCCCGCACCCCAGCTCCTGTCGTACAGCTCGCTCCGCGACTACGCCCGCTGCGGCTACCGCTTCTACCTCGAGCGCGTGCTGCGGCTGCCGCCGGTCGCGCCGCCGTTCGAGGAGCCCGCCGCCGCCGAGCTCGCGGGGGCCGACGCCCCGGTGCTCGCGCCCGGGCTGCGCGGCACGCTCGTGCACCGGCTGCTCGAGGACCTGGACTTCACGCGGCCCGCGGCGCCCGACCTCGGCACGGTCGCCGAGGCCGCCGCGGACTTCGGCGTCGAGCCGCCGCCGCACGAGCTCGAGGACGTCCGTCAGCTCGTGGCGGCGTTCGCGGCCTCGCCGCTGTGCGAGCGGCTGGCCACGGCCATCCGGACCCGCCGCGAGGCGCCGTTCTCGTTCGGCCTCGACCCCGGCGGCGGCGGGCCGCTCGTGAGGGGGTTCCTGGACGTCGTGGCGACCGAGCCGGACGGCGGCGTGCTGATCGTCGACTACAAGTCCGACCGGCTGGAGGGGACGGAGCCGAGCACCGTGGTCGACCGCGACTACGCCACCCAGCGGATCGTCTACGCGCTCGCGGCGCTGCGCGGCGGCGCGCCCCGCGCCGAGGTCGCGTACTGCTTCCTCGAGCGCCCCGACGCGCCCGTCCAGCAGGCGTTCACGCCCGCCGACGCGCCCGCGCTCGCCGAGCGGCTCCAGGAGCTCGCCGCCGGCGTGATCGCCGGCCGCTACCCGGTCACGCCCACGCCGCACCGCGACCTGTGCGCCGACTGCCCCGGTCGCGCGACGCTGTGCTCCTACCCCGAGGAGCGCACGCTGCAGCCCGCCTGAAGCCCTAGGGCGGCCCTTCGTAGTGCTCCTCGAACAGCCGCACGGCCGAGTCGCGGTCCGGCACGCGCAGCTTGCGCAGCACCGCCGCGACGTGGCTGCGCACGGTCGCGGGGGACACGAACAGCCGGCGCGCGATGTCACCGGTCGAGAGCCCCTGGCGCAGCAGGTCGAGCACCTGCCACTCGCGGCTCGTGAGCTGCGCCCCCGCGCCCTGCCCGAGCAGCGCGCGCCGCCGCGGCGCGCTGTCGCGGAACTCCTCGACGAGCCGGGCGACCAGCTCCGGCGGCAGCGCCACCTTCCCGTCGAGCACGCCGGCGAGCTCGTCGCCGAGCGCCTCGAACGGCATGTCCTTGAGCAGGTAGCCGGACGCCCCCGCCCGCAGCGCGGCGAACAGGTCCTCGTCGCTGCGCGAGACCGTCAGCATCACCGCCCGCGTGCCGGGCAGCCGCGCCGTGATCTCCCACGCCGCCGCCGCGCCCGAGCCGGGCATCCGCATGTCCAGCAGCGCCACGTCCGGCCGCTCGCGCATGGCGGCCTGCACCGCGTCCGCCGCGTCGGCGGCCACCGCGACGACCGTGAAGCGCGGATCGGACTCGACCGCCGCGCGCACGTCCTCACGGGTCGGCGCGTGATCGTCGGCCACGAGCACGCGCGCGGGCGCCGTCATGGCAGCTCCACGGCCACCTCGGTCCCGGCGCCCGGACCGGACCGGACGCTCAACTCCCCTCCGACCAGGGCCGCGCGCTCGCGCATCCCGCCGAGCCCGAACCCGGGGGCCGCCGCGCTCGGGTCGAAGCCGGCGCCGTCGTCGATCACCCGCAGGCGCAGCGGATCCGTCGACAGCTCGACGTTCACGCGCGTCGCGCTGCCGTGCCGCGCGTTCGTCACCGCCTCGCCGAGGATCCGCGCGAGCGCCTCGCGCACCTCCGGGCCGGCCTGCGCCGGGCCCGAGCCCGAACAGGAGAAGGACATCGCCACGCCCGCACGCGCCGCGACCACGGCCGCGTGGCGGGCGAGCACCCGGTCCAGCGCCTCGTCGGGCGCGCGGGCGAGGTGCTCGATCGTCCAGCGCGAGTCGAGCAGCGCGCGCTCGGCGGCGCCCGCGATCTCGTCCGCGTCCGGATCGCCGCTCATGCGCGCGGCGCGGCGCTGGATGAAGGCCAGCTCCTGCGCCACGCCGTCGTGCAGGTCGCGCGCGATCCGGCGCCGCTCGCGCTCGGCCGCACGGCCGCCCACGCTGCGGGCGACCTCGCCGCCGGCCGCCCACAGCAGCACGGCGCAGAACAGCAGGCGCAGCAGGTCGCCGATGTGCACGAACTCGTGGCCGAACTGCGGCACGAGCAGGTAGTGCAGGCGCGCGAAGCCGAAGAGCACGGCCGCGAGCCCGAGCCGCAGCGCGAACGCGTCGTCGCCGCGGACCCCGCGGCGCGTGAGCCCGATCGCCGCCGCCGCGAAGCTGCACACGATCGCGACCTGCAGCGCCAGGGTGAAGGTCCAGCCGCTGATCTGCGGCCGCGCCAGGTCGAGGTCCGCCGGCGTCGGCGGCAGCTCGCGGAGCGCCAGCACGATCGGCATCGCCACCGCCGCCAGCGAGAGCACGGTCACCGCGGCCATCACGCCGACCGCGAGCCGCGGATCGCGCGGTCTGCGCGCCGGCGCGAAGGCGCCGAAGGCGAGCAGCGTCGAGCCGACCAGCGTCCCGGAGAGGGCGATCGCGGCGCGCGGGCCGCTGCCCGGGGCGATCGCCAGCAGCGTCGTCAGGACGGCGCTCCCGATCGCGATCACCGCCAGCCCGGCCGCCAGGGCCAGGCGGTCGATTCGCGGACCTTCGCGCCAGCAGCCGACGAGGATCGCGGTCGCCAGGACGCCGATCAGCGCGACGCCGGTCTCGAGCGCGATGTGCGCCGACGGAGCCGGCCACGCGAACTGCAGCGGCGGGAGCACGGGGACGGCCAGGGTCACGCATCCGACCACGCCCGCGACGAGGGCGGCCGGGAGCCACGGCCGCGTACGCGGCCCGGCGGGCCCGGCGAGCCCGGACCATGGAGCAGGGCGTACTGCCGCGCTCAACGCGTTGGGACCGGGTGCTCGTTCCCGGTTGTGGTCGCCTTATTCACCCCGACACTCCCCTTCGGACGGGTTTCTGGCCCGCCTCCGACTGCCTCGGCGCTGGTAACGCCGTGCATGGACCTGGCCTGTTCTACCGACGGAGGGCGGAAGTGACAAGCCCCGTCGGCGGAACCCCCGGACAGGGGGAAAGCGTTTTCAGGTCTCCGCCGGGTCCTTCGCGGGCAGCGTGGGGCCGTCGTAGGTCGCGGGCAGCTCTGGCGCCCGGCGTACGTCTATGGCCGCATTCAGCTCGGCTCCGAAAAGCAGTACGACGTTCGTGAGCCACAACCAGATGAGCAGGATCACGACAGCAGCGAACGCTCCATACGTGGCGCCGTAAGACGAGAAGTTGGACACATATACGAAGAAGATCGCTGACGCCAGCAGCCACGCCAGCACCCCGAACACCGCGCCGGGAGTGATCCACTGCCAGTGCCGGATCTCCACGTTCGGCGCCGCGTAGTAGACGACGGCGTAGACCAGCGTGGCCGAGGCCAGCGCGGCCGGCCAACGCGCGACCCGCCAGATCGCCGCCGCCGTGTCGCCGAGCCCGATCAGTCCGAGCACGTCGCCGGCCAGCCCGCCGCCGAGGAATACGAGCACGAACGTCACCAGCACGAGCGCGACCACGACCAGCGTCCACAGCAGGTTGTTGAGCTTGTGCTTGACGAAGCCGCGACCCTCCTCGACGCGCCAGACCTGGTTCAGCGCCGCGCCGACCGCGCCGAACGCACCGGAGGCGCCGTAGAGCGACGTGGCGAGGCCGAGGACGAGCGCGGTCAGCGCCGTTCCGCGCTGCGCCTGGGCCGACTCGAGCGCGCTCGTGACCGCGTCGATCGTCGCGGCCGGCGCGCCCGCGTCGCTCAGGTATTCGGCGGCGTCGTTGATCAGGCCCTGCTGCCCGAAGAAGCCGAGCACCGCGACCCCGAACAGCAGCGCGGGGAACAGCGACAGCAGCGAGTAGTACGTCAGCGCCGCGGCGCGCTGCGTCATCTCGTCCTTCTGGAAGCGGGTGAACGCGCGCTTGAAGTCGCCGGCCTCGACGACGGGCCCGGGGCGGGGGTCCATGCCGCGTCAGTCTCGTTGCGGCGCCTTGGGCAGCAGTGCGTGGCCGTCGGCGACCGCCTGCGCGACGTCGACGACGCGGCGGCCGCCGTTGCGCGCGTGATCGCGCAGCAGCTCGAACGCACCGCGCTCGTCCACGCCGTGCCGCTCCATCAGCATGCCCTTGGCGCGCTCGATCACGCTGCGGCGGGCGAGCGCGCCTTCGAGCTGCTCGACCTTCTCCTGCAGCCCGCTGGCCTCGCGGTAGCGCCGGATGGCGACCTCGATCGCCGCCTGCAGCGCCTCCGCGTCGAGCGACTCGACGTAGGCCGAGATGCCGGCCTGCGCGGCCCGCGAGACGAAGTCGACGTCGGCGTCCGGCAGCTGCGCGATCACCGGGCCGGAGGCGAACTCGACCGCCTCGCCGATCAGCGCGAGCGCGTGCTCGTCGTCCTGGTGCACGACGACGATCGCCAGCTGCGGGTCCTCGCGGGCGATCAGGTCGGCGGCCTCCTGCACCGAGACCGCGTACGAGGTCACCTCGTGGCCGAGCTCGTTGAGCACCCCGTGCAGGTCCTGCAGCGCCGCCTCGTCCTCGTCGGCGATCAGGACGCGCAAGTTCCGCTCGGTAAGTGTCCCAGTTGCCGGGGTCGAGGTCATCTGGCCGTACTACACTGCATCGTCCGCGGCCCAGCAACCTGCTGCGGAGCGATACGCGCCCCAGACCATCGGCGCCCGCAGCATCACAGCGACTGGGGAAAGGGCGTTGGAAACGATCGATCAGCGTGCTGGGCACGACGAGCGCGGCGATAGCCGTGCTGCGCGAGCGCGTGAGGACCGCCGCCTGCTGGTGCGCTTGCACCGTCATGGCGACGCCGAGGCCCGCGAGGAGCTCGTCCAGCGCTTCCTGCCACTCGCACGCCAGCTGGCGCGGCGCTACCAGCGCGGCGGCGAGCCGCTCGACGACCTGATCCAGGTCGCCTCGCTCGGGCTCCTGAAGGCGATCGACCGCTTCGACCCGAGCCGCGACGTCGCGTTCTCGTCGTTCGCGGTCCCGACGATCCTCGGCGAGCTCAAGCGTCACTTCCGCGACAAGGGCTGGTCCGTTCGCGTACCGCGCGACCTGCAGGAGATGGCGGTGCGGGTCGAGCGCGTGTCCGAGGATCTCGGCCGCCAGGGCGCTCGCGCGCCCACGCCCGGCGAGGTCGCCGAGGAGATCGGCATCACGACCGAGCAGGTGCTCGAGGCCCGCGAAGCGGCGGGCGCGTACCGCGCGATCTCGCTCGACCGGCCGCGCGAGGACGACGACGACAGCGACGGCGGGCTCGGCGACGCGATGGGCGCCGAGGACCCGGGCTTCCGGCTCGCGGAGGACGCTGCGACCGTGCAGCGGCTGATGGCGGTGCTGACCGACCGCGAGCGCGAGGTGCTGCGCCTGCGCTTCGAGGAAGACCTCACGCAGTCCCAGATCGGCGAGCGGGTCGGCGTCTCCCAGATGCACGTCTCGCGGCTGATCCGCCAGTCGATCTCGCGCCTGCGAGACGCCGCGCAGCCTGAACGCTGAACCCCGGGTACGATCGCCGGCATGGAGCACTGGGATCTGACCACGCTCGACGTGGAGCCACACAAACCCAGGGTCCTGCACTCCGCCCGCGGCGAGGCGCGCTCGATCGCGCTGCACCTCCCCGCCGGCGAGGAGCTGCAGGAGCACGAGGTCCACGAACGGGCCTACCTCGTCGTCGTCGACGGCGAGGTCGAGGTGAGCGACGGCGGGGAGGCCGTCGCCGGTGGCGTCGGGTTCGCCGCCGTGTTCGACCCGCACGAGCGTCACACGGTGCGCGCGACGAGCGACGCCCGGCTGCTGCTCGTGCTCGCGCCATGGCCGGGGGACGGCCACCCCGGCGCACGTGACACGTGAGGTACGCTTCCACCAGCGTGGAAGCGGTTCCACGAACGAGGGAGGAGGACGCGAATGGCGGAGATCCAGTTCAAGGAGATCACCAAGCGCTACCCAGACGGCTTCGAAGCCGTCAAGAGCGTCGATCTCGACATCGGCGACGGGGAGTTCATGATCCTCGTCGGTCCGTCTGGTTGTGGGAAGTCGACGGCGTTGCGGATGATCGCCGGGCTCGAGGACATCACCGAGGGTGATCTGATGATCGGTGGTGAGCGGGTCAACGATCTGCCGCCGCGTGATCGTGACATCGCGATGGTCTTTCAGAACTATGCGTTGTATCCGCATATGACGGTGCGCGAGAACATGGGGTTCGCGCTGAAGTTGGCCAAGACCGACAAGTCGACGATCGAGTCGAAGGTCAACGAGGCGGCGAAGATCCTCGATCTCGAGCAGCATCTGGAGCGCAAGCCGGCGAACCTGTCGGGCGGTCAGCGTCAGCGGGTGGCGATGGGGCGCGCGATCGTGCGTGATCCGAAGGCGTTCCTGATGGACGAGCCGCTGTCGAACCTGGACGCCAAGCTGCGCGTGCAGATGCGCACCGAGGTGTCGCGGATCCAGCAGACGCTGGGCACCACGATGGTCTACGTCACGCACGACCAGACCGAGGCGATGACGCTCGGCGACCGCGTCGCGGTCATGCGCGCGGGCATCATCCAGCAGGTCGACTCGCCCAAGAACCTCTACGACGACCCGCACAACCTGTTCGTCGCGGGCTTCATCGGGTCGCCGTCGATGAACTTCCTGCCCGGCCGCCTCGAGGGCGACACGATCAAGACGCCGTTCGGCGACGCTCAGCTGCCGGACACGCTGCGCGCGAACCTGCAGCGTCAGCCCGGCCAGGGCGCGCGCGACGTGATCGTCGGCGCCCGGCCTGAGCACTTCGAGGACGCCGCGGTCGACAACGACCCCGGCGACCGCCTGCGCTTCCGCACCAAGATCGACGTCGTCGAGTCGATGGGCTCGGAGCTCTACGTCTACTTCGAGGTCAAGGGCGAGGGCATGATCGACTCGGCCGAGCTGAACGAGCTCGCCGCCGACTCGGGCATGGAGGACCTGCCCAGCCACGGTGACGGCCAGCAGGTCGTCGCGCGCCTTTCGGCCGAGAGCCGGGCCGCCCCCGGCGCCGAGGTCGAGATCTCGCTCGACACGAGCCAGATCAAGTTGTTCGACGCCGACGGCGGAAGGAGCATGACCGCTCCGGTCGCGTAGTCAGTCCGCGGCGGGCGCGGGCGTGCCCGGGCGGTGCAGCAGGTTCTTCACGCCCTTGACGCCGTCCACCTTCTTGGCGTCGTCGGCCAGGCGAGTGATCCACTCGTCGTCGACGGCGCCTCGCAGGTAGGCCACGCCGTCCTGCACGTCGACCGACACGTCGCCCTTCGGGGCGCCGGCGTCGCGGAAGATCTCGGTCTCGACCTTGCGGGCGAGCGTGACGTCGTCCGCATCCTCGAGCCTGGTCGGCTTGATCGCGCTCGGGGCGGCGTCCCTCGCGGCGCCCTTGGCCTTGTCGGCCGCGGCGGAGACGGTGCCGACGGCCTGCGTCGCGCCGCTCTTGGCCTGATCGGACTTGTCCTTCAGCTGACCGCGGCGCCGGGCGCCGTTGTCGGGGTCCAGGAAGTGGGCTGCGGCCGCGCCTGCGGCGGCGCCCAGAAGCAATGTGATGAGACGGCTCATCGTTTTGGGCTACCCGGGGCCTTTGGGGGCAAACGTCAGCGCGGAGGCTTGCGGCGGACCTGCTTCGGCGGCGGCCGGCGGCGCCAGCGGCGGCGGCGATCGGCGCGCCGCAGCTGCTCCAGCACCTCGTCGCTCCAGTCGTGCGTGCGCAGTGCCCGGTAGCGGTCGCCGGCCACGCGCAGGTAGGCGTCGGTCTCCGTCTCGTCGCGGTGGATCAGGTCGCCGGCGGCCAGCAGCTCGACCACGGGCTCGTACTCCTCCGTGAACCACAGCCGGGCGACCTCGCCGCGGTCCATGTAGGTGCCGCGCGACTGCATCGCCCGGAAGCCCCACGCCTCGACGTTCTCCGACAGCGTGCCGAAGTCCCACGGGTCGGTGAGCGAGATCCGGCTGCGCATCTCGCTCGGGAGCGGCACGCGCTCGCGGAACAGCCGCTCGTGGTCCTTCAGCGGCAGGTCCGAGACCAGCGTGTCCTCGCCGAGCTTGACGCGCGTGTTCACCTCGGTCACGTAGGCGTCGATGTCCGAGCGCCCGAGCGACTTGGCGACCGACACGCGGTGGTGGCCGTCGCGCACGAAGTACAGGTCGCCGATCTTGTACAGCGACACCGGCGGCAGCGCCTCGCCGCGGCGCTGCGCGGCGGCGATCCGCTCCCAGCGGCTGCGCAGCCGCGCCGAGGTGGGGCGCAGCCCGCGGTCGAAGTCGACGGCCCGGTCGACGCTCCCGACGATCGCGTCGAGCGGGACCACCTGCAGCCCGAGGTCCGTCTGGCCGGTCCGGCCGAGCGCCTCGACGACCTCCTCGAACGGGAGCATCAGCGCGACGTCGTCCGGCTCGCGCCGCAGGCGCCGGCCGACGTCGGCGAGCAGCCGCGAGCGCCGCGCGCGGGAGAAGTCGGACTGCGCGTCGGCGCCGGGGAAGCCCGAGCTCACGCGCTGCGGGGCCTCACCCGCCCGCGCTGCTGACGGCGTCTCCGTCGAGCGCGTCGTCCAGCGAGGGAACGAGCGAGAAGACGCCGTCGAGACCGGTGATGCGGAACGTCTTCACGATGGCCTCATTGTCGCAGACCACCACGAGCGATCCGCCGCGCAGCTTGAGCCGCCGGTGGGCGCCGATCAGCACCCCGAGGCTCGAGGAGTCGATGAACGTGGTCGCCGACAGGTCGACGACCAGGTTCGCGCAGCCGGCGTCGATCGGGGCCGACATGTGCTGCTTGAACTCGGGTGCCGTGAAGAGGTCGATCTCGCCGGTCACGGCCACGATGTGGGTCGCCGAATCGACCTTGCGGTCGGTGATCGCGAACTCGACGGCCACTAGCGCCCGTTGGTGTAGGCGAGCCGGACGTTCAGGAACTCGTTGTCCCCGTCCGGCGTGACGGACAGCTCATCGGCGAGCTGCTCGATCACGTTGCCGACGCCCGGCACGGCCGCATCGACGATCAGCGCCGCGCCGCCGCCGTGGCGCAGCGGGCCGACGCGCAGCCCGAGCGACCGGTCGCCCGGATCGAGCGCGACGTTGATCTTGTCGTCGACGCTGTGCGCGGGCGCGCGGGCCGCGATCAGGTCGGCGACCAGCACCGCGTCGTCGAGACGGTCGAGCGGCAGGTCGGCGCGCGCGGCCAGCATGCCGACGACGCGCCGCAGGATCGGGCCGACGAGGGGACCTGACGCGATGGAGACCGTCGTCGCCGGTTCGGCGCCGTTCACGCGACGCCCACTTGCGGACGGCAGAGGAACGACATCGCCAGGCGGCTGCCGCGGCGGGGCTCGTGCTGGATGTCGACCTCGTGGGCGAGCGCGGCGATCAGCGGCAGGCCGAGGCCGGGGCCGCGCACGTCCGGGCTCGCGCCCATGCCGTGCCCGCGGTCGGACACGATCAGCTCGAGCCGGTCGCCGTCGGGCCGGATCACGACGTCGATCGGGCCCGGGTCGCCGTCGTGGTACGCGTGACGCACGACGTTCGTGCAGGCCTCCGTGACGGCGAGCCGCATGTCCTCGACCACGTCGGCCTCGAGCTGCAGCGCCTCGGCGAACGCGCCGAGCACGTGCCGGATCACCGCGACGTTCTCGGGGCGCGCAGGGAGCGAGAGCCGGACGTCGGAGCGTCGTGCCTCGTCGTGGCCGCCCGTGCGAAAGGGATGGCTGCTGATCTCGTTGCCCATATCGACAGTCCGGCTGTACCCCGCGTCCCCGGCCGAGTAACCGAGCGCGCTGGCGAGGTCGCTACGCGAACCTCCCCTCACGAGGTGGTTCGGAGCATGACAGAATCGCCTCCGAGGAGGAGGATCAGGGGGAATGGACCATTTGGACGAACGCCATGAGGCGAGCACGATCGACGGCCTGGGCATCAGGCCTCCGGACGCGTACGCCGTCGAGGAGAAGGCGATCGACCCGGACGTGACGGTGCTCGAGCTGCGCGGCGAGCTGGACATGGCCGCCGCGCCGGCGCTGCGCGGCCGGATCGACGAATGCCGCGCCCGCGGGGTCGTGCTCGACCTGGCCGCCGCCACGTTCGTCGACTCCGCCGTCCTGCGCGAGCTGCTGCGCGCGCGCACCGAGCTCGCCGCCCGCGGCGTGCGGCTGTGCCTGGCCGCCGCGTCGCAGCCGGTCGCCCGCCTGCTCGACCTGACCGGCACCGCCGAGCTGTTCGAGGCGGCGCCCGACGTCGGCTCCGCGGTCAGGCAGTTGCGCGCCTGAGCGGCGGCGGCTGCTCCGCGGCGGCGGGCTGCGGCCGCTCGTTCGCGCGCGAACACAGCCAGCTGAAGCCCGCATGCGCCAGGTCGCTGCCCGCCGAGGTGGCGAGCACCGCGGCGACCGTGCGGCCGGTCGCGGGCGCGTGCAGGCGCAGCCCGACGAGCGCGAGCGCTCCCCAGGCGCCGGTGCAGCGCGTGCACGTCAGCAGCTCGCCGACCGCGTAGCGCAGCCGCCGGCCCTTCGGCCGCCTGCCGTGCGGGCGCTCCTCCACGAACGGCTCGCGGATCCAGGTCTCGACCTTCTCCTTGACGATCAGCTTCGAGAGCGCGAACGTCGCCGCGGCCAGCACGGGCAGCTCCGCGGGCGGGACCGGGTCGCGGCCGCGGGCGCTCAGCGCCGTGGCGCCGAGCAGCGCGCCGTAGACGCCGCTGATCAGCGCGTAGTCCGCCGGCTCGGTCGGCGTCTGGGAGACCGGCCGCACGTCAGATGGGACGCGGGTTGGGGTCGGGCGGCAGCGGGCTGGGCTCCGGGCGCGGGTGCGGGCGGAGCGGGATCGGGGCCCGGCGGCTCAGGCCGCGGGATCGGCGTGTGGAAGGTCACAGGCCTCGGGTTACCCGCGCGCCGCTTAACAAGCACGGGGCGCCTGGCTGAGAGGCGCCCCGTGCTCGATGAGGAGGAGGGTGACGCGCCCGCCGGAAAGTTGGAGGGCAGTCCGTGCGACGCGACACACGCTTGGTTCCCCACTCCAAGGTGGGGCAAACCAGGTGGTTAGCGCGGGCGATCGGCGAGCTTCTCGGACTCCGGCGTGATGCGCCGGGCGCCCTCCGCCTCGCCGACCTGGCCGGTGCCGCGCGGCGGGCTCTGCTCGCCCTCGCGGCCGCTGACGGTGCGGCCCTCCTCGGTCTGCTCGCCGGAGTGCTGGTCGGTGTCGCCGAGCGGCGTGTTCTCGTCCGGCGAGACGATCGCGGCCTCGGTCCCGGGCGTGCCCCCGCCGTAGTCGCTGTCCTCGGCCGACGCCTGCCGCTGGCGGCGGGTGGCGTTCAGCACGAAGAACGTCACCGCGGCGGCGACGATCAGGAGGACGAGGATGCCGGCGATTACATAGCCCATGGTCGATGACTACCCGGCGTGCGCGCGGCGGGAAACCGGGTAGCCCCAGGCGACGAACCCGAGATTGAAAGGGGTCACCGACATGGCCGGCAAGCTGGACGGCAAGAAGATCGCGTTCCTCGTCGCTCCCGAGGGCACGGAGCAGGTCGAGCTGACGGAGCCGTGGAAGGCGGTCGAGGACGCCGGCGGCACGCCCGAGCTGCTCTCGACCGACAGCGGCGAGGTGCAGGCGTTCAACCACCTCGACAAGGCCGACACGTTCTCGGTCGACCGCACCGTCGACGGACGCGAGCGCCTCCGACTACGACGGCGCTCGTCCTGCCGGGCGGCGTCGCGAACCCCGACAACCTGCGCATGGACGAGCAGGCCGTCAGCTTCGTGCGCGACTTCTTCGAGCAGGCCAAGCCGGTCGCGGTCGATCTGCCACGGCCCGTGGACGCTGGTCGAGGCCGACGTCGTGCGCGGCCGCACGATCACGTCCTGGCCGTCGCTGCAGACCGACATCCGCAACGCGGGCGGCACGTGGGTCGACGAGGAGGTCGTCGTCGACGAGGGCCTCGTCACCTCGCGCAAGCCGGACGACCTGCCCGCGTTCTGCGCGAAGCTCGTCGAGGAGTTCTGCGAGGGCGAGCACGAGGCGCAGCGCCGCAGCGTCGGTACCGCCGGGTGACGGCGGCGGCGATCCTCGACGTCGACGGCACGCTCGTCGACACGAACTACCACCACGCGCTCGCGTGGTACCGGGCGTTCCGTCCAGCACGAGGTGACGCTCCCGCTGTGGCGGATCCACCGGCACATCGGCATGGGCGGCGACCAGCTCGTCGCCGCCCTGGCCGGTGAGCGGCTTCGACGCCGAGCACGGCGACGACGTGCGCGCCGCCGAGAAGGTGCTCTACATGGCGCTGATCGACGAGGTCCGGCCGCTCGCCGACGCGCGCGAGCTGATCGAGGACCTCGAGCGCGACGGCCACGCGGTCGTGCTCGCCTCCTCGGCCAAGCCGGACGAGGTCGAGCACTACCTCGACCTGCTCGACGCGCGCGAGCTCGTCGACGGCTGGACGCACTCCGGGGACGTGGAGCGCACCAAGCCGCACCCGGATCTCGTCGCCGCCGCGCGTCGAGAAGGCCGGCGGCGGCGAGGCGGTGATGGTCGGCGACTCGACGTGGGACTGCGAGGCGGCCGAGCGCGCCGGGCTGCCGACCATCGGCGTGCTGACCGGCGGCTTCAGCGAGCAGGAGCTGCGGGACGCGGGCGCGACAAGCGTCTTCCGGCTCGCTCGGCGAGCTGCGCGAACGGGCTCGCGGCCGACACCGTTGCGCGGCTGACAGCTACCCTGCCGCGCCTGCACCCGTCGATGGGTCCGACGATCACCTGAGCGGCCCACGGCCGCAGGCGAGGCGGAGGCGCCCCAGGTCTCACCCGGGCCCAGGAGGACCGGCGGCTGCTCATCCGCTACCACCGCCACGGCGACCAGTCGGCGCGCGAGCAGCTCGTCGAGCGGCTGCTGCCGCTGGCGCGCCGGATGGCGCGCCGCTACCGGCGCTCCGACGAGCCGCTCGACGATCTCGTGCAGGTCGCGACGCTCGGGCTGATCAAGGCGATCGACCGCTTCGACCCGGCGCGCGAGACGGCGTTCTCCTCCTACGCGGTGCCGACGATGCTCGGCGAGCTCAAGCGCTACTTCCGCGACAACGGCTGGGCCGTCCACGTCCCGCGCGGGATGCAGGAGCGCGTGATGCAGGTCGACAACGCGGTCAAGGACATCTCGCGCCGGCTCGGGCGCTCGCCCGTCCGTGGCCGAGATCGGCGCCCAGCTCGAGCTGACGCAGGAGCAGGTGCTCGAGGCGATGGAGGCGGCGTCCGCCTACGACGCGGTCTCGCTCGAGTCCTACCGCTTCGGCGACGAGGGCGACGGCGAGACCTACGCCGAGTCGATCGGCGTCGAGGACGAGCGCTTCGAGCTCGTCGAGTACGGCGCCACGATCGCGCCGACGCTGCAGGCGCTGCCGCCGCGCGACCGGATCGTGCTGCACCTGCGCTTCGTCGAGGACCTCACGCAGGCGGAGATCGCCGAGCGCGTCGGCGTCTCCCAGATGCACGTCTCGCGCCTGATCCGGCGCGCGCTCGAGCGGCTGCGCACGGTCGCCGAGCACACCGGCTAGGGCGGTTCGCTGACCCCGGCGCCGCGAGCGCCGCCCTTCCGGTCACTCCTGTGACCCGAGGCCGTTTGCTGCGAAGCGCTTCTCGGAGAAGCGCGGCCGCATGGCCACGGTCCTCGGCGTCAACGCGGTCTTCCACGATCCGGCCGCCGCGCTCGTCGTCGACGGCGCAGCGGTCGCCGCGGCCGAGGAGGAGCGCTTCAGCCGGCGCAAGCACGGCAAGCCGCCGGTGCCGTTCTCGACCTGGGAGCTGCCCGAGCAGGCGGGCGCTGGTGCCTCGCGCGAGGCGGGGCTGACGGCCGCGCGACCTCGACGCCGTCGCCTACTCCTACGACCCGGCGCTCGCGCCGCAGCCCGGCGCCGACGTCGACCGCCGGACGACTGGGAGGGCCTGCGCACGCTCTACGCCGCAGCGCGCGCCGCGGTTCCTGCGCGACCGCGCTGCCCGGGCTCGACCCGGCCGCGGTCCGCTTCGTCGCCCACCACGTCGCGCACGCCGCGTCGGCCGACCTCGCCGTCCGCGCTTCGACGCCTGCGCCGTGCTCGTGCTCGACGGCCGCGGCGAGCGCGGCTCGCACCTCGCCGGCCGCGTACGCCGGACGGCGCGCTCGAGGTGCTGGCCGCCCAGGAGCTGCCGCACTCGCTCGGCCTGCTCTACGAGGAGCTGACCGACGCACCTCGGCTTCCGGCGCTCCTCCGACGAGTACAAGGTGATGGCGCTGGCCTCCTACGGCGAGCCCGCGTTCCTCGACGAGCTGCGCGACGCTCGTGCGCGCCGACCGGCGACGGCGGCTTCGTCGACCGAGCCGGTCGACTGGGCGCGCTCGCGCCGCGCGCTCGCGCCCGGCGGCGAGGACTGGACGCCGCGCGCACGCCGACCTCGCCGCCTGCGTGCAGCGCGCGGCTCGAGGAGGTGCTGCTCGAGCTGGCCGGCTGGCTGCACGAGCGCACCGGCGAGCGCGACGCTGACGATGGCCGGCGGCGTCGCGCTCAACTGCGTCGCCAACAGCCGGCTCTGGCGCGAGGGCCCGTTCGAGCGCGTCTGGGTGCAGCCGGCCGCCGGCGACGCGCGGCACCGCGCTCGGCGCGGCGCTGCACGTCGCCGCCGAGCTCGGCGACCGCGTCGCGCCGATGCGCAGCGCCGCGCTCGGCCGCGGCTGGACCGACGACGAGCTCGAGCGCGTGGCTGCGCACCGCCGGCGGTCGCCGTACGAGCGGCCCGACGACATCGCCGACGCGGTCGCCGAGGTGCTCGCCGCCGACGGCGTCGTCGCCTGGTTCCAGGGGCGCAGCGAGTTCGGCCCGCGCGCGCTCGGCCACCGCTCGCTGCTCGCCGACCCGCGCGCGCGCGGCGAACCTCGAGCGGCTCAACGACGTCAAGGGCCGCGAGCAGTTCCGGCCGGTCGCGCCGATGGTGCTCGCCGAGCGCGCCGCGCGAGATCTTCGACGGGCCCGCTGCCGACGCCCGTACATGCTCTTCATGCACGACGTCGCGGCCGGGCTGGCGCGGACCGGATCCCGGCGGTCGTGCACGTCGACGGCACCGCGCGCATCCAGACCGTCGACCGCGCCGACGAGCCGCTGCGTGGCGCGGATGCTCGAGCGCTTCGAGGCGCGCACCGGCGTGCCGGTCGTCGTCAACACGCAGCCTCAACACCGCCGGGCGGCCGATGGTCGACGACCCGCGCGACGCGCTCGAGTGCTTCGGCTCCGCGCCGGTCGACCTGCTCGCGATCGGCCCGTTCGTCGTGCGGCGCGCCGGACGCGCTCGGCGGCGGCGGGCAGCGGCGGCGCGGCGAGGCGGTAGCCGGCGCGATCGTACGACGTCGTCGTCCCGACCGTCGGGCGGCCGTCGCTGCGGCGCGCTGCTGCCGGCGCTCGCCGCGCGGCGACGGGCCGCTGCCCGCGCGGGTGCATCGTCGTCGACGACCGGCGCGACCGGTCGCGCCCGCTCGTCGACCGCGCCACCTCGGCCCGCTCGCGGGACGCGTGACGTGCTGGCCGGCGCCGGCCGCGGCCCGGCCGCGGCGCGCAACGCTCGGCTGGCGCGCCGCGCGCGCGCCGAGTGGGTCGCGTTCCTCGACGACGACGTCGTCCCGCCGCCCGGCTGGCGCGCCGCGCTGCGCGGCCGACCTCGCGGCCGCCGCGCCGACGTCGCGGCGTCGCAGGGCCGCGATCCGCGTGCCGCTGCCGCGCCGACCGCCGGCCGACCGACTGGGAGCGCAACGTCGCCGGCCTCGAGGACGCGCGCTGGGCGACCGCCGACATGGCCTACCGGCGCGACGGCGCTCGCCGCGGTCGGCGGCTTCGACGAGCGCTTCCCGCGCGCCTACCGCGAGGACGCCGACCTCGGCCTGCGCGCTGCGTCGGCGCCGGGCTGGCGGATCGTGCGCGGCGCGCCGCAGCGTGCTGCACCCGGTCGGCCCGGCGGGCCGGCTGGGTCAGCGTCGCGCAAGCAGGCCGGCAACGCCGACGACGCGCTGATGCGCCGCGCTGCACGGCCGCGGCTGGCGCGACGCGCGCCGGGCGTCCCGCGCGGCCGGCGCCCGCGCCACGTCGCGACGGCGCGGCGCCGGCGTCGCCGCGCTCGCCGCTCGCCGCGGCCGGACGGCCGCGGCCGCGATCGCGGCGGCGCGGCGCCGCGTGGCTCGCGGGCACCGGCGGAGCTCGCCTGGCGCGCGGATCGCGCCCGGCCCGCGCACCGCGCGACGAGGTCGCGACGATGGTCCTGGCACGAGCGCGGCGATGCCGTTCGCCGCCGCCGGCTGGTGGCTGCGCGGGCGCGCCGCCCGGCGCCGCCGGCTGCGCGGCGCCGCGTGCCGCGGCCGCAGGCGGTCGCTGTTCGACCGCGACGGCACGCTCGTCGTCGACGTGCCCTACAACGGCGACCCGGCGCGGGTCGAGCCGATGCCGGGCGCGCGCGAGGCGCTCGACCGGCTGCGCGCGCGCCGGCGTGCCGATCGGCGTCGTCTCCAACCAGAGCGGCATCGCCCGCGGCCTGCTGACCGCGCGAGCAGGTCGACGCGGTCAACGCGCCGGGTCGAGGAGCTGCTCGGGCCGCTCGGGCCGTGGCGCGTCTGCCCGCACGGCCCGGACGACGGCTGCGCCTGCCGCAAGCCCGCGCCGGGCCTCGTGCTGCAGGCGGCGGCCGCGCTCGGCGTCGACCCGGCGCGCTGCGCGCGTCGTCGGCGACATCGGCGCCGACGTCGAGGCCGCGCGGCGCGGCCGGCGCGCGCGGCGTCCTCGTGCCCGACGGCCGCGCACGCCGGCGCGAGGAGGTCGCCGCGCGCGCCCGAGGTCGCCGCCGGACCTCGCCGAGCGCGGTCGCAGCCTGCTGCTCGGCGAGCCGGTGGCGGCATGACGCCACGTGCTCGCGGTCCGGCTCGACAACGACGGGCGACGTGCTGCTCGCCGGCCCGGCGATCCGGGCGGTCGCCGCGGGCGCCGACCGCGTCACGCTGCTGTGCGGCCCGCGCGGCGCGGCAGGCGGCCGAGCTGCTGCCCGGGCGTCGACGAGGTGCTCGTGCTGGCGCGCGCCCGTGGATCGACCCGCGAGCCGGAGCCCGGTCGACGCGGCCGGACGTCGACGCGCTCGTCGCGCGACGTCGCGCGCGCTGCGGCGCCGACCGGGCGGTCGATCCTCACGCTCCTTCCACCAGAGCCCGCTGCCGACCGCGCTGCTGCTGCGGCTGGCCGGCGTGCCGTGGATCGCGCGCGACGTCGCGTCGACTACCCCGGCTCGCTGCTCGACGTCCGCCACCGGATCGCCGACGACGTGCACGAGGTCGAGCGCGTCGCTCGACCTCGTCGCGGCGCTGCGGGCTTCGCGCTGCCGCCGGGCGACGACGGCGCGCTCGCCGTCGCGCGTCGCGCCGGCCGCGCGGCCGTCCGAGGCGCCGCTACGTCGTCGTGCACCCGGGCGCCTCGGTGCCGGCCCGCGCGTGGGCGCCGGAGCGCAACGCCGCGCTGCGTCGACGCGCTCGCCGCCGCCGGGCGGCGCGTCGTCGTGACCGGCGGCCCGGGCGAGCGCGCGCTGACCGCGCGCGTCGCCGGCCGCCGCGGCACGGCGTGCTCGACCTCGGCGGCGCGACCGACCTCGCCGGGCTGGCCGGGGTGCTCGCCGGCGCCGACGCGCTCGTCGTCGGCAACACCGGGCCCGGCGCACCTCGCCGCCGCGGTCGGCACGCCGGTCGTCTCGCTGTTCGCGCCGACCGTGCCCGCCGTCCGCTGGCGGCCGTGGCGGCGTGCCGCACGAGCTGCTGCTCGGCGACGTGCCGTGCGCCGGCTGCCGCGCGCGCGTGTGCCCGGTCCCCGGCCATCCGTGCCTCGACGGGCGTCGGGCGTCGAGCGACGTCGCTCGCCGCCGTCGGGCGGCTCGCGCCGCCGAGGGCGGTGGCGGCATGAGGATCCTGCTCTGGCACGTGCACGGCTCGTGGACGACGGCGTTCGTCCAGGGCGCGCACGACGTACCTCGTGCCGGTCGCTCCCGGACCGCGGGCCCGACGGCGCGGCCGCGCGCGACCTGGGACTGGCCGGACGCGCGTCGCCGAGGTGCCGCCCGAGCGCGCTGCGCGACGAGCGACGTCGACGTCGTCGTCCTGCAGCGCCCGCACGAGCTCGAGCACCTCGCGCAGGACTGGCTCGGCGCGCCGCCCCGGCCGCGACGTCCCCGCCGTCTACGTCGAGCACAACGCGCCGCAGGGCCGGATCGCCGAGATGCGCCACCCGGCCGCCGACCGCGGCGACCTCGCTGCTCGTCCACGTCACCCACTTCAACGCGCTGTTCTGGGACGCCGGCGCGACGCCGACGCGCGTGATCGAGCACGGCATCGTCGACCCGGGCGAGCGCTACACGGGCGAGCTGCCGCGCGCGGCCGTCGTCATCAACGAGGCGCGGCGGCGCGCGCGCGTGACCGGCACCGACCTGCTCGACGCGCTTCGCGCGCGAGGCGCGCCGATCGACCTGTTCGGGATGGACGCCGGCGAGCCTCGGCGGCATCGAGGACCTGCCGCAGGACGACGCTGCACGACGAGATGGCGCGGCGGCGCGTCTACCTGCACCCGATCCGCTGGACGTCGCTCGGCCTCTCGCTGCTCGAGGCGATGCACCTCGGCATGCCGGTCGTCGCGCTCGGCGACGACCGAGGCGCCCGAGGCGGTGCCCGCCGGAGGCCGGCGTCGTCTCGACCGAGCTCGACGTGCTCGCCGGCGCGCTGCGCGCGGCTGCGTCGACGACCCCGACGCGGCGCGCGAGACGCGGCCGCGCGGCCGCGCGCAGGCGGCGCTCGACCGCTACGGCCTGCAGCGCTTCCTCGCCGACTGGGACGCGACTGCTGGAGGAGGTGGCGTCCGATGAGGATCGCGATGGTGTCCGAGCACGCGAGCCCGCTCGCCGTGCTCGGCGGCGTCGACGCCGGCGGCCAGAACGTCCACGTCGCCGCGCTGCGCGACGGCGCTCGGCCGCCGCGGCGACGAGGTCGTCGTGCACACGCGCCGCGACGACCCCGCGCTGCCCGCGACGGGTGCGCGCTCGCGCCCGGCGTCGCGGTCGACCACGTCGCCGCCGGCCCGCCGCGCCGAGTGCCCAAGGACGAGCTGCTCCCGCACATGGCCGCGTTCGCGCGACGAGCTGCGCGCGCCGTGGCGCGGCCGAGCGGCCCGACGTCGTGCACGCCCACTTCTGGATGTCGGCCGTCGCCGCGCTCGACGCGGCCCGCGGCCTCGGCATCCCGGTCGTGCAGACGTTCCACGCGCTCGGCGCGGTCAAGCGCCGCCACCAGGGCGCGCAAGGACACCAGCCCGCCCGAGCGGCTGGCGATCGAGCGCGCGGATCGCCCGCGAGGTCGACCGCGATCGTCGCCACCTGCACCGACGAGGTCTTCGAGCTGCGTGCGGCTCGGCGCCGACGCGCCGCGCGGATCACCGTCGTGCCCTGCGGCGTCGACCTCGCGCGCTTCACGCCCGGCGGCCCGGCCGAGCCGCCGGCGCCGGGTCGCCAGCGGCTCGTGGCCGTCGTGCCGGCTGGTCGAGCGCAAGGGCATCGGCGACGTCGTCGAGGCGCTCGCCGGCGTCCCGGACGCGGAGCTGCTCGTGGCCGGCGGCCCGGACGCGTCGGCGCTCGCCGACGACCCCGAGGCGCGGCGGCTGCGCGCGCTCGCGCGACCGGCTCGGCGTCGGCGACCGGGTCGTGCTGCGCGGGCGCGTCGACCGCGACGCGATGCCGGCGCTGCTGCGCTCGGCCGACGTGGTGGTCTGCGTGCCCTGGTACGAGCCGTTCGGGATCGTGCCGCTCGAGGCGATGGCGTGCGGCGTGCCGGTCGTCGCCACCGCGGTCGGCGGCCTGATCGACACCGTCGTCGACGGCGTGACCGGCGTGCACGTGCCGCCGCGCGATCCCGCGGCGCTCGCGGCCGCGCTGCGCGAGCTGCTCGCCGACCCGGCCCGCCGGGCCGAGCTCGGCCGCCGGGCCGCCGCCGCGCGTGCCGGCGCTACGACTGGGACCGCATCGCCGCCGCGACGCGCGAGGTCTACGAGGACGTCGTCCACGAGCGCGCCGGTCGCCGCTCGCGCGCCGGCGCGACCGCCAGGTGGAGGCATGAGCCGGTTCGCCCGCCCGCTGCCCGCCGGGCGCGGCCATCTCGACGAGCTCGACGGCGCCGCTCGCGGCGCTGCACGCCGACGCGCCGCGGCTCGAGCGCTGGGGGCGCCGGCTGGCCGAGGTCCTGGTCGCGGGCGGGCGGCTGCTGGCCGCCGGCAACGGCGGCAGCGCCGCCGCAGGCCGCAGCACCTCACCGCCGAGCTCGTCGGCCGCTACCGCGACGACCGCCCGCCGTTCAGCGCGATCGCGCTGCACGCGGAGACGTCGGCGCTCACCGGCGATCGGCAACGACTACGGCGTCGAGGAGGTCTTCGCGCGCCAGGTCCGCGCGCACGGCCGGCCCGGCGACGTGCTCGTCGCGCTCTCGACCTCGGGCCGCTCGCCGAACGTGCTCGCGGCCGTCGACGCGGCCGCCGAGGCCGGGCTGACGACCTGGGCGCTGACCGGCCGGCCGGGCAACCCGCTCGCCGAGCGCTGCGACGACGCGCTCTGCGTCGACGCGCCGCACACCGCGACCGTGCAGGAGATGCACCTGGTCGCGGTCCACCTCGCTCTGCGCGGCGGTCGACGAGGCGCTCGCCGCGCGGCCGCGCTGACGCTCGTCGGAGGCGGCTGCGATGAGGCGTGACTCGTGGTCGTCGGCGACGCGCTGCTCGACCGCGACGTCGACGGCCGCGCCGAGCGCCTCGCGCCCGACGCGCCGGTGCCGGTGCGTCGACGCGATCGACGAGCGCCCGCGGCCCGGCGGCGCCGGCCTCGCGGCCGCGCTCGCGGCCGCCGACGGCGGCACGACGTCACGCTCGTCAGCGCGCTCGGCGACGACGACGCCGGCCGCCGGCTGCGCGGCGCTGCTCGCGGACGAGCGGCGTGACCGTGCTCGACCTCGGCCTGCGGCGGCGCGACGCCGGAGAAGATCCGCGTCCGCGCCGGCGGCCGCGCGCTGCTGCGGCTCGACCGCGGGCGGCGACGGGACCGGCTGCGGGCCGCTCGGCGCCGCGGCGGCGTCGCGCGATCGCGGCCGCCGACGCGGTGCTCGTCTCCGACTACGGCCGCGGCGTCGCCGCCGAGCCGACGGTGCCGCGCCGCGCTCGCGGCCGGCCGCCGCGCCGATCGTCTGGGACCCGCACCCGCGCGGCCCGGCGCCGGTGCCCGGCGTCGCTCCTGGCCACGCCGAACGCGGCCGAGGCCGGCCGCGCTCGCGCCGGCGTCGACCGCGCGCAGGAGGCCGCGGGCTCGATCGCGGCGGCCGAGGACGCCGCGCGGTCGCTCGCGGCGCGGTGGCGCGCCGTCAACGTGTGTCGTGACCCGCGGCGCGCGGGGCGCGCTGCTCGCCGGCGGCGGCCCGGGCCGCGCGCTCGCCGTGCCCGCGCCGGCGGTCGCGGGCGGCGACCCGTGCGGCGCCGGCGACCGCTTCGCGGCCGCGGCCGCCGGCCGCGCTCGCCGCCGGCGCGCTGCCCTCCGAGGCGGTCCGGGCGCGCGGTCGCCGCGGCCTCGGCGTTCGTCGCCGCGGGCGGCGCCGGCGACGGCGCGCTCGGCGCGCCGCCGAGCCGGCGACCGGCCGGCGCGGCCGCGCTGGCCGCGCGGGTGCGCGCCGCGCGGCGGCACGGTCGTCGCCACCGGCGGCTGCTTCGACCTGCTGCACGCCGGCCACGTCCGCACGCTCGAGGCGGCGCGGGCGCTCGGCGACTGCCTGGTCGTGTGCCTGAACTCCGACGCGTCGGTCCGCCGGCTCAAGGGCCCCGACCGCCCGCTCGTCGGCCAGGACGACCGCGCCGCGGTGCTCGCGGCGCTCGCGCTGCGTCGACGCGGTCGTCGTCTTCGACGAGGACGACCCGCGCGGCGATCCTCGCGCGAGCTGCGGCCCGACGTCTGGGTCAAGGGCGGCGACTACGCCGTCGCCGAGCTGCCCGAGGCCGAGGTCGCTCGCGGGCTGGGGCGGCCGCGCCGTCGTCGTGCCCTACCTCGACGGGCCGCTCCACGCACCCGACTCATCCGAGGAGGTCGGCGGCCCGTGCGCGACTGAGCATCGGGACGGTCCTCGTCACCGGCGGCGCGTCCGGGCTCGGGCGCCGCCGTCGCGGCCGCGGTCGCCGAGGCGGGCGGCACGCCCGTGGTGCTCGACCGGCAGCGCGCCCGCCGACGGGCTCGCGTACGAGCGCGTCGACCTCGCCGCGCCCGCGCGAGGCGCGAGGCGGCGGTGCAGCGCGTCGCGGAGGCCCACGGCGGGCTCGACGGCGTCGTCACCGCGGCCGGCATCGACGCCTGCGGCGACCTCGGCGACGTCGACCGCGGAGGCCTGGGAGCGGGTCGTCGCCGTCAACCTGCTCGGCACCGCGGCGGTCGTGCGCGCCGCGCTGCCCGCACCTCGAGCGCAGCGCGCGGCCGCGTCGTCACCGTCGCCTCGACGCTCGGCCTCCGCGCGCTGCCCGCGACGCGACCGCCTACTGCGCGAGCAAGTTCGGCGTCGTCGGCTTCACCCGCGCGCTCGCCGCCGAGACCGGCGACCGCGTCGGCGTGACGCTGCTGATCCCCGGCGGGATGCAGACGCCGTTCTTCGACGACCGCCCGACGAGTACAAGCCGGCGCGCCGACGCGCACCTCAACCGGCCCGAGGACGTGGCCGCGCAGCGTGATCTTCGCGCTCAGCCAGCCGCCCGGCTGCGAGCTGCGCGAGCTGCGTCGTCGCGCCGGCGGGCGAGCCGTCCTGGCCGTGACGGCCGGAGCTCGTCGTCCTGCGCGCGCTCGGGCTCGGCGACCTCCTCACCGCCGTGCCGGCGCTGCGCGCGCTGGCGCGCGCGTTCCCCGGCCACCGCCGCGTGCTCGCCGCGCCGGCGCGCGCTCGGCGCCGCTCGCCGAGCTGACCGGCGCGGTCGACGAGGCTGCGTCGACACGGCGCGCCGCTCGAGCCGCTCGCCGCCGGCGCTGCACGGCGCCGACGCTCGCGGTCAACCTGCACGGCCGCGGGCCGCAGAGCCACGCGATCCTGCTGCGCCGCGCGGCCCGGCGCCGGCTCGATCGCCTTCGGCGACGCGACCCCGCTGGCGCGCGGGCGAGCACGAGGTCGCCCGCTGGTGCCGGCTGCTCGACGGAGTCCGGCATCCCGGCCGACCCCGCCGACCTGCGGATCGCGGTGCCCGCCGTCGCGCCGCCGCGAGCCGGCGCGCGGCGCCACGCTCGTCCACCCCGGCGCCGCGAGCGGCGCGCGGCGCTGGCCGGCGCGACCGCTGGGCCGCAGGTCGCGCGCGCCGAGCGCGCGGCCGGCCGCCGCGTCGCGATCACCGGCGGCCCGGACGAGCGGGCGCTCGGCCGCAGGCGATCGCCGCGGCGGCGGGGCTCGCCGGACGCCGCCGTGCTCGCCGGCCGCACCGACCTCGCCGAGCTCGCCGCCGCCGTGGCCGCGGCCGGCGCGGGTCGCGTGCGGCGACACCGGCGTCGCGCACCTCGCCACCGCGCTCGGCACGCCGTCGGTCGTCCTGTTCGGCCCGACCGCGCCGCGGAGTGGGGCCCGCCGCCGGACCCGCGCCACCGCGCGCTCTGGGCCGGCCGCCGCGGCGACCCGCACGCGCACGAGCCCGACCCCGGCCTGCTCGCGATCGAGCCCGGCGCGGTGATCGAGGCCCTCCGTTTCGCGGCCTGACCCGGTCGGGTAGGCATGGATATGAGCCTCACCGACAAGATCAGTGGACGTGTCAAGAAGGCCGCCGGCGACCTGACCGACGACGCCTCGATGCGCAAGCAGGGCCGCGACGAGGAGCGCAAGGGCGAAGCGAAGGACGATCTCGCCCGCTCGCAGGAGAAGGCCGATCGCAAGGCCGAGGAAGTCGCGGACCTCGAGCGGCGCACCTGATCCGATGACGGACGCGCTGGGCTGGCGCGGCGAGGATCTCTTCGGCACCGACGGCAAGATCGGCGCCATCGAGGAGATCTACCTCGACGCGGGCACCAGTGAGCCCGAGTGGGCCGTCGTCAAGACCGGCCTGCTCGGGCGCCAGCACCGCTTCGTCCCGCTGCGCGAGGCGTCCAAGGACCTCGACGGCGTCCGCGTGCCGTTCGCCTCGGACAAGGTCAAGGACGCCCCGGAGATCGACCACGAGACCCGGTTGACCGAGGCCGAGGAGGCCGCGCTCTACCGGCACTACGGCCACGGCCAGGGAATGTGAGCATGGAGAGCATCGACCAGTCCGGCGCGGGCTACCCGGAGGAGGCGCCGCCCGGCGCCGACCCCAGCAGCGCCGACGACGAGACGCCGCAGCGCGAGAGCGGCAAGGCGCCCAAGGAGCACGGCGAAGCGGCCGAGCAGGGCGACGACGGCAAGGCCACCGGCAACCCGCACTCCGCGGGCTAGCCGAGCGCGCGCAGCGCCAGCACCGCGACGTCGTCGCGCGGCACCGGGACCGGCCCGAGCGCCGCATCCACGAGCTGCTGCACCGTCTCGGCCGCCGACCGCCCGCCGGCCGCGGCCGCGCGCCGCGGCGAGATCGTCGTCGCTCCACACGCGCTCCGGGGCGCCCGCCTCGGTGAGCCCGTCGGTGTAGAGCACCAGCGTGTCGCCGGGCGCGAGCTCGGCGGAGCGCTCCTCCAGTTGCGGGTCCGGCACCAGCCCGAGCAGCGTGCCGGGCACGCCGACGAGCTCGACGCTCCCGCCGGCCCGCAGCAGCAGCGGCAGCGGATGGCCGCCGCAGGCGACCGTCACCCGCGCCGGCACGCGCCCGAACTCGACGTGGGCACAGGCGATCGTGCAGAAGCGCCCGCGCCCTTCCGACTGCAGGATCATCGCGTCGCTCAGCAGCTGCAGGATCGCCTTCGGCGAGCGCAGGCGGACGGCCGCGGCGCGGATCGTGTAGCGCGCCAGCGCGGTCACCGCCGCCGCCTCGGCGCCCTTGCCGCAGACGTCGCCGATGACGACGAACCAGTCGTCCCCCGCGGTCCCGAAGACGTCGTAGAAGTCGCCCCCGACCTCGTAGCCGCGGCCCGCCGGCCGGAACGCGGCCGCCATCTCCACGCCCTCCAGCTCCGGCAGCGACGGCGGCAGCAGCGAGCGCTGCAGCGTCTTGGCGATCGACGACGCCGTCTCGTAGAGCCGCGCGTTCTCGACCGCCGAGGCGATCCGCACCGCCAGGTCCTCGATCAGCTCGCGGTCGTGCTCGTCGAAGTCGCGCGCGGCCGCCAGCGTCAGCTCGCCGACGACGCCCGAGTGCGCCCACATCGGCTCGCGCAGCTCCGCGGCGCCCGCGGGGGCCGCGCCCGCGACCACGAGTCGCCGGACGTCGTCGGCCTCCACGAGCTCGATCACGCAGCGATCGGCGACCGCCGGGACGGCGAGCGAGGCCACGTGCTCGAGCGTCTCGCGCAGGTCCAGCGACGCCGTCAGCGCCCGGCTCGCCTCGGCCAGGAAGCGGCTCGCGAACTCGGCCCGCTTGAGCTCGGTGATGTCCTCGATCACGGTGATCGCGACGCGCACCGCGCCGTCCTCGCCGCGGACCGGCCGGGCCTGCATCCGTGCCCAGCGGTCGCTGCCGTCCGGGTGGCGGTAGCGGACGGTCAGCGGCTCTGGCTGCTCGCCGACCAGCGCCCGCCGCCCCGGCAGCATCGCGACCGGGAGCGCCGCACCGAGCTCGTCGCGGGGCCGGAAGCGCCCGCGCAGCTCAGCGGTCTCCACCAGCAGCATGGTCGCGGCGTCGGGATAGCCGAGCAGCCGCACCGCGGCGTCGTTGGCGTAGACCACGCGGCCGTCCGGCTGCTGCACCAGGACCGCGTCGGCGACGCCCTCGAGGATCGCCGACAGCTCGTCGCGCGCCTCGCGCAGCTCGGTGAACAGGCGCGCGTTGTCGATCGCGAGCGCGCACCGGTCGGCGAGCTGCTGCGCGTGCCGCAGGTCCTCCTCGCCGTAGCGGCGGCCGGAGATCGACATCGCCAGCGCGATG
The DNA here is from genome assembly GCA_963843485.1 of uncultured Solirubrobacteraceae bacterium. Lineage (GTDB taxonomy): Bacteria > Actinomycetota > Thermoleophilia > Solirubrobacterales > Solirubrobacteraceae > DASSUW01. Next base: position 224,438 of record CAWJKK010000011.1, on the reverse strand, counting down.
TCGCCGATCACCTCGTTGCGCACCCGCAGCGGCACGACGAGCGACGACACGATGTCGATCTCGCGCAGGAGCCGCAGGTGCTCAGGATCCTGCGCGACCTGCTCCCAGAGGCCCTCCGGCGTCTCGGCCATCAGCAGCGGCTCGCCGCTGCGGATGACCTGCGGCGAGCCGACCGGCGAGTCGGGATCGAGCGGATAGCGGCGGTCGAACTCCTCGATGAACGGCCGCTTGGACGGGTCCGCGTGCTCCATCACCGGGCGCGTGATGCTGCCGTCGGGCTGCAGCAGCTCGACGAAGCACCAGTCGGCGTACGCGGGGACCGTCAGCGCGGCGACGGCGGCGAGCGTCTCCTGGAGATCGAGCGAGCGCGCGAGAAGCGCGCTCGCCTCTGCGATCAGCTCGGAGCGGTCGGCCTCGATGGTCAGATAGCCAGTCTATGCGAGGCCTTCGACCTCGTACTCGCGCAGGTAGCCCTCGAACAGGCGCCGGTGGCCCTCCTCGTCGTGGAGGATCTCGATCACCATGTCCTGGGTGACCCAGTCGACGCCGTCGGTGAACTCGATGATCGCGTTGTAGTGCTCGATCGCGCCGGTCTCGGCCTCGATCACGCCCTTGATGACGTGGACGATGTCGGTCTGGTGGTCAGGCGGCTGCAGGTAGCTCTGCTCGGCGGCGAAGTCGAGCGAGCCGGGGACGACGCCGTACAGCTCCTTGATGCGGCTGGCGAAGCGCTGCGCGTGGCCGAGCTCCTCCTGGATGTCCTCCTGGAGCGACTCGATGATCTCCTGCGCGCGGACGCCGTCCGGGTTGATCGAGTTCGCGATGTAGCTCATCACGGTCTCGATCTCCATCCAGTACGCCTTCTTGAGCATCTCGACGAGCTCTTCACGCTGCGCGGCCTTGTCGTCCGAGAGGATGCCGGACGCGCTGTTTCGGGTGGTGGGCATACGATCTGGCTACCCGGGCAGGCTGGCGCTATGCGCATCGTCGTCACCGGAGCCACGGGCAACGCCGGCACCAGCGTGCTCGCCGCCCTCGCGCGCGACGAGCGCGTGACCGAGATCGTCGGCCTCGCCCGCCGCATGCCGCGCTGGCAGAACCCGCGCACGCGCTGGGTCAGCGCGGACATCGTCACGGCTCCGCTGGAGGAGATCTTCGCCGGCGCCGACGCGGTCATCCACCTCGCCTGGCTGATCCAGCCGTCGCGTGACGAGGCGGCGCTGCGGGCGGTCAACGTCGAGGGCTCCAAGCGGGTCTTCGAGGCCGCCGTCGCAAGCGGGCGCCAAGGCGCTCGTGCACGCGTCGTCGGTCGGCGTCTACTCGCCCGGGCCGAAGGACCGCCGCGTCGACGAGTCGTGGCCGCGCGACGGCATCGCCAGCCTCTTCTACGCCCGCCACAAGGCCGCGTGCGAGCGGATCCTCGACGGCCTCGAGGACCGGCTGCGGATCGTCCGCCTGCGGCCGGGCCTGATCTTCAAGCGCGAGGCCGCCTCCGGCGTGCGACGCCTGTTCGTCGGCCCGCTGCTGCCGTCGCCGCTGCTGCAGCCGCGGCTGCTGCCGCTGCTCCCGCTGCCGCCGCGGCTCGTCGTCCAGGCCGTGCACGGCGACGACGTGGGGGAGGCCTACCGCCTCGCCGCGCTCGACGAGAACGCGCGCGGCGCGTACAACGTCGCCGCCGAGCCGGTGCTCGACGGCGCGACGCTCGGGCGGCTGCTCGGCGCCCGCCCGCTGCGGGTCCCCGAGCGGGCGCTGCGCGCGGCCGCCGACGCCACCTGGCGCGCCCGCCTGCAGCCGACGCCGCCCGGCTGGCTGGACATGGGGCTCGCGGTCCCGCTGATGGACACGCGCCGCGCGCGCCAGGAGCTGGGCTGGACGCCGCGGGTCGACGCCGGCGACGCGCTGCTGGAGCTGATCGCCGGGATGCGCGAGTCGGCGGGCTTCGACACGCCGCCACTCGACCCGGGCACCGGCGGCCCGGCGCGGACGGGCGAGTTCGCGACCGGCGTCGGCGCCCGCGCCTAGCGGGCGCTGCGGCGCCGCTCGAGCAGCTCGCGCAGCTCGTTCGGGTCGAGCGCCTCGCGCAGCCGGTCCATCGCCGCGATCAGGCCCTCGGGGTCGACGTCGTCGCTGTCCTCGCGGGCGAAGCGCCGCGACGGGCGCATCAGATCCTGGCCGCGCAGCTCGGCGGCCGTCGGCTTGCGGGCGAGCGTCTGCGCGTCCGGCGGGTCGCCGCGCAGCAGCCACGACCCGTCCGGGCGTCGCACGAGCTCCTCGCGCTCGGCCAGCTCGCTGAGCGCGGTGGAGACCGTCGGGCGGCGGGCGCCGACGAGCTGCCCGAGGATCCGGTGCGTGAGCGCCAGCGGCACCACGACGCCGTCGCCGGACACGCGGCCCCAGCGCTCGGCAAGGTGCCAGAACAGCGCCTTCAGGCGCCGGTCCACGCGCGTCAGCTGGGAGATCGCCTGCGTCGTGGCGAGGCGCAGCGAGCGCTCGCCGAGCCGGTCGAACAGCGTGGCGGTGACCTCGGGGTAGCGCGCGACCTCGGCCGCGAAGCGCCGGTCGAGCACCGCGAGGCTGACCGTCGAGAGCACGGACCAGACCGCCTCGACCGGCAGCAGCCCGGCGCCGCTCTGGCCCTGCCACGGCCGCACGAGGTCACCCGGGCCGAGCAGCTCGGCGCTCACATGGTCGGCGACGATCACCTCGCGCGACAGCACGCCGTCGAGGATCAGCAGGCCGACGTGATCGGCACTCGCACTCGACAGCCGCGTGACGTCCCAGGGGCCGACCGAGAGCTTGTGCGTGCGCACGACGAGCTCGCGCTCCGCCTCGGCCCGGCGATTGGGATTGAGCAGCGCACCGAGTTCGGGATCAGCCTCGAGGAGGCGGGTGGTCTCGGAGGTTCGCGCCATGCGTCCGGTTTCAACTTTCACCACTGTGACCTACCCGAGGGTGTCGGATTCCAGACGCCTCCGGGGGCGCCAGCTATTGGTCGGAGAACCCCGCCCGATCGACCCGCCGGTGGTAGCGCTCGCCGGCCTTGCCGCCGGCCACCGCCGCCACCAGCGTCACGATCACGACGGCCGCCAGCGCCACCGCCCCGCCGGTCGCGAGCTCGCTGTCACCGACGGGCAGTGCCGGCAGCTCGAGCCGCTCGAGCACGTTGTACTCGTTGCCGAAGACCGCGGCCGCGACCGCCAGCGCCGACGCTCACGACGACGCCGATCGCCCACGCGGCGGCACCCTGGCGGGCGCCGTCGAAGCGCGACATCCGGCCCGCGACGTAGCCGCCGCAGCCGTAGGCGACCGCAAGCGCGGCCAGCAGGGCGATCGCGCCGCCGAGGCCGATCGCCTCGCGAGGTGCCGATCGTGTCGCCGGAGAGGTCCGTGAGCCCGACGGCGACGCCGGCCGCGGCCAGCAGGCCGACGAGCAGCGCGCCGAGGCCGATCGCCACGAGCCAGCCGAAGAACGCCGCGCCCCAGCTCACGCCGCCGAACTGCTCGCGCTGGCGCTCGCGCACCGCACGCAGCTCGTGGCGCGTGGTGGGCCGCTCGGTGCGCGGCGCGACGACCGTGCGGCCGTCGGATGGTTCTGTCCCTGTGCCCATGTCGTCACCCCTCCAGGTCGAACGGGCTCCACGAGATGGGTTCCCTGCCCCCCACCAGGATCAAACGCGCCGGGTTGTGGTGCGCGTTTACCTGCGGGAGTATGCGGTGACGAAGATCATGAAGATGAGCTCGGCAACCGACGACGCGTTCAGCGGCGCCCTGGCGGCGCTGATCGACCGCGGCGAGGACCGCGGCTGTCTCGAGCTGAGCGAAGTCGACGAGCTCGCGCAGGCGCTCGACTTCGACGAGCCCCAGGTCACGGCGCTCTACGAGCAGCTCGACACGCGCGGGATCAAGCTCAAGGACGACTGCGGTCTCGAGACCGCGCCGGTCGCCCCGGTCGACGACGCGGCGCTCGCCCACGTCACGACGGACACGCTGCAGCTGTTCCTGAACGAGATCGGCCGCCACCGGCTGCTGACCCCGGACGAGGAGATCGAGCTCGCGCGCCGGATCGAGAAGGGCGACCTCGCCGCCAAGGAGCGCATGATCAACGCGAACCTGCGGCTCGTCGTCTCGATCGCCAAGAAGTACCAGGGCTCCGAGCTGACGCTGCTGGACCTGATCCAGGAGGGCATCCTCGGCCTGATCCGCGCGGTCGAGAAGTTCGACTGGCGCCGCGGCTACCGCTTCTCGACCTACGCGACGTGGTGGATCCGCCAGGCCGTCGAGCGCGGGATGGACGCCAAGGCGCGCACGATCAAGCTGCCGATCAACCTCGTGCGCACCCAGCGCAAGGTGGCGCGCGCGGAGAACGCGCTGGCGATGAAGCTCGACCGCGCGCCGACCGACACCGAGATCGCGGCCGAGGCGGAGATCAGCGTCGACGACCTGCACGCGCTGCGCGACGCCGCGCGCACGGTCACCTCGCTCGACCGCCCGCTCGGCGAGGAGGACGACGCCGCGTTCGGCGACCTGCTGCCCGCCGACGCGCCCGGCCCTGAGGACGTCGTCCACATCTCGCTGCGCGAGCAGGCGCTGCGCGCCGCGCTCGACGAGCTGCCCGAGCGCGAGCGCACCGTGGTCGCGATGCGCTACGGCATCGGCGGCGGCGAGCCGACCCCGCTGCGCGAGATCGGCCGCCAGCTCGGCATCACGCCCGAGCGCGTGCGCCAGATCGAGTCGAAGGCGCTCGGCCGCCTCGGGCGGATGCGCGAGCTCGACTCGCTGCGCCAAGCCGCTTAAGGGACGCTAAGGGGTCTGACCCCTTTATCTGCCCCGCTCGCGGTACATGCGCCGCTGCGCCTTGTGGAGCGCGCGCATCCGCTGGTCCGCCTTGGCCTTTGCGCGGGCGTCGCGCCGGGTCTCGATCCACGCCCGCTCGCGCTCGAGCTTCGCCAGGCCCGCCAGCCGCTCCGCGGGGAGCCGGCCGTCCGCGACCGCCTCCGCCACCGCGCAGCCGGGCTCGCCCTGGTGGCGGCAGTCGGCGAAGCGGCAGCGCGCGGCGAGCGCGGCGATGTCGGCGAACGCGGTCTCGAGGCCGGACGCCTGCTCCCAGACCCGCGGCAGCCGCAGCCCGGGCGTGTCGATCACGAGCGCGCCCGACGCCAGCGGCACGAGCTCGCGCGCCGTGGTCGCGTGGCGGCCGCGGTCGTCACCGTCGCGGATCGGCGCCGTGACCCGGTCGCCGCCGCTGAGCGCGTTCAGCAGCGTGGTCTTGCCGACGCCGGACGAGCCGAGCAGCACCGCCGTCGCGCCGGGCCGCAGCCACGCCTCGAGGGCGTCGAGGCCGGTCCCGGCGTGGGTGCTGATCGGGACGACCGGCACCGTGCCGCCGAGCGCGAGCCGCACGTCGGTGACCTGCGCCCACGGGTCCTCGGCCAGGTCGGCCTTCGACAGGACGACGACCGCGTCGGCACGGGCGTCGGCCGCCAGCGTGAGCATGCGCTCGAGCCGGCGGACGTTGAGGTCGCGGTTGAGCGACCCGACGACGAGCACGACGTCGACGTTGGCCGCCAGCACCTGCGCCTCCGAGCGGCCGCCGGGGTCGGCGCGGGCGATGCCGCCGCGGCGCGGCAGCACGGCGTGCACGACGGCGTCGTCGGTCGACCGCGACCCAGTCGCCGACGGCCGGCAGGTCGTCCGGCGCGGCCGCGGCGTGCCGCAGCCGGCCGGAGACGTGGCCGGTCAGCGGCCCGCCTGGGCCGAGCAGGTCGAGGCTGCCGCGGTGGACGCCGGCCACGCGGGCCGGCGACCACCCGTCGCGGGCGATCGATTCGAATTCGGGTTCGCGTTCGGCCGTCCAGCCGAGCGCGGAGAGGTCCTGCGCTTCGTGGTGCAACTGAGGGCTCCTGAGTGAGGGCACGCGAAGGCGCGCCCGGGGATCAACCGGACTCGGGGCTGCGGGCCGGCTGACCGGCCCGCCTCAGGAGCGGGGCACGAACTGCATGTGCGGGAATCTAGCGCCGGCCGCGCGGGCCCGCGGTACGGTCAACCCCCGGCTGGGCTGGGCGCGTCAGGATCCCAGCGCCCGTCGGCGCCGACCGTGCCGGTCACCGGGTTCTCTTCGACGGGGTCGCCGTCGCGGTGGTAGGAGAACGTCATCCGCACCTCGGTGCCGCGCCCGGCGGAGCCGTGCAGCTCGAACGAGTCGCTGCAGCGCGGCGATCAGCGGCAGGCCGAGCCCGAGCGCGGGCGGCTCGGTTCGCGCCGGCCGCGGCTGGATGCCGGTGCCGTGGTCGCGCACCACGATCGTCAGACCGTGCTCGGCGGCCTGCATCTCGACCTCGAGCGTCGCGTGGTCGGTCGCGTCGTCGTAGGCGTGGACGACGACGTTCGTGCACGCCTCGGTGACCGCCATCTTCATGTCGGAGACCACGGACGCGTCGAAGTCGAGCGCGTCCGCCATGCCCGCGAGCGCCTGACGCACCACGCCGACGCCCTCAGGGCGCGCCGGCATGGTCAGCAACACCTCGGGGCGCGTCTCCGTCATCCGCCCGCGCCGTTCGTGCGCGCGGCGGCGATCGCCTCGTCGCGCTGGCGCAGCACCGGCAGCACCGGGACGAGGCCCGTGATGTCGAGGATGCGCTGCACGCCGGGCTCCACGGTGTCGCCGACGCAGACGACGAAGCCCTGGTGTGCGTCGAGCGCGCGGCGCCGCGCGTCGAGCAGCGCGCCGAGCACGGAGGAGTCGACGAACGTCGCGGACGTGAGGTCCACGACGATCCCGCCGCCACGGTCGAGCGCCTCCTCGAGGCGTTCGCGTAGCGTCGGGGCGGTGTAGATGTCGTGCTCTCCTTCGACGACGACGACCACGACATCCCCCGCGGTGTCGTCGAGCACGATGGGGTTGGCTTCCATACGGGACGGCAAGATACCCGTTGGCCCGCACCCCTAACTTCATCGCCGAGTTACCCGCTATTCGATGCCAGACAACCTCGACCGCTATCGCGCCAAGCGCGACTTCACGGCCACGCCAGAGCCAGCGGGCGACGTCGCGCCGTCGGCCGCGGAACGCACCGCGAGGTTCGTCGTGCAGGAGCACCATGCGCGCGCCCTGCACTGGGACCTGCGGCTCGAGCACGAGGGCACGCTGGCCTCCTGGGCGGTGCCGAAGGGCATCCCGCCGGACCCGCGCAAGAACCATCTCGCGGTGCGCACGGAGGACCATCCGCTCGAGTACCTCGAGTTCCACGGCGACGATCCCGGCGGGCGAGTACGGCGCCGGGACGATGAAGATCTGGGACCGCGGGACCTACGAGCTGCACAAGTTCCGCGCCGACGAGGTGATGATCACGCTGCACGGCGAGCGCGTGCAGGGCAAGTACGTCCTGTTCCGCACCGGCGGCAAGAACTGGATGATCCACCGCATGGACCCGCCCCAGGACCCGGGGCGGGAGCCGATGCCCGAGCGGATCGACCCGATGCTCGCCAAGACCGGGCCGCTGCCGGCCGAGGACGGGCGCTGGGCCTACGAGATCAAGTGGGACGGCGTGCGCGCGGTCGGCTACGCCGAGGGCGGGCGACTGCGGCTGGTGAGCCGCAACGGCAACGACATCACGCCGCGCTACCCGGAGCTGCGCGAGATCGGCCGCGCGCTGGCCGGTCACGAGGCGATCGTCGACGGCGAGGTCGTCGCCTTCGGCCCGGAGGGCAGGCCGAGCTTCCAGCTGCTCCAGCGCCGCATGCACCTGACCTCCGAGCACGCCGTCCGCCGGCTCTCGCAGAGCGACCCCGTGCACTACGTGGTGTTCGACCTGCTGTGGCTCGACGGCCACTCGCTGCTCGACCTGCACTACGAGCAGCGGCGCGCGCTGCTGCTGCAGCTCGACCTGCAGGGCCCGACGTGGCAGACGCCGGCGCACCACGTCGGCGACGGCGCGGCGATGCTCGAGGCGACGCGCGCCCAGGGCCTGGAGGGCGTGATCGCCAAGCGGCTCGACTGCCCGTACACGCCGGGCAAGCGGTCGACCGGCTGGGTGAAGGTGAAGAACTTCCGCCAGACCGACGTCGTCGTCGGCGGCTGGATCGGCGGCGAGGGCAAGCGCCGCGGCCGGCTCGGGGCGCTGGTCGTCGGCTTCTACGCGGACGGGGAGCTGAAGTACGCCGGCCGCGTCGGCACCGGCTTCAGCGAGGCCGAGCTCGACCGCCTGGGCGCCATGCTCGAGCCGCTGGCGACGGACACGAGCCCGTTCTCCGGCCGCCAGCCGCCGAAGGCGACGCAGTTCGTGGAGCCGCGCCTCGTGGCGGTCGTCGACTACGGCGAGATGACCCAGGCGGGGACGCTCCGGCACCCCTCCTACAAGGGGCTGCGGGACGACATCGACCCGGCCGACGTCACGTTTTCCGAGTAGCCCGCGCGGAGAAGCCACCTCCATGGCCCAGACTCGCAAGCTCGACGGAACCGACGTCTTCCCCATCGGCCTCGGCGGCATGCCGATGTCGATCGCCGGCCGGCCGCCCGAGGAGCGCTCCGTGCGCGCCGTGCAGGCGGCCGTCGACGCCGGCGTGAACCTGATCGACACGGCCGACGCCTACTGCCTCGACGAGAGCGACTTCGGCCACAACGAGCGCCTGATCGCCGGCGCCCTGAACGGCCGCCGCGACGACGTCATCATCGCCACGAAGGGCGGCCACACGCGGCCCGGCGGCGACTGGGACCTCGACGGCTCGCCCGCAGTACCTGCGCACCGCCTGCGAGGCCTCGCTGCGCGCGCTCGGCACCGACCGGATCGACCTCTACCAGTACCACCGCCCGGACCCGAAGGTGCCCTACGCGGAGTCGATCGGCGCGCTCAAGGAGCTCCAGGACGAGGGCAAGGTGCGCTGGATCGGGATCTCCAACGCCTCGGTCGCGCAGATCGAGGAGGCGTGCTCGATCGCCGACATCGCCGCCGTCCAGAACCAGCTCTCGCTCGAGTTCCGGTCGCCGATCGAGAAGGGCGAGGTGGCCGAGTGCGAGCGCCGCGGGATCGCGTTCCTGCCGTGGTCGCCGCTCGGCGGCATCCCGAACGCGGCCGAGGCCGCCTCGGGGCACAGCGCGGTGACCGCGGCGGCCGAGGCGCACGGCGTCTCGCCGCAGCAGGTCGCGCTCGCCTGGCTGCTGTCGCTGAGCCCGGTCGTCGTGCCGATCCCGGGCGCGAGCCGCCCCGAGTCGATCGAGGACTCGGTCAAGGCCGCCGATCTCGAGCTCACGCCCGCGGAGCTGGAGGCGATCGGCTGATGCGCGACGACGTGACGATCACGCCCTACCGCGACGGGCCGCTGCTCGTGCGCGGGCCGGTGCGCGTCACCGACCAGGACGGCAACGAGATCGCGACCGACCGCGAGACGATCGCGCTCTGCCGCTGCGGGAAGTCGCGCTTGCGCCCGTTCTGCGACGGGTCGCACAAGCTCGTCCGCTTCAGGGCGCCGAGCGGCCCGGAGCAGGGCCGCTCGTGACCGACTCGGCGAGCGGCCGCAGCAGCGAGCTGCGGCCGTCGCGCCAGCGGTCCAGCAGGTGGCGGGCGAAGCGCGCGTCGAGCTCGACGAGCGCGGCCGCGCCCCAGAGGATGTCGGGCGCCAGCGCCGGGTCCTGACGGGCGAGGCCGCCGGCGAGGTCGACCGCGGCGACGTTCTCGTGGACGGCGTCGGCGACGACGTGCTCGTCGTAGAAGTCGGTCGCCCCGGCGCCGAAGCCGAGCCGCCGCAGACCGTTGGCGTAGCGCCGGTTCGGGATCGACGAGGTCATCTCGAACAGCGCCAGGTGCCCGACGATCGCGCCGCGCAGCCGGCGATGAAGGCCGAAGGTCGACATGAGGTTGACGGTTGCCAGCGTGACGGCCGGTAGCCGGTCGACGTAGGCGCCGTACGCGCTGTCCAGCCCGAGCGCGTCCATGGCGCGCGCGAACAGGGTGGCGTGGATGCGCTGCGGGTCGCCGCCGCCGTACTCGTCGGCCTGGATCTCCACCAGCGCCGCCTTCGGGCCGCCGCTGAGCCGCGGCAGCGCCCACGAGTGCGGGTCGGCCTCCTTGAGCTGGTAGGCCGAGCGGTGCACGACGAACTCGAGGAACTGCTCGAGCGTGCCGTCGCGCTCGAGCTGCTTGGAGAGCGGCGGGCCGTCGTCGGCGTCGGCGATCGCCCGCAGGGCGACGTCGATCGGCTGATCGCTCTCCGGCACGGGGACGGTGGCGCGCAGCTCGGCCTCGAAGGCCGCCTCCAGCCGCGCGCGCGAGCGCGAGCAGCGACGGCTCCCACTCCCAGCGGTCGTCGACGCCCGGCAGCCCGCGGTAGTGCAGCTCGTACGCGAGGTAGAGCGCGAGCTGGAGGTCCTCGTCGGAGTCCGGCTCGGGGCAGCCGGGGAGCGTATGCGGCGGCGCGTCGAAGGCGGCGAGCAGGTGCTCGGTCACCGGCCCGCGGGGCTCGGGCAGGACGATCACCTGCCGGGCCTACCCTCGCGCGACGGCGCGCGAAACGAAGGCGTCGGCCAGGTGCGCCACGAGCCCGTGGAGCCCGTGCTCGGCCGCGATCGCGCGCTGGCGCTGCGCGCCGCCCGGCGCGGCCGCCTCGAGCTCAGGGCCGAGCGCGGCGCGCAGGAGCTCGCGCGTGGGCCGGCGCACGCCGGTGTCGGGCTCGGTCATCTCGCCTTCGAGGCCGTGGCGGCCGGCCGACCAGCGGTTCTCCTCGATCCGCCACGAGTCGGCGACCGGGAGCGGCTCGCCGGCGTCGAGCCGCGCGACGAGCTGCCCCACGAGCGCGTGCACCGCGGCGGCCACCGCGGCGGTGTCGGCGACGGTGGTCTGGGCGTCGGGCGCGCGCACCTCGACCGTGCCGAGGTACGGGTGCAGCCGCAGCTCCCACCACCAGCGGCGCGGATCCTGGACGCGGCGCAGCGCGTCGGCGTACTCGTCCCAGCTCGCCAGCGCGGGCGGGATGCCCTGGCGCGGCATCAGGTTGTTGATGCGCGGGCGCAGCGACGCGAGGCCGCTGTCGGCGCCGCCGTGGAACGGCGCGTTGGCCGCGAACGCGGTCAGCAGCGGCAGCTGCGAGCGCAGGGCGTTGTAGACGGCGAGCGCGCGGTCGGCGCCCGCGACGGCGACGTGGATGTGCAGGCCGAACACGAGCTGGCGGTTCGCGATCGAGGCGTACTCGACGCGCGTGGCGTCGTAGCGCGGGCCGGAGTTGAGCGGCCCGTGGGCGGACGCGAACGGGTGCAGGCCCGAGCCGGCGATCCGCAGCGTGCCCGCGATCGCCTCCTCGAGCGCGCGGCGCGCCTTGGCGAGCTCGGCCGCCGCGGCGGCGACGGTGGCGTGCGGGGCGGTCACGATCTCGAGCTGCGCCGCCGGCAGCTCGATCTTGAAGCGCGGATCGCCCTCGAGCATCGCCACCACGTCCTCGGCCCGCGGCGCGAGGTCGAGCGTCTCCGGGTCGAGGACCATCAGCTCCTCCTCGATCCCGACCGTGCCGTCCGCGACGGCGTCGAACGTCGCGCGCAGCTCCGCGGCGGTGGGCGTCTGCTCGGGCACGCGGGCAGCGTAGGGGCGATTCCAGCGGCGCCGCGCCGGGAATCCCCTTGGCCGTGCGACCTCTGACCGCAGCGCCGCCGCCGCGGCTCGTCGTGCCGGCCGGCGTGTTCCGGCCGATCAGCGACACCTGGCTCCTGGCGCGGGCCCTGGAGCGCGAGCGGCTGCCCGCGGGCGCGCGCGTGCTCGACCTCTGCTCGGGCAGCGGCGCGCTCGCCGTGCACGCGGCGCGGCTCGGGCTGGCCGCCACGGCGGTCGACGTCTCGCGCCGCAGCGCGCTGACCGTGCGCGCGAACGCGCTGCTGAACCGGGTGCGCGTGCGGGTGCGGCGCGGCGACCTGCTGGACGCGGTGGCCGGCGAGCGGTTCGACGCGATCGTCTCCAACCCGCCCTACGTGCCCGCGCCGACCGATGCGCTCCCCGCACGCGGGCTCGCGCGCGCCTGGGACGCCGGACGCGACGGCCGCGCGCTGCTCGACCGCATCTGCGCGCGGGCCGCCGACCACCTGCTCCCGGACGGCCGCCTGCTCGTGGTCCACTCGTCCCTGCTCGGCGAGGACGACACGCTGCGGGCGTTCGCCGCAGCCGGGCTCGACGCCGCGATCGTGGCGCGCGAGACCGGCCCGCTCGGCCCGCTGATGCGCCGCCGCCGCGCGCATCTGGAGGCCGCCGGCATGCTCGCGCCGGGCGCCGACCACGAGGACGTGCTCGTGTTCCGCGGCCGCAACAGCGCATGCGCGCGTTGGTGAAGACGGGCCGCGCCCGTCACAATGTCGGGCATGCCCCGATCGATGTGGAGCGGCGCGATCTCCTTCGGACTCGTGAACGTGCCGGTGAAGCTGTACTCAGCGGTTTCCAAGAAGACCGTGCGGTTCCACCAGCTCAATGGTGAGACCGGGAACCGGATCCAGCAGAAGCGGATGGATCCCGAGACCGGCGAGGAGGTCGCGTACGAGAAGATCGTCAAGGGCTTCGAGCTGACCAAGGACCGCTACGTCGTCCTCACGCCCGACGAGATGGAGACGCTCGACCCGGAGAAGTCGCGCACGATCGACATCGAGGACTTCGTCGACCTCGAGGAGATCGACCCGATCTACTACGACCACCCGTACTACCTCGTCCCCGACAAGGGCGCGGCGAAGGCGTACGGGCTGCTGCTCGGGGCGATGGAGCGGGCCGGCAAGGTCGCGATCGCGAAGGTCGTGCTGCGCTCGAAGGAGCAGCTCGTCGCGATCCGGCCCTCGAACAACATCCTGATGATGGAGACGATGATCTTCCACGACGAGGTCGTCTCGCACGAGGACATCGACGACCTGCCGGACGCGAAGGACCTCAAGGCCTCGGACCGCGAGCTCAAGATGGCCGAGCAGCTGATCGAGTCGCTCTCCTCGGACTTCGACCCGGAGAAGTACGGCGACGAGTACCGCGAGAAGGTGCTCGCGCTGATCGAGAAGAAGGCCCAGGGCGAGGAGATCACCGCCAGCCCGAGGCGCCGGAGCCGGCCAAGGTGCCGGACCTGATGGCCGCGCTCGAGGCGAGCCTCGCGGCGGTCAAGAGCGGCGACTCGGACGACGCCGTCGGAGTCCAAGTCCAGGCCTCCTCCTCGTCCAACTCGAAGAAGTCGTCGTCGAAGAGCTCGTCGTCGAAGTCCGGCTCGAAGTCGCGCACCAAGGCGAAGTCCTAGCTCACGCGCGACCGGTAGGTCACTTTTGCGGCAGCGCTGGACAAAAGTTGCTTGACTCGCGATTCAAGTCGGACTAGCTTCCGCGATCCGTGGCAGTGGTTGACACGTCTGCCACAAGCCCGGCATAATTTGTCGGGTCGGTAGCCGAATTCGGTCGGGGGAGACCGGAAGCGGCAAGGGAACCGGGGACCGGAGGAGAGAAAATGCATCGGATGCTGTCCGCGGCGGTCGCGCTTTGCGCCGCCTTCCTGTTTGTGTTCGCGACTGGGACGGCGTTCGCCGACACCGTGGTCGTCGATGCAGTCGACTCGCCGACGTCCTCGTGGCGTCCTGCGCAGGTCACGGTCAAGACCGGGGACACGGTCCAGTGGCAGTTCGACGAGGCCACGCAGCCGCACAACGTGCAGTCGACGTCGGCCAACTGGTCGTACTCGACGCCGATCGCGTCCGGCCAGGCGCCGGTGTCGTTCACGTTCGACGAGCCCGGCGTCTACACGTACGTCTGCACGGCGCACACGAGCACGATGACCGGCTCGGTCACGGTCGAGGACGAGGCGGCGCCCGAGCTCGAGAACGTGCTCGTCTTCTCGGAGACCGCCGGCTTCCGGCACGACGTCGATCGACGAGGGCATCGCCGCGATCGAGGGCCTCGGCACCGCCAACGGCTTCAACGTCGACGCGACCGAGGACGCCACGCAGTTCAACGACGCCAACCTCGCGCTGTACGACGCGGTCGTCTGGCTCTCCACGACCGGTGACGTGCTCAACGACGAGCAGCAGGACGGCGTTCGAGAACTACATCCAGGCCGGCGGCGGCTACGTCGGCATCCACGCCGCGGCCGACACCGAGTACACGTGGGCCTGGTACGGCCAGATGCTCGGCGGCTACTTCCGCAACCACCCGCCCGGCACCCCCACCGCGTCGGTCGACATCACGGACGGCGACGAGCCCTCGACCGGCGGTCTCCCGACCCGCTGGACGCGCACGGACGAGTGGTACAACTACCAGACGCCGACCAACCCGGTGGTCAACGGCCCGGCCGGCATCCGGACTACTCGCCGCGCAACAGCGGCGTCAAGGTGCTCGCCACGCTCGACGAGTCGACGCTCGACGAGCACGACGGCAACACCACCGACGACGACCATCCGATCGCGTGGTGCTCGGAGTTCGACGGCGGCTCGGTCTGGTACACGGGCATGGGCCACACCGAGGCGTCGTTCACCGAGGCGAACTTCCTCGAGCACCTCCTCGGCGGCCTCGCACGGTCACGGGCACCGCGGCCGACTGCGGCGAGGCGCGCCAGGCGCCGCCGAGCGCCGACGACTTCGAGCAGGTCACGATCGACGACGACACCGAGAGCCCGATGGAGCTCACCGTCGCCAACGACGGCCGCGTGTTCTACGTCGAGCGCATCACCGGCGAGGTCAACGTCTACAACCCGGTCAACGGCCAGGTCACGACGGCGATCACGATCCCGGTCGACTCGGTGCAGGAGAACGGCCTGATGGGCATTCAGCTCGCGCCGGACTTCGACACCAGCAACCAGCTCTACGTCACCTACACGCCGCCGACGCCGAACAACCAGACGCGCGTGTCGCGCTTCACGGTCGGAGCGAACAACATCATCTCGGCGGCCTCCGAGCAGATCATCTTCACGTGGGAGGCGCAGCGCGAGCAGTGCTGCCACTCCGGCGGCTCGCTCGCGTTCGCGCCGAACGGCGACCTCTACATCTCCACGGGCGACAACACGAACCCGTTCGCGTCCGACGGCTTCACGCCGATCGACGAGCGGCCTGGGCGCGCGTTCTGGGACGCGCAGCGCACGTCGGCCAACTCGAACAACCACAACGGCAAGATCCTGCGCATTCACCCGCTGCCGGGCGCGACCGGCGCTCCGGGCATCGGCACGACGTACTCGATCCCTGCCGGGAACATGTTCGACGAGTCCGCGCCGACGGGCAACCAGACGCTGCCCGAGATCTACGCGATGGGCTTCCGCAACCCGTTCCGGATCACCGTCGACCCGAAGACCGGCTGGGTGCTGGTCGGCGACTACGGGCCCGACGCCGGCGTGACCGTCGCGAGCCGCGGCCCGCAGGGCAGCGTGGAGTTCGAGGTCGTCAAGCAGCCGGGCTTCTACGGCTGGCCCTACTGCGTCCGCGACAACGTCCCGTACAACGACTACAACTTCGCGACGGGCACGTCCGGGCGAGCTGTTCTCCTGCTCCGCGCCGGTCAACAACTCGCCGAACAACACGGGCATCACCAACCTGCCGCCGGCGATCCCGGCGACGATGTGGATGGGCTACACCGAGACCGACCCGCGGCTTCCCGGGCCTCGGCACCGGCGGTGCGCCGACCGGCGGTCCGCGCTACGACTTCGACCCGGACCTCAACAGCCCGAGCAAGTTCCCGGAGTACTACGACGGGCACTGGTTCATCGGCGAGTGGAACAACGGCTGGATCAAGACCGCCACGCTCGACGCCGAGGGCAACGGCACGGGCGTCTTCCCGACGCCGTGGCAGGACACCTTCGCGCGGCCGCACGAGATCGAGTTCGGCCCCGACGGCTCGCTGTACGTCATCGACTGGGGCACCGGCTTCTCGGGCAACAACCTCGACTCCGGCATCTACCGGATCGACTACGTCGCCGGTGAGCGGCGGCCGATCGCGGTCGCGACCTCCGACAAGGACAACGGCCCGACGCCGTTGACCGTGCAGTTCTCGAGCGCCGGTTCGGTCGACCCGGACGGCACGTCGCTGACCTACGCGTGGGACTTCGACGGGGACGGCGACACCGACTCGACCGAGCCGAACCCGACCTACACGTACACGACGGCGGGCACGTTCAGCGCGCAGCTGACTGTGACCGACGCCGGCGGGGCCAACGGCTTCGACGTGATCCCGATCACCGCCGGCAACACGCGCCCGACGGTGACGATCACGATCCCCGAGGACGGCCAGTTCCACGCGTTCGGCGACCGCATCCCGTACGAGATCACGGTCACCGACCCGGAGAACCAGGTCGACTGCAACGACGTCGTCCTGAGTTGGCAGCTCGGCCACGACGACCATGCCCACGGCCTCGGCGAGCAGAGCGGCTGCGAGGGCGTGGTTCAGACGACGGCCGATGCAGGCCACGGGGCGAACGCGAACATCTTCACGTCGCTCGTGGCGACCTACACCGACGACGCACAAGGTGCGGCGGGGCCGCTGACGGCCCAGGACGACGTGGTCCTGCACCCGAAGCCCAAGCAGGCCGAGTACTTCGACTCGACCGGCCGCGCGCCTGGCAGCCCGCGGGCGGTGACCCCGGCGTCCAGACCGAGACGACGACGGACGCCGGCGGCGGCGCGAACATCGGCTTCACCGAGCACGGCGACTACATCGCGTTCGAGCGGATGAGCCTCAAGGACCTGACGGGCATGCGCTTCCGTGTCGCCTCCGGCGGCGCCGGCGGCACGATCCAGCTCCGCCTCGACGCTCCGGACGGCCAGCTCGTGGCCGAGACGGCGCACGATCGCCAACACCGGCGGCTGGCAGAACTGGACGAACGTCGACCTGGCGCTCAGCAACCCGCCCCAGGGCACGCACGAGCTGTTCATCGTGTTCAACAACCCGGCCAACGCGGGCGACGGCCTGCTGAACCTCAACTACTTCACGGCGCTCGGCAAGGGCGCCGCGATCAGCGCGTCGCCGGACGTCTCGGCGACCGCCGACCCCGACACCGGCGAGGCGCCGCTCGAGGTCCAGTTCACCGGCACGGCGACCGATCCGGACGCCGGCACCGGCGAGACGCTGACCTACGCCTGGGACTTCGGCGTGGCCGGCACGAACGACGACACGTCGACGGAGCTGAGCCCGACCTACACCTACGAGCGTCCGGGCACGTACCTGGCGCGCTTCACGGCGACGGACCCGAACGGCCAGTCGGCGACCACGAGCGTCGAGGTCGAGGTCACGCCTCCGCCGTCCGAGTGCCCGCAGGACAACGTCCGCTCGGACGAGTTCGAGGGCAACTCGCTCGACACCAACCGCTGGTCGATCATCCGGCCGGACAACACCCGTCCGCCGACCGTCGCGAACGGCTCGCTGAACTTCCCGATCGACGTCGGCTCGCTGTACGGGACCGGCATGTCGGCGCGGAACATCATCGTCCAGCCGCTGCCCGACGGCGCCGTCGAGGTGACGGCGAAGATCACGACCGAGCCGCTGACCGAGAACTACCAGCAGGCCGGCCTGCGCGTCTACGCGGGCGACGAGGACTGGGCCTCGGTCCACATGATCTACGCGGGCGGCGCAGCGTGACTTCGAGTTCATCTACGAGAACGACAACAACCCGCGCAACGAGAGCGCGGACAAGCTCGGCGGCATCCCCGCCGACTCGCCCAACACCTACTGGGTGCGGCTGATCTCCGACGGCTCGACGCTGACCGCCGCCTACTCGTGGGACGGCCAGACGTTCAACCCGCTCGGCCGGCCCGCCGACATCTCCGGCTGGGTCGACCCGCAGGTCGGGCCGACCGCGCTGTCGGACAACGCCGCGACGTTCCCGGTCGCGTCGTTCGACTGGATCCGCTTCAACCCGGACGGCTCGGGCGGCGGCGGCGGTGGCGGCGGTGGCGGCAACGACATCACCGACGGCTTCGACGGCACGAGCCTCGGCGACGACTGGGACGTCGTCCGCCAGGACCAGCGCTCGACGGTCGGCGGCGGCACGCTGAACATCCCGGCGCAGACCGGCGACATCTACGGCGCCACCGGCAACGACGCCCGCAACCTCGTGCTGCGGGACGCGCCGGACGGTCCCTGGACGGCGACCACCAAGGTCAACTTCCAGGGCTCGATGCAGTACCACCAGGCCGGCATGCTGGTGTACGGAGACGACAACAACTTCACGAAGTTCGGTCGTCTGACCACCAACACGTCGGGCAGCCCGCTGGCGCAGAAGTTCGAGTTCATCTACGAGAACGCGGGAACGCCGCGCAACGAGGCCGCCGACTCGACGGCCGACCTGCCGACGCTCCCGGCCGACTTCTGGCTGCGGATCACGTCCGACGGCACGAACATCACCGGTGCGTACTCGACCGACGGTTCCGTCGTGGACCCCGGTCGGCCGCCCGGCGCCGCTGCCCGCCAACGCGCAGATCGGCCTGTTCTCGTTCGCGAACGCCGGAACCGGTAACCCGGTCGCGGCCTTCGACGAGTTCGTCCTCGACCTGCCCGGTGGCGGCCCGTCCGGCCCGAGCTTCGACGACGACTTCGACGGCGCGACGCTCGACAAGGACCGCTGGAACGCGATCGTCCGGGACACCCCGGCCGAGTACACGGTCCAGGGCGGCCACCTGAACATGACGACTGTCGCCCGGCGACATCTACTCGGGCGACACGACCCGCCGCCGAACAACTTCATCCTCCAGGATGCGGCGCACGCCGGCGAGGACTGGGTCATCGAGACGAAGATCCGACACGCGCGTCGAACGGCGGCTACGGCCAGGGTGGCCTGCTCGCCTACGTGAACGGCGACAACTAGGTCAAGCTCGACTCCGATCGCGACGCCGGACAGACGCGGATCAACCGGTCGAGCTGCGGACCGAGGTCGCCGGGACGCCGACCGGTCCGGCCGGACGTCGCCCGACCCGCCGATCGCCGACGGCACCGGCACCGTGTTCTGGCTGCGGCTGACCAAGCAGGGCGAGAACTACACCGGTGAGTTCTCGCGCGACGGCACGACGTGGACCGTCGGCCGGCACGGTCGCGAACGCGATGGCGACCCCGGACTTCGGCGTCTTCGCCATCGGCCCGCAGGCCGACGGCCAGGGCGACCGGTCCTCGTTCGACTACTTCCTGCTCGACGGGCGGGACGCGGGCGGAGATCCGTGCGGTTGCGTCGCGGCCCCGGGCCAGGGCGACGAGCTTCGACGGCGACAGCCTGAGCACCGCGCGCTGGAACGCGATCGCCCACGACGACCCGACCAAGTACGCGGTCGCCGACGGCGCGCTGACGGTCACCACGACCGCCGGTGAGATCTACCAGGCGCTCGACGGGCGGCGGCCCGCTGATCCTGCAGTCCGGCGACGACCTGCCGACCGACTGGGTGCTCGAGACGAGGTTCACCCACACGCTCGACGGCGGCTACTCGCAGGGCGGGATCATGGCCTACGGCGACGACAACAACTACGTCAAGATCAACGCGATCTCCGACGACGGCAACGCGCAGCCGAACCGCCTCGAGCTGCGGTCCGAGACGGGCGGGACGGTGCCGAACCCCGGCACGGATCCGACGGTCCCGGCCACGGTCGAGGAGATCGGGGTGCGGCTGACCAAGGCCGGCAACACCTACACGGGCGAGTACTCGTTCGACGGCGGTCCGTGGACCGCGTTCGGCTACACGGTCACCAACGCGATGGCCACGCCGGACGCCGGCGTGTACACGCAGGGCGTCCTGCAGGCCAACGACACGGTCACGTTCGACTACCTGTCGATCAACGGCCTGACCGGCTGCGAGGAGGAGCCCGAGAACGCCCCGCCGGTGATCGAGTCGGCCACCGCCGACCCGGCGACCGGGTTCGCCCCGCACCAGGTCCAGTTCGACGTCGAGGCGACGGACGCCGACGCCGGCGACACGCTCAGCTACAGCTGGGACTTCGGCGACGGCACCGCAGCCTCGACCGTCGAGGATCCGACGCACACCTACACCGCGGCCGGCGAGTACGTGGCCGAGGTGACGGTGTCCGACGGCACGGTGGAGCGGACGCGCACGGTCAACGTGAGCGTGCTCGAGGCGGACGACGCCTCGGCCCGCTTCCGCACGCTGGTGTTCTCCAAGACCGCCGGCTTCCGCCACGACTCGATCGACGAGGGCCACGCGGCCATCGAGCAGCTCGGTGAGGAGAACGACTTCCAGGTCGACCACACCGAGGACGCCGGCGCCTTCCGCGCCGACGTGCTCTCGCACTACGACAGCGTGATCTGGCTGTCGACCACGGGTGACGTCCTGAACGACACGCAGCAGGCCGCGTTCGAGGACTTCATCCAGGACGGCGGCGGCTACACCGGCATCCACGCCGCGGCCGACACCGAGTACACGTGGGCCTGGTACGGCGATCTGGTCGGTGCGTACTTCCAGAGCCACCCGGCCGGCACGCCGACCGCCACGGTCGACGTCGAGGACAGCGACCACCCGTCGACGACCGGTCTCCCGGCCCGCTGGGAGCGCGTGGACGAGTGGTACAACTACCAGTCGCCGGACAACCCGAACGTCGGCGGCGGGGGCACGGACTACAGCCCGCGCGGCAACGTCCACGTCCTCGTCTCGCTGGATGAGACGACGCTCGAGGAGGGCGACGGCAACACCACCGACGACGATCACCCGATCTCGTGGTGCCAGCGCTACGACGGTGGCCGCTCGTGGTACACGGGCATGGGCCATACCGCGGCGTCGTTCACCGAGGCGCTGTACCTGCAGCACCTCCTCGGTGGCATCGAGGTCTCGGCCGGTGCGGTCGAGGACGCGGACTGCGGCGAGCAGGGCGGCGGTCCCGGCGCCCCGGTCGTCGAGGCGTTCGCCGACCCGACCTCGGGCTCCGCGCCGCTGCGCGTCCGCTTCACCTCGGACGCCTACGACCCGGACGGCGGCGCCCTCCAGTACGAGTGGGACTTCGGTGACACCGACGGCAGCACGGCGCTGACGCGGAACGCCAACCACACGTACCGGACGGCCGGCACCTACACCGCGACCCTCACGGTCCGCGACAACGAGGGCGACATCACCACGCGGGAGTTCGAGATCGAGGTCGAGGCGGCCGCTCCGGCGGTCACCGCGACCGCGACCCCGTCGACCGCCGCGGTCAACGACCGGATCGTGTTCCGCGCCGAGGGCTCGCACGGTGCGGGCGCCACCTACGAGTGGGACTTCGGCGACGGCTCGACGGCGTTCGGCCGCCAGGCACCGCACCGCTACGGCGAGCCGGGGACGTTCGAGGCCGAGGTCACCGTGACCACGGCGTCGGGCGCGACGGCGAGCGACACGGTGACGGTCACGATCACCAACGACGCCCCGACGGTCCAGGTGGGAGCGAACCCGCGCAGCGGCAACGCGCCGCTGCGGGTGAACTTCACCGCGACCGGCACGGACGCCAACGGCGACTCGCTGACCTACGCCTGGCAGTTCGGCGACGGCGGCACCGCGACCACCCGCAACGCCGCTCACACGTACACGCGGACGGGCACGTACACGGCCCGCGTGACCGTGAGCGACGAGCACGGGGCGACCGGCACCGCCACGGTCCAGATCGTCGTCGGCACCCCGGGGACGGCGAACCGGGCGCCGACGGTGCGGGCCGCGGCCGACCCGGCCAGCGGCCGCGCTCCGCTGAACGTGCGGTTCTCGTCGGCCGGCTCGGACCCGGACGGCGACCAGCTCACGTACTCGTGGAGCTTCGGTGACGGCGGCCAGGCGGCCGGCGCCACCGCGACCCACCGGTACGCGACGGCCGGCACGTACACCGCCACGGTCACCGCCCGCGATCCGGCCGGCCTGACCGGCACGGCGACCGTCACGGTCACCGTCAACCCGCGCACCGCACAGGGCGGCGTCCAGGGCCAGAGCACGAGCAGCGCGCTCGTCAAGCTGACCCGCACGTGGAACGTCCGCAAGGTGCTCCGCAGCGGGCTGCGCTACCGCGTGAGCTGCAAGGCGGCGTGCCGCGTCACGTCGAAGCTGCGGCTCGGCAAGCGCACGATCGGCTCGGCCTCGGCCAAGCGGGTCAAGGCCGGCAAGAGCCGCACGATCGTCGTGCGGATCAGCAAGCGGCTGCGCGGCAACTTCGTCGACGCGATGCGCAAGGCCGACGTCCGCCGCATCCGGGCCTCGCTGATCACGAAGGTGAGCAGCGGCGGCAAGACCACGACGATCAGCCGCAAGGTGACGCTGAAGCGCTAGCGGGCGTCACCCCCGACGTGTCAATCGCGCCCGCCTCCGGCCCAGTGCCGGGGGCGGGCGCCCGGCGTTAAGCGCCGTCGAGCTCGAACCAGACGTGCGTCGAGCCGTCGGACTCGACGCCCCAGCGGTCGGCCAGCTCGGCCACGAGGTACAGGCCCCAGCCGGACGGGCGCGACGGGTCGGGCGCCGGCTCGACGGGCACGAAGCCGCCGCCCGGGTCGTGCACCTCGACCCGCAGGACGCTGTCCCCGGCGTGGACGACGAGCCGGATCAGGTCGCCGGGCAGCAGCTCGGCGTGCCGGACCGCGTTCGTGACCAGCTCGGAGACGAGCAGCCGCACGTCGCTCTGGCGACCGGCCGGGAAGCCCGTGGCCGGGATGCCGTCGAGCGCGTGGCGCGCCTCGGCGGCGGCCTCGGGTGTCGCGGCCAGCTCGCGCTCGAGCCTCATCGCGCCTCCTCGGGGTCGTCGACGAAGTCGAGCCGGTCGACCATCTTCGTGACCTCGAAGACGCGCTGGACCGTGTCGCTGCCGCGCACGAGCACCAGCCGCCGCCCGGCCTCGCGCAGCCGTGCCTCGGCGACGATCACGAGCCGCAGGCCGCTCGAGTCCATGAACTCGAGGCCGCGCAGGTCGAGCACGATCGTGCCGGACGCGGACTCGTCCTCGACGCGCTCGAGCTCGGCCTCCAGCAGCGCCGCCCCCGGCAGGTCGAGCTCGCCCGTCGGCGCGATCACCGTGACGGTGCCCTCCTGGCTGGTCTGGAAGTCGAGGTTGGGCACGCCCGGCAAGCCTAAAGGCCCGCCGCGCGGGAAGACTCTGCGGCATGGCCCGTCTGCGCCGCTCCGACTGCTCCGCGCCCGGCATCACGCGCCGCGGCCGCGGCGCGCGGCTTCGAGTACCTCGACGACGAGGGGCGGCGCGTCGACGATCCGGAGGACCTCGCGCGGATCCGCGAGCTCGGCATCCCGCCGGCCTGGCGCGACGTCTGGATCTGCCCCGACCCGCGCGGCCACCTGCAGGCGACGGGCGTCGACGCGGCCGGGCGCAAGCAGTACCGCTACCACGACGACTGGCGCACGCGCCGCGACGCGGAGAAGTTCGTCGAGATGGAGCGCTTCGCGGAGGCGCTGCCGGCCCTGCGCGAGCGCGTGCTCGCGGACCTCGCCGGCGACGCGCTGACGCGCACGCGCGTGCTCGCGTGCGCCGCTGCGCCTGCTCGACCGCGGCTTCTTCCGGATCGGCACCGAGGAGTACGCGGCCGAGAACCAGTCGTACGGGCTGGCGACGATCCGCAAGGAGCACGTGACGATCGAGCCCGACGACGTGATGGTCTTCGACTACCCCGCCAAGAGCGGCCAGCGGCGCATCCAGGCCGTCGTCGACCCCGAGGTCAGCGACGTCGTGGCCGCGCTCAAGCGCCGCCGCGGCGGCGGCGACGAGCTGCTCGCCTTCAAGCAGGGCCGGCAGTGGTACGACCTGCGCTCCGACGACGTCAACGCCTACCTGAAGGAGGCGACGGGCGACGACTTCTCGGCCAAGGACTTCCGCACCTGGAACGCCACGGTCCTGGCCGCCGTCGCGCTCGCCGTGTCCGGCGAGGTGGCGGGCACGAAGAGCGGGCGCAAGCGCGCCGAGACGCGCGCGGTCAAGGAGGTCGCGCACTACCTCGGCAACACGCCGGCGGTCTGCCGCGCGTCCTACATCGACCCGCGCGTGTTCGACGCCTACCAGGGCGGCCTGATCATCGGCCGCCCGCTGCAGGAGGCGGCCGACGGCGAACGCGGCGAGCTGCCGATCCACCACCGCGCGGTCGAGGAGGCGGTGCTCGACCTCATCTCGGAGCGGGCGCGCTCTCGCGCGCTCGAGCGGATCGCCGCCTGACGCGCTCGCTCTTCAGCAGCCGCGACAGCGCCGGGCCGGCGGTGACGCCGTGCACCACGATCGAGAGCAGCACGCAGGCGATCACGGTCGCGACCAGCGTCGACTGCTCGCCCGGCGACAGGACGCCGGTGCCGACGATCAGCGCCGCGTAGTAGAGCGCCGCGACGCCGCGGACCCCGAACCAGCTCACGAACGCCTTCTCGCCCGGCTGCTCCATCTTCGAGCCGGCCAGCGCGAGCAGGCAGCTGAGCGGGCGGATCGCCACCAGCAGCAGCGCGGCGAGCAGCCAGCCGCCGACGCCGGCGTCACCGAGCCCGCCGAGCGTCAGGGTCGAGCCGAGCAGCAGGATCACGGCCAGCTCGAGGAACTTCTCGACCATCTCCGAGCCGCCGTGCACGCGCTCGTTGAGCTCGTGGTCGTGCTCGTAGCGCCGGAACGCCAGACCGGCCGCGAACACCGCCACGAAGCCGATCGCGTCGGCCGCCTGGACCACGCCGTAGGTCATCAGGGCGGTGGCGATCGCGTGCCAGCCGTCGAGCTCGGGCACGAGCAGGTCGCGGTCGCGCAGCCGCTTGACGCTCCAGGCGGCGAGCACCCCGATCGCCGTGCCGGCGGCGAGCGCCACGCCGACCCCGTAGACGACGTCGGCGCCGAACCAGGCGAGCCAGTCGCCGTCCTCGGCGATCACGATGCCGGCGAGGATGAACGGCGCCGCCAGCCCGTCGTTGAGGCCCGCCTCCGAGGTCAGCGCGAAGTTCGGCTCGTACTCCTCCTCCTCGCCGGGCGGGCCGACGCCGACGTCGCCGGCCAGCACCGGGTCGGTCGGGGCGAGCGCGGCGCCGAGCAGCAGCGCGGCGGCGGTCGAGAGGCCGAGCGCGAGCGCGCCGAACAGCGCGACGGCCGCGATCGTGAGCGGCATCGCGATCACCAGCAGCCGCACGGTGCTGCCCCAGTTGCGCCAGCTCAGCGCGCGGTCGAGCTTCAGCCCGGCCGAGAACACGGCCACGACCATCGCCAGCTCGCAGATCCGCTCGACCACCCGGCTGTCCTCGGTGAACTCGAGCCAGCCGACGTCGAACACGTTGATCACGACCGCGGCGGCGACGCCGAGCCCGAGGTAGATCAGGCTGGCCGAGAACGCGCGGTCGTGCTCGTGCGAGAGCGCGCCGACGGCGGCGAAGATGGCGACGCCGGCGAACAGCAGGCCCAGCGGCCAGAGGTCGCCGGGGTGGAGGCCGGTCTCGAGCGCGAGCGGCAACTACGCGGGGGCGGGGACGTCCGGTCCCTCGGGCTGCGGCGGCTGCGGGTCGTCGGGCGGCGGCGCGACCGGCGGCTCCGCCGGGGTGGCCGGCGCCTCGCGGTCGGGCGTCGGCGCCGCCGGCGTCGTGGGCTCGTCGGGCACGATCGGCTGATCGGGCGTCACCGGGGTGGACGGAATCTCCATGGCGGGCGCCTACCCGCCGCCGCGAGTGGGTATCCCGGCCGCTCGATGGAACCGCTCACACAAGGCTTCGCCGAACTGACCCTGCAGACCCGCGACCCGGACGGGCTCGAGCGCTTCTACCGCGAGTGCTTCGGGCTCGAGGTGCTCGCGCGCGAGGACGACCGCACGTGGCTCGCGGCCGGCCGGGACGCCCGGCTCGGCCTCTGGACCCCGGGCGAGAAGGAGTTCGGCGACGAGGGGGGCGCGCACGTGCACTTCGCGTTCTCCGCCGCACCCGGGCGGCTCGACGAGATCGCCGGGCGGCTGCGGGCGCACGGCGCGCAGGTCCGCGGCCCCGAGGAGCACGACGGCGGCGACCGCTCGCTCTACGTCGAGGATCCGGCCGGCAACATCGTGGAGGTCTGGGACTTCTTCAGCCGCGGGCGCGACGTCGAGGCGCTCGGCGAGTCCTCCGCGGAGAACGAGTAGAGCCGCTCGAGCGACGAGCGGATGATGCGCGAGACGTGCATCTGCGAGCAGCCGACCTGCTCGGCGATCTCCGACTGCAGCAGGTCCTCGTGGAAGCGCAGGCGCAGGATCTCGCGCGCCCGGTCGTCGAGGATGCTGGTCATGCGGTCGATCGTCACGCCGGCCTCGACGCGCTCGTACTCGGCGTCGTCGGACCCGAGCAGGTCGCCGGCGCTGGCCGAGTCGCCCTCCTCCTCGTGGACCGGGGCGTCGAGCGAGCGCACGGAGCGGCCCTCGGTCGCCTGCAGCGCCTCGACGATCTGCTCCGGCGAGCGGTCGAGCCGTTCGGCGAGGTCGGCCACCGTCGGCGAGCGCCCGAGGTCGGCCCAGAGGCGCTCGCGCGCCTCCTCGACCGCGAGGCAGAGCTCCTGCAGGTCGCGCGCGGGGCGGACGTCCCACGTCGAGTCGCGGAAGTAGCGCCGTAGCTCGCCGAGGATCGTCGGCACGGCGTAGCTCGAGAAGGCCAGCCCGCGCTCGGGGTCCCAGCGGTCGACGGCCTTGACGAGGCCGACGGACGCGACCTGGACCAGGTCGTCGAGCGGCTCGGAGGCGCGCCGGTAGCGCAGCGCAAGGCTGCGGGCGAGCGGCATGTAGCGCTCGATCAGCGCGTCGCGGGCGTGCCCGTCGCCGTTCTGGTTGCGACGCATGAGGCGCTGATCCTCGCGCTGGCGCCGAGCCCGCTCGATCGGCGTCGTTCGTGCTGCGGTCTTGGTGGGCACCATGTCAACCATCCCCCTGAGAACGGGGAATGGCTCACGCACCTGTCGTAACTCCGACCGTTGGCTCCCGGCGGCTGTCAGCAGGCGATCAACTCGCGGTGCGCGACGGGCTAGGGCAGCTGGAACATGCGCGCGCGCTACGCGGCGCCCGCTATCGCGGTTCTGACCGTTGCCCGCGCGAGCGTGTGGTCACGTCGGTGACGCGGGCGAAGCGGCCGCCGCGGGTCTGCAGCACGAGGCGGACCGCCTCGGGGTCGAGCGTGGGGGCGAACAGCCGCCGCGGCTCGTCGGCGAGCCGCTCCCCGCAGCGCGGGCAGGGACCGTCGCGGACCACCTCGTCGTCGAGGAACACGGTCAGTCGGCAGTCTGGGCAGTGCTGGTACGGCATCGGGGAAGGCCTCCTTGCGGTCACCGATCCCTACCCGCGAGCCTGCTCGGTCTAGGCGCCAGCTGTATGCCGGCTGACAGCGGCGAGGGCGCCCGCTGCTTCGACCTCAACGGCTGCGAGAGACCGCTGACGCCGACGGGCGCAGGCGTGTGGAGCGCCGGCGCCGCAGGCTCGTCGCCCGGCAGGAGGTGGCGCCGCATCGGCACGATCCGCTCGAGCTCCTCGGCGGGCATCCCCACCGGCTGTCCGGTGAGCAGCCACGTGCCGTCGTCGCGGCGCACGAGCTCGCCGAGCCGGGCGAGCTCGCCCAGCGCCGTCGAGACCGTCGGGCGGCGGGCGCCGACGAGCTGGCCGAGCATGCGGTGCGAGAGCGTCATCGGGACAGCGACGCCGTCCGTGGTCATGCGCCCCCAGCGCTCGGCGAGATGCCAGAAGAGCGCGAGCAGACGCCGGTCGACGCGGTTGAGCTGCGAGATCGCCTGTGTCACGGCCAGCCGCAGCGCGCGCTCGTTGACGCGGTCGATGACCGCGGCGTTGACCTCCGGATAGCGCGCGAGCTGCGTCCCGAACCGGCGGTCCAGCAGCGCCACGCGGCTGCGCGCGAGGACGTTCCAGCGCACCGAGTGCTGCAGCAGCGCGTCGCCCGCGTGCAACCGCCACGGCCGCACGACGTCGCCGGGGCCGAGCAGCTCGGTGCTGACCGTGTCGGAGACGAGCACCTCGCGCGCGAGCACGCCGTCGAGGACCAGCAGGCCGATGTGGTCGGGGCTCGCGCCCGCCAGCCGCAGCGCATCCCACGGCCCTTCCTGCAGGGTGTGCACGACGACCTGGAGATCCCGACGAGCCGAGGCGAGCCGCTCACCGTCGAGCAGCTGCCCGAGCTCCGGATCGAGCTCCAGGATCTGCGATGGCTGGCGTTCGGGCATGTCCTGGTTCTACGGACCTTAGTACCGTGCGGATCGTGGCGCCCAAACGACAGGAGGTCGAGGTCGCCGGGCGCCGGCTCTCGCTGTCCAACCTCGACAAGGTGCTCTACCCCGAGGCCGGATTCACCAAGGGCCACGTGATCGACTACTACATGCGGATCGCGCCGTACGTGCTCGACCACCTGCGCGGGCGGCCGCTGACGCTGAAGCGCTATCCGAACGGCGTCGATGCGCCGTTCTTCTACGAGAAGCAGTCGCCTGTCGCACCGGCCGGACTGGGTCCGCACGGCCGCCGTCTACAGCCGCTCCAACGACCGCACGATCGACTTCACGCTGGCCGACGACCTTCCCACGCTGGTCTGGCTGGCGAACCTCGCCGACCTCGAGCTGCACACGTCGCTGGCGCTCGCCACCGATGTCACCGAACCGACCGTGATCGCCTTCGACCTCGACCCGGGCGAGCCGGCGACGGTCGTCGAGTGCGCCGCGGTGGCGCTCGAGCTGCGCACCGTCTTCGCGCACCTCGGCCTCGAGGCGTTCCCGAAGACGTCCGGCTCGAAGGGGATGCAGGTCTACGTCCCGCTCAACACGCCGGTGACCTACAAGGAGACGAAGACGTTCGCGCTCGCGCTCGCGCAGCTGCTCGAGCGGCGGATGCCGGAGCTCGTGGTCTCGGACATGAAGAAGGAGCTGCGCAAGGGCCGGGTGCTCGTCGACTGGAGCCAGAACGACCAGCACAAGACGACCGTCAACGTGTACTCGCTGCGCGCCCGCCCGCAGCCGACCGTGTCGACGCCGCTGACCTGGCAGGAGGTCGAGGCGGCCGCCGAGCCGGAGGACCTCTCGTTCACCTCGGCCGAGGTGCTGGAGCGCGTGGCCGAGCACGGCGACCTGTTCGCGCCGGTCGTCTCGCTCGAGCAGAGGTTGCCCACGAGCATCTAGGGGATACTGCACCCCCATGGACCTCGAAGAGCACACGCTCGAGGAGACGCTCGAGCAGACCTGCTCGGTCTGCGGGGCCCGGCTCACCGCCTCCGAGATCGAGGCCGCGCGCGAGCGCGGCGGCCCGTTCCTCTGCAGCGTCCACGCCGCCGAGGAGCTGCCCGCCGCCGACGCCGAGGCCGGCGGCGAGCCCGAGCTCTAGGCGGCTGAGCTAGGCGGCCGAGCGGACCAGCTTGCGCGCCGCGGCGGCGATCGCCTCGGCGTCGATCCCGGCTTCGTGCAGCAGCTCGGCGGGCGTGCCGGAGCCGGGGATCTCGCGCACGGCGAGCTTGACCACCGGCGCACGGTCGTCGGCCTCGGCCAGGGCGTCCAGCACCGCGTCGCCGAGGCCGCCCTCGGGCGCGTGGTCCTCGACGGTGATGATGGCGCCGCAGTCGCGCGCCGCCGCACGGACGGCCTCGGCGTCGATCGGCTTGATCGAGTAGAGGTCGAGCACGCGCGCGTCGACACCTTCGCCCGCGAGCGTCTCGGCCGCGCGGACCGCCTCGTCGACGGTGATGCCGCAGGCGGCGATCGCCACGTCGGCGGCGTCCGCGCCGCTCACGATCCGGCTGCCGCCGACCGCGACCGTCTCGTCGGCGGGCGTGCGCACCGGCGTCTTCCCGCGCAGGGTGCGCAGGAACGAGATCCCCGTCGTGTCGGCCATCGCCGCCACGAGCTGGGCGGTCTGGTTGGCGTCGCTCGGGTGCAGGACGGTCGAGCCGTGGATCGCGCGGAACGACGCGATGTCCTCGAGCGCCATCTGCGACGGGCCGTCCTCGCCGATCGAGACGCCGGCGTGCGAGCCGCTGACGCGCAGGTCGGCCTGCGAGATCGCCGCCATCCGCACGAAGTCGTACGCGCGCGAGAGGAACGCGGCGAAGGTCGAGGCGTACGGCTTCCAGCCGACGACCTGCATGCCGACCGCGGCGGCGACCATCTGCTGCTCGGCGATGAACATCTCGAAGTAGCGGTCCTCGTGCGCCGCGCGGAAGTCCTCCGAGTGCGTCGAGTTCGAGACCTCGCCGTCGAGCGCCACGACGTCGCCGCGCCGCCCGCCGAGCGCGGCCAGCGCCTCGCCGTAGGCCTTGCGGGTGGCGACCTCGTCGCCGAGCTCCCAGGTCGGGAGCGGCGTGTCGCTCGTCGGGAACGTGTGCGGCGTGCCGCCGACCGGCGCCGCCAGCTCGACCGTCAGGTCGCGCTCGCCGCCGAGCTCCGCGATCGCCGCCTCGGGGTCGTCGAGCGGCTTGCCGTGCTTGCCCGGGAGGTCCTCGACGGCCTTGACGCCGCGGCCCTTCATGGTGCGGGCGACGATCGCCGTCGGGCGGCCGGTCGTGCTCTCGGCCTCGGCGTAGGCCGCCTCGATCGCGTCCACGTCGTGCCCGTCGATGGTGATCGCGTGCCAGCCGAACGCGCGGATGCGCTCGGCGTAGCCGTCGAGGTCCCAGCCGAGCATCGTCTCGCGCGTCTGCCCGAGCCGGTTCACGTCGATGATCGCGACGATGTTGTCGAGGCCTTCCCAGCCGGCGTGCTGGAACGCCTCCCACATCGAGCCCTCGGCCATCTCCGAGTCGCCGCACAGGCACCAGACGCGGTACGGCAGCCGGTCCAGGCGGGCGCCGGCCACCGCCACGCCGACGGAGATCGGCAGGCCCTGGCCGAGCGAGCCGGTGGCGACGTCGGTCGGCGGGATCCGCGGCGTCGGGTGGCCCTCGAGCCGCGAGCCGAGCTTGCGGAAGGTGAGCAGCTCCTCGTCGTCGATGATCCCGGCCGCCTTCAGGACGGCGTAGTAGAGCGGCGACGCGTGGCCCTTGGAGAAGATCAGGTGGTCCCGCGACGGGTCGTCGAGGCCGGCCGGGTCGAGCCGCAGATGGCCGTCGAGCAGGACGGCCATCAGGTCGGCGGCGGACATCGAGCTGGTGGGGTGGCCGGAGCCGGCGGCGGCGCTGGCGCGGACGGAGTCCACGCGCAGCTGCTGCCCCAGCTCGTTCCGGAACTCCGTCCGCTCGCTCATGCCGTGACCAGCGAGTCGCGCTTGGCCTCGAGGTCCGCGAACAGCTCGCGGAACGACTTGGCGAACTTCTCGACGCCCTCGCGCTCGAGCACGGCGACCACGTCGTCGTAGTCGACGCCGGCCTCGGCGAACGCCTCGAGCGTGCGGCGGGCGCCCTCGACGTCGTCGTCGAGCGTGCGCGCGACCTCGCCGTGGTCCTGGACCGCCTCGACCGTCTCGCGCGGCATCGTGTTGACCGTCTCCGGGCCGATCAGCTGCTCGACGTACATCACGTCGCGGTACTCGGGGTTCTTGGTCGAGGTGCTCGCCCACAGGCAGCGCTGCGCGGTCGCGCCCTTGGCGGCCAGCGCGTCCCAGGCCGCGCCCGAGAACACCTCGGCGTACTGCTCGTACGCGAGCTTGGCGTTGGCGATCGCCAGCTTGCCCTTGAGCTGGTCGGCACCGCCGATCTCGTCGAGCCGCTTGTCGGCCTCGGTGTCGACGCGCGACACGAAGAACGAGGCGACGGAGGCGACCTTGGACGCGTCGCCGCCGCCCTCGACGAGCCGCTGGAGGCCGCGGATGTACGCCTCGGCGACCGCGCGGTGGCGCTCGAGCGAGAAGATCAGCGTGACGTTGACCGGGATGCCGGCGGCGATCGTCTCCTCGATCGCCGGCAGCCCCTCGGGCGTGGCCGGGATCTTCACGAGCAGGTTCGGGCGCTCGATCAGCGCGTGCAGGCGCTTGGCCTCGTCGATCGTGCGCCTGCGTGTCGTGCGCCAGGTTCGGGTCGACCTCGAGCGAGACCCAGCCGTCACGGCCGGAGCCCTCGTCCCAGACGGGATGGAGGATGTCGCAGGCGGCGCGGATGTCGTCGCGCGCGAGCGCGAGGAAGATCTCCTTCGGCTCGCTCTCGGTCGCCGTGAGCTCCTTGATCTGCTCGTCGTAGGCGTCGCCCTCGGCGATCGCGCCCTGGAAGATCGTCGGGTTCGAGGTCACGCCGACCACGCCGTCGCGAACGAGTCCCTCGAGGTCGCCGTCCTGGACGAACTTGCGCGAGAGGAAGTCGATCCAGACGCTCTGGCCCTGGTCGGCGAGCTGGTTCAGCGGGGTGGCCATGAAGTCTCCTTGGGAAGGTTTCCCATCACATGAAACCGTGCCCGGGGGCACGGTTGGGGAAACGATCGGAGAAGGTGGGCCGGCGGGCGCTAGCGCGAGCGCCCGGCCAGCTCGCGAAGCCAGGCCGAAACTGCCTGCTGATCACGGCGCGCCTCGCGCTGGCGCGCCGCCCTGGCCTGACTTGCAGTGATCGTGTTGGGGCCAACTCCACCGAAGCCGCGGCTGAACCGCGACGTCGGCTTCTCCTGGGGCCCGGCGAGCGACTGGCGTCCTTGCCGCTCGGCGTCATAAGCCAGCGACATCGGTGCGGACATTAACCCAAGGACACGGCCGCCGTCCACTCCAAAGTGTCCATCGAACAAACATCGATTTCGCCCACTGGTCCAATCAGGCTGCTAATACGGCTGCCGGGACGAGCACGTACTCGAGGAAGAACAGCACCCAGACCCGCATGTAGAACGCGGTGAAGTCGGCCGGGTCGGCGCGCCGGTACCAGTGCAGCAGGAGCGCGAGCGCGGCGAGGTGGGTCACGACGAGCACCGCCGGCTGGACGTCGTCGAGCAGCAGCGGGCCGGCCACGATCATCCCGGCGTAGGCGAGCACGAGCGCGCCGACACCCGAGCCGGGCGGCGCTGCGCTGGCCCATCCGGACGGTGAAGGTCGCGATGCTGAACTGGCGGTCGCCGACCAGGTCGGGCACGTCCTTGAGCACGGCGATCGCGAAGCTGAACGGCAGCACGAACAGGGTCAGCGCCCAGACCGCGGGCGCGATGTCGCCGCCGAACGCGAGCGCGAAGTGGCCATAGACGCCGAGGTTCACGGCCACGGCGCGGACGCCGGAGATGCAGAGGCTGGCGGCGATCGGGAAGCGCTTGAGCCGCAGCGGCGGCAGCGAGTAGGCGGCGCCGACGGCGAGCGCAGCGACGACCGCAGCGGTCTCCAGCAGACCCTGGGTGAGGGCGAGCACGATCGGGACGACCGTCGCGACGGCGACGATCGCCGTCGCCGCCGCCGGCGAGAGGTCGCCGGCGGCGATCGGCAGCTGCGGCTTGTTGACGCGGTCGATCTCCACGTCCGTGAGCTGGTTGACGCCGACGATCGCGACGTTCACGCAGAGCGCGGCGACGAGCACCCAGAAGAGGTCGCTCGCCCGCGGGTCCTGCAGCTCCGCCGCCGCGATCGCGTACAGCCCGCCGACCGAGAGCGCCGTGCCGACGACCGTGTGGGGGCGCGCGAAGCGCCAGAGGACCGCGAGCGCTGCGGGACGCGACCGGGTGAGGGCGAGCGTCACGCTGCGCGCCGCTCGATGCGGGCACGCAGGGTCATGATCAGCGCGATCGGGATGAACGCGAGGCCGGCGAGCGAGCCGAGCGCGAAGCGGGCCGCGACCTTCGGCAGCGGCGCCCGCTCGGCGGCGGCCGCGGCGGGCGCGCCGAGCGCGAGCGGCGACGCCCCGGGCGCGGGCTTGACGCCGGAGGCGGCGACGGCGTACGGCACGCGGCGCTCGCGGTACCAGTCGGGCGCGACCGGCAGCAGCTGCACGTCGGTGAAGCCGGCGCGCTCGAACCATTCGCGGTACTCGGCCTCCTCCGGGAACAGCATCCAGAGGTCGGCCAGCGCGCGGGCGATGCGGCCGGCGGGGCGCACGGGGCCGATCACGACGGCGACACCGCCCTCGCGGGTCACGCGGTAGGCCTCGGCGATGCCGCGCTGCGGGTCCGGCCAGTACTCGATGCTGCCCGCCGAGACGTAGCGGTCGAAGCTGTCGGCCTCGAACGGCAGCGCCTCGGCGTCGCCCAGCAGGCGGCGCACCGTCCGCAGCGCCGGGCGCTTGGCGGCGCGCGCGAGCTGGTGCGGGCTCTGGTCGAGCATCGTCACGTGCGAAGGGTCCACGTGCGCCACGATGCCCTCGGTCGTGAAGCCCGTGCCGGCGCCGGCGTCGAGGGTCTGGAGGTCGCGCGACGTCAGGCGGGCCGCGGAGAGCGCGCGGTCGCGCATCGCCGGCGTCCAGAAGAGGGGGTTGACCCAGTCGTCGTACCCCAGCGACAGGAACCGGTAGAACCAGAGGGCCTCCCGCTTGTGCTGGATCAGCCGCATGCGAGCCGCCGACGATACATCCGACCCGGTAGTGCCGGAGCGCCTGGACGCGTGGCTGCCGGACGCGCAGGTCCGCACGCGCCACGCGCGCTCGTCGGCGCTGGCTCCCGACGAGCTGTGGAGGGCCGCCTCGGCCGTCCGCCTGGACGACACCCGGCGGCTCGGGCGGCTGGTGCGCTGGCGGATCCCCGGCCTGCCCGCCGGCCTGACCTACGACGAGCTGTTCCGGTCGTATCCGTTCACGGTGCTCGAGCAGGGCGAGCGCTTCCTGATCACCGGCCTCTGCGGGCGGATCTGGACGCTGTCGCGCGACTACCCGCGCCTCGGCGGGGCCGAGGAGTTCGCGGCCTGGGACGAGCCCGGCACCGTGCGCGTGCTGTTCGGCCACTGGGTCGAGGGCGCGTCGCTGGTGAGCGAGGCGCGCGTGGAGCCGGTCGACCGCACGGCGGCGCTGCGGCTGCGGGCGCTGTGGGCGGTGGTCGGGCCGTTCGAGCGGCTGGTCGGCGCGGAGGCGATCGCGGCCGCGGTCAGATCGCCACGATCGTGACGTTGAACTTCCCGCCGCCCGACTGCACCTGGATCGCGTGCGTGTGGGCCCAGGGGTGGCGCGCGGTCAGCGTGCCCCCGGCCCCGCCCTTCTTGGTGACGGTCACCGCCAGCGTCATGCCCGTCGTGACGTCGTCCGGGTCGAAGAAGTCGAGGATGCCGAACGCGAACTCGGCCTTGGACTCGGCGAACGGGCCGCTGCCGACGGTCGCCGTGCGCGTCTTGGCGCCGCGCACGCCCTCGACGCTGAACGTGATGTCGGCATCGCCGGTCAGGTCGCCGTCGTCGACGCAGTCGAGCTTGTAGCGCAGCTTCGGGTTCTCGTCGCGCAGGCGCTTGGCCATCGCGTCGTAGACGGGCCGGTCCTGCGCGCGCGCCATCGGCAGCGCCGTGAGCATCTCGCCGTGGCTGAGCGCGGCGAGCGCGGCCGGGTCCTTGACCGCCTTCCACATCTGCGCGTCCCAGTTCGCCGCGCCCTCGGGGGTGCCGAGGCTGGCGAGCGCGCCCTTGAACGCCTGCGCGGTCGGCACCGCGCCCGTGCCGGTGTGGGTCTTCGGGTCGAGCTTGATCGACCAGTCCTGGCTCCACTCGGCCGCGTCCAGGTGCACGGGCGCCGCGGGCGGCTGGTGGGCGGCGACGGAGGTGCGGAAGCGGTCGGTGCCGCCGATGCTCGCCAGCTTGCCCTTGCCGCCGTCGATCTCGACCTCGAAGCCCGCCTTGAGCCGGTCCGCGCTGGTCAGGTCCTGCGTCTGCCCGCGCTTGGTGAGCACCTTGTAGAAGTCGTAGAACGGCGGCGTGCCCTTCTGCGTCGCCGCCGCGCCGGCCGAGGCCTTCTGGCCCTGCACGTCGCGCGTGCCGGGCTTGACGTACGGGCGCACGTCGGCGTACGGCTTGCCGCTCGCCGTGCCGTCGTCGGTGTACTGGCCGATGCGGCCGACCTGCTCGAGCGTCTGGATGAAGCCGACGCGGACTTCCGGGTCGATCGGCGCCTCCGGGTTCGCCGGGTCGGTCTCCTTCGCCGTCGCCTCGCCCTTGAGGTCGACGAAGTCGCTCTCGACGATCACCATGTCGCCGGTCGCGTGCGCGTCGACGCGGGCGGTGATGCCGGCGCCGGTGCGCGGGCTGGGAAGGTCGATCTTGCCCTGGAGGTCGCTCGCGGCGAGCGTGCCGGGCGCGGCGGTCGGGCTGCGCTGCAGCAGCCGCGTGGTCGCGGCGTTGCCGGCCGAGCGCTGCAGCGCGAGCACCTGTGCCGGCCCGGTCGGCGCGGCGGCGGCGGCCGGCGCGGCAAGGGCGGGCGCGGGCGCGACGGCGGGGACAGCCTCGTGCTCGTGCATGACCGAGGCCGACACTATTCGGCAGCGCGCCGGGCGCGCAAGCGCTAGCGGCCGATGATCGCGTGCGTGACCGGCACGCCGAAGCGCTGCTCGGCGTCCTGCAGCCCCGCGTCCTCGCGGTAGTCGAGGTCGTCGTGGGAGAAGATCAGGATGCGGTCGGCCGCGAACGTGGCCAGCGCGTCCTCGATCGCCACCGCGGGCTCGCTCTCGCCGGTGTCCCCGGCGGCGTCGACGCCCTCCTCCTCGAGCCGCTCGACCGTCTCCTCCTGCGCGGCCTCGGCCTCGGCGATCGCCTCGTCCGGGTCCGACACCCAGAACGCGAGCTTGGACTGGTTCGTCGCGGGCGAGACGACGAGGACCTCGGCGCCCTCGACCTCGTCGCCGAGCGTCGAGCGCAGCATGTCCGCGTCGACGGGCTCGGGCGTGACGACCAGGAGCTTCATGTCGCTTCGTCTTCCCCCTTGGGTGACGCGGGCAAACGGCGTGCGGCGCCGCCGATGCCCTCCCACGGGTCGCCGTGGCGGCGCAGGCGGTCCGGCACGCTCGCGAGCGTGTGCGCGCGCGGGTGCAGATCGGGGTCGTCGAGCTCCTCCCAGCGCAGCGGCGTCGCCACCGGGGCGGTCGCGATCGCCCGCACGGCGTAGGGCGTGACCGCGGTCTGGCCGTAGGTGTTGCGGGCGGCGTCGACCAGCACGCGGCCGCCGCGCTTCTCCTTGCGCCAGAACGTGGTCAGCGTGTCCGGCTTGCGCAGCGCCATCGCGTCGGCGACATCGCCCGCCCACTCGCGCACGTGGTTCGAGTCGTGCTGGCGGGTGATCGGGGCGACGACGTGGATGCCGCGCGAGCCGGACGTCATCGCGTACGGCTCGAGCCCGAGGTCGCGCAGCAGCTCGCCGAGGGCGAGCGCGCCCTCGCGGATCGCTTCGAAGTGGCCGTCGTCGCCGTCCGGCGGGTCGAAGTCGAAGACCACGCGGTCCGGGTGGTCGGGGCGGTCGGCGCGGCTCGTCCAGACGTGCGGGGTGATGCAGTTCAGCTGCGCGGTCGCCACGCACGACGTGGGCGCCGCCGAGCACGTGCGTGACCGTGCCGCCCTTGCGCCGCGGGACCTCGATCTCGCCGACCCAGTCCGGCAGCCCGGCCGGCTTGGCCTGCTG
The DNA here is from genome assembly GCA_963843485.1 of uncultured Solirubrobacteraceae bacterium. GTDB lineage: Bacteria > Actinomycetota > Thermoleophilia > Solirubrobacterales > Solirubrobacteraceae > DASSUW01. Next base: position 187,169 of record CAWJKK010000011.1, on the reverse strand, counting down.
CACCACGACCGGCCGCTCGATGCCCGCGTTCCAGCGCCACAGGTTGAGCGGGCGGTCCGGCGACGTGCGGCCGCATCGCGTCCTCGACGGCGACGTAGTACTCGGCGAGGCCGGCCTTCGTGATGCCGTCGGCCGGGAACAGCACCTTGTCCGGGTTCGTCAGCCGGACGCGCCGCCGCCCTGCTCGCACGGTGGTCTCGGCGGCCATCAGCGATCGTCGTCCGCGAAGGCCTGGGCGATCGCGACGCGGCTGAGGCCCGCGCCGAGGCACGCCATCAGCTTGATGCGCGCGGCCGCGGGGGAGAGCGCGCCCGCGCAGACGATCTCGCGCGCGGCCCGCAGGTCGCGCTCGGAGCCCTCGAAGCCGTAGGTCGTGTAGAGGATCGAGCCGCGCTCCGGGCGCACCGTCGCGACGACCGGGACCCGCCCGGCGGCGCGCTTCATCGCGTCGAGGAACGGCGGCGGCGTGTGCCCGGCGCCGAGCACGACCGCCACGAGCCCGTCGGCGCCGGACTCGACGGCCGCCGCGATCAGCGCGCCGTCGGCGGCGAGGCCGGCGGGCACGACGTGGACGGTCGGCGTCGAGCGTCGCGACGGGCAGCGGCGGGTGGCGCACGAGCCGCCGCGCGGTCCACGCGCGGCCCTCCTCGACGCGGCCGACCGGGCCCAGGATCGGGGAGGCGAACGCCTGCGGCGCGGTCGAGTCCGCCTTCCGCACCGCGCGGGCCGCGTGGATCGTGCCGCCGAAGGCGACCAGCACGCCGAGCCCGGCCGTCTCGCCGGAGGCCGCCACCGCGACCGCGTCGCGCAGGTTCGCCGGGCCGTCGGCGCCGGCCGCCGAAGCGGGCCGGATCGCGCCCGTGAACACGATCGGCGCGTCGCCGGCGTAGAGCAGGTCGGTGAGCAGCGCGACCTCCTCGAGCGTGTCGGTCCCGTGCGTGACCACCACGCCGCGGCCGGAGGCCGCCTCGGCGGCGGCCGCGCGGGCGATCCCCAGCGCATCCTCGGCCGTGACCAGGACGCCCGGCTTCGAGCTCAGCGTGCGCGCGGTCAGCCCGGGCGTGTCCCGCCAGCTCCGGGACCGCGGCGACGAGCGCGGCGGCGTCGAGCTCGGGCACGGCGCCGCCGGAGGCGGAGCCGGCCATCGCGATCGTCCCGCCTGCGGCGAGCACTGAGACCTCCCGGGCGCTCACGGCGCGAGCATAGTGACGCGGGGCCGGTAACGGGCGTTTCACCCCGCCGCGGGCCCGCGGCGCCACGCTCCGGGCATGGCTGCCGTCGCAGAGCTCGCCGCCCCGGACGGGCGGGCCCGATCGGGCCGGCTCGCGCTGGCCGACGGCGCGCGCACGACCGTGCACGTCGCGTGCCACGACGCGGCGCGGACCGAGGTCCGGGTCGCGGTCCTGCCCGCGCCGCAGCGGCTCGAGGCGTGGTGCGCGGCGCGCGGGGTGCGCGAGGCGCTCGTCGGCGGCTTCTTCACGCGGCCGTCCGGGACGCCGCTCGGCGAGATCCGCACGCACGGCGTCGCTCGCGCCCACGTGCCCTTCGTCGCGCCGTGGGACCGGTCGCGCGCGTGCGTGCACGTGGAGGGCGGAAGGCCCCAGATCGTGCCGCGCGACGAGCTGCCGCGGCGCCCGCGCGGCGACCTGCTGCAGGCCGGCCCGCTGCTCGTGGCCGACGGCGAGCGCACGTGCTTCGCCGGCGGCGACCCCGAGGGCTTCGCGGCCGCCTCGCGCCAGTTCGACTCCGACATCACCGCAGGGCCGGCACCCGCGGGCGGCGCTCGGGCTCGCCGCGAGCCGGCTCGCTCGCCGTGGCGTGCGACGGCCGCTCGCGCGGACGACGCCGGCCTCACGCTCGACGAGCTCGCCGCGGCTGATGGTCGCGCTCGGCTGCGAGCGACGCGCTGAACCTCGACGGCGGCGGCTCGGCGTCGCTGGTCTCCGGTGGACGGCTGCGCAACGCTCCCGCGCGAGGGCTTCGGACGTGCCCGAGCCCGGCGGCCGCGCGGTCTCCACCGCGCTCGAGTTCCATCCGGTCGCACCGCGCTCGCGCCTGATCCAGAGGCGGACGTGCTGACCGGCGCCCCGGCCGGGTATGTTCACCGCCTGATCACTTCGCGTTCACAGTCCGACGGGTCGTGATGGCCCTGGCGTTCTTCCCGCGCGGCGGCTCGGCGCACGTCGCGCGCAACCTGGCGGTCGCGCTGCGCGCGGCCGGGTGGGACGTGACGGTCGTCATCGGGCTCGCTGCACGCGGCCGCGGCGACCGGGCGACGCGGCGCGCGTTCTACGCCGGCCTCGACGTCCGGCCGGTCGACATGACGGCGGCGCTCTCGGCGCGCCGACCCGATGGCGGCGCCGAGCCGCCGCTGCACCCGTCCTACGAGGACCGCCCGGACGCGCCGGACCGCGTCTTCGCGGCGCTCGACGACGACGCCTACGAGCGCCAGGTCGACGGCGTGGTGCGCGCGCGCTGCAGTCGCGCCGGCGCGGCGAACGCCGACGTCCTGCACCTGCACCACCTCACGCCGCTGCACGAGGCGGCCGCGCGCGTCGCGCCCGGCGTGCCGGTCGTCGGCCACCTGCACGGCACCGAGCTGCTGATGCTGGAGGCGATCGAGGCGGGCGCCGGGCGCTGGCCGTACGCCGAGGCTGGGCGGAGCGGATGCGCGACTGGGCCGCAGCGCTGCGAGCGCGTGATCGTGCTCTCCGAGACCCAGGTCGCGCGCGCGCGAGGAGCTGCTCGGGCATCGATCGCCGACCGCTGCGTGCGCGTCGCCAACGGCTTCGACCCGGAGGCGTTCGACGCCGCGCCCGGTCGACCGCCGCGCCCACTGGCGCCGCCACCTGGTCGACGAGCCGCGCGGCTGGGAGCCCGGCGGCGCCGCCGGCTCGCGTGCGCTACGACGAGGCGATCTCGCGGCGTTCGCCGACGGCAGGGCACACGCCGGTGCTGCTCTACGTCGGCCGCTTCACCGAGGTCAAGCGCGTCGCCGCTGCTGATCGAGGCGTACGCCGCGCGCCCGCGCCGGCTTCGCCCGCCGCGCGCCGCTCGTGCTCGTCGGCGGCTTCCCGGGCGAGTGGGAGGGCGAGCACCCGATCGACACGGTCCGCCGCCCCGGCGCGCGCGACGTCTTCCTGGCCGGCTGGCACGGCCACGACGAGCTGCCCGCGTTCCTCGCCGCCTCCGACGTCGTCGTGCTCCCGTCGGTGCGCGAGCAGTTCGGCCAGGTGCTCGTCGAGGGCGATGGCCTGCGGCCTGCCCTGCGATCGCCGTCGACGCCTACGGCCCGGCCGACGATCGTCGACCACGGCGAGACCGGCTGGCTCGTCGAGCCCGACGACCGCATCGACGCTCGCGAACGCGCTCGTGCAAGCGGTCAACGCCCGCAGGAGCGGCGCGCGGCGCGGCGACGCGGCCTGCCGCACCGCGCGCGAGCGCTACTCGTGGCCGGCGCTGGCGGACGAGGTCGCGGGCGTCTACGCCGAGGCGCGGCGCGGCGCCTTCGCCCGCGGCTTCTGAGCCTCGCGCGGTCCGAACCCCGCGATCCGGCGGAGGCGGTGCAACCCCCGTCCGGACGGGGGTGATTTGCAACAACATTGCGTCAAAGGTGCCGAACGACCCGGTGATCGCTGCAAGTCGCGCAAGAAGGAGCCGCTTGCCCGGAGACCCCGGCCGCGGCCGCTGCTACCTTCCGCGCTCCCGCAGAAGTCCCACCGCCCGCAGCACGGGAGTAACGCGAATGCCTGGTAAGCCACGACCGACCGGTCCGGTCGGCCTCTACGACCCGACGTACGAGCACGACGCGTGCGGCGTCGCGTTCGTCGCGCGCCTCGACGGCGCGCCGTCGCACGAGACCGTCCAGCGCGCGATCGTGGCGCTCGAGAACCTCGAGCACCGCGGCGCCGCCGGGCGCCGACCCGAACACGGGCGACGGCGCCGGGATCCTCATGCAGATGCCCGACGAGTTCCTGCGCGGGCTGGTCGGGCAGGACCTGCCGCCGCCGGGCCGCTACGGCGTCGGCGTCTGCTTCCTGCCGCAGGACGAGGCCGCGCCGCGCCGAGCTCGAGGCGCTGCTCGAGGCGACCGTCGACGCCGAGGGCCAGCGCGTCGTCGGCTGGCGCGACGTGCCGATCGACAAGGACTACGTCGGCATCACCGCCAACTTCTACGCGCCCTACATCAAGCACCTGGTCGTCGCCGCCGAGGGCGACCTCGCCGACGACCAGGACGCCTTCGAGCGCAAGCTGTACGTGATCCGCCGGGTCGCCGAGATCGCCGCCGGGCCGGACCTCGTGATGCCGTCCTTCTCCTCGCGCACGATCGTCTACAAGGGCATGCTCACGTCCCCGCAGCTGCTCGGGCTACTACCCCGACCTGCAGGACCAGCGCACGAAGTCCGCGCTCGCGCTCGTCCACTCGCGCTTCTCGACGAACACGTTCCCGAGCTGGGAGCTCGCGCACCCGTACCGGATGATCGCCCACAACGGCGAGATCAACACGCTGCGCGGCAACGTCAACTGGATGCGCGCGCGCGAGTCGCAGCTCGCGCTCCGAGCTGTTCGGCGACGACCTGCAGAAGGTGCTGCCGATCGTGCGCCCGGGCGGCTCGGACTCGGCGACGCTCGACAACGTGCTCGAGCTGCTCGTGCTGGCCGGCCGCACGCTGCCGCACGCGGTGATGATGATGGTCCCGGAGGCCTACGAGGACCGCGACGACATGCCCGAGCACCTCAAGGGCTTCTACGCGTTCCACTCGTGCCTCATGGAGCCGTGGGACGGGCCCGCGGCGGTCGCGTTCACCGACGGCCGCGTCATCGGCGCCACGCTCGACCGCAACGGCCTGCGCCCCGGCCGCTGGCTGGAGACCAAGGACGGCTGGGTCATCCTCGGCTCGGAGGCCGGCATGATCGACGAGCCGGCCGAGAACGTCGTCCGCAAGGGCCGCCTGGAGCCGGGCAAGCTGTTCCTGGTCGACGTCGAGCGGCGGCCGCATCGTCGAGGACGACGAGGTCAAGCGCGAGGTCGCGACCCGCAAGCCCTACGGCCAGTGGTTCCAGGACGGCATCGTCCACCTGTCCGACCTGCCGGAGCGCGAGCCGCGCGCACGGGCAGGCGGAGCCGGTGCGCGCGCTGCAGCTCGCGTTCGGCTTCACGCAGGAGGACCTGCAGCGTGCTGCTGGCGCCGATGGCGGCGAAGGGCGAGGAGCCGATCGGCTCGATGGGCAACGACCTCGCGCTGGCCGTGCTGTCGCGACCGCCAGCCGCCGCTCTTCAGCTACTTCAAGCAGCTGTTCGCGCAGGTCACCAACCCGCCGATCGACCCGATCCGCGAGTCGATCGTGATGTAGCGTCGGCACCGGCGTCGGCTCCGAGCGCAACCTGCTCGCCGAGACGCCCGAGCACGCGCACCAGCTCGCGATGAAGACGCCGATCCTGCGCAGCAGCGAGCTCGAGCGCCTGCGCCAGGTCGACTCGCGAGTCTTCCGCGCGTACACGCTCGACATCACGTGGCCGGTCGCCGAGGGTCCGGACGGGCTCGAGGCGGCGCTCGACGCGCATCTGCGCGGAGGCCGGCGAGGTGCTCGAGGACGGCGTCAACATCCTGATCCTGTCCGACCGCGCGGTCGGCCCGGACCGGGTGGCGATCCCGGCGCTGATGGCCGTCGGCTGCGTGCACCACCACCTCGTCCGCGAGGGCACGCGCCTGCAGACCGGCCTCGTGCTCGAGTCCGGCGAGCCGCGCGAGGTGCACCACTTCGCGACGCTGATCGGCTACGGCGCGAGCGCGATCAACCCGTACCTGATGTTCGAGTCGCTCGGCGAGCTGGTGGCCGACGGCAAGATCCCGGGCGTCGAGGACGTCGCCACGGCCGAGTCGAACGTCGTCAAGGGCATCGCCAAGGGCCTGCTGAAGACGATCTCGAAGATGGGGATCTCGACGATCCAGTCCTACAACGGCGCGCAGATCTTCGAGGCCGTGGGCCTGGACGCGGAGATCGTCGACCGCTGCTTCGCCGGCACCGCGTCGCGGATCGGCGGCGTCGGGTTCGACGTGCTGGCGCGCGAGACGCTGGACAAGCACGCCCGCGCATACCCGCGCGCCCACGAGGCGCTGCTGCCCGTCGGCGGCGTCTACGCCTGGCGCCGCGACGGCGAGAACCACATGTGGAACCCGGAGTCGATCGCGCTGCTCCAGCACTCCGTGCGCCACGGCGGCCAGCAGTCCTACGACGAGTACTCGCGGCTCGTGAACGAGGACGCGGCGCGCCGCTCGACGCTGCGCGGCCTGCTGCAGTTCCGCGAGCGGCCCGAGCACGAGTGGCTGCCGCTGGACGAGATCGAGCCGGCGAAGGAGATCGTGCGCCGCTTCGCGACCGGCGCGATGTCGCTCGGCTCGCTGTCGCGCGAGGCGCACGAGACGCTGGCGATCGCGATGAACCGGATCGGCGGGCGCTCGAACACCGGCGAGGGCGGGGAGGACCCGGTCCGCTACACCCGGACCCGAACGGGGACTCGCGGCGCTCGGCGATCAAGCAGGTCGCGTCCGGCCGCTTCGGCGTGAACATCAACTACCTCGTCAACGCCGACGAGCTGCAGATCAAGATGGCGCAGGGCGCGAAGCCCGGCGAGGGCGGCCAGCTGCCCGGCCACAAGGTCGATCGCTACATCGGCTCGATCCGCTTCACGACCCCCGGCGTCGGCCTGATCTCGCCGCCCCCGCACCACGACATCTACTCGATCGAGGACCTCAAGCAGCTGATCTACGACCTGCGCTGCTCGAACCCCCGCGCGCGGGTCTAGCGTGAAGCTCGTGTCCGAGGTCGGGGTCGGCACGGTCGCGGCCGGCGTGGCGAAGGCGAACGCCGACCACGTGCTGATCTCGGGCTTCGACGGCGGCACCGGCGCCTCGCCGCTGTCCTCGATCCAGTCGGCCGGCGTGCCGTGGGAGATCGGGCTCGCCGAGACGCAGCAGACGCTCGTGCTCAACGATCTGCGCTCGCGCATCTGGGTGCAGACCGACGGGCAGATCAAGACGGGCCGCGACGTCGTGGTCGCCGCGCTGCTGGGCGCCGACGAGATGGGCTTCGCCACCGCCCCGCTGATCGCGACGGGCTGCATCATGATGCGCGCCTGCCACCTGAACACGTGTCCGGTCGGCATCGCGACGCAGGACCCGGAGCTGCGCAAGCGCTTCCAGGGCGCGCCCGAGCACGTGGTCAACTTCTTCTTCTTCGTCGCCGAGGAGGTGCGGGAGATCATGCGCCGGGTCGGCGTGCGCCGGTTCGACGACCTGATCGGCCGCGTCGACCTGCTGCGGGCCGACGAGGCGATCAGCCACTGGAAGGCCCGCGGGGTCGACCTCACGCACGTGCTGCGGATGCCGGAGGTGCCCGAGGGCGCGCCGCTGCGCCGCGTGCGGCCGCAGGACTCGCCGCTCCCGGGTGCGCTGGACTGGAAGCTGATCGAGGCCGCCAAGGAGGCGATCGACAACCGCCGCCCGGTGACCGGCGAGTTCCCGATCCGCAACGTCAACCGCACCGTCGGCGGCCTGCTCTCCAGCGCCGTCACCGAGGTGCACGGGTTCGAGGGCCTGCCGCCGGAGACCGTGCGCTTCACGCTGCGCGGCTCGGCCGGCCAGTCGTTCGGCGCCTGGCTCGCGCCCGGCGTGGAGCTGAACCTGGTCGGCGACGCGAACGACTACACCGGCAAGGGCCTGTCCGGCGGCGTGCTCGCCGTGCGGCCGCCCGAGGGCGTGTCGTTCCCGGCCGAGGACAACGTGATCATCGGCAACACCGTGCTCTACGGCGCCACCGCCGGGCGCGCGTTCTTCCGCGGCCTCGCGGGCGAGCGCTTCGCGGTCCGCAACTCGGGCGCGAGCGCGGTCGTCGAGGGCGTCGGCGACCACGGCTGCGAGTACATGACCGGCGGCCGCGCCGTGATCCTCGGCCGGACGGGGCGCAACTTCGCGGCCGGCATGAGCGGCGGCGTCGCCTACGTGCTCGACGCCGACGGCACGTTCGAGTCGCGCTGCAACATGGGCCTCGTCGGGTTCGACCCGATCGAGGAGGCGGACGCGATCGAGCTGCACGAGCTGATCGAGGAGCACCACCTGCGCACGCACTCCGCGGTCGCGTCGCGCATCCTCTCGGCCTGGGCCGAGTACCTGCCGCAGTTCGTCAAGGTCATGCCGCACGACTACAAGCGCGCGCTCGGCGAGCTGGCCGAGGCCGAGCAGGCGATGCGGGCGACCGACGAGCGCGCCGCCGCGACCGAGGTCATCGGCGCGCCGGCGACCGGTACGCGAGGGCAGTCCTGATGGGCAAGATCGGCGGCTTCATCGAGATCGAGCGCATCGGCCAGCCGGAGCGCGACCCGAGCGAGCGGGTCGGCGACTACCGCGAGTTCGTCCGCACGCTGCCCGACGAGGGGCTGCGCGACCAGGGCGGGCGCTGCATGGAGTGCGGCGTGCCGTTCTGCCACAACGGCTGCCCGCTCGGCAACCTGATCCCGGACTGGAACGACCTCGTGTACCGCGACCGCTGGCGCGAGGCGATCGACCAGCTGCACGCGACGAACAACTTCCCCGAGTTCACCGGGCGGCTCTGCCCGGCCCCGTGCGAGGCGGCCTGCGTGCTCGAGATCCGCGAGGGCGACGCGGTCACGATCAAGCAGATCGAGGTCGCGATCGTCAACCGCGCCTGGGACGAGGGCTGGATCGTGCCGCGCCCGCCGGCCGTCGAGAGCGGCCGCACCGTGGCGGTGATCGGCGCCGGCCCCGCGGGCCTGGCGGCGGCGCAGCAGCTGCGCCGCGCCGGTCACGGCGTGACCGTCTACGAGCGCGACGAGGCCGGCGGCGGCCTGGTCCGCTTCGGCGTGCCGGACTTCAAGATCGAGAAGTGGGTGATCGAGCGCCGGATCGGCCAGCTCGAGGCGGAGGGCGTGCGGTTCGAGTACGGCGTCGACGTGGGCGGCAGCGTGGACGCCGCCGAGCTGCGCGCGCGCCACGACGCGGTCGTGATCGCCACCGGCTCGCGCGTGCCGCGCGACCTGCCGGTCCCGGGGCGCGAGCTCGAGGGCGTGCACTTCGCGATGGACTATCTGTACGGCCGCAATCGCTGGGTGGCCGAACGGCGGCGCCGAAGACCGTCGCGACCGATCCGATCCGGCCGCGGGCAAGCACGTGATCGTGGTCGGCGGCGGTGACACGGGCGCGGACTGCGTCGGCAACTCGCACCGCGAGGGCGCCGCCTCGGTCACGCAGATCGAGCTGCTCGGCGAGCCGCCCGAGACGCGGCCGGACGACCGCACGCCGTGGCCGCGCTGGCCGGTGAAGCTGCGCCGCAGCTACGCCATCAAGGAGGGCGGCGAGCAGGACTTCGCCATCTCGACGACGCAGCTGACCGGCACGAACGGGCACGTCGAGCGGATCCACTGGGTCAAGAACTCGGGCACGCCGCCGTTCGCGGCGATCGAGGGCACCGACGAATCGCACCCGGCCGACCTCGTGCTGCTCGCCATGGGCTTCCTGCACCCCGAGCCGGCGCTGCTGGACGCGCTCGGCGTCGAGAAGGACCGGCGCGGCAACGCCAAGGCGGGCGCGTTCGCGACGTCGGCCGAAGGCGTCTTCGCCGCGGGCGACTCGCGCCGCGGCCAGTCGCTGATCGTGTGGGCGATCAACGAGGGGCGCCAGTGCGCCCGCGTGGTCGACCGCTACCTGACCGGCCTCCCGCTCGGGGACCCGAACGCGGAGCTCGCCGTCGGCGCGTCCCAGCGCGCCGGCTCGCCGCTGCTCGGCGCCGATCCGCCGCGCCGCGCCGCGAACGCCACCTGATCCGCCCGTTAGGCCCGGCGGGTATCGTCGGCGGCGATGGACTGGCTCTTCTACCTCATCTCGCTCGCCTTCTGGGGCCTGATCATCGGCGCGTTCGCGCGCCTCGCCCTTCCGGGCCGTGACCCGATGTCGCTGCTGCAGACGATGCTCGTCGGCATCGCCGGGTCGTTCATCGGCGGCGTGCTCCTGTACCTGATCACCGGTGGGCGCTACTACGGCGCCGGCTGGCTCGGCCTCGCTCGCGTGCGCGACCGTGATCGTGTACGCGATCCGGCGCTCGCGCGGCGGCAGCCTCACCGACCCGGGCAACCGGGACCGCACGCTCCGCCGATAAAGGATCGATAAAGGGGTCAGACCCCTTTAGGTTTCGGGTACGGGTGGGGCCAGGCGCGCTCGCGGGGCCGCCCCGCCATCCTTCGGCGGGGCGGTTCCGCACCCGGGCGCGCTCAGCGCAGGAAGCCGGCGACCAGCGGTGCGAGCGTGGCCGCGTCGTACTGGCCCCAGCCCGCGCCGACGAGGATGCGGTGCTCGGCGCCCGCGATCGCGGCCGCCGTCGCCTCGGCGGCGAGCCGGAAGAAGTCCGGGCTGCGCTCGCCGTTGGCCACGAGCGTCGGCGCCGTGATCGCCGCCGCCCGCTCGCGCGGCACGGCGCCGTCGCCCACGATCTCGTGGTCGTAGGCGAGCGTCGGCGCGAGCGCCTCGTACCGCGGCCAGTCCGGCTGCGCGTGCATCGCCGCCAGCGCCTCGTCGGGCACGCCGGCGTTGGACAGGAACCAGTCGACCGCGTCGCCGTTGCGGCCGGCCGCGAGCAGGCGCCCGAGCTGCTCGCGGTAGGCGTCGCCCTCGGGGTCGCCGCCCGTGACGTCGAGCGGCGGCTCGTAGAGCACGAGGCGCTCGATCGGCAGGTTGCTCGCGGCCGCCTCGAGCGCGAGCACCGCGCCGGACGAGATGCCGCAGACCCGCGCCGAGCCGCCGGCCGCCGCGATCACGACCGCCAGGTCCTCGACCTCGCGCGCGACGGCGTACGGCGCGCTGTCGCCGCTCTCGCCGCGCCCGCGGCGGTCGTAGCGGTGGACCGCGAAGGCGGGCGCGAGCGCCTCGGCCAGCGGCCCCATCGGCCCGAGTCCGCCGCCGCACAGCGCGCCGTCCACCAGCACCAGCGCCGGCCCGTCCCCGAGCCGCTCGAACGCGATCTCCGTCCCGTCCCGCGACGCCACCGTCTGCATGCCGCTCCCTTCCGCCGGCTAGGCCAGATCGGCGATCGCGGCGAGCAGCCGCTCGGCGTCCGCCTCGTCGTTGTAGTGCACGAAGCCGGCGCGGATCGCGCCGTCCGGGGCGAGGCCGAGGAAGCGCTCGAGCTCCCACGCGTAGTAGTTGCCGTGCCAGACCGCGATCTCGCGCTGCGCGAGCGCGGCCGCGACCTCGGCGCTGCTGCGCCCGCGGACCGTGAGCATCAGCGTCGGGGCGCGGTCGCGCGCGGCGCCGTACAGCGTCACGTGGTCCATCGCGGCGAGCGCGGTCAGCGCCGTCTCCAGCAGCCGCTGCTCGTGCGCGGCGCACGCGCTCCCAGTCGGCCGACAGCACGTAGTCGGCGGCCGCGCGCACGCCGGCGAGCGCCTCGAACGGGAGCGTCCCGAGCTCCCACCGCTCGGGCACCGTGTCCGGCGACGGGTTGAGCTTGTCCGGCTGCAGCTCCTCCAGCAGCTCCGGCCGCGCCCACAGGATCCCGACGTGCGGGCCGAACCACTTGTAGGCCGAGCACGCGAGCGCGTCGCACTCGAGCGCCTCGACGTCGAGCCGCCGGTGCGGGGCCGCGTGGACCGCGTCGACGTACACCCGCGCCCCGGCCGAGTGGGCGAGGTTCACGATGCCGCGCAGGTCGGGCACGCTGCCGACCGCGTTCGACGCGGCGGTGACCGCGATCCAGCGCGTGCGGTCGCTGAACACGGCCTCGACCGCGCGCGCGGGCAGCTCGAGCGTGTCGGGGTCGGGCTCGGCGAAGCGCACCGTCGCCCCGGCGCGCTCGGCGGCGATCACCCACGGCCGCACGTTCGCGTCGTGGTCGAGCCGCGTGCAGATGATCTCGTCCCCGGGCGCCAGCTCGCGGCCGGCGGCGGCCGAGAAGCGCATCGTCATGTCGGTCATGCTCGGCCCGAACGCGACGCCGCGCGGATCGGCGCCGAGCAGCGTGCCGACGCTCGCGCGCGTGGACTCGACCAGCTCGTCGGTCCGCCGCGCCGCCGCGAACTCGCCGCCGTGGTTCGCGCCGTGGCCGGAGCGCGACCACTCCGCGGTGGCGTCGATCGCCGCGTCGACCATCTGGGTGCCCGCCGGCCCGTCGAGCCGCGCCCAGCCGTCGCGCAGGCCGGGGAAGCGATCGCGGTTCATCCGGTCACCTCGCGCAGCAGGTCGCGGTCGTGGTCGTAGCTCAGCAGCGTGCGGGCGTCGCTCGCGTGCACCCAGCGCATCTCGTCGACCTCTCCGCTGGGCACGAAGACCCCATCGAGCGGCTCCATCATCCAGTACCGCACCACCTTCGACCGTCCCCGGTTGTCCGCGTACGCCGTCGGGGGCAGCTCGTGCCCGAGCCGGCAGCGCAGCCCGATCTCCTCCTCGACCTCGCGCAGGGCGGCCTGCTCCCAGCTCTCGCCCGGATCGAGCTTGCCCTTGGGGAACGACCAGTCGTCGTACTTGGGCCGGTGCACGAGCGCGACCTCGAGCCCGCCGGACCCGCGCCGCCAGACGACGCCGCCGGACGCCTTGACCTCCGCCGCCTCGGGATCGATCCCCATGCGGCGGCATCCTTGCACGCCGCGCGAACTTGACGGGGGTGTCATCTTCATCTGCCATGGAGAGCAGCCTCCCCAGCGTCTGCGTGATCGGCGCCGGCTCGTCCGGCATCGCCGCGGCGAAGGTGCTGCACCAGCGCGGCTTCGCGTTCGACTGCTTCGAGGCGTCCGACCGCGTCGGCGGCAACTGGGTGTTCGGCAACCGCAACGGCATGTCGTCGGCGTACCGCTCGCTGCACATCAACACCTCGCGCGAGCGGATGGCAGTTCCCCGACTTCCCGATGCCGCCGGACTATCCGGACTTCCCGCACCACACGCACATCGCCGCCTACTTCGACGCCTACGTCGACCACTTCGGCTTCCGCGACCGGATCACGTTCGGCACGCGCGTGGACGACGCCGCGCCCGTGCGCGGGCGGCTGGGAGGTCACGCTCGCCGGCGGCGAGACGCGCCGCTACGACGCCCTGCTCGTCGCCAACGGCCACCACTGGACCCGCGCTGGCCCGATCCGCCGTTTCCCGGGCAGTGTTCGCGGGCCGGGTCCTGCACTCGCACGAGTACACGGGCGAGGACCGAGCCGGTCGTTCCGCGACCGGCGCGTCGTCGTGCTCGGCATGGGGAACTCGGCGATGGACATCGCGGTCGACGCGAGCTTCCCGGCCGCCGCCACTCTACCTCGCCGCCCGCCGCGGCGCCTGGGTGATCCCGAAGTACGTGTTCGGCCGCCCGCTCGACCAGTTCTCGATGCCGCCGCAGATCCCGTGCCGATCCGGCGGCGGCCCGCCGCGGAGCTGATCTCCGTCGCCGTCGGCCGCCCCGAGCGCTACGGCCTGCCGAAGCCCGACCACGCGTTCGGCGGCGCCCACCCGACCGTCTCCGACGACATCCTCTCGCGGATCGCGCACGGCGAGATCGAGCCGCAGCCCGAACATCGCGCGGCTGACCGGCGACACGGTCGTCTTCGCCGACGGCAGCGAGGTCGAGGCCGACGTGCGTCGTCCTCTGCACCGGCTACCGCGTCAGCTTCCCGTTCTTCGACGCCGGGCCTGATCAGCGCGCCCGGCAACGACCTGCCGCTGTTCCGGCGCGTCTTCCACCCGGACTTCGACCGCGTCTACTTCATCGGCCTGGTGCAGCCGATCGGCGCGATCATGCCGATCGCCGCGGTCCAGTCGGAGTGGGTCGCCGACACGCTCGCCGGCCGCTACGCGCTGCCCGGCGCCGCGGGCCATGAAGGCCGACATCGCACGCGAGCGCAAGCGCATGTTCAGCCGCTACGTCGCCTCGCAGCGGCACACGATGCAGGTCGACTTCGAGGACTACCTGGCCGGCGTCGCGGCCGAGCGCCGCCGCGGCGAGCGGCGCGCGGCATGAGCGCCGGGCGGCGCGAGCGGACGAAGGCGGCGAACCGCGCGGCGATCCTCGCCGCCGGCCGCGACGTGTTCGCGGAGCTGGGCTACGACGCCGCCGCGGTCCGCGACATCACGCGCCGCACCGACCTCGCCTCGGGCACGTTCTACAACTACTTCCCGGACAAGGCGGCGGTCTTCCGCGCGCTCGTCGAGCAGACCGCGACCGAGGCGCGCGCCCGCGTCCGCGCCGCCCGCCGCAGCGCCACGACGGCCGAGGCGTTCGTCGAGGGCTCGTTCCGCGCGCTGTTCGAGTTCATCGTCGAGGACCCCGGCCGCTTCGCCTTCGTGCGCCGCAACGCCGGCGCCCTGCGCGCGGAGTTCGGCGACGCCGTGCTGCCCGCGAGCACGGACGAGCTGGCCGAGGACCTGCGGGCCGCGATCGCCGCCGGGCACCTGCCGCCGGTCGACGTCGACTACTGCGCGCACGCGATGGTCGCGGTCGGCCTCGAGCTGGGCGCGCGGCTCGCGCAGCGCACCCCGCCGGATGTCGATGGGGCGACAAACTTCGCGGCAACCGTCTTCCTCGGCGCACTCGAGCGTGTTCGCTGCCGCTAGATTGGGCTGTGGTGCGGCCCTTCCCTTCCGCTGTCGTCGCTGCTAACGGGGCTGCTCGCCCTGGCGTCGACGGCCGCCGCCCAGGCGCCCGCCGACGACGCGCCGTTCGACGCCCGCGCGCGTGAGCGGGCAGCCGTCGAGACCACCGGCTCGGCGCCCGCGCGGCGCCCGAGCGCGGCGACCCGCCGGGCTCGCACCGACCTGCGGCGCGCGCTCGGCGACCAGGGCGTGCTCGAGGTCGACCCGCTCACCGGCACGCCGCGCGTGCTGGCGCGGCTCGACGGCACGCTGACGCGCCCGCGGGCCGGCGACGCCGTTGCGATCGCGGAGCGCTACGTGCGCGAGAACGTGGCCGCGCTCGGGCTCACCGCCGCCGACCTCGACGCCCTTGGCACGGCCCGCCGCCAGCCGCTGCCGGGCGGCGGCGTGCAGGTCCGCTGGCGCCAGCTCCACGACGGTGTGCCGGCGCTCGACAGCGAGCTGCGCGTGACCGTCACCGGCGACGGCGCCGTCCTGAACGTGCTCGGGGCGCCGCAGCACGACCTCGAGCCCGCGCTCGAGGCCCCGCGGATCAGCGCCGCCGCGGCGCTGCGGGCGGCGGGCGCGAGCGCCGCGCCGCGCACGCTCTCGGCCGGCGGCGGCGCCGAGCGGACGACGCGCTTCGCCGGCGGCGACCGCGCGTCGCTCGTCGTGTTCGGCGAGGGCGACTCGGCGCGCCTGGCCTGGAGCGTGCTGCACCGCGAGTCCTCGACCGCCGTCTGGCACGTGGCCGTCGACGCCGGCAGCGGCCGCGTCCTCAAGCGCACCAACCTCGTCAAGTCGGTCGAGGCGGAGGTCTACGAGCGGCACCCCGGCCACGACCCGGTGACGGTCGGCTTCGACGACTGGCTCACCAGCGTCAACAGCCTGTTCGGCCCGAACGCGGTCGCCTGGTCGGACGTCGACGGCGACGACGTGCGCGACGCCGGCGAGAACGTGGCCGCCGGGGACCACCCGCTGCAGCCGTTCGGCGCCGGCCCCGGCTGCGCGGCTCTGCCGTGCACGTGGGACCCGGACGTCGCGTTCTCGTGGGACGTCAACCGCGAGCAGACGACGCAGCAGGCGTTCTACTACGTCAACCGCTTCCACGACTGGCTCCGCGACGAGCTCGGCTTCGACCAGTTCAACACAGCCGGCCGGATGCTGGTCCAGACCATCGACGGCGCCGCGCTCACCCCGCCCTACCTCAACAACGCGAACCTGTACACGCCGCCCACGGGCAGCCCGGTGATGCAGCTGTACCTGTTCAGCGCGCCGAGCGGTCGCGACGTCAGCGGCGCCGACGACGCCGCGATCGTCTACCACGAGTACGCGCACGGGCTCACGAACCGGCTCGTGACGACCGCGGACGGGGTCGGGGCGCTGAACACGCCCCAGGCGGCGGCGATGGGGGAGGGGTTCAGCGACTTCTTCGCCATGGACTTCCTCGTCTCCGACTCCAAGCAGGCCGACGGGCCGGCGGCAGGCGACGTCGACGTCGGCGAGTACGTCAACGGCGCCACGCCGCTGCGGCTCCAGGCGATCGACTGCCCGGTCGGCGTGGCGGCTGCGCGCTGCGACGCCGGCGGCTTCACCTACGACGACTTCGGCGACCTCTACAGCCACCCGCAGCACGGCCCGCTGCCCGAGGTCCACTCCGACGGCGAGATCTGGGCGCAGACGCTGTGGGACCTGCGCGCGGCGCTCGCGGACGACGCCCGCCAGGTCGTCTACGAGGCGCTGCAGATCGCGCCCGCCGAGCCGTCGTTCCTCGACATGCGCAACGCGATCCTGCAGGCCGGCGGCGACGAGCACCGGGACGCCATCTGGGAGGTGTTCCGGAACCGCGGCATGGGCTTCTACGCGAGCACGTCGGGCAGCTCGGACGTCGACCCTGACGCCAGCGACGTCGACCCGGACGAGGCGACGGGCAGCATCAGCGGCACCGTGACCGACTTCGACAACGGCCGCGCGATCGCCGGCGCGGGCGTCCGCGTCGGCGGCCAGGCGTTCAGCGCGACGACCGCGGCATCCGGGGCGTTCACGCTCGGGCCGCTGCCGGCCGGCAACTACGGCGACGTCATCTTCAGCGCGGCCGGCGGGCACGACCCGGTCACGCGCTCGCTGACCGCGCCCGCGACCGGCGTCGCCGTGCAGCTGCGGCGCAACTGGGCGGCGAAGGCGAGCGGGGCGCGCATCGCGTCCGTCGCCGGCGTCGTCAGCGAGACCGCCGGCTGCACGGCCGACGAGGCGATCGACCAGGACGCCGACACCGGCTTCTCGGTCGTGCACGACACCTCGGCGCCCGCGATCGTCGTGCGGCTCCCGCGGCTCGTGTCCGTCGCCGAGTTCGCCGTCAACACCGGCAACACGTGCGGCGACGGCTTCGAGGCGACGACGCACGCGCTTCGCGATCGCCGTGTCCGAGGACGGCGCGAGCTGGCGCGAGGCGCCGCCGTACGCGCTCGCCGCGAGCGCCGCGCACACGCGCACCGCGCTCGCGCCCGGCGTCGCCGCCGGCCGCGCGAACTACGTGCGCCTGCGGCTGCTGGAGACCGCCGACACGTCCCCCTACATCGACTTCAGCGAGCTGTCGGTCTACGGCAACGCGCTGCCGGTCGTGGCGCTCAGCGCGCCCGCGAGCGGCGTCGTCGGCCGCGCGCTGACGCTCAGCGCCGCCGGCACCGCCGATCCCGACGGCACGATCGCCCGCTACGAGTGGGACTTCGACGGCAACGGCACCGCCGACCGCGTCACGACCACGCCCGCCACCGCGTACGCCTACGGTCGCGCGGGCAGCTTCCGCGCCACGGTCACCGCCGTCGACAGCAAGGGCGGCCGCAACGCCGCCGCGCGGACGATCGCGATCGCGGCGCCGCCCGCGCCGCCGCCGCCGCCGCGGCCGCCCGACCCGCCGCCGCCGTCCCCGCCGCGGATCGCCGCTCCGGTCGTCGAGCTGCCCACCAGCGGCACGCGCGGCCGGCTCTCGCTGCGCGTCATCTGCGGCGCCGCCTGCTCCGGCACCGCGAAGCTCACGGTCGACCGCCGGACGGCGCGCAAGCTCAGGCTCGGCCGGACGCGCACCGTGGCGACCGCGCGGATCCGCCTCACCGCCGCCGGCACGAAGCGCGTCACCGTGCGGCTGACGCGCAAGGCGCGGCGCGCGCTCGAGCGGCGCCGCGTGCGGACGCTGCGCGGGCGCCTGACGGTCGCGGTCACCGACACCGGCGGCCGCGCCGCGAACGCCCGCCGGACCGTGAGGGTGCGGCGCTGAGCGTCGACGCGGCGAACGCCTGGCGGCTCTTCTCGCCGGAGACCGCCTGGCTGAACACCGCCTCGTACGGGCTGCCGCCGCGCGCGGCGTTCGAGGCGCTCCAGGCCGCCGCCGACGAGTGGCGCCACGGCCGCACCGGCTTCGACGGCTGGGACGAGTCGGTCGCCGCCGCGCGCGCCGCCTTCGCGCGCCTGCACAACGTCGCGGCCGACGACGTCGCGATCGGCCCGCAGGCGTCGCCGTTCGCCGGCCTCGTGGCCGCGTCCGTGCCGCGCGGCGCCCGCGTGGTCTGCGCGGCCGAGGACTTCACGTCGCTGCTGTTCCCGTTCCTCGCGCAGGCCGAGCGCGGCGTGACCGTCGACCTGGTGCCGCTCGACGACCTCGCCGCGGCGGTCGACGGCGGCACGGCGATCGTCGCCTTCAGCGCCGTGCAGTCGGCCGACGGCCGGCTCGCGGACCTCGACGCGATCGAGGCCGCGGCGGCGGCGCACGGCGCCCGCACGCTACGTCGACGCGACGCAGGCCTGCGGCTGGCTGCCGCTCGACGCGAGCCGCTTCGACTTCGTCGTCGCCGCCGGCTACAAGTGGCTGCTCGGGCCGCGCGGGACCGCGTTCATGGCGATCCGGCCCGAGGCGGCGGAGGGGCTGGTCCCGCACCTGGCCGGCTGGTACGCGGGCGAGGTGCCGATGTCGACGCTCTACGGCGGCCCGCTGCGGGTCGCGGAGAGCGCGCGCCGCTTCGACGTGTCGCCGGCGTGGCTGAGCTGGGTCGGGCACGCGCCCGCGCTCGCGCTGATCGAGGAGATCGGGATCGAGGCGGTCCACGCCCACGACCTCGCGCTGGCCAACCGCTTCCGGGCCGGCCTCGGGCTCGAGCCCGGAGACTCCGCGATCGTGTCGGTGGCGCTCGACGAGGCCGCCGGCGAGCGGCTGCGGGCCGCCGGCGTGATCGCGGCCGGCCGCGGCGGCGGCCTGCGCTTCTCGTTCCACCTGTCGACGACGCCCGGCGACGTCGATCGCGCGCTCGCAGCGCTGGTCTGACGCGGGCGCCGTTCCGTCCGGGCACGGGCGTACCGTGCGCCGCGTTATGCCTCTGTGCTTCATCGAGCCGCAGGACGCCATCCGCGTCATCGCGGAGTCAGTCGGCCGCGAGGCGCGCCGCCAGCTGCTGTCGGAGCTGGTCCGCGCGTGGGTCGACGAGATCCCCGAAGAGGAGCTCGCCTCGCACTACGCGAAGGCGGTCGCCGACCTCGACGAGCACGACCTGTCGATGCTCGCCGCCTGGCACGCGTCGATGGAGATCGGCATGCCGGTGGCCAACAAGGAGTTCCTGGTCGGCGCGTTCAGCGCGCTCGGGGACAACCGCCGCGAGGCGCTGAAGATCGCGGCCGGGCTGCGCGGCGAGGACGCGTTCAGCGCCGGTGTCGCCGCCGAGGAGCAGGCGCTGGAGATGGTCCTCCCGTGGCTGTCGCGCGAGCGGGCGACGGAGCTCCTGGCCGAGTGCCTCGAGCTCTACTGCTGGGACCGCCTGGGCTGCGACAACTAGCCGCGCGTCAAGCGCGGCGCAGGATGTCGTAGCGCCCGACGGCGGGCCGACCGTCGACGCGCCAGCGGAAGAACGCGCAGTCGAGCTGGAGCGCCCCGAGGTCGAGCGCGGCGCCGCAGACGGCCTCGCCGGCGGCACGGCGCGGGTACGCGTCGTCCTCGCCGACCCACAGCTCGAGCCCGGCACGGCGCTGGTGCCCGTCGTCGTCGTACGTCGTCGAGAGCCGCGGATCGTCGACGGCCAGGGCGCCGGACGGGCCCAGCACCGCGGCCCACGTGGCGTCGGCCTCGTGGCCTTCGCTCGCGCTCGGGCGGACGGCGCTGAGCGCGAGCCCGGTGCCGTCCTCGACCCAGGCCGCGACCGTGCGGACGGAGCCCATCCGGTCCCAGTCCGGCTCGCCCCACATGTGGCCGCGGCCACCGAGGCAGTGCAGCTCGTGCGGGCGGCCGCCGACGCGGACGCTGCCGTGGACGACGCAGAGCTGCTCGTAGCCGTGCATGCCGCCGGCGCGCGCCGCCGGGTCGTCGGCCGCAAGCTCGGCGGGCGGGCCGGCCGCCTCGAAGGTCAGCTCGAAGCCTTCCGGCTCGCCGGCGCCGAACGCGACGCTCCAGCGCCGCAGCGGCTCGTCGACCGTCGCGGCGAGGCCGCCGACCGCGAGCCGCTCGAAGCCGCCGTCGTCGATCGGCACGCCGCCGCGCGCGAGCGCCGCGACCGGCTCGCGACCGGCGAACAGCAGCGCGAGGGCGCTCGCCGACCGCTCGCCCTCCTCACCGGAGAGCCCGAGCCGCGCGAGCCCGTAGAGGCCGGCGCCGGCGTCACCGAACGCGAACGTCACCGCATCGCTGAAGCGCGGGCCGGCCGCGGGCCGCGCCCGCTCGTCGCCCGGTTCGATCACGTCGCGCCGCGCGGCGGCAGACCGTCGGCCTCGACGTCGACCGCGGTGCCCTCGACGTCGAAGTCCTGCCGCGGTCGCGGACCGCGCGTGGTGGTGATCGAGGCGACCATGCGGTGGGCGAGCCGGCGCGCGACGATCGCGCGCACGATCGCCCGCGTCGGCGGCAGCAGCAGGAGCAGCCCGAACGCGTCGCTGATGAAGCCCGGCGTGAGCAGCAGCACGCCGCCGGCGATCACGAGCGCGCCGTCGATCACCTCGCGCGCCGGCACGCGGCCGGCCTGCAGCGTCTCGCCGAAGCGCCGCCACGCGGCGCGGCCCTGCGTGCGCAGCAGCACGGCGCCCAGGATCGAGTCGGCGATCAGGATCGCGATCGTCCACCACGGGCCGATCGCCTGGCCGACCTGGATCAGCAGGAAGATCTCCGCGATCGGGACGATGATGAAGAGGAGGACGAGCGGGAGCAGCATGGCCCCTCGAACGTTACGACGCTCGGTTAAGCGCTTACTGCAGGGCGTACGCCGTCGAGCCGGACCGCGGGCAGGCGGTGCAGGCCCATGGTCTCGATCAGCCGCCGGATCTGCGGCTGCGCGCCGCTCAGCCAGAGCGTGCGGCCGTGTGCCCGCAGCCGCTGCGCGAGGACCGCGAGATCGATCATCAGCGAGGCGTCGGCGAAGTGCAGGCCGGTGAGGTCGACGATCACGTCGCGAGTGGCCTTCAGCGCGCCGGAGAGGGCACGGCGGCGCCGCCCGCTCGTCGTCCGGTCCTCGTCCCCGGTGATCTGCAGGATCGCCAGCTGGGGGTCGAAGTGGACCATCGCTGGAACCTATTGCAAACCGGACGGTTCGTACAGGGCCGCCGCGCGGACTTTCCTACACTCGTAGGCATGGTCGACGAAGACGAGGTCATCGAGGCGCTCAGCAACGTGATCGACCCGGAGCTGGGGCTCGACTTCGTCGAGCTCGGGCTGGTCTACGGCGTCGAGATCGACGAGGGCACGGTCAACGTGACCTTCACGCTCACAACCCCCGCGTGCCCGATCGGGCCGCAGGTCTCCGAGCAGATGAAGGAGTTCGTCAGCGAGGTCGAGGGCGTTCAGGAGGTCGTGCCGAACATGGTCTTCACGCCCCCGTGGACGCCGGAGAAGATGTCAGAGGACGCGAAGTTCGCCCTGGGCTACTAGCCCGGCCGTTCGCCGCGGCCGCCGCCGCCACCAGCTCCGCCAGCGACTCCTCCAGCATCGCGCCGAAGGCGTCGAGGTCGGGCATCGCGTCGTAGTCGCCGAGCAGCCCGAAGTCGATCCCGCCGTTGTAGGACATGATCGCCACCGCGAGCGCGTGGTCGCGCGGCAGGAACGCGACCGGGAACAGGTCCAGCAGCTCGCGCCCGAGGACGTAGAGCGGGAACTGCGGTCCGGGGATGTTCGTGACGAGCAGGTTGAACAGCCGGGTCGAGAAGTTGATCCGCGAGGCCTGGGCGAGGATCGTCGGCGGCGCGAAGCCCTGCAGCCCGGCGAGCACCTCGGCGCCGAGCGCCTGCTTGGACTCCTTGAGCCCGTCCATCGCGGCGCGCACCACCTGCAGCCGCGCGACCGGGTCCTCGATGTAGACCGGCAGCGGCCCGCGCATCGCCACGATCCGGTTGCCCATCGAGCCGCGGTCGTCGTGGCCGCGGATCGAGACCGGCACCAGCGCCCGCAGCTCGACGCCCTCGGTGCGCACGCCGCGCGAGTGCAGCCAGCGCCGCAGCCCGCCCGCGACGACGGTCAGCACGACGTCGTTGACCGTGCCGCCGAACGCGTCCTTGACGCGCTTGAAGTCGCCCAGCTCGTTGCGCACGAACGCGAGCCGGCGGTGCGGGCCGATCGGCACGTTGAGCGGCGTCTGCGGCGCCGGGTTGAGCACCGCCCAGGTCACCTCGCCGAGCCCCTCGGCGGCCTCGCGCGCCGCATGCAGGGAGCTCGCGCGGCCGGACCGCGGCGGAAGCCGCGCGCTCGGCCAGCACGAACGGCGTGCGCGCGAGCCCGCGCAGCCCGCGCACGGCGAGCGCGGCGGCGCTCGGCTCGCGCTGCGGCATCCACGGCTCGCCCTCGTGCGGGACGAGCTGCGGCACCGGCCCGAGGTCCAGCAGCACGGTCGCGAGGTCCACGCCCGCGACGCCGTCCACCAGCGCGTGGTGGGTCTTGGAGATCAGGGCGAAGCGACCGTCCTCGAGCCCCTGCACGAGCCACAGCTCCCACAGCGGCTTCGTGCGGTCGAGCTGCTGCGAGTGGATGCGCGCCGCGAGCGCGCGCAGGCCCTCCTCGGAGCCCGGCTCGGGCAGCGCCGTGTGGCGCACGTGGTACTCGAGGTTGAAGTTCGGGTCGTCGACCCACAGCGGGCGCCCGGTCTCGAGCGGCGGCACCGCCAGCTTCTGGCGGTAGCGCGGCACGAGGTGCAGCCGCCCGCGCACGTGGTCGGCGAAGTCGCGGAACGCCGGCGGCGGGCCCTTCGAACACCGTCACGGCGCCGATGTGCATGTGCGCGTCCGAGCCCTCCTGGGCGAGGAATGACGCGTCAACCGCAGTGAGCCGATCGCCGTGCGCTTGAGCCATGCTTCGCGCGTCAGGCTACAGCGCCGACCAGGCCCGCCGCCACTGCGATCAGCAGCATCACGGTCACGACGCGCTCGTAGCTGCCGCTGCCGGCCAGCCTGGCGAACAGCGGGCGGCCCGCGACATGCGCCACCGCGACGAGCGGGATCATCCACAGCAGCAGCGAGCCGTCCGGCAGATCGTCGGTCCCCGTGGCCCACAGGGCGGCGGCGCCGATGACGCCGAGGCCGAGGAAGCAGACGGTCAGCGTGTCCCGCATCTCACCGGGCTCGGCGCCGCGCCGCAGCAGGTAGACGATCAGCGGCGGGCCGGTCGTGCTGGTCGACGTCGTCAGCGCGCCCGACGCCAGCCCGGCCGCCGGCGCCCCCCAGCGCGGCACGCTGCGGCCGCGCGAGTAGCGGCGCGCGATCAGCGTCGCGATCACGCCCACGCTGACCGCGACCTGGAGCGCGACCGGGTCGAGCGCGCGCAGGATCGCCACGCCGGCGAGCGAGCCGGGCAGCGCCCAGGCGAGCAGCGTCGCCGCGTCGCGCCACAGCGGCTGCGGGCGGCGCCGCTCGCCGGCCAGCGTCAGCAGGTTGACCTCGAAGCCGAGGAAGATCAGCAGCCAGACCGCCTCCGGCGGGCCGATCGCGGCGAACACGAGCGGCGCGGCGACGAGCGCGAAGCCGAAGCCCGTGGCCGATTGCACCGCCGCCCCGGCGGCGACCGCGGCGGCCGCCAGCAGCGGCACTAGAGGACGCGGTCGTCGCGGTGGGCGGCGAGCCACGCCGCCTGGCGCGGCATGACGCGCTCCATCAGGTCCGGTCCGCGCGCCTCGCCGTAGACGGTGCCGGGGAAGTCGAGCCCTTCCTGGATCGCCCAGATCTCCTCGTGGCGGCCGGGCGCGAGCACCTGCGCCGGGTCGCCGACCGCGACCCAGCCGATCGGGACGAGCCCTTCGTCCGGGAGCGCCGAGTTCACGTGCACGACGCCGCGCACCCGAACCTCGGCGCGCGCCCCGACGCTCGCGCCCGGGAACAGCGCCGCGCCGGTGGCGATGAACGCGCCGGCACCGATCCGCGCGCCGTTGACGTGGGCCTGCGGGCCGATCAGCACGTCGTCGCCGACGAGCACCGGATGCGCGGCCCGCCCGCGCACGAGCGCGTGCTCCATCACCACGCAGCGCGCGCCGAGCTCGACGCGCCCGTCCTCGGCCGTCACGACGGCGTTCCACAGCACCCGGGCGTCGGGGCCGACGCGCACGTCGCCGCAGAGCACGGCGGTCGGCGCGACCCACGCGCTCGGGTCGACCATCGGTGCCACCCCGCGGTGTTCCACCAGCACGCACCTATCATGGCGCGTGTCGTGTGGGACTTCTCGACCGAGCCCGAGTTCCAGGCGCAGCTCGACTGGATGCGCGACTTCGTGCGCGCGGAGGTCTGGCCGCTGGAGACGGTGGCCGACGAGCTGGGCACGGATGGCCTGCTGCGCGCGCTCGCGCCGCTGCAGGAGCAGGCCCGTGCGCGCGGGCTGTGGGCCGCGCACCTGCCGCCGGAGCTCGGCGGCCAGGGCTTCGGCCAGGTCAAGCTCGGGCTGATGCACGAGATCCTCGGCTCGAGCCCGTACGCGCCGGTCGTCTTCGGCAACCAGGCGCCGGACTCGGGCAACGCCGAGATCCTCGCGCTCGCCGGCACGGCCGACCAGAAGGAGCGCTGGCTGCACCCGCTGCTGGCCGGCGACCTGCGCTCGGCGTTCTCGATGACCGAGCCGGACACCGCCGGCAGCGACCCGACGCTGCTCGCGACGCGCGCGCGGCCCGACGGCGACGGCTGGGTGATCGACGGCCACAAGTGGTTCTCGACGAACGCGTCGGTCGCGGACTTCCTGATCGTCATGGCGGTCACCGACCCCGAGGCGCAGCGCTACCAGCGCGCGTCGATGTTCATCGTCCCCGCCGACGCGCCCGGCGTGACGATCGTGCGCGACGTGCCGACGATGGAGCACCCGTTCGAGCGCGGCGACGCCTACGGCGGCCACGCCGAGATCCGCTACGAGGGCGTCCGCGTCGGCCCTGACGCGCTGCTCGGGGCGCGCGGCGCCGGCTTCCTGATCGCCCAGCAGCGGCTCGGGCCCGGCCGCATCCACCACTGCATGCGCTGGCTCGGCGTGTCCCGGCGCGCGTTCGACATGCTCTGCGAGCGCGCCGTCAGCCGCTTCTCGCACGGCTCGCTGCTGGCCGACAAGCAGACCGTCCAGAACTGGATCGCCGACTCGGCCGCCGAGATGCAGGCGGCGCGGCTGATGACGCTGCACGCCGCCTGGAAGATGGACACCGAGGGCGCCGCCGCCGCGCGCACGGAGATCGGGCTGATCAAGTTCTACGGTGCGCGCGTGCTGCACGACGTCGTCGATCGCGCGCTGCAGGCGCACGGCGCGCTCGGCTACTCGACCGACCTGCCGCTCGAGCAGATGTACCGCTTCGCCCGCGCCGCCCGGATCTACGACGGGCCCGACGAGGTCCACCGCCAGAGCGTCGCGCGCCAGATCCTGCGCGGCTACGAGCCGCCCGCGGACGGCACGCCGAGCGAGCACCTGCCGGCGCGCCGCGAGGCCGCGCGCGCCCGCTTCGCCGACCTCCTCGAGACCGTGACGTCGAACGACTGATGGGCCGCGCACTGGCCATCGTCGCGACCGTGCTGGTGCTCGCCGGCTGCGGCCTCGCGATCGCCGCCGTGACCGGCGCGTTCGACGGCGCCGACGACGCGACCGTGACGACGCCGCAGGACGACGCGGCCACCAGCGCGGCGGCCGACCGCCTGCGGACCGATCGCTTCGACCGCGACCGCGCGTTCGCCGACCTGCGCAGCCAGGTCGAGCGCGGCCCGCGCCCGGCCGGCTCGGACGCGGCGCGCGAGCTCGCCCGCTGGCTGCGCGACGAGCTGCCGCGCGGGCGGATCGAGCCCGTGCCCGGCGGCCTCGAGAACGTCACCGGCCGGATCCGCGGGCGCGGCAAGCCGATCGTGCTCGCCGCCCACTACGACACCGAAGGACATCCCGGGCTTCGTCGGCGCCAACGACGGCGCGGGCGGCGTCGCGGCCGTGCTCGAGATCGCCCGCGCCCTGCGGCGCGCCGACCGGCCCGCGTCCGCGCCGCCGATCCGCTTCGTGCTGTTCGACGGCGAGGAGAGCCCGGACGACAGCCGCGAGTTCTACTCGTCCGGCCTGCGCGGCTCCAAGCACTACGCGCGCCGCCACGCCGACGATCTGCGCGCGCTCGTCCTGCTCGACTTCGTGGCCGAGAAGGGCGCGATGCGGATCCCGCGCGAGGCGGGCTCGGACCCGGGCTGTGGCGCCGCCTGCGGGCCGCCGCGCGCAAGGTGGGCGCGCAGGCCGCCTTCCCCGCCCGGACGTCGTCGGAGGTGCTCGACGACCACACGCCGTTCATGCGCCGCGGCGTGCCGGCGATCGACCTGATCGACTTCACGTTCGACTGCTGGCACCAGACCTGCGACGACATGAGCGCGGTCTCGGCGCGTTCGCTCGACCTCACGGGCGAGACGGTCACGCAGATGCTCCTAGACTTCAGACGGTGACGCCCGAGAAGCTCCTCCTCGCCGCCCCGCGCGGCTACTGCGCCGGAGTCGACCGCGCCGTACAGACCGTCGAGCACATGCTCGACCTGCACGGGCCGCCGGTCTACGTGCGCAAGGAGATCGTGCACAACAAGCACGTCGTCGCCACGCTGCGCGAGCGCGGGGCGATCTTCGTCGACGAGCTCGAGGACTCGATCCCCGAGGGCGCGATCACCGTCTTCTCCGCCCACGGCGTCTCGCCGGCCGTGCACGAGGACGCCGAGCGCCGCGGCCTGCGCACGATCGACGCGACCTGCCCGCTGGTCACCAAGGTCCACCGCGAGGCGATCAAGTTCGCCGACGAGGGCTACACGATCGTCCTGATCGGCCACGCCGGCCACGAGGAGGTCGAGGGCACGATGGGCGAGGCGCCCGAGAAGGTCGTGCTCGTCGAGAGCGAGGCCGACGCCGACGCGCTCGAGGTCGAGGATCCGGAGCGCCTCGCGTACCTCACGCAGACCACGCTGGCGGTCGACGAGACGCGCGCGATCATCAACCGCCTGCGCGAGCGCTTCCCGCACATCACCGGGCCGCGCACGGACGACATCTGCTACGCGACCACGAACCGCCAGGCGGCCGTCAAGCAGATGGCCGCGCAGTGCGACCTCGTGCTCGTCATCGGGTCGACGAACTCGTCGAACTCGCAGCGGCTCGTGGACGTCGCCCGCGACCACGGCGCCCGCTCGCACCTGATCGACAACGAGGCGCAGGTGCAGGAGGAGTGGCTCGAGGGCGCCCGCGTCGTCGGCATCTCGTCCGGCGCCAGCGCGCCCGAGGAGCTCGTCGAGCGGCTCGTGGCGTTCTTCCGCGACCGCGGGACCGACCAGGTCGAGGACTTCGAGGTCATGCGCGAGGACGTGCGCTTCATGCTCCCGAAGCCCGTCCGCCAGCAGCTCGCCGCCCGCGGCGCCTAGCCCGCGCCCGGCACGAGCAGCCCGGCCTCGTACGCCGGCGCCGACCGCGGCCGCGCGGTCGTTGACGCCGAGCTTCGCGTAGATGTGCAGCAGGTGGGTCTTGACCGTCGCCTCGCTGATGAAGAGCTGCGCCGCGGCCTCGCGGTTCGTCGACGCCGCGCGCGACGAGCCGCAGGACCTCGAGCTCGCGCGGCGCTCAGCGGCTCCTCGGCGGGCGGCCGCGCACCTGGCCGAGCACGCGGGTCGGCGACCGACGGCGAGAGCACCGCCTCGCCGCGCGCCGCGGCCCGGACGGCGCGGAGCGAGCTCGTCGCGCGGCGCGTCCTTGAGCAGGTAGCCGGTCGCGCCCGCCTCGATCGCCGGCAGCACGTCGCTGTCGGTGTCGTAGGTCGTGAGCACGAGCACGCGCACGTCGGGCAGCGCGCTCGGCCAGCTCGCGGATCGCGGTCCACGCCGTCGACCTCCGGCATCCGCAGGTCCATGAGCACGACGTCGGGCCGAGCGCGCCTCGGCCAGCGTCGACCGCCTCGCGCGCCGTCGGCCGCCTCGCCGACGACCTCGAACGCCGGCGTCGCCGGCGAAGATGCCGCGCAGCCCGTCGCGCACGACCGGGTGGTCGTCGACGATCAGCAGCCGGATCGGCTCAGGCACGGCCGCCTCGCGCGGGGATCGCCGGCACGCGCACGGAGATCGCGGTGCCGCCGCCCGGCTCGGACTCGATCGCCAGCGTGCCCGTCGAGCCGCTGCACGCGCTGGCGCATGCCGGTCGAGCCCGAACCCGCCGTCGACGCCGGTGGTGCGTCGAAGCCGACGCCGTCGTCGCGCACGTCGAGCGTCACGACGTCGCTCCATGTAGGAGAGCGTCACGCCCGACCCGCGACGGCCGCGGCGTGGCGGCCGACGTTGGCCAGCGCCTCCTGCGCCGCGCGCAGCAGCGTGACCTCGACGTCCGGGTGCAGCGGGCGCGCGTCGCCGGTCGTCGTCACCTGCGCCGGGACGCCGTGGAGCTCCGACCAGCGCTGCGCGACGTCGGCGAGCGCGTCGGGCAGCCGCGCGGCCTCCAGCGCGCTCGGGCGCGAGCGCGTGCACCGAGCGCCGCGCCTCGGTCAGGCTCTCGCGGGCGAGCTGCGCGGCGGTGTCGAGGTGGCGGCGCCAGTCGCGCCGGTCGTCCGCGCGCGTGCTCGGCCGCCTCGAGCTGCGTGATGATCCCGGTCAGGCCCTGCGCGAGCGTGTCGTGGATCTCGCGCGCCATCCGCTGGCGCTCGTCGAGCACGCCGCGCCTCGCGCGCCTGCGCGACGAGCTGGGCCTGCAGCGCCGCGTTCTCGCGCCAGCGTCGCCTCGAGGCTGCTACGGCTTGCGCGCTGCTCGCTGAGCTGGCCGTAGAGCTCATCGCACGGCGAGCCACGATCAGCGTTGGCCGCTCGACGACGCCACGAGCCAGACGCGAGACGAGCGCCTCGCAGCGGGATCGCCGCCGACCGGGCGGTCGCCGTTCGGCGACCGTGGTCGCGACGACCGCGACGTGGCCAGCCCAGCGGCCGCAGGCAGCCGTCGGCCGCCGAGGTAGCCGGTGAACGCGAAGAAGCCGTACAGCGGGCGGTGGGCACGAGCGCCGCCGACAGGATCAGCAGCCCGGCCAGGTGCACGCCATGCCGCGGCGCCGTGCCAGCGCGGTGCGTGCACCGCCAGCCACAGCGCGCCGCGGCGCCGCCGAGTCGCCAGCCGTGACCCGCCAGTCGTTCGTCGCCCTCGATCAGGGAGGAGACGCGACAGCCGCCAGCATGACGAACGGGATCGAGCGGAAGACGCCGTCCTGCCGTGCGCTCCCAGCGGCGCGACCGCGGTCGTCGTGTCACTCCCAGCGGAAGAGCCTTCGCCGCAGGAGCCCGCGACCGGCGCCCCAGGCCGATCACCACGAGCAGGAGCGCTCCGGCGAGCTGCCCGTCCACGTGTCCTCGAGCGCCTCGCGGCGGCGCCGAGCGGGGTCCAGTCGCTGATCGCCGAGCGTATCCCCCATCGCCTCGCGGGGGAGGTACACGCCGGCGAAGAACAGCGAGCGGGAAGAACAGCAGCGTGCCGAGACGTCTCGCCGTCGCGCGGTCGGGCGCGACGGCGGCGATCAGCAGCCCGATCGCGAAGAGCGACGCGGCGCCGAGCACGAACGCGAGCGCGAGCACGCCCGGCCCGTTGTCCGGCAGGGAGATGTCGAACGCGACGGCGCCACGACGAGCACGAGCGCGACCGCGGCGACCGCCACGCGACGCTGCACGCCAGCTGCGCGGCCAGCAGCCGCCGCCGGCTGCGCGGGCGTCGTGCGCGAGGCGCTCGCAGGACGCCGCGCTCGCGGTAGTCGGCGAGGTACGCCGGGCAGCGCGCTGATGCCGAGCATCGCCGAACGCGATCGACAGCCGATCGACGGCAGTACGGTGTCGATCGGCGACCGCCGCCGAAGTCCGGCGCTCGGCTCGCGGCATGCGACGCGGGCAGCCCGAACGCGAGCAGATCAGCGCCGAGCGGCAGCGCGAGCGCGAGCCGAGCAGCCATCCGGGTCGCGGCAGGGCGTTCAGGCGCGCCTCCTGCGCGGTCAGCGGCGGTCGACGGCCCGGTCAGGGCGACGAACGCGTCCTCGAGGCTGGCCTGGTCCACGCGCAGGTCCTCGGCGAAGATGCCGCGGCGGGCGAGCGCGCAGGTGACCGCGGCGCAGGTCGCCGCTGCCGGTCGACCGCACCTGCGTGCCCTCGCGCGTCACGGCGGTGACCTCGGCAGGCGCCGAGGAGCCGGTCGTCGAGCGGGCCGCGGGGCGGAAGCGCAGCGCTGCTCGCCGCCGGCGCGCGCGACCGAGCGCCGGCCGGCGTGTCGAGCGCGACGACGCGGCCGGCGTCGATGACCGCGACGCGGTCGCAGAGGCGCTCGGCCTCCTCCATGAAGTGGGTGACGAGCACGATCGTGACGCCGCGGTCGCGCACGCGCTCGATCGAGCTCCCAGGTGTCGCGCCGCGCCTGCGGGTCCAGCCCGGTGGTGAGCTCGTCGAGCACCGCGACCTCGGGGTCGCCGACGAGCGCCAGCGCGATCGAGAGCCGCTGCTGCTGGCCGCCGGAGAGCTTGCCGTAGCGGCGTGTCGCGGCGCGTCGAGCAGGCCCAGCTCGGCAGCAGCTCCTGCGTGTCGGCGGGGTGCGCGGTAGAAGGACGCGTAGAGCTCGAGCGCCTCGCCGACCGTCAGCTTCGGTCGGGCAGCGCGGCTCTCCTGGAGCTGCACGCCGACGCGGCGCGCGCAGCTCGCGGCGGTCCGTCGCGGGTCGCGCCCGAGGACGCGGACGCGTGCCGCGCGTCCGGCGCGCGCAGCCCCTCGATCGACTCGACGGTGGTGGTCTTGCCGGCGCCGTTGGGGCCGAGGATCCCGAAGATCTCGCCCTCCTCGACGGCGAAGCGACACGTCCTCGACGGCGACGCGGTCGCCGTAGCGCTTGTGCAGGTTCTCGACCTCGATGACGGCCATGCGGCGAGTATGCGCGCGGGGTCGCCGCCCGCACATCGCCTGGCCAGGTACACCTGGATCAGCCGATCGGTGGATGCTCGCTCAGCCACGCGCGGATCTCCGCGCCGTGCTCGTCGAGCGCGGGCGGGGGGCGGCGGACCGGCGGCCGGGCGCCGTCGAGCCGCAGCGGCGGCGTCGCCACCGGCACGCCGTGGCGGTCGTCGATCGGCTCGAGCCCGAGCTCGGCGGCGAGCGCGAACGCCTCGTCGACGCGGTTGATCGGGCCGACCGGGCACGCCGGCGGCGCGCAGCGCGGCGACCCAGTGCGCGGCGTCGCGCGTGCGGAAGACGGCCTCGAGCGCGGCGCCGAGCGCGTCGACGTTCGCCACCCGGGCGGCGTTCGTGGCGAAGCGCGGGTCGGCGGCGAGCGCGGGCAGGCCGACGGCCTCGCACAGGCGCGCGAACAGCCGGTCGTTCCCGGCCGCGACCGCGAACGGGCGGTCGGCGGCCGCGAACGTCTCGTACGGCGCGATGCTCGGGTGGCGGTTGCCGCGCCGCGCCGGCAGCGCGCCGGCGCCGCACCCAGCCCGAGCCCTGGTTGAGCAGCGACGCGAGCGCCGAGTCCATCAGCGACACCTCGACGTGGCGGCCGCTCCCGCTCACCGCCCGCTCGGCCAGCGCGGCCTGGATGCCGACCGTGGCGAGCAGCCCGCACACGAGGTCGATCAGCGCCGCGCCGACCTTCAGCGGCCGGCCGTCCTGCTCGCCGGTCACGCTCATCAGGCCGCCCATCGCCTGCAGCAGGAAGTCGTAGCCCGGCATCCCCGCCGCCCGCTCGCCGCTCCCGAACGAGGTCACCGAGCAGGAGACGAGGCCGGGGTTCGCGCCGCGCAGCGTGTCGCCGTCCAGCCCCCACGACGCCATCAGACCGGGGCGGAAGGACTCGATCAGCACGTCGGCGCGCTCGCCGAGCGCCCGCGCCAGCGCCCGGTCCTCGTCGAGCGCGAGGTCGAGCACGACCGAGCGCTTGTTGCGGTTCAGCCCGAGGTAGTAGGTCGACTCGCCCGTCGCGCCACG
Source organism: uncultured Solirubrobacteraceae bacterium (assembly GCA_963843485.1). GTDB lineage: Bacteria > Actinomycetota > Thermoleophilia > Solirubrobacterales > Solirubrobacteraceae > DASSUW01. The sequence continues at coordinate 155,167 of CAWJKK010000011.1, read as the reverse complement.
GCGGGCCCCACGCGCGCGTGTCGTCGCCGGTCCCGGGCCGCTCGACCTTGATCACGTCGGCGCCGAGGTCGCCCAGCAGCATCGACGCGTACGGGCCGGCGAGCACGCGCGAGAAGTCGGCGACGACGAGGCCTTCGAGGGGGAGCATCGCGGCGGCACACTAGCCTCCGGCCGATGCGCACGCTCGTCGTGTCCGACCTGCACCTCGGCGCCGCCGCCGGGCGTCGACCTGCTGCGGCGGCCGGAGCTGCGCGAGCCGCTGCTGGAGGAGGTCGGGCGCGCCGACCGGCTGGTGATCCTCGGCGACGGGCTCGAGCTGCGCGAGGCGCCGCAGCGCGACGCCGCCCGGATCGCCGCGCCGTTCTTCGCCGCCGTCGGCCGCGCGCTCGGCCCGGACGGCGAGCTGCTGCTGCTCGGCGGCAACCACGACCACGGGCTCGTCGCGGGCTGGATCGACGCGCGGCTGATGACCGAGCCGTCCGGCTTCCTCGCGCTCGAGCAGCGGATCGAGCCGCGCGACGCCGGGCCGCTCGCCGCCGCGCTGGCCGAGCATGCCGCCCCGGCGCGGGTCGGGGTCGCCTACCCGGGCGTGTGGCTGCGCGACGACGTCTACGCGATCCACGGCCACTACGGGGACCTGCACTCGACGGTGCCGACGTTCGAGCGGCTCGCCGCGGGCGCGATGGCGCGCTGGGTCGTGAGCCTGCCGCAGGACGGCGCGACGCCGGACGACTACGAGGCCGTGCTGTCACCGCTCTACGCGTGGATGCACGCGCTCGCGCAGCGCACCGACCACGAGGTGGTCAGCGCCGGCGCCGGGGCGTCCGCGCGGGCCTGGGTCGCGCTCGCCGGAGACGGTCGCCGGCCCGTGCGCTCCGCGCTGCTGGGCGCCGGCGTGGCGGGCGCGGTCGCCGTCGTCAACCGCCTCGGCGTCGGCCCGGTCGACCGCGACCTGTCCGGCGCCGCGCTGCGCCGCGGCGGGCTGCTGGGGACGGCGGAGGCGCTGCGGCGGCTCGGCGTCGACGCGCCGCACGTCGTGTTCGGCCACACGCACCGGTCCGGCCCGTTCGAGGCCGACGACCTCGCCGAGTGGGCGACCGCCGCGGGCGGGCGGATGATCAACAGCGGCTCGTGGGTCTACCAGCCGCACTTCCTCGGGTCCGCGCCGAGCGCCTCGCCCTACTGGCCGGGCACGGCCGTCCTCATCGAGGACGAGGGTCCGCCGCGGCTGCTGCGCCTTCTGGCCGACCGGGATCACTCGGATCTGCGACCCCCGCGGTGAAGCACGTCGCGTAGCACGTGACGCCCGCGCCGATCTCGAGGTCGAGCACGCCGGCGGTGTGATGCGGATGCTCGACGAGCGCGTAGCAGCCGGGCTCGTCGACGACGATCCGGCGGCCGTTGGCGACCACCTCGCCCGGCCCCTCGAGCACCGCCCAGACGCCGCCCGCCTCGTAGGGACCGTCGTAGGCCCCCTTCTGGTCGGCGGTCTGCGCCGGCAGCAGCAGGCCGGGCGCGTCCTCGGGCCGCAGCGGCGCCAGCGGCTCGGCGTCGATCGCCAGCAGCTCCTGCAGCTCGCGCTCGGTCTCCTCGTAGGCGCCCTCGCCGTAGTGCAGCGAGAAGAGCGCGCCGCGCTGGTCCCAGAGGTAGCGGGCGGGCCAGCCCTCGTTGCCGTACAGGTCCCAGATCTCGAGCTGGGCGTCGATCACGACCGGGTACTCGATCCCGAGCCGCTCGACGGCGCGCCGCACCTGCTGCTCGTCCTGCGACGGCGGGAAGCCGCCGGTGTGGACGCCGATCACGCGCAGGCCCGCGTCGGCGTAGCGCTCGTGCCAGGCCTTGACGTAGGGCAGCGTGCGCAGCGAGTTGATCCGGCAGAAGTCCCAGAACTCGATCAGCACCGGGCGCCCGCGCTGCTTGTCCATCCGCAGCGGGGCGACGTTGATCCAGGTCAGCTCGCGCGGGAACGGCGGGGCCGGGATCGTCTGTCGCTGAGCCCGCACCGGCGGCCACGGTAGCATCGCCTCAGCCTTGGAATCCGAACTCGGGAGGCAGCCGTGGACCTCTGGTCTCGACTGACTGACGTGCATGGTCGCTGGAACGTCCTGGAGCACCCCTTCTACACGCGCTGGAGCCGCGGCGAGCTGACCCGCGAGGACCTCGCGCTGTACGCCGGCCAGTACCGGCACGCCGTCGTCGCGCTCGCCGGCGCGACCGAGAACGCCGCCCGCGTCGCTCCCGCCCCGGAGAGCGCGGAGCTCGCCGCGCACGCCGGCGAGGAGGCCGCCCACGTCGCCCTCTGGGACGACTTCGCCGCCGCCGTCGGCACGCCCGGCCCGGTCGCTGCCGAGCCGGAGACCGCCGGCTGCGCCGCCGTCTGGGCGGGCGAGGACCGCGACCTGCTCGGCCACCTCGTCGCGCTCTACGCGATCGAGTCCGCGCAGCCCGAGATCGCGCGCGTGAAGGCCGACGGCCTGCGCGAGCACTACGGCTTCGACGGCGGTCCCGCGACGGTCTACTTCGACCTGCACGCCGAGCGCGACGTGGAGCACGCGGCCGAGGGCCGGGCGCTGCTCGAGGCGCGGATCGACGGCGCGGACGAGGACGCGCTGGTCGCCGAGGCGGAGCGCGTCCTACGCGCCAACTGGGAGCTCCTGGACGGCGTCGAGCGGCTCTGCGGGCGCTGAAGGCCGCCTGGACGAACGTTCGGCTTCAGAGATCGCGAAACTTTCGCGACACTTCGGGGTTGATCGGTGAGTCAATCCGAAGCGCGTTCGGAGGAGAATCCATCTTGCGCAAGACCATGATCGTCGCTGTCGCGGCGCTTACTGCACTGCTCGTGGCGACCGTCGCCTGGGCCCAGAATCCCGCCCCCGCTCCTGAGCTCACCGTGAAGACGAGCCCGACCAAGGCCGGCACGAAGAAGAAGCCGAAGTCGGTCAAGCTGAACCTCAAGGTCGAGAACAACGTCGAGTCCAAGACCACCATGGACACGCTCGACGTGTACCTGCCGAAGACCATGCGGATCGACGGCAAGGGCTTCAAGAAGTGCGACTACATCGCGCTCGCGTCCAACGGCACCGACGCCTGCCCGGCGGGCAGCAAGGCCGGCACCGGCAGCGCCAACGCGATCCTCGGCCCGCACGGCGCCAGCCCGGCGCCGCTCGCCTTCAAGGTCACCGCGTTCATCGGCGGCAAGAACCTGATCCTGTTCGATCTCCAGCAGACGAACGGCTCGGTCCACACCGCCCTCAAGGGCACCGTCAAGAAGGCCTCGGGCAAGTACGGCTCGCGCCTGAGCATCAAGGTGCCGGACGGCAAGGGCGAGTACGCCGCGTTCCCGAACATCCAGCAGCCGGCCCCGGGCGTGTACTCCGCGCTGGTCGACCTGCAGGCCACGATCAGCGCCAAGAAGGGCAAGAACGTCCTCGTCGGCTCGACCGGCTGCAAGGGCAAGAAGAACCCCTTCAAGACGACGCTGAAGTACTCGGACAACCCGACTCCGCCCGCCGCGCGCACCGCGTCGGACGAGATCACGGTGAAGTGCTCCAAGTAAGCGCCACGTAAAGGGGTCTGACCCCTTTAGGTTTGTCGAAGGCCCCGCTCCGGCGGGGCCTTCGTCGTTCGTAGACTCGTCCGCCGTGATCGTCTTCGCCCACGGGATCGTCGGTCGCGCCGATCTGCCGATCCCGCGTCGCGCTCTTCTGGGCGGCCGCGGCGGCGGTGCTCGTCGTGTCGTTCGTCGCGCTCGCGCTCGGCTGGTCGCGACCGCGCTTCGAGCAGCGCTCCGAGCGCCCGCTGTTCCGGATCCCGCTCGCGGTCGAGGCGCTGCTCGGCGTTCTGGCCGTGCTCGTGTTCGCGGTCGTCGTCTACGCCGGCCTGGCGGGCACCGAGCACGCAGTCCGACAACCTCGCGCCGACCGCGGTGTACGTCGGCTTCTGGGTCGGGATCCCGTTCCTCTCGCTGGTCTTCGGCGACGTGTTCCGGCTGCTCAGCCCGTGGCGGGCGATCGGCCGCGCGGTGGGGTGGGCGGCGGCGCGCGCGGGCGGCGACGCGATGCCGGAGCCGCTCGAGTACCCGGCACGCCTCGGCCACTGGCCGGCCGCGATCGGCATCTTCGCGTTCGCGGTCTGCGAGCTGTGCTGGGCGGCCGCGGTCGACCCGGCGCCGCTGGCGGTGCTGATGCTCGTCTACACGGTCGTCCAGTTCGTCGGCATGAGCCTCTACGGCGTCGAGGCGTGGACGCGTCACGGCGACGCGTTCGGCGTCTGGTTCGGCCTGCTCGCGCGGCTGGCGCCGTTGGGCCGCCGCGCCGACGGGCGGCTCGTGCTGCGCGCACCGGTCGCCTCGGCGGCGGGCCTGACCGCGCTCGCGGGCACGTCGGCGCTGCTGCTCACCGGCATCGGGTCGACGGCGTTCGACGGCGCCAAGGAGGGGCCGCTGTTCCAGGGCATCGTGACCGACCTGCAGAACGCCTTCACGGACCTCGGCGCCTCGAAGGGGTTCGGGCTCGAGCTGGCGTTCGTCGTCGGGCTGCTGATCTCGATCGCCGCCGTCGTCGCTGATCTGGACGATCGGCGTGCTCGGCATGCCGCGCCGCGAGCTCTCGCGCCGCGCGCTCGGCCGCCGCTTCGTGCACTCGCTGATCCCGATCGCCGCCGCGTACCTCGTCGCCCACTACTTCTCGCTGCTCGCCTTCAACGGCCAGGACCTGTGGCGGCTCGCGTCGGACCCGCTCGGCGACGGCTCGGACCTGTTCGGGGGCGCCGACACACGCACCGACTACTCCGTCGTCACGGCGACAGCGATCTGGTACGTGCAGCTCGGCGCGCTCGTGGCCGGGCACGTGGCCGCGCTCGTGCTCGCGCACGACCGCGCGCTCGTCGTCTACGGCAGCTCGCGGGCCGCGATCCGCTCCCAGATCGTCATGCTGGTGATGATGGTCTGCTTCACGCTGCTCGGGGTCTGGCTGCTCTCGGAGGCGCTCGACCTGTGATCACGCTCGCGCACGTCGGGCATTGGCTGGTGGACATGCTCTACGTGCTGCCGCTGCTGGTGATGGCGGCGCTGGTCGTGGCGGGCCGCCTGCGCGAGCGGCGCGCGGCGCGGCAGCGCCGCGGGCGCGCGCCGGAAGCCGGCGGTTAGACCGCTCGAAGGGCGGGGTACTTCGCGGGAACGCCGATGCTGGCCACCGTCCCGAATCACACCGAGCTCTTCGCGGTCTGGAGCGCCGCCCGCGCGGAGGCGAACATCGCCTACTCCGCGTGGTGCGAGGTACCCGGTCCCGACGCGTACGCGGTCTACCGCGCCGCCGAGGATCGAGCGGACGCGGCCGAGCGCGCACTCGCGAGCACGTCCGAGCACGTGCTCGTCGCCGCCTGAGCACCGCTCCGACGCACGCTCGAGTGCGTTGTCAAGGCAACCGCATCGCGTGCCGATGCGTAGAAGCAGGAGCCGATGGGCAACCCCTGCCCGCAAAGGACCTTCACGTGAGCACACACGAGCTCAAGGACCTGCTGGACCAGGTACCGGACACCCGGGAGCTGGTGCTGCGCCGCCAGCCCCGGTTCAGCGTCGCGTTCGACGCCTGGGAGGAGGCGCGCGACGACGCGCTGGAGGCCTACCGCGTGTGGCGCACGGCGGCATCGCACGACACGTACGCCGTCTACCGCGCCGCGCAGGACCGGGCGGACGCCGCGCAGGACGTGCTGGCGCGCTCTCAGACCCAGACGTCGCGCACGAGCGTCTCGTAGCCGCCGTCCTCCGCCGCCGCGGCGGCGCGGGCCTCGCGGCCCCCGGCGGTGCGCTGCGTGAACACGAGCGGCGACGGCCCGACGTTCCGCCGCCAGCAGCGCGCGAACGCCTCGGCGCGCTCCTTGTTGCGGCCGAGGTCGGCGGGGACCGGGTGGTGGCGGGTCGCGAACGGCGGCCGCCGCGTCAGCACGCGGCCGAGCAGCGCGAGCGCGCTCGCGCCCGGATCGGGCAGCGGGCGGGCGATCAGGTAGCGCGGCGCGTCGGCGACGGTCACGAGCTCGTCGAGCGCGGTCGCGAAGCGCGCGCTCTCCGCGGGCGTGGCGGCGGTCAGCAGCACGCGCAGGTAGCCGCGACGCGCGCGGCTCGATCTCGAGCGACGCGGCGGCCTCCGCGCTCAGCTCGCCGAGGTCGCGGTAGGCGCCCGCGACCGTGTGGGCCGCGGCGTCGAGCGGGAGCACCAGCGGCAGCCGCTCGCGCGCCCGGCGCAGCCGCACGGCGGCGACGGCGAGCCCGGCCGGCAGCGCCAGCAGCCCGGCCGCCAGCGCGGTCACGCCGGTGAGCGCGGCGATCAGCGCGCAGGCGGCGGCGACAGCCGGCGCCGGCCGCCAGCGGCACCCGCTGCGAGATCGGCGGCGCCGTCCGGTCCGCCGCCGGCGCCTCGGCGAACCTAAAGGGGTCTGACCCCTTTAGGTTGCGGGCGACGATCGTGCGCAGGTCGGCGCCGCGGTAGGGGGCGCCGATCTGCCAGCGCTCGCGGGCCTCGTCGCGCGCCGCCGCGCGCTCGGTCATCGCGCGGTTGAGCTCGCCGAAGCGGTCGGAGGGCGGCGCTGCGAACGGGCTGAGCTCCGGGTGCACGTGCGAAGGGCCGGCCTCGATCTCGCCGTCGTCGGCCGGCGCGTAGAGGTGCAGGTGCTTGCGCACGAAGCGCTCGTAGTCGGCGCTGCCGCGCGTGAGCTCGGGCGCGACGCAGACGACGTCCCAGTTCGACGCGAGCTTGGCCGGGTCGCCCGGGTCGAGCCGCAGCGAGCGGCCGCGCATCTGCTGCACGGACACGCCGGTCGTGGCCACGGTCATGTCGACGAGGCAGTTGACCTGCGGGCAGTCCCAGCCCTCGCCGAGCAGCGCGCGCGTCCCGACGAGCACGCCGCAGGCGCCGCTCTGGAGCACGTGCGTGGCCAGCTCGACCCACGCGCGCGGCACCCACTCGGCGCCGGACGAGCGCAGCGTCACGAGCACGCCGTCCGGCTCGGCCGCCCAGTCGGGCAGCGCGAGGTGGTCCGCGGCGGCGGCGACGAGCGCCTCGAGCAGCGCGTCGGCGTCGGCGGGCAGGCAGCGCAGGCCGCGGCCGGAGACGAGCAGCGGGCGCAGCGGTGCCGTGCGCGCGTCGGCGCCGACCGCCATCAGCGCGTGCCGGGCCGTGCCGGCCGCCGGGTCGCGGACGCCGCCGAGCAGCCGGTCGGGCTTGGCCTCCGACAGCTCCGCGTCGCAGAGCACCAGCGCCCGCAGCGCGTCGCCGCGCGACTCGCGCTCCGCCGCCAGCACCTCGACGAGCCCGAGCGCCTTCGCCGCCGACCCGGTGAGCAGCCGGTCGACCTCCGACGTGCCGCGCCGGATGCCCCGGCGGGTCAGCCGGAAGCCCAGCTCCCCGAGCGCCGCGGCGACGGCGGCGTAGCGGTCGGCCGCCTCGCCCGAGGCGTCGCCGTGCAGCCGCCGCAGCGCGTAGTCCTCGAGCAGCACGAGCCAGTCCTCGAGGTCCGGCGCGCGCCGGTAGGCCTCGCCGCGCGGCGCGCCCGCGGGCAGCGCCAGGCCGGCCGAGCCGAGGAAGCGCACGCCGGCGCGCGCGAGCGCCGGATGGCGGCGCTGGAAGTCCGCCCACGGCAGCTCGGCGTCCTCGTCCGCGCCGCGCCGGCGGTCGTGCAGCCGCCCGATCACCCAGGCGGGGAAGGACAGCGGCCCGTCGGCGTCGTCGTGCAGCGCGGTGACCAGCTCGCGGAAGCGCGTGTCGTGCTCGGCCAGCCACGCACGCTCGCTGTCGAGCGGCTCGGTCAGCCACGCCAGCTCCTGGTAGGGCGCGAGGTGGCCGTCGCGGACGACCGCGGGCGTGGGGACGGTGAAGTCGACCGGTCCGAGCAGCTGCGCGTACAGGTCGTCCTCGGCGCCGCTGAGGTCCGAGGGCGGCGTCGCCGTCAGGCCGACCACGTGCACGTCGTCGCCGAGCTCGTCGAGCACCGCCCGCACGACGTAGCCCCACATCGACGCGAGGTGGTGGCACTCGTCGAGCACGACGACGCCGACCCGCGCCGCCCGCAGCGCCGCGACGCGCGAGCGCGCGGTCGTCGACAGCAGGTCGGCGAGCTCGACGCCGGCGTGCTCGCCGCGCGCGATCTCGCGCTTGACGGCGGCCGTGATGCGCCCGATCTCGCGCCGCCGGCGCTCCGCCGCCTCGCCTTCGTAGGCCTCGCCCTCGCGCCGCGCGGCGTCCACGTCGAGGCCGGTCGCGGCCGCCCGCTCGGCCGCCCAGCGCAGCGCCGCGACGCGCCCGAGCGCGATCTCCGGGTCCGAGAGCTGGCACAGCGACTGGTAGGTCAGGCAGGCGATCGGGAAGCCCGGCTCGGGCCCGGCCGTGCCCGCGGGCGCGCCGAACCGCCGCACCGCGCGCGGCCACTGCATCTGCACCGCGCCGTTCGGGGCCAGCACGAGCGCCCGCCGCCCGACGCGCCGCACCAGCTCGACGCCCAGCAGCGTCTTGCCCGACCCGGGCGGCGCGAGGATGTGGGTCCGCCGCCGGCCCGCCTCGCGATCGCGCTCGAAGGCCGCGATCGCCGCCGTCTGGTAGCGCCGCCAGGAGCCGTCGAAGGCCAGGCCGTCGTAGAGCCCGGGCAGCGCCGCCGCGGTCACAGCCGCGCGAGGTCGTGCACGAGGCGCGCAGGGGTGAGCTGCGAGGCGGGGAAGCCGATCCGCTGCGCGCCGCCGCCGTCCACGAGCACGGTGTAGGCGGAGTGCTCGCGGCCGTCGGCCTGCGGGGCGATGCCGAACGCGCGCCAGACCGGCTCGAGCTCCGCCTCGCTGCCGAGCAGGAAGCGCATGCGGCCGGTCATCGACTGCTCGAGCAGGAACGTGCGCGCGCGCCGCGGCGTGTCGTTGCGCGGGTCGACGGACACGCCGATCACCGGCACGTCGCGCCCGAGGTCGTCGAGCGCGCCGCGGATGCTCTGCACCTGGCCGGGGCAGACGTCCTCGCAGGTCGAGTAGATGAAGGTCACGACGACCGGGTCGTCGCCGAGCAGCGCGGCGCGGGTCACGGTGCGACCGTCCTGGTCGCGCAGCGCGAAGTCCGGGAGCGCGGTGCCGGGCGGGCGGAGCGCGCCCTCCCAGCCGGTCGACGCGGTCGCGGGCTCGTCCCCGCGCTGGGCCAGCCACAGGCCGCCGACGGCGGCGGCCGCGCACAGGCTGAGCGTCATCAGCGCCATGAAGACCCGCGTGGGCACCCGGTCAGCTTAGGCTTCCGTCAGGCCTCTGCGGATCGCGTAGCGGACGAGCTCGACGCGGTCGCGCATGCCGAGCTTGCGCAGCAGGTTCGCGCGGTGCGACTCGACGGTCTTCTCGGCGAGGTGCAGGGTCTCGGCGATCTGCTTGTTCGTGTGCGCCTCGGCGATCAGCTTCAGGACCTCCTGCTCGCGCGGCGAGAGCGGCTCCTCGGGGCCGGCCGAGTCGTCGGACATCCAGTCGCGCACGAGCGAGCGCTCGACGGCGTTGGTCAGGAACGCGTCGCCGCGGTGCACGGCGCGGATCGCGTTCAGCAGCGCCTGGTCGACCTCGCGCTTGAGCACGTAGCCGGACGCGCCCGCCTTCAGCGCGTCGAACACGTAGCGCTCGTCGTCGTGCATCGAGAGCGCGAGCACCTGCGTCGCGGGCAGGTGCGCCAGGATCTGGCGGGCCGCCTGCAGGCCGGTCATGCGCGGCATCGAGACGTCGAGCACGCACAGGTCGGGCTTCGTGGCCAGCGCCTGCTCGAACGCGTCGACGCCGTCCTGCGCCTCGGCGATCACCTGCATGTCCGGCTGGCGGTCGATCAACAGGCGCAGGCCGCCACGGACGATTCCGTGGTCGTCGGCGATCAGGATCCTCATGTCGCTCCCATGGTCAGTTCGATGGTGGTCCCGTCGCCGGGCTCGGAGAAGATCGCGAGGTTGCCGCCGATCAGCAGCGCGCGCTCGCGCATGCCGGAGAGGCCCAGGCGCGAGCGCCCGCTGGCCGACGGCAGGCGGCGGAAGCCGTCGCCGTCGTCCTTGACGCGCAGCACCGTGCGGCCGACGAACGACAGCTCGACGTCGACCGATTGCGCGCCGGCGTGCTGGGCGATGTTCGACAGGCTCTCCTGGGTGACGCGGTAGATCACGAGCTGCTCCTCGTCGCTGAGCGGCGGGATCGAGCCGTGGCGGCGGAAGCTCGAGCGGATGCCCGTGCGATCGCCGAAGTCGGCGACCTGCGAGGCGAGCGCGGGCACGAGCCCGTGGTCGTCGAGCGCGGTCGGCCGCAGCTGGCGCGCGAGCTGCAGCAGCTCCTCCATCGCCTGCGTGACGAGCGCCTGCGTCTCGCGCAGCTCCTCCTGCAGGGCGAACGGCGCGTCGTGCACCGTCGCCTGCAGCCGCAGCAGGATCGCGGTGAGCGCCTGGTTGACCTCGTCGTGCAGGTCCTGGGCGATCCGCGACCGCTCCTGCTCCTGCGCCCGCAGCACGGCCCGGCCGGCGGCGCGCCGCTCGTCCTCGAGCCGCTCGAGCATCCGGTTGAAGTCCGAGGAGAGCTTCTGGACCTCGCTGGCGGCGCCGCGCGTGACGTCGGCACGGCGCCCCGGCGAGGCGAGGTCGACGCTGCTCATCGTGTCGACGAGCTTGTCCATCGGCTCCAGCCGGCGGCGCAGCAGGATCGAGTTCAGGAGCACGACGCCGGACACGGCGAGCGCGATCAGGAGCAGGCCCTCGAGGCTGACGGACGCGTCGAGACGGTCGCGCGTGACGACCGCCGCGACGAGCGCGGTGATCGCGACGAGCACCGTGTTGACGGCGAGCACCTGGGTGAGCAGAGTGCGTGAACGCATCTCCCCGCTTCATCGGCAGGTGCCGCGCGCAGCCTGATGGGACGACCACCCCATGGCGAGCTATCCTTTGTGAAGCTTTGAAACCCGACCGACTTCAAGGACTTTCCGAATGAGCCCGAGCGGCGCGGAGTTCATCCGCCAGATCAAGAGCCGGGTCGACGAGGTCGACCCCGCCGAGGTGAGCGAGCACCTCGGCAACGGCATCGTGCTCGTCGACGTCCGCGAGACCGGCGAGTGGGACGCGGGGCACATCCCGGGCGCCAAGCACGTGCCGCGCGGCTACCTCGAGTCGCGCATCGAGGGCGCGATCGGGTCCGACCGCTCCCAGCGCGTGGTGCTGTACTGCGCCTCCGGCCAGCGCTCCGCCCTGGCCGCGAGCACGCTCGGCGAGCTCGGGTACGAGGACGTCGCCTCGATGACCGGCGGCATCACGCTGTGGAAGGACCGCGGCTACGAGGTCGAGGTCCCGAAGTCGCTGACCGCGGAGCAGCGCGAGCGCTACTCGCGCCACCTGCTGATCCCGGAGATCGGGCTCGAGGGCCAGACGAAGCTGCTCGAGTCCAAGGTGCTGCTGCTCGGCGCGGGCGGGCTCGGCTCGCCGACCGCGCTCTACCTCGCGGCGGCCGGCGTCGGCACGCTCGGCGTCGTCGACGACGACGAGGTCGACCTCTCCAACCTGCAGCGCCAGGTCATCCACACGACCGACCGCATCGGCGTCGCCAAGGTCGACTCGGCCGAGCAGTCGATCAACGCGATCAACCCGGACGTGAACGTCGTCAAGTACAAGACGCGCCTCGACGCCTCCAACATCATGGAGATCATCGAGGGCTACGACGTGATCGTCGACGGCGTCGACAACTTCCCGACGCGCTACCTGCTCAACGACGCGACGGTGCGCCTCGACATCCCGGTCGTCTCGGCCTCGATCCTCGGCTTCGACGGCCAGCTGAGCGTCTTCAAGCCGCACGACGGGCCCGTGCTACCGCTGCCTCTACCCGGTGCCGCCGCCGGCCGAGCTGGCCCCGTCCTGCGGCGCCAACGGCGTGCTCGGCGTGCTGCCCGGCACGATGGGCCTGCTGCAGGCGACCGAGGTCGTCAAGCTCGTGACCGGCGCGGGCGAGCCGCTCGTCGGCCGGCTGCTGCTCTACGAGGCGCTCGGCGCGACGTTCACCGAGCTCAAGGTCCGGCGCGACCCCGAGTGCCCGATCTGCTCGCGCGACCCGGCGGACATCCGCGACGACGAGCTCGGCGTGTTCCCGGACTACGAGGCGTTCTGCGCCGCGGCCGGCTAGTACCCTCCGCGCCCGATATGGCCACGATCAAGATCCCCCCGGTGCTGCGGCCTTCGGTCGGCGGCGAGAAGGAGGTGCAGGCGGCCGGCGGCAACGTCGGCGAAGTCCTGCGCGCCCTCGCCGAGCAGCACCCGGCGACCCAGCAGCAGCTCTTCGGCCCTGACGGGTCGCTCAACCGCTACGTCAACGTCTACCTCAACGACGAGGACGTGCGCGTGCTGGACGGCCTGGACACCGGCGTCGGCGAGTCCGACACGCTGGTGATCCTGCCGGCCATGGCCGGCGGCTGACTCAGGCGACGCCGGCGTCGATCAGGAGGCGCCAGACGTCCCCCTGGTCGACGACCGCGACGCCGAGCTTCTCGGCCTTCGCGGTCTTGCTCGCGCCGACGTTCTCGCCGGTGATCAGCATGTCGGTGGTGGCCGACACGGACGAGGCGGCGGTGGCGCCGGCGCGCTCGCAGAGGCGCTGGAACGCCGGTCGCGGGACCTTCTCGCCGCTGCGGGGATCCGCGATCGTGCCGGTGATCACCACCGTCTTCCCGGCGAGCGGCGCGTCGGCCGCGACCTTCGGCGGCAGGTCCTCGGCGTGCACGTCGAGGTCGACGCCGAAGTGGCGCAGCCGCTCGAGCTCCTTGCGCGTGGTGTCGCGGTTGAGGTGCTGGAAGAGGCTCGCGGCGACCTTCGGGCCGACGTCCTCGACCTGCTGCAGCCGCTCCTCGCCGGCGTCGGCGATCTCCTCGAGGCTGGCGAAGCCGGCGCGGCAGAGCTTGGCGGCGGTGCCCTCGGAGGCCATCGGGATCGCGAGCCCGACGAGCGCGCGCCGCAGCCCGACGGCCTTGCTGCGCTCGATCGACTCGATCATGCGGTCGGCCGAGACGTCGGCGATGCGGTCGAAGCCCAGCAGCGTCTCGCGGTCGAGCGCGTAGAAGTCGGACGGGCGGTCGAGCAGCCCCGCCTCGTTGAGGCGCTCGATCCACTTCGGGCCGATCGCGTCGACGTCCGCCGCGGCGCGGCTCGCCCAGTGGATCAGGCGGCGGACGGTCTGGGCCGGGCACGTGACGTTGGTGCAGTACAGCTCGCGGCTGTTGCCCTCCTCGGTCAGCGGCTGGCCGCAGCTCGGGCACTTGTCCGGCGGCACGATCTCGCGCTCCTCGCCGGTGCGCTTGGAGGCGTCGAGGACGCCGGCCACGAACGGGATCACGTCACCGGCGCGGCGGACCAGCACGGTGTCGCCGATGCGCACGTCGCGCGCGCGGATGACCTCCTGGTTGGCGAGCGTCGCGCGCGTGACCGTGGTGCCGCCGACGAACACCGGCTCGAGCACGGCGACGGGGGCGACCTTGCCGATCTTGCCGACGTCCCAGACGACGTCGGCGAGCACGGTGGTCTTCTCCTCGGCCGCGTACTTGAACGCCAGCGCGCCGCGCGGGCTGTTGGCCCGGGTGCCGGCGGCGGCGTAGGCGTTGCGGTCGGCCAGCCGCAGCACGGCGCCGTCGAGGTCGTAGTCGAGCTCGTTGCGCTGCGTCTCGATCTCGCCGATCACCTCCTGGGCGCCCTCCGCGTCCTCGGTGTGGCGCATGTCGGCGGCGTCGAAGCCGAGCGTGGTCAGGGCTGTCCTCGAGGTCGGCGTGGGTGCCGGCCTCGGTGTCGAGGTCGAACGCGAAGAAGCGCAGGCGGCGTTCCTTGACCACCTCGGGATCCTTGGCGCGGACCGTGCCGGCCGCCGCGTTGCGCGGGTTGATCAGCGGCTTGTCCGGGTGCGCCTTGTTGTAGGCGGCGAAGGTCGAGCGCAGCATCACCATCTCGCCGCGGACCTCGGTGCGGCCCTCGGCGTCGATCGTGTCCGGGACGCCGTCGGAGAGGGCGCGGACGAGCGGCGTCACGTCGTCGCCCGTGGTGCCGTCGCCGCGCGTGACGGCGCGGGCGAGGCGGCCGTTCTCGTACACGAGCGCGAGGCTGAAGCCGTCGAGCTTGGGCATGACGACGACGGGCTGGCCGGGGAAGCGCTCGAAGAAGGCGGCGACCTGCTCGGGCTTGGTGGCCTTCTCGAGGCTGAGCATCGGACGGCTGTGGCGGACGGGCGCGTGCAGGACGGCGGTCGCGCCGACCTGCTCGAGCGGGTTCGGGCTGGGCGCGAGGTCGGGGTGCTCCTCGACCAGCGCGCGCAGCTCGTCCTCGACCGCGTCGTAGTCGGCGTCGGCCACGCGCGGCTCGCCGCGGTAGTACGCGTCGCGCAGCTCGACGATGCGTGCCGCGAGCTCCTCGATGCGCTCGCGGGGACCCGTGCTCGTGCTCATGGGCCCGTACGGTACGGGGTCATGCACGAGGCCAAAATGAGGGAAACCGAACACGGGCTCCAGCCCGCCGACGGCTGGTTCATCACGAACCTGGCCGTCATCGCGTGGGAGGCGGCGCCCGCGGCGGGACGAGGGCGAGGAGCGGCGGATGGGGCAGCGTACGAGGACCGGCCGCCGATCGTGCCGGCGCGGTCGCCGTGGCCGCTTCAGACGACCGGGGTGCCCTCGGCCCAGGGGTAGGTCTCGAGACGCCCGCACATGCCGAGCACCTCGTGCTCGGGGGGCTCGATCCCGAACATGGCGGGCTCCAGCGGCGGCACGCCGCCGGCCAGGCCGTCGATGAGCACGCGGGCGCGCTCGGTCGCGGCCGCGGCGCTCTCCTGCCACGCGCTGTGCCACGCCGGCTCGAGCGGCCGGGCGATCGCGGCGACGAGCGCGTAGAAGCGCTCGAGCGCGGGCTCGCCCTCGGTGTCGATCCGCTGCCGCAGCTCGTTGAACCCCTCGACCGCGAGGTCGCGCCGGCGCCGCGAGCTCGCCTCGTCCGCCGCGGCGACGCTGCGGCCGGGATCGTGGCCGGCGGCGTCGCGGTATGCGTCCGGATCGCGCAGCACCTGCTCCGGGAAGGAGAGCATGACGTCGCCGGCCTCCGGCAGCGTGGCGACCTGCATCAGGACGATGATCTCGAGGTCGCCGTCGTTGATCAGCCGGTGAACGATGCCCGGCGTGAACCAGAGCAGCGAGCCGCGGCGGACCGGCGTCTCGGCGAAGCCATGCGGGCCGAGCGTCTGGACGGCGCCGCTGCCGCCGAGCACGAGGTATGCCTCCGAGCAGACGAGATGGACGTGGGGGCTGCCGCCCCGCAGGCCGTCCGGTCCCTCCCAGTCGTACACGCGCAGGCGCGAGAGCCCGACTCCCCCAGGCAGCGGGGGCGCCGACGCGGTGCTCTCAGCCTGTTCAGTCGCTCTCAGAGCCATCTCGGCAGTCCTCTCGGCAAACGTTTACTATGACGAGCGTAACATGGCCCACGACGCCTCCGAAGCGCCGCTCGAGCCCTCCGTCTCCGACGGGTTCGCGCAGGTGCTCGACCTCCGGGTCGGCGGCGCGCTCGTGGCCCGCTATCACTACGGCGACCACCTCCCGCGGCCGTTCCTCGCGCCGTTGATCGCGCCCGGCGGGCGGCAGGTCACCGCGGACCCGGGACCCGCCGACCACCCCCACCACCGGGGCGTTTGGACGGGCCATCGCGACGTCGACGGCGTCGACCACTGGACCGAGTTCCGCCGGCCACGGCCGGATCGTGCACGAGCGCTTCGACGAGCTGGGGCCGGTCGATCCGCGAGCGGCTGGGCTGGCTCGACCGCGACGGGGAGGTCGCCGTGAGCGAGGAGCGGGTCGTCCGGCTGCATCGCGGCCCCGGCGTCACGCTCGACCTCGGCGTGCGCCTGGCCGCCGGCGACCGGGCCGTCGTGCTGGGCCGGCAGAAAGACGCCGCGATGCTGGCCGTGCGCGTCGCGCCGGGGATCGAGACGATCGAGAACGCCGCGGGGGCACGCGGGGAGGAGGCCTGCTACGGCCACCGCTCCGCGTGGTGCGACATGTCTGGGCCGGTCGACGGCGCGACGGTCGGGATCGCCGTGCTCGACCATCCGGACAACCCGGGATCTCCAGCGCCGTGGCACGTGCGCGGGTACGGGCTGATGGCGCCCAACCCGTTCCTCGAGGCGGCGATGACGCTCGCGCCCGGGCAGCCCGTCGCCTTCCGGTACCGGCTCGTGGTGCACGAGGGCGGCGCCGGTGCGGCCCGCATCGCCGACCGTCACCGCGAGTTCGTGCAGGAGGCCTGATCGCCGTGCAAGCCCGCCGCCTCGTCTCCCCGGTCCTGCACGAGATGATCGTCGAGGACCACGAGGTTCCGGACCGTCCGCCGCCCGGCGCCATCCTTGCCGAGGCGGCCGCGACGCTGATCAGCGCAGGGACCGAGATCGCCAACTACCAGGGCCGCACGGCGCATCGCCTGCCGGACAGCACCGAGCCGTACTACCCCGGCTACTCGTTCGCGGGCACCGTCATCGCCGTCGGCGAGGGAGTGGAGCGCTTCGCCCCCGGCGATCGCGTCAACGGACCGCTCCCGCACACCTCGCACGTGATCGAGGGCCGGCCCGAGCGGCTCGCGCGACTGACCACCATCCCCGACGACGTGGAGTTCGCGGAGGCGGCGTTCACGCAGCTCGGGTGCATCGCCCTCAACGCGGTCCGCAAGGCGGAGATCGAGCTCGGCGACCGGGTGGTAGTCGTCGGCGCCGGCCTCGTGGGGCTGCTCGCCGCCCGGCTCGCCCGGCTGGCGGGCGGCCGGCGGGTGACGGCGCTGGACCTCATCGGCTCACGGCTGCGGTGGGCGCGGCGGATGAGCGTGTACGCCGCCCTCGACCCGAACGCACCCACGACGGCCGAGCGGCTGGAGGAGCTCGCCCCGGGCGGGTTCGACGTCGTCTTCGAGGCGACCGAGTCCGCGGCCGGCTTCCGCTCCGCCCTGCGACTGGCTCGCCACGGCGGGCGCGTGGTGCTGCTCGGCGGCACGCGCGAGCCCGTCAACGGCTTCGACCCGTACTCGGAGATCCACCTCAAGGGCCTGGAGCTCGTCGGGGCCCATGTCTGGACGGCGCCGCAGGTCGCCACGGCGCGCGACCGCTGGACGGAGGCGGCGAACCGCCGCGTGCTGCTGAACCTGATCCGGGACGGCGAGCTCGACGTCGGCGCCCTGGTCAGCGACCGGCTCAGCCCGGACGAGGCGCCGGAGGCGTTCGCCGATCTCGCCGCGAACCCCGCCGAGCACCTCGGCGTCGTGATCGAGTGGGCGGCGGCTAGCCCTTCTCGGCGCCGCGCGTGAGCCCTTCCGTCATGAGGCGCTCGGCGAACAGGAAGGCGACGATGATCGGCAGCGTGAGGATCACGGAACCGGCCATCAGCGTGGTCGCCGGCGTCTCGATGTCCTGAAGCTGGGAGAGGCCGAGGGAGACGGTCCAGTTGGAGCGCTCGTCGGCGAGGAAGAGCAGCGCGAAGAGGAACTCGTTCCACGCGATCATGAACACGAACAGGCCGGTGGCCGCGATCGCCGGTACGGCGAGCGGCAGCGTGACCTTGCGGATGATCTGCAGCCGCGTCGCGCCGTCGACCTCGGCGGCCTCCTCGAGCGACACCGGGACGCTCTCGAAGTAGTTGCGCAGCATGTACACGCACACCGGCAGCGTCTGCGCGACGTAGACGATCGCCAGTACGAGCAGCTCCCCGCGCACGCCGATGCGGGAGAAGGACACGAACAGCGGGATGGCCAGCAGGATCGGCGGGAACAGGTAGACCGAGAGGAACAGGAAGCTCACCTTCCGGCGTCCGAAGAACTCAAGCCTCGAGACCGCGTAGGCGCCGAGGATCGAGACGACCAGCGTGATGATCACGGTCAGCACCGCGAGGATCGCCGAGTTCGCGAGGAACCCGAGGAAACCCTCCCCGCCGTCTTCCTCCGACTTGAGCACGCTCCCGTACTGGTCGAAGTTGATCTCGCCGGGCGAGATCAGGAACGATCCGGGCGACTGGATGACCTCCGAGATCTCCCGCATCGAGAGCAGGACCATGTAGTAGAAGGGGAAAAACGCGGCGAGCGTGATCCCGACGATCAGCAGCGGCCGCAGGATCCTGATCAGCGCAACCTCGACCCTGTAGCGGTTCCAGCCCCTGCGCCGCGCGGGCGCCGCCGTGCTCATGCCCGCTCCCGTTCGCCGAAGATGCGGAAGTAGACGAACAGGAACACGATCAACACCGCGGCCATGAACATCGCCACCGCCGCCGACGCGCCGACGTCGCCGCGGGCGTTGAGCAGCGAGTAGACCTGCGTGGCGAGCACCTCGGTGCCGGCGCCGCCGCCCGTCAGCAGGAAGATCTCGTCGAACGCGTTGAAGGTGAAGATGAACCGCAGCACGGCGAGCACGGCGATCACGCCGGCGAGCTGCGGAAGGATGATGTAGCGGAAGACCTGCGTCGGCGTCGCGCCGTCGACGCGCGCCGCCTCCTCGATGTCCCCCGAGACAGCCTGCAGCCGGGCGAGGATGAAGAGGAAGGCGAACGGGAACGAGCGCCACCACTCGAACACGATCACGGTCATCAGCGCGGTCGGCACGCCGAGCTCGAGGCCGAACAGCGAGATCGTGCCCTCGCGCTGGCTGAGAAACGGGATCGGGGAGTTCCAGCCGAGCACGTCGGTGCCGACCGCGTTGACGATCCCGAGCTGCGGGGAGAGCATGGATCTCCCACACGAACGTGACGGCGACCACGGGCGCGACCCAGGGCAGCAGGAGGAGGCCCGCGGACCAGGGCGCGCCCCGGGAACGAGTTGCGTACCAGGAGCGCGGCCAGGAGGCCGAAGCCGATCGCGCCCGCGGTGCCGAACACGGAGTAGGCCAGCGTCGTTCCTCGCCGCCTCGAGGAAGCCCGACGAGGAGAGCAGCTGGTCGTAGTTGCGGAGCGTGTACTCGCCGCCCAGGATGTCGAACGACTGCAGGTTGAGCAGCGGACCCGCTGGAACGAGAGCACCAGCGCCCACAGCACCGGCAGCACGACCATCACGACCACCACGATCACCGTCGGCGAGACGAACGCCAGGCCGGCGCGCGCGTCGCGCCGGCGCGCGTGCCTCCGGCGGGCCGCCGCGCCTGCGCCCCGGCGCCGTCGCGCCGAGCTGTGTCCCGGCGGCCATGGCTACTCCAGCGTCGCCTGGACCTCCTCGACGACCCCCTGTGTCTCGGCGGCGGCCTCGGCGGCATCCTTGCCGGCGATCACGTCGGCGGCGGCGGTGGCGATCGGCTGCTCGCCGGAGAGGGCGCCGACGAGCGCGCCCTGACCCTGGGCGAAGCCCCAGCGGTCGAGGCTCTGCACGCCCTCGCCCAGGGAGGCGAGCGACTCCTCGGAGTAGAACTTGCTCAGCGGAGCCTTCGTGTCGACGCCGCTCTCGAGCTCCGCCCACGCGTCGACGTACTCGGTCGAGCCCGCCTCGGGCCCGGTGCGGACCGGGTACTTGCCCTGCGGCGAGAGGCTGAGCCACGCACGTAGCCGTCGGTCATCAGGTACTCGACGAGCTGCTGGGCCGCTTCCGTGTCCGCGTCGGCGGTGATGTTGAACGTGGCGACGACGCCGAACTGCGTCGGCTCGCCGCCGCCCGGCCCGCCCAGCGGCCCGACGAGGCCGCTGTTCTCGGCCAGGAACGCCGGGTTCTTCTTGCACTGCGGGCACGACGGCTTGGTGTCGGCGCGCAGGCCGGCCATGCCGTCGAGCAGGAACGGCGACCAGAACATCATCGCGGCGCGGCCGGCGAAGTAGGTGGCGCGGGTGGTGTCGACGTCCTGGGCGCCCGCCACGGAGTACTCGTTGGCGAGCTCGGCGTAGTACGCGAGCGCGTCTGCGCACTCCGGCGAGTCGAACGTGACCCCGCCGCCGTCGTCGACGAGGTTGCACCCGTACGCCAGCGCGACGTGCTCGAACGTCTCGGCGGTGAAGCCGTCGCCCGCCTTGGTGGCGAGCGTGATGCCGGCCATGTCCGACCGACGTGCAGCTGCTCGGCGGCGGCGCGGACGTCGTCGAGCGTCTCCGGCGGGTCGATGCCCGCCTTCTCGAACATGTCGCTGCGGTAGATCAGCAGCTGGCCCCAGGCGTCGCTCGGGACCCCGGTCGCCTTGCCGTCGCGCGTCACGAGCTCGAGCGCCTCGGGCGAGAACGTGTCCGCGCCGAGCTGTCGATGACCGCCTGGGCGGCGTCGGCGTCGTAGACGTCCTGCGCCGCGTAGGCCTGCGAGTCGGCCATGTTGTTGGCGAGCACCACGTCGGGCAGCTCGCCGGCCGCCGCGGCGTTCGTGATCAGCGTGGCGAGCTGGTCCTCCGGGATCGGCACGAGCTCGACGTCGATGCCCGACTCCTTCGTGAAGTCGGCGAGGATGCCCTTCGTCGATCTCCACGCGGTCGGGCTGGGACTCGTTCGTCCAGACGGTCGAGCGATCTGCCGCGAAGGCTCGCACCACCGCCGCCGCCGCCGCCTTCGTCGTCGTCACCGCCGCAGCCGGTCGCCAGCATGACAAGAGCGGCCACTCCGGCGACAAGCGCAGGTCGCATGCTCACTGTGTCTCCTCCTCGCGATGGGGCACGGATGCCCTGCCAGATGGCGGGAGCCTAGAGGGCTTCCTGCAGCAACGCAAGCAGAAGTAGCGGAGGACTGACTTCGCGGTGCGCAACCTCTGCTTGCTGAGAATGCAGAAGTTCGGAGGTTCCGCTAACGTGCCGACATCGCATGGTCGGATCGCCCGTCACCGTCACCGGCTCACCGGACGGGGGCGTGGCCAGGCGGCGGCGGCTCCTGGAGGAGCTGTACGGGAGTGCAGCGGCCGACCGGCTGGCGCCCGACGTCGAGCGGCTCCTGGCCGCGGCGCGCCCGAAGCCGCCGCGGGCCGCTCGATGGGATCAGCACGACAGCTGGCTGATCACGTACCCCGATCAGTTCGTGCGCCCCGGCGAGGCCCCGCTCGCAACGCTGCGGGCGGTCATGGACGACCTGTTCCACCCGTGGTTCAACGGGCTCCACGTGACGCCCTTCTTCCCGTCGACGTCGGACGAGGGATTCGCGGTCGTCGACTACCTCGCGGTGGACGAGCGCTACGGAAGCTGGCACGACATGCAGCGGCTTGCGCAGGGGCGGCGGCTGATGGTCGACGCCGTGCTCAACCACCTGTCCTCGCGCAGCGGCTGGTTCGAGGGCTTCCTCGCCGGCGATCCGCGGTACGAGGGCTTCTTCCGCACGGCGAACCCGGATGTCGACCTCTCCGCTGTCGTGCGCCCGCGCACGCATCCGCTGCTCACCCGGTTCGAGCGTGCGGACGGCCCGGTCTGGGTCTGGACCACGTTCTCGATGGACCAGGTGGACCTCGACTACCGGACGCCCGAGGTGCTGATGCGGGTGGTCCAGGTCCTGCTCGCCTACCTCGAGCGCGGCGCCGACGTCCTCCGGCTCGACGCCGTTGCCTTCCTGTGGAAGCAGGAGGGCACGACTTCGATCCACCTGCGGCAGACGCACGCCGTGGTGCAGTTCCTGCGCAGCTGCGTGGAGGCGGTCGACCCCGCGGTGCTGGTGCTGACCGAGACCAACGTCCGCCACGACGAGAACGTCGCCTACTTCGGCTCGCCGGGGGAGGACGAGGCGCACCTCGTCTACCAGTTCCCGCTGCCGCCGCTCACCCTGCACGCGCTGCTGACCGGCGACGCGTCGGGCCTCCAGGACTGGGCGGCTGCGCTGGAGCCGCCGCGTCCCGGCACGGCGTTCCTGAACTTCCTCGCCTCCCACGACGGCGTCGGGATCCGGCCGGCGGAGGGCCTGCTCGGCGGGGCCGACCTCGATCGCCTCATTGACGCGACGCTGCGCGCGGGGGGCGACGTGACGCGCCGCACGCTCGCTGGCGGCGCCACGGCCGTCTACGAGCTCAACTCGACCTGGTACGGCCTGGTCGCCGCCGGGCACGAGGTGCCGGCGGCGCTGCGCCGGCACCTCGCCGCCCACGCGATCATGCTGGCGCTGCGCGGGATCCCGGCGACCTACGTCCACTCCGTCGTCGCGGAGGAGAACGACCGCGAGGGCTACGCCCGGACCGGCCAGCCGCGCAGCCTGCACCGGCGGAGGTTCGACGACGTCGCGGCGCTCGAGCGTGCGCTGCGGGATCCCGGCACGCGGCCGGGCGCGGCCTGGGGCGGGCTCCGCGACCTGCTCGGCCGGCGTGCGGCGACGCCCGCGTTCCATCCCGACAGCGCGCAGCGCCTGCTCGACGCGCCGCCGCAGGTGTTCGCCCTCGAGCGCACCGCCGAGGGAGGCGAGCGTGCGCGGGTGTACGTGAACGTGTCCGGCGAGCCTTGCCGCGTCCACGTCGAAGGCGCGTGGTCGGCGCTGGGCGACGGGGCGGTCCCCGCCGCCGGCGGGCGGCTCGAGCTCGCTCCGTGGTCGTCGGCTTGGCTGCGATCGCGGGCTTGAACCGCGCCTCAGTCGGGCAGCAGCGGCACCTCGAGGCCCCGGCGCTGCTTCAGCAGCACGGCGCGGGTGATCGCCTCGCTGCCGAAGCGGTCGCGGACGTTGTCGACCGCGGCGTCGAGCGCGCCGGCGCGGCGCAGGTCGGAGGGGAGGAGGAGCTGGTCCGTCTCCGCGTTCTCGAGGTTCTGCAGCGAGACGCCGAGCAGCGTGATGCCCTTGGCGTCGATCAGCGGCATGGCGGCGACCAGCAGGTCGCGCGCCGTGGCGAGGATCGCGTCGGTGTGGGCGGTCTGCTCCGGCATGGTCTGCGATCGGGTGGCGCGCGTGTAGTCGTCGAACCGCAGGCGCAGCATCACCGTGCGGCAGACGCGCTTGGCCGTGCGGAGCCGGCGCGCGATCCGGTCGATCAGGCCGACGAGCAGCGCGTCGAGGCCCGCCAGGTCGCGCGGGCCGCGGCGGCCGAACGCGCGCTGGGAGCCGATCGATCGGCGACGCTGCCCGGTCCGGACGCGCCGCGGGTCGCGGTTGTGCGCGAGCGCGTGGATGTGGCGGCCGGCGGCCCGGCCCAGGATCTCGACCAGGCGCCGCTCGCTCACCGCCGCGACCTCGCCGACCGTCCGCAGCCCTTCGCCGCGCAGCTTGCGCGACGTGACGTCGCCGACGCCCCAGAGCCGCTCGACCGGCAGCGGGTGCAGGAACGCGAGCTCGCCCCCGAGCGGCACGAGCAGCAGGCCGTCAGGCTTCGCGGCCGCGCTGGCCACCTTCGCGAGGTACTTGGTCGACGCGACCCCGACCGTGATCGGCAGCCCGACCTCGGCGAGCACGCGGCGGCGTAATCGCTCCGCGATCTCGCGCGGCGAGCCGGAGATCCGCCGCAGGCCGCGCACGTCCAGGAACGCCTCGTCGATCGAGATGCCCTCGACCAGCGGCGTCGTGTCCCGGAAGATCTCGAAGACCGCCTTGCTCGCCGCCGAGTAGACCTTGAACCGCGGCGAGACGACGACCGCGTCCGGGCACAGCCGCCGCGCCAACCGCCCGCCCATCGCGGTGCTGACCCCGCGCGCCTTCGCCTCGTAGCTGCATGCGAGGACGACGCCGCCACCGACCAGCACCGGCCGGCCCTTCAGCTCCGGTGCGTCCCGCTGCTCCACCGAGGCGTAGAACGCATCCAGGTCCGCGTGCAGGATGGTCGGTTCCGGCTCTTCGAACAGCACGAACACATGTTCGCATCCGGGTGCGACGGAACCGCCTCGCCGCTACGGATCGATCTGCCGGCTCAGTCCCAGCCGTCGAGCAGCCCGCGCAGGAACGCGCCGCAGGCGGGCACGGCGGTCGCCGCGTCCCCTGACAGCCGGCACTCGACCGACAGCAGGCCGCTGAACGGCAGGCCGCGCAGGGTCTCGACGACCGCTGCGAACGGCAGGTGGCCGGCCCCTGGCTCGAACCGGTTGGAGTCGCTCAGATGCACGGCGCCGAGCACGTCCGCGACGTCGCGCAGGGCGGCGCCGAGGTCAGCCTCCTCGACGTTCATGTGGTACGTGTCGCCGAGCACGCGCACCGCCGGCGAGCCGACCTGGCGCACGATCGACGCCGCCGCGGCCAGCGTGTTGACCATGTGGTCCTCGTAGCGGTTCAGCGCCTCGAGCAGGACCACCACACCCGCCTGGTCGGCGAAGCCGGCGAGGGCGCCGAGGCCCTCGACGAGCACCTGCCGGTCCTCGGCCGGCGTGCGCGGCGGCTCGTCGAACGGCGGCAGCCGGCGGGTGAACATGCCCCATGCCGCGGGTGTGATCACCGCGCGCCCGCCCGCCTGTGCGAGGCCGTCGAGCTGGCGCCGCAGGCGCTCGACCGCCGCCGCCCGGCCGGCCTGGGAGAAGTCCCCGAGCCACGACGTCAGCTCCGGGCAGCAGGAGACGATCGGGCCGCCGGCCGCGCGCAACTCGGCGAGTCGGTCCGGGTCGCTGTCGCGCACCTCGAGACCGTCGAACCCGGCGGTCAGCGCCGCGTCCATCCGCGCGGCGAGATCCGCGCCGGCCGGCAGGCCCTCCTGGATCGCGAGGGTCGGCGCCGTCATTCGAGGCCGCGCCGCGCGAGCAGCGCGTCGACGTTCGACGGCTCGAGCACGTGCTCGAGCGCGAGCGTGGTCGCCCCGACGACGCCGGCACGGCGGCCGAGGCGGCTCGTGAGGATCCGCAGCTCGCGGGTGGCGAGCGCGGACGCGCGCTGGTAGACCGACTCGCGGATCCCCGCCAGGAGCGGCTCGGACGCCTCGGCCATCTCGCCGCCGACGATGATCACCGTCGGCGCCACCACGCTGACGACGGCGGCCAGCGCCGCGCCGAGGATCCGGCCGCCCTCGCGCACGTGGTGCATGGCGACCGGGTCGCCGGCCTTGACCAGTCGCACGACGTCGGCGGGCGCGGACACGTCGACCCCCGCCTCGCGCAGCTGCCGCACGATCGCCATGCCCGACGCGAGCGCACCCACGCAGCCACGGTTGCCGCACGTGCACAACACCTCGGACTCGCGGATCGCCCGGATATGGCCGACGTCGCCGGCCCGCCCGCGGTTGCCGCGCAGCAGCTCGCCGTCGCTGATGATCCCGGCGCCGATCCCGGTCGCCCCCTTGACGAAGACCATGTGGCTGAGGTCCGGCCACTCGCGCCGGTGCTCCCCGAGCGCCATCGCGTTCACGTCGCGCTCCAGCAGCGCCGGTGTTCCGAACCGCTCGCGCAGCCGGTCGGCGACCGGGTAGCCGTCCCAGCCCGGCATGATCGGCGGCGTCACCGGCCGGCCGGCCGCCGCGTCCACCGGGCCCGGCACGCCGACCGCGACCGCCAGCACCTCGGCCGGCGAGCGGCCCGCCTCGGCCAGCAGCCGGTCGAACGTCGCCTCGACCCAGCCGAGCACCGCCTCGGGGCCGTCGCCGATCCGGATCGGCTCCTCGTGCTCCGCGAGCGGCTCACCGGCCAGGTCGCTGACCGCCAGCCGGCCGTGCGAGGCGCCGAGGTCCGCCGCCAGCACCACCCCGACGTGCTCGTTGAACGTGAGCGCCGCCGGCCGCCGTCCGCCGGAGGATGGTCCGGCCTCCGGCTCCTCGAGCAGCAGCCCCGCGGACAGGAGCACGCCGAGCCGCTGCATCACGGTCGAGCGCGACAGGCCGGTGACGTCCATGACCTCGGTCCGCGTCGCGGCACGGCCCTCGCGGATCAGGGCGAGCACGCCGCCGGGTGAGCCGAGCACGGGAGCAGACACCCGGCGATCCTACCGCCAACGTCGGCGCCAGGTCCACCGACTTCGTGTTCTCGGATACGCATAAGTGAAGGCCGACCAGGCGATCGGGCCGCACTTCTGCTTGCGGTCAAGCGAGAGGTTGTTACGCTCGGCCGCCCACTCGACGAAAGGAGCTCGATCAACGTGGCGCGGGCACTGGTGCTCGAAGGACCCCGAGCACTGCGGTTGCTCGACCAGGACACCCTCGCGCTGGCACCGCGCGAGATCCGTCTCCGCGCGCTGGTCAGCGGCATCAGTCACGGCACCGAGCTCAACCTCTACCGCGGCACGTCAGCGTTCGCCGACCGCGTCTTCGACCGCGACCTGCGCGCGCTCGTGCGCCCCGATCCGCCGCGCCCGACGTACCCCGCGTGGCTCGGGTACGAGATGGTCGCTCGCGTCGACGGAGTCGGCGCCGGCGTCGACGACCTCCAGCCCGGGGACCTGGTCCACGCAGGCGTGCAGCACGGCGAGGCGCCGACGCTCGACGTCGACGCAGCATCCCGTTCGACCTACCCGCTCGTGCGCCTGCCCGAGGACGCGCCGCTCGAGCGCGGCCTGTTCGTCAGCCTCGGCGCGGTCGCCCTCGTCGCGCTGCACGACGCGAAGGTCAAGCTGGGTGATCACGTGGTCGTGTTCGGCCTCGGCGCGATCGGCCTGCTGCTCGTCCAGATGCTGCGGCGCGCCGGCGCCGGCCGGGTTACCGCCGTGGACCCGGTCGCGTCGCGACGGGACCTGGCGCTGCGCCTCGGCGCCGAGGCGGCGCACGACCCGCGCGAGGCGCCGGAGGGCGTCGGCGTCGAGATCAAGCGCAGCGCGGGACCCGCGGACGTCGCGATCGAGACCTCGGGCGCGACCGCCGCCCTGCACGACGCGATCGCCGCGGCCGGCCTCGGCAGCACGGTCGTGACCGTCGGCTTCTACCAGGGCGGGGCGCCGGAGCTGCGTCTCGGCGAGGAATGGCACCACAACCGGCTCGACCTCGTGTCGAGCATGGGCGCCTGGGGCGCGCCGCATCGCGCGTACCCCGCGTGGGACCGCCCGCGTGTGATGCGCACGGTCGTGGACCTTCTCGCGACCGGCGCCGTGCAGGTCGACGACCTGCCGGTGCGCAGCTTCCCGTTCGAGCAGGCCGTGGAGGCGTACGCCTGGTTGGACGCCAACCCGAACGAGGCGGTCAAGGTGGCGCTCACGTACGGGACCGACCTACTCGCCGGCCGGTAGCGTCCGGAGGCATGGCTCTCCGGTACTCCGACTGGCAGGCGACGTGCGACACGCTGCACGCCCACACGCAGGTGCTCGGCAAGCTGGCGGCGGAGCTCGGCGCGCCCGAGCCGCAGCTCCAGCACGCCGCGCTGCGGCTGACCGCACGCGGCTGGGAGACGCTGCCGCTGCCCGCGCCCGACGGCTCGGGCGCCTTCACCGTCGCGCTCGACCTGCACGCCCACGAGGCGCTGGCCGAGCACTCGCGACGGCCGCTCCGAGCGCGTCCCGCTGACGCCGGACCGGCCGGTCGGCGAGGTCACGCGCGACGTGCTCGCCGCGGTCGGCCGGCTGGCCGGCCCGGTCGCGATCGACCCGACGCCGCAGGAGGTCCCCTGGACCGTCCCGCTCGACGAGGACGCCGAGCACGCGACCTACGACCGCGCGCAGGTCGCCGACTACTTCGCCGCCGCCACCCGGGCCGCGCTCGTGCTGGCCGCGTTCCGCGCGCCGTTCCGCGGGCGCTCGACGCCGGTCAACGCCTGGTGGGGCTCGTTCGACCTCGCGGTCAGCCTGTTCTCCGGCGAGAGCGCCGAGCCGCCGTCGGACGACTTCATCATGCGCAACTCGATGGACTCGCAGGAGGTCGCCGTCGGCTGGTGGCCGGGCGACAGCCGCTACGGCAAGGCGGCGTTCTACGCCTACGCGCACCCGGCGCCGGCCGGCTTCGCCGGCGCCACGCTCGAGCCCGCCGCCGCGCGCTGGGACGGTGACCTGGGCGAGTACGTCCTCGACTGGGACGACGTCGTCGCCGCGCGCCGACCCGCTCGCGTTCGCCCGCTCCGCGTTCCACCACGCCTGCAACGTCTGCGAGTGGGACCCGGCGCTGCTGGCCAGCGCCGAGGGCGAGCCGCCGCCCGTGCGCTGAAGTTCGGCTAACCGCACTGGCCGCGCCGCGCCGCCGGGCGTACGGTCCCCGTGATGCTGAGGCGGGCGTGTACAGCGGCGGCGCTGACGTTCCTCGCGCTGGCGGCCCCGGCCGCGGCCGGGACGGTGGCGATCGAGGAGACCGGCGACGGGATCGTGTACGTCGACTTCTTCGACACGGCCGGGGTGGACGACAGCGTCACCTTCAGCTCGCCCGACGACCGCACCGTGATCGCGACCGGCCCCGGCGTCGTCGCGGGCCGGCACTGCGCTCCGGTGCCCGGCGGCGCGCGCTGCACCCAGCCGCCCGGCACCACCGGCTGGGAGCGCTCGACGATCGTCGCCGGAGGCGGCGACGACACGATCGTCTCGCACGCGCCGCAGGTCTACCGCGTCTTCGGCGGAGCCGGGAACGACCGGATCGCCTTCGTCGGCGTGCTCGGCTCGATCTTCGGCGACACCGGCGACGACACGCTCTCGGCGACCGGCGGGGCGACGCTCGAGGGCGGGCGCGGCGACGACCACCTGCTCGCCGACGGCGCCTCCGCGCTGGCCGGCGGGCCGGGCACGGACCGGCTCGACGGCTCGCCGCAGAACGACGTGCTGGTCGACGCCGGCGACCGCGGGTCGCGCGACGCGATCGCCTGCCGCGGCGGCACCGACATCACGCAGGGCGACCGCGGCGACCGGATCGCGGGCTGCAGCGGCGGCGTGCTCGACGCGCTCTCCAAGGTCCGCCATCGCTGGCGCGTGTTCCCCGGCCCGGGGCTCACCGAGCCGGTGCAGCTGCGGGTCCGCGACACCGACTACGTCGGCCTCCAGGCGCCGTTCGCGCGCTGCATCGGCCGCGCCTGCGCCGGCGCGCGGCTGGACTCGCCCACGCGCGCCGATCCGCTCGTTCCGGATCGTGCGCGGCGGCGTCCGCCACCGCTGGAACGGCCGCACCCGCCGGACCGTCCGGCCGGGCGCGATCATCCGCATCGGCCTCTGGTTCCGCTTCGGCGGCGTCGAGTTCACGAAGGGCGTCGAGTTCCGCACGCGGGCGCACGCGATCCCGCGCAAGCGCAAGCGCTGCACGGTCACGATCCGCGGTCGCACGCGGGCCGTGCCCTGCACCTGAAGCTCATGGATCGCGACGCGCTGCTAGCCCTGCTCGATCGACGACCGAGGGCCCGCTTCGCGGTCCTCCCGACGCCGCTGCACCCGCTCGCACGGCTCAGCGAGCACCTCGGCGGACCCGAGATCTGGATCAAGCGCGACGACCTGACCGGCCTCGCCGGCGGCGGGAACAAGACGCGCAAGCTCGAGTACCTCGTCGGCGACGCGCTCGCCGCAGGGCGCCGACACGCTGGTCACGGTCGGCGCGATCCAGTCCAACCACACGCGGCAGACCGCCGCCGCGGCCGCGCGCGTCGGGCTGCGCTGCGCGCTCCTGCACAACGGCTGGGCCTCCGACGCCGGCGAGTCCTACCGCAGTTCGGGCAACCTCCTGCTCAGCGACCTGCTCGGCGCCGACCTGTTCCTCGACGACACGGAGCGGGTCGTCGGCGAGTCCGGCCGGCTGGGCGAGCTGACGCAGCGGCTCCGGGACGAGGGGCGGCGGCCGTACGAGTTCCCGTGCGGCGGCTCCGAGCATCGCCTCGGCAGCCTCGGCTACTTCAACGCGGCCCTCGAGATCGACGCGCAGTCGGAGGAGAGCGGCGTGCGCTTCGACCACCTCGTGCACACCACCGGCAGCAGCTCGACCCAGTCCGGCCTGCTCGCCGGCCTCGCCGCGCTCGCGAGCCCGCTGCGCGTGATCGGCGTCTCGGACGACCACGAGCGCGAGATCAAGGCGCCGCGCGTGCTGCAACTGGCCAACGACACGCTCGGCGAGCTCGGGATCGACGCCGCGGTCGACGAGGCCGACGTCGAGGTGGTGATCGCCGATCCGGAGCCCTACGGCGTCGCCAGCCCCGCCCTGCTCGAGGCGATCCGCCTGTTCGCGCGCACCGAGGCGCTGATCGCCGATCCGGTGTACGAGGGGCGCGCGGTCCGCGGGCTGATCGACCTGGTCAAGAGCGGGCGCTTCCGGCCGGACGAGCGGATCCTGCTCCTGCACCTGGGCGGCGGGCCCGCCGTCCACGGCTACGCCGACCAGCTGCGCGAGCGCGAGCTCGTCCCGCTCGACCGCCATCTGTACATAGCGCCGTTCTCTGACTAAAGTCAGAGGTATGGGCCCGGACGCCGTCGAGCAGGTCCGGCGGTTCAACCGCCTCGTCACGCAGCGCGTCGGCGCGCTCGACGACCACTACCTGTCGCGCGACGCGCCCGCTCGGCGAGTCGCGGCTGCTGTGGGAGATCGGCGAGGGCGGGGCGGACGTGCGCGACCTGCGCGGGCGGCTCGGGCTCGACTCCGGCTACCTCAGCCGGATGCTGCGCAGCCTCGAGCGCGCCGGGCTCGTCAGCGTCGAGCCCGAGGCGGCCGACCGGCGCGTGCGGACCGCGCGCCTCACGCAGTCCGGGCTGGCCGAGCGCCGCGTGATCGACCGCGCCAGCGACGAGCTGGCCGAGCGCATGCTCGATCCGCTGCGCGAGCGCCAGCGCGAGCGGCTCGTGGCCGCGATGGGCGACGTCGAGCGGCTGCTGACGGCGACGATGGTCGAGATCGCGCCGGCCGACCCGGAGCACCCGCACGCCCGCCACTGCCTGCACGAGTACGCCGTCGAGCTGGACCGCCGCTTCAGCGACGGCTTCGACCCCGGCGACAGCACGCTGCCCGATCCGGCCAAGCTGCGGCCGCCCGAGGGCCTGCTGCTCGTCGCGACCCTGCACGGCGAGCCGGTCGGCTGCGGCGCGCTGCGCATGTACGGCGGCGAGGCGACCGACATCAAGCGCATGTGGGTCGCCGAGCGCGCCCGCGGCCTCGGGCTCGGCCGCCGCCTGCTGGCCGAGCTCGAGGCCCGCGTCGAGACACCGGTCGTGCGCCTCGAGACGAACCGGGCGCTGACCGAGGCGATCGCGATGTACCGCGCCGCCGGCTACGCCGAGGTCCCGGCCTTCAACGCCGAGCGCTACGGCGACCACTGGTTCGAGAAGCGGCTCAGCGCTCGTACGTGAGCAGCACGAGCCCGGCCTCGGTCGTGCGGCTGTTCACGAGCCGCAGGTCGCGCCGCGCCGAGCCCTCCTCGAACAGCCGCTTGCCGCGCCCGAGCACGACCGGGTGGACCCACAGCTCGTAGCGGTCGACGAGGTCGTGCGCGGCCAGCGTGTGCACGAGCACCGAGCTGCCCATGACCAGGATGTCCGCGCCCGGCTTCGCGCGCAGCGCGCCGACCTCGGCCGGCACGTCGCGGATGACGGTCGTGCCGGCCCAGCCGGCCTTCTCCATCGTCGTCGACGCGACGTACTTCGGCAGGCCGTTGAGCGCGCCGGCGATCTCGTCCGCGGGGTCGGTGACCGTCGGCCAGTACGAGGCCCAGATGTCGTAGGTGCGGCGGCCGAGGAGGATCGCGCCCGCGTGCGGGAGCGCCTCGCTCGCGTAGCGGCGGTGCTCGTCCATGAACGGGCCGGTCCAGCCGCCGAGGTCGAAGCCGCCGGAGGTGTCCTCGCCGGCGTGCCCGGGACCCTGGACGACCCCGTCGATGGACACGTATTCGACTACCGAGAGAATGCTCATGGGCCGACGGTACGTGCGGCTCCGCGGATGATCTTCTCGATTCGTGCTATTCCGAACGGAACGCGTTTGTTCGGGTTGACGACGGGATACGGCCCCAGACACCGGAGTTAGTGCGAAGCTTGACAAAAGCCTCCGGATCGGATCTGATGCCCGCGCCATGGCCACCGGTCGCGCGGGCTCCCTCGAATCGCTGCGCCGCCTGAACCGCCTGCGCGTGATCCACGCGCTGCGCGACCAGGGGCTGATCTCGCGCGCCGAGATCGCCCGCCGCACGGGGCTCTCGCGCTCCACGGTGTCCAGCCTCGTCGCCGACCTGCAGGCCGACGGCCTCGTGATCGAGCGCGAGGAGCCGGGGGCGGCCCACGGCACGCAGGGCGGCCGGCCGCCGATCCTGCTCTCGTTCGACTCGTCGGCCGGCGCCGCGGTCGGCATCGACTTCGGCCACAGCCACCTGCGCGTGGCGATCTCCGACCTGTCGTCGCGGATCATCGCCGAGCGCGCGCTGCCGCTCGACACCGACCACGCCGCCGAGCAGGGGCTCGACGCCGCCGCCGACCTCGTCGTCGAGCTGCTCGACGCCGCCGGGGTCGACCGCAGCGCGGTCATCGGCGCCGGCATGGGCCTTCCCGGCCCGATCCGCCAGGAGGACGGCCTGGTCGGCTCGTCGGCGATCCTGCCCGGCTGGGTCGGGGTCGCCAGCGTCGCCGAGATGCGGCGCCGGCTCGACGTCCCGATCATCGTCGACAACGACGCCAACCTCGGCGCGCTCGCCGAGGCCGCGTTCGGCGCCGCGCGCGACGCCGGCGACATGGTCTACCTCAAGGTGTCGTCCGGCATCGGCGCCGGCCTGATCCTCAACGGCCGCCTCTACCGCGGCACCGCGGGGCTGGCCGGCGAGCTCGGGCACCTGCTCGTCGACCCCGACGGGCTCGTCTGCCGCTGCGGCAACCGCGGCTGCCTCGAGACGCTCGCCGCCACCGGCGCGCTGGTCGAGCTGCTGCGCCGCAGCCACGGCGACGACATCACGGTCCCGCACATGCTCGAGCTCGCCCGCCGCGGCGACCTCGGCTGCCGGCGCGTGATCGCCGACGCCGGGCGTGCGATCGGCCAGGCCGTGTCGATGCTCCTGAACGTGCTCAATCCCGAGCTGCTCGTGGTCGGAGGAGACCTCGCAGCGGCTGGTGACCTGCTGCTCGACGGCGTGCGCGAGTCGATCGCGCGCGCCGCCTTGCCGGGCGCCGCCGACGCCGCAACGGTGACGGCGGGCGTGCTCGGCGAGCGGGCGCAGGTCCTGGGCGCGCTCGCCCTCGTCGTGAGCGAGGCCGATCGCGCCTTCCCCACTCGCCTGGCCACGGAGGCCCGGTGATCCCCCATCAGCACCATCCAACCGGAGGAGGAGGACCATGCTGAACCGCGCATGGCGTATCGCGGCGGTCGCAGCCGCCGCAGGAGCGCTCGCACTGGCGGGCTGTGGCGATGACGAGGACGAGGGCGGTGGAGGCGGCGGTGCCTCCGGCGGCAGCGAGGAGGCCGGCAAGGTCGCCGTCCTGCTGCCGGACTCCAAGTCGTCAGTCCGCTGGGAGACCGTCGACCGGCCGTTCCTGCAGCAGGCGTTCGAGGCCGCGGGCATCGAGGCCGAGATCCAGAACGCCGAGGGCGACAAGGCGACGCAGCAGCAGCAGGCCGAGCAGGCGATCACCAACGGCGCCAAGGTGCTGCTGCTGGTGAACCTCGACTCGGGCTCGGGCGCCGCGATCGCGGCCAACGCGAAGTCGCAGGACGTCAGCGTCATCGACTACGACCGCCTCACGCTCGAGGGCGACTCCGACTACTACGTCTCGTTCGACAACGAGGCCGTCGGCAAGCTCCAGGGCGAAGGTCTCGTGAGCTGCATCGAGGAGGCCGGCACCAGCAACCCGCAGATCGCGGTGCTCAACGGCTCGCCGACCGACAACAACGCCACGCTGTTCAAGAACGGCTACGACGGCGTCATCAACCCGCTGTTCGACTCCGGCGACTGGACCGAGGTCGCGGACGAGTCGGTGCCGGACTGGGACAACCAGCGCGCGCTGACCATGTTCGAGCAGATGCTGCAGGCCGCGGACAACAAGATCGACGGCGTGCTGGCCGCCAACGACGGCCTCGCCAACTCGGCGATCTCCGCGCTCAAGCAGCGCAAGCTCGACCAGGTCCCGGTCACGGGCCAGGACGCGACGCTGCAGGGCATCCAGAACATCGTCAACGGCGATCAGTGCATGACCGTCTACAAGGCGATCAAGAAGGAGGCCGACGCGGCCGCCGAGCTCGCGATCGCGCTGGCCAAGGGCGAGACGCCCGAGGCGCCGGACACGATCAACAACGGCACCAAGGACGTCCCGTCGGTGTTCCTCGACCCCGTCCCGGTGACCAAGGACAACATCAACGAGTACCTCGGGGAGCCGGACTTCCCGAAGAAGGAGGAGATCTGCGCCGGCGACCTCGCCGCGAAGTGCGAGGAACTGGGAATCTAGAGCCGTGACCGCATCGCCGGTCCTGGAACTGCGCCGAGTCTCGAAGAGCTTCGGCGCAGTTCAGGCGCTCTACGAAGTCGATTTCCACGTCGCCCCGGGCGAGGTGATGGCGCTGGTCGGCGACAACGGCGCCGGCAAGTCGACGCTGATCAAGTGCATCGCCGGGATCCACCCGGTCGACTCGGGCGAGATCGTGTTCAACGGCGAGCCCGTCAGCATCCACAACCCGAAGGACTCCGCGCGGCTCGGCATCGAGGTCGTCTACCAGGACCTGGCGCTGGCCGACAACCTCGACGTGGTGCAGAACATGTACCTCGGCCGGGAGCTGATCGACCCCGCGCGGCGGCTCGACGAGACCACGATGGAGGCGCGCGCGAAGGAGACGCTCGCCTCGCTGTCCGTGACCACCCTGAGCTCGGTCCGCCAGACGGTGGCCGGGCTCTCGGGCGGGCAGCGGCAGTCGGTCGCGGTCGCCAAGGCCGTGATGTGGAACTCGCGCGTGGTGATCCTCGACGAGCCGACGGCGGCGCTCGGCGTCGCCCAGACGCACCAGGTCCTCGACCTGGTGCGGCGGCTCGGCGAGCAGGGCCTCGCGGTGATCCTGATCTCGCACAACCTGCACGACGTGTTCGAGGTCGCCGACTCGATCACCGTGCTCCGGCTCGGCCAGAACGTGGCCGAGTACAAGCGCACGGAGACCAACCAGCAGCAGATCGTCGAGGCGATCACGGCCGGCACGCTGTCCAAGGTGCCGGGGCAGGAGGCGCTGACATGACGAGTGTCGCCGCGCCGCCGCCCGCCGCCGCCGAAGGTGGATCGGTCGGTGCGTACGCACGCCGCTGGTGGACCGGCGTCCGCTCGGGCGACCTCGGGTCGCTGCCGATCTTCGTCGGCCTGATCGTCATCGCGCTCGTGTTCCAGGTCCAGAACGACCGCTTCCTGACGGCCGGCAACTTCGTGAACCTGATCGTCCAGACGGCGCCGTACGCGGTGATCGCCATGGGCGTGACGTTCGCGCTGCTGCTGGGCGAGATCGACCTGTCGATCGGCTTCGTGTCCGGCGTCGGCGGCGTCCTGATCGCGCTGCTGCTGACGCCGGACGGCAACGAGCTGCCGACCGGCCTGGCGATCCTCGTCGTGTTCGCGGCCGGCCTCGGCATCGGCACGCTGCACGGGCTGATCATCACGAAGATCGGCGTGCCGTCGTTCGTGGTCACGCTCGCCGGTCTGCTGGCCTGGAACGGCGTGGTGCTGCTGCTGATCGGCAGCCGCGGCACGGTGATCCTGCAGAACGACTTCATCATCGGCCTGGCGAACGACTTCCTGGAGCCGTGGTTGTCGTGGACGCTCGTGGCCCTCTGCGCCGGGGCGTACGCGGCGATCCAGCTCGCCCGCCAGGTGTCGCGCCGCAAGGCCGGCCTGCAGATCGACCCGCTGCTGATCGTCGCTCTGCGGATCGGCGGCGTGGCGCTCGCGCTGGTGGTCGTCGTCGCGATCGCCAACCAGGACCGCGGCATCCCGTACGCGGGGCTCGTGGTCGGCGGCCTGTTCGTGTTCTGGACCTACATCCTGAACCGGACGAAGTTCGGCCGCCACATCTACGCCGTCGGCGGCAACGCCGAGGCGGCGCGGCGCGCGGGCATCAACGTCGACCGCGTGAAGATCGCCTGCTTCGCGATCGTGTCCGTGATGGCGGTGCTGGGCGGCATCCTGCTCGCCTCGCGGCTGCGGTCGGTGGACACGAACACGGGCGGCGGCCAGGCGCTGCTGTACCCGATCGCCGCGGCGGTCATCGGCGGCACGTCGCTGTTCGGCGGCCGCGGCACGATGAAGGCGGCGCTGCTGGGTGCGCTGGTGATGCTGTCGATCGACAACGGGCTGGGCCTGCTCGGCCTGTCCTCGGGCACGAAGTTCGTGCTCACCGGCGGCGTCCTGCTGCTGGCGGTGACGGTCGACTCGATCTCGCGGCGCGGTCGCGAGCAGTCGGGACGAGCATGACCGCGGTCCGCTGGGGCGTCCTGTCGACCGCCAACATCAACCGCAAGGTGCTCGCGGGCGCGCGCGAGGCCGACGGCGTCGAGGTCGTCGCCGTCGGCTCGCGCGACCGTGCGCGCGGTGAGGCGTTCGCGGCCGAGCACGGCATCGAACGCGTGCACGGCTCCTACGAGGACCTCCTGGCGGACCCCGAGGTCGACGCGGTCTACATCCCGCTGCCGAACTCGCTGCACGTGCCGTGGTCGGTGCGGGCGCTCGAGGCCGGCAAGCACGTGCTGGTGGAGAAGCCGCTCTCCCGGCGCGCGGCCGACGCGGAGGCGGCGTTCGACGCCGCCGACCGCGCCGGCCGGCTGCTGATGGAGGGCTTCATGTGGCGCTACCACCCGCAGACCGACGCGCTCGTCCGCACGGCGGCCGAGCTCGGGCCGCTGCGGGTGGTGCGCGCCGCGTTCGGCTTCACGCTGCCCGACGACCCGTCGAACGTGCGGCTGCAGCGGGAGCTCGACGGCGGGGCGCTGATGGACGTCGGCTGCTACTGCGTCAGCGCGCTGCGGCTGCTGTGCGGCGAGCCCGAGCGGGTGAGCGGCGAGGCGGTGACGGCCGGCGACGGGGTCGACGGGCGCTTCACCGGCATGCTGCGCTTCGCCGGCGGCGCGCTCGGCCTGTTCGACTGCGGGTTCGACGTGCCGCCGCGCGGCGCGCTCGAGGTCGTGGCCGCGGAGGGCACGCTGACGGCGCAGGACCCGTGGCACGGCGGCTCGCCCAAGCTCACGCTCACGCGCCCGGACGGGAGCGTCGAGGACATCCCGGTCGAGCGCGCCGACCCGTACCAGCTCGAGCTCGAGGACTTCTCGGCCGCGATCCGCGAAGGCCGCGAGCCGCGGCTCGGCCGCGCCGACGCGCTCGGCCAGGCCCGCACGATCGAGGCGCTCTACCTAAACGCCACCTAAGAGGGGTCTGACCCCTTTAAGGTGACGAGGAGGAGCCCGACGACGACGAAGCCGACCAGGCACGCCAGCCCGAGGATGCGCGTGATCGTCGCCTCGAACGGGACCATCAGCACCACGCCGAGCAGGAACAGCAGCGGCCACAGGCGGCGGGCGGTCATGGCTCGTAGAGGTCCCCGCGCAGCACCAGCGGTAGAGCAGGAACAGCGACGGCACGAGGATCACGAGCCCGACGCGCGACGCTGATCAGCAGCGCGGTCAGCGTCGCGTCGCCGGCCGCCGCCTCGTCGAGCGTCAGCTCGCCCGGCAGCAGGTACGGGCTCTGGGCGACCGCCCAGCCGACCGACGATCGCAGCCGACGGCGGCCGCCGACGCTGAGCCGCGCGAGCGCGAAGCGGTCGCGTCCACACGAGCGCGAGCGTGACCGCGCCGAGCACGCGCCGAGCCGAGCACGCAGGCCAGCCCGCCGCCCGACGGTCAGCCCGTCGAACAGCGGCGCGCGCGTCCGTCGCGCAGCACGAGCAGCCCGCCGATCGCGAGCACGCCGGCCAGCGCGCCCGGCGACCAGCGCCCGCGGCGCGGAACGCCCGCGCGAGGTCGCGCTCGCCGGCCGTGCTCGGCGTCGGCGGCCAGGAACACCGCGGCGAGGTAGGCGCCGGTCACGACCGCGAGCACGCCGATCGAGACAGCGAGTCGGGTTCAGCCACGATGCCCACGGCGTCGCCGCGCGGCGTTGCCGACCGGCACGCGCGCCGGACGCGATCGCCGCCGAGCGCGGCGCCGAGGCAGAACGGCACGAGCACCGACGAGAGCGGCGAACATGGCGCCGAGCGACGCGCGCCTCGTTCGATCGTCGCCGCCTCGCCGCGCAGCGCGAACGCGGTGCCGCGGAAGATGATCCCCGCCGACGGCGAGCAGCAGCGGCACGTAGAGCGTCGACATGATCGACCCGAAGGCGACCGGGAACGCCGTCCAGAGCGACGACGAGCACGAAGATCAGCCAGACGTGGTTGGCCTCCCAGACGGGGCTCATCGAGCGCTGGACCATGCCCGCGCAGCGGGCCGCCGCGCTCGGCGCCGCCCGCCGTCAGGTCCCAGAAGCCGGCGCCGAAGTCGGCGCCGCCGAGCACCGCGTAGGCGGTCAGCCCGAGCATCGCGAGCGCCAGGCAGAGCTCGCGCGCATCACGCGCTTCACCGGCCCCTCGACCTCGGTCTCCGGCGGCCGCCGCGCGAGCCGCCGCAGCAGCCAGACCACGGTCGCCGCGAGCGCGAGGTAGACGGCGACCAGCGCCCGCGAACGCGAGCGGCAGGCCGTCGGCGGCGGTGACCGCGTCCTCGGTGCGCATCACCTCGTAGACGATCCACGGCTGGCGGCCGACCTCGGTCGTGATCCAGCCCGCAGATCAGCGCGACGAGCGCGAGCGGGCCCGCGGCGACCACGCGCGCGGTAGAACCAGCGTCGTGCGCGGCAGCCGGCCGCGGCGCCACCAGACCGCCGCGAAGAACAGCGCCGAGCGCCGCCAGCAGCGGTGCCGATGACGACCATCGTCTGGAACGAGAAGCGGACCGTGTTGACCGGGCCGGCCGGTCGTCCGGCGGGCACGGACTCGAGGCCCGTGACCGTCGCCGTCCGGGTCGTGCGTCGGCGAGCATCGACAGCAGCTTGGGGATCGCGATCCCGTCGCGACCTCGCCGTGTCCGCTCGTACGATGCCGCCGATGTGGAACGGCGCGCCGCGGTCGGTCGTCCGAGGCCCTCGAACGCGGCGAGCTTGACCGGCTGGTTCTCGGCGACCGTCGCGCGCCGCCCAGTCGCCGACGACGACCTGCACCGGCGCCGCCAGCGCCGCGAACGTCGAGCGGCACGATGAGCCCGGCGCGCACGTAGCGGCCGCGGTCGCCGCGCAGCCAGGCGCGCGCGTAGACGCCCGCGACGATGAACCCGGCGACGATGTAGCCGGCGAGGTACATGTGGGTCAGCTCGTGCCACAGGTGGTCGTTGAACAGCGCCTCCCACGGCGCGATGTTCGACGACCTCGCCGTTCGACGATGTCGAAGCCGGTCGGGTGGTTCATCCAGCCGTTGACCGCGATCACGAACAGCGAGCCGGTGATGCCCGCGATCACGATCGGCGAGCCCGGCGAGGAAGTGCGCGCGCGGCGGCAGCCGGTCCCAGCCGTAGACGTAGATCGCGATGAAGATCGCCTCGACGAAGAACGAGAAGCCCTCGAGCCCGAACGCGAGCCCGAAGACCTCGCCGAACGTCGCCATGAAGTTCGGCCACAGCAGCCCGAGCTCGAACGACAGGATCGTGCCCGTCACCACGCCGACCGCGAACAGGATCAGCATCACCTTCGACCAGCGCTTGGCGAGCGCCCTGTAGACCGGGTCGCCCGTGCGCAGCCACAGCCCCTCGACGAACAGCGACCATCGCGGGGAACGCGATCCCGAAGCAGACGAGCGGGATGTGCACGGCGAGCGACATCGCCTGCAGCTCGCGCGCCCACAGCAGGTCGTCCTGATTCGGTGACCCCAGCTCGCCGGTGAAATCGGCCTGCGCGAGGAGGGCCAGGAGCGTCATCGCCGCTCTTTAGCCCATTGCCCGATCGAGCCCGCCGAAGTGGGCCAGGAACCGTTCCTGCTCGTGCGCGGGGTAGGTCGTCCGGACCGTCTCCTCGAGCAGCCGCTCGAAGTCCGGCGAGTCGATCCACTCGAACACCATGTCGTCGACGTGCGCGAGCGAGCGCTCGCAGAACTCGCCGTAGCGGTCGACCTCGAAGTACTCGTCGGCGAGCGCGCGGTAGCCGGCGAGCTTCTCCTCGTAGGAGAGATCGTCGCGGTCGCCGATCTCGAAGTAGCTCCGCGTGTCCAGGTCGATCCGCGGCCGGCGGCCGGTCACGACGCAGAAGACCGTCCAGCGCAGCAGCGCCGCCATCGCCCACGGGAAGTAGTAGTGCAGGCTCGTGACGGCGACGTCCGGCGAGGCGTTCGCGTAGTCGATCGGGTGCGCCTCGGTGCCGCGGATCAGCGTCTCGCAGGAGTTGAACTCCCAGCGGAAGAACGCGTTGATCAGCCGGCTGATCGTGACGACCTCGTCGCCCAGCTCGGGCGTCAGGAAGTCGTGGCTGACCGCGTAGCGGTCGTGCATCGGCAGCTCGGGCCGGAAGTTCATGACCATCGTCTCGGCGCCGATCGACAGCGACCGCGCGAAGACGTCGAAGCCGTCGACCGCGGCCTGCAGGTGCATCAGCCGCTCACCGGACTCGTCGTAGGCGCGGCGCAGCTGCTCCGGGCCCGCGATGTGGCTGACGCCGACCCACTGGCCGCCGTCGTAGGGCTTCATGAACAGCGGGTAGCCGATGCCGGCGGCGATCTGCTCGAGGTCGAACGGCCGGTTGTACTTCGCCGCCGTGTAGGCGAAGCGCGCGTTCTCGGGCGGCTGCTTGTGCGGCACGAGCACGGTCTGCGGCACCTTCAGCCCGAGCCGCAGCATCGCGCAGTACGCCGCGTGCTTCTCCATCGACTGGAACGTGAACGGGCTGTTGAGCAGGTACACGTCGTCCATCAGCGCGACCTTCTTGAGCCACTCGCGCGGGACGAAGTACCAGTAGGCGAGCCGGTCGACGACGAGGTCGTAGCGCGGCTTGTCGGTGAGGTCGAACGGCTCGATCGTGATCCGCTCGGTGTCGATCCGGTGCGT
Organism: uncultured Solirubrobacteraceae bacterium; assembly: GCA_963843485.1. Lineage (GTDB taxonomy): Bacteria > Actinomycetota > Thermoleophilia > Solirubrobacterales > Solirubrobacteraceae > DASSUW01. The sequence goes on along the minus strand of CAWJKK010000011.1, from coordinate 114,462 downwards.
GGCGCCGGACTCGTCCTTCACCGGCCCGAGCCGCTCGACGAGCGTCTCGAAGGCGCGCGGCCAGTCCTCCTCGGTGCCGAGCAGCAGGCCGATCAGGTGCGTGCGGTCTCGTTCCCATCAGCAGAACCGCGCCAGATGATGAGCGATCTGCGCGCGCCATGACGGCCAGTCGTGCGGCACGTCGTGCCCCCACAGGTCGAGCTCGTGCCGGATGCCCTTCTCGGCGAGCCGTCCGGCGAGCGCGCGCGTGCTGTCGAGCGCGCCCGTCGTGTCCTCCCACATGCCCTGTCCGCAGACCAGCAGCAGGCTCAGCCGCTCGCGCAGCCAGTCGAGGTGGTCGCCGCCGAGGTGCGGCACGTAGTCCATCGGGTTGTTGAAGTAGGCGGCGTCGCCGCGCTCGCCCCAGCCGTCCCAGGCCGACGGGTCGTAGTTGCCCGAGAGGCCGATGCCGAGCGGGAACACGTCGGCGCGGCGGAGCGCGAAGTTGATCGCGTGGAACGCGCCCAGGCTGGCGCCGCAGGTGAGGATCTCCTGCGCGCCGCCGAGCTCGCGGTGGATGTGCGGGACGACCTCGTCGAGCACCCAGGTCTCGTACCCGGCGTGGCGGCGGGCACGCTCCTCGAGCGGGAGCGAGCGGTCCGACCACGTCGCGCCGTCGATCGCGTCGACGCAGAAGAGCCGCAGCCGGCCGGCCTCCAGCAGCGGGCCGAGCGCGTGCACCATGCCCTGGTTCTCCCAGTCCCAGGCGCTGCCGCCCTCGGCCGGGAACGCGAGCACGGGCCGCCCGTAGTTGCCGTAGGCCTTCAGCTCCATCGCGCCAGCAGCCGGGTCAGGTGCGGGTCGAAGGCGTCGCGCCAGGCGGTGTAGTTGTGCGTGTCGCCGACCTCGTGCAGCTCGGCGTCGAAGCCCTGCTCGGCCAGCGCGCGCACCATCTCGCGGTTGTTGCCGATGTTCTCCTCGGCCGCGCCGCAGGTCAGCGTCACTGGGACCGGCTCGCCGGCGTCGCGCTGCAGCTCCCGCACGACGCGCACGATACGGCGATAGCGCGGGAAGCGCGCCTCATGGGCGTCGTGGCGCGGGACGAAGAACGAGGCCGACTGCAGGAACAGGCCGTTGAACGGCGCCAGCCGGTGCGCGTGCAGCATCGCGAGGCCGCCCAGGCTCGCGCCGAGCCCGATCACCGGCCCGCGCGCGTCGAGCGCCGGGAGCACGTCGGTGGCGAGCGCGCGGGCGTAGAGGGCGGAGCCCGAGTACCACTCGTCGCGGTGCCCGGGCGCGACGAGCGCGACGCGGTGCGGCGGCACCTCGCCGGCGGCGATCTTGGCGGCGCTGAAGCGGGTGAGCGAGGAGAGGCTGTCGTACTCCGGCCCGTCGTGGGCGACCAGCACCGGCATCGCGGCCGGGCCTTCCGGGCTCCAGACGCGGACCTGCACGTGCGCGCGCAGGCCGCGGCCACGCGGGGCGAGCTCGGTGACAGCGCCCGCGACGCCGTCGGCGTCGAGCCAGTCCGGCGGCCGGTAGCCGGGCAGCAGCCGGACCGACTTGGCGCCGAACACGCCCGCCGCCTGCTGCGGGTTGCCCGGGTCGGAGACCGTCTCGCGCCGGCCGTCGGCGTGCTCGACCTCGAGCTGGTACTCGAGCCGGGTCAGCGGCGGGTCGGCGATGCGCAGGACCCACTCGCCGTCCGCCGCGTCGAAGCTGCGCTCCGCGTCGCCGAGCGGCAGGTCGGAGCAGAGGCGGACGGCCGTGTACCGGCCGTCCGGGTCTGCCAGGCGGAACGTCAAGGGGTCGGACGATACACCGGGCCCCGCGACTGCACGGAGTCCAGCAGCCCGTCCTCGAGGTAGTCCTCGTGGTCCGGGTCGAACGGGATCGCCTGCTGGCCGGCGTAGCCGACCTTCGCGCGCACGTCCTCGTTCATGTAGTAGGCGGCGGTGACCGCGGCGGTGAGCGCGCCCCAGCCCGCCGGGTCGCGCTCCGGGAGCGCCTGCACGGCCTCGGCGGCGCTGAGCCCGGCGGTCGCGGCCGGGATGCCGGCGAGCGGCGTCTCGAGGTCGGGCCGCGCCGCCAGCACGGCGTCGAGGCCGCTGCCGAGCGCGCCCGCCGCGGTCGCCGACGGCATGTCCGCCTCGGCCGGGATCAGCACGTCGGCGAGCTCGCCGAGGCGCTCGCGGTCGAGGCTCATGCCGCGACCTTCAGCTCGCGCCGGTCGGCGATCAGCTTCTCCGCCGACCGCAGCGCCATCGCCATGATCGTCGCCGTCGGGTTCATGCCGGCCGACGTCGGCCACGTGCTGCCGTCGAAGACGAACAGGTTGGGCACGTCGTGCGTGCGGCCCCAGCCGTCGACGACCGAGTCGCGCGGGTCGTCGCCCATCCGCGCGGTGCCGAGCAGGTGCCAGCCGGTCTGGCGGATGAACGGCGCGACCGTGGTCTGGTACGCGCCGGCGACCTCGAGCGACTCGCGGGCGCGCTCCTCGTGGAAGTGCATCATCCGGCGCGAGTTCTCCGACATCTGGTACTGGATCTTCGCCGCCGGGACGCCCTGCGGGTCGGTGTTGACCGGGTCCAGGAGCACGCGGTTGTGCTCCTCGGGCAGGTCCTCGGCGATGATCCCCCACATGGCCGAGTGGCCGAGGCGGCGGCGCACGTTGTCGTGGAAGCCCTCGCCCCAGATCGCGTTCTCGGCGCCCCACGGGTAGTCCGTGGTCATCTTCAGCGGGCCGCCGGTCGGCTGCAGGCCCCACTTGGCGCCGCGGACGAACCCGCGGTCGGCGTCGGTCTCGTAGAACTCGAGCGAGTGGATGTGCTGGCCCCACGGGCCCTGCATCGAGTCCAGGTCGTCCTCGAACAGGCCGACGACCGTGCCGAACGGGTGCATCATCAGCCGCTTGCCGACGAGGCCCGAGGAGTTCGCGAGGTCGGACAGCAGCAGCAGCCGCGGCGTCCCGACCCCGTTGGCGCACAGCACCGTCGCGGCCGCGCGCAGCTCGTGCTCGCCGCCGTCGGCGTCGAGGTAGTGCGCGCCGCCGACGAGCCCGTCGGGCCGCTTGATCAGCCGCGTCACCCGCGCGTGGGTGATCAGCTCGACCCCGAGCTCGATCGCCCTGGGCCAGTGCGTGATGTCGACGGTGCCCTTGGCGCCGTCGGCGCACGCCTGCAGGCACGTCGCCCGCTGCACGCACGGGTTGAGCGCGCCGTAGCGCTTCGTGGCGATCGCCAGCGGCGCCGGCCACCAGTGCCAGCCGAGCTCGTTGTGCGCGCGGGCGACCTTGCGGCCCATCGGGCCGATCGGCACCGGCGGCAGCGGCGGGCCATCGCCGGGCGGGAACGCGGTGTCCCCGGCCAGGCCGGAGACGCCGAAGTCGCGCTCGACGCGCACGTAGTAGGGCTCGAGGTCCTCGTAGGTGAACGGCCAGTCGTCGGCCACGCCGTCGAGCGTCCGCACGCGGAAGTCGGACGGCATGTTGCGCTGCCACTGGGCCGCGTAGACGACCGATCCGCCGCCGACGCCGTTCCACATCAGCGCGGTGATGTCGGACTCCGACTCCTCGATCGGGTAGTCGGCGAAGCCGGCGCGGGCGTTCGGGTTCCAGCCCCAGTCGCGGTCCGCGGTCAGCGCGAACGACGGGTCGGTCACCGTGGCCTTGGAGTAGTCCGGCCAGTCGCCCTGCTCGAGCACGGTCACCCGGAAGCCCTCCTGCGCGAGGCGCAGGGCGGCGACCGCGCCCGACGGCCCCGCGCCGACGATCAGGACGTCGGGGTCGGGCGCCATCAGTAGGGGTACTCCGGCTTCGCGCGCTGCACGGACACCCAGCGCTTCTCGGTGAACTCCTCGACGTTCGAGTCGCCGCCGGAGCGGCCGCCGAGCCCGGAGGCGCCCATGCCGCCGAACGGCACGTGCGCCTCGTCGAGGCACGTCGAGTCGTTCACGTGGACCATGCCCGACCGCAGCTTGGAGGCGATCTGGAGCCCGCGGTCGGCGTCGCCGGTGACGATGCTGTTGACCAGCCCGTACGGCGTGTCGTTGACCAGCCGGATCGCCTCGTCGACGTCGTCGAACGCGATCACCGGGGCGATCGGGGCGAAGATCTCCTCCGTCCACAGCGGCATGTCGGCGGTCACGCCGGTCACGACCGTCGGGCGGTAGAAGAGGCCCTCGAACGTGCCGCCCTCGACCACCTCGGCGCCCTGGGCCACGGAGTCCTCGAGGAACTTGTGGCCGCGGTCGCGCTGGCGCTCGTTGATCATCGGGCCGAGGCCGACCTCCTCGCGCGCCGGGTCGCCGACGGTGATCGCCGCGGCCTTGGCGGCGAGCGTCTCGACGTAGCCGTCGTAGAGGCTGCGGTGCACGAGGTGGCGGCCGGCGGTGATGCAGGTCTGGCCCTGGTAGTGCCAGGCCGACCAGGCGCCGATGTTGGTGGCGTCGCCGAGGTCGGCGTCGTCGAGCACGACGAGCGCGTTGTTGCCGCCGAGCTCCAGCGACACGCGCTTGAGCGCCTTGCCGGCGACCTCCGCGATGCGGCTGCCGACCGCGCTCGAGCCGGTGAAGTGCACCATCGACGTGCCGGGGTTGGCGACGAGCCGCTCGCCGACCTCCTGGTCGCCGGTCAGCACGCCGAGCACGCCGGCGGGCAGGCCGGCCGCGGCGAACAGCTCGGCGATCGCCATGCCGCCGGACAGCGGCGTCTCCGGCGACGGCTTGAGCACGACCGAGTTGCCGAGCGCCAGCGCCGGCGCCACGACGCGCATGCCGAGCACGAGCGGGAAGTTCCAGGGCGTGATCGCGGCGACGACGCCGACCGGCACGCGCTCGGCGATGCTCAGCCGCGTCGTGCTGTGCGACGGGAGGATCTCGCCGGTGGCGCGCGAGGTCAGCGCGGCGGCCTCGTAGAGCTCGTTCGTGGCGCCGCCGACCTCGTACTGCGCCTTGCCGAGGATCGAGCCGGTCTCGCGCACGATCAGGTTCGCGAACTCCTCGGCGCGCGCCTGCAGGGCCGCCGCGGCGCCGCGCAGGATGCCGGCGCGCTCGTCGTAGCCCATCGCGGCCCACGCGGGCTGCGCGGCGACGGCGTCGGCGATCACCGCGTCGACGTCCTCGACCGTGGCCTTCCCGGCCTGGGCGAGCGGCTCGCCGGCGGCCTTGTCGAGCACGGTCAGGGAGGCGCCGCCACCGGCCGGGCGGAACTCGCCGCCGGCGAAGATCGTGCCGTCCCACTGCTTGTTCGCTGTGTCAACCGCCATGCTGGGTCTCCTCCAAGGCGCGTGGTAACCGTTTGCCACGCTAGCCACGACCGCTCGATCCGTCAAGATCCAGCGGCACAGGACCATGGCCTCGCTCGCCGACATCAGCCGCCTCGCGGGCGTGTCCATCGCCACGGCGTCGCGCGTACTGGGTGGATCATCCCACCCCGTCTCCGACGCCACGCGCAATCGCGTGATGCAGGCGGCCGACGAGCTGGGGTACCGGCCGAGCGAGCTGGCGCGCGCGCTGGTCAAGCGCACCAGCCGGATCGTCGGCGTGATCGTGGGCGACGTGGTCGACCCGTACTTCGCCGAGATCGCCCGCGGGGTCGAGGACGTCGCCGCCCGCCGCGGGCACCTGACGATGGTCTGCAACGCCGACCGCCGGCCGGCCGCGGAGCTGGCGCACCTGTCCGTGCTGCGCGACTACCACGCCGCCGGCGTGGTGTTCGCCGGCTCGGGCTACGCCGACGAGTCGCGCGCGATCGCGGACGCGGTGACCGACCTGCAGGCGCGCGGCGCCGTCGTCGTGGCGCTGGCGGCGCGCGAGCTCGACTGCCCGCACGTGCTCGTGGACAACGTCGCCGCCGCGCGCGTGGCGGCCGAGCACCTGCTCGATCTCGGGCACCGGCGGATCGCGTTCGTCGAGGGCCCGGCGGGGCTGCTCACGAGCGCGGAGCGGCTGCAGGGCTTCGACGCCGCGATGCAGGCCGCCGGCGCCGAGTCGGTGCGCGCTGCCGGGCGGCTTCGAGTACGAGGCGGGCGACCACGCGGCCGACGAGCTGCTGGCCGCCGGCCCGCTGCCCGACGCGATCCTGGCGGTCAACGACGAGGTCGCGATCGGCCTGCTGACCGGGCTGCGGCGCGGCGGCGTGTCCGTCCCCGGGGACGTGTCGGTCGCCGGCATCGACGACACGCGGCCGGCGCGCCTGGTCGACCTCACGTCGGTCTCGCTGCCGCTGCGCGAGCTGGGGGAGCGCGCCGCGCGCGCGATCCTGGCCGGCGAGGGCGGCGACGCGGTGCTCCCGCACCGGCTGGTCACGCGCGCGACCACCGCGCCGCGGCGCGCGTGATCGCCTATCCGCCCGAGCTGCCGGTCAGCGCGCGCCGCGACGACCTGCTCGCGGCCATCCGCGACCACCAGGTCGTCGTCGTGGCCGGCGAGACCGGCTCGGGCAAGACGACGCAGCTGCCGAAGATCTGCCTCGAGCCGGGCGCGGCGTGCGCGGGCGATCGCCCACACGCAGCCGCGGCGGCTCGCCGCGCGCACGGTCGCCGAGCGGATCGCCGACGAGCTGCAGGTGCCGCTCGGCGAGGCGGTCGGCTACGCCGTGCGCTTCAGCGACCGCTCGCGCGAGGACACGCTCATGCGGCTGATGACCGACGGCCTGCTGCTGGCCGAGATCCAGCGCGACCGGCTGCTGCGCCGCTACGACACGGTGATCGTCGACGAGGCGCACGAGCGCAGCCTCAACATCGACTTCCTGCTCGGCTACCTGGCGCGCATCCTGCCGCAGCGGCCCGACCTGAAGCTCATCATCACGTCGGCGACGATCGACCCCGAGCGCTTCGCCGCCACTTCGGCGACGCGCCGGTCGTCGAGGTCTCGGGCCGCACCTACCCGGTCGAGGTCCGCTACCGGCCGCTCGCCGACCCGACGACCCGGAGGCCGACCTCGACCGCGACCAGATCGAGGCGATCGGCGACGCGGTCGAGGAGCTGCTGCGCGAGGCGCCGGGCGACGTGCTCGTCTTCCTCAGCGGCGAGCGCGAGATCCGCGACACCGCCGACGCGCTGACGGGCCGCCTCGGCGCCGGACGTCGAGGTGCTGCCGCTGTACGCGCGCCTGTCGACGGCCGAGCAGCAGCGCGTCTTCAAGCCGCACACGCGGCCGGCGCGTCGTGCTGGCCACCAACGTCGCCGAGACGTCGCTGACCGTGCCCGGCATCCGCTACGTCGTCGACCCGGGCACCGCGCGGATCAGCCGCTACAGCGCGCGGCTGAAGGTCCAGCGGCTGCCGATCGAGCGCGATCTCGCAGGCCTCCGCCGACCAGCGCAAGGGCCGCTGCGGGCGCACGTCCGACGGCATCTGCATCCGCCTCTACGGCGAGGAGGACTTCGAGGCGCGCCCGCGCTTCACCGACCCGGAGATCCTGCGCACGAACCTCGCCGTCGGTGATCCTGCAGATGGCGGCGATCGGGCTCGGCGACGTCGAGGACTTCCCGTTCCTGGACCCGCCCGACCGCCGCCAGGTCCGCGACGGCGTCAACCTGCTGCACGAGCTCGGCGCGCTCGACCCGGCAGGCGCGCGGACGCGGCTGACCACGCTCGGGCGCCGGCTCGCGCAGCTGCCGGTCGACCCGCGCATGGGGCGGATGGTGCTCGAGGCCGACCGGCTCGGCTGCGCCGACGAGGTGATCGTGATCGCCGCCGCGCTGTCGATCCAGGACCCGCGCGAGCGCCCGGCCGACGAGCGCGCGCAGGCCGACCAGCTGCACGCGCGCTTCGCCGACGAGACGTCGGACTTCCTCGCCTTCCTGAACCTGTGGCGCCACCTGCGCGAGCAGCAGCGCGAGCTGTCGGGCAACCAGTTCCGCAAGCGCTGCCGGGCCGAGTTCCTGCACTACCTGCGCATCCGCGAGTGGCAGGACCTCGTCGGCCAGCTGCGCCAGGCGGCCAAGGGCGTCGGCGTGACGCTCAACCGCGAGCCGGCCGAGCCGCGCGACGTCCACGTCGCGCTGCTCGCCGGGCTGCTCTCGCACGTCGGGCTGCGCGACGCCGCGCGGCGCGAGTACCTGGGCGCGCGCGGCGCGCGCTTCGCGATCTTCCCCGGCTCGGCGCTGTCGCGCGCGCAGCCGGCCTGGGTGATGGTGGCCGAGCTGGTCGAGACCTCGCGGCTGTGGGGGCGGACCGCGGCGCGGATCGAGCCCCGAGTGGGTCGAGCCGCTGGCCGAGCACCTCCTGCAGCGCACCTACGACGAGCCGCGCTGGGACGCGCGAGCGCGGCGCGCGTCGTGGCCACCGAGCGCGTCACGCTCTACGGCCTGCCGATCGTCGCCGGCCGCACGGTCGCCTACGGCGCGGATCGACCCGGTCGCTGTCGCGCGAGCTGTTCATCCGCCGCGCGCTGGTCGAGGGCGACTGGGAGACCCGCCACGCGTTCTTCGCCGAGAACCAGCGGCGGCTGGAGGAGGTCGAGGCGCTCGAGGACCGCGCGCGCCGGCGCGACATCCTCGTCGCGACCAGGTGCTGTTCGACTTCTACGACGAGCGCGATCCCGGAGGACGTCGTCTCGGGCGCGCACTTCGACCGCTGGTGGCGCGACGAGCGCCGCGCGCGACCCGGACCTGCTCACCTTCACGCGCGAGCTGCTCGTCGACGCCGACGGCGGCCGCGCTCGACCCGCGCGCGCTGCCCGCGCGGCGTGGCGGCAGGGCGACCTCATGCTGCCGCTCAGCTACCGCTTCGAGCCCGGCGCGCGACGCACGACGGCGTCACCGTCCACGTGCCGCTCGACGGCGCTCGGCGCAGCTGCGCCCGGACGGCTTCGACTGGCTCGTGCCCGGCGCTGCGGCTCGAGCTCGTGACCGCGCTGATCCGCTCGCTGCCGAAGGACGCTGCGCCGGCGGCTCGTGCCGGTGCCCGACGTCGCCGCCGAGCGGTGCCGGCGCATGACGCCGCGCCGCGGGCCGCTGCTCGACGCGCTCGCGCGCGACGCTCGAGCGCGCTGCGCGGCGTGCGCGTCCCGCGCGAGGCGTGGGACCTCGGCGCGGCTGCCGCCGCACCTGCGCATGACGCTTCCGCGTCGAGGACGAGGACGGCCGCGTCGCTCGCCGAGGGCGACGACCTCGACGCGCTGCGCGAGGCGGTGCGGCCGCGGCTGCGCGCCGAGCTGGCGGCGGCGACCGCGACGCTCGAGCGCAGCGGGCTGCGGGCGTGGACGATCGGCGACGCTGCCGCGCGACGGTCGCGCTGCCCGGCACCGGCGGCGCGGTGCGCGCCTATCCCGCGCTGGTCGACGAGGGCGACGACCGTCGGCGTGCGCGTGCTCGACACGCCCGCGGCGCAGGCGGCCGCGATGCGCGCCGGCACGCGGCGGCTGCTGCTGCTCGACCGTCGCCGTCGCCGCTGCGCTGCGTCGCAGGGCCGGCTCGGCAACGCCGCGCAGCTCGCGCTCGCCGTCGCGCCGCACGGCAGCGCTCGCGCGCGGTGCTCGAGGACGCGACCGCCGCGGCGGCCGACGCGCTGATCGCCGCAGGCCGGCGGGCCGGCGTGGGACGAGGCCGGGCTTCGCGCGGCTGCGCGACCACGTCGCCGGCGACCTCGCCGACGCGCACGCCGCGGTCGTCGCGCCAGGTCGCGCGATCCTCGACGCCGCGCGCGAGGTCCGAGCGGCGGCTCGAGCGCGCTGACCGCCGAGCCGCTCGCGCCGGCGCGCCGCGACGTCGCGCGCCAGCTCGCGCCGGCTCGTGCCGCCGGGCTTCGTCGACCGCCGACCGGCGCCGGCCGGCTGCCCGACGTCGAGCGCTACCTGCGCGCCGCCGCGCGGCGGCTCGAGCGGCTGCCCGACGCGGCCGCGCAGCGACCGCGACCGCATGCGCGCGGTGCACGAGCTCGAGGAGGCCTACGCGCGCGCGGCTCGCGGCGCTGGCCGCGCGGCCGCCCGCTGCCGGCCGCGCTGCGCGAGCTGCGCTGGATGCTCGAGGAGCTGCGCGTCAGCCAGTTCGCGCAGGGGCTCGGCACGCGCGGCCCGGTGTCGGCCAAGCGCATCCGGCGCGTGCTCGACGAGTGACTCCGGCTCAGCCGCCCGCGGCGCGGGCGAGCAGCTCGGGGTCGCCCGTCTGCCAGCGGGTGTCGAGGGTCAGCGCGACGATCCGCCACCCGCCGCCGGCGCGCCGCAGCTCGAAGCGGTAGGTGCCCCCGACCACCCACGGGCTGCCGGGATCGCCGGCGAGCACGTGCGTGCCGATGACGTGCGCGGCGGCCCGCGCCGCGTCGCCGTCGGCCTCGATCACCGGTAGGCCGAGCAGGTGCTGGTGGGCGTCGAGGCCGCCGAGCGCGCCCGCCCACTCGGCGGCGAGGTCGCGGCCGGCGATCTCGTCCGGCGCCGCGCCGGTGAGCGAGCTGTAGTCGCGGCGCACGGTGTCGGCCAGGTGGGCGGCGACGGCGTCCCAGTCGTGCTCGTCCACGGCCATCGCGAAGCGGGCGAGGACGTCGGCGACCGCTCCGGTCACGAGAGCACCTCCTCGAGCCGGCGCAGGACGTGCCCGACCGCCTCGCTCGACGTAGGGGTCCTGGTCGTAGAGCTCGATGTGGTTGTGGGTCTCGATCCAGACGAGCTCCTTCGGCTCGCCGGCGGCGTCGTAGGCCGCCTGCGCGAGGTCGGGGAGCAGCGCGGTGTCGGTCGTGCCGTGCACGATGAGCAGCGGCGTGGGCGCGACGAGCGGCGCCTGCCCGATGGCGTTGAACGTCAGGTAGGGCTCGAGCGAGGCGGCCGTGGTCTCCCACGACCACGTCGGCGCGTGGTCGCGCGAGGTGCGCTCGTAGTAGCTGTAGGCCTCGGGGTTGGGCATGACGGCGACGGGGACGTCGGCGCTCAGCCCGGTGGCGATCGTCGGCACGTACTGCGTCTCGCCCGTGCGGCGCTCGCGGTCGCGCAGCTCGTTGACCGCGCGCAGGTAGGCGTCGAGCCCCTCGGGGCCCATCATGCCGCTGCAGCGTGCCGCCGATGTCGTAGCCGCCCGCGATGCTCACGCACGCGGCGAGCCGGCGCTCGCGCGCCGCCGTGACGAGCGCGTAGCCGCCGCCCATGCACACGCCCACGGCGGCGACGCGCGCGGCGTCGACGTCGTCGCGCCCCATCAGGTAGGCCGCCGCGTTGACGTAGTCGGCGATCACCAGCCACGGGTCGTAGTGGAAGCGCGGCTCGCCCACGCTTTCGCCGAAGCCGCGGGGGTCGAAGGTGAGGACGGTGTGCCCGGCGTCGGCGAAGCGCTCGGCGTAGTGGGGGAGCGTCTGCTCCTTGACGCTCGACACCGGGCCGCACATGACGATCCCGCTCGTCACGTCCGTGGCCGCGGCGCCGGGCGGGCGGTAGAGGTGGGCGGCGAGCCGGTGCCCGTCGCTGTCGAAGGCGACGGGCTCGCGCCGCTCGGGGTCGGCGACCAGGAGGTCGGCGGGGTTCTCGGGGAGCCAGTGGTCGGTCGTGCTCATGCCCGCCATCGTGCGCCGCGGTGCCGCCGGGCATCCAGTGTCGGGCGTTCCTGGTATCGCGCGTACCACCCGGCGCTCAGCCGTCACAATCGGTCCGATGAAGCGCGCCGCCGAGCTGGGGGAGTTCCTGCGCAGCCGCCGCGCGCGCGTGTCCCCGGAGCTGCGCGGGGCTCGAGGGCGGCGCCCGCCGCCGCGTCCCCGGCCTGCGCCGCGAGGAGCTGCGCCCAGCTCGCCCACGTCAGCGCCGACTACCTCGTGCGCCTCGAGCAGGGGCGCGTCGGCCGCCCCTCGCCCGAGGTCGTCGACTCGCTCGCGCGGGCGCTGCTGCTCGACGAGGCCGAGCGCCGCCACCTGTTCCGGCTCGCCGCGGCGATCGAGCCGCCGGCGGACCACGGCGACGGCGCGCGCGTGCGGCCCGGGCTCGCGCTGCTCGTCTCGCAGCCTCGAGCCCTCGCCGGCCGTGCTGCTGAGCCGCCGCCTCGACGTCCTCGCGCTCAACCCGACGGCCGACGCGCTGCTCGGCCCCTTCGGCGACGAGCGCAACTACGCCCGCCTGGTGATGGGCGACCCCGCCACGCGCGCGCTGCACGCCGACTGGGAGGAGGCGGCGCGCCAGACCGTCGCGCTGCTGCGCTTCGCGTCCGCCCGCCACCCGCACGACGCCGGCGCTGCAGGCGCTGGTCGCCGAGCTGCGCGCGGGCGGCGACGCGTTCGCCGCGTGGTGGGACGGCCACGACGTCGCGGAGAAGCAGCACGGGGTCAAGCGCTACGTGCACCCGCTCGTCGGCGAGCTCGCGCTGCACTACGAGGCGGTGCTGCTCGCCGGCGACGGCGACCAGCTGCTGACGATCTACGCCGCCGAGCCGGGCACGCGCGACGCCGAGCGGCTGTCCGAGCTGCGCGCCATCACCCGCTCGTAGTTCAGCCGCATCAGCGCGATCACCTCGTCGACGTCGGCGTCCTCGGCGATCCGGCGTGCGCCGAGGCCGGGGGAGGGCACGGGGTGCGGGACGATGCGGCCCTGCTCCAGCAGCTCCGCGCGGATCGCCTTCGGGAACGCGAAGTGGGCGACGCGGTCGCCGTGCAGGTGGCCGATCTCGCGCCGGCCGACGCGGAAGCCGAACTCGCCGCGCTCGCCGTGGCCTGCCTCCACTCCCGGCCAGGCCGTGACGGTGGCGGTGATGATCTCGCTGGGTGTGGGTGTCATGCGGGACATGGTGCATCCTCAACCATGGTTGAAGTCAAGGGCGGGTCCGTAGACTGGCTGTGGTGGCGCTGCAGCCGGACATGCACCACGAGGAGCGGCGGCTCGGGCACTCGGGCCGGCTCGCGACCGGCACGCTGGCGTGCCCGCACTGCGACGCCCCCGTCGCGCTCGCCGGCCCGGCCGCGCCGGACGACCTGCTCGGCTGCCCCTACTGCCGCCACGTGGCGGTGCTGCGCGACTTCCTCTCGCTCGAAGCGCCCTCGCGCCCGGCGCGCGTCGCCGTGACCGTGCGCTTCCCGGTCAGCGCTTCGGCTGCCAGAACGCCAGCTCCGCGCCCGCCGGCTCCGCGATGACGCTGCGGTAGCCCGCCGGTCCTTCGCGCGGGCTCAGCAGCACCCGCGCCCCGAGCGCCGCTGCGCGCTCGGTCGCAGCAGCGGCGTCCGCGACCTCGACGTACGGGAGCCAGACCGCGCGCGTCGTCGGGCACTCGACGATCCCGCCGGCGACGTCGCCGCCCATGTCGAGCGCGGTGTACTCCTTGCCGGCGCTCTGGACGCTGGCCGGGCGCCACCCGAGCAGGCGGCGGTAGAAATCGCTGGCGCGCGCGAGGTCGCCGGTGTGCAGCTCGAGGTGGACGATCGGAGCGGAGGTCATGCTCTGTTCGACCGTCGCGACGGCGTGAACTCATCGGCGCGCGCGATGATGTTCGCGTGAGCACGGCCCAGGCGGGATATCGCGACCTCGTCGAGCCCTACCGCGCGGACCTGCTCGCGCACTGCTACCGGATGCTCGGTTCGCGCCAGGACGCCGAGGACGCGCTGCAGGAGACGCTGCTGCGGGCCTGGCGCGGGCTCGATCGCTTCGAGGGCCGCAGCAAGCTGCGCACCTGGCTCTACACGATCGCCACGAACATCTGCCTGGACGCGATCGAGCGGCGCCCGCGACGCGTGCTGCCGCTCGACTACGGCCCGCCGGCCGACCCGCACGACGCGCTCGAGCCGGAGCTCTCGGAGGCGCTCTGGCTCGAGCCGTACCCCGACACCGACGTCGCCGTCGAGCAGCGCGAGAGCCTCGAGCTGGCGTTCGTCGCCGCGCTCCAGCAGCTGCCCGGGCTGCAGCGCGCCGCCCTGATCCTGCGCGAGGTGCTGGGGTTCTCGGCCAAGGAGGTGGCGGCCGCGCTGGACACGAGCGTCCCGGCGGTCAACAGCGCGCTGCAGCGCGCGCGCCGGACGGTCGACGAGCGGCGGCCGGCCGAGAGCCAGCAGACGGCGCTGCGCGCGCTCGGGGACGACGCGCTGCGCCGGCTCGTGAAGCGCTACGTCGACGCCTGGGAACAGGGCGACGTGCAGGCGGTCGTGGCGATGCTGGCCGCGGACGCGACGCTCTCGATGCCGCCGCTGCCGGCCTGGTTCGCCGGCCGCGACGCGATCGAGGTGTTCTTCGCCGACCTGATGCCGCGCCACCGCTGGCGCTTGCTGCCCGCCCGGGCGAACGGGCAGCCGGCCGTGGGGAACTACACCTGGGACGGCGAGCGCGGGCTCTACGTCGCGACCGTGCTCGACGTGCTCGAGCTGCGGGCAGGCACGATCTCGGGGATCACGTCGTTCGTGTCCGAGTCCGTGTTCGCGCCGCTCGGCCTGCCGGCCACGCTGCCGGCGTAGCTATCCGCTCGGCGCGATGTTCTGGTTGCGCCGGAAGAGGTTCCCGGGGTCGTAGATCGCCTTCACGCGCGCGAGCCGGTCGTAGTTGCCGCGGTAGCTGGCGCGCACCCGGTCCTGGCCCTCCTCCATCATCATGTTCACGTAGGCGCCGCCGGCGGAGTAGGAGTGCAGCGCCTCCTGGTAGCCGCGGCTCCAGTCGCCGATCGCGCCGACGTTCGCGGGGTCCGGGTCGACGCCGGCGAACACCGCGGCCCACTTCGAGTCGCGGTAGCTCCAGGCCGTGTCGCCCTCCGCGACGTCGTGCACCGCGCCGTCGATCGGATACAGGTGCATGGTGGACTTCACGGTCGGCATCGCCTCGCCGTAGCGGGCGTGCAGGTCGACGGCGGCGTCCGGGATCTCGTTGACGAAGTCGGCGCGCCAGTACCACTGGTCGCCGGGCGGGTAGAGCGCGTCGAACGCGCCCTGCAGCGCCGGATGCGGCATCGGCTGCACGCCGTGCAGCAGCGGCTCGGGCAGCGCCTCCAGGAGCGGGGCCATCGCCTGCGCGGCGGCCTCCTCCGTGCCGACGTAGCACCAGACGACGCCGCAGACGGGGCGCAGGTGGATCTCGGCCGGGAACGGGTCGCCCGGCGGCACGGTGGCGAACGCGAAGAACCCGTTCAGGTCGCGCGGCGCGGCCGGCAGGAAGTCGCGGTAGGCCGACAGCACCTCGGCGCCGAGCTCGACCGGCCAGAACGTCGGGCCGGCGATCACCGTGTCGACCTCGTGCAGGCGGAACAGGAACGACGTGACGACGCCGAAGTTGCCGCCGCCGCCGCGCAGCGCCCAGAAGAGGTCGGGATTCTCGTCGGCGCTCGCCCGCACGCGCTCGCCGCTGGCGAGCACGACGTCGGCCTCGAGCAGGTTGTCGATCGCGAGCCCGTGGCGGCGCGAGAGGTGGCCGAGGCCGCCGCCGAGCGTCAGGCCGCCGACCCCCGTCGTCCCGATGATGCCGCTCGGGGTCGCCAGGCCGTGCGCGTTCGTCGCGGCATCGACCTCGCGCCAGGTGGCGCCGCCGCCGACGCGGGCGGTGCGGGCAGCGCGGGTCGACGTCGACGTCGCGCAGCATCGAGAGGTCGATGACGACGCCGTCGTCGCACGTCCCCAGGCCGGCGCCGTTGTGCCCGCCGCCGCGGACCGCCAGCAGCAGGTCGCGATCGCGCGCGAAGCCGATCGCCCGGGCCACGTCGTCGGGCCCGGCACAGCGCGCGATCAGCGCCGGGCGCTTGTCGATCATCGCGTTGTAGACCTTGCGCGCCTCGTCGTAGTCGGCGTCCTCCGGCGTGATCAGCCGGCCTTCGAAGCCGGGCAGGTCGCGGCGGGCGGCCGCGGAGCCGATCGCGGTCATCGGGTCGTCCTCCTCGGGATCCGTTGGCGCTCATGACGACGAGCCTGCACGTCGGCGCCCGCGTGTCATGACGCGTCCTGACCGACTTTGCGCGCACGCCCTGCAGGCACGCGCCGGAGCAGGAATAATCAGGTCTGACTACACGTCGAGGTCATTGATGAGTGCCCTGCCCGGCGCCCTGGGCGTCACCTCGCCGTTCCCGTTCGTCGGTCGCTCCGCGGAGCTGGAGCGGCTCCGCACGCTGATTCCGCGTGCCGACGGCGAGGGCCGCCGCGTCGCGCTGCTCGGCGGCGAGGCGGGATCGGGCAAGAGCCGGCTCGTGCGCGAGTTCGCCGCCGAGGCGGCGCGCGACGGCCTGCTCGTGCTCTACGGCGCCTGCGACGCCGTGGTGCGCACGCCCTACGGGCCGTTCGTCGAGGCGCTCGACCAGCTCGCCCGGACGCTCGCCCCGGCCGAGCTGCGCGAGGCGTCGGGCGCCGCGCGCGGCGAGCTGATCCGGCTCCTGCCCGACCTCGGCACGCGGCTCGGCGAGCTGCCGCCGGCCGTCGACGCCGACCCGGACACCGAGCGCCACCGCCTGCACAGCGCCGTGGCCGACCTGCTCGCCGGCGTCACGCGGCAGCGTCCTGCCCTGCTCGTGCTCGAGGACGCGCACTGGGCCGACGCACCGACGCTCCTGCTCCTGCGCCATCTCGCGCGCGCCGCCGAGGCGCGGATCTTCGTGCTCGCCACCTACCGCGACACCGAGGCGGACGTCCCCGACGCGCTGGCGGAGACGCTCGCCGACCTGCGCCGCTACGACGTCGTGCGGCTGCGGCTCGCCGGGCTCTCCGACGGCGACGTGGCCGAGTTCGTCCGCCGCGCCGGGGGCGGCGAGCTGAGCGCCGCGCCGCTCGCGCTCGCGCAGACGATCCGCGAGCTCACCGACGGCAACGCGTTCCTGGTCTGCGAGCTGTGGCGCGGGCTGGTCGAGAGCGGCGCGGTCGAGCTCGCGGGCGGCGCGATCCGCGTCCACCGCTCGCCGCAGGAGCTCGGCAGCCCCGAGAGCGTGCGCGAGGTCGTCAGCCAGCGGCTGGCCCGGCTCGCGCCGAACACCACCGAGCTGCTCGAGCTGGCGGCGACGGCGGGCACCGAGTTCCGGCTCGACGTGGTCCGGCGCGCCGCCGGGCTCGAGGACGCCGAGCTGCTGACCGCACTGGACGAGGCGTTCCGCAGCGGGATGATCGACGAGGTCCCGTCGCGCGGGCTCGCCTGCCGCTTCACCCACGAGCTCGTGCGGCGCGCGCTCTACGACCGGCTGTCGGGGCCGCGCCGGGCGGAGCTGCACCTGCGTGTCGCCGAGGCGCTCGACGCCGGCGAGCCGCGCTCCGGCCGCGCGCTCGCCGACCTCGCCCATCACTTCGCCGCCGCGGTGCCGTTCGGCCCGGCCGAGCGCGCCGCCGAGTTCAACCTGCTGGCGGCGCGGGCGGCGGCCGCGGCGCTCGCCTACGACGAGGCGGCCGCGCAGCTGCAGACCGCGGTCGCCCTCGGCCTCGACGGGCCGGAGATCTTCCTCGAGCTGGGCCACGCGAGCCACCGGGCCGGCAACGCGGTCGATGCCCTCGACGCGTTCCGGCGGGCGGCGGCGATCGCCCGCGAGCGCGGCGACGCCGAGCTGCTGGCGCGCGCGGCGATCGGCCACGAGGAGGCGTGCTGGCGGCCCGGCATGGTCGACCAGCGCGCCGACGAGCTGCTCGAGGAGGCCGCCGCCGCGCTGGGCGAGGAGGACTCCACGCTGCGCGTCGCGCTGCTCAGCGGGCTCGCCCGCGCGCTCGACCTGCAGGGCCACCGCGAGCGCGGAGCGGTCGTCCGCACGAACACGATCGCGATGGCCCGCCGGCTGGACGACCGCGCCGGGCTCGCCACGCGTCCTGATGCGCTCCTACTGGTCGCGCGGGACGACGTCGCTCGCCGAGATCCTCGCCGATGGTCACCGAGGCGCGGGACCTCGGGCGAGGAGCTCGGCAACACCGAGATCCGTCGCCGAGGCGATGGCCTGGCGGGTGCCCGCGCTCGTCGCCATCTGCGACCTCGACGGCGCGCGCCAGCAGGTCGCGGCGCTGCACGCGATGGCCGAGCGGACCGCGCAGCCGTTCATGCTGCACGTGGCCGAGCACTACGGCTCGGCGCTGGCGCTCTGCGACGGGCACCTCGACGAGGCCGACGCCCACGCGCGCCGCTCGCACGACTGGGGCCGGCTGCTGACCGGCCGCGACTCCTCGGGCGTGTACGGGATCCAGATGTTCAGCGTGCGGCGCGAGCAGGGGCGGCTGGCCGAGGTCGCTCCCGTCGCGCGCGTGCTCGCCGCCGACCGCGACCGGCAGGGGCCGTGGCGCCCGGGGCTGGTCGCGCTGCTGGCCGAGCTCGGCATGGAGGCCGAGGCGCGGCGCGAGCTGGCGCAGCTGATGGCCGACGGGCTCGAGCCGTTCCGCGCGTCGCTGTGGCTCGGCTCGCTGGTGTTCCTGGCCGACGCGTGCGCGGCGCTCGGCGACGCGGACGTGGCGGCGCTCGTGTACCCCGAGCTGGAGCCGTTCGCGGGCGGCAACACGATGGTCGGCCACGTGGTGTCCTGCTACGGCGCGGCCGACCGGCAGCTCGGCGTGCTGGCCGCGACGCTCGGCGAGGCCGAGACCGCGGAGCGGCACTTCGAGCACGCGCTCGAGCTCAACCGGCGGATGGGGGCGAGGACGTGGCTCGCCCACACGCAGTACGAGTACGCGCGCTTCCTGCGGGCACGCAAGCGGACCGGGGACCGGCGGCGGGCCGACGCGCTGCTCGGCGAGGCGGCCGCGCTCGCCGACCGCATCGGGATGCCGGCGCTGCAGACGCGGATCCGCGCGCTCGGAGCGCCGCTGCGGGACGCCGGCCTGCCCGACGGGCTCTCGCCGCGCGAGGCGCAGATCCTCGGCCTCGTGACGCGGGGCCTCAGCAACCGCGAGGTCGGCAGCGAGCTGTCGATCAGCGAGCACACGGCCGCGAACCACATCCGTAGCATCCTGCGCAAGACGGGTTGCGCGAACCGCACCGAGGCCGCCTCCTACGCCCACCGGCAAGGCCTCACAACCCGCTGACGACGGAGCCAACAGATGCCGCTGTTCATGATCGAACGCACCTTTGCCGAGCAGCTCGACCTGACGAGCGAGGACATCGCCCTGATCGACGACGTCAACGCCGACGAGGGCGTGCGCTGGCTGTTCTCGTTCCTGAGCGCCGATCGCCGCCGCACCTACTGCCTCTACGAGGCGCCGTCGAGCGACGCGATCGTCGCCGCGGCCCGGCGGGCGGACGTGCCGGTCGACTCGGTCGTCGAGGTCGGCCCGGCGGCGGCCGAGCTGTCGGGCCGCCTGCGCGACTGGGCCGCAGCCGTCGAGACCTAGCGCGCGATGGGCTCGTACGTCGTGACCGGCGCCGCGCGCGGGGTCGGCCGGGCGATCGCCGAGCGGCTCGCGCGGCTGGGGCCGACCGTCGCGTTCGACCGCGACGGCGACGCGCTCGGCTGGGCAGCGGATCACGGGATCGTCGCGGTCGAGGGCGACGCGGCGGACGAGCAGGACGCCACGCCGCGCCGCCGCGGCGGCCGAGCGGGCCGAGCCGCTGGCCGGCTGGGTCAACAACGCCGCGGTCTTCCGCGACGCGGCGCTGCACGAGGCCGGCCCGGCGGCGGTGCTCGAGCTGATCGACCTCAACCTCGGCATGGCGGTCACGGGCTGCGCGGTCGCCGTGCGGCGCTTCCTCGCCACCGGGCAGGCGGGCGCGATCGTCAACGTCTCCTCCCACCAGGCTCGGCGGCCGGTGCCGGGCGCGCTGCCGTACGCGACCGCGAAGGCGGCGATCGAGGGACTCACGCGAGCGGTCGCGGTCGACTACGGGGCGGCCGGGATCCGCGCCAACGCGATCGCGCTCGGCTCGGTCGCGACTGGGCGCCCGGACGCGCTCGCCGCCGGGCTCGGCGACCTGCACGCGCTCGGCCGCGTGGGCTCGCCGGAGGAGGTCGCCGCGGTCGTCGCGTACCTGCTGTCGGCGGAGGCGGGGTTCGTCAGCGGTGCCGTCGTGCCGGTCGACGGCGGGCGGGCCGCGCTCGGCGCCGAGCCCTGAGGCACAATGCCGCGATGGCCGCGTACACCGTGAACGACCGCGCCGTCGAGAAGGCCAAGGCCATGATCGAGGCGCGCCAGTACGTACTCCGCAGCGACTGGGGCGACGTCCAGCCGAGCGCCGGGGACGAGAACGCGTTCCTCGAGTCGCACCCGTGGGAGGACTACGCCGAGTGGCACCTCGGTCTGCGAGAGGGCGCCACCGACGAGACGAAGGCGCGCTGCGCCTTCGTCTACGGCGATTTCCGGCGGCTGCACCGGTCGGGGCTGATCGCGTGCGTGTACCGGGCGGCCGAGTGGCGCCACAAGGCCGTCGAGCTGGCCGCCCACGAGCTGCTGCAGCTGCTCGACGAGAAGAGCGGCTAGGCGCGCTGGACGTCGAGCGTCAGGCGCCCGAGCACTCCGTCCCCCTCCTCGGTCAGCGTCAGCTCGAGCCCGTCCTCGTAGATCCCGTCGGAGTCGTTGAACGTGTCGCGGCCGGGGTCGGACGCGTACGGCTCGCGGGCGAAGACGCGCTCGTCGAACTCGCGGTTCGTGAACAGCTGGGTCGTGAGCGCGGTCGTCTTGTCGAGGTGGACCTTGGCGTGGATGTGGACCGTGCGCCCGCGGTACCAGCCCGGGTAGATCGTGCGGAACCCGGCGACGCCGTCCGCATCGGTGAGCTGCGCCCCGCGCAGGTAGGTCTCCTGGGAGGCGGACTCGAAGCCCGAGTACGTGCCCTCGGCGTCGCAGTGCCAGATGTCGACCACCGCGTCCTGGATCGGCTCGCAGGTCGCGGCGTCGCGGACCCGGATCGCCAGCCGCAGGCTGACGCCCTCGCGGTCCTCGGCGATGTCGGACCGCAGCGAGTCGACGTCGAAGTAGAACGGGCCCTCGGTCAGCTCGGGGCTGACGGTGCAGGTGGCGGCGTCGTCGAACGTGTCCGCCGACGGGGTCGCTGTCGCTGTCGCGGCCGTCGGCGCGTCGTCGCCGCAGCCGGCCAGCACGGCGCCGAGGCCGGCCGTCCCGAAGGCGGCGAGCGCCTGGCGGCGATCGATCTTGCGGGTCATGCCCCCAGTGTCGCCACGAAGGCCGGGAACCGCATAAGAGCTGCGCCCTAGCTGCGGGCGAAGCGGCGCCTTGATGTCGGCGAGCAGCTCGTCGGCCGGCACGCGCCGCGAGCGCGGGGTTGATGACCTCGACCTCGATCGGGCCGTCGTAGCCGGCGGCCTCGACAGCCCGCGCAGGCGCGGCAGGTCGATGATCCCGTCGCCCATCAGCCCGCGGCCGGCGAGCAGGTCGGTCGTCGGCACGAGCCAGTCGCAGACGTGGTAGGCGGCGACAGCCCGCTCGCCGCGGCCAGCAGCGGCTCGAGCCGCGGGTCCCAGAACACGTGGTAGGCGTCGACCGCGACGCCGACGTGCGGGCTGGCGAACGAGCGCGCGAGCGCGAGCGCCTCGCCGAGCGTGACGATCGCCGAGCGCTCGCCGATCATCATCGGGTGCAGCGGCTCGATCGCCAGCCGCACGCCGTGGTCGGCCGCGTACGGCAGCAGGCGCTCGATGCCCGGCGGCGATCGCCGCGCGCGCGCCGGGCAGGTCGCCGCCGACCGGCGGCCCGCAGACGAGCACGAGCACCGGCGCGCCGATCGCCGCCGCCTCGTCGACCGCGCGGCGGTTGTCGTCGTCGGCGCCGGGCGCGGTGAAGAAGCCGCCGCGGCAGAGGCTCGAGACCTGCAGGCCCGCCGCGCGGATCGCCCGCGCGCTCGCCGCCACGCCGGTGCGCGCGAGCTGGTGCCGCCACGGCGCGACCGTGCCGATCCCGGCCGCCGCGCAGCGCTCGACCGCCTCCGGGCAGGCTCCAGTGGTCGACCGTGATGAGGTTGAGGCTGAGCCGGCGCGGGATCGATCACGCGATCCCCGCGAGCGCGAGCACGTGCCGCATGCGGGCGACCGCGAGCGCCGGGTCGCGCAGCAGGCCGGCGCGGTCGGCGAGCACGAACAGCTCCGCGAGGTGCGACGATCGAGCGCGCGCTCTCGAGCCCGCCGACCATGCGGAAGTGGTCCTGGTGGCCGTTCAGGAAGGCCAGGAACACGACGCCGGTCTTGTAGTTGAAGGTCGGCGCCTCGAACAGCCTGCGGGCCAGCGGCACCGTCGGCGCGAGGATCGCGTCGTAGCGCTCGCGGTCGCCGGCGTCGAGCGCGCGCAGCGCCGCCGCGGCGGCGGGCGCGATCGGGTCGAAGACGCCGAGCAGCGCGTCGCTGTGGCCCTGCTCGTCGCCCGCGATCAGCTCCGGGTAGTTGAAGTCGTCGCCCGTGTAGAGCCGCACGCCGTCGGGCAGCCGCCGCCGCAGCGCGACCTCGCGGCCGGCGTCGAGCAGCGAGACCTTGACGCCGTCGACCTTGCCCGGGGTGCGCGGCGATGATCTCGAGCAGCACGTCGGCGGCGCGCGTCGAGATCGCGTGCGGCCCCAGTAACCGCGCAGCGCGGGGTCGAACATGTCGCCGAGCCAGTGCAGGATCGCGGGGCGCTCGAGCCGGACGAGCACGGCGCCGTAGACCTCGCGGTAGTCGTCGGCGCGCTGCGCGCGACGGCGGCGAGCGCGCGGCTGGCCATCACGATCGCCTGCGCGCCCTCGCCCTCGACGAACGCGCACTGCTCCTCGTAGGCGGCGCGGACCTCGGCGAGCGTGCCGTCGGCGGCTCAGGTGGTCGGTGCCCGCGCCGGCGGCGATCCGGCCGCCGCAGGCGCGCGCCTCGGCGGCGGAGCGGCGGATCAGCTCGCGCGCGGCCGGCCAGTCGAGCCCCATGCCGCGCTGCGCCGTGTCCATCGCCTCGGCGACGCCGAGGCCGTGCGCCCACAGGTGGCGCCGGAAGGCGAGCGTCGCCTCCCAGTCGAGCACGGCCGGGCCGCCGGGCTCGCAGGCCAGCGGGTCGGCGACGACGTGCGCGGCCGCGAGCGCGACGCGCGACGCGGGCGGCTGGCCGTCGGCGTCGAACGGCGCCCGGCTCGCCGGGCGCGTACGGCTCGAGCGCGCCGTCCGCGCGCGGGCAGCCGCAGCTGACGGTCCCGGCCGCGGACGCTCACAGGTCCGGCACCTCGATCCAGCGCCGCTCGCGCCACGACCGCAGGCCGAGCTCGGCGAGCTGCACGCCGCGCGCCGCCGCGCCGAAGTCCCACGGGAACGGCTCGTCGAGCGCGACGTGGCGCAGGAACCGCTCCCACTGGACCTTGAACGCGTTGTCGGGCTCCTCGCCCGGCACCGGCAGCCACGCGGCGCGGTGGTCGATCGGGTCCGGCAGGTCCGGGTTCCAGATCGACGCGCGGCGTCGCCGCGCCCGGGCTGGATGCGGCAGTCGCGCAGGCCGGCGACCGCGCGTGCCCTCGGTGCCGTCGACCTGCAGCTCGAACAGCTCGTCGCGGTCGACGCGCACGCACCACGACGAGTTGAGCTGGGCGACCACGCCGCCGGCGAGCTCGAAGATCGCGTAGGCCGCGTCCTCGGCGGTCGCGTCGTACGGCTCGCCGCCTCGTCGTAGCGGATCGGGCAGGTGCGTGGCGCCGAGCGCGAACACGCCCTCGACGTTCGCCGAACAGCTCGTCGAGCACGTAGCGCCAGTGGCGAGAACATGTCGGCGACGATCCCGCCGCCGTCCTCCGCGCGGTAGTTCCACGACGGCCGCTGCGGCTGCCGGCTCCGGGCCGGGGAAGACCCAGTAGCCGAACTCGCCGCGGACCGAGAGCATGCGGCCGAGCGCGCCGCTGTCGAGCACGCCGCTTGAGCGTGCGCAGGCCGGGCAGGAACAGCTTGTCCTGCACGACGCCGTGCTTGATGCCGGCCGTCGCTGGGCGAGCCGCGCGAGCTCGAGCGCCGCGTCGAGGTCCTCGCTGATCGGCTTCTCGCAGTAGACGTGCTTGCCGGCCTCGATCGCCGCCCGCACGGCGTCCGCGCGGCGGCTCGTGACCTGGCGCGTCGAAGTAGACCTCGTAGCCGGGGTCGGCGAGCGCGTCGTCGAGGTCGGTGCTCCAGCGCTCGAGCCCGTGCGCCTCGGCGAGCGCGCGCAGCTTGCGCTCGTCGCGGCCGACGAGCACCGGCTCCGGCCACAGCACCTCGCCCGGCCCGGCGCGGGACGCCGCCCTGGTCGCGGATCGCCACGATCGAGCGCACGAGGTGCTGGTTGGTGCCCATGCGCCCCGTCACGCCGTTCATGACGATCCCGATCGGGCGGGCGCCGGCGGGCGCCTCGCCGGTCACCTCGAGCTGGGTCTGGAAAGCGTTTGCCACGGGCGGGCAATCGTAACGCGCGTCAGCTCAGATTTGCGCGAGCCGCGCGACGGCCTCGTCGATCACCTGTCGCGCTTGCAGAACGCGAAGCGCACGAGCGTGCGGCCGGCCTCGGGGTCGTCGTAGAAGCGCGCTCGTCGGGATCGCGACGACGCCCGCGCGCTCGGGCAGCTCGCGGCACCACGCGCGCGTCGGCACGCCGAGCGGCGCGACGTCGGCGTTGACGAAGTAGCGTGCCGGCCGGGCGCGGTCGGACGTCGAGGCCGGCCGCCTCGCAGGCCCGCGCACAGCGCGGTCGCGCCCGGCGCTGCAGCGTCGTCGCGCAGCGGCGCGCGTAGCGCTCGGCGTCCGCCAGCGCGCGCCGCGACCGCGTGCTGCAACGGCGTGCCGCCGGCGAACGAGAGGAACTGCTTCGCCGCGCGCACGGCCGCCGACGAGCTCCGGCGGCCCGCTGCACCAGCCGATCTTCCAGCCCGTGAACGAGAACGACTTGCCCGCGCTGGAGATCGTCAGCGTGCGCTCGGCCATCCCCGGCAGCGTCGCCAGCGGGACGTGCTCGCCGTCGAAGACGAGGTGCTCGTAGACCTCGTCGGTCGACCGCGATGAGGTCGTGCTCGACGCAGACGCGCGCGACCGCCTCGAGCTCCGCGCGCGACAACACGCGGCCGGTCGGGTTGTGCGGCGAGTTGAGCAGCAGCATCCGCGCGCGCGGCCCGACCGCCGCCGCGCAGCGCGTCGAGGTCGAGCGCGAAGTCCGGCGGGCGCAGCGTGACACGAGGCGGCGCTCGCCGCCGGCCATCGCGATCGTCGCCGCGTAGGAGTCGTAGAACGGCTCGAAGACGACGACCTCGTCGCCCGGCTCGAGCAGCCCGAGCATCGTCGCCGCGATCGCCTCGGTGGCGCCGAACGTCACCTGCACGCCGTCGTCGGGGTCGACCTCGAGGCCGTAGCGGCGGCGCTGGTGCTCGGCGATCGCCGCGCGCAGCTCGGGCACGCCCGGCGAGCGGCGCGTACTGGTTGTGCCCGGCCCGCATCGCCGCCGCGGCCGCCTCGATGATCTCGGCCGGCCCGTCGGTGTCGGGGAAGCCCTGGCCGAGGTTGATCGCGCCGGTGCGCGCCGCGAGCGCGGACATCTCGGTGAAGATCGTCGTGCCGAAGCGGCGCAGCCGGGCGGCGATCACGGCGGGAGCCTAACCCCGGCGCCGTCGCACGGGCTCAGTGGCAGCTCGGGTCGATGCGCGCCGGCCGGCCGCCGTAGAGGCGGGCGACGGTGCGCACGTCGGCCGGCGCGGGCACGCACGCGAGCTGGTCGAACGTCACGTTCTCGGCGGCCAGCGACGGCGCGCAGCTCGTGTCGAAGGCGTGCTCGCTCATCAGCGAGCAGGCGTTGCCGTCGCGAGTGGTGCAGGCCGAGCACGTGGCCGAACTCGTGTGCCGCGACCCAGACCGAGAGCGGCCGCGGGTCGGCGCCGAGGTCGCCCGAGAGCAGCACGGTCGTCGGCTCGTCGGTGGTCCGCCCGATGTGCGTCGCGAACCCGAGGCAATCGCGGCCGCAGGCGTCGATGAGCTCGCCGTCGTCGACCTTGACGATCACGTCGGCGGCGCGCCGCGCTTCGACCCTCCGCAGCCGCACGCGCGCGCCCGAGGCGTTCCAGCGCGCCGCCGCGGTGGCGACCGTGCGCTCCATGTCCGTCGCGTCGTAGTAGCGCACGACGCCGCCCTCCCAGACGCCTGGAGAGGACTCGGCGCTCACCGGCAGGAGCTGCCAGCCCAGCGCGAGGACGGTGGCGGCCAGCAGCAGCCCGGATGTCCGGCGGAGCAGCGACACAGAGGAAGCGGCGCCCGCGGCGCCGCTTCCAGATGCGTTCCCGGGTCAGCTTCCCGGCAAACGGTCAGTTGCGGTAGGAGACCGTCTCGCGCCCGCCCTGCTCGGCGGACCGCAGCATCGCGTCGCAGACCTCGGCGGCGCGGTAGCCGTCCTCCAGCGTGGCGCCGTGCGGCGCCACGTCGGCGTCGTCGCGGATCGCCGTCAGGAGGTGGTGGATCTCGTGGACGAACGAGTGCTCCCACCCGATGATGTGCCCCTGCGGCCACCAGTGCTCCCAGAACGGGTGGTCGGCCTCGGACACGAGGATGTTGCGGAAGCCTTCGTTCCCCTCGGAGTGGTTGAGCTCGTTCAGGCGCTCGAGGTCGAACGTCAGCGAGCCCTTGGAGCCGTTGATCTCCCACGTGAAGCTGTTCTTGCGACCGGGGCAGAAGCGCGACGCCTCGATCGTGCCGACGGCGCCGTTCTCGAACCGCACGGCCGACTCGACCGCGTCGTCGACGTCGCGACCCTCGACGAACGTCTGCGTCATCGCCGACGTCGCCTCGATCTCGCCGACGAGGTAGCGCGCGAGGTCGACCACGTGCGCGCCCAGGTCGCCGAGCGCGCCTGAGCCCGCGAACTCCTTCTGGAAGCGCCAGATGTCGCCCTCGGTCGAGCCCCACTCCTGCAGGTAGGCGCCGCGGAAGTGCTGGATCTCGCCGAGCTCGCCGGCCTCGATCATCTGGCGCGCGAGCCGCACCGCCGGCACGAAGCGGTAGTTGAACGCGCACATGTGCTTGACGCCGGTCGCCTGCACGCGCTGCCAGGTCTCGTAGGACTCGGCGGCGTCACGGCCCAGCGGCTTCTCGCAGATCACGTGCTTGCCCGCCTCGGCCGCGGCGATCGTCGGCTCGGCGTGCAGGTTGTTCGGGCCCGCGTTGTCGAACAGGCCGATGCGGTCGTCGGCGACGAGCGCCTTCCAGTCGGTGACGTGCTCCGCGAACCCGTAGCGGCGGGCGGCCTCGGAGACCGCCTCCGCGTTGCGGCCCGCGATCGCGACGAGCTGCGGCATCAGGGGCGGCGGCCAGGTCATGTAGGCCAGCGTCTTGTACGCGTTCGAGTGGGCCTTGCCCATGAACGCGTAGCCGAGCATGCCGACGCCGATCGGCTTGACGTCGCCGCCGCCGGCGACGTTGCCCATCGTGACGAACCCGACCTCCGACATCTAGGACTCCCTCGCGAACGCCGCGTCGAACGCGACGTTGGACGGTGCGAAGTCCGTCCGGCGCACGAAGGCGAGTGCGTCGGGGGCTCCCCAGTCACGGTCCATACCGGAATCCTCCCATTCGATCGACAGGGGACCCTGGTACCCGATTCTGTTGAGCGCACGGAACATCGCCTCGAAGTCGACGTCGCCGTGGCCCGGCGAGACGAAGTTCCAGCCGCGGCCGGGCTGGCCGAAGTCGAGGTGGCCGCCGAGGATCGACGAGCGGCCGTCGAGCAGTCGCTTGGAGTCCTTCACGTGCGCGTGGAAGATCTTGTCGCCGAACTCGGTGATGAAGGCCGCCGAGTCCAGGAACTGGTGCTCGAAGTGGCTCGGGTCGAAGTTGATGCCGAAGCCCGGGCGGTCGCCGATCGCCTCCAGCGCCTTGCGCGTGGTCACGAAGTCGTACGCGATCTCGGTCGGATGCACCTCGAGCGCGAACTTGACGCCCTCGGCCTCGAACACGTCGATGATCGGGCCCCAGCGGTCGGCGAAGTCCTGGTAGCCGGCCTCGACGACGTCCCAGTCGTTCGGCGGGAACGAGTACAGGAGGTGCCAGGTCGCGGAGCCGGTGAAGCCGGTGACGATCTCGACGCCGAGCTGCGCGGCCGCGCGCGCCGTGTCCTTGATCGCGTCCGCCGCCCGGCGGCGCACGCCCTCGGGGTCGCCGTCGCCCCAGACCGCGGGAGGAACGACCGCCTGGTGGCGGGGGTCGATCGGGTCGCAGACCGCCTGGCCCACGAGGTGGTTGCCGATCGCCCAGACGCTCAGCCCGTTGCGCTCGAGGATCTCGCGCCGGCCGGCGCAGTACCCGGGATCGCGCAGCGCCTCGGCGACGTCGAAGTGGTCCCCCCAGCAGGCGAGCTCGAGTCCGTCGAAGCCCCAGCCGCCGCACTTGGCGGCGAGGTCCTCGAGCGGCAGGTCGGCCCACTGCCCGGTGAACAGCGTTACGGGTCGTGCCACGGTTGTTCTCCTCCCTCAGGTGTTGACGATGTCCAGCCGCACGCCCGCCGTGCGGTACTCCTCGGCGACGGCCGCGTGCAGGCCGTCGTCGGTCACGATCAGATCCAGATCCTCCGCCGGCGCGATGGTAACCAGCGAGGACCGTCCGAACTTGGACGCGTCGATCAGGCCGACCGTGCGGCCGGCTGCCTGACGCGCCGCGTTGACCACGTCGGCGAGCGGGCGCCGCGAGGTCGTGAGCCCGGCTTCGAGCGTCAGCCCGGCCGCGGACACGAACGCCACGTCGAAGTTCAGCTCGGCCACGAACTCGACCGTCCAGCGCCCGGCGATCATCCGCATGTGCTGGTCCAGCTCCCCCGGGCAGACCACCACGTGCATCGGCTCGGCGATCACCTCGAAGGCGATCGCCGGCGAGTTGGTCACGAGCGTGAGCTCGTTCGGCGGGTCCTCCATCAGCCGCCGCGCCAGCGTCAGCGCGCTCGAGGACGCGTCGAGGAACACCGTCGAGCCGCTCGTCACCAGCTCGGCCGCGCGATCGGCGATCGCCGCCTTCGCCGCGCTCGCCTGCTCGACGCGCTGCGTCCAGGCCGTGGCGATCGACGGCAGCATGCCGGGGGTGGGCGGGGTCCGGATCGCCCGCGCGCCGCCGTGCACCCGCTCGACGAGCCCTTCGCGCGAGAGCTGCTCGAGGTCGCGGTGGACCGTGATCGCCGAGACCGCGTGGTCGCGCGCCAGCTCGGCCACGGACACACCGCCGTCGCGCTGGATGCGCTCGAGGATCTGCGCTCGGCGAAGGGCTGGCGGCACGGCGGTCAGACTCGGTCCTCGAACGCCCGTCGCGTCACCTTGACCTCGAGCGGGCGGAACTCGTCGATCGCCTTGACGAGGTGGTCGGCGAACCGGTCGAGCGCCACCTCGCCCTTCTCCGCGGTGGCCGTCAGCGGGTTGCCGATCACGCCCGTGCGCGAGAACTCGTCGTGGTCCATCGGGAAGACGAAGTACTGGTAGCCGTCGAACTCGACGTCCGGCGCGCCGTCCTTCTTGATGAAGCTGTCCGGCAGCCAGGCGGGCACGGTCGCGCGGTCCTGCGCGGCGCGCTCCATGTGCACGAGGTCCGGGTTGTGCGCCATCACCTGCGAGGTCTCGAGCTCGGACGCGTGCCAGCCCGGCGTCTCGTCCGGCGGGTTCTCCAGCACGTCCTCGAGCAGGCCGATGTAGCGCTCGGCGTACGGCTTGTAGAGCGCCACGAACGCGCCGGTCTCGTACTTGATGCGGCGCAGCAGCGGGTCGAGCACCTTCGTGTTCGAGCCGTGGCCGTTGACGAACACGAGCTTGTTCCAGCCGTGGTGGATCAGCGACCGCGCGATGTCGTAGAGCACCGCGTTGAGCGTCTCGGCGCGCAGCGTCACGGTGCCGACGCCGGACTCGGTCGCGCGCATGTGCTGCGGCGAGTAGCCGGCCCAGAACGGCGGCGCGTACGGCACGTCGGCCTTGGCGGCCGCGCGGCGCGACACCTCCAGCGCGGTGATCGTGTCCGTGCCCAGCGGCAGGTGGTCTCCGTGCTGCTCGAGCGACCCGATCGGCACCAGGATCAGGTCCGAGCGCTCCTGGAACCAGCGGATGTCCGACGGAGCGAGGTCGAGCAGGTTGTGCGAGACGGGACGGCCCTCAGGCATCGGCGGGCTCCAGGGTCAGTTGCAGGTATCGGGCGGCGACGACGTCGGCGAACTCCGGGTCGTCGACGTGCGCGTCGACGGCCTCGTACGGGATGTCCGGCCGCAGCGCCTCGCGCAGGGCGTCGAGGA
The DNA here is from genome assembly GCA_963843485.1 of uncultured Solirubrobacteraceae bacterium. Taxonomy (GTDB): domain Bacteria; phylum Actinomycetota; class Thermoleophilia; order Solirubrobacterales; family Solirubrobacteraceae; genus DASSUW01. Next base: position 84,510 of record CAWJKK010000011.1, on the reverse strand, counting down.
AGGCGCGGTCGGCCTCCGGGTCCCAGAGGTCGCCGCCCTCGGCGTCGGCGAGCGAGAAGCCGCGCGTCGGGGCGACCACGTGCACGGGCCCGGTCGCCTCGTTGAGGCGCTCCGCGACCATCGCGCCGAGCGCCGCCTCCTCGTCCACCGACAGGCGCACGAGCGTCGCCACCGGGTTGTGGAAGTAGCTCTTGCGGGCGCGGTAGCGCTCGGGCACCGAGTCGCGCGGCCCCTGGTTGAAGAAGTCGACGCAGCCGGGGACCACGACCTGCGGCAGCCCGTGGCGGCCGGCCACGCGCAGCCGGTCCGGGCCGGTCGCGTGGATGCCGTCGAGCAGCGAGTTGGCGAGCTCGGACAGCGTGTAGTCGATCACGCCGCCGAGCGCCCCGGCCTCGATCAGGTGCTCCATCGCCGGGCCGCCGACGCCGTTGGCGTGGAAGATCACCGGCTCGTGGCCGGCGCGCACGAGCGCGTCGCGCACGCACATGACGCCGGGCGTCGTCTGGCCGAGCATCGTGATGCCGACGCAGCGCTCGCCGAGGCGGCCGACCGCGTTCCCGCCGTCGCGCGCCATGCCGGCGATCGCGGCGGCGGCGTTGTCGAAGATCGCGCGCGAGATCTCGTTGAGCCCGAGGATGTCGATCACCGAGTGCATGACCGTCACGTCGCCCTCGCCGACGAACGGCCCGAACGGCCGCCGCCCGGAGGCGCTGGGGGAGACGATCAGCTTCGGGACGCCGACCGGCAGCGCGTGCATCGCCGCCGCGCCGAGCAGCGCGCCCTCGGCGCCGCCGAGGCACAGCACGGCGTGGACGCGGCCCTCGGTGTAGAGCTCGAGCACGACCGCGCGCACCCCGTCGAGCATCTGCGAGACCGCGGCGCCGCGCGAGCCGGCCGCGCGCACCGCCTCGAGCTCATGGCCGCCCGCGCGTGCGACCTCGGCGCGCGAGACGTCGGGCTCGCAGCCGTCCGCCTCGCCGAGGATCCCCGAGTCGATCACCACCGGGCGCGTGCCGAGCGCCCGCAGCCGGTCGCGCACGTACGCGATCTCGGCGCCCTTGGTGTCGAGGGTGCCGATCAGCGCGATGCCGGGCTCGATCCGTGGCACTCCGCTCCCCTACAAGCCGAGCTTGCCGGGGTTCATGACGTCGTGGGGGTCGAGCGCCCCCTTGAGCAGCCGGATCGTGTCGAGCGCCGCGCCGTGCTGCGCGCGCATGTACGGGCCGAGCTTGAGGCCGACCCCGTGGTGGTCGTTGATGACCGCCCCCGCGGCGAGCGCGGCCGTCATCCCGTCCTCCCAGATCCGGTCGTGGAGCGCGAGCGCGTCCGGTCCGCCGTCGGGCACCACGAAGCGCCCGTAGATCATCGTGCCCCACAGGTACCAGTGGGAGAAGTGCATCCGCAGCTGCAGCCCGTCGCCGGCGTACGGCACCCGCACCGCGCGGTGCAGCGCGTCGTAGACGTCGTGGATGCGCTCGTAGGTCGCGACCACGTCGAGCGTGCCCCAGATCGCGGGCAGCTCGGGCTGGTGCGGCGGGTGGTAGAAGTCGTAGCGGCGGTCCCACCAGCGCCGGCCGAGCGCCGGGTCGAGCAGCTCGGCGCCGTGCTCGGCGGCGATCGCCAGCGTGCAGCGCTCCTCGACCGCGGCGGCCTCCGCGTCGCCCTCGAAGGCGAGCACGGTGTAGACGCCGCTGAGGTCCTCGCCGACGACCGGGGCGAACGTCAGCCGCGTGGCGTCCTCGTCGTACATGCGGACCACCGACGGCCGGTGGCCGGCCTGCAGCGCGCGCCGGATCGCGGTCACGCCCGACGGCACGTCCGCGAACGCGACCGCGGCGAAGCGGCGCGCCGCCGGCAGCGGCACGAGCTGCAGCGTGGCGCGCGTGATGACGCCGAGCGTGCCCTCCGAGCCGACGAACAGCTGCGTCAGCTCCGGGCCCATCGCGTGCCGCGGCACCGGCAGCGTGTCGATCAGGCCGCCGGCGGGCGTGGCCACGCGCAGCGACAGCAGCAGGTCCTCGATCTTGCCGTAGCGCGTGGAGAGCACGCCGGAGCCGCGCGCCGCGATGTAGCCGCCGACCGTCGCCCACTCGACCGAGGCGGGGTAGTGCGGGAGCATCAGCCCGCGGGCGTTGAGCTCGGCCTCGAGCTCACGGCCGTTCTTGCCGGCCTGCACGGTGACGGTCAGCGAGGTCTCGTCGACCTCGAGCACGCGGTCGAGCGAGCGCAGGTCGATGACGATGCCGCCCTGCGTGGCGAGCGCCCCGCCCTGCGTGCCCGAGCCGCCGCCCCAGGGGACGACGGGAACGCGCTGCGCGTCGGCCACCGCCAGCACCGTGGCGACGTCCTCCTCGGTGCGTGGCCGCACGACCACGTCCGGGCGCGCGATCGGCTCTCCGGCGGCTTTCGCGGCCAGCGCGGGCCAGTACGTGTCGGCCGTGTACTCGTCCAGATCAGCAGCCGCCGTTATAACCGCGTCCGCGCCAAGCGCGGCGGCGAGCGCCGTCTCCGCCTCGGACAGCGCCGCCTGCGGGGCTGATGTCATGGATGCCTTCGCTTCTCAAGACACTTCATAACTTGACAAACAACTCTGCATCAGCTTTCAATTGCTGTCAAGCATGGAGGAGCAGACCGGCACCGTGACCACGGGTGACGTCGTCGAGGGGTCCGAGAGGGCGGATTCCGAGCACACCCGCTGGACGCCGCAGCGCATCGCGCTGGTGGCTCTGGCCGCCCTCGTCGTGGGCTTCCTCGTGGTCAAGGCCAGCGGCGACTGGCGCCGGTTCGCGGTCGTGACGCTGAACGGCGTCACGCTCGCCGCGCTCTACTTCGTGGTCGCCTCCGGCTTCACGCTGATCTTCGGCCTGATGCGCGTGGTGAACATGGCGCACGGCTCGCTGTACCTGCTCGGCGGCTACATCGCGCTCGAGATGCAGGACGCCTGGTTCCGCGAGGACACGGGCATCAACCTCTCGCTCAGCGGCGCCGACGAGGCGTCCTTCGGGCTGGTGGGCTGGCTCGCGCCGCTGCTGCTGGCGACCGCGCTGATCGGCCTCATCGGCGTCCTCCTGCAACAGGTGTTCCTGCGCTGGAACCAGGGTCAGGACCTGCGCCAGGCGCTGATCACGATCGCGCTGTCGGTGATCATCGCCGACCAGATGCTGGCCGCGTTCGGCGGCATCTCGAAGGACATCGCGGTCCCGAGCGCGTGGCCGAACAGCATCAACCTGCCCGGCGACGTGCGCTTCGGCTTCTTCCGCGGCGTGATCGTGCTCGGCTCGGCCCTGGCGATCGGCATCGGGCTGTGGTGGCTGATCAAGAAGACGCGCTACGGCAAGATCGTGCGCGCCGGCGTGGACGACCGCGACATGGTCTCCGCGCTCGGCATCAACGTGCAGCTCGTGTTCGTCGGCGCGTTCTTCATCGGCGCGCTGCTCGCCGGCTTCGGCGGCGTCCTCGGCGGGTCGATGATCTCGCTGGCGCCGGGCCAGGACACCGCGTTCCTGCTGAACTCGCTGATCGTCGTGATCATCGGCGGCATGGGCTCGCTCGGCGGCGCCGCCATCGGTGCGCTCGCGCTCGGCCTCGTCGACTCGTACGCGGACGTGTACCTCACGATCGGCGACACCGACCTCACGAACTACTCGATCCTCGTCACGTTCGCGCTGCTCGTCGGCGTGCTCGCGGTGCGGCCGCTCGGCCTGTTCGGGAGACCGGCATGAACCCGACCGTGAGCACCGGACGGCTGACGTGGCCGTTCCTGGCCGGCGTCGTGGTGCTGGCCGCGCTGCTGCCGCTGCGTGTTCGACGACTTCTTCGTCTCGGTGATCCTGACCAAGGCGCTGTGGCTCGGCATCGCCGCGGCCAGCCTGATCTTCCTCGCGGCCTACGGCGGCATGGTCTCGCTCGCGCAGGTCGGCATCTACGGCGTCGCGGGCATGGTCTACGCGAACCTCGTGCTGGCCGACGGCGGCAGCGCCGCGGCCTGGAACCCGTGGCTCGCGCTGATCGCCGCACTGGTCGCCGCGACGCTCGTCGGCCTCGTCTTCGGCGCGATCGCGGCCCGCAGCGAGGGCATCTACTTCCTGATGATCACGCTCGCGTTCAGCGTGCTCGTCTACTACTTCTTCTCGCAGGTGACGCAGCTCTCGGGGTTCGGCGGCGTGAACAACCTCGATCTGCCGGAGGTGGTGGGCAATCCGGCGCAGGACCCGGACGCGCTGTTCTACGTGACGCTGATCGTGTCCGTGCTGGTCTTCCTAGGCCTGCGCGGTGCGTCACGGACGGCGTTCGGGCTGTCGCTGCAGGGCGTCCGCGACGAGCCGGCGCGGATGCGCGCGCTCGGCTTCGACGTGACCCTGCACCGCACGCTCGCGTTCGGCCTGGCGGCGTTCGTCGCGGGCATCGCCGGCGTGCTGTCCGTCTGGTACAACCGCCGCATCTCGCCGGGGTCGATCGACCTCGCGCAGACGATCGACGTGCTGATCATCGCGGTGATCGGCGGCCTGTACCGGCTCGAGGGCGCCTGGATCGGCGCGCTCGTCTACGCCCTGATCGACAACTACTCGCGCAAGTGGGTGCCGGACGTCGGAAACGTGCTCGGCCCTGCTCGCTTCAACACGGTCATCGGGGTCATCTTCCTGGTCATCGTGTTGGCCTCGCCGGGCGGTCTCGTCGGCCTGTGGGAACAGGCGCGCGAGAAGCTGCGGCGGGGCGGAGGTGGTGGCGGTGCGCAGAGAGAGAGCACCACGGCGGGGCCTGAGGGTGGCCCCGCTCCCGCAGGAGTGTCAAATGAGTGAAGTGCACGAGAGGAGAGGTGTTTTGAGGACACGCAAGCTGCTGGCGCTCGGCGCCGCAGTGCTCGCGCTCGGACTCGTCGGTGCCGGTTGCGGTGACGACGAGGACGAGCCCAGCGGTGGCGGCGACCAGGCCGCCCAGGAAGAAGGCGGCGGCGAGCCCATCAAGATCGGCATCCTGTCCGATTGCGAGGGCGCGTTCGGCTCGTTCTTCGAGCCCACCGCCTCCGGCGCCAACCTGGCGCTGATCAAGTGGGCCGGCGGCACCGCCGCCGGCGAGAAGCCGACGGACGGCGTCACCGGCGCCAAGGTCGGCGACAGCGAGATCGAGATCGTCGGCTACGGCTGTGCGAACGACACCGCCGACAAGGCGATCGAAGAGACCCGCCGCCTCGTGGAGCAGGAGGGCGCGGACATCCTCGTCGGCCCGCTCTCGGGCGACGAGGGCATCGCCGTCGCGAACTACGCGAAGGAGAACCCCGACAAGACGTTCGTCAACGGCATCGCCGGCGCGCAGGACGCGACGCTGAAGGTGCAGGCGCCGAACTTCTTCCGCTTCCACCCGGACGGCGCGCAGTGGAGCGCCGGGCTCGGCGACTACGCCTACAACGACCTCGGCTGGAAGACCGCGGCGATCATCGGTGACGACTACTCGTTCCCGTACACGTCGCTGGCCGGCTTCGTGGCCGAGTTCTGCGCGATCGGTGGCCAGATCACCAAGCGCGTGTGGGCTCCGCTGGGCGAGGAGGACTACTCGTCCTACATCTCCCAGATCCCGGACGACGTCGACGGCATCTACGTCGGCATCGGCGGCTCGGGCCTGATCTCGTTCGTCAAGCAGTACGAGCAGCAGAAGGGCCGCCTGGACACGGAGCGCATGCTCGGCAACGTGTTCTGGGACGACCCGCTGGTGCTCGCCGAGGTCGGCAAGTCGCTCGTGGGCGGCGCCACCTCCGCGATGACCGCATCCGACGACAACTCGCCTGAGGTCAAGGCGTACATCGACGGTCTGCAGGAGGCGTACGGCGAGGAGATCGCCGGTGCCGGTCCGTCCGTGTTCACGTACGGCTACTACACGGCCATGACCGGCCTGCTGAAGGGCCTCGAGCAGGTCAACGGCGACGTCTCGGACCAGAAGCCGCTCCAGGACGCGCTGGCCGAGGTCACGCTGTCGGGCGAGGAAGCCCCGTGGGGCGACGTCGAGCTCGACGACAACCGTCAGGCGATCAGCGACGTCTACGTGAAGAAGATCGTCAAGGACGCGCAACGGCGACGGTACGCCGGACGTCCAGACGTTCCGCCGGATCCCGAAGGTCGACCAGACCTTCAACGGGTTCTTCACGCCGGAGACGCCGGCGCCGGACCGCCAGAACCCCAAGTGCGAGCAGGGCGAGCCCCCGCCGTGGGTGGGGAACGCCGAAGAGGTCGACTTCTCCTCCGAGTAAGGACCTCGTGACCGCACCTGAAGCAACTGCCAGTAGCGCCGAGTCGATCCTCCGCTTGCGGGGGGTCGGCCGGCGCTTCGGCGGCGTCGTCGCCGTCTCAGGCGTCGACCTCGACGTGCGGGCCGGCGAGCGCCGCGCGATCCTGGGGCCGAACGGTGCCGGCAAGACCACGCTGTTCAACCTGATCTCCGGCGAGTTCCCGCCGACGACCGGCAGCGTCGAGCTGTTCGGTGACGACGTGACGCACATGCCGGCGCGCAAGCGCGCCCGCCGCGGGCTGTCGCGCACGTTCCAGACCTCCCGTCTGTTCCTCGGCCTGAACGTCGAGGACAACCTCTACTTGTCGGTGCTCGGCGTGCACGACGGGCACCTGCGGCTGGTACCGTCCAAGGCCGACACCGAGATGCGCGAGAAGGCGCACGTGATGGCCGAGGCGATCGGGCTGAGCGACCAGCTCGACGTGCTCGTGTCCGACCTCTCGCACGGCGAGCAGCGCCAGCTCGAGGTCGGCATGGCGCGCGCGAGCGAGCCGAAGCTGATGATGCTCGACGAGCCGGCCGCGGGCCTCTCGCGCGCCGAGCGCGTGCAGCTGACCGACCTGCTGCTCAAGCTCGACCCGGCGATCACGCTGATCCTGATCGAGCACGACATGGACGTCGCGCTGCGCGTCGCCCAGTGGGTGACGATGATGCACGACGGCAAGGTGATCGTGGAGGGCACGCCGGACGAGATCCGCGCCAACCAGCTCGTCCACGACCTCTACCTCGGGAGCCATTCTGAGTGACGTCCTCCTGACCGTCGAGAACCTCGACGGCTTCTACGGCACGTCGCACGTGCTCCAGGGCGTCTCGTTCGAGATGGGCGTGGAGCCGGTGGCGCTGATCGGCCGCAACGGCATGGGCAAGTCGACGCTCTGCAAGGCGATCGTCGGCCTGCTCGACCGGTCCGACGGCTCCGTCCGCCTCAGCGGCAAGGAGATCCACGGGCGCCCCGCGTACAAGATCGCCAAGGCCGGCGTCGGCTACGTGCCGCAGGGCCGGCGGCTGTTCGAGTCGCTGACCGTCGACGAGCACCTGCAGATCGTCGGCGCCTCGAGCAAGGCGGCGTGGACGCCGAAGCGCGTCTACGAGCTGTTCCCGCGGCTGGCCGAGCGCAAGGCGGTCTCCGGCACCTCGCTGTCGGGCGGCGAGCAGCAGATGCTCGCGATCGGCCGCGCGCTGCTCACCAACCCCAAGCTGCTGATCATGGACGAGCCGTCCGAGGGCCTGGCGCCGACGATCGTCGAGGGCCTGATCCAGACGATCAAGGACCTCGCCGCCGAGGGCATGGGCCTGCTGGTGGTCGAGCAGAACCTCGGCGTGGCGACGTCGCTCGCCGAGCGCCAGCTCGTGATGGTCGCCGGGTCGATCGCGACGGAGACGACCGCCGAGGCGCTCTCCGCCGATCCCGCGGCCCAGCGCCGCTACCTCGGTGTGGAGCCGCTGGCCGACGCCGCTGGTCGCGCAGCCGCCTGCCGCGGCAGTAGGGTCCTCGGATGGACCGGGCCCCAGGTCTGGCGAATCAGCGCGCCGTGCGCCGGCACAACCTCGGTGTCGTGCTCCGGCACGTCTCCGAGCGCGGCCCGCGCTCGCGCGCGACGATCGCCACGGAGACCGGCCTCAACAAGACGACCGTGTCCAGCCTCGTGACCGAGCTGATGGAGCTCGACCTGCTCGTCGAGCGCGGGCTCGAGCAGCGCGGGACCGTCGGCCGCCCCGGCCAGGTCGTGCAGCTCGCCGGCGGCGGCGTGGCCGCGCTCGGGCTCGAGATCAACGTCGACTACCTCGCCGTGCGCGCGCTCGACCTCACGGGCGCCGAGCGCGACCGCCGGCTCGACGCGCGCGACAACCGCAACGTCCCGGTGGCCGAGGTGCTCGACCGCCTGGCCGAGCTGGCGGGCGCGGCGCTCGAGACCGTGCACGCCGAGGGCCTGCGCCCGGTCGGGGCGACGGTCGCGCTGCCGGGGCTGGTCGACGCCGCCAACGGCGCGCTGCTGGTGGCGCCGAACCTGGGCTGGACCGACGTGCCGGTCGTCCAGGAGCTGCACGACCGGCTCGAGGGCCCGTCGTTCCCGGTCGCCGCCGACAACGAGGCGAACCTGGCGGCGCTGGCCGAGCTCTGGGAGGGCACCGCTCGCGGCCTGCGCGACGTGCTCTACGTGTCGGGCGAGATCGGCGTCGGCGCCGGCATCGTCGTCGGCGGCGAGCTGTTCCGCGGCGCGCAGGGGTTCGGCGGCGAGTTCGGCCACATGACGATGGACCCGGGCGGCGCCCCGTGCGCGTGCGGCAGCCGCGGCTGCCTCGAGACGGTCGCCGGCCTCGAGGCGCTGCTCTCGATCGCCGGGCTCGACCCGGGCGGCGCGGCCACGACCGCCGGCTCGGGCGCGCCGGTCTCCGAGCTCGCCGCGCGGGCGCGCGCGGGCGACGAGGCGGCGCTGACGGCGCTGCGCGAGTGCGGGCGCTGGCTCGGCATCGCGATCGCCTCGGCGGCCAACCTGCTCAACTTCCAGGCCGTCGTGCTCGGCGGGTTCTTCGCGCAGCTCGCGACCTGGCTCGCATCGCCGATCGCCCGCGAGCTCGACGCGCGGGTGCTCGCCTCGAGCTGGTCGGTCCCGCGGCTGCTGCCGTCGACGCTCGGCCCCGAGGCCGCCGTGCGCGGCGCCGCCGCGCTGTCGCTGCGGCGCGTGCTCGCCGATCCGCTGCTGGCGGGCGCAGACGGGACATGAGCGAGCCGCTCGTCGGGCTCGACGTCGGCACGACCGGCGTCAAGGCGCTCGCCGTCGCCGCGGACGGCGAGGTGCTCGCGCGCTGCGAGGTCGGCTACCCGCTGTCGACGCCGCGGCCGGGCTGGGCCGAGCAGGATCCCGAGGACTGGTGGCGCGCGACCGAGGAGGCGCTCGCCGGCCTCGGCGTCGGGCGCCCGGCCGGCATCGGGCTCTCGGGCCAGATGCACGGGCTGGTCGCGCTCGACGCGTCCGACCGGGTGATCCGCCCGGCGATCCTCTGGAACGACCAGCGCACCGCCGCCGAGTGCGCGGAGATCGAGGAGCGGGTCGGGTTCGACCGGCTCGTCGAGCTGACCGGCAACCGCGCGCTGACCGGCTTCACCGCGCCGAAGCTGCTGTGGCTGCGCCGCCACGAGCCCGAGAGCTACGCCCGCATCGCCCACGTGCTGCTGCCGAAGGACTACGTGCGGCTGCGGCTCTGCGGCGAGCGCGCGATCGACGTCGCCGACGCCTCCGGGACGCTGCTGTTCGACGTCGCGCAGCGGCGCTGGAGCGACGAGGTGGTCGACGCGCTCGAGCTCGACCCGGCCTGGCTGCCGCCGGCGCTCGAGTCGCCCGACGTGTCCGGGACGACGGCGGACGGCGTCCCGGTCGCCGCCGGCGCGGGCGACCAGGCGGCCGGCGCGCGTCGGCGTCGGCGTCGACGCGGCCCGGCCCGCTGTCGATCGCGCTCGGGACGTCCGGCGTCGTCTTCACCGCGCTCGACGCCTACGCCGCCGACCCGCAGGCACGCGTGCACGCGTTCTGCCACGCGGTGCCCGGCGCCTGGCACGCGATGGGCGTGATGCTCTCCGCCGCCGGCTCGCTGCAGTGGCTGCGCGACGTGGCCGCCCCGGGCGTGGAGTTCGGGCCGCTGGTCGAGGAGGCGGCGCGCGTGGGAGCCCGGCGTCGAGGGCCTGCACGTTCCTGCCCTACCTGGCGGGCGAGCGCACGCCGCACGCCGACCCCGACGCGCGCGGCGCCTTCGACCGGGCTCTCGCTGCGCCACGACCGCGGCGCGCTCGTGCGCGCGGTGCTCGAGGGCGTCGCCTGCGGCCTGCGCGACTCGCTCGACCTCGTGGTGGCGATGGGCGCGCGGCCGGAGTCCGGCCGGGTCTCCGGCGGCGGCGCGCGCAGCGAGCTCTGGCTGCGGATCATCGCCTCGGTGCTGGAGCTGCCGCTCGAGCGGCTCGCCGTCGAGGAGGGCGCCGCGTACGGCGCGGCGCTGCTCGGCGGCGTCGCGGGCGGCATGTTCGCGGACGTCGAGGAGGCGGTCGCGGCCTGCGTCCACCCGCGCGACGCGGTCGAGCCGGTGGCCGAGTGGATCGAGCCCTACGCGGAGCTGCGCGAGCGCTACCGGGCGCTGTACCCGGCGCTGAAGGGCGGGTAGGGTGGCGCCAATGCGGCGGGCACTGCTCGTGCTGGCGGTCCTGGCGACCGCGCTGATCCTCCCGGGAGCCGCGAGCGCGGCGACCGAGGCTTCGCGCGGCGTCTCCCTGCAGGCGCACATCCCGGAGCGCGGCGTGATCTCCGCGCGCGCGGTCGGACGCCATCTCTACGTCTCTTCGCTGACCGGCGTGACGATCTTCGACATCACGACGCCGCGAGCGCCGGTGCGCGTCGGCCGGCTCGACCTCCCGAACGCGCAGAACGAGGACGTCGACGTCGGCAACGGCATCCTGCTGGTCTCCGACGACCCGTACGGCGGCCGCGGGATCGTGCACGTGATCGACATCCGCGACCCGGCCAACCCGCGCCGGATCTCGACGCTCGACACGTGGGCGCGCGGGCTCGCGGACCCGTTCGCCGCGCCGCGGCGGCGCGGCATCGGCCACACGGTCAGCTGCATCCAGCAGTGCCGCTGGGCCTGGCTCGCGGGGTCGTCGGGCGGGATCGACATCGTCGACCTGCGCGACCCGGCGAACCCGCGGATCGCCCGTCGCTTCCGGGCGCCCGCGGCGGCCGGGATCTTCGGCACGCACGACGTGCAGGTCGACCGCTCCGGGCTCGCCTGGGTCGCCGGGCAGCCGCGGCACCGCGGCCTACGACACGTCGAACCCGCTGCGGCCGAAGCTCGTGTTCAAGACGAACCGCGCCGGCGGGCGGGCGCCGCTGAACGACTTCATCCACCACAACTCGCTGCGCATCCGCCGCAACGTCGTCGCGATCACCGAAGAGGACTTCCGCGACCGCTGCGCGAGCGCGGGCAGCCTGCAGACGTGGCGGATCCGCGGCCGCCGGGCACCGATGCGCGTGCTCGACACGTTCGGCGTCGAGCGCGACGGCCGCTCGCGCGTCGCCTGCTCGGCGCACTACTTCGACGCGCGCGACGGGCTGATCGCCCAGGGCTTCTACGAGCAGGGCGTGCGCTTCGTCGACGCGAGCAACCCGCGGCGGCTGCGCCAGGTCGGCTTCTACATCGACCGTCCGGGCCTCGTGCTGGGGCGCCGTGTTCGCGCCGACCGACCCGACGGGCTCGACGGTCTACTCGATCGACCACACGCGCGGGATCGACGTCCTGACCGTGAACCGGTCGCGGCTGCGGCCGGTGCGCCGCCAGGGCGCGCGGCGCTCGCTGCGCAACCCCAAGCCGGGCTTCGCGATGGCGATCGCCGACGGCTACGACGCGGTGCGGCCGGGCCAGCAGCTGCGGATCGCCCTCGGCGTCGGCGGGCGCGGCGGACCGGTCGACGCGACCGCGACGCTGCCGCCCGCGCTGATCGACGTGCGGCCGCCGGCCGGCGTCGCCTACGACCCGCTGACGCGCACGCTGAGCTGGCGGATCGCGCGCGTGCGCGGCTCGTCGGCACGGCGCGTGCGCGCCCGCGTGGCTCCGACCACGGCGCTCGGCACGCCGCTCGAGGTGATCGGCTTCGTCCGCGGGCCGGGCGACCCGATGCCGCTCGACGACCGCGGCGTGGACCGCGGGGAGGTCGCCGCCCGGGCGCAGCGCGAGGCGTCGATCGCGACCGCGGCCGGCGGGCGTCGCTGGCAGGGCTTCTGCCGGCTCCCGTCCGACTATACTTTGTAAAGCAATGGTGGAGCGCCTGCAGAACCGCCCGTGCGGCGGTCGCTACGGCGACATCGTGCAGGCCATCGGCAACACGCCGCTGGTCGAGCTCAAGCGCCTCTCGCCCAAGCCGGGCGTGCGCATCTGGGCCAAGCTCGAGTCGCACAACCCGACCGGTTCGGTCAAGGACCGCGTCGCCCGCGCCATGATCGAGACGGCCGAGGAGCAGGGCGCGATCCGGCCCGGCCAGACGATCCTCGAGCCGACGTCGGGCAACACCGGCATCTCGCTCGCGATGATCTGCTCGCGCAAGGGCTATCCGCTGAAGGTCGTGATGCCCGACAACGTCACGCCCGAGCGCACCCAGCTGCTGAAGATGTACGGCGCCGAGATCGTGTACTCGGAAGGGTCGAAGGGCTCCAACGGCGCGGTCGAGCTGGCGCTGCAGATGGCCGCCGACGACGCCTCGTACTACATGCCGTACCAGTACGGCAACGAGGCCAACCCGCGCGCGCACTACGAGGGCACGGCGAAGGAGCTGCTCGACGAGCTCGACGAGATCAGCGCGTTCGTGGCCGGCCTCGGCACCGGCGGCACGCTGATGGGCGTCGGCCGGCGCCTGCGCGAGGAGCTCGGCGACGCGGTCAAGATCGTCGCGGCCGAGCCGATGCAGGGCGAGCCCGTGCAGGGCCTGCGCTCGCTCGACGACGGCTTCATCCCGCCGATCATCGACCTCTCGCTGCTGGACCGGAAGATCTTCGTCACGAACCACGACGCGATCGTCTGGACGCGGCGGCTGCTCGACGAGGAGGGCATCTTCGCCGGCGTCTCGTCCGGCGCGATCGCCTCGATCGCCGTGCGGATCGCGAACGAGCTCGACGAGGGCAACGTCGCCTTCATCGTCTGCGACGACGGCTGGAAGTACCTCTCCTCCGGGGTATACACCCTGCCCGTGGAGGAGATCGCGAACCTGGACTCCACCGTCTGGTGGTGACCCGGCGGTCGGCGCTCCTCGCGGGCGTCGTGCTGCTCGCGGGATGCGGGAAGGAGGACGCCGACGACGCGCCCCCGGACCCGCCGCCGGCGTCCGAGGCGCTGCTGCCCGCGCTGGCCGCCATGCGCGCCGCGGCGGCGGCCTCCGAAGGCGCGATCGCGCGCCGCTCGCGGGCGCGCGCCACGGCGATCGCCGCGCTCGTGTCCGCGGACGGCGGCCGGCCGCACGACGCGCCCGCCCCGGAGGGCGGCGGTGACGCCGCCGAGCGCCCAGCGGGCGGCGCTCGAGGCCCTGATCGCCGCGCTGCCGTCGCTCGCCGAGGCGCGCGCCGAGGCCGCCACGCTGATCGCCGAGCACCGCGGGCCGACCTGGCGCGCCTGACCGGCGAGCCCGAGGCGTTCCCGGGGAGCGCGGCGTGAGGCTGAGCCGCCGCGAGGCCGTGCTGGCCGGCGCCGCCGCCCTGCTGGTGCGGCCGGCCGTCGCGGGCGCCCAGCGGCGCGACGACGGCGACATCCTCGTCGACCTGATCGCGCGCGAGGAGCGGGCGGCACTCGCGGGCGGGCCGTTCGCGGAGCAGGAATCGCAGCACGCCGCGGCGCTGCGCACGCACCTCGACGCGCTCGGGCGGCCGCTGCCGGACCCCGTGCGGACGCTGGAACGGCGGATCGCGCGCGCTGGAGGAGCGCGAGCAGGCGCTGGTCATCCGCCTACCGGCGCGCGCTCGTGGAGATCGACGAGCCGAGCATCCTGCGCACGGTCGGCACGATCCTCGCCTCGCACGCCGGCCATGCCGTCCTGGTCGGCAGCCCTGTCGAAGCTGATCCGCAGTGAGGTACTCTCCGTAAGGACCACGGACGCCATTCGCCGGAGAGGAAACGGGTCTTCAATGCCAATCAACGTCGGGCCGACCGAGCTCATCATCGTGCTGGTCATCGCCCTGATCGTGCTCGGCCCGAAGCGACTGCCCGAGACTGGGCGCTCGATCGGACGCGCGATGCGCGAGTTCAAGGAGTCGATCAGCGGCAACGACCGCCGCGACGACGACGAGGACGACGTCGCGCACCTGCACCAGCCCGCCAAGCACTAGACCAGAGCGTTGCGGATCTCGCGCCAGCTCCTCGACGAGGTCGTGGCCCATGCGCGGGCAGAGGCCCCGAACGAGTGCTGCGGCATGATCGCCGCGCGCGACGGCGAGGCCGTGGCCGTGCACCGCGCCACGAACACGGCGGCGAGCCCGCTGCGCTACGAGATGGACGGGATGGAGCAGTACCGCATCCAGACGGCGATCGAGGACGCCGGGCTCGAGCTCGGCGCGATCTACCACTCGCACACGCGGTCGGCGCCCGACCCGTCGCCGACCGACGTCAACCTCGCCTTCTATCCGGAGGCGGAGTACGTGATCGTCGGGCTGGCGGACGGCGGGCTCGACGTGCGGTCCTGGCGAATCGTCGACGGCGTGGTCAGCGAGGCCACGCTCGAGGTCCAGGACGGCGCACCGCTCGACGCCTGAGGGCACCCTCGCGTGCCCGGCCTGCCGCGCCGCGTTCAGTGGCGAGGAGCGCTTCTGCCCGGAGTGCGACCTGCCGCTCGTCCTCGCCTCCGGTGAGCTCCCGCACACGCGGGCGGCCGAGCGCGCGCGCAAGATCCGCCCGCAGCTCGCCGAGGGCCCGCTCGTGCGCGTCGCCGCCGCGCGCGGAGCGCCGGAGGCCGAGCTGATCCAGAGCCTGCTGCTCGAGCAGGGCGTGCCGTCGATCGTCCGCCCGATGAAGGGGATCGCGCTGCCCGACTGGATCGTCAGCGGGCCGCGCGAGATCTTCGTCCCCGCGTCGGGTGCCGACGTGGCGCGCGACGCGCTCGCCGACGCTCCCTCGCGCGCCCGCCGCCGGCCGGCCGCCTTGCCGTGGGTGCGCATCCTCGCGATCGTCCTGCTGACCATCCTGATCGTCGGTACGGCCGCGCTCGCGGTCGCCGGCCCCCTGAGGTGACCGAATGTCCGAACCGCTCGTCCGTGTCGCGTACGCCCAGAACCAGCCGGAGGCGGAGCTGATCCAAGGCCTGCTGCGCGCCAACGGCGTCGAGTCGATCGCGAAGCGCTCGGGCGGCTTCGACGTGCCGGACTTCCTCGCCGCCGGCCCGCGCGACATCCTCGTGCCGGAGTCGCGGGCCGAGGAGGCGCGGGCGATCCTCGGAGCCGGAGCCGGAGGCGGATCCAGGGTCCGGAACTGCGGCTGGGTAGCGAGCCGTTCTCGTCGCACCTGATTTCGGACCGGTCAGGTCGGCGCGGCCAGTCGCGCCAGGTGCGACCGCCACGCGGCCTCGGTGTGCCGCAGTCCGCGCGCCCCGAACGCCTGCTTCAACGCGCCGTCCGGCCCGACGCGGGTGACCTCGGCCGCAGCCCGCTCACCCTCCTCGCGCGCGACGAGGTCGAAGACCGTGCCGCCGAGCAGGAGCGCGTCGGCGCGGCCGGGCGGGAACGCCGGCGCGCGCACCCTCGCGCATCCGCCGCGCGACGGCCGGGCGGACGTGGCGGGTCTGGCCCGAGAGCCACTGCGCGGCGCCCTCGGCGAACCAGGCGGCGCGGATCCAGCGGTTGAGGCGGCGCGGGCCGAGCGGGGGCGGGAAGCCGGGGTGGCGGGCGGCGAGCGCGCGGCGGGCGAGCAGCGCCGAAGGGGAGAGCATCAGCATCTCCAGCGAGCCCTCGACGTTCGACGCGCGCTGGGCCAGCAGCCGCGGCGACAGCACGTGGATCTCGTTCTCGGCCGCCCACCCGACGACGTAGCGGCGCGCGGCGGGCGCGGTCAGCCGCCGCTGGACCGGCAGCCACGGCTGCGCCGCGTCGAGCTGCGCCGGCACGCCGTGCAGCACGACCGCCAGCTCGCCGAGCTCGACGTCGAGCACGCGCTCCAGCCGCCCGCGCGCGTACTCGAGCTGCGCGAGCACGCGCCCGGCGTCGGGCGCGTCGCGCTCGTCGTGGCGGGCGACGAACGTCTCCGAGGGGGTCTCCAGCCAGGACAACCGCTTCTAGGGTCGCACGGCCATCTCGCGCTCGTAGTCGAGCTCCGTGCGGACGCCGCGTGCGTGCAGGACCGCCTGCGCCTCCTGGAGCGACGCCGCAGTCGACGACGGCGGCCGCGAGCCGGGCGGCCGACGCGATCGTCGCGGCGGGGTCGAGGAAGAACGTGAGCGCGCCGACGGGCGAGAGCGGCACCGTGCGGCGGCCCTCGCGGATCTCGGCGCGCCCGACCGCGCCGCGGGCGCAGCGGACGGCCATCGCGCTGGCCTCGGTCGGCACCACGCGCGACGGCGGCCTCGAGCGCGTCGGCGTCGGCGGGCGTGAGCCCCCAGGCGCCGAGCAGCCCGCCGGCGGCGGCGACCTCGCCGATCCGCTCGAGCACCTCCTCCGGCGTCAGCTCGCCGTCGCAGCCGGTCCCGAAGACCGCGGCGACCGCGGGCGTGGCCATGTGGGCGCTCGCGGCCAGCATGACGGCGTCGCAGAGCGGGCTGGCGAGGCCCGGCTCGTCGCCGTGGCCGAGCACGTCGCCGCCGACGTCGACCAGCGCCACGAGCTCGCAGCCGAGCGCCTGGGCGGCGGCGTCGAGCGCCTCCGCCACGAGCCGCGGGCCGGCGTTCGGGTCCACGAGCAGCACGGGCTCGCCGGTCACGCGCGCCATGTTCGACTCGGCGAACAGGAAGCCGCCCGGCCCGCGCGTGGCGGGCGTGGCGAGCGCGGCCGCGGCGTGCAGCGGCTCGGCGCCGGTCAGCTCGTCGAGGCGCCGCGGCCCGGGCAGCGGATCGATCGGGCGCCGCTCCCACGTGACGCCGCCGAGGCGGGTCCGCAGGCCGGCGGCCTCGGCGGCGCGGGCGGCGCCGAGCGCTCCGACGACGTCGCCGCCGCCGCCGATGCCGACGCACAGGACGGACCCGGCGCCGGCGAAGAGCGGGTGATCAGGCGTAGGCGAGGGCGCCGTCGGCCTGGACGATCGAGGCGATCTCCTCCGAGGCGCGCTCGAACTCCTCGTCGGAGAGCACGGGCGTGCCCTCGAACGGGAGGTCCCGGGTGATCTCGAGCCACGAGCGGCAGCCGCCGTAGTCGTCGCGCACGCGCACCGTCACCGGGCGCGGGATCCGGTACGTGCGCAGCAGCAGCACGTGCAGCGGATGACGGCGCTTCCAGGCGAGGCGCTTCTCGGCGTAGTCGGGCGTCCAGACGTAGAACGGCGAGAGGGCGTCGACGGCGCGGCGGTCGGTGACCGTCCACGCGGCGGCGACCTCGGCCCACGCGCGGATCCGCACGCGGTCGGGCTGCGCGATCCCCCCGTCGAGCGTCAGGGCGTGCGACGGCGGCTCACCGTCCGCCCATACACCCTCCTCGAGCGCGCGCCGCAGCTCCGGCCGGTGGGACTCGCGAACGAGGTCCCCGCGCTGGTGATCGAAGGTCGGATAAAGGAAGAACCGGTCATGGTCGAGCGCGAAGTGCTTCTCCGGCTCGCGGATGCCGCCCTTGCGGAGCGTCACGAGCTGCTCGCCTTCGGCAAGCGCGCGCACAGTGACGGCCCATTCCTTGAATGCGATCGGCATAGGGAAAGGTGAGAGAGAGGATGTAGAGGATGCGGTTCCCGCAACTTCGCGGCCCCACCGCACCCTGCCCTGAAACAATCGCCGAGTAACCACCCCGGCGACGCGTCACATACTATGCACAAAGTCGGGAGAAGGCAAAATAGACCTGGAAATCCCAGGTATTCGGGCTAGCTGGAATGTGTGACGACCGTCACACGCGGGTGTCGCTGAGGCGCTCGACGACCTCGAGCACGGCGGCGAAGTCCAGGTCGCCGAGTCCCTGGCCCGAGCCGGCGACGTAGAGCTCGCCGGCGAGCGCCGCGGACGGGAACGCCGCGCCCGACGCGCGGGCCTCCTCGAGGCAGAGCAGCACGTCCTTGAGCATGTGGTCCAGCTTGAAGAGCGGCTCGAAGTCGTGGGTCAGCATCGGCTTGCCCTTGAGCTGCAGCATCGTCGAGTTCGCCGAGCCGCTGCCCATGACCTCCAGCAGCGCCTCGAGATCCACGCCCGCGCGCCGGCCGACCACGAGCGCCTGCGCGAGCGTGGCGGCGTTGACCGCGCTGACGGCGTTCGACAGCACCTTCACCTGCTGGCCCGTGCCGACCTCGCCGACGTGCACGATCGTCTCGCCCATCGCTTCGAACAGCGGCATCGCGCGGGCGACGTCGGCGTCGGCGCCGCCGACCATGATCGTCAGCGTGCCGGTCTCGGCCTTGGGCGACGAGCCGGTGACGGGCGCGTCGACGAAGGCGTGCCCGTGCTCGACCAGCGCGGCGTCGACGCGGCGCGCGGCGGCGGGCCCGATCGTCGACATGTCGACGAACAGCGTCCCCGGCTTGGCGGCCGCCGCAGCGCCGCCGTCGCCCAGCAGCAGCGCCTCGACCTGCGGGCCGTCGACGACCATCGTGATCACGACGTCGCTGCGCTCGGCGACCTCGCGCGGGCTGTCGGCCACGTGGCCGCCGTGCTCGGCGGCCCAGGCCTCGGCACGCTCGCGCGTGCGGTTGAACACGGTCAGCTCGAAGCCGGCGCGCGCCAGGCAGGCCGCCTGGCGGGAGCCCATGATGCCGAGCCCGATGAAGCCGATCGCCTCCGCCATCGCGGCCGGAGGCTACACGTGAGCGTTCCGCTACGCCGCCAGCGATATCTCCGCGGGCTCCGCGAGGTGCTGGTGCGACGGGCAGTAGCCGTTGTGCGGCAGCGGCGTCCGCTGGCACGGGGTGCCGCGGCGCGTCGTGGCCCGGCACTCGATCCGGTTGCCGTCGATGTCGTAGCCCGTCAGCGGCCGCGTGGAGAAGTACTCCTTGGCGAAGACCATGTAGCGATCGACGACGCGGTACACGCGCAGCTGCGCGGACATCGGGAAGAAGACCCGGATGTCGTTGAACAGCGTCTTGGAGGGCTTCGCGAAGTAGTGCCAATCCGTGGCCAGCCGGTGGACCGACGACTCACATGCGCGCAGCACCCGCTCGTGATTGCTCGGGCCGTAGAGGCACGGGCGGTCGTCGAGGATGTCTGGCGCGAGCTCTCGATAGATGGAGCGGCTGAAGCTGTACATGCAGTTCTCTCCCCTTGTACTTCTGGCGCAGCCTGGGTCCCCCCGGACCCGAGATGAGGGACTGATAACCGATCACGTTCAACTTGGAACGCACGGAATGTTGAGTTCGCGTTAAGACGCGAACCTGCGTTCGGTTCTAGGCCCAGGATTCCGAGCCGCGGAACGTCCGCTTTCGGGTCGATCACCGTGTGGTGGTGATCGAGTGCCGGATCGGTCGCCGGGAAGTCGGCCCGCGCGTGCGCGCCGCGGCTCTCCTCGCGGAACAGCGCGCTGCGCGCGACCAGCCGGGCGAGCGGGTGCGGGTCCTCGAGCAGCGGCTGCAGGCCCTGGGCGTCGCGCTCGAGCCCGGCGTGGCGCCAGACGGCCTTGCGGGTCTCGCGTGTGGGCGCGGGGGCAACCGGTGCTTGCGGTGCGTCCGGCACGGGCGCCGCGGCCGGCTCGGCGAGCGCGTGCAGCGCGGCGCGGCGGCCGAAGACGAAGCACTCCGACAGCGAGTTCGACGCCAGCCGGTTCGCGCCGTGCAGGCCGGTGCAGGCGCACTCGCCGACCGCGTACAGCCCCGGGACGCGGCTGCGCCCCTCGAGGTCGGTGACGATCCCGCCCATCACGTAGTGGCTCGCGGGCGCGACGGGGATGCGCTCGGTCGCCGGGTCCAGCCCCGCCTCGCGCAGGGCGGCGACGACGTTCGGGAAGCGCGCCGGATCGACC
This sequence comes from uncultured Solirubrobacteraceae bacterium, assembly GCA_963843485.1. Classification (GTDB taxonomy): domain Bacteria; phylum Actinomycetota; class Thermoleophilia; order Solirubrobacterales; family Solirubrobacteraceae; genus DASSUW01. The sequence continues at coordinate 64,639 of CAWJKK010000011.1, read as the reverse complement.
TGCGTCATGTCGAGGCTGACCGCGGGCACGGCCTGCTCGCGCAGCGTGCGGAAGATCGCGCGGGCGACGGCGTCGCGCGGGGCGAGCTCGTCGACGAAGCGCTCGCCGTGGGCGTCGTGCAGCGTGGCGCCCTCGCCGCGGACGGCCTCGGAGATCAGGAAGCCCTCGCGGCCGGCGATGCCGACGACCGCCGTGGGATGGAACTGCGCGAACTCGAGGTCGGCGAGCGCGGCGCCGGCCGCGCGGGCGAGCAGGAGCCCCGAGCCGAACGAGCCGGGCGGGTTCGTGGTCCGCGACCACAGCGCGGCCGCGCCGCCGGTGGCGAGCACGACGCCGCCGGCGGCGAGCCCGCGTCCGTCCTCGAGCCGCGCGCCGCCGCCGGACACCGCGGCCGCGCGGGCGCCCTCCAGCACGTCGATCGCCGGATGCTCGGCGACCACCGCGGACAGCTGGCGCAGGATCCGGCGGCCGGTCGCGCTGCCGCCGGCGTGCACGACGCGGCGCGTGCCGTGGCCGCCTTCGAGGCCGAGCGAGAGGTTGCCGTGGCGGTCGGCGTCGAAGCGCACGCCGAGCGCCTCCAGGTCGCGGAAGCGGGCGGGCGCCTCGGCGGTCAGGACCTCGGCCGCGCTGCGGCGCACGAGGCCGCGGCCGGCGGCCAGCGTGTCCTCGAGGTGCTGCGCGGGGGAGTCGTCGAGCGCGAGCGCGGCGGCGAGCCCGCCCTGCGCCCAGTAGGACGCGGTCTCGGCGAGCGGGCGGGCGGAGACGAGCGTGACGCGGGCGCCTGCCTCGGCGGCGGTGAGGCAGGCGAACAGGCCGGCGGCGCCCGCGCCGATGACGATCAGGTCGGAGCGCTCGGCGTCCACGAACGCCGTACGGTACCGGCGTGCCCACCCTCTGGCTCCGCCACGACGCGTCGCTCGGCCACGACATCGCGGGGCATCCGGAGCGGCCGGAGCGGATCCGTGCGATCGAGGCCGAGATGGCGCGGCACGACTGGTTCGGGTGCCGCGTCGAGGACGCCCCCGAGGCGACGCGGGCGCAGCTCGAGGCGGTCCATCCGCCGGAGTACGTCGACGCGATCGAGAGCCTCTGCAAGGGCGGCGGCGGGCGCGTGGACCCGGACACCGCGGCCGTGCCCTCGACGTGGGACGCGGTGCTGCGGGGCGCCGGCGGGGCCTGCGCGCTGGTCGACGCACTGCTCGGCGGGACGGCGCAGAACGGCGTGTCCGCGCTGCGGCCGCCGGGGCATCACGCCGAGATCGCGCAGGCGATGGGCTTCTGCTTCTTCGGCAACGTCGCGGTGGCGGCGCGCCACGCGCGCGCCGCGTACGGCGCGGACCGGGTGCTCGTGCTCGACTGGGACGTGCACCACGGCAACGGGACCGAGGCGATCTTCGCCGACGATCCCCACGTGCTGTTCGTCTCCCTGCACGAGTGGCCGCTCTATCCGGGCACGGGGGCGGCCGGCTTCACGGGCGTCGGGCCGGGGGAGGGGTTCACGGTCAACCTGCCGGTGCCCGGCGGCTCGGGCGACGCCGCGTGGGTGTCGCTCGTCGAGCACGTCGCGGCGCCGCTGATCCGGCGCTGGGAGCCGCAGCTCGTGCTCGTGTCGGCGGGCTTCGACGCGCACGCGGCGGACCCGCTGGCGTCGTGCACGATGACCGAGGCCGGGTTCGCCGCCATGACCGCGTCGGTGCGGGTGGCCTGCGAGGCGGTCGGTGCGCCGTTCGGGCTCGTGCTCGAAGGCGGCTACGACCTCGGCGCGCTCGCCGGGTCGATGGCGGCGCTGGTGCCGGTGCTCGTGGCCCCGGCGGGCGTCACGGCGCCGGAGGTCGGCGTCGACCCGCTCGCCGCCGCGGCGCGCGAGCGGCTCGGGCTCGTCGACTAGGGCGTCGGGTCCGGCGTGGTCGTCTCGTCGGGCGCGGTCGCGCCGCCCTGGGCGGTCGGCGAGACGCGGCGCACGTAGGCGCCCTCGACCTGGTCCGAGATGTCGGTCAGGGCCTGGTCGGCGGCGCGCTGGGAGTCGAACTGGCCGGAGAACACGACCCAGCGGCCGGGCTCGAGCGACGGGTAGTCGTCCGAGTTCAGCAGCCCGACCGGCACGCCCTGCTCGATCAGCTCCTGCCCGCGCGCGGTCGCGGCCTCCTCGGTCGAGGACGACTCGAGCACGATCGTCCACGCGTCCTTGCCCGCGGGCCAGTCGGCGATCTCGGGCGTGGTCGTTCCGGTGCCGTCGTCGCTCGCGGGCGGGATCGTGGCCTGCGGATCGGGCGTGATCGTCGTCGAGTCCGGCGTCACCGTGGCGGCGGCGGTCGGTGCGGGCGTCGGGGCGCCGGCCTGCGGCGTGACCTGCTCCGCGTCCCCGGCGAGCTCGACCAGCGCCAGCACGAGCGCGATCACCGCGACGCCGAGCAGCACGGCCACGAGCGCCACGGGCCCGCGCCAGGCGGGCGTGCGGCCGACGGTCGCACCGACACCCGCGCCGCACTCCAGGCACCACTCCTGCTCGCCGGTCAGCGCCGCGCCGCAGCGCGGGCAGCGGCGCTGCTGGATCCCGGGGGCGGGGGGCGGAGGCGTCTCGACGGCGCTCACGGGCGCTCCTGGGGCCAGTGCAGCGGGTCACGCGACGGCACGCGCCCGTTCGGCTCGTCGACGCTGTCGAGCACGCGTGTGTCCGCTTCCTCGCTCGGCGGCTCCTCGGGCTCGGGCGCGGTCCGGCGACCGGCTCGGGCTCGGGCTCAGGTTCGGGCGCGTCGGCGACCGGCTCGGGCTCGTCGGCGTCGGCGCGGCTCGTCGGCGACCGGCTCGGGCTCGTCGGCCGCCGGCTCGGCGCGTCGGCGCCGCGGCGGTCGCCGGCTCGGGCTCCGGCTCCGGCGCGTCGGCCACGGGCTCGGGCTCCGGCTCGCTCGGCGCGGCCACCTCCGGCTCGACCGGCGCCGGGGCGAAGAGGGCTCCGCCGGCCGGGGCCTGCTCCTTCGCGAGCAGCCACTCGCTCGTGGCCGGGCTCGCGGGCCCTTCGCCGCGCGGCGGTGCGCTCGCGGCCTCGGAGCGCGGGCCGCCGGCCCAGAGGACGCTCGCCTGGCCGGGATCCGTCTCCTGCGCGACGGGCGCGGCGGCCGCGGCGATCGTCGCCTGCTGGGCCGCCCGGGCGCGATCGTCGAGCGGGTTGCCGCAGCGGAAGCAGTAGTGGGCGTCGCTGGAGAACAGCTCACCGCACTCGCCGCAGGCGCCGCCGATGCCGGGCTCGCTCAGCACGGGCTCGGCGTGCGGCTCGCCGAGGCGCGCCTCGAGCGCGCGGACCTCGGCGTCGAGGGCGGTCAGCCGCGCGGACTTCGCCTCGGCGAGCTCGCGCTGCCTGGCGCCGAGGTCGCCGCCGGCGGTGCGGTGGACCTCGTAGAAGAAGCCGCCGAGGTCGCGCAGCAGCAGCTCGCGGACGCGGCGCAGGTACCGGAGGCGGCGGCGCAGACGGCCGCGGCGCGCGCTCGGCGCGGGGGCGACCTGCAGCTCGGCCGGGTCGACGCCCGCCGGCAGGTCGCGCCCGGGAGCGGGCGGCGGTGCGGGCGCGAGCGTGTGCGCGGCGGCGAGCTGCTGCGGCTGCACGGCGGCGACGTCGACGGTCGGCCCGATGACCTGCGTCGGCTGGTCCGCGCCCGCGGCCACAGGGCGGCCGAGCGCGCCCGCCGCACCGGCGCCCGCGACCGGGCTGGGCTCGCCCGGCGCGGCCTCGGCCGGCGGCTCGACGCGGCCGAGCGTCCCGGTCGCCCACTCGGCGCCGCTGACCGGCGGCGTCGGTGAACCGGCCCCGTCGTGGACGGGGGCTTCTGCAGGCGCGGCGGCGGGCTCGTTGGCTCCGGGCGTTACGGCCCCGGGCTCGTCGGCGGTCGCCGGGCGTCGGCGTGTCAGGCGTCGCAGCAGGCCGCTCATACGGGAGCGGGGCGCACAGTCGGTGCGCGCCCCGAGCAGTCGAGTATAGGGTCGTCTTCCGAGGTCACGTCCGTATCAACGCCTCGGACCGGTCGGCGGTGCGGCGATCGGCGCCCGGATCGGATCAGGAACGCTCGGCCGCGATCGCGCGCCAGGCCTCGACCACGCGCGCGGCCATCCGGTCGGCGGAGAACAGCTCGGCCCGCGCGCGGCCGTCGACCCGCGGGTCCTCGGCCTCGATCGCGGGCCGCAGCGCGGCGCGCCAGGCGTCGCGGTCCCACGGCTCGCAGTACGCGCCCGCGATCCCGTGCAGGGCGACCGGGTGGATGCCGACCGGGGTCCCGAAGGCGGGCACGCCGCAGGCGAGCGCCTCGATCACCGCCAGCCCGAACCCCTCGGCCTGCGAGGGCACCACGACCGCGTTGGCGGCGTTGATCCAGTAGGGCACCTCGGAGGGAGGAACGCGCCCCATGGTCAGGAGCGTCGTCGCCCCGGCCGCCTCCTGCGCGCGGTCGAAGCGCTTCAGCGGCCGCGCGGGGTCGTGCGGGAACAGCAGGTAGCGACCGTCCGGGTCGAGCCCGAGCCGCTCGCGCGCCTCGCGCCGCGGGATCGGCCGGAAGCGCTCGAGGTCGATGCCCACCGGCAGCACCGCGACCCGCCGCGTCACGCCCGCGCCCGGGATGTTCTCGCTGAACTCGCGCGACACGGCGGCCGGGAGCGCGGTCAGCGGCAGGATCGCGCGCGTGAGACGGTTCGAGCGCGGGTGGAAGAGGTCGTTCCCGTGCAGCGTCACGACCACCGGCCCGAGCCGCGCCGCGACCGCCGGCCACGCGGTCAGCCCGAAGTGCGCGTGCACCACGTCGAAGCGCGTGCCCGCGTAGCGACGCCGCAGCGCCCGCGCCGCCGCGGGGTAGGCCCGCAGGCCGGGCGGGAAGGCGAACAGCTCGACCTCGACGTCGCCGCGCCGCCGCAGCGCCTCGACCTGGTCGCGCACGAACGAGCCGAGCGCCGGCCGGTCGGGCTTCGGGTACATGTTCGTGACGACGAGGGCCCGCACGACCGCGCGAGCCTACGACGAAACGCGATCGGCACACTTCCGCAACACCTGCGCGTAGAGCCGTGGCCGCCTCCCGATCGACACTCGTCCGGCTCCGCGAGAACGCGGAGCGGATCGAGAGGAGGCAGGCCCGATGCAGTACGAGCGGATCGGCTGCGCGCACGCGCGGCTCGCCCACCGGCTGGCGCGCACCGAAGGGCAGGGGACGGTCGAGTACGTCGGCCTCGTCCTGCTGGTCGCGGTGCTGATCGCCGGCGTCGTGCAGGCCAGCGGCGGGTTCTCGGACACCGGGATCGCCGACGCGGTCGTGAAGAAGATCAAGGGCGCGATCACCGGTGTGGGCACGGGCGACAGGTGAGACGCGAGGCTCGCGCCGGCGGCGGCAGCCGCCGCCGGCGGCGGGGCGCGTTCCCGCCCGGACGCGTGCGAGACTGCGCGGCGTGATCGCGCCAGAGGAGATCCGGCGGCGCCCGGTCGGGGTGTTCGACTCCGGGGTCGGCGGGCTGACCGTCCTGCACGAGCTGCTCGTGCAGCTCCCGGACGAGGACTTCGTGTACCTCGCCGACTCGGCGCGCTTCCCGTACGGCAGCCGCACGCAGGCCGAGCTCGAGACGTTCGCGCTCGAGGTCGCCGAGGAGCTGATCGCGCGCCGCGTGAAGCTGCTCGTCGTCGCCTGCAACTCGGCCACCGCGGCGGCGCTGCCCGCGCTGCGCGAGCGGCTGATGCAGACGACGCTCGGCGTCGACGTGCTCGGCGTGGTCCAGCCCGGCGCCGTGCAGGCGGTGGCGGCGACCCGCAACGGCCGCGTCGGCCTGCTCGCCACGCCCGCGACCGTCGCCAGCGGCGCCTACGCGCACGCGATCCGGGCGGCGGACCCGTTCGTCGAGCTGACCGCGGTCGCGTGTCCCGACCTGGCGCCGATCATCGAGGCCGGCTTCCCGTTCGACGACCACGTGGTCGACACCGTCCGCGAGCTACTGCGCGCCGCTGCGCGAGGCCGCCGTCGACACCGTCATCCTCGGCTGCACCCACTACCCGCTCGTGCGGCCGATGCTCCAGCGCATGCTCGGCCGCGGCGTCCGCATCATCGCGTCCGGCGACCCGCTCGCGCACCAGGTCGAGCACGTGCTCGGCGCGCGCGGGCTCGAGCACCCGCGGCGCGATCGCGAGGGCGACGTACGACTTCCTGTGCACGGGCGACACGGAGGCGTTCCGCGCGCTCGGCACCCGCTTCCTGCAGCTGCCGCTCGGAGCCGTCGAGCACGTCGCGCTCGGCTCGCCCGACCTCGTCGCGGGAGCGCGGCGATGACGCCCGAGCGCAGCGACGGCCGCGCCGCGGACGAGCTGCGGCCGATCACGATCGAGCCCGGCTTCGTGCGCACCGCGACCGGCTCGGCGCTGATCTCCTGCGGCGAGACGCGCGTGATCTGCACCGCCTCGGTGCAGGAGTCCGTCCCGCGCTGGATGCTCGGGCCGCGGCCGCGGCTGGGTCACCGCCGAGTACGGGATGCTCCCGGCCTCGACGGGCGACCGCAAGCAGCGCGACGTCACCAAGGGCCGGCCCGACGGCCGCACCGTCGAGATCCAGCGCCTGATCGGCCGCTCGCTGCGCGGGGTGATCGACTTCGAGGCGCTCGGCGAGCGGACGATCTACGTCGACTGCGACGTCCTGCAGGCCGACGGCGGGACCCGCTGCGCCTCGATCACCGGCGGCTACGTGGCGCTCGCGCTGGCCTGCAAGCGGCTGGTCGACGAGGGCAAGCTCGCGCGGCCGCCGCTCAACGGCTCGGTGGCGGCGATCTCGTGCGGCGTCGTCGACGGCGTCCCGCTGCTCGACCTCGACTACCCCGAGGACTCCTCGGCCGAGGTCGACGCCAACGTCGTGATGACGGGCGAGGGCGGCCTCGTCGAGGTCCAGGCGACCGCCGAGCGCACGCCGCTCTCGCGCGCGCACCTCGACGACCTGCTGGCGCTCGCGCAGACCGGCATCGAGGCGCTGCGCGAGATCCAGGCCGCCGCCGCGCGCTAGTGCGGCTCCTGCTCGCCACGCGCAACGCGCACAAGCTCCGCGAGTTCGAGCGGCTGCTGCCGGACCTCGGGCTCGACCCGCTGCCGGACGCCGTCGAGACCCCGCCCGAGGACGGCGACACGTACGCCGACAACGCGCTGATCAAGGCGCGCGCGGCGGCGGCCGCGACCGGCCGCGCCGCGATCGCCGACGACTCGGGCATCGAGGCCGCCGCGCTCGGCGGCCGCCCCGGCGTGCGCAGCGCGCGCTTCGCCGGCCCCGACGCCTCCGACGGCGACAACCTCGCCAAGCTCGCGGCCGAGGCGGCGCCCGGCACCGGCCTGCGCTACGTCTGCGTCATCGCGCACGTGGCGGCGGACGGCGAGGAGCACCTGTTCGAGGGCACCTGCGAAGGCACGGTCGCCGCCGAGCCGGGCGGCGAGGGCGGGTTCGGCTACGACCCGCTGTTCGTCCCCGCCGCGGGGGACGGGCGCACGATGGCCGAGCTGAGCGACGCCGAGAAGGACGCGATCTCGCACCGCGGCCGCGCCGCGCGCGAGCTCGCGCGCTGGCTCACCAGAGGTTGATCAGCGCGGCGAGGCCGACGGCGAGGCCGACCCCGGCGTAGCCGAGGTAGCCCGACAGGAGCAGGATGAGCGCCGCCACCAGGCAGATGGCGACGGTGACGAGCCAGGCGATCCGGGAAAGAGGCACGGCTGGCTATTCTCGCGAATGGCGGATGCGACCTGCCCCCACCCTCACCCCGGCGCTCGCGCTCGACCTCCTGCGCGAGCTGTCGGCCGACATCCGCGCGGGCGTCGTCCTGGACCCGGACGGCGTGCTGCTCGCGGGGCCCGACGAGCTGGCCGCGCCGGCGCGCGAGCTGCTCGAGGCCGCCGGCGACGCCGCCGAGATCCAGGTCGCGACCGCCGACGGCAGCGTCTTCGCCGCCCGCTCGGACGAGCACGCGATCGCGGTCGTCTGCGGGCGCTTCCCGCTGCCGTCGCTGATCCGCTACGACCTCAAGCGGGTCCTCGGCGACCTCGCAGGGCCGGCCGAGCACCCGGAGGCCGCCTGATGCCCCGGCTGCCGCGCAAGCCGGCGGCGCCTCGCCCGCGCGGGACGGTCGGCGCCGTCGCCGCCTCGTTCGCGCGCCGGAAGGCGGCGCGAAAGCCGCGCGTCGTGCTCACGGATCGCGGCGGTCAACCGCGCACGCTGCCCTCCTCGGACCCCGCCGCCGAGCGCCTGCTCGGCGCCGCCGAAAGGCTGATTTCGGCGGCCGGACGCGGTTCCGGCGCCTGATTGCGGACCCCGAATCTCCGCAAATTGCGGGAAAATCGCAGGATTTGGCTCTAGGCCGTCCGATAGCGCTGTTAGCTTCGCGCCCGTTCATCCAGATCCCCCGGACTGACCGGGGCGTAAGGAGGAGTCATGACCAAGTCGGATTTCGTCGACAAGGTCGCGGCATCAAGCGGCCTGAGCAAGAAGGACGCTGGTGCTGCGGTTGATGCCGTCATCGCCTCGATCGAGGACGCCCTCAAGTCCGGTGAGGAAGTCAGCTTCACCGGCTTCGGGAAGTTCCACGTGGCCCAGCGCGGGGCCCGCGAGGGCCGCAACCCGCGTACGGGCGAGACGATGACGATCGCCGCGAGCAAGGTGCCGCGCTTCACCGCCGGTTCCGGCCTCAAGAAGGCCGTCAAGTAGCCGGCGGATCGGAATCGTCCGTGGCGGGCGCCGGTGGCCTCAGGTCACCGGCGCCCGTCACGGGTGCCCCGCCGGCCGTGAGCGCCGACTCGCACGACGGGGCCACGCCGCCCGCCGGTCCGGCGCCGTTCGGCGACCGGCTCGCGCGCGCGGTCGCTGCGCGGGAGTCGCAGATCGTCCTCGGGATCGACCCCGATCCCGCCCGTCTCTGGGCGCCGCGCTCGAGCGGACCTCCGAGGCCCGCGCCCGGCTCGCCCAGGCGCTCGCCGGCGCCGGCGAAGCCGCCGCCGCGCTCGCACCGGCGCTCGACCGCCGGCCGCCCGCGCTCGAGGCGGCCGCCGCCGTGCTCGCCCACTCGCTCGCGCTGATCGATGCGGCCGGCCCGGCCTGCGTCGCGGCCAAGCCCCAGCTCGCCTGCTTCGAGCGGCTCGGCTTCGCCGGCGCCGTCGCGCTCGACGCCACCTGCGCCCACGCCCGCGCCGCCGGCCTGCTCGTGCTCGCCGACGGCAAGCGCGGCGACGTCCCCGTGACCGCCGCCGCCTACGGCCAGGCGCTGGCCGGCTCGACGCCCTCGCCGTTCGGCAACGTCACCGGCCTCGGCGCCGACGCCTTCACCGCCAACCCGCTGCTCGGCCGCGACGCGCTCGAGCCGCTGGTCGCCGCCGCGCGCGCGAACGGCGGCGGCGTCTTCGTGCTCGTCCGCACCTCGAACCCGGGCGCGGCCGACCTGATGGACCTCGAGCTCGCGGACGGCGGCCCGCTCTGGGAGCGGCTCGCGCGCCTCGTCGCCGGCCTCGGCGCAAGGCGAGCTGGCCGACGTCGGCGCCGTCACCGGCGCGACCGCGCCCCAGCACCTCGCCCGCATGCGCGAGCTGATGCCGCGCACCCCGTTCCTGCTCCCCGGCGTCGGCGCGCAGGGCGGCGACGTCGCCGCGCTCGCACCGGCCTTCGCGCCCGGACGGGCGGCGGGCCTCGTCACCGCCTCGCGGTCGATCGCGAACGCCCACGAGGACTCGGGCGGCGAGCCGGAGGCGGCGGCGCGGGCCGAGGCGGAGCGGCTGCGCGAGGTGGCCTGGGCGCTCGCCTGACGCGGCTGCGGTCGCGGGATCGTTACGTCGTCGTGCGACGAGTTTGCCCCGCATACCGGGGTCAAGTCGTCGCGCGACGAGTTGACCCCGCCCGGCCGGGTCGCTCGCTTCCCCACCCAGCCGCAGTTCCCGCCCAGCGCCCCCGCACGGGTCACGGCAGACCACGAAAAGCCGCCGTAACCGGCGCTAGAATCGCCCCCGATGGCCCGTCGCAGCCCAGCGCGGTACCTGGCACCGCTAGCGCTGGTCGCCACGATTCTCGCCCTGTTCCTGATCGTCACCGCATCGCCCGACGAGGAGCGTGAGGCGGCGCCGAACCGCACGAGCGAGAGCGGGCAGAACTCGGATGGCGAGGACGGCGCGCAGGAGGGCGAGGAGAGCGGCGGCGACAGCGAGCGCAAGGGCCCGCGGCGCTACACGGTCCGGGCCGGCGACACCCCGTCCGCGATCGCCGAGCGCACCGGCGTGCCGCTCGAGACGATCCTCGAGCTGAACCCCGACCTCGACCCGCAGACGCTCAGCCCCGGCCAGCGGCTCAAGCTGCGCGAGAGCGGCGAATGAGGGCACGCATGCTCGCGGTCGTCGCGGCGGTCGCCGCGACGCTGCTCGCGGCCCCGGCGGCCGACGCGCGCGACTGCCCCGACCGGGTGCAGGCGCCGAACGCGGTCGTGCTCGAGACGACGACCGGCGAGTTCGCCTGCGAGCGCAAGGCCGACGCGCGCAAGCCGGTCGGCTCCGCGGTGAAGCTGATGACCGCGCTGCTCACGCTCGAGCGGGCCGAGCTCGACGACGTCTATCGCGCCTCGAGCTACCGGCCGGCGGCGATCGAGTCCCAGATCAACCTGCAGCCCGGCCAGCGGATGTCGGTCCGCGACCTGCTGCGCGGCCTGATGATCGAGTCCGGCAACGACGCCGCGATGACGCTCGCGGAGGGCGTCGCCGGCTCCGAGGGCGCGTTCGTGCGGCTGATGAACCAGCGTGCGCGCCAGCTCGACCTGCGCAACACGCGCTACGCCAACCCGATCGGGCTCGACGAGCCCGGCGCCTACTCGAGCGCCCGCGACCTCGTCAAGCTCGCCACCTACCTGCGCACGAAGCCGTTCTTCCGCCGGCTCGTCAACCAGGAGGAGGTGACGATCCCGACGGGGTCGTTCAACAACCGCAACACGCTCGTCGACGCGGTGCCGTGGGTGAACGGCGTCAAGACCGGCCACACCCGCGGGGCGGGCTACGTGCTCGTCGGCTCCGGCCGCCAGAACGGCATCCAGGTCGTCTCGGCCGTGCTCGGCACGCCCAGCGAGGCCGCCCGCAACGTCGCGACCGAGCGGCTGCTCGAGTTCGGCATCTCCGGCTTCCAGCGCATCACCGCGGCGCCCGTGCGCACGGCGGTCGAAGGCGCCACCGTCCCGATCAAGTACCGCCGCGGCGCGGAGCTGCAGCTCGAGATCGGCTTCAACGGCCAGCGCACCGTCGTGCCGCGCGGCGAGCGCGACCGCGTGACCGTCCGCGCGCTCGAGGTGCCCGACGAGGTCGAGGGGCCGATCGCCTACGGGCAGCAGCTCGGCCGCGCCGAGGTGCTGCAGGACGGCGAGCGGATCGCGGTCGTGCCGCTCGTCGCCTCCACGGCGCTCCCGGCCGCCGGCCTGGCCGAGCGCACCAAGTCCTGGTTCGCGCAGCCGATCGGCATCATCCTCGCCTTCGCCGCGCTGACCGGTACGGTGCTGCTTGCACGGTGGAGCCGGCGGTCAGGCGGGCCGCGTCGCCGCCGGCAGGCTCGCGAGGAGGCCACCGCCGCATGATCATCACGGTCACGCTCAACACGGCCATCGACAAGACGCTGTCTGTGCCGAACTTCCGGCTCGGACGCCGTCACCGCACCGTCGAGCAGACGACGATGCCGGGCGGCAAGGGCGTCAACGTGGCACGGGTGCTGAAGACGCTCGGCGCGCCGGTGATCGCCACCGGCCTGGCCGGCGGCGCCACGGGCACCCGGATCGTCGAGCAGCTCACGCAGCTCTCGGTGCTCAGCGACTTCGTGCGGATCCGCGAGGAGTCGCGCACGAACACCGCCGTGATCGACCCCACGACCGGCGAGCAGACCGAGATCAACGAGCGCGGCCCGAAGGTCTCCGAGCAGGAGACCGAGCTGTTCGTGGACAAGCTGCTCTACCTGGCCAAGGGCGCGAGCATGTGCGTGTTCGCCGGCTCGCTGCCGCGTGACGTCGACATCGACGTCTACGCCAACCTGATCCGCGAGCTGCGCCGCCTCGGCGTCACCACCGTGGTCGACACCGACGGCGACCCGCTGCGCCGCGCCGTCCGCGCCGATCCGGAGGTCATCTCGCCGAACGTGCTCGAGGCCGAGGAGCTCGTCGGCCACGAGTTCAACGACGACGAGGACCGCGTGATCGCCGTGCGCGAGATGGCCGAGCTCGGGGCCCGCGAGGCGATCATGACGATGCCCGACGGCTGCTTCGCCTACATGCGGCCGGAGGAGCCCAACGGCGACCGCTGCCTGTACCGCGTGCGGCTCTCGGGCGGCTCGATCGAGCCGCGCGCGACGGTCGGCTCGGGCGACGCCTTCCTGGCCGGCTTCGTGGCCTCCCGCTACGCCGGCCGCAAGACCGCCGAATGCCTGGCCTACGGGGTCGCCTGCGGGGCCGAGTCGACGCATCATCTGGGCGCCGGCCTGGTCGATCCCGGGCGCGTCGAGCGCCTGCTGGCGGAGATCGAGGTCGAGCAGCCCGAGCTGCCCGCAGAGGTGGGCTAGCCTGGAGGGCGGATCGTCCGCCCTCGCCCTTAGGATTTGCCCATGGAAGTTGAGATCGGCCGCGGCAAGAAAGCCCGCCGCGCTTACGGATTCGACGACGTCGCCATCGTTCCTTCTCGTCGCACGCGAGACCCGGATGACGTCGACATCACCTGGACGCTCGGGCCCTACCGCTTCGAGCTGCCGCTCCTGGCCTCGGCCATGGACGGCGTCGTATCACCCGAGACCGCGGGCATCGTCGGCGGGCTGGGCGGCCTCGCCGTCCTGAACCTCGAGGGCATCTGGACCCGCTACGAGGACGCGGACACGATCCTCGAGCGCATCTCCGGCCTGGACCGCGAAGAGGCCACGCGCGAGATGCAGGAGATCTACCTCGAGCCGGTCAAGGAGGAGCTGATCGCGCAGCGGATCCAGGAGATCAAGGCGCACGGCGTCGTCGCCGCCGCCTCCCTGACCCCGCAGCGCGTGGAGCGCTACCACGAGCTGGCGCTCGACGCCGGGCTCGACATCCTCGTGATCCAGGGCACGGTGATCTCCGCCGAGCACGTCTCCTCGCAGGGTCACGTGCTCAATCTCAAGGAGTTCGTGCGCGAGATGCCGGTGCCGGTCGTCCTCGGCGGCTGTGCCAGCTACTCGACCGCCCTGCACCTCATGCGCACCGGCGCCGCCGCCGTGCTCGTGGGCGTCGGCCCCGGCGCGGCGTGCACCACGCGCGGCGTGCTCGGCATCGGCGTCCCGCAGGCGACCGCGATCGCCGACGTGGCGGCCGCCCGCTCCCAGCACATGCTGGAGACCGGCGAGTACTGCCGCGTGATCGCCGACGGCGGCATGCGCAACGGCGGGGACGTCGCGAAGGCGATCGCCTGCGGTGCCGACGCGGTGATGATCGGCTCGCCGCTCGCGCGCGCCTACGAGGCGCCCGGCCACGGCTTCCACTGGGGCATGGCGACCTTCCACCCGTCGCTCCCGCGCGGCGCCCGCGTCAAGACCACGCAGAACGGCAGCCTGGCCGAGATCATCGCCGGCCCGGCGCGCGAGAACGACGGCACGTTCAACCTGATGGGCGCGCTGAGGACGTCGATGGCGACCTGCGGCTACCAGGACATCGCGGAGTTCAACCGGGCCGAGCTGATGGTGGCGCCGGCGCTGCAGACCGAGGGCAAGCAGCTGCAGCGCGAGCAGTCGATCGGCATGGCCGCGCGGGGCGGAGCGGTCGCGCTTGTCGCCGACTGAGATCGAGTCCCTGGGGCACGGCTCCTCGCTCCCGGCCGAGCAGCCGGTCGAGGAGCTGGCCCTCGAGCGCGAGATCGCGCACGACGAGGTCCTCGTCCTGGACTACGGCGGGCAGTACTCGCAGCTGATCGCGCGCCGCGTGCGCGAGTGCGGCGTGTTCAGCGAGCTGCTGCCGCACCACGTCGGGGTGGAGGAGGTGCGGCGCCGCCGGCCGCGCGGCCTGATCCTGTCCGGCGGTCCCGCCTCGGTCTACGCGCCCGGCGCGCCGAAGCTCGACCCCGCGCTGCTCGAGCTCGGGATCCCGGTGCTGGGCATCTGCTACGGCATGCAGGCGCTCGTCCTGACGCTCGGGGGCCGCGTCGAGGCCGCGGAGGTCGGGGAGTTCGGCCGCTCGCGCCTCACGGTCACCGACCCCGGCCGCCTGCTCGCCGGCACGCCGGCCGACCAGTCGTGCTGGATGTCGCACCGCGACACGGTCTACGAGGCGCCGCCGGGCTTCACCGCGCTGGCCAGCTCGACCGAGTCGCCGGTCGCCGCCGTCGAGCACGTCGAGCGCGGCCTCTACGGCATCCAGTTCCACCCCGAGGTCGTCCACACGCCGTACGGCCAGCAGGTGCTCACGACCTTCCTGGAGGACGTCTGCGGCTGCGCCCGCACCTGGAGCGCCGCCTCGATCATCGACGAGCAGGTGGCGGCGATCCGCGCCCAGGTCGGCGAAGGCCGCGTCATCTGCGGCCTCTCCGGCGGCGTCGACTCCTCGGTCGCCGCGCTGCTCGTGCACCGCGCGGTCGGCGACCAGCTGACGTGCGTGTTCGTCGATCACGGGCTGATGCGCAAGAACGAGGGCGAGCAGGTGATCGCCGCCTTCCGCGACCACTTCAAGGTCCCGCTCGTGGCCGTCGACGCCGAGGACCGCTTCCTCGACCGCCTGCGCGGCGTCTCCGAGCCGGAGGCCAAGCGCAAGGCGATCGGCGCCGAGTTCATCCGCGTCTTCGAGGAGGAGGCCGCGCGGATCGGCGACGCTCGCTACCTCGTCCAGGGCACCCTGTACTCGGACGTGATCGAGTCCGGCGGCGGCACCGGCGCGGCGACGATCAAGTCGCACCACAACGTCGGCGGCCTGCCCGAGGACCTCGAGTTCGAGCTCGTCGAGCCGCTGCGGGCGCTGTTCAAGGACGAGGTGCGCGCCGTCGGCGCCGAGCTCGGGCTGCCCGAGCGGCTCGTCTGGCGCCAGCCGTTCCCCGGTCCGGGCCTGGCGATCCGGATCGTCGGCGGCGAGGCCACGAAGGAGCGCCTGGACACGCTCCGCAACGCCGACTTCATCCTCCAGGACGAGATCCGCAAGGCCGGCCTGTACCGCGAGCTGTGGCAGTCGTTCTGCGTGCTGCCGGACATCCGCACGGTCGGCGTGCAGGGCGACGAGCGGACCTACGGCTACGTCGTCGCGATCCGCGCGGTCACGTCGGACGACGCGATGACCGCCGACTGGGCGCGCCTGCCCTACGACCTGCTGGAGCAGATCGCCTCGCGCATGATCAACGAGATCCGCGAGGTCAACCGCGTCGTGCTCGACATCACGAGCAAGCCCCCCGGCACGATCGAATGGGAATGACGGATCACGCCAAGGAGCCGCCGCCCGGCGGCCTGACGGACCGCTCGAAGCTGATCGCGGCCGTCTTCATCGGCGTGCTCTACGCGATCGGCATGACGATCGGCGGCGACTGGTTCCCCGGCATCGTCGGCGGCGTGCTCGCCGCGATCCTGTGCTTCCTCGTGCTGCGCGCGGTCGAGCGCCAGCGCGCTGAGCGCCGCCGCAACCGCGGCCGCTAGCCGGCCGCAGCTGCGAGCGTCGCCCGCAGCCCCTCGCGCAGCGACGTTCGGGCTTGCCAGCCGAGTTCCGTGTGCGCGGTGGACGGGTCGAGGCAGGAACGCTGGATCTCGCCGGCGCGCGGTTCCGCGAGCCGGGTCTCGAGCTCCAGCTCGGCGGCGAGCTGCGAGCAGATCGGTCTCACGGCCGGTGCTGACGTTGATCGAGCCGCTGGCGTCGGCCTGGCCGGCGTCATGAATGCCTAGACGATGTCGCCTACGTAGACGTAGTCGCGGGTCTGGCGGCCGTCCCCGAAGATCGTCACCGTCCGTCCCTCGGCCGCCGCGCCGCAGAAGATCGCCACCACGCCCGCCTCACCGTGGAGATCCTGCCGTGGGCCGTACGCGTTCGCCAGCCGCAGGCTGAGCGTCGACAGGCCGTACAGCCGGCCGAACGCCGCCAGGTAGGTCTCGGCCGCCGCCTTGCCGGCGCCGTACGGCGAGACCGGCGCAACCGGGGCCGCCTCAGAGATCGGGACGCTGCGCGGGTCGCCGTACACGGCGGCAGTCGACGCGAACACGACTCGCGTCGCGCCGGCCCGCCGCGCCGCCTCGAGCACGGCGGCAGTGCCGGCCACGTTCACCCGCGCGTCGAACGCCGGCTCGTCGACCGACCGCCGCACGTCGACCTGGGCGGCGAGGTGGAACACGACCTCCGGCGCGCCGCGGCGACGACACGTCGGCTGACCTCCGCCTCATCGCGACGTCGGCGACGTGGAGGTGCGCGCCGTGAGCGACGGCAGCGGCAGATTCTCGCGCCGGCCGGTGGTGAGGTTGTCGAGGGCGTGGACCTCGTGACCGCGCCGCGATGAGGGCGTCGACGAGGTTGGAGCCGATGAATCCGGCTCCGCCGGTCACCACGGCCCGCATCGGCTAGGACCGGCGGTCCCAGGCGCTCAGCGAGGGCAGCGGGTCGAACGGCCGCCCGCCGTCGTACCAGCCCGGGGCCGACCACATCTCGAAGTGCAGGTGGCAGCCGAACGCGCGGCCGCTCTGCCCGACGAAGCCGACCAGCTGGCCGGTGCGCACGCGGTCGCCGGCGTCCACGATCGCCGCCTCGCGCATGTGCATGTACGCGTAGTCGGTGCCCGTGTGCGCGCCGTCGACCACGATGTAGTGGCCGGCGCGGCTGTGGTACTGCTCGAACTTCACGATGCCGCCGCGCGCCGCCACGATCGGCGTGCCGCAGGCGGCGAAGACGTCGTGCCCCTGATGGCCGCGGCCGCCGCCGAACGACGCGGCGTACTCGCCGTAGCCGTGCGGGCCGCGGACCGGGAACTCGTGGCCGAGCAGCTCGAACGCGGCCGGGTCCGGCTCCGCCTGCGCCCGGGCGCTCACGGCGCGCATGCCGGAGGCTCCCTCGGCGGTCACCCGGAACGCGTAGCGGCCGGCCTTGGCGAGGCGGCCTTCGAGCGTGCCGTTCCAGGTCAGCGTCTGCGGCGTGTCGGCCGCCACGGCGCCGACGCTCCAGCTCTTCACGACCGCCCCGGCGCGCACGAGGTCGACGGTCACGGCCGTCGCCGGAGCGCCGCGGACGACGTAGTTCACCTCGGCGGGCTCGGCCGCGTCGACGTACGCGCGGCGCGCGGTCGTCTGCACCTCGATCCGCGGCCCGGCGGCCATCGCCAGCGGCGCGACCGGCGGGTGGATCGCCAGCGGCGCCGCGGTCGGCTCGGAGCCGAGGTCGTCGCGGTCGGCGAGCACGATCGGGCCGCTGACCGCACCGAGCGGCACGCGCACGTCGACGCGCTTGCGGTCGCGCTCGAGCGGCGCGGTCGCGACGTCGTCCTGCGGGCCCGCCGCGCCGAGGAACTTGACCTCGAAGGTGCGCCCCAGGCGGCCGCCGCGCACGCGCAGCACCGAGCCGGTGTGGACCTGGCGCGCGTCGACGCAGTCGCTCAGGCAGCGCCACGAGCCGACCGTCGGCGCCGGGCGCAGCTTCACGCCCGGCGGCGGCGCCGAGAGCTTCGGGGCGGCCGGCTTCGTCGCCTCGACCGGGGTGGCGCCGCCGGTCGACTGGGCGACGGCCGCGGGGGCCAGCGCGAGGGTCGCGAACAGCGCGCTGCAGGCAGCGAGCGTCGTCCCCCCGTATGCGTCTGTACGCGCGCGAACGAACGCGGCGCGTCCCCCGATGCGGCCCAAGATCCCTCGACTGGTTGTCTCGGCCTACGGGGTTAGCTGACGGGCTCGCGCTATGACCATGCGCTACCAGGCGGCAATGCCTGGATTCGCCCCACAACGATGGTTCCCCCGCTCCACCCGTCCCAGGTGGACTCGGCCGTGTCATCGAACGCGCGGCAGTATATGCATCCGCGCCGGATGGTGTCCATAACGTGCTCGAGCCCCGGTCGCGGGGCGGCCGGGGCTCGAGCGATGCTGCGGGTACGACGGGCGGATCAGTGGCGCAGGCGCCACAGCCACTGCAGCCAGTGACGGCGCACGTCACGCGGCTTGCAGTCGCCCCAGTGCTGCCCGAAGAAGAAGCCCCGGGCACGGTCGCGGCAGTCGTCATCCGGCGGCTTGCAGTCGCCGGCGCCGTTCCAGAAGGAGGCGTAGCGATCGGCGTTGCGCTGCCCGTACTCGCGCGCGAGCCAGCGCTTCCACCAGCTGACCCAGATCGCCCACTTGTAGTGCGAGCCCCACTGCGGCTTGCACGGCGTCTCCGGCGGAGCCTCGTCGTCGAGCGTCAGACCCGCGCCGACCCACGCGAACGAGGCCGGGTTGTCGCCGCCCTCGGACAGGATCTGCACGGTCAGCGACGTGGCGCCCGCGGGCACCGTGACCGGCAGGTTCTCGGCGTCGAAGTCCGCGCCGCGGCGGCTCTGCAGCTGGTTGACGATCGTGAACGTCTGGCCGTTGCTGAACCGGCCGGCGATCACGTTCCCGGCCACGCCGGTCTCGTTGTAGTCGAGCGTGTCGCCCACGAGCAGGCCGAGCGTCGCCGCGCGGTCGCGGCTCGCGGCGGCGAACGAGAACGTCTGCGGGCGCGTCGTGTCCAACGGTGCGTGGAAGCCCGCGTACGCGTAGTCCTGGCCGTCGACGTAGCCGGCGAGCCGTGAGCGCGACCCGTCGCTGTAGACCACCAGCAGGCCGACGCCCTTGTTGCCGCTCGGCGAGTACAGCTCGGAGACGAAGTTCATGTCCGAGACCGTGATCCGTGTTCGCGCCGGCGCGAACGAGGCCGAGCGCCGTGACGTCGGCGCGGTAGGTGTAGAACAGCTCGCCCAGATACGGGTTCACCGGCGAGCTGACCTGCGAGCCGGTGACCGAGGTGCCGTTGAACGAGATCTCGGCGTCAGGCCGGTCCGGCCCGAAGCCGGAGGTCATCTGGCCCTGCCAGTACGCGACGACCTGATGGACGGTCGCGCCCGCAGGGACGTTGACGTCGAAGGCCGCCGGCGTGTTCGGATGGGCCTGGGTTCCCACCCCGGCCGTCAACGCATCCGTGCCGCCGGCGATCGTGATGCCCGGAGCCCCGAGCGTCTCGTTTCCATCGGCCAGCGCCGCAGGCGCCAGTGCGAGCATCGTTCCGACGATGCCCGCGACCGCGAGACCTCCAAGCTTCCTTGCCATCGTGCTCCTTCCGTGAATGGGTCCCCCGACCCACCGTGAGTATGCGAACGCGCCCGCTTTCCCGCACTGGACGAAGGTCCGGTCGCGTCCTGCGGCTATCATGGGCGACCGCCGCGCGGCACCCCGCGCACGTTCTTGTGCCCACGACTCCCGCCGAGACCTTGAAGACCTACGTCGCCACCCCACTAGACCGCGAGCGCAACTGGCTCCTCGTCGACGCCGAGGGCCAGACCCTCGGTCGCCTGGCGACGCAGATCGCCGACGCGCTGCGCGGCAAGCGCAAGCCCACCTACACGCCGCACGTGGACACGGGCGACTTCGTCGTGGTGGTGAACGCGGAGAAGATCGCGGTCACCGGCGCCAAGCGCCAGGAGAAGCTCTACCACCGGCACTCGGGCTACCCGGGCGGGCTGAAGTCGCGCACGCTCAACGACATGCTGGAGCGCCGCCCCGAGGAGGTCATCCGCCTCGCGGTGCGCGGCATGCTCCCGAAGAACCGCCTCGCCAGGAAGCAGCTCACGAAGCTGAAGGTGTACGCCGGCCCTGAGCACCCGCACGAGGCGCAGAAGCCGCAACCGATGGAGATCCAGACCTGATGGCCGAGGACAAGCAGGGCGAAGTCAACGAGCCGGAAGAGATCGCCGCCGAGGGCGACGTCGGAGCTTCAGAGCAGCCGACCGAGCGCCAGCAGGAGCGCGAGCAGGCGATCGTGGACGAGCCGGTCGCCGAGTCCGAGGAGCGCATCGCCGAGGCGACCGCGCCCGCCCCCGCGGCGCCCGCCGCCGCCGGCGCGGACGAGCTCGAGGAGGTCGACGAGACCCCGCGCGTGAAGCCGGAGATCCCCGGCGCCGACCTCGAGGTCGACATCGTGCGCGAGGACGAGGCCCGCCGCGAGTCGCGCTGGAGCGAGGAGGGCGACGAGGAGCCCACCGCCGAGGACGCGACCGAGGACGACGAGGACGCCGTGCCGCAGACGATCGCCGACGCGGCGATCGACCTCGGCGCCGGCGCCCGCTACACCGCGACCGGCAAGCGCAAGACCGCCGTCTCGCGCGTGATCCTCAAGCCCGGCACCGGTGCCTACACGATCAACGGCCGCACGCTCGAGCAGCACTTCCCGCGCTTCACGCTGCAGCGGAACATCCGCCAGCCGCTCGAGACCGTCGGCTACGAGAGCCGCATGGACGTCGTGGCGACGATGCACGGCGGCGGCGTCTCGGCCCAGGCCGGCGCGCTGCGCCACGGCATCTCGCGCGCGCTGATCGAGGCCGACCCGAACCTGCGGTCCGAGCTCAAGCGCCGCGGCTTCCTCACGCGCGACTCGCGCGTGAAGGAGCGCAAGAAGGCCGGCCTCAAGAAGGCCCGCAAGCGGCCGCAGTTCAGCAAGCGGTAGTGAGCGCGGCGCACGCCGCCACCCGCAAGCTCTTCGGGACCGACGGCGTCCGCGGAGTCGCGGGCGAGTTCCTGACCGCCGAGCTGGCCCTCGCGCTGGCGCGCGCGGCCACCGCGCGCGTGCAGGCCACGGACGAGCCCGCGCGCGTGCTCGTGATCCGCGACACGCGCGAGTCGGGCGAGATGCTCGAGGCCGCGGTCGCGGCCGGCGTGGCCGCCGCGGGCGGCGAGGCGCTGCTCGGCGGCGTGCTGCCGACCCCCGGGGCACCGCTGCTGATCGAGCGCTACGGCTTCGACCTCGCCGTCGTGCTGTCCGCGTCGCACAACCCGTACGAGGACAACGGCATCAAGTTCTTCGGCGGCGACGGCTTCAAGCTGTCCGACGCGACCGAGCTGGAGATCGAGAGCCTGCTGGACGAGCCGGCGGCCGCGCCGCGCGTCGGCCGCGTGCGGCGCTTCCACGGCGCGCTCGAGGACTACCTGCGCGCGCTGCACGAGCGCTTCGGCGATCTCGACCTGAGCGGCCGCCGCGTGCTGCTGGACTGCGCGCACGGCGCCACCTACGAGGCCGGGCCGGAGATCTTCCGCCGCCTCGGCGCCCACGTCGACGTGCTCGCCGCCGCGCCGGACGGGCGCAACATCAACGCCGGCTGCGGCTCCACGCACCTCGGCCCGCTGCAGCAGGCGATGGCCGCCGGCGACCATCACGTCGGCTTCGCCTTCGACGGCGACGGCGACCGCGTGCTCGCGGTCGACCGCACCGGCGCGGTCGTCGACGGCGACGAGCTGATCGCGCTGGCGGCCACCCACGTCGGCGCGCGCGGCGTCGCCGTGACCGTGATGACGAACTTCGGCTTCCACACCGCGATGCGCGAGGCCGGCATCGAGGTCGCCACGACCGACGTCGGCGACCGCTACGTGCTGGCGGCCCTGCGCGAGCACGGCTGGCGGCTCGGCGGCGAGCAGTCCGGCCACATCATCGACATGGGCTTCGTGCCCTCGGGCGACGGCATCGCCGCCGCCCTGCTGGCGATGGAGGCGCTCGGCGACGGCGACCTGCACGACCGCCACGCGATGGAGAAGCTGCCGCAGACGCTGATCAACGTGCGCGTGCGCGACAAGGGCGCGCTCGCCGCCTCGGACACGGTGCGCGCCGCGGTCGAGGAGGAGTCGGCCGCGATCGAGGGCCGCGGCCGCGTGCTGCTGCGGCCGAGCGGCACCGAGCCGGTCGTGCGCGTGATGGTCGAGGCGCCGACGGCCGACGAGGCCGAGGCGATCGCCGGCCGCCTGGTGGCGGCCGTCGAGTCCGGCGCCGGCTGACCTTCTGGACCTTCGGGGCGGAGAGGATCGCGCGCCCCGAACTAGAATGGCGATCCTCAGAGGCAGAAAGGAGGCCGGGCCCATGTGCGGCATCGTCGGCTACGTCGGACAGCGCCCGGTGCAGGAGATCCTCCTGGCCGGGCTCCAGAAGCTCGAGTACCGCGGCTACGACTCGGCGGGCATCTCGCTGCAGAGCGAGGGACGCCTCGATTCGGTGCGCGCCGTCGGCAACCTGAGCGCGCTGCGCGCCGCCGTCGACGAGGGCCCGGGTCCGCGCGAGGGCGGCGCCGTCGCCGTCGCCGCGCCGCCGGCCACCACCGGCATCGGCCACACGCGCTGGGCCACCCACGGCCGCGTCTCCGAGGAGAACGCGCACCCGCACTTCGACACGGACAACCGCGTCCACATCGTCGTCAACGGGATCGTCGAGAACTACATGGAGCTCAAGCAGCAGCTCCTCGACGAGGGCGCCGAGTTCACGTCGGAGACCGACGTCGAGGTGATGGCGCACCTGATCGCGCGCGAGCTCGACGCCACCGACGACCTGACCGAGGCCGTCCGCCGCGCCTACCTGCGCCTGCGCGGTCACTACGCGCTTCGTGGCCGTCGCCGCCGACGAGCCCGGCGTGATCGTCGGCGCCCGCAAGGAGTGCCCGCTGATCGTCGGCCGCGGCGACGGCGAGCAGTTCGTCGCCTCCGGCATCCCCGCCTTCCTCGCGCACACGCGCGACGTCCAGTACATCGAGGACGGCGAGATCGTCGTCCTGCGGCCCGAGGGCGTCGAGTTCATGACCGCCGACGGCATGCCGCTCGACCGCTCGATCGAGCGCATCGACTGGGACGCGGAGGAGGCCGAGAAGGGCGGCTTCGAGACCTTCATGCTCAAGGAGATCCACGAGCAGGCCGACGCCGTCGCCGAGACGATCGCCGACCGCACGGCGCGCCCGGACGGCGTCGACCTCCCCGAGCTCGACGACGACCTGCTGCGCGACTGCCGCCGGATCGTCATCGTCGCCTGCGGCACCTCCTACCACGCGGGCCTGATCGGCCGCTACGCGCTCGAGGAGTGGGCGCGCGTGCCGGTGGAGATGGACATCGCCTCCGAGTACCGCTACCGCAACCCGATCGTCGGGCCCGACGACCTCGTGATCGGCATCACGCAGTCCGGCGAGACCGCCGACACGCTGGCGGCGATGCGCCTCGCGCGCAGCCGCGGCGCGAAGGTGCTCGCGGTCACGAACATCATGGGCTCGCAGGCCACGCGCGACGCCGACGGCGTGCTGTTCACGCGCTCCGGCCTCGAGATCTCGCGTCGCGGCCACCAAGACGTTCATCGGCGCAGGTCGCCGCGATGTACCTGCTGGCGCTGCGGATGGCCGAGCTGCGCGGCACGCTCGCCGACGGACCGCCGGCGCGAGCTGGTCGCGGAGCTGAAGCGCCTCCCGCACGCGATCGCCGAGCTGCTGGACGCGCGGCTCGGCGAGCCGTCGACGCGGTCGCCGAGCGCTTCACAGGACGCGCCGTTCTTCCTCTACCTCGGCCGCCACGTCGGCCTGCCGGTCTGCCTCGAGGGCGCGCTGAAGCTGAAGGAGATCTCCTACATCGCGACCGACGCCTACGCGGCCGGCGAGATGAAGCACGGCCCGATCGCGCTGCTCGAGGAGGGCACGCCGGTCGTCGTCGTCGCCACCGAGTCGCCGGTGCTTCGACAAGGTCGTCTCGAACATGCAGGAGGTCCGCGCCCGCGGCGCCGCCGTGATCGCCGTCGGCAGCGAGGGCGATCGCCCCGCACGCCGACGACGTGCTGCCGGTCCCGCAGGCCGACTGGATGCTGCAGCCGCTGCTCGCGGTGATCCCGCTGCAGCTGCTCGCCTACCGGATCGCGCGGCTCCGCGGCCTCAACGTGGACCAGCCGCGCAACCTCGCGAAGACCGTAACCGTCGAGTAGAGCTTCAGGCCGCGAGCAGGGGCTGGTCGAGCAGCCCCTGCAGCTGCGCCCAGCGGCTCGCCTCGGTGCGGTTCGCCACGTCGAGCTTGCGGTAGATGTTCGAGAGGTGGAACTTGACCGTCTGCTCGGTCACCCACAGCATCTTCGCCGAGCTCGGCGTTCGAGTGACCCTCGGCCACGAGCTGCAGGATCTCGATCTCGCGCCGGGTCAGCCCCGGCGAGTTGTCGAGCGGGGCGGCGGGGCGCCGGGCGCGCGTCGCCAGCGAGGTAGACCGAGTGCTCGAACGCCTGGCGGACGGCCGAGTGACAGGTCGTCGGGGTGAGCGGTCTTGACGACGTAGGCGTCGGCGCCGGCCGCGAAGGCGGCGTCGATGTGCTGCGTGGTCCTCGTACATCGACAGGACGACGGTCTTGAGCGCCGGCGCGGCCGCGCGGGCGCGGCGCGATCAGCTCGAGGCCGTCGTGCTCGCCGTCGTCGAGCTCGATCGCCGGTGACGAGCAGGTCCGGCGCGAGGCCCTCGAGGCCGGCGAGCGCCGCCGCCGCCGAGTCGACCTTGGCGAGCACGCGGATGCCCGCGCCGACGAGCACGCGCTCGACCGTGTCGAGCCACAGCGGATGCTTGTCGACCAGCACGGCGGTGCGCTGGACGGGCGGATCGGCTCACCCTCGTCAGGATGGCGCCGCACCCGACCGGGGTCCAGGTCGGTACCTGGACCTCCGGTCAGTTCGATGAAGCGCGGTTCAGGCGACGGCGGGAGCGCCGGGCTCGATGCCGACGCGGGCGCCGGCCTGCTCGAGCGACTGGTCGACCGCCTCGATCATGCGCACGACCTCGAGGCCGAGCTCGGCGGACGACCGCGGCGTCGCTGCCGGTGCGGATCGCGTCGCAGAAGTCCTCGATCTCGCGGTACAGCGGCTCGGCGACCTCCAGGTGCGGCGAGACGATGTCGCCGGTGCGGTAGGTCAGCTTGTACTCGCCGAACGTCTCCGGGTTCGGCAGCACCGCGCCGGAGTCGAAGACGCGCACGGGCTCGGAGCTCGTGTCGTCGTACACGACCATCTTGCGCGAGCCGACGACCGTCGTACGGCGCAGCTTGCTCGGCGCGAGCCACGAGAGCTCGACGTGGGCGACGGCGCCGGACGGGAACTCGAGGTTGATGAACGCCACGTCCGGGATGTTCGGGATCACGCAGCCGCGGGCTGATCGCGCTGCGCGTGCGACGGGCGTCTCGTCGAGCCAGTAGCGCAGGATCGAGAAGTCGTGCGGCCCGAGGTCCCAGGCGACGCTGACGTCGGACTGGTGCAGCCCGAGGTTCACGCGGCTGGTCGAGATGAAGTAGATGTCGCCGAGCTCGCCGGACTCGATCAGCTCGCGGATCATCATCACCGGCGGGCTGTAGAGGAACGTGTGGCCGGGCATCAGCACGCAGGCCGCGGCGCGTCGGCGAGCTCGATCAGGTCGCTCGCGCCTCCGCCGAGGACGCCGCGAGCGGCTTCTCGACGAAGACGTGCTTGCCGGCGTCGAGCGCGGCCGCGGCCATCGGGTGGTGCGTGGAGACCGGCGTCGCGATCGACGACCGCGTCGACGCGCGGAGTCGGCGAGCACGTCGGCGAAGCTCGTCGTGGTCTCGACGGCCGGGTAGCGGCGGCCGATGCGTCTCGAGCGCGTCCGTCGCGCAGGTCGCAGGCCATGACGGCCTCCGCCCCGGGAAGCTCGTTGATGTTGCGGATCAGATTCGGGCCCCAGTAACCGAGGCCGACGACGGCGATGCGAGACGGGGCGAGGTCATCAGGCGGTCGACGGTAGACGCGCCCAGACGGCCGCTGGGAACCGCCGCGGCGGAAAGACTCGACGGTTGGCTAGGGGGTCCAGGGCGGTGGCTGCAGGACACTCGATCAGGTCATGGGAACGAACTCGATCACCTCACTCGGCCCGCGCCGCAAGGCGCTGATCACCGGCGGCGCCGGCTTCATCGGCTCGCACCTCGCCGAGTCGCTGCTCGCCGACGGCTGGGAGGTCTACGCGCTGGACGACCTCTCGACCGGCTCGATCGACGAACATCGCGCATCTGCTCGAGCCGCGACGACTTCCACCTCGTCGTCGACTCCGTGCTCTCGCACGCCGTCGTCAACGAGCTCGTGCAACAAGTGCGACGTCGTCTACCACCTCGCGGCGGCCGTCGGCGTGCGGCTGATCGTCGAGGAGCCGGTCCGCACGATCGTCGACGAACCTCCAGGGCACCGAGGTCGTGCTCGACAACTGCGCCCGCTTCGGCAAGCGCGTCCTCGATCGCGTCGACCAGCGAGGTCTACGGCGACCACCGCGAGCAGCGCCCGCTGAGCGAGACCGACCGCCGCGTCTACGGCCCGACCACCCAGCGCCGCTGGGCCTACGCCGACTCGAAGGCGATGGACGAGTTCCTCGCGCTGGCCTACGCGGCACGAGCGCGGCCTCGACTGCGTGATCGCGCCGGCTCTTCAACACCGTCGGCCCGCGCCAGAGCGGGCAGTACGGCATGGTCGTCCCGAGCTTCATCGAGCGCGCGCTGGCCGGCGAGCCGATCGACATCCACGGCGACGGCACCCAGACGCGCTGCTTCTGCCACGTGTCCGACATCGTCCGCGCGCTGCGCGGGCTGATGGACACGCCGGCGACCTCGGGCGAGATCTTCAACGTCGGCTCCCAGCAACAAGATCACGATCGTCGGCCTCGCCGAACGCGTCCTCGAGCTCACGGGCAGCGAGCTCGGAGCTCGGCTACGTCCCGTACGACCAGGTCTACGGCGACGGGCATCGAGGACATGCTCCACCGCGAGCCGTCGATCGAGAAGATCAACGGGCGCATCGGCTGGCAGCCCGAGTACGACCTGGACCGCATCGTCGGCGACGTCATCGCCGAGCGCAGGAGCCTAGCCGCGCAAGCGGCATAACCTCGACTTTCGTGCATTGCCCACGGACTGGGCGACCGACACAATCCTTGGCGGGAGGGTGACGGAGCACCCACCAATGATCAACCGAGCCAAGAGTCTTCACACCCCCATCTGGCGGCGCCGCATCTCCGGCGCCGCATTGCTTGCGGCGTTCGCCGCTCGTCGTCGCGTCCGCGCCGGCTTCGGCGCAGGGCACGATCCACGCCGACGAGTTCCAGGGGACGACGCTGAACCCGGCTCTGGACGCTCGTCGAACCCGGTCGGCGACGCGAGCGTCACCGTCGGCGGCGGCGCGCGCGAACGTCGCGCTCCCGTCGGGCGCCACGCACGACGTCTGGGGCAACAACAACTCGAGTCAGCGGCCTGCGCCAGGCGGCGCCGAACCGCGACTTCGAGATCGAGGCGAAGTTCGACACGGCCGTCGCGCACCGGCTTCCAGCAGCAGGGCATCATCGTCGAGCAGGACTCGAACGACCTGGTGCGCGCGGAGGTGCACCACGACGGCGGCGGCACGCGGCTGTTCGTCGCCACGATCGCGGACGGCAGCTCCGAGGTCCGGCACTACCAGACCGTGTCCGGCGGCGCCCCGCTCTACCTGCGCGTCGTGCGCACCGGCAACACGTGGCGCGTGCGCTACTCGCAGCGACGGCTCGTCGTGGATCACCACCGACGCCTTCAACTTCACGCTGACCGTCGCCAAGGTCGGCCCGCTGGTCGGCAACAGCGGCAACCCGGCGCCGGCCTTCACGTCGCAGATCGACTGGTTCAAGGAGATCCTGCCCGACTCGACGGCGCCGGTGATCAGCGCGCGTCGGCGCGACCGCCGCGCACGATCGACGCGACGATCGCGTGGACGACCGACGAGTCGGCGACCTCCGAGGTCGTCGTACGGGCCGACGACCGCCTACGGCAGCGCCAAGGTCGGCAGCGACGGGCTCGTGACGAGCCACAGCGTCGTCGTCCACGGCCTCGCCTGCGGGACGACGTACCACTACCAGGTGCGCTCGAAGGACGCGTCGAACAACACCGCCTCCGGCACCGACCGCACGTTCACCACGGCGGCCTGCCCGACGATCGCGCAGTCCGACGAGTTCAACGGCGCGTCCGTCGACATGAACCGCTGGACGCTCGTCGACCCGGTCGGCGACGTCGACGCTCAGCGCCGGCGGCGGCCAGGCGCATGATCGCCCTCCCGGCCGGCGTCGCAGCACGACCTCTGGACGGGCTCCGACACCCTGCCGCGCCTGCTGCAGCCGGCGCCGAACGACGACTTCGAGATGACGGTCAAGTACGACTCGGCGGTCACCATGGCCTACCAGATGCAGGGCCTCATCGTCGAGCAGGACGCCGACGACCTGCTGCGCCTCGAGGTGCACTTCGAGGGCACGGACACGAAGCTGTTCGCGGCCTCGATCGTCAACGGCGTCGCCTCGGTCGCTCGGCGACCCGGTCACCGTGCCCGACGGCGCGCCCGTCTACCTGCGCCTGCGCCGCACGGGCGACCAGTGGACGCTTCTCGTACTCGGCCGACGGCACGAACTGGACGCACGACGATCACGTTCACCCGCGCGATGACCGTGACGGCGGTCGGCATGCATGGCCGGCAACAGCGGCGACGTTCACGCCCGCCTTCGAGGCCCGCGCCGACTGGTTCCACTACACCCCGCCGGACCGCACCGCCCCGGTGATCATCGCCGCCAGCGTCACCGCGACGCCGGGCGCCGGCTCGACCGCGCGACGTCACGTGGACGACCGACGAGCCGCCAGCTCAGAGGTCGTCGTTCGGCAAGACGACCGCGTACGCGGCGGGCACGCTCACCGGGCCCGGCGACGTCGACGAGCCACACCGTCCGCCTGCACGGCCTCGAGTGCAACACGCTCTACCACTACCGCGTCCGCTCGGTCGACCCGTCCGACAACGCCGACGGTCGGCACGAACAAGACGTTCACGAGCGCGCGCCTGCCCGGCGCTGCTCGCAGTCCGACGAGTTCAACGCCGCGACGCTCGACACGCCGCGCTGGGCGTTCATCGACCCGCTCGGCGACTCGGCGGCGTCGCTGGCGACCGGCGCCGCGCAGCTCTCCGTGCCGGCCGGCCAGGCGCACGACCTCTGGTCGAGCGTCCGACACCGTGCCGCGCCTGCTGCAGGCCGCCCCGAACGCCGACTTCGAGGTCGAGACCAAGTTCGACGACCGGCGTCGAGCGCGACCACCCAGCAGCAGGGCATCGTCGTCGAGGAGAGCCACGACAAGCTGCTGCGCCTCGAGACCTACTACGAGGGCCCGACGACGCGCCTGTTCGTCGCCGCGATCTCCGGCGGCTCCGCCGACGTCATCCACAACGTCGACGGTGCCCGGCGGCGCGCCCGTGTACCTCAAGCTGCGCCGGGTCGGCAACCGCTGGACGTTCAGCTACTCCAACGACGGCGAGAGCTGGCGCTCGACCGGCTTCGACCGCACGCTCGCCGTGACCGCCGTCGGTCCGTACGTCGGCAACGGCGGCAGCACCCCGCCGGCCTTCCAGGGCCAGCATCGACTACTTCCGCGAGATCACCGACCGCATCCCGCCGGTGATCTCCCAGACTCAGCACGCGGCCCGTCAGCCGCCAGGCGCAGGTCACCTGGACGACGGACGAGCCGTCGAGCTCCGTGGTCGAGTACCGCCAGGGCACCGGCGCGTGGCAGACCGCGACCGGCGCCGGAGCCGCTCGAGACGCGCCACAGCGTCGCTGGCCAACGGCCTCGCGTGCGCGACGACCTACTCGTTCCGCGTGAAGTCGGCCGACGCGCTCGGCAACGTCGCGACGTCCGGCGACGGCGTCGCTGACCACGACGGCCTGCACGGCCGCCGGTGGCCCGGACATCGACGTCTGGAGCGGCGACACGCAGACGTTCGGCGACGACGGCGTGCCGCAGACGTTGGTCAACGTGACCGGCAACGTCGTCCGACCCGGACGGCGTCGCGTCGCTCGCAGGGCCGCGCTCAACGGCGGCGGCTCGCGAGACGCTCGGCATCCAGCCCGACGGCTGGCGGATCCAGCGCCCGGGCGACTTCAACTACGAGATCAACATCGTCCGAGCTGCTGCCCGGGCAACAACTTCGTCGAGCTGCGCGCGACCGACGCCGGCGGCCGCGTGACCACGCAGAACGGTCACGGTCAACTGGCACGGCCACGGCGCCGGCAGCGCCGCCGTCGGCGAACGGCCCGGTGCTCGTCGTCGCCGCGCACCCGGACGACGAGTCGCTCGGCATGGCCGGCATCATCGACCGCGCCAAGGTCCGCCGGCCGTCGCGTGTACGTCGTGATCGTCACGAACGGCGAGGGCGCGCAGGTCGAGCCGCGCCGCCGGCGACTGCGGCGCGCCGGCCGACGCCGCGCCGGCCGCCCGCTACGGCCTGCATGCGCGACAGCGAGGCGCGTGACGCGCATCGGCGTGCTCGGCCTCACCTGGTCGACGAACCTGAACACGACCGAGATCATCTTCCTCGGCTACCCGGGCGGCCGGCTGCCCGACGTCGCCTCGGCCGACACGACGCCGGTGACCAACAGCTCGACCGGCGTCCAGCGCACGTACGCGGAGGACTTCGACGCGAACGTGGTCGACCTGCAACGGCGACTTCCGCTACCTGCTGAGCGGCCGCACTCGCAGTTCACTCGCGCCGGCGATGCGCGCCGACCTCGACTCGCTGCTCGACGGTCACGCGCCGAGCGACGTCTACACGCACGCGTCCTTCGACGGGCATCCCGACCACGCGGAGATCGCCCGCCAGGTGATCTCGGCCGTCGCGCCGCGCCAACGCGCCCGGTGCGCGTCCACACGACGATCCATGCATCCCGAGGGCGACGCCGACTGCATGGCGCTGTCGTCCGCGCGCTGGCCGAACCCGGCGCTCGCCGAACAACAACCCGTTCGCGCGCTTCACGCCGACGATCGACTTCACCGCGCCGCCGGCCGATCCCGTGCGACGCGGCGCGCGACCAGACCGAGCTGGGGCCCGATGGGCCCGCCGAACGAGATCGTCGACGTGCCCGGCCACGATGCAGACGACGTCCGAGGCCACGAACAAGAAGTGGCAGACGATCGCGAAGTACGAGTCGCAGATCGACTGCTCGAACCCGGACGAGTACCACGTCAACTGCGGCTACATGCGCGCCTTCGTCAAGAAGCAGCGAGTTCTTCTGGAAGTACGACTTCGGCAGCAAGCGCATCTGGCCGAAGACGTACACGACGAACTGGACGTCGAACGACTCGATCGCCCAGCAGGCGCAGATCCTCGAGGGCCAGTGGCGCTACGAGAACGGCGGCGTGCGGCCGCTCACCACCGGCTTCGACCGCGCGCTGCTGATCGGCGACATGGGCTGGACCGACTACGACGTCAAGGCGCCGTTCACGATCAACTCGTTCGACCCGTCGACCGCCGCAGGGCGCCGCGGTCGGCCTCGCGCTCGGCTGGCAGGGCCACAACGCCTGGGGCCAGCCGCGCCACGGCCACCCCGGCGGCGGTCTGTGCCTCTACGCGCGCGGCGGCTCCGACCCGCGAGCCGTTCAAGCTGCAGATCGGCTACAGCCCCGGGCCCGGTGGACGACACGACGCTCGCGTCGCAAGGACAAGGCGCTGGCGACCGGCGTGCCGTACATGATGCGCTTCCGCCAGCAGGGCTCTGACCGCCGGCCTGACGCGCTACAGCTGCAAGGTCTGGCGCGCCGACCAGGCCGAGCCGGCGGCGTGGGACCTGCACGACGGACATCCCGGACTGGCCCGGCACGACCGGCCAGCGCTCCGGGCTCGGCCGTGCTGCTGGCCCACGACGCC
This sequence comes from uncultured Solirubrobacteraceae bacterium, assembly GCA_963843485.1. Lineage (GTDB taxonomy): Bacteria > Actinomycetota > Thermoleophilia > Solirubrobacterales > Solirubrobacteraceae > DASSUW01. The sequence continues at coordinate 33,009 of CAWJKK010000011.1, read as the reverse complement.
GACGCGACGTTCGGCAACGCGACGGTCACGCCGCTCGGCCGGCTGAGCGGAGCGACGACGATGAAGATCGCGTTCGTCACCCAGCCCGGCCACGCCGTGCTGCCGGCGGCCGGCTCGGTCGAGATCTGGACCGCGCGAGGTCGCGCGGCGGCTGGCCGGCCGCCACGACGTCACGATCTTCGCAGCCGCTCGCCGCGGACCGTCGGACGCGACCGACGACGGGATCGCGCTACCGCTTCGTCGCCGCACGCGGCGACCGCGCGCTTGCGCGCGCGTCGCGCGGCCGGTGTGGCGCACGGCGCCGGGCACCGACAGCCGTACTTCGCCTCGCCGCTGCACCCGCTGTCGTACTGGATCGGCGTCGGGCGCGAGTTGCCGCCGCGGGCGCTTCGACGTCGTGCACGTCGCCAACTACTCGCAGGCGCTGCCGATCATCCGCCGCCTCGAACCCGGACGTGCGGCTCGTGCTGCACATGCACTGCGAGTGGCTGGTGCAGCTCGACCGGCGCATGCTCGCGCGGCGGCTGCGCCACGCCGACGTGATCCTCGGCGTGCAGCGACTACATCACGGACGCCGATCCGCGCGAGCGCTTCCCGAGCTCGCCGACCGCTGCCACACGGTCCCCAACGGCGTCGACGTCGGAGGCGCTCGACGTCCCAGCGCGACCGGACGGCGACGCGTGCCGGCTGCTGCACGTCGGCCGGATCTCGCCCGAGAAGGGCCATCACGTCCTCGTCGACGCGTTCAACGAGGTGCGGCGCGAGCAGCCCGAGACGCCGAGCTGGTCGCTCGTCGGCGAGGAGACGGTGATCCCGCCGAGATGCTCGTGCGCGCTCTCCGCCGACCCGGTCGCGCGCGCTCGAGCGCTTCTACGGCGGCAGCTACCTCGAGGAGGTGCAGCGCGCGGCATGTCGCCGGAGCTCGCCGAGCGGGTGGACGTTCGTCGGCGCGTCATGCCGTACGCGGAGGTCGCGCGCGCACTACGCGACGCCGACATCTTCGTCTTCCCGTCGTACTTCGAGGCGATCGGCATGCCGCCGATCGAGGCGCATGGCCGCCGGCCTGCCCGTCGATCGCGTGCCGCACCGGCGGCGTCGTCGAGAGCGTCGCGCGACGGCGAGACCGGGCTGCTCGTGCGAGCGCGGCGACGCGCCGCGCTGGCGCGCGCGCATCGTCGAGCTGGTCGAGGACCCGGCGCTGCGGCGCGCGCTCGGCGCCGCCGGGCGCGCGAGCGCGCGCGAGCGCTTCGCGTGGGACGAGCGTGACCGCCGCGTTCGAGCGCCGCTCGGCGACGTGCGCCGGCGCCGTCGGCGCCGCGCGACCTGGCGCGGCCCGGCCTAGCCGACGGTCAGCTAGGCGAGGCCTGAGCACGCGCCCTAGCGCTCGGAGGCATGAGCGAAGGTCTGTCAGACGCGACGATCCAGCGGCGCGCCAAGAGCGGCATCTTCTTCGTCGGCTCGTGGGGCGTGATGAACCTGATCGTCGGCTTCGGCGGCAACCTGCGTGCTCGCCCGTCTGCTCACGCCGCGCGACTTCGGCATCGTCGCCGATCGGCGCGACGCTGATGATGTTCACGACGTCGATCGCCGACGGCGGCCTCGGCAGCGGCCTGATCCGGCGCGAGCGCCCGCCCGACCGCGCCGAGCTGAAGGCCGCGCTCGCGCTGCAGCTGTCGCTGACCGTCGACGCTGGCCGCGATCGCCGCCGGCATCGGTGCGCTGGTCGGCGGCGCCGGGCTGGTCGTCGCCTTGATGGTCGCCGCGCTGCCGATCGCGGCCTTCCAGACGCCCGGGCGCGTCGATGCTCTCGCGCGCCGTCCGCTTCAAGGTGCTCTCGACGGTCGAGGCCGTCGCCAACTTCGTCTACTACGCCTGGGCGATCTCGCTCGTCGTCTTCGCCGACTGGGGCGTCTGGGCGCTCGCTTCCGCCGTCGTGATCCGGGCACTCGCGCTCGCGATCGGCGTCACCGCGGTCGAGCCGCTCCGGCTTCCTGCTGCCGTCGTTCCACGGCGCCGCCGCGCTCAAGCCGGTCGATCGCCTTCGGGCTGCGCTTCCAGGGCGTCAGCCTCGCCGGCATGCTGCGCGAGCAGATCCTGAACGTCGGCGTCGTCGGCGATCTCCGGGGTCGGCACGCTCGGCGTGTGGACGCTGACGAAGCGGCTGCTCGAGCTGCCCGCGCTGCTGTTCGAGCCGCTGCACCGCGTCTCGTTCCCCGTGCTCTCGCACGTGCTCGCCGCCAAGCAGGACCCGGCGAAGATGCTCGACCGCGGCGTCGCCGTCGCCAGCACCGCCTCCGGCGTCGTGCTCGTGGGCATGGCCGCCGCGTCGCCCGAGCTCGTGCCGTTCGTCTTCGGCGAGCAGTGGCGCGACGGTCGGCGAGATCCTGCCGTGGATCTGCGGCGCGCTGCTCGTGGCCGGCCCGCTGTCGGTCGTCGCCGTCGGCTTCCTCTACGCGTGCGACGCGCCCGGCGTCGTGCTGAAGGCGACGATCGTGCACTCGCTCGTGCTGTTCGCGGTCGCGTTCTCGCTGCTGCCGGTGGTCGGCCCCGCCGGCGATCGGCATCGGCTCGCTGGCCGGCGCGATCGTCGACGCGGCGATCATGGCGCACGCGATCAGCCGCCGCTGCAGCTCGCGACCGCTCGAGGGCCTGCTCCCGATCGGTCGATCGTCGCGCGTCGTCGCCGGCGGAGCCGGCCTGGCGATCTCGGCCGCCGCCGGCAGCGGCGTGCTCGCCGGCATCGAGGGCGGGCTCGCCGCAGCCGGCATCTACGTGGCCGTGCTCGCCGTCGTGCGGCGCGCGGTGGTGCTCGACACGATCGGCCTGATCGGCGGGGCCGTCAGGAGCGGGCTCGCCCGCGAGCTGCACTGACCGATCGGGGGAGCGTTCGGGCGCCCTAACAGACGTACTCTCGCAAGCAACGACAGCCACAAGAAACCAATGTCCAGGAGGACACTCAGTGAACACCGTCTACCTCGACACCAGCAAGGACGACGACACGCCGCCGCGAGCGGCTCTACGACGGCCAGCTCTTCGTCCTGGCCCCGCGGCCCAGCACGCTCGCGCTCGTCGAGCACGCCCGCGACATGATCGAGACCGCGTTCGGCGGCATCGATCCCGCAGCTGGCCCAGTACGAGATGTCGGTCGAGCGCTACGTGGAGATCTGCGCGCCGCTGAAGCCGGCGTTCATCCACAACGACAAGACCAAGGAGCTGCTCGCGCAACGTCGTCGAGGACTTCGGCTGCGACCTCGAGCAGACCTTCATCGACGTGCCGCGCCTGCGCATGGTCACGAGCGACGGCTACCTGACCTCCGGCGTCGGCTACGCCCACCACCCGCACCGCGACACGTGGTACTCGGCGCCGATGGCCCAGCTCAACTGGTGGCTGCCGATCTACGACATCGTCTCCGAGCAGTCGATGGCGTTCCACCCGCACTACTTCGACACGCCGATCAAGAACGGCTCGGCCGACTTCAACTACTACGAGTGGAACGCGTCCGGCCGCAAGGACGCCGCGAAGCAGATCAAGAAGGACACGCGCAAGCAGCCGAAGCCGCGAGGAGCCGATCGCAGCTCGACCCGCAGCTGCGCCTCGTCCCGCCGGCCGGCGGCATCGTGCTCTTCTCGGCCGCGCACCTGCACTCGACCGTGCCGAACACGTCGGGCCGCGCGCGCTACAGCATCGACTTCCGCACGGTGAACCTGCTGGACCTCGAAGGCGGGCCGCAGCGCGCCGAACCTCGACAGCCACTGCACCGGCACGTCGCTGCGCGACTTCATGCGCGGCAGCGACCGCGCGGCGATGCCCGACGACGTCGTCGCCATGTACGACGACGAGTCCTCGGCCGCCCGCGAGGGCGAGCTGGTCTTCGCGCCCGGCCGCTGAACGAACGGAGTGAGACGCGGCTGTGAGCTGCCCGATCTGCGCGCGCCGCGTCGCCGCGCCGTTCGTCGAGATCACGGGCGTCCCGGTGCACGTGAGCCACGCTGCACCGGACGCCCGACGGCGCCCGGACCGCGCTCCGCGGTGACCTCGCGCTCGCGTTCTGCGACGGCTGCGGGTTCATCTGGAACGCCGCCTACGACGCCTCGCTCGTCGACTACGACGCCGACTACGAGAACTCGCTCGACCACTCGCCGGCGTTCGTCGAGTACGTCGACGGCGCTGGCCGAGCGGCTGGTCGAGCGCTACGACGTGCGCGGCGGCGCGTCGTCGAGATCGGCTGCGGCCAGGCCGACTTCCTGCGCCGCCTGTGCGCGGCGGGCGGCAACCAGGGCTTCGGCTACGACCCGAGCTACGTCGGGCGAGGACAGTCGACGGCGCCGTCACCGTCCGCCGCGAGCTCTACTCCGAGACGACCGTCGGCGACGCCGATCCCGACTTCGTCGTGCTGCCGCCACGTGCTCGAGCACGTCGAGCAGCCGCTGGAGTTCATCCGCTCGCTGCGCCGCACGCTCGACGCCGAGCGCGGCACGCCCGTCTACTTCGAGGTCCCCAACGGCGAGTACCAGCTCGCCAACGGCGTGGTCTGGGACATGATCTACGCCCACCACTCGACCTTCACCGAGGCCGTCGCTGCGCGACGCTGTTCGAGCTCGGCGGCTTCGAGGTCGTCGAGGTCGGCACGTCGTTCGGCGAGCCAGTACCTGTGGATCGAGGCGCGCCCGGTCGAGCCGCGGCCGCGTCGCCGACCGCGCTGACGACGTCGCCCGCGCTGCGCGCCGTCGCCGACGGCTTCGCGGCCGGCTACCAGAGCTGATCGGCGACTGGAACCGCCGCGTCGAGGAGCTACGTCGCCGACGGCCGCCGCGTCGTCCTCTGGGGCGCCGGCGCCAAGGGCGTCAGCCTGCTCAACGCGCTCGAGCGGCCCGACGCCGATCGGCGGCGTCGTCGACCTCAACCCGCGCAAGCACGGCTCGTTCGTGCCGGGCGCGGCGCACGCCGGTCGTGGCGCCCGAGTCGCTCGTCCGACTACGCGCCCGACGTCGTCGTGCTGGCGAACCCGATCTACCGCGACGAGGTCCGCGGCATCGGCTCGCCGGGCTCGGCCAGGGCGCCGATGGTCATCTGCGTCTGAGCCCGCGCACCTCGATCCTGATCCCGACGTACAACCGCGCCCGCTGGCTCGGCGGGCGCGATCGAGAGCATCCTCGCCCAGACCGACCGCGACTTCCGCCTGATCGTGTCCGACAACGCGTCGACCGACGAGCACCGCCGAGGTCGTCGCGCGCTTCGACGACCCGCGGATCGACGTACGTCCGGCGGGCCGAGAACTGCGGGCTCAACGAGCACTACAACGGCTGGTTCCAGAGCGTCGAAGCCGAGTTCCTGTTCATCGTCCCGGACGACGACCGGCTGCTGCCGGACGCGCTCGAGCGCACGCGTCGCGGCGCTCGACGCGCAACCCGCGCGCGGCGCTCGTGCACGCGCCAGGTCGACGTGATCGACGAGCACGACGCCGTGATCGCCGCCGCGCACGACATGACCGGGCTGACCGGCGACACGGTCGAGACGCGGCGCCGAGTTCATCCGCCGCTCGATGGACGATGTCCTACCGCGTGCACGCCTCGACGGTGAACTGCTGCGGACCGCGGCGGTGCGCACGCTGCTGCTCGACGAGCGCGACTACCCGGTGACCGACCTCGGCCACTGGATGCGCGTCGCGCTCGGCTGGGACATCGCGTTCCTCGCCCGGCCGCTCGCGCGCTACCGCATCCACAGCGGGGCCTACAGCGCCGGCGCGGCCCAGGTCACCGACGGCGGCTACATCCAGGGCGACGGAGCGGATCGAGACGTTCCTCGACGTCAAGCTGCGGTTCATCGACGAGCACGCGGCACCGCCTGACCGGCGTCCGCGGCCTGCGCCGTCGCGCCCGCCGCGCGTTCCGGCGCGAGCTGCTCGAGCACGCGGCGCACGCGACGTTCCCGGAGCGCCGCATCGGCGCGACCGCTGCGCGCCCTGCGCGGCTGCGCGCGGCTCGACGCGCGCGATCGTGCGCGAGCCCGGCGCCTGGCGGCTGCTCGCCGGCGCCGCGATCGGCCGCGCGGCATGACCGCGCTGCGGCGCGTGCGCCGCGCCCGGACGGCCGCGCGACCGGCCGAGCAGCGGGCGCCTGACCGGCGCGTGCCGCGCGGTCCTCATGCTCGCCTACCACTTCCCGCCGATCGGCGGCGCGGGCGTGCAGCGCAACCTCCAGCTCGCCCGCCACCTGCCGGCGACGCGGCTGGGCGTCGATCGTCATCACCGGTCCCGGGCCCGTCGACTTCGCGCTGGCTGCCGACGCGACGAGGCACGGTCCGACGACCGGCTGCGGCCGACGGTGCATCGCGCTGCCGGGCCCGAGCCGCCGCACGACGTCGCTGGGAGACCCGCCTCGAGCGCTGGCTGCGCGTCCCGCTCGCGCTGGCAGCGCTGGTGGGACGCGCAACGTGCGTCGAGCTGGCCGAGCGCGGTCGGACGTCGACGTCGACGTCGTCCACGCCTCGGTCGCGCCGTACAGCACGGCGCCACGGCGGTCGCGGTCGCGCGGCGGCTGCGGCAAGCCGCTGGTCGTCGACTTCGAGGACCCGTGGGCGCTCGACGAGATGCTCGTCTACCCGACCCGCGCTGCACCGGCGCGCTCGAGCGCCGCCGCATGGGTCGCGTCCTGCGCGCCGCCGACGCCGTCGTGATGAACACGCCCGAGGCGCGGCGGCGCGTGCTCGAGGCGTTCCCGGACCTGCCCGCCGGACCGCGTGCGTCGCCGTCCGCAACGCGTTCGACCCGCGCGACTTCGACGGCGTCCCGTGCCCGCAGCGCACCGACGGCGCGCTTCCGGATCGTCCACACCGGCTCGATGCACACCGAGCTCGGGCTGCGCCAGCGCGTCGGGTCGCGCTGCCGGCGCCTGCTCGGCGGCGCCGTCGCCGGCGTCGACTTCCTCACCCGCTCGCACGTCTTCCTGCTCGAGGCCGTCGAGCGCGTGCTCGCGCGGCGACCCGTAGCTCGCGGGCCGGATCGAGGTGCATGCTCGCCGGCGTCTTCACCGCCGCAGGACCGCGCCGTCGCCGAGCGCTATCCGTTCGTGCACGCTGCACGACTTCGTCCCGCACGCGGGACGATCGACGCTGATGCGCTCCGCCGACCTGCTGTTCCTGCCGATGCACGACCTGCCCGCCGGGCGGCGCGCCGGCCTCGTGCCGCAGAAGACCTACGAGTACCTCGCCGCCGGCCGGCCGATCCTGGCCGCCGTCCCCGACGGCGACGCGCGCGACCTGCTCGACGCCTCCGGTGTCGCCCGCCTCTGCCGCCCGGCCGACGCCGCCGCGATGGCTGCCGCGGTGGCCGCCGAGGCCGCCGCAAGCTGGACGGCGAGCGCTGGCCGCAGGCCGATCCGGCGGTCGTCGCGCAGCTGCGCCGCCACCGCCTCGCGGCGAGCTCGTCGGCCGTCTTCGAGCGCGTCGCCGGCGCCCGGCAGCGGTCGCTGCCTGACCTAGCCGAAAGGCTAGGTTCGGGCCCACCCCTATACGTCCGGCTCGGCGTCGGCGGGCGATCCGGCACCTTAGCCTCGAAGCATGGCATCAGAACGCCACGCCGCCGCGCTGTCCCGGCTCACCGAGCGCGAACGCGAGGTGCTTCGCCGCACCGCGCTCGGCGAGACCAACGCCCAGATCGCCGACGCCCTCGGCATCACCGTGCACGCGGTGAAGTTCCACCTCGGCTCGATCTTCCGCAAGCTCGACGTGCCGCAACCGGACGATGGCGGCGTCGATCTACCTTGACCGCGCGAGCCGGTCGGCGACGACGTAGGAGCCGGACACGATGGATCATCGGACAATTCCTGCAGGTCGCCTGGCGCTTCAAGCTGCTGCTCGCGGTCGGCTTCGCGCTGGCGACCGTCGTCGCCCTGCATCGCGTTCGTCCAGCGTCGTCGCCGAGCGGCATCAGCGCCGCGCGAGACCGAGATCTGGCTGAGCGCGTCGACGCTGCTCGTCACGCAGGAGGGCTTCCCGTGGGGCCGCGCGATCCTCGACGAGACGTGCCGCTGGCCGGCAGCCGCGACGAGACGGCCAGACCGAGATCGTCCCGCGCTTCGGCGACCCGGGCCGCTACTCCGGCCTCGCCGCGCTCTACGCCGAGCTCGCCAAGGCCGACGAGGTGCGGCCGAGGTCGTCGAAGGGCGCCGAGCCCGGCCGAGTACTACGAGTCGATGGTCGTGCAGCCGGCCGACGGCGCCAGCCGCGCTGCCGATGATCTACATCAAGGGCTACGGGCCGACGCCGGACGGCGCGATCGCGATCGCCGAGCGCGCCACGCGACGAGTTCCTCGACTACCTCGAGCGCGAGCAGCAGGCCGAACAGGATCGCGACGACAAGCGCGTCGAGGTCGTCGTCACGCAGAGGCCGCGACGACGCCGAGATCTTCGAGAAGCGCTCGTTCGTGCGCCCGATCATGCTGTTCCTGCTGATCTCGATGGGCTTCCTCGCCCTCGCCTTCGCGCTCGAGAACCTGCGGCCGCGGCCGCGAGCCGACGCGGCGCCCGAAGTCGGAGGACGAGCCCGCCGAGCCTGCAGGACCTGCTGGCCGCCTGAGCGCGAGCCGCAGCGTCCCCGCGAGCCGCTCGGCCTAGCGTCTGGGCAGCGCCGTCGCCGTCCCGCCGCGGCGCGACGCGGGCATCTCGAGCCTGCTCGTCGCCGCGGCCTTCGGCCTGCTCGGCGCTCGCCGTCCTGGCGAGCCCGCAGCCGACCGCGCTGGCGGTCGCCGGCGGCGGCGCGGGCGCGCTGCTGCTCGACGGCGGTCTTCGTCCGCCGGCCGCTGCTCCCGTGGACGCGGATCCTCGTCGCGCTGCTGCTGGTGATCCTCTTCATCCCGATCCGGCGCTACAAGCTGCCCGGCGACGCCGGCGTTCGAGCTCGAGCCGTACCGGCTGCGTCGTCGCGCTGATCCTCGCCGGCTGGGCAGCGTCGCTGCTGATCGACCGCGCGCGTGCGGCTGCGCCGCAGCGGGCTCGAGCGGCCGATCGGCGCTGATCCTGCTCGCGATCGTCGGCTCGATCGTGGTCAACCCGGAGCGCGCCGGCGAGCTGCAGTCCGACGGTGCTGAAGGCGCGTCACCTTCCTGATCAGCTTCGTCATCGTCTTCTACCTCGTCGTCAGCGTGGTCGCGGACGCGTGCGGTGCTCGACACCGCTGATCAAGACGCTCGTCGGCGGCGGCGCGGTGATCGCGCGTCCTCGCCGTGATCGAGGCGCGCACCGGCTTCACGCCGTTCACGCAGCTGCAACACGGTCTTCCCGTTCCTCAAGCCGGACCCGAGCTTCGACGACGGACATCGGCGCGCGGCGGCGCGATGCGGGCGTTCGGGCCCGGCGGAGCACCCGATCGCGCTCGGCGCGGCGCTCGTGATGATCGTCCCGCTCGGCGATCTACCTGGTGCGCACGAGGGTCCGCGCTGGTATCTGCCGCTCGGGGCGCTCGTGATCGGCGTGCTCTCGACCGTCTCGCGGACCGGCGTCGTGATGCTGATCGTGATCGGCGTCGTCTTCCTCTGGCTGCGCCCGCGCGAGACGCGCCGCCTGTGGCCGCTGCTGCTCCCGCTGATCGTCGCCACGCAGTTCGCGATGCCCGGCACGCTCGGCTCGCTGCGCGCAGGCGTTCTTCCCGGAGGGCGGGCTGATCGCCGAGCAGGAGGGCATGGCCGGCGACTGCAGCTCCTCCGGGCGCGTCGCCGACATCGGGCCGACGCTCGAGGAGGTCGGCAAGAAGCCGTTCCTCGGCTACGGCTTCGGCACGCGCATCACGACGGGCCCGGACGCGAACGCCTGCATCCTCGACAACCAGTGGCTCGGCACGCTGCTCGACGTCGGCATCATCGGCGTCGCTCGCCTGGCTGTTGCTGTTCCGTCGCCGTGGTGCGGCGGCTCGGGCGGGCGGGCCAAGCACGACGACTCGCCGACCGGCTGGCTGCTCGTCGGCGTCACGGCCTCGGTCACCGCCTACGCCGTCGGCATGCTCACCTTCGACGCGCTCGGCTTCTTCCAGGTCACGTTCCTGCTGTTCATCATCCTCGGGCTCGGCGCGGCGGCGCGCGGCCGCGAACGAGCCCGAGCGCCGGCCGAGGCGATGCCGAGCTAGACGCCTGGCCGCGGGCGCGGTGACAGCGCGCGCGCGAGCGCGCGCAGCCAGCCGCGGCGCGCTGCCGCGCCGCCGCGGGTGACGATCGCGTGCGTGAGCGCGCCGAGCGCGATGCCGAGCCGCTCGAGCAGCGCCACGTGCGGCGCGCTGGTGCTTGCGCGCGTAGCGCACGCGGCTCGCCGCGAGCACCGGCAGCAGCGCCGCCCGCGGGCGCCGACGCGCCGCCGTCGTGGACGACAGTCGCCGCCGGCTCGAAGCGGATGTCGAGCCCGCGTCGCGCAGCCGCCGGCAGAGGTCGATGTCCTCGCAGTAGAGGAAGAAGCCGTCGTCGAGCCCGCCGAGCTCGCTCGAGCGCGCTGCGGCGGACCAGCAGGCAGGCGCCGGACGCCCACTCGCGGCGAGCCGGGCCGCTCGTACGCGGCCGGGTCGCGGATCGAGCTCGTCCGTCCACGTCGCGCCGCGGGAAGAGCCGGTGCAGGAACAGCGCCTGCGCGTAGGTCGAGCGCAGCCGCGGGAAGCGCCGCAGCGAGAAGTCGAGCGTGCCGTCGGGCTCGACGATCCGCGGCGCGACGGCGCCGACGCGCGGGTCGGCGCCTCGGCGACCGCGACCAGCCGCTCGAGCGAGGCGTCGGTCGATCGTCGCGTCGGGGTTGAGGAACAGCACGTAGGGCGCCGTCGCCGCGCCGCCAGCCGGCGTTGCAGCCGTGCGCGAAGCCGCGGTTCTCGGGAGCGGGATCGTCGTCGACCGGCAGGTCGGCGACGCTGGCGAGGCTGTCGTCCGCCGAGGCGCTGTCGACGACGACCACGTGGACGTCGCGGCATCGCGACGAGCGGCTCGACGCACGCGCGCAGCTCGTCCGCGCTGTTGTAGGAGACGACGACGACGTCCACGTCCGGCACGGCGCGGCAACGTACCAGCACCGCGCCTAGCCGCTCGGCCAGTGTCCGGCCCGGCGCCGCGACCACAATCGGGCAGCGGTGACGCGCGTCCTCTACAGCTTCCCGCACCGGATCGGCGCCGGCCGCATCTGCTACACGGCCTGGCACCAGGTCGCCGGCGCTCGTCGCCGCGGGCGCCGACGTCACGGTGCATCGCCGGCGTCGGTCCACCGGCCGCTGCCGGACGGCGCGCGCGTCGCACCGACGCTCGCCCGCGGCCGCGTCGCGCATCCCGTACCGCGCTGCTCGGCCAGCTGCGCGCGCTCGCGCTGCACGACCGCATCGTCGCCCGCCGCCTGCCGCGCGCTCGCGGGCAGGATCGACGTCGTCCACACGTGGCCGCTCGGCGCGCTCGAGACGCTGCAGGTCGCCCGCCGGCTCGGCATCCCGACCGTGCTCGAGCGGCCCGAACGCGCACACCCGCTTCGCCTACGAGGTCGTCCGCGACGAGTGCGAGCGCATCGGCGTCCCGCTGCCGGCCGACCACGAGCACGCCTACAACGACGGCGGTCCTCGGCGCGAGGAGGCGGAGTACGAGCTCGCCGACCGGCTGCTCTGCCCGTCCGACTTCGTCGTCAAGACGTTCGTCGACCAGGGCGTCGCCGCCGGAGCGGCTCGTCCGCCACATCTACGGCTACGACGACGACGACGTTCCACCCGCGGCCGATGCCGCGCCGAGCCGGCGACGGCCTGACCGTGCTCTACGTCGGCGTCGCCGCCGTCCGCAAGGGCCTGCACTTCGCGCTCGACGCCTGGCTGCGGTCGCCCGCGTCGCGAGCACGGCCGCTTCCTGATCGCCGGCGAGATGCTGCCGGCGTACGGCGAGCGGCTCGGCGCGGCGCTCGCGCACCCGAGCGTCGTGGTGCTCGGCCACCGCGACGACGTCCCCGAGCTGATGCGCTCGAGCCGACGTGCTCGTGCTGCCGAGCATCGAGGAGGGCTTCGGGCTCGTGTGCACCGAGGCGATGGGCTCCGGGTGCGTGCCGCTCGTCTCCGACGCCTGCACCGACCTCTGCCGCGACGGCGAGAACGCGCTCGTCCACCGCGTCGGCGACGTCGACGCGCTCGAGCGCCAGCTGACCCGCTGCACGGCGATCGCGCGCTGCTGCGGCGCCTGCGCGCGGCCGGACTGGAGACCGCGCCGGGCATCACCTGGACCGCCGCGGGCACCGTGCTGCAGGATGCTTACCGCGAGGCGATCGCCTCCCGGCGCCCGCAACTCCTCGCCGTCTGATCGGCGCCTCGAACGACCGCCGGCGGGTTCGACCTCGACGGTCATGGGGTAGCCTAACGTCCGCATTCGGACCCGTCGGCGGAAGGTACGGGTCTGTGACAGGGGTCGACGGGAGCCGGGGGAAGGGCGGGCTCTTTTCCTGCTCCCCGAATGGTCGGGGAGGTACGCCCGTGCTCATCGGGCCGATGTCGCGGTATGGCGCGACGGCAATGGACGACGCATGCGATCGGCGGGGTCATGCGGCCAGTCCTCGAACAGTTTCTTGTGGTTCGCTCGCGGAGCGGCCGATAAGGGGGGTCATGTCAGGCTCCCCTTCCTGGCGTCGCCTTGGCGGGCGGGCAGTCGCCTTCGTCCTCGCACTCACCGTCGTAGCCTCGATCTCAGCTTCAGCGTCAGGGTCTGCGGCGGCGGCGCAGCCCCAGGCGCCGGCCGTGCTGCCCCAGTCGTGGGGCCTCGAGATCGACGATCCACAGGTCGGCCTCCTCAAGGGCCGCCTGCTCGACGTGCTCAGCGCGAAGCGCGCCACGCTCGTCGCCTCGGGCGACCTCTCCGCCTCCGGGCGCGAGCAGCTCGACGCGATCGCGGCGCGCCGCGGCATCACCGTGCTCGACCCGATGCCCGTGCGTGACGCCGCCGCCGGCTCGACGGCCTGCGTGCAGCTCAAGCGCGCCGCGCCCGGCAGCCGCTGCGCGGTCGGCATGGCCTCCCGCGCCGGCAGCGACGCGCTGTCCGCCGCCGCCGACATGGTCGCGGTGCGCGTCAAGCGCGCCAAGGACTTCCGCAAGCTCTCCCGCTCGGCTGGGACGTCGCGGCTCGTCGGCATCCTCACGATCTCCAAGCGGTCCTTCCGCCGCGCTCACCTGCGTCGCGCGATCCGCGCGCGATCCGCGCCGCGAGCCGGCGCGCCGACCTCGACCTCGTCGTGCGCCCGACCGGCGCCGGCTCGGCGCGCGTCGCGACCCAGTTCGTCGCGCAGGCCAGCGCCGCGGCGGGCGACTCGGTGGCACCGTCGCGCCCCGCGAACCTGCGCGTGAGCCTCCAGGACGGCCAACAGCGTGACCGTCGCGTGGTCGGCCTCCCAGGACGACCGCCGCGTGATGGGCTACGCCGTCTACGCCGACGGCGTGTACGTCGGCACGACGACCGCGACCGCGTATCGCTTCCGCGACCTCGACTGCGAGACCCACCTGCTCGAGGTCGACGCCTACGACCGCGCGGGCAACCGCTCGGCGAAGAGCTTCATCGACGCCGCCCCGACCGGTTGCGATTCCCCGGGCGAGCTGCCGACCGATCCCGGCGAGCCGCTGCCGCCGCCCGGGTGCGGCAGCACGTGCCCGGACACGACCCCGCCGAGCCAGCCCAGCGGGCTGCGCACCAGCGTGGTCGGCACGACGGCGCTCACGTTCGCGTGGAACGCGGCGGCCGACAACGTCGGGGTGACGGGCTACCGGCTCTACGTGAACGGATCGCCGGTGCGCACCACGACCGGCACGAGCGCGACCGTCTCGTCGCTCACGTGCGGCACGACCTACCTGGCCGGCATCGAGTCGTTCGACGCCGCCGGCAACGTCTCGACCCGGGGCACGCTCCAGGCGACGACGTCTCCCTGCCCGGACCAGACGGCACCGTCGACGCCGCAGGGCGTCGGCACCCAGGCCGCCTCCCAGACCGCCGTCACGCTGCGCTGGAACGCGGCGACCGACAACGTCGCGGTCACGGGCTACCGCGTGCTGCGTGAAGGCACGCTGATCGGGACGACGACCAGCACCACGTACTCGGCCGGCGGGCTCACCTGCGGCAGCTCCGTACAGCTTCGCCGTCGAGGCGATGGACGCCGCCGGCAACCGCTCAGGCCGCGGCACCGTCACCGGATCGACGGCGTCGTGCGCGCCCGCGGCCGACACGACGCCGCCGTCGGTGCCGCAGGGCATGGCCTGGAACGGCAAGACCCAGACGTCGCTCGGGCTGCGCTGGGACGCGTCGACGGACAACGTCGGCGTCGCCGGCTACCACCTCTACCGCAACGGCACGCGCGTGGCCTCGATCACGAGCCTCTCCTACAGCTACACGGGGCTGACCTGCGGCTCGTCCTACACGATGGCGATCGAGGCCTACGACGCGGCGGGCAACGTCTCCAACCGCGCCGAGGCGGCGGGCACGACCACGACCGAGGCGTGCGCGCCGGCGCCGGACACGCAGGCGCCGTCGGCGCCGGGCGGCCTGGCGAAGACCGGCGGCACGCAGACGAGCGTGGCGCTCGGCTGGAGCGCGTCGACCGACAACGTCGGCGTCAGCGGCTATCGCGTCTACCGGCGACGGCACGCTGGTCGCGTCGCCGGCGGGCACGACCCAGAACGTGACCGGCCTGGCGTGTGGGACGACCTACGCGTTCGGCGTCGAGGCGCTCGACGCGGCCGGCAACGTCTCGTCGCGGTCGGCGCTCAGCGCCGCAACGTCCTCGTGCGCGCCGGCGCCGGACACGCAGGCGCCGTCGGCGCCGACCGGGCTGGCGAAGACCGGCGGCACGCAGACGAGCGTGGCGCTCGGCTGGAGCGCGTCGACCGACAACGTCGGCGTGACCGGCTACCGCGTCTACCGCGACGGCACGCTCGTGGCATCGCCGACGGGCACGAGCCAGAACGTGTACCGGCCTGGCCTGCGGGACGACGCTACGTGTTCGGCGTCGAGGCGCTCGACGCGGCGGGCAACGTCTCGTCGCGGTCGGCGCTCAGCGCCGCCACGTCGGCGTGCGCGCCGGCACCGGACACGCAGGCGCCGTCGGTGCCCGGTGGGATGGCGTTCGGCGCGGCGACGCAGACGTCGATCGCGCTGGCGTGGAACGCGTCGACCGACAACGTCGGCGTGGCGGGCTACCGCGTCTACCGCGACGGGCAGAGCGTCGGCACGACCACGAACCGCTCGTACACGTTCTCCGGCCTCAGCTGCGGGACGTCGTACGCGTTCGGCATCGAGGCGTACGACGCCGCGGGCAACGTGTCGAACCGGACGCAGGCGACCGGCAACGCGACGACCGCGGCGTGCGACCCGGGCCCCGAGCCGGAGCCGGGTGACGCCACGCGCTTCGTGTCGACCGAGCGGCAACGACTCGGGCACCTGCACGCAGGCCGCGCCGTGCCGCAGCTTCGCCCGCGCCGCGCAGGTCGCGAGCCCGGGCGAGGTCGTCCAGGTCGCTGCCGGCACCTACGGCGACCAGCAGTTCAACGCGATCTCCGGGCGTACCGGCGCCGAACGTCGCACTTCCGCCCCGCGGCGGGCGCGCGCGTCGTGCTCGCCGGCCTCGGGTTCGGCGGCAGCGAGGCCAACCAGGGCCCGGACTTCATCACCGTCGAGGGGATGGAGCTCACCACCCGCGGGTCCGAGCCGGGCGCCGGCAACCAGGAGGGAATCTGGATCGGGCCGGGCTCGACCAACATCTCGCTGATCGACATGGACGCGGGCAGCGTGAACACCTGGTTCGCCGACAAGGTCACCATCAAGGGCGGCGACTACGGGCCCTGCCACGCGGTCTGGGGCCAGAACAACGTCTGCGGCAACACGAAGTTCGACGTCACGACGAACGTGCTCGTCGACGGCGCGACCTTCCACGACTACCGCTTCGACGAGACGTGCTTCACGGTCTCCGGCGCGGACTGCCACTGGGAGTGCATGTACATCAACGGCAGCAAGAACGTGACG
This sequence comes from uncultured Solirubrobacteraceae bacterium, assembly GCA_963843485.1. Lineage (GTDB taxonomy): Bacteria > Actinomycetota > Thermoleophilia > Solirubrobacterales > Solirubrobacteraceae > DASSUW01. Next base: position 17,022 of record CAWJKK010000011.1, on the reverse strand, counting down.
ATCCGCAACTCGAAGTTCCGCCAGTGCGCGATCTTCGACATCTTCGCCACGATCTCCGGCCCCGACGCCGCGCAGCTCGGCCATGACGGCCTGCTGATCGAGAACAACTGGTTCGGCGCCCCGTACACCGAGAGCCTCGGCGGCGGGAGCCCGGGCCGACCGTCGGCGGTCTCGTTGGCGTGGTGCCAGAACTCGTCGAAGGGCTACAAGAACACGACCGTCAGGTTCAACTCGTTCGCTCGCAACACGCACCTGCAGATCGACCCGAACCCGAGCTGCGTGTTCGACAACATCAACGTCGTCGGCAACCTGATGATGTGGGACGGGTGCCAGTCGCGCTGGGCGTGGCAGTACAACGTCTGGAGCACGGCGTGGCGGACGGGGAGCTGCGGCGCGACCGACAAGATCCTCGGCGACCAGTTCCCGTACGTGGAACCCAGCAGCCTGCCGTCGATGAACTACCACCTGACCGGCGCGAACAGCGTCGCCGACAACCTCGTCCCGGTCGCTGCGGGCTGTCCGGCGACGGACATCGACGGCCAGTCGCGCGGCGCCAACGGGTTCTGCGACGCGGGGTCGGACGAACGTCCGTGATCGCCGGCGCCCGGCACCGGCGCGCGTTCCGCGCCGGTGCCGGGTAGGCTTCACGCCCGCATGTCCGGATTCGGACAGCCGGGAGGGCTTCGGCGGGCCCGGCTGGTCGCTGCCGTTTTCGCGATCCTGCTGAGCACGGCCGCCACCGCCGAGGCGGACGGCGGGCTCGCGACTGCGCCGGCGGCGTTGCCGCAGCTCTGGGCCGTCGAGCTCGACGGAAACGGCGTGGCGGCGCTCGACCGGCAGACGCGGGCGCGGATGCGGGCCGGGCGCGTCGCACTCGTCGCCCCGGAGCGCGGGCGGCTGCGGACGCGGATCCGGCGGACCGCCCGTCGCGCCGGCCTCGCGGTCTTCGCCCCGACGCGCGCGACAGACGCCTGCGCGGCGCTGCTGCACGCCCGGCCGGCAGCGCGCTGCGGCGTTCGCGTGCGCTCGACCACGGCGGCCCGGCGGCTCGCCCGCAACGGCAGCGCCGACCTCGTGATGGTGCCGGCGCGCCGCCGCTCACTCGCCCGGCTCGGCCGCGGCGCACGCGGCGGGCGCGTCCTGGCCGCGCTTCCGCTCTCGAGCCGGGCCTTCCGCTCGCGGGCCTGGCGCCGTGCGATCCGGGTGGCGGGCGGCAGCCGCGCGCTCGACCTGGCGGTGCGGCCGACCGGGCGCCGGCCCGGCCGTGCCCTACGGCGCTTCCTGTCACTGCTCGAACGTCACGGGCCACGTGACCGGCGCTCGCCGGCGGCCCCCGGGACGCCCGCGGTCAGCGGTGGCTCCGGCTCGACCGTGACCCTCACCTGGCGCGCGCCGAAGCGGCGCGGCGTGACGTTCGGCCTCTATCGCGGCGGGCGCCGGGCCGGCGCCCCGCGCGGCGCCTCGACGCGGCTCTCCGGGCTCGGCTGCGGAGGTGAGCGGGTGGCGGTCGACGCGGTCGACCGCGCCGGCAACCGCTCGGGTAAGCGCGCGGCGCTGGTCTTCCTGCCCGGTTGCGGGCCGCGTGGCGGTGGCGGCGGCAGTGGAGCCGGCGGTGGTCTGCCGTACGTGCCCGGCAACAGCGGTTACAACCCGCCGCCGTCCGATCCGAGCGTCCCCGCCACGCGCTTCGTGACTCCGGGCGGCTCCGACGCCGGAGCCTGCAGCCGCGCCGCACCGTGCGGGAGCCTCGACCGCGCCTACCGGCGCGGCGCGGCCCGGCGAGGTGGTCGAGGTCGCCGCCGGCACCTATGGCGGCCAGTCGATCGGCGCGGTCGCCGGGCCGCAGCCGGGCCGAGCGTCGTGCTGCGCGCGGCGGCGGGCGCGCGGGTCGTGCTCGACGGGCTCAGCGTCGACGGCGCCGACCACGTCACCGTCGCCGGCATGACGATGACCGCGCGCACCACCGAGCCCGGCGCCGGCAACCAGGAGGGCGTCTCGGTCGGGCCCGGCTCGAGCTACGTCGCGCTCGAGCAGCATCGACGCCGGCACCGTCCACACCTGGTTCGCCGACCACGTGACCGTGCGCGGCGGCGACTACGGGCCGTGCCACGCCGTCTGGGGCGCCGACAACGTCTGCGGCAACTCGAAGCTCGACGTCTCGACCAACGTCACGATCGACGGCGCGCGCTTCCACGACTACCGCTTCGACGAGACGTGCTTCAGCATCGCGGGCGCCGACTGCCACTGGGAGTGCATGTACATCAACGGCGGCGCGAACGTCACGATCCGCAACTCGCGCTTCCGCGACTGCGCGATCTTCGACATCTTCGCGACGATCTCCGGCCCGGACGCGGCGCGCATGGGCCACGAGAACCTCACGATCGAGAACAACTGGTTCGCGACGCCGTGGACCGAGGACGCCGGCGGCGGCAGTCCCGCGCGACCGACGGCGGTCTCGCTCGCCTGGTGCCAGAACTCACCGCAGGGCTACCGCAACGTGCGCGTGCGCTTCAACTCGTTCCAGCGCAACGCATCGCTGGAGATCGACCCGAACCCGAGCTGCGTCTTCGACGGACGTCCAGGTGGTCGGCAACCTGATGATGTGGGACGGCTGCCAGCCGCGCTGGGCGTGGGCGTACAACGGCTGGAGCACCGCGGTGCGCCAGGGCACGCTGCAGCCCGTCGGACCGGGTCATCGGGCAACGCGTTCCCGTACCGCGACGGCGGCGGAGGGGCGGCCATGGACTACCACCTCGCGGGCGCGAGCGCGGCGGACAACCTGGTGCCGGCGTCGGCCGGCTGTCCGCCGACGGACATCGACGGTCAGCCGCGCGGCGCCGGCGGCTTCTGCGACGCCGGCGCGGACGAGCGCTGAGCTAGCGCCGCGTCGCGCAGGCGACGCCCGCGGACCCAGCCCTGGAGCTGCGCGGCGCTGCGCAGGTACGGGATGACGACGTAGAGGATCGGCAGCGTGCGCAGCGTCTCGACGAGCGTCGGCTCGACGCCGTTCTTGCGCAGCCAGCGTGCGGTCGGGCCCGATCGAGCGGCCGAACCGGCGGCGCGAGCGGTACGTCTGCACGAGCGGCACCCACGAGCGCAGCTTGACCGCGTCCGGGATCCCGCCGGCCCGGCCCTCGTGGACCGCGTAGCCGTGGTTGTACTTCCACAGCGCGCGCAGCAGCGAGCGGCCGGAGGAGCGGGTCGGATGCCAGACGACCGCGTCGTCGCCGTAGGTCAGGCGCGCGCCCGTGGCCACGCAGCGCTCGACGAACTCGAAGTCGCCGTACTCCGGCGACGCTCCCGTCGAGGCCGCCGACGCGGTCGAACAGCTCGCGGCGGAGCGAACAGGTTCGCGGTCTCGGCGACGCCGACGCGCACCTGGTGCTCGTGGTCCTTGGAGCCGTCCATGTCGACGAGCGTCCACGCCGTGCGCGGCTCCTTGACGTCGAAGCGGATGCGGCCGGCCAGCAGGTCGGTGCCCTCGAGCCCGGCGAGCCCGCGCTCGAGCCAGTCCGGCTCGGGGCGGCAGTCGGCGTCGCAGAAGGCGAGCACCGGCGCCGAGGAGATCGCGACGGCGCGGTTGCGCGTGGCGTACGAGTTCGTCGGCGGCCCGAGCGGCCACCTTCACGTGGCCGTCCGCGGTCGCGATCCCGTCCGTGCAGCCGTCGGTCGACCCGTCGTCGCCGATGCACGATCTCGAAGTCCGTCGCGGGGGAGCGTCTGGCGGTCGAGGCACGCGAGCAGCTCGCGGATGTCGTCGGCGCCGTTGCGCACCGGTGTGATCACGCTGACCTTGGGCATCTGCCGCGACGATAGTGGCGCCCAGCCGCGCCGCCCCTCGCCAACCGGCTAGTTCTGGCGCCCCCGGCCACTGCTACGTTCGCAGGCGATGCGGTGGCGACTGCTCGTACCCCTCGCCGTGCTCGCTGCGGCAGCCCTGGCGGTGGGCGCCCTCGCGCGCGGGGAGCCGGACGACACGCCTGCGCCGACGGCCTCGCCGGCGCCCGCCGCCGCGACGCCAACGCCAGAGCCGCCGCCAAGGGCCTCGCGCTTCGTCGCCGCGGACGGTTCGGACGCGCGCCGCTGCCGCACGCCCGCCACGGCCTGCGCGACCTTCGAGCGCGCGTACCGCAGCGCCAAGCCCGGCGAGGTCGTCGACGTCGCCGGCGGCCGCTACCCGGAGCAGCAGATCGTCGCCGACACGCGCAAGAACCGGCGCGCGCAGCACGTCACGTTCCGCCCCGCGGCGGGGGAGGAGGTCGAGCTCGACGGCCTCTCGCTCGGCTCGGGCGAGAACGCCGACGGGCCGCGCCACCTGACGATCGAGGACATGAAGACGACATTCGCGGGCGAGGGCGAGCAGCACGCGGTCGCGGCGCTGCCCGGGACGCGCGACGTCGTCTGGCGCAATCTCGACGCCGGGAACTTCAGCCTCTGGGGCGTGCGCCGCTTCCGCATCCTCGGCGGCGATTGGGGCCCGTGCGCGATCAGCGCGCAGGCTTCGTGCACGAACGCGAAGATCGACGCCGGGCCGGCCGGCTCGTCGACCCGCGACGTGCTCGTCAGCGGCGCCCGCTTCCACGACTTCCGCTTCTCCCCCGAGTGCTACACGGACGGCGCCGACTGCCACTTCGAGTGCATGTACGTCAACGGCAGCCGCAACGTCACGATCCGCGACTCCGAGTTCCGCGACTGCGCGCTCTACGACATCTTCGTCACGCTCTCCGGGCCCGACGCCGCTCGCGTCGGCCACCGCAACCTGAAGATCGAGGACAACCGGTTCGACACGCCGTGGGACGAGAGTGGCCCGGGCACGGCGGAGCGCGGCGCGCGCCAGCGCCGTGTCGCTCAGCTGGTGCCGGAACTCCCCACACGGCTACCGCGGCGTATCTGATCGCCTGCAACGTGTTCGAGCGCAACACCGGCATCCAGGTCGACCCAGATCCGGCCTGCCGCTTCGAGGACGTCCGCGTGGTCGGCAACCGCCTGGCCTGGGACGGCTGCGACCGCCGCTGGTCCTACGCATACAACCGCTGGACCACGGAGATCCGCCGCGGTCGCTGCTCCCGCAGCGATCGCATCGTCCGCGACTAGAGATCCGGCGGTAGTCCTTGTTCTGGACGAACGCCCAGGTCCGCAGGGGCGCCGGCCACGTACCGTCCCATCCAAATGGGACAACTGGACGTGCTGCTGGTCTCGGAGCCGGGCGGTCACCTGCTGGAGCTGTGGGCGATGCGCGACGTCGCCGGCACGCAGCGGCGGGCGTGGTGCTCGGTCGACAGTCCCGACGTACGGTCGCTGCTGCGCGGCGAGCCGCTGTGGCTGGCACACGGGCCGACGACGCGCAACCTGCCGAACCTGCTGCGCAACATCCGGTTCGCCTGCGCGGCTCGTTCGCCGCGAGCGGCCGCGCGTGATCCTGTGCACCGGGTCGGGCGTCGTCGTGCCGTTCGCCTGGGTCGGCCGTGCGCTGGGCGCGCGCGTGCTCTACGTCGAGTCCGCGGGCCGGGTCGACGGGCCATCGCTCAGCTGCCGCCTCGTCGGCGCGTCCGCCCACCGGCGCTACGTGCAGTGGCCGGACTTGACCGCCGGCGTCCGACATGCCGCCTTTCGCGGGCGGCTGCCGTGGGAGCACCAGGTCGGCGACCCCGGCACGCCCGGCGATCAGGTGCTCATCACGGTCGGAACGAGCACCACGTACGCGTTCGATCGGCTCATCGCCTGCGCCGAGCACATCGGCGACGCAGTCGTCCAGCACGGCGTCTCGGCGCCCGCGCCGCGGTGCGCGGAACGTGGCTTACATGACCTTCGATGCCCTCTGCGACGAGATGCGTGCTGCCCGCGCGGTCGTGACACACGCCGGCCTCGGCTCCGTCCTGCTCGCGCTCGCACACGGTCACCGTCCGATCGTGATGGCGCGCCGCCCGGAGCTCAGGGAAGGCGTCGACGACCACCAGGTCCGGTTCGCCCGCCGGCTGGCCGCGGACGGCCTCGCGACCGTGATCGACGGTCCAGAAGCCGTCGCCGAGGCGGTACGCGCGGCCGAGCGCTCGCGCCTCGCGGCCGCCGGCTCGAGCGGCGCCAACGCGCTGCTCGCCGCGCTCGAGCGTGACGTGCGCGAGACGGTCTAGAGCTCGGGAGTCTCGGCGACCGGAACCAGCCGTGGCGGTCGTTCATCGGGCGCACGCCGGGCACGAGCAGCAGCGCCTTCTTGACGCGGTTCTTGCGGATCTCCCGCTTCCAGTAGGCGCGCCAGTACTGCGTGCTTGGCGTCGCTCTCGCTGGCGTAGTAGCGAGCCGCCGGCGTGGGTGAGCTCGACGTCCTTCAGGTAGGCGGCCTCGTAGCCCGAGCTTCTCGATGTCGTCGATGTAGGCCGCGTCCTCGAGCCAGAAGACCTCGTCGCGGCTGCTGACGGAAGCCGCCGACGCGCGTCGTAGCAGCTCGCGCGACGGTGAGCGCGCAGCCGCCGCCGACGGGCCCGCGCATGCAGCGTGCACGCCGTTGACCTCCTCGATCGTGGTAGCGCGTGCGGGCGCTCGTCGTACATCACGCGCGCCGCCTGGTCGTGCGGGTTGTCGACGAGGTTCGCGGCCAGGAAGCCGATCTGCGGCAGCTGCTCGAAGGCCTCGAGCAGCGAGCGGTCCCAGTCCTGCGGGCGCGTCGATCATGTCGTCGTCGAGCTCGACGACGTACGGCGCGGTCGTGAGCGCGAACGCCTCGGCGTAGGCGTTCTGGCCGATGTTCTCGGGGTGGTGGACGACGCGCAGGCGCGGATCGTCGAGCGAGTCGAGGTACTCGCGCGTCCCGTCGGTCGAGCCGTTGTTCCAGATCACGATCTCGGTCGTCGAGCTCCGACGTGCGCGCGAGCACCTTCTCGACGCACTGCTGCAGCAGGTGCGCGCGATCGTGGGTGAGGACGACGATCGCGATCATCGCCCCGACCGACCTCGTTGACGTAGGTACCGCGAGCTCGCGCACGAGGCGGCGGCTCCTCGCTCGAGAGCTCGATCGACGTGCTGTCGCCGGCGCGGCGACGCGTCGGCCGGCAGGTCGGCCGGGTCCTCGACGAGCGTGACGAGCCCGGCCGCGGCGAAGCGGCGCGCGGACTCGAGCTGGTGATCGTCGACGGTCTCGCCGAACGCGCGCAGGCGCGGCACGACGAACGGGCGCTTGCCGTTGGTCGAGCGCGAGCAGGATCGAGCCGACGCCGGCGTGCGTGACGACGACGCGCGCCTCGCGGACGAGCGCCGGCGAGCTCGTCGAGCGGCAGGAACGGCGACGCAGCGCGCGTCCGGCGGCCGAGCGCGCGACGGCCCGTGCTGGACCACGAGCGGCTCGTCGACCGGCAGCGTCGTCGACGCGCGCGCAGCAGCCGGTCGAACGGGAACTGGCTGGCGCCGACGGTGACGAGGATCATGGCGTCGGAGAAGACCGTTCCGGCGTAGCGCGCGCGCGGGCAGCGCTGCCTGGCAGCTCGGGCCACTGGACGTAGACGCGGTCGGCGACGGGCGCGACGAGCCGGCAGCTCAGCGACGGCCGCTCGGCGCGCGCGAGGCTCTCGACGTAGACGACCTTGATCGCCGCGCAGCCGCGCCATCCAGGCGAACGGCACGGCGACGGCGGCGCCGGTCGTCAGCACGACCTGCGGGCGCAGCGGCCGAGCAGCCGCCAGCGCCAGCACGAGGTTGCGCACGAGGTTCTTGAGGCTGCGGTTCGCCGGCGAGTGCGCGAAGTGCACGCGCTCGCCGCGCGAGCAGCGACTCGACGTCGGTGCCCTCGTGGCTGCCGACGACCCAGGCGTGCGTCGTGGCCGGCCCAGGCCTCGCGCAGCGACCAGAGCTGCAGCAGGTGCCCGCCGGCGGTGCAGACGAGCAGCACGTCGAGCTCGTCTGCGGCGCGTCATGCCCGCGCTCCCGATCGCCTCGCGGCGGCGGGACGCGCAGCCGGCGCACGCTCTGCGCGCTGCGCAGCGCGGCCGCGCACCTCCGCGTCGGAGCACACCGGCGCGCGCGCTCGACGCGCGGCGCTGCCGTAGCCCCAGATCATCGCCAGCGCGGCGCGGCTCCGTGCGGGCGTGGTGCAGCGCCCGCAGCGACGAGGTACCAGCCGCGGTAGCCCATGTAGTGCGAGCGCGCGGCCGCGCGCCGTCCACGGCGTGCCAGCGGCGCCCGTCGCGCTCGCCCTCGGCGCGGTGGTGGCGGAACGGCAGGTCCGTCGAGCGTGCGCGTCGTCCAGCCGCGCAGCGTGGCCTTGAGCTCGTCGATGCCGTCCCAGCCCATGCTGCGCCTCGAGCGGGAGCACGTGCTGCGAGGCACGCCGCGCCGGTAGGCGCGGGCGGCGCCCCAGACGCTGCGCGCCGGTGTTGTGGCGCGCGGCTGCCAGCTCGCCGTCCTCGAGCTCGTGGCAGGTGCCGCTGGCGATGCCGAGCTGCGGGCTCGGCCGCGAACGCGGCGAGCAGCCGCTCGAAGTGGTCGGGCTCGAACGAGATGTCGGCGTCGAGCTTGACGACGACGTCGGGCGCTCGGCCAGCGACGTCGACGCCCGCGCTCGAAGCGCGCGCGACGATCGGGCCGCCGCGCGTGCGGTGCGCGTCGCCTGCGGGCGCCTGCACGAGCGCGATCCACGGGTGCTCGCGCGGCGAGCTCGCGCGACGACGTCGCGCGTGTCGTCGGTCGAGCCGGTGTCGACGACGACCCAGCGCTGCCGGCGCGCACGCGTCTGGGCGGCGAGCGACGCGGCGAGCGCGCGCGCAGGTTCTCGGCTCTCGTTCGCGCACCGGGCGTGACGACGCGCGTAGGCGAGCGGCTCGGCGGCGCGCGTCGAGCAGCGACCGGCCTGCCGGCTCGGCGTCGGGTCGCGCGCGGGCAGGAACGTCGACAGCCAGACCTCGAGCATCAGGATCGCGAGCAGCAGCCGTGCCGTTGCTGCGGTCGCTGCCGTCGGCGTGCCGGCGCACGAGGTCGCGCGACCGCGTCGCGGTCGAGGAACTCGGCGTAGCGCGGGTTCGAGGTCGAGCAGGTAGTCGGCGATGTTGCCGCTCGGCCTGCGCCGCGAACCAGCGGTCGACCGAGCCGGCGAAGAAGCCGATCTTGCGGCTTGTCGATGATCCGGTCCGGGATCAGGCCGCGCGCCGCCTCCTTGAGCACGTGCTTGGTCGTCGTGCACGCGGTGGACCTTCAGGTCGGCCGGGATCGTGCGCGCAGTACTCGACGAGGTGGTGGTCGAGGAACGGCACGCGGACCTCGAGCGAGTGCGCCATCGACGCGCGGTCGAAGTAGTGGAGCATGTCGTCGACCAGCGCGAGCTGGGCGTCGATGTAGAGCGTCGCCGGCAGCGGGTCGTCGGCGACGTCGCCGAGCCGCGTCGGCGACGACGCGGCGGGCGGCGTCGCCGTCGAGCGCGGCCAGCGGGCCGCGCAGCAGCCGCGCGCGCAGGCCGTCGTCGAGCTGGCCGCTCATCGCCAGCAGGCGGTCGACCGAGTCCGGGCGCGGCGAGCGTGCGGCCGATCGCGGCGCGACGCGCGCCGGGCCGCGCAGCGCCGGCGGCCGTGGCCAGCGCGCGCGCCGGGCCGGGCAGCCGCTGCCGAACGCGGCGGCGGCGGCCGCGGCCGGTGCTTGGCGTAGCCGCCGAACAGCTCGTCGGCGCCCTGGCCGGAGAGCGCGACGGTGACGTGCTGGGCGGCGAGCTCGCGAGAGCGCGGAGAAGCCGAGCGAGGAGAGGTCGGCGAGCGGCTCGTCGAGCTGCCAGACGAGCTGCTCGAGGTCGACGGTCGCGTCGGAGACCGACAGCTCGAGCTCGTGGTGGTCGGTGCCGAGCGCGTTCGCGACGAGCCGCGCGTCGGCGAGCTCGTTCTTGTCGCCGTCCTCGCGCGAAGCCGACCGAGAACGTCTTGACCGGCTCGCTCATGTTGCGCGCCATCAGCGCGACGATCAGGCTCGAGTCGAGGCCGCCGCTGAGCATCGCGCCGAGCGGCACGTCGCTCATCAGGCGCGAGCGGACGGCGTCCTCGAGCTGCTCGAGCAGCCCCTCGGCCCACTCGTCGCAGCGCTGCGCCCGTGCGTCGGGCGCGGGCTCGGGATAGCGTCCAGTAGGCGCTCGTCGCGGCACGCCGTCGCGCGTCGACGACGAGCCGGTGGCCGGGCAGCAGCTTGCTGAACGCCCGCGAGCGGCGTGCGCGGGCCGGAGAAGAAGCCGAAGCGTCAGGTAGGCGTCGATCGCCTCGTAGTCGAGCTCGGCGCCGATCAGGCCGCGAGGCGAGCAGGCTCTTGAGCTCGGAGGCGAAGACGACGAGGTCGCCGGCCTGCGGCCCAGTAGAGCGGCTTGACGCCGAGCCGGTCGCGGGCGATGACGGCGCGGCGCCGCGCGCCCGTCCCAGACGGCGATCGCGAACTTGCCGCGCAGCTGCTCGGCGATGCGCGTCGCCGTGCGCCTCGTAGAGGTGCGGGAGGATCTCGGTGTCGCAGCGCGCTGCGAAGCACGTGCCCGTCGGCGCGCGAGCTCGCGCGCGGATCTCGTCGTGGTTGTAGAGCTCGCCGTTCTGCATGCCCCAGACGTCGCCGGTCTCGTTGGCGAACGGCTGGTGGCCGGCCTCGACGTCGACGATGCTCAGGCGGCGGGCGCCGAACGCGACGCCGGCGCCTGGTACAGTGCCGCGGTCGTTCGGGCCGCGATGCGTCATCGCGTCCGTCATCCGGTCGAGCGTCTTCGGGCGAGACGACCTCGCGCGGCTCGCCGCCGATCTGGACCACGCCGCAGATCCCGCACATGTCGAGGGTGACCGAAGCGGTACCGTCGGCCGATGGCCAGCTCCGGGCGCCACCTAGCCATTCGGTCGAGGGTCGTCGTGGGACGACTGGCTACCGAAGGTCGGGCGACCCCACTGAGGGCCCTCTAGCGTCCGACCCGTGAACCCATCGACCGACTGCGCGGACGCATGAAGGTCGCGATCCTCGCCGGCGGCGTCGGCAGCCGCCTCGCGGAGGAGACCGAGGTCAAGCCCAAGCCGATGGTCGAGATCGGCGGCCGGCCGATCCTCTGGCACATCATGAAGCACTACGCGCCACTACGGCTTCGACGACTTCGTCGATCGCGCTCGGCTACAAGGGCGAGTACATCAAGCGCTACATGCGTCGACTACGCGCTCGCTGGACGGCGACCTGACGCGTCGACCTCGGCGACGGGCGACGTCGAGCGCCACGGCACGCGACGCCGCGACGACTGGACGGTCGACCTGGTCGACACCGGCCAGCCGACCGACGACCGGCGGCCGCATCAAGCGCCTGCAGCCCGTACCTCGGCGACGAGACGTTCATGCTCACCTGGGGCGACGGCGTCTCCGACGTCGACCTCGACGAGCTGCTCGCGTTCCACCGCGCGCACGGCAAGCTCGCCACGCTGACGGCGGTCCGCCCGCCGGCGCGCTTCGGCCACCTCGAGCTCGACGGCGACCAGATCGTCGGAGTTCTCCGAGAAGCCGCAGACCGGCGAGGGCTGGATCAACGGCGCCTTCTTCGTGCTCGAGCCCGAGGTCTTCGACTACATCGACGGCGACGACGACGCAGTTCGAGCGCGAGCCGCTCGAGCGGCTCGCCACGCGACGGCCAGCTCATGGCCTACCGGCACGACGGCTTCTGGCAGTGCATGGACACGCTGCGCGACAAGAAGCTGCTCGAGGAGCTCTGGGACGACGGCGACGCGCCCTGGAAGATCTGGAGCTGACATGCGGGTTCTCGTCACCGGCCACGACGGCTACATCGGCAGCGTCGCTCGTGCCGCTGCTGCATGCGGCGCGGGCCACGAGGTCGTCGGCCTCGACAGCGACCTCTTCGACGACTGCACGTTCGGCGCCGGACGTCCCGGACGTCCCGGCGATGCGCAAGGACATCCGCGACGTCGAGCTCGCGCGACCTCGAGGGCTTCGACGCGGTCATCCACCTCGCCGGCGATCTCGAACGACCCGCTCGGCGACCTCAACCCGGACGCGACCTACGACGATCAACCACCGCGCGTCCGTCGCGGCTGGCCGAGCTGGCCAAGGCAGGCCGGCGTCGACGCGCTTCCTGTTCTCGTCCTCCTGCAGCATCTACGGCGCCGCGCGGCGACGAGCTCGCTCGACGAGAGCGCCGGCTTCAACCCGGTCACGCCCTACGGCGAGTCCAAGGTGCTGGTCGAGCGCGACCTGCGCGAGCTGGCCGACGACGGCTTCAGCCCGACCTACCTGCGCAACGCCACCGCCTACGGCGTCTCGGCCGCGCCTGCGCGGCGACCTGGTCGTCAACAACCTCACCGGCTACGCGTTCACCACCGGCGAGGTGCTGCATCAAGAGCGACGGCATCGCCGTGGCGCCCGCTCGTGCACATCGAGGACATCGCGCCGCGCCTTCGTCGCCGTCCTCGAGGCGCCGCGCGAGCTCGTGCACGACGAGGCGTTCAACGTCGGCGCGCACCGAGGAGAACTACCGGATCCGCGACGTCGCCGAGATCGTCGGCGAGGTCGTGCCCGGACAGCGCGGTCACGTTCGCCGACGGCGCCGGCCCGGACATCCGCAACTACCGCGTCAACTGCGACAAGATCGCGCGAGACGCTGCCGGCGTTCCAGCCGCAGTGGACGGTGCGCACGCGGCGTCGAGGAGCTCTACGAGGCCTACCGCGCGCACGGCCTCGAGCTCGACGACTTCCTGGCGCGCGCGCTTCATGCGCATCGAGCACGTCGCGCGAGCTGCAGGACGAGGGCGTCCTCGACGACCAGCCTGCGCCGCCTGGAGGCCACCGTTGTCTAGCCCCGCCCCGACGGTCGCGCCGGCGCGCCGGCGCGACCGACGATCGAGCGCTGCCGCTCGTGCGGCGCGGACCGGCTCGAGATCTTCCTCGACCTCGGCGAGATGCCGCTGCCGGACGCGCTCGTGCGCCGCCGAGGACCTCGACGGGCCCGAGGCGCGCTACCCGCTCGACGTCGCCTTCTGCCCGGACTGCTCGCTCGTGCAGATCCTCGAGGAGGTCGCCGCCGGAGGAGCTGTTCGTCGACAACTACCTCTACTTCTCGTCGTTCTCGGACGGCCTGCTCGCGCACTGCGCGCGAGCACGCGCTCGAGCCTGATCGACGACGCGCGGGCTCGGCGCCGGACAGCCTCGTGGTCGAGATCGCCAGCCAACGACGGCTACCTGCTCAAGAACTTCGTCGAGCGCGGCGTGCCCGTGCTCGGCATCGACCCGGCGCCCGACGCAGGCCGCCGCCGCGATCGCGGCCGGCGTGCCGACGCTCGCAGGAGTTCTTCGGCGCCGACGCTGGCCGCGCCGGCTGCGTCGCCGAGGGCAAGCGCGCCGACGTGATCATCGCCAACAACGTGATGGCGCACGTCGCCGACCTGAACGGCTTCGTCGAGGGCATCGCGCATCCTGCTCGCCGACGACGGCGTCGCGACGATCGAGAACCCGTACGTGCAGGACCTGATCGACCACTGCGAGTTCGACACGATCTACCACGAGCACTTCTGCTACTTCTCGTGCACCGCGGTCGACGCGCTGATGCGCCGCCACGGCCTGTTCCTCAACGACGTCGAGCACTTCCCGACGCTCCACGGCGGCACGCTGCGCTGGATCGTCGGCGCGCGCGAGGACGTCGCGAGCCGTCGGCGCGCGTCGTTCCTGGCCGCGGAGCGGGCGCAGGGCCTGACGAGCTTCGAGCTACTACGAGCGACTTCGGCGCGCGGGTCGAGCGGCATCCGCGACCGGCCTGCGCGACGCTGCTCGCGCGGCCTGCAAGGCCGAGGGCAGCGCGATCGCCGCCTACGGCGCCGCCGCCAAGGGCAGCACGCTGCTCAACTACGCCGGCATCGGCACCGAGCTGGTCGACTTCGTCGTCGACCGCAACGTGCACAAGCAGGGGCTGCTACATGCCCGGCGTGCACCTGCCGATCTGCCGCGCCCGAGCGCGCTGCTCGAGGACCAGCCCGACTACGTGCTGCTCGCTGGCCTGGAACTTCAAGCGACGAGATCATGCGCCAGCAGGCCGAGTACCGCGCGCGCGGCGGCCGCTTCATCGTGCCCGTGCCGTCCCCGGAGATCCTGTGAGCGCCGTCGACGTGACCGAGCTGGCCGGCACGGCGGACCTGCGCCGCGACCGTCGCGTGCCCGAGCTGCCGCTCGGCCGGGCTGGAGATCTTCCACGAGCAGCACGGGCATCCCGGTCCACAGCTGCCGGCTCGTCGACACGCGCGAGGAGGCGCTCGACGTTCCCGCGCGGCGACCTGCGGCTCGGCTTCTGCGCCGCCTGCGGCTTCATCACCAACACGGCCTTCGACCCGTCGCTGCAGGACTACGGCGTCGCCTACGAGGAGACGCAGGGCTTCTCGCCGACGTTCAACGCGTTCGCGCACGAGCTCGCGCGGCGCTGGGTCGACGCGCTACGACCTCGCGCGGCAAGCAGCGTGCTCGAGATCGGCTGCGGCAAGGGCGAGTTCCTCGATCGACGATGGGCGAGCCGGGCGCCGGCCGCGGCATCGGCATCGACCCGGCGTTCGTCGCCGAGCGCGCTCGACACGCCCGGTCGCCGACCGGATCGCGTTCATCGAGGACCTCTACGCCGAGGCGTACGTCGCACCTGACCGGCGACGCGGTCGTCTGCCGCCACACGCTCGAGCACATCGCGCCGACGCGGCGAGTTCATGGACGATCGTCCGCCGCTCGATCGGCGGGCCGCCCGGACACCGTCGGTGCTCTTCGAGCTCCCGGACGTCGCTGCGCGTGCTGCGCGAGGTCGCGTTCTGGGACATCTACTACGAGCACTGCTCCTACTTCACGCCCGGCTCGCTGGCGCGGCTGTTCCGGCGCGCCGGCTTCGAGCGTGCTCGACCTCGCGCTCGACTACGACGACCAGTACATCCTCGATCGAGGGCCGCCCGGCCGCCGGCGTGCCGGCCGGGCCGCCATCCGCTCGAGGAGGACGTCGCCGAGGTCGCCGACGGCGGTCCGCACGCTTCGCGCGCGACGTTCGCCGCGGTCCGCGACGCGCTGGCGCTCGCGAGCTCGCGCGCCGCGCGCGCCGACGGCCGGCGCGTCGGTGATCTGGGGCGGCGGCTCCAAGGGCGTCGTCGTTCCTCACCACGCTCGGGCTCGGCGACGAGGTCGGCTACGTCGTCGACATCAACCCGTACAAGCAGGGCAAGTTCATGGCCGGCACCGGCCACGAGGTCGTCGCGCCCGGAGCGTCCTGCGCGAGCTACCGCCCGGACCTCGTGATCGTGATGAACCCGATCTACCTCGACGAGATCGGCGCCCAGCTCGAGAGCATGGGCATCGACGCCAAGCTCGTAGCGGCCTGACCATCCGCCCATCCGCAGGACACGAGGAGCCGCCCGTCACCCCGCGGGCGGCTCTTCAGCCTTGTCATGCTGTCGGGCATGGGTGTCTCAGACTCGATCAAGCGGGCGGCGCACGCCGTCGGCGCGCACCGCGTCTCGACGCGGCCGTCGACCCGGCATGTCCGCGTGGAACGTGACGGGCAGGTGCTCGCCGAGAGCGACCGGGCGGTGGAGCTGAGCGAGACGGGACTGCCGACTCGCTTCTATCTGCCGCGCGAGGACGTCCGGACGGACCTGCTGACGGCGAGTGCGACGACGTCGTACTGCCCGTTCAAGGGCGACGCCACGTACTTCTCCGCTCCCGGAGCCGCTGACGCCTTCTGGGTCTACGAGGCGCCGTCGGAGGAGGCCGCGCGCCCGATCGCCGGAATGCTCGCACCGTGGCCTGGCCGCGTCGATGTGCTCGTCGACGGCGAGCCGGCATAGGACCATGCGCGCCCTCCTGCTCGCCGCCGCCGTCGTCCTGCTCGCCGGCCTCGTCCCGTCCGCACAGGCTTCGAGTCAGCGGCCCCACCGCGACGTGCTCGTCGTCAGCAACAACTGGGCCGGCACCGCGGACCTGATCGACCCGCGCAGCTTCAAGCGGCTCAAGCGCCTCGACGTCGTTCCCGACCGCAACCAGCGGATCGCCGAGATCTCGGCCGACCCGACGGCGAAGTTCTACTACGACAGCATCCGCACGCTGGTCGGCGAGGGCCATGACCAGTACGTCGACGACGGCTTCACCTCGCCCGACGGCCGCACCGTCTACTTCTCCCGTCCGAGCTTCGCCGACGTCGTCGCGATCAGCCTGAAGACCGGCAAGATCCGCTGGCGGACCAAGGTCGACGGCTATCGCGCCGACCACATGGCGCTCTCCAAGAACGGCCGGCGGCTGCTCGTGTCCGCGTCGACCGCCGGCGTGATCGATTCGATCGACACGCGCAGCGGCCGCATCACCGCCCGGATCCCGTCGGGCGACTCTCCGCACGAGAGCAACTTCTCGCGCGACGGGTCGCGGATCTTCCACGCCAGCATCGGCACCGTCTACACGGACACCGACGACCCGTCGCAGGATGCGACCAAGGGCCGGCGCGTGTTCGAGGTCATCGACGCGAAGACGAACACGGTCCTCGAGCAGGTCGACATGGGGCAGAAGCTGGCGGAGGCCGGCTACCCGGGCTTCAGCTCAGCGGTCCGGCCGATGGCCGTCACCCCGGACGAGCGCTACGTCTACCTCCAGATCTCGTTCTTCTTCGGGATCGTGCAGTACGACCTCAGGGCCCACAAGGTCGTCGACGTCCTCGAGCTGCCGCTCGGCGCGGCACGGGGGATGGACCGCACCGAGTACCTGCTGGACTCCGCCCACCACGGCCTGAGCATGAACCCGAGGGGCACCAAGCTCTGCGTCGCCGGGACGATGTCGGGCTACGCCGCGATCGTCACCCGCAAGCCGTTCCGGTTGCAGCGCACCGTCAAGGTCGGACGCGACCCCTACTGGTCGCACTCGAGCGAGGACGGCCGCTACTGCTTCGTGTCGGTCGCCGGCGCGGACCGCGTCGCGGTCATCTCGTTCAGGACCGGCCGGGAGGTCGAGCGCATCAAGGTCGGCGACCACCCGCAGCGGATGCGCACCGGCGTCATCCGGCGGACGTACCTGCGCTGAGCGGCGGTCACGGGGA
>CAWJKK010000010.1:0-360386 GCA_963843485.1 uncultured Solirubrobacteraceae bacterium | reverse complement strand
ATCCACTATGCGGCGAAGCGCATCGGCGCGGTGCTCACCGGGCACGTCCCGGACGAGCTGCTGACGCCGCACCCGCGCTTCGGCCGCGACCGCTGGTCGGAGCGGCTGGCGGGTCGCGCGGTGCGCTCGGTCGACGCGCACGGCAAGCACCTGTTCCTGCGCTTCGAGGGCGGGCTGGTGATCCACTCGCACCTGCGGATGAGCGGCACCTGGCGCGTGCGCCCGGCCGCCGACCCGCTCCCCCGCACCGCCTGGCTCGTGATCCGCCGCGGCGACCGCAAGGTGCTGCAGCTGCGCGGGCCGGTGCTCGAGCTGATGACCGAGTCGCGCACGCGCTTCGACCAGCGGCTCGCCGGTTTGGGTCCTGACATCCTCGCCCCCGAGCTGGACGAGGCGCGCTTCCTGGCGCGCCTGCGCCAGGAGGACCCGACGCGCGGGATCGCCGACGCGCTGCTCGACCAGCGCACGATCGCGGGCATCGGCAACCTGTGGAAGTGCGAGGGCTGCTTCGCGGCCGCGATCGACCCGTGGCGGCCGGTCGGCCGCGTCAGCGACGCCGAGGCGCTCGAGATCGTGCGCCTGACGCGCCCGAAGATGCAGGAGTCGGCCGCCGACGGGATGCAGGACAAGCATCGCCGCGTCTACGGCGCGGCCGGCCGCCCGTGCCCGCGCTGCGGCGGCCGGATCAAGGTCCGCGGCCAGGGTGACGACAACCGTCCCACGTTCTGGTGTCCGAGCTGTCAGCACTGAGAAGGATCGGCCACAAGGGGGCCGACCACATCGCCCCGGGGAACACCCCGGCGTCGTTCGACGCCGCGCTGGCCGAAGGCGTCGACATGATCGAGTTCGACGTGCTGCCCGAGGACCCGGAGCGACTGGGCGACTCGCGGCTGCTGCTGGCCCACGACTTCACGCACGATCTCGCGACCGCGACCACGCTCGACGCCGGCCTCGCCCACCTCGCCGAGCGCCGCTTCGCCGCGATCGAGCTCGACGTCGACCTCAAGCTGCCCGGCTACGAGGACCGCGTCGTCGCCGCGCTGCGCGCGCACGGCCTGGTCGAGCGCACGCTCGTCTCCACGCTCTACATGCGCTCGCTCGTGCGGCTGCGCGAGCTCGAGCCGGGTCTGCGGCTCGGCTGGTCGGTGCCGCGGCTGCGCAAGGACCCGCTGCGCTCGCCGCTGACGTACGCGCCTGCCTACGCGCTGCTGCTGCGCGCGCGCCGGCGGCTTCCGCGGCTCGCGCACGCGCACATCGAGGCGGGCCGCTGCGACGCGGTGATGGCGCACTGGCGGCTCGTCACGGCGCGGCTCGTGCGCGCGATCGGGGAGGCGGGCGGCGAGCTCTACGTGTGGACGGTCGACGACGCCGAGCAGATCCGCTCGCTCGAGGCGATGGGCGTCACCGGGGTGATCACGAACGACCCGCGGCTGTTCGCGCACCGACCTGATGGTGCGTAGGCCGTGACAGGCCGCCGCCGCGGCCGGTAGTACGTACGTGACGGTGGACACCATGACGGTCGCCGCGAACGCCGCGGCGGGACCTGGAGGCCTCGACTTCGAGGTGCTCTACCGCGCCGCGCGGGACGACGTCTTCGCCTACGTCGCCACGCTGCTGCGCGACCGCGGTGCGGCGGAGGACGTGACCGCGCTCGCCTTCGAGCGCGCGTTCCGCCGCCGCCGCTCCTTCGACGCCGGCCGCGGCACCGCGCGCGCCTGGCTGTTCGGCATCGCCCGCAACGCAGCGCTCGACGAGCTGCGGCGCCGCAGCCGCAGCGCGCCGCTGACGACCGAGCCGGTCGCGGCGGGCGAGGACGAGCTGGACAGCGCGCTGCGGCGTGCCGCCGTGCGCGCCGCGCTCGCCGAGCTGCCGGCGCGCGACCGCGAGATCGTCGCGCTCAAGTTCCACGCGGGCCTGGACAACGGCGAGATCGCCGCCGTCCTCGGCCTCAGCGCATCCAACACCGGCACGCGCCTGCACCGTGCCCTGACGAAGCTCCGGGAGGCTCTCGATGACGGGTCCTGAGACGGCCGAGCTCGAGGCCGTCGACGCCGTGCTCGCGGGCCGGCCGGTCGACCCCGAGTTCGCCGAGATCGCCGAGATCGCGCTGCTGCTGCGCGACGACCGGCCGCAGCCGACGATGTCGTGGGGCACCCAGCTCGACCGCCGCGTCGAGCAGGGCTTCCCCAAGCGCCGCCGGCGGCGGCCCACGTTGCGCCTGGATCCGCCCGCTCGCGCCGGCCTTCGGCCTGCTGGCGACGATCGCGATCATCGTCCTGATCGCGGTCAACGTGGAGCCGGGCAGCGACGACGAGAGCGGCGCCGGCGGCGCCGGCAGCAGCGCCGATGTCGGCCTAGGCGAGTCAGCCGGCGCCGGCGACGACTCCTGGCCGGCAGCCTCGCCGCGCCGGACATGGCGGTCCCGCCGCAGACCGGCGGCGACCCGCGCTCGGACAACCGCACCCGCCGCCAGGTCGAGCGGTCGGCCTCGCTGACCGTCGCGGCCGCCCGCGGCGAGGTCGACCGGGTGGCCGACGGCGTCGGGCGCGTCGCGTCCTCGCTCGGCGGCTTCGTCGCCTCCTCGAGCATCTCCAGCGGCAGCGGCGGCATCCTCGACCTGCGCGTGCCCTCGGCCCGCCTGGACGACGCGATCGCGCGCATCTCGCGGCTCGGCGACGTCCGCCGGCTGCAGCGCGACGCGCGCGACATCACCGCCTCGGTCGTGTCGGCGCGCTCGCGGCTCAACGACGCGCGCGCCGAGCGGACGAGCCTGCTGCGCCAGCTCGAGGACGCGGTCACCGTCAACGAGACCGAGAGCATCCGGGCGCGGCTGCGGATCGTGTCGCGCGAGATCGCCGACGCGCGCTCGAGCCTGCGCAGCCGCACGAACCGTGCGCAGTACGCGAACGTCAGCGTCGAGGTCGTGGCGAGCGCCCGCGCGGCGGACGACGAGGGCGGCGCCTGGACGCCGGGCGACGCCTTCGACGACGCCGTCCGCGTGCTCGAGGTGATCGCCGGCGTGCTCGTGATCGTCGCCGCCATCCTCGGCCCGATCGTGCTGCTCGGGCTGCTCGCCTGGGGCGGCCACCGGGTGCTCACCCGCAGGCGCCGCGAGCGACGCACTCGACATCGCCTGACCTGTGCGATGCTGCGGGCGAAATGCCCGCGAGCGTTGAGGAGACGGCGGCGCTGCTCGCCCGCGTGCCCGTGTTCGACGAACTGGCTGACGACGACCTGCGTCGCGTCGCCGACGTCGCCGTGCCACGGCGCTTCGGGCCCGGCGAGGTCGTCTTCCGCGAGGGCGACGACTCCGACACGTGCTACGTCGTCCACGGCGGCCACGCGCGGGCGCTGCGCGAGCACCCGGACGGCCGCCAGATCACGATCGCCACGTTCGGGCCGGGCGACATCTTCGGCGAGCTGGCGATGTTCGACGACGAGCGCCGGTCGGCCACCGTCGAGGCGACCGACGGGCTCGAGGTGCTCGGCATCCTCGGCAACGACATGCGGCGGCTGCTGCGGTCGTATCCGGAGATGACCGTCAAGCTCGTGACGTCGCTCAGCCGCCGGCTGCGCGCCGCCAACGAGCGGCTCGCGCGGCAGTCGTTCCAGACCGTCCAGAGCCGCGTCGCGTCCGTGCTCGCGCAGCTCGTCGCGCAGGCGCAGGCCGAGGGCGCAGCGGTGCGCGACGTGCAGGTCGTCGCCACGCAGGCCGACCTCGCCAAGCTCGCCGGCTCCTCGCGCGAGTCCGCGAGCCGCTTCCTCGCCGTGCTCGAGCGCGCCGGCGTCATCTCCCAGGGCCGCGGCCGCCTGATCGTCCACGATCCCGCCGCCCTCCAGGGCTATGTCTACTGATCGCCCGCTCACCGAGACCTCGTTCGGCGGCGTGGTCGTGCGCGCCCGCGACGTGCTCGTGATCACGCCGGCCGGCCGGCGGCGCGTGACCGGGCTGCCGAAGGGCGGCCCGAACCCGGGCGAGAGCGGCGCAGCAGACCGCGGCGCGCGAGGTGCGCGAGGAGACCGGCGTGACCGCGCACGTGCGCGAGCCGCTCGGGGACGTGAACTACTGGTACCGGCGCGGCGGCAAGCGCGTCTACAAGACCGTGCACTTCTTCCTCTGCGAGTACATCTCGGGCTCCACGGCCGACCACGACCACGAGGTCGAGGAGGCTCGCTGGATCCCGATCGAGGAGGCCCGGACGGCGCTCAGCTATCCGGGCGAACGCGCGTTGATCGAACGCGCGCTATCTAAGTTGGCGAGCGGTCGCTAGTCTGCCCGGCCGTGCAGGTCCTCAACTTCTACTCCACGGTCTTCGCCGACCAGATGAAGCGCGGGCGCAAGACCGCGACGATCCGCCTCGGCGACAAACGGCACAAGTACCGCAAGAACCAGGTCGTCCTCGTGACGGTCGGTTACCAGTACTCGCCGCGCGAGCGCCTGTTCCAGGCGGTCATCGACAACGTCGAGGTCAAGCGGATCAAGGATCTCTCGCCGCGCGACATCGAGCACGACAACCCGGAGTTCCGGCGCACCGAGGAGCTGCTGCACTTCCTCGAGCAGATCTACGGGCGCGAGGTGTCGCTCGAGGACACGGTGACCGTCGTGCGGTTCTCCCGGATCGTGGAGAACCCCCCCGACTTCCAGGATCGGCTCCGGGGAGTCGGAGGGGCTCAGAACTAGCTAGCGGTTCTTCGCGCCGCGGCGGGCCACCGCCTCGACCTCGACGAGCCAGCCGTCGACCGGCAGGCTCGCGACCTCGACGACCGTGCGCGACGGCCGGACGGGGTTCGCGACCAGCGGCGGGCCCGGCGCGCCACTGCCGCGCGGCTGCGGGATCGTCGCCGCCGTGTGCAGGTTGACGTTGGCGAAGAACTGGCGGTAGGCGCGGTTGAAGCCGGCGAAGTCCATCCGCTCCGCGCCGGGCGGGTTGTCGAGGAAGACGCGCAGCGTGATCACGTCCTTCATCGTCAGCCCGACGACCTCGAGGTTGTCCTCGATCCGGGCGAGCGCGTTCATGCCCTGCGCCTCGGTGATGCTCACGCCGGGCGTGAGCGTGCCGCCGGGGAAGTGCGCCGGGTCGATGTAGCGCTCCGGCGTGCCGCCCGGCGCCGCCGTGTTGAGCGCGCCCGGCCCGATGCCGCTGGAGAAGTACAGCTCGACGTCGCGGCCGAGCGAGACGCCGTTGGCGATGAACGGGTCGGCCTGGGCCGTGTCGAGGTTGTGGATCGCCTGGCGCGGGTCGGCGGGCGGCGAGTCGGGCCGCGGGAAGCCCTTGGCGCCGAAGTCCCAGCCGGGCGCGAGGCGGCCGGCGGCGACCACGCCGGCGGTGAAGGTGAGCAGCAGGACGAGCGCCAGGACCGTGGCGCGGCGAGCGACGGTCATCGCGCCAGCACCCGGTCGTGAAGCTCCATGACGACCTTGCGGGCGGACTCGATCGCGCCCGCCTGCCAGGCGATGTAGTAGCTCAGGTGGTCCCCGGCGAAGTAGACGTTGCCCTCGGGCTGCAGCAGCCGGTCGTACTGGCCGCTCGTGCGCGACGGCCAGCTCACCCAGCCGCCCTCGCTGTAGCGGATCTTCTGCCAGGCCACGGAGAACGAGGTCCGCAGCTCGTCGGCGTACGCGGCGCCGTGGATCTTCGCGACCCTGCGCGACCGCGCGCTCGAGCCGCCCGGCCAGCGGCAGGTCGCCGTAGGTCAGCGCGTTGGCGCCGAAGTTGTAGTAGCCGACGACGAGCCCGCGGTCCCCGAGGTAGCCGTACGACGGGTACCAGATCGTCGACAGGTCCATGTTCGTGTTCGTGATGCCGCCGAAGATGTGCTCGTCCTCCTCCCAGAAGCGGCGGCGGTACTCGAGCCCGATCTTGCCCGTGCGCCACCGGGACCGCGTAGGCGAGCGCGTCCTTCGTCGCCTGGCTGAGGTTGCTCGGGATCCCCTTGAGGATCTGCGGCGGGATCGTCGCGACCGCGAAGTCGGCCGTGACCGCGCGCTCGCGCGACCCGGCGTCGTAGACGACGCGGACGCCGTCGGCGGTGTTGGCGATCTCGCGGACCGGGCGCCGTAGAGGATCCGGCCGCCCTGCCGGCGGATCGCCTTCGCCAGCGCGTAGGGGATCCGGTCCATGCCGCCGACCGGCTGGAACATCAGCATCGCCTGGTCCCAGCCGAACTCGAACGAGAAGTTCTGGCCGATGCCGCTCTGCGAGGACGTCGGACTGAGCCCGAACGGCGGGCCCAGCACCTCGCCGTCCTCGGTCCCCGCTCCGGGGTCGACCGAGTAGCCGCGGCGGCTCGTCGCCGGTGTACTCGCCGGTTCGCGCCGATCGCGCCGAAGTTGCGCAGGAACGCGATCAGGCGCTCCTTGTCCTCGGCGGTCAGCTCGCCGTCGAGCGCGCCCTGGTCGGTCGCCTTGGCCAGCAGCTCGGAGACGTAGCCGTACACGTCGGCCTTGCCGGTCCGGTGGCGGATCGGCGTGCCCGAGAGCGGCGCCGGCGTTCTCGTTGAAGTAGTAGGCGTCGGCGTTCGCGTTCGCGAACACCTCGATCGGGACGCCCAGCTCGCGGCAGTAGTCGAGCGTGACCATGTGGCCGGCGAGCCGCGCCGGGCCGGCGTTCATGTACTGGCCGTCGGAGAACCGCGACGCGCTGGCGCGTTGCCGTCGAGCTCGGTCTCCTCGGTGCCGCCGCGCACCGTCCAGTTGCGGCCGCCCGGGCGCTCGCGCGCCTCGATGATCGTGCAGCGGTAGCCGGCCTTGCCGAGCTCGTACGCGGTGACGAGGCCGGCGATGCCGGCGCCGAGGATCACCACGTCGCCGCCGCCGCGCCCGCGCAGGCCGAAGTCCGACTTCGCGGGCGGCTTCCACGCCGCTCGCTCCTTCGCCCACGCCGCCGGCGCGTTCGCCGGCGACGCGACCAACCCGAGCGCGTCCATCGTCCCGTACAGCGCCCCTGCGCCGCCGGCCATCCCCACGCGCGTCAGGAAGTCGCGCCGCCGCAGCGACCCTCCGTCGCCTCCGTCCATTCCGCCTCCCTCAACCGTCGTTCGCCATGCCCGCCGACGGCTTCGCGGCCCTCACCGCGCTCGCCCCCCGAGCCCGCGGAACTCTTGCGGCCGAGCGTGGCGCGCCTGTACCGACCGGCGGTACAAGATCGCGCCGCCCGGCGGTCGATCACCACCAGGCGGGCTCTTGCAGCTCCGGTATCGCGATGTCGGCGGTCCGGCCGCGGTAGCCGACCTGCGCGCGGGCGCCGTCCACGCGCACCACGACCGCCTCGAGGTTGTCCGGCTCCCCGAGGTCCTCGCCGAAGGCGTGGGCGGCGAGCGCCCGCATCGGGCCCGAGTGGGCGGCGACGACGGTCAGCGGCGGGCCGGCGGCGGCGCTGATCGCGCGCCAGTAGCGGCGGACGACGACGGCGGGAGGCTCGAAGCCGAGCAGCGGCGTGGTCAGCCAGAGCGCGATCGGGTCGCCGCCGGACACGTGGACCGTGCGGAAGCGCGCGAGGTCGGCGAGCCAGCCCGGCAGCTCCTCGGGGGGCGTGCCCGCGGCGCCGGCGAAGTCGCCGAACACGGCGGCCTGCTCGCGCACCTCGGCGCCGGCGGCGACGGCGAAGTTGGCGAAGCCGTCGTCGGGGTGCGGGCCGTCGACGCCGGCGCCCGCGGCGGTCAGGTCCTGCGCCAGCACCTCGGCGGTCACGGCCGCGCGCACGCTCGGCGCGTGGCGGACGACCACGGTCCCGGGCGCCTCGGCGGCCAGCGCCGCGGCGGCCGCGCGCGCCTGCTCGCGCCCGCGGTCGGAGAGCCCGAGATCACCTTCGTAGCCGGAGGTCTCGCCGTGCCGCAACAGCCGGATCTCGCCCACGCCCCAAAGATAAAGGGGTCTGACCCCTTTAGGCGCCGCAAAGATAAAGGGGTCTGACCCCGTTTAGGCGGTGAGGGCGGTGCTGGGGCGGCGGCGGCGCAGGGGCGCGGCGGCGACCGCCCAGGCGGCCGTGACGGCGATCAGCGACGCGCCGACCGCCGCGAAGGCGCCGATGCGCGGCTCGAGCGCGGTGTTCGGGCCGGGCGAGTCGAGGAGCTTCCAGGTCGCGACGCAGAAGAGGCCGAGCGCGGCGTAGCGCAGCAGCTCGCGCGCCGGCGCCTGGAGCGCGGGCACGAGGCACGCGAGCGCGCCGACACCGGCCAGGACCGCGAGCGCGGCGAGCACGGTGCCCCATTGGCCGAGCGCTTCCCAGCCCGTGGCGCCCTCGCTGCCGCCGGCCCAGCGCACGACCGCGTCGGAGAGGTCGTGGAGCGGCCCGTGCAGATCGCCGATCCCGGCTTCGCCCTCCGTCGAGACCGGGACGGGGGCGTACCAGGGTCGGCCGAGCGCGGCGATGACGGCGACGGCCGCCGCGGCGACGAACAGGACGTGGGTGCGGAAGCCGAGCGTGCGCATGGTTGCACCCAATGTCGGCAGCGATCGCCGGAACTGAAGCCGAGGGCCGCCTCGCGGACACTTTGGCACTCCTGTTACGAGAGTGCCAACCAGACCTTGACGGGCCGTCCCTTTGTTCTATGATCTCCGGCCGTTGGCACTCTCCATCCGTGAGTGCCAGATCTGTCTCGGTTGTTCGAGATCTCAGTGGAGGTCACTCATATGAAGCTCAAGCCCCTCGGCGATCGTCTGATCGTCAAGGCCGTGGAGGAGGAAGAGACGACCGCTTCCGGCATCGTCCTTCCCGACACCGCGAAGGAAAAGCCGCAGAAGGGCAAGGTCCTCGCCGTCGGTGACGGCAAGGTCTCGGAGGAGTCCGGCAAGCGCACTCCGCTCGACGTCGCCGAGGGCGACGAGGTCCTCTACTCCAAGTACGGCGGCACGGAGATCAAGGTTGACGGCGAGGACCTGCTGGTCCTTCGCGAGTCCGACGTGCTGGCCAAGGTCCAGTCCTAAGGGAAGAGAGGCCTACTCAATGGCTCACAAGGAACTGAAGTACGACGTCGACGCGCGCAAGGCGCTCGAGCAGGGCGTCGACGCGGTCGCCAACGCTGTCAAGGTCACCCTCGGCCCGCGTGGTCGCTACGTGGTCCTCGACAAGAAGTTCGGCGCTCCGACCATCACCAACGACGGCGTGACCATCGCTCGCGAGATCGAGGTCGAGGACGTCTTCCAGAACCAGGGCGCCCAGCTCGTGCGTGAGGTCGCCACGGCGACCAACGACGTCGCGGGCGACGGCACCACGACGGCGACCGTGCTCGCCCAGGCGATCGTCCGCCAGGGCCTCAAGAACGTCGCCGCCGGCGCCAACCCGCTCAGCCTGAAGCGCGGCATCGAGATCGCCGTCGACCAGGTCGTCGAGCACATCAAGTCGCAGGCCAAGGAGATCTCCGGCAAGGATCAGATCGCCCGCGTGGCGACGATCTCGGCCGGCGACGAGGAGATCGGCGACGTCATCGCCGATGCCATCGAGAAGGTCGGCAAGGACGGCGTCGTGAACGTCGAGGAGGGCCAGACGTTCGGCATGGACCTCGAGTTCACCGAGGGCATGCAGTTCGACAAGGGCTACATCTCGCCGTACATGGTCACCGACCAGGACCGTATGGAGGCGACCCTCGAGGACCCCTACGTCCTCATCGCCAACCAGAAGATCGGCTCGGTCCGCGACGTGCTGCCGGTCCTCGAGGCCGTCATCCAGTCCGGCAAGCCGCTCCTGATCATCGCCGAGGACGTCGAGGGCGAGTCCCTCGCGACGCTCGTCGTGAACAAGCTGCGCGGCACCTTCACGGGCGTCGCCGTCAAGGCTCCGGGCTTCGGCGACCGCCGCAAGCGGATGCTCGAGGACATCGCCGTCCTCACCGGCGGCGAGGTCATCACCGAGGAGATGGGCCTCAAGCTCGAGAACACGCAGGTCTCGCAGCTGGGTCGCGCCCGCCGCGTCGTCGTGGCGAAGGACACCACGACGATCGTCGACGGCGCCGGTGACAGCGAGGCCATCAAGGGCCGCATCAACCAGATCAAGACGGAGATCGAGAACACCGACTCCGACTTCGATCGCGAGAAGCTCCAGGAGCGCCTCGCGAAGCTCTCGGGCGGTGTCGCCGTCGTCAAGGTCGGCGCGGCCACCGAGACCGAGATGAAGGAGAAGAAGCACCGCGTCGAGGACGCGCTGCAGGCCACCCGCGCGGCCCTCGAGGAGGGCATCGTGCCGGGCGGCGGCGTGGCGCTGCTCGAGGCGATCGACGCCGTCAACCTCGACGTCATCGCCATCGACGACGAGAAGACCGGCGCCCGCATCGTCGTGCGCGCGCTCGAGGAGCCGCTCCGCCAGATCGCGGAGAACGCCGGCTTCGAGGGCTCGGTCGTGGTCAACGAGGTCCGCAAGTCCGCCGCGGGCAACGGCCTCAACGCGGCCACCGGCGAGTACGTCGACCTGGTCGAGCGCCGGCGTCATCGACCCGGCCATGGTCACGCGTTCGGCGCTGCAGAACGCCGCCTCGATCGCCAAGAACATCCTCACCACCGAGGCGATCGTCGCCGAGGCGCCCGAGAAGGACGGCGCACCGGCGGCGGCGGCGGCGGTATGCCCGACATGGGCGGGATGATGTAAGCCAGCCTCACGGCTGACTGCGGTTTTCACGGGGGCCCGGCGTCTACGCCGGGCCCTCGTGCGTTCTCAGGAGCTTCTCGCCGCGCGGCGAGAGCCGGTAGCCGACCGCGAGCGACTCGGTCAGGCCGAGCTCCTTCAGCTGCCGCACGCGCGGCTTGAAGATCCGCTTCTCGACGCCGAACGCCTCCGCCAGGTCGGCGGCACGGACGCCGGGCTGCTCGGCGATCGCGCGCAGGTAGTCGAGCGCCCACGGCAGCCGCGCCACCCGCGCGCGGTCCGCGTCGGTCGGCTCGCCGCTCGCGCAGCGCGATCCGCGGGTCCGGGCCCTCGAGCCGCAGCGCGATCCGGTAGAGCTGCCCGGGCCGCCCCTCGCCGAGCGCCTGCGAGCGCTTCGTCACGCCCGCGCGGCGCAGCTCCTCGTCGGTCACGTCCTCGACGGCGTCGACCGCGTCGATCGCCACGACGCCGATCGCGGTCTTCATCCGCGTGCCCGCCTTGACGCGCGGCCGCTCCCAGCGCCGGAACGCGAGGTCGACCTCGCCGGCCGCGATCCCGTCGAGGTGGCGCTTGGGGATCAGCACGCCGGTACTGTACCGTCTAACGGATGGAACCTCATTTCTCCGTTAGGTCGGTCGGCGGCTCGACGGCCCTGATCGAGCTCGGCGGCATGCGGCTGCTCACCGACCCGACGCTCGACCCGCCCCCCGCACGCCCACCGAACGGCCCGTACCGCACCAGCGCTCCGGCGCTGACCGCCGCCGAGCTGGGCCCGATCGACGTCGCGCTGGTCTCACACGACCAGCACGACGACAACCTCGACGTGGCCGGCCGCGCGTTCCTCGCCACCGTTCCGCTCGTGCTCACCACGCCCGCGGGCGCGCAGCGCCTCGGCGCGACGGGCCTCGCCCCGTTCGAGCGCGTCGCCGCCGGGCCGCTGACGATCACCGCCGTCCCCGCGCTCCATGGCCCGCCCGGCGCCGACGCGGTGCTCGGCCCCGTGACCGGCTTCTGGCTCGCCGGCGACGGCCTGCCCTCGGTCTACGTCAGCGGCGACAACGCCTCGCTCGACGTCGTGCGCGAGATCGCCGGGCGCATGGGCGTGCCCGACGTGGCGATCCTGTTCGCCGGCGCCGCGGGCGAGCCGCAGTTCTTCGACGGCGCGCCGCTCACGCTGACGGCGGCGCGGGCGGTCGAGGCGACCCGCATCCTCGGAGCACGGACGGTCGTGCCGATCCACACCGACGGCTGGACGCACTACCGCGAGGACGGCGCCGCCGTCGCCGCGGCGTTCGCGGAGGCAGGGCTCGCCGACCGGCTCGCCTAGGCTCGCCTAGGGGGCGATCCGCTGGCCCGGGCGGCGGATCCGCAGCCAGCGGTGGCCGTAGCGCTCGAGCTTGACCGTGATGCGACCGTCGCGCGGCTGGTGCTCGGCGAGCGCGAACAGGTCGACGGCGGCCTCGGCGTCGCCGACCTCGATCTGCACCTCGCGCGGCTCGGAGGTCAGCGAGTGGATCGCGACCACCGCGCTGCCGTCCCACTCGGCGCGGTGGGCGAACACCGCCGGGTCGCCGGTGTCGAGCAGCTCGACCTGGCCCCAGCCCAGCTCCGGGCACTCGCGGCGGCGCCGGATCAGCCGCTCCATCCAGTTCAGCAGCGAGTCCGGGTCGCGGCGCTGCGCGGCGACCTCGGCGTCCCCGGGGGCGACCGGCCGCGACGGCTCGTCCGCCTCGGTGAAGCCGCGGTGGCGCTCGCCGCTCCACTGCATCGGCGAGCGCACGCTCATCCGCCCCTCGAGATCGAGGTTCTCCTCCATCCCGATCTCCTCGCCGTAGAACAGCACCGGCGTGCCGGGCAGCGAGAACGCGAGCGAGTACGCGAGCCGGATCCGGTCCTGGTCGTGCCCGACCATCGACGGCAGCCGGCGCCGCAGGCCGCGCCCGTAGAGCTGGTGGCGCTCCTCCGGCCCGAACGCGGCGAACACCTCCGCGCGCTCGGCCTCGGGCAGCTTGTCGAGCGTCAGCTCGTCGTGGTTGCGGACGAAGTTGGCCCACTGCCCGTCGGCCGGGATCTCCGGCAGCGCGCGCAGCGCGTCGGCCAGCGGCGCCGCCTGCTCGCGCGCCAGCGCCAGGTACATCGCCTGGTTG
This sequence comes from uncultured Solirubrobacteraceae bacterium, assembly GCA_963843485.1. Classification (GTDB taxonomy): domain Bacteria; phylum Actinomycetota; class Thermoleophilia; order Solirubrobacterales; family Solirubrobacteraceae; genus DASSUW01. The sequence goes on along the minus strand of CAWJKK010000010.1, from coordinate 347,662 downwards.
ACGGTGAAGTCGAGCACCATGTGCAGCTCGTCGCCGTCCTCGTCGCCGAAGAACTTGCGCTGGTCGGCGGGCGGCAGGTTGACCTCGCCCATCAGGATCGCGTCGCCGCGGCGGCGGCCGATGTAGCGGCGCAGGTCGCACAGCAGCTGGTGCGGGTCCTCGATCGCCCCCTCGGGCATGCCGGTCGGCTCGATCATGAACGGCACGGCGTCGACGCGGAAGCCGGCCAGGCCCTGCTCGAGCCAGTAGCCGACGACCTGCGCGATCTCGTCGCGGACCTCCGGGTTGGCGACGTTGAGGTCGGGCTGGTGCTTGTAGAACCGGTGCAGGTACCAGCGCCGCGCCTTGCGGTCGTACTCCCAGTTCGAGTGCTCCTTGTCCGGGAACACGACGTCGCCGGGCTTCTCCTCCGGCTTCTCGTCGGCCCAGACGTAGAACTCGTGGAACGGCGAGTCGGGGTCGCGCGCGGCCTGGAACCACGGGTGCTGGTCGGACGTGTGGTTCATCACCAGGTCGGCGATCACGCGGATGCCGCGGTCGCGCGCCGTGCGGATCATCTCGGCGAAGTCGCCGGGCGTGCCGAGCCGGCCGTCGACGCCGTAGAAGTCGGTGATGTCGTAGCCGTCGTCGCGCTGGACCGACGGGTAGAACGGCATCAGCCAGAGGCACGAGACGCCGAGGCCGGCGAGGTAGTCGAGCCGCTCCGTGAGGCCGACGAGGTCGCCGCAGCCGTCGCCGTCGGAGTCCAGGAACATCTCGACGTCGAGGCAGTAGACGACCGCGTTCTTCCACCACAGGTCGCTGGTGGCCTTGCGTCTCATAGGCGCGGGAGGACGTGCTCGCCGAAGGCATCGATGAACGGCCGCTGCTCCTGGCCGACGTGGTGCAGGTAGATCGAGTCGAACCCGAGCGCGGCGAGCTCGTTCAGCCAGGCCACGTGGCGGTCGAGGTCGGAGGCGATCAGCACCGCGCCGTCGAGGTCCTCCGGCCGCACGTGCTTGGCCGCCTCGTCGAACTGCTCGACGGTCGCGAGGTCCCAGCACAGCGGCGGCGCGAACACGTTCGTCCGCCACTGCTCGTGCGCGATCCGCCGCGCCTGCGCCTCGTCCGGCGCCCAGCTCAGGTGCACCTGCAGCGCGATCGGCCCGGTCCCGCCGCCGTCGCGGAACGCCGCGATCATCTTGCGCAGGTGCTCGTGCGGCTGCGCGATCGTGATCAACCCGTCGGCCCAGCCGCCGGCCCAGCCCGCGGTCTCGACGCTCACCGCGGTCGCCAGCAGCGGCGGCGGCTCGGCCGGCCGCGTCCAGAGCTTCGCGCGGTCCACCGTCACGAGCCCGTCGTGGTCGACCGCCTCGCCCGCGAACAGCGCGCGCATGACGTCCACGCACTCGCGCAGCCGCGCGTTGCGGACCTTCTTGTCCGGCCACGGCGCGCCGGTGATGTGCTCGTTGGAGAACTCGCCGGTGCCGAGCGCGACCTGCAGGCGGCCGGGGAACATCTCGCACAGCGTCGCCGCCGCCTGGGCGACGATCGCCGGGTGGTAGCGCTGCCCGGGCGCGTTCACGACGCCGTACGGCAGCCCGGTGGTCGCGAGCGCCGCGCCGAGCCACGACCAGGCGAACCCGGACTCGCCCTGGCGCTCGCTCCACGGCGAGAAGTGGTCCGACGACCACGCGCACGTGAAGCCCGCGGCCTCGGCGTCGCGCATGGCGGCGAGCAGCGCGCTGGGCGCGATCTGCTCGTGTGAGGCGTGGATGCCGATCTCGGCCATCGCTCACTACTACCCGTAGGCTGCGCGCCCATGCCCGCCTATGTGATCGCCGCAGTCTCGAAGGCCTGGGACGCCGACAAGCTCGCCGAGTACCGCCGCCGCAACACCGACGCCGTCGCCAACCACGGCGGCCGCTTCCTCATCCGCGGCGGCGAGCAGGAGCACCTCGAAGGCGACTGGGATCCGCTCCGCATCGTGCTGATGGAGTTCCCGGACGTCGCCGCCGCGCGCGGCTGGTACGACTCGGACGAGTACCGGGAGCTGCGCGAGCTGCGCCAGAGCGCGTCCGACACCTCGATCATCATCGTCGAAGGCGTGTAACACGCGCGTAACTCACGCAGAGAGGCGGGGCAATGGCTGGGGGCAAGGGCTTCATCGGATCACTGTTCGACCTGTCGTTCAGCTCGTTCGTCACCGTCCGGCTGGTGAAGGTGCTGTACGTGCTGACGCTGATCCTGCTCGCGCTGGCCTACGTCGGCATCGCGATCGCGATCTTCGCCGGCGACGACGAGCAGGCCGTGTCGATCGGCGCCGACGGCACGATCCAGAGCGAGGACAGCGGTGGCGGCAACGTCCTGCTCGGCGTGCTCTGGCTCCTGATCCTCGGCCCGCTGATGATCTTCTTCTACACGCTGCTCTACCGCGTGTTCTTCGAGCTGATCGTCGTCGTGTTCCGGATCTACGAGAACACGCGCGACCAGCTCGAGCTGGTGCGGAGCGGCGGCGGCCCGACCGGACCGCCGCCGCCCGCCTGAGTCACGGCGCCCGGTAGGCGAGCACCTTCACGTTCGCGGCCTTCAGCTTCCCGGCGAGCTCGCGCGCGAACGGGTGCTCGTCGCCCGAGGCGTCGGCCGGGTTGGAGAGCAGGAACGTCACGCGGCCGCGTGCGCGGACCACGCGGTACCGGACCCCCTGCGCCGCCACCAGCCTGCGTGCCGCGGCGGCGGCCCGCGGCTTGACCACGACCCGCACCGGCGCCCGGACGACGTCGAGCCGCCGCGTCGCCGCCGCGGCCGCCACCCGTGCCGCGCGAGCCGTGCGGTCGCCGCCGCGCGGCGCGTCGCCGAGGATCGCGTTGCGCAGCAGCTTCTGCGTGCCGTCGGTGAACGCGCGGAAGTTCGGGTCGAACGAGAACGACACCGTGCGCCCGCGGCCGACGCGCTCGTCGAGCACCGCCGCCGTGTCGCCCAGCGCCTCCGCGCCCTCGGCCTCGCCGGAGACGAAGAAGTCCTCGCTCCCGGCGCGCGGGAACGCCATCGCGACGGCGTCCTCGTCGTCCGTGCGCATCACGTAGTCGCCCAGGTGCATCGCCCACGCGAAGTCGCCCACGTCCTCGGTGAGCGGGCTGCGGCGGTCCTCGTTGGCGATCCGCAGCAGGCTGCCCGGCGTCGAGAAGCCCTCGTCGTCGCCGAGCGTGAACTCGCCCGACGAGATCCCGAGCGCCGAGGCCAGCACGGCGCCGTCGCTGTAGCCGACGTAGCGCCCGCCCTCGGACACCCAGTCGGTCAGCGCGGCGCGGCCGGCCTCACCGAGGTCGTCGTAGCCGTACGGGTCCTCCGGGAAGTCCGGGTCGACGAGCGCGTAGCCGTCCGGCACCAGCAGCACGTCGTAGCGGTCGAGCGCGCCGGCGGCGATCTCCTGCGCCGTCACGTCCGTGAACCGCAGGCCCCAGTCGTCGAGCAGCCAGCGCAGCCAGCCCGACGACTCGATGCCGCGGGTGAACTGCGGCGACATCGAGTAGAGCGCCACGCGCGGCGCCCGGCGGATGCGGTCGTGGCCCGGGTCGCGGACCTCGCGCACCGGCTCCGAGCGCGGGTTCAGGCGCTCGCCCGAGTAGCCGCCGGAGACGTTGAACAGCAGCGCGTTGCTCCAGCCGACGACGTCGTACGCGTAGCCGACCGGCGTGTACGTGCTCTCGTTGAGCATCGACTGCACCCAGTGCTTCTGGCGCTGCGCCATCGGGACCCAGTAGGTGCCGGCGGGCAGCGTCGTCGACCGCGCGCGGCGGCCGTAGGCGGTGAAGTCGCGCACCGTCAGCGAGCGCGTGAGCTGCCGCACCTCGACGTCCATCCGCTGCAGGCGCCGCACGAGCGAGCGCACCTCGCGCTGCTTGCCGCGCTCCTCGCGGATGAAGTAGTGGCGGACGCGGATGTCCGGCACCTCCTCGAGCACCTCGTTGCCGGGCTCGACGACGATGTTCCGCTCGAGCCGGCCGTCCTCGCCCTGCTCGACCGCGTCGACCCACGACGCGTGCCACTCGGTGAGGATCAGCTCCTTGTTGGCGGCGGCCTGCGTGAGCGTCGTCCACTGCGTCAGGTACTGCTCGAAGACGCGGCGCGGCGCCGGGTGGCCGCTCGTCTTCTCGTACGTCATGCCCGCGGCGCCGAAGCCGTTGGCGGGCACGGTGTCGCCGTAGCCCGCGTAGAACATGTCGTAGACGTTGTAGTTGAAGAACGGGATCCCGCGGCGCGAGAACTCGTCCTGCATCGCCGCGCCGTAGATGTCGTTGATCCAGTTGACCGCGTCGTCGTGGATCTCGTGGTAGATCGGGTCGGCGTTCGGCGGGAAGAAGTAGCCGCCGGAGTTGCCCATCTCGTGCGCGTCGACGAACAGCACGGGCGGGTAGCGGCGGACGAACTCGATCTTGCCGTCGGTCTCCGGCTGGGTGCGCGCGAACCAGTCGCGGTTCATGTCGAAGCCGTAGGCGTTGCGGCGCGCATCGGCCTCGCGGCCGTCCGGGTTCTGCGTCGGCAGGATCACGACGATCGCGGCGTCGCGGATCGACCGCGCGGAGCAGTCGGTGCGATCGGCCAGCTCGTAGAGCGTGCGCAGCGCTGCGTCGGTGCCGCTCTCCTCGCCGCCGTGCACGTTGCCGGCGATCCACAGGATCGACTTCTCGCGCTCGGCGATCCGCTCGGCCTCGCGTGAGGAGGTGTCCGGGTCCATCAGCTTGGCGGCGGCCTTGCGCACGTCGCGCAGCGCGCCGTCGGACACGTCGTCGCCGACGATCGCGTAGCGCAGCGGGCGGCCCTGGACCGAGCGGGCGAGCACGCCCGAGGTCACGCGCCGGCTGGCGCGGTCGACGGCCAGCAGATAGGCGTCGGACTCGGCGGTCGTCACGTCGCGCTCGCCGAGGTCGATGCCGATGACCTCCTTCGCCGTCGGCACGCCGCCGGCGAACGTCGCGCTCCACGGATCGCACGCCGCCGCCTCCGGCGCAATCGCAACCGCGGCAGCGGCGGGCGTCGCCGCGACCGCCATCGTCGTCAGGCCCAGCGCGAGCCCGGCTCGAAGTGCTCTCACGTCCCCCTCCTCGTTGCGGTGAGGGGGCCGAGGCTATCGCGTCAGGGGCAGCCCGAGCTCGGGGAAGCGCTCCGGCGAGTAGGTCTCGATCAGCGAGATCCGGTCGCCCTCCACGCGCAGCACGTCGAGCCCCAGCGGCAGGTGCTCGCCGCTGCCCGGATCGAGCACGTAGACGGCCATCGCCGGGCGCGCGTCGGCCCACGTCGGGACGCCGAGCAGCTCGCCGTCGCCGCCGAGCAGCTCGGCCACCGGGCCGGGCCCGGTCAGCTCGCGGCGCTCGCCGGGCGTGGTGAGGCGGACGTCGTCGGTCAGCAGCGGCGCGATCGCGGCGGCATCACCGAGCTCGCAGGCGGCGATGTAGCGGCCCAGCACGTCGGTGACGGCGGGCGGGAACGGGAGGCAGCGGAGCTCGGCGGGGAGCGGGGAGAGCGCGGTCATGGTCGTAAGACCGCGCTCTCGGCCGGAACTCATCGGCGCTGCGTCATCGATCCAAGCCGGCGAGGCCGCCCGCGACGAACGCGTGCACCTGGTCGAGCAGCGCGTCGACCTCGTCCTGCCCGGGCACGGCGGCGCGCGCGGCCGCCTCGGCCTCGACCGCTTGCAGCGCGGCGGTCAGCGAGCCGGCGACGAGCCGGGCGGCGAGCGCGCGCTCGGGCCCCAGCTCGCGCGTGAGCGCCTCGGCGATCACCGTCTCGATCGCGCCGACGACGCGTGCGCGCGCCGCTGCGACCGCCGGCACCTCGGCGGCGAGGCGGCGCTGCAGCACCACGTCCTCGTCGACCCAGCCGATGAGCGAGCGCATCCATTCGCGCACGGTGTCGACGACCGCGCCGTCGCCGGCCTCGGCCAGCGCGGCGCGCAGCGACTCGATCGCGCGCGGCGAGTCGCCGAGGACGATGTCCTCCTTGGCCGGGTAGTACGTGAAGACGGTCGCGCGGCTCACCTCGGCCGCGTCGGCGATGTCCGCGACCGTGACGTCGGCGTAGCCGCGCTCGGCGAACAGCTTCATGCCGGCCTGATGGATCGCCTCGAAGGTGCGACGCCGCTTGCGCTCGCGAAGTCCAGTCACAGGCGATCAGTCTACCGCGTGAAATGGACGTGGTTGAGAATTGGACCGCGTCTACTATTCTTGGAGCATGACCCCTTCAGAGATGGACGCGCTGCTCGAACGGCTCTACGACCACCGGCCCACGCCGCTGCAGTCCGCGGTCACGGTGACGATCGCACTCGGCTCGATCGGCCTCGGTGTCACGTTCGCGCTCGTCGCGCGCGAGCTCGGCGACCTGGGCGGCACGATCGCGACGCTGGTCGCCTGGATCGCGATCGCCTTCGTGAACGTGGCGCACGCGCGCGGCCGCCGCGACTGACCGCGTCGCCACACGTACCGCACATCTCTCATCGAAGTCGCGTAGGCTGCCGCGGCCGCGATGAGCGCCACCGACCTGATGCTCAAGCCGGTCCCCGAGCTCGCCGCACTGGTCCGCGGCGGCGAGATCCGAGCCCGCGAGATGGTCTCCGCCGCGCTCGAGCGCATCGGAGATCTCGACGACCGCGTGAACGCGTTCGTCGAGGTCGACGCCGAGCGCGCGCTGGCGGCCGCCGACGCGATCGAGCCCGGCGACGAGCGCCCGTTCGCCGGCGTCCCGATCGCGATCAAGGCCAACACGCCGGTCGCCGGCATGTGCATGAACTTCGGCTCGAAGTTCCTCGCCGGCCACCGTCCAGGCCACAGCGCGTATCTCGTGCGGCGGCTGCGCGACGCCGGCTTCGTGATCGTCGGCACGACCAACATGCCCGAGTTCGGCATCCTGCCGACGACCGAGCCGCGCCACTCCGGCCCCACGCGCAACCCGTGGGACCTCGAGCGCACGCCGGGCGGCTCCTCGGGCGGCTCCGCGGCCGCGGTCGCCGCGGGGATGCTGCCGGTCGCCCACGGCAACGACGGCGGCGGCTCGCTGCGGATCCCCGCCGCCTGCACCGGGCTCGTGGGCCTGAAGGCCAGCCGCGGCCGCGTCTCGCGCGGGCCGGACCTCGGGGACTCGTTCCTGGCCAGCGACGGCGTGCTCACCCGCAGCGTGAGCGAGACCGCCGGGCTGCTGGACGTGCTCGCGGGCTACGAGGTCGGCGACGCGACCTGGGCGCCGCGCCCGGCCGAGCCGTACGCCCAGGCGGTGCGCCGCGACCCGGGCAAGCTGCGCGTGGCCATCACCACCAGCAACCCGCTCGGCGTCGACGTGCACCCGGAGTGCGTGCGCGGCGCGCGCCACGCCGCCCAGCTGCTGTCGTCGCTCGGCCACGACGTCCACGAGGCCGCGCCGTCATGGCCCGGCCGCGACGCGCTCGGGCTGTTCCTGAAGGCGTTCGGGCCGGCGATCAGCCTCGGCATCACCTACGGCTCGCTGCTGGCCGGCCGCGCGCCGGAGGACGACGAGATCGAGCCGCTCTCGCGCGCGATGCTCGAGCGCGCCGACCAGCTCACCTCGGTCGGGTACCTCGCCGCGATCGCCCAGCTCCAGGCCGTGGCGCGCGGGATCGTCGCGTTCTTCGCCGAGTACGACCTGCTGCTCACGCCCGCCCTGGCCGAGCGGCCGCTGGCGATCGGCGAGTGCCACGGCTACGGCGAGGACCCGATGGAGGACCTCGCCCGCTCCGGCCGCTTCACGCCGTTCACCTCGCTCTTCAACGTCACCGGCCAGCCGGCGATCACGATGCCGGTCGGGTTCGGCGACGACGGCCTGCCGACCGCGGTCCAGCTCGTCGCGAAGCCGCTCGGCGAGGACACGCTGCTGCAGGTCGCCGCGCAGATCGAGACCGCCCTCGGCCGCCCGGTCCAGGCTCCGCCGCTCTGAACGCGTAGCATTCAGGCACATGGCATACGTGATCGCTGAGCCCTGCATCGGCACCAAGGACAACTCGTGCGTCGAGGTGTGCCCGGTCGACTGCATCCACCCGACACCCGACGAGCCGGACTACGACAAGGTCGAGATGCTGTACATCGACCCCGAGGAGTGCATCGACTGCGATGCGTGCGTCGAGGCGTGCCCGGTCGACGCCTGCTTCGCCGAGGATCAGCTCCCGGACGAGTGGGCCCAGTACACGAAGCTCAACGCCGACTACTTCGCCGGCAAGTAGCCGCCGTAGGCCATCGGGAGCGACATGCCCACCGGCTGCGGCGGCGCGGCCGGCTCGGGCGCCTGCATGATCGGCAGCTCGACCGGCGTCATCGCCACGAGCCCGCGCGCGGCCGACCGGATCGCCTGAGCGGCCGGGTCGTCCGGGTCGGTCTCGATCAGCGGCACGCCCGCGTCGGAGTGCTCGCGCAGCGGCATCGTCAGCGGCACGCTGGCGAGCAGCGGCACGTCGAGCTCGTCCGCGAGGCGCTTGCCGCCGCCCTCGCCGAAGATCGCGAAGCGCTCGCCGGCGGGTGACACGAAGCCGGCCATGTTCTCGATCACCGCGGCGATCTCGAGCTTGACCTTGTCGGCCATCTCGGCGGAGCGGCGCGCGACCTTCTGCGCGACGTCCTGCGGCGTGGTGACGATCACGAACTTGGCCTGCGGCAGCAGCTGGGCGAGCGTCATCGACACGTCGCCGGTGCCCGGCGGCAGGTCGATCAGCAGGAAGTCGAGCTCGCCCCAGGCGACGTCCTCGAGGAACTGGGTCAGCGCCTTGTGGAGCATCGGGCCGCGCCAGACGACGGCCTCGTCCTCGGCGATGAAGAAGCCGATCGACATCACCTTGATGCCGTGCGCCTCGAGCGGGACGATCTTGCGCTCGCCGGTGACCTTCGGGCGCTCGCCGCCGAGCCCGAGCATGCGCGGCACGGAGTAGCCCCAGACGTCGGCGTCGAGCACGCCGACCTTCTTGCCCTCGGCGACCAGCGCGGCCGCGAGGTTGACGGTCAGCGAGGACTTGCCGACGCCGCCCTTGCCGGAGCCGACGCAGATCACGTTGGAGACCTGGGCGAGCGCGCCCTCGGGCAGCCCGTTGGGGCGGCCGAGCTTGCGCTGCAGGCCGGACTTCTCGGTGTCGGTCAGCACGTCGAAGCCGACGTTCACGCGCGAGACGCCCTCGAGCGCCGAGACCGACTTGGCGACGGCGGTCTGGAAGTGGCCCTTGATCGGGCACCCGGGCGTGGTGAGCGACACGGTGACGTCGACGACGCCGCCGTCCTTGACGTCGATGGCGCGGACCATCTCCAGCTCCACGATGTCCTTGCGCAGCTCGGGGTCGATGACGGCCTTCAGGGCCTCGGTGATCTGCTCTCGCGTCGGCATGTATCCAACATTGTGGCAGGCGCGGAACGTCGTTTAACGACCGACGACCCGCCACGAGGGCGGGTCGACGGTTGAGGGAGGAGAGGGTGCTGCATCCGCCGGCGAGATATGAGGCCGACGGATCCCACCGGCGAGATATGAGGCCGGCAGGCTTGCCCGGTGCCGCTCCTCCGCGGCGCCGGGGGAAACTGGGGAGCTAGACGAGTGCGGTGACCCGGTCCTTCGCCACGGTCGCGATCCGCGAGCCGGTGGCGACGCCGAGCTGCGCCGCATCCTCCACGCGGTTCGAGACCTGCGAGATCCGCGTCGTGACGATGTTAGAGCGTCGGTCCGCCTGGCGCTCCGCGGCCCCGACCTCGCGCTCGACGGCGCGGCGGTTGCGGCGCACGAGCTTCTCGGCGTCGCGGCGGCGGGTGCGCACCTCGCGCTCGAGGCGCGTGCGGGCCTTGCGGACGTCGCGCTCGAGCTGGTTGCGCGCGGTGTTGCCGCGGCGCTCGAAGCGCTTGATGTCCTTCGTGACCTCGCGCTCGGCGGCGGCGCGGGTGCCGAAGCGGTCGACGAGATCGGTGGCGGCGCCGACGACGCGGTCGCGCGCCTCGAGCGTCGCGCCGACGCCCACGAGCGCGGCGCGCTCGGCGACGTTGCGGCCCTGGGCGGCCGTGGTCTTGGCGGCCTTCGCCTGCGCAGCGGCGGCCTCGCGCGTCTCGTTGCGGGCGATCGTGCGCTGGCGACGACCGGTCGACTTGCTGGGCGACTTGGTCGCGGTGCTGCGGGTGGTGGAGCGGCTGCGCGTCGTGGTGCTCTTGCGCGCGGCCGGCTTGCGAGCGGCCGGCTTGCGGGTCGTGCCGCCGGTCTTCTTGGCGGCGGTGCCGGTGGTGCTCTTGGTGGCGTTGGTGGTGTTGGGAGTCTCGGCCATGTTCAGGATCAGCCCCTTCTGGTGTGCAGATCGAAAGTCTGTCCGGGGTCGATGGTAGCCGCCGAACACATGTACGTAAACCTCGATAACGAAGCCGTTACACGCGAACGGAGGTTCGTGTGACGATCGTCACGCAGCGCCGCGGCCGAGCTCGCGCCGCTCGGTGCGGGCCAGCCAGGCCTCGGCGTCGTCGAGCTCGGCGAGCGCCGGCAGCGAGTCCGGGCCCGCCCAGGCGCGGTTGAGCGCCTCGATGCCGCCGCGCTCGACGACCGCGTCGCAGAACGCCTTGCCCTGCTCGTACTGGCGCAGCTTGAGGTCCATGCCGATCAGCTTCTCGAGCACGCGCAGCAGCCCGGAGCGCTCCTGGCGGCGGCGGTCGAGCGCGCTGCGCAGGCTGTCCACGTCGTCGAGCAGGTCGGCGCCGACGACGTCCATCACGTGCTCGGCGTAGCCCTCGAGCAGCGCCATGAACGCCTGCGCGGACTCGAGCTGGGCGCGCCGGTCGTCGCCGACGGCCAGGAACGCCAGCCCGCCCTCGCGCACGCGCTCGCGCAGGCCCTTGAGGTCGGACAGGTCGGGCACGCGCAGCAGGCTCTTGGTGTCGAGGTCGAGCGCCGCGAGCAGGCCGCCGACGATCCCGGCGAGGTGCTCGCGCAGCCACGGCACGCCGCCGAACTGGAGCGCGTGCGTGGTCTCGTGCAGCGCGACCCAGCGCAGGAGCTGGTCCGGGTCGGCCTCGAGCTGGTCGGCGGCGTGGCCGAGGTTCGGGGCGACGAACAGCAGCCGCGCGGGCGCGGACGGATCGAGGACCGGGAACTCGTACTGGCCGAGCACGCGGCCGGCGAGGAAGCCGGAGACCGCCCCGGCCTCGACGGCCAGCAGCGCGTGGCCGGCGACCGCGAGCGGGCCGAGCTTCTGGCCGACGCGGCCGGCGACCGGGTCGAGCACGCTGCCCAGCGAGCGCAGGTTGGCGTCGATCCAGGCGTCGCGGTCGACCGCCTCGGCGACGGGCAGCGGGGCGGTGGCGACGAGGCCGGTGTAGGCGGAGACGAGCCGCTCGCTCTCGGCGGCGGGGGCGGACAGCGCCTCGAACGGCGCCGGCTCGCCCGAGGGCTGCAGCCCGGCGACGCCGCGCGCGAGCTGCCCCGCGAGGTTCCAGTCGATCACGCCACCCATGGTGGCAGCCCTACATTCGCGGAACCTTTGCGAGCTCCGCCAGGGCGATCTCGCTGCGTGCCGCGACGACGGGCGAGTGCGGCAGCAGGTCGAGCGGCGCGCCGAGCGGGTCCTCGAACCCGGTGAAGGCGACGAAGCCGCCGGCCTCGCGCACGATCAGCTGGGCCGCGGCGGCGTCGACCGCGCGGCAGCCCTTCAGCGTCAGCATCCCGTCGAAGCGCGCGGCGGCGACCTGGCAGAGCGCGGCGGCGATCGTGCCGATCGCGCGCAGCCGGTGGGCGACGACCACGAGCCGCTCGGCCGACTGCAGGACCCAGCGCGGATCGGCCGACTCGAAGCCGACGACCTCGAGCTTGCCGTCGGCGGCCCAGCGGCGCTCGGGCAGCGACGGGTCGAGCGGCTTGCCGTTCAGCGTCGCGCCGCCGCCGCGGGTCGCGACCCACTCCTCGTCGGGCCCGAAGTCCTGCACGAAGCCGAAGACGACGTCGGCCATCGCCGGGCCCTCGGCGACCGCGATCGACACGCAGTGGTGCGGCAGCCCGCGCTTGGCGTTCAGCGAGCCGTCGATCGGGTCGACGATCACCAGCGTGCCGTCGCCGCCGAAGTCGACGGTGCCGGCCTCCTCGCTGACGACCGTGAAGCGCGCGCCGGCGTCGTGCAGGGCGGCCAGCTCCGCGAACACGAGCTGCTCGGCCAGCGCGTCGATCTCGAGCGTGCGGTCGCCGCCCTCGCCGCGCGTGCCGGTCTCGATCACGCGCTCGGCCGTGGTCGGGTGCTCGTCGAGCATGACGCGCAGGGCGCCCGCCGCCCGGCGCGCCGCACCCAGCCAGTCGGGGCTCGAAGCGGCGCTCATCGCGGCCGTATCCTACGAAGGTGCCCGCGCTGACCCCTGCGCAACGAGCCGCCGTCGAGCATCCCGGCGGCCCGCTGCTGATCCTCGGTGGCGCCGGGACCGGCAAGACCACGGTGCTGGCGGAGCGCTTCGCCCACCTCGTCGCCGCCGGGGCGGCGCCGGAGACGCTGCTGATGCTGTGCTTCTCGACCGCCGCCGCGGACGCGATGCGCGAGCGGCTCGAGGACCGCCTGCCCGGCGCGTACGAGGAGCTGGCGGTGACGACGTTCCACGGCTTCTGCGGCCGGCTCCTGCACGACGAGGCGCTCGAGGCCGGCCTCGACCCGTTCGTGACGCCGGTCAGCGCGGCCGACCGGCTGGCGATGCTGCTGGAGCGGATCGACGACCTGCCGCTGCGCCACCACGACCTGCGCGGCAACCCGAGCGCGGCGCTCGGCGCGATCGTGCGCCGCGTCGACCGGCTGAAGGCCGAGCTCGTGTCGGCGGAGGACTACTCGGCGTGGGCGGCGACGCTGCCCGAGGGGAGCGCGCGCGAGCGCGAGTTCGCCGAGCTGTACGCGATCCACGACGGCATGCTGGCCGAGGCGGGCACGCTCGACTCGGGCGACCTCGTGCTGCAGGCGTTCCGGCTCCTGCGCACGAAGCCGCACGTGCGCGCGCGGCTCGCGCGCCGCCACCGGCACGTGCTGCTCGACGAGCTGCAGGACGCGAACTTCGCCCAGGGCCTGCTGCTGCGGCTGCTCGTGGCCGAGCACGGCAACGTCAGCGCCGCGGCCGACGACGACCAGGCGATCCAGCGCTTCCGCGGCGCGGCGACGAAGAACGTGCACGACTTCCACGCCGAGTGGCCGCAGGCGGAGGTCGTCCGGCTCGAGCACTCGTTCCGCTCCGGCGAGCGGATCCTGCGCGCGGCGCGCGCCGTCGCCGAGCCCGCGCCCGACCGGATCGAGAAGCGCCTGGAGGGCGAGGACGGCGGCGAGGTCGCGTTCTGGGAGTGCGCGACCGAGCGCGCGCAGGCGCAGGCCGTGGCCACCGACGTCGAGCGCCTGCTGGCGCGCGAGGACGTGCGGCCGGAGGACGTCTGCGTGCTCGTGCGCTCGGTGCGGGGCGAGGGCCAGGCGGTCGGCGTCGCGTTCGAGGAGCGCGCCGTGCCGTACCGGCTCTCGGGCGCGGCGGCGTTCTTCCAGCGCGCCGAGGTGCGCGACCTGCTGGCGTGGCTGCGGCTGCTCGTCGATCCCGGCGACGCCGGCGCGGTCGTGCGCGCGCTCGCGCGCCCGCCGGTCGAGCTGCGGGCGATCGACCTCGCGCGCGTCACGCAGATCGCCCGCCGCCGCAAGCTCGACATGGTCGCCGCGCTCGGCGCCGCGCTCGAGTCACCGCAGATCCCGCCCGAGGCGCGCGAGCGGATCTCGCAGTTCCTCAAGCTGCACCGCGCCGCCGCCGCGGCGATCGACTCGACGCGGCCCGACCTCTACGTGCACCGGCTCGTCGAGCGGCTCGGGCTGCGCCGCCAGCTGCTGTTCGCGGCGTCGACCGAGGTCGTCGAGCGGCTGCAGAACCTGGCGAAGTTCGCCGAGCTGGCGTCGGCCTACGTGCGCCGCTCGCCGCAGGCGACCGCGCGCGAGTTCGCGCGCTCGATCGCGGCCGTCGCCGAGGCGGGGCTGCGCGAGGAGGAGGCCGCGGCGGGCGAGGAGCGCCACGCGGTGCGCGTGATGACGATGCACGCGGCGAAGGGCCTCGAGTTCGACCACGTGTACGTGCTCGGCCTGATGGCGGCGCGGATGCCCGGCCCGCGGCGGCGCACGCTCGAGCCGATCCCGGACGCGCTGATCAAGGAGTCGGTGCCGCCGGACAGCAAGGCGATCCACCTGGCCGAGGCGCGGCGGCTGCTGTACGTGGCGATGACCCGCGCGCGCAAGCGGCTCGTGCTCGCGTTCCCGGAGCGCACCGGCAGCGGCGCGCTGCAGCAGCCGTCGCCGTTCGCCGAGGAGGCGCGGGCGGCGCTCGGCGCCGAGTGGGAGCGCCACGAGGAGGAGCTGTTCGGCCCCGCCGAGACGCTGCAGTCGACGTTCCGGATGCTGCGCGACGAGCTGCTGACCACGGTCTCGCAGGTCGGCGGCCGGCTCGGCGAGCTGCGCTTCGACACCGACCTCGACGTGTCGCACGCGGTCGTCCGCTACCTCGAGCTGATCAAGCTCGCCGCGCTGCTCGAGCGCACGCGCGCGGGCGGGCAGGCGGTCGAGGACGTGCTGCCGGAGGTGAACGCGCGGCTGCTGCAGGCGGCGACGGCGGAGCAGCGCGAGATCCTCGAGACCTCGGCGCTCGACGAGTACCTGCTCGACGCCGAGCGCGACGAGAAGCTGCGCGCGCGTGCGATCGCCCAGCGCACCGAGCCGTCGCTCGAGACGTTCCTGCCGCGCCGCGGCGACGGGCTCGTGCTGAGCGCGAGCGACATCGAGACCTACCGGACGTGCCCGCTCAAGTACAAGTTCGCGCGCGTCTTCCGGATCCCGAGCGAGCCGACGATCAACCAGCGCTTCGGCATCCTCGTGCACCAGGTGCTCGAGCGCTACCACGCTGCCGAGTCGCCCGGGCTCCCCGAGTTGCTGAACCTGCTCGAGGCGGGCTGGCGGCGCGGCGGCTTCGGCGACTCCGAGGAGGAGCGCCAGTTCCGCGCGAAGGCGACGCAGTCGCTCGTCCGCTACCACGACCGCTTCCGCGAGGAGGACACCGAGCCGGTCTGGTTCGAGCGCTCGTTCCAGTTCCGCATGGGCCCGCACCTGCTGCGCGGGCGCGTGGACCGCGTCGACAAGCTGCCGGACGGCGGCTTCGAGCTGATCGACTACAAGACCGGCCGCCCGAAGACCGTCGCCCAGCTGCGCGACGACATCCAGCTCTCGCTGTACGCGGTCGGCGCGCGCGAGGCCTGGCAGCTCGAGGCCGCCCAGCAGGCCTACTACTACGTGCTCGACGACGAGAAGGTGCCGGTGCCGCGCAGCGACGAGGACCGGGACTGGATCACGGAGACCGTGATGAGCGTGGCCGACGGCATCCTCGGCCAGGGCTTCGAGCCGACGCCGAGCTTCTCGGCCTGCTCGATGTGCGACTACCGCATCGCCTGCCCGGCGGCCGAGCGCTAGCGGCTCAGCCGCCGCCGCCCTGGCCGCCGCCGCGCTGGCGCAGGAAGCGCTGGAACTCGCGCGCGAGCACGTCGCCGGAGGGGATCTGCGAGAGGTCGGTCGGCCCTTCCTCCTCGTCGGCGGCGCGCTCGAGCCGCTCGACGAACGCCTGGACCTCGGGGTCGAGCTCGACCGCGCGCGTGACCTGGCGCTCGTAGTCGACGGCGGCCGACTCGAGCTGCGACGCGTCGACGGTCACGCCGACGAGGCTCTCGAGCCGCCGCAGCAGCGCCAGCGCGCCCTTCGGGTTCGGCGAGACGGCGACGTAGTGCGGGACGGCCGCCCACAGCGACGCGGACGGCACGCCGGCCGCCGAGCACGCCGACTGCAGCACGCCGGTGATGCCGGTCGGGCCCTCGTAGGTCGGCGGCTGCAGCGACAGCCGCTCGACGAGCCCGGGGTCGGAGGCGTGGGCGGTGACGCCGACGGGGCGCGAGTGCGGCACGTCGGCCAGCAGCGCGCCGAGCGTGACGACGAGCTGGACGCCGAGCGCCTCGCTGAGCTCCACGACCTGCGCGCAGAACGTGCGCCAGCGGTAGGACGGCTCCGGGCCGGTCAGGATCACGAGGTCGCGCGGCGCGCGCGGCACCCGCGCCTCGTAGACCTCCCACTCGGGC
Organism: uncultured Solirubrobacteraceae bacterium; assembly: GCA_963843485.1. Classification (GTDB taxonomy): domain Bacteria; phylum Actinomycetota; class Thermoleophilia; order Solirubrobacterales; family Solirubrobacteraceae; genus DASSUW01. Next base: position 331,570 of record CAWJKK010000010.1, on the reverse strand, counting down.
CACTCGATCGTGCGCGTGATGCCCTCGACGAGCTTGACCTCGGGGCGCGTGGCCTGGAAGTCGACGAAGTCCTCGGGGTCGATCGTCGCGAAGCGCCGTGCCTCGAGGCTGCCGCCCATGAACGTGAGCGCGGAGCTGGCGGCCTCGCCGGCGTCGTTCCAGCCCTTGAAGGCGCACACGAGCGCGGGAGCCCGAAGGCCATCGGGTCGGCGTTCCCAGCGCAGTGGCTGCACCGGTCCACCGTAGCGAGTCGCCGTCCGCGCCTGCGAGCATGATCGGTGCCGTGAGCACCGCCGACGCACCCACGATCGCCGGCCTGCGCGCGGGCGACGACGTCGACGGCGTGTTCGCCTGCTCGCGCAAGGATCGGCTGCAGGCGCGCTCCGGCCTGCCGTACCTGGCGCTCGAGCTGCGCGACCGCAGCGGGGCGATCCAGGCGCGCGCGTTCCGCGACGCCGACGTGCTCGCCGGCCGCTTCGAGCGCGGCGACCTCGTCCGCGTGCGCGGGCGCGTCGACCGCTTCCGGGACGAGCTGCAGGTCGAGGTGCGCGACGTCGACGCGCGCGGAGGCGGCCGACCCGGCCGACTTCCTGCCGCGCGCCTACCGCGACCTCGACGAGCTCGACGGCTTCCTCGAGCACCTCGCCCGCGAGGTCCACGATCCCGGCTACGCGGCGCTGCTCGAGCGGCTGCTCGGCGACGCCGCGCTGCGCGCCGACTGGCGGCGCGCGCCGTGCACGCGCGGCGGCCACCACGCGTACCTCGGCGGGCTGCTCGAGCACACGGTCGCCGTCGCCACGCTCGCGCTCGAGGCCTGCCAGCTGCACCCGCGGCTGAACTCCGACCTGCTGATCTGCGCCGCGCTCGTGCACGACATCGGCAAGACGCGCGAGTTCGAGTACGGCGCCGAGGTCACGCTGTCGGACGCGGGCCGGCTGCTCGGCCACCTCGTGCTCGGGGAGCAGCTGCTCGTGCCCAGGATGGGAGGTCTGGAAGCGGACAAGCAGCTGGCGCTGCTGCACTGCCTGCTCTCCCACCACGGCCCGGATTCCGCGCCAGGGCGCCGTTTCGGGTCACCCGAGGCGCTCGCGCTCTACCGCCTGAACGCGCTCGACGCGACCGTGAAGGGCGCGCTCGAACACGGCCTCGGCGGTTGATCCGGGTTACACCCGGGTGACTTCGGGCTACGGTAGATGAACGTTGGCGTCCGGGCAGGGGTGTTCGGGCGCCGCGATTCGACGTCCCACTCAACCGGGAGGAAAGAATGCGACGTCTTCAGGTTGCTCTGCTCGCCGTCTTGGCGTGCGCTCTGGTCGCCGTCCCCGCCGCGCAAGCGGCGAAGGTCAGGACCAAGGCGGTCGCGCAGGACAAGGCGGCGGTCGAGCGGTACTGGACCGCCGAACGGATGCGCAACGCGACGCCCGCCGACGAGACGCTGGCGGGGAAGCCGCCGGCCGCGCTCGGCCAGGCCAAGCAGCGCCGCGCCGCGGCGACGCAGATCCCGCCGCCCTACACGAGCGCGCCGACCCGCACCAACGGCAAGGTGTTCTTCAGCGACGGCGGGGCGAACTACGTCTGCTCCGGCACCGCGGTGATCAGTGCCAACAAGAGCACGGTCTGGACGGCCGGTCACTGCGTGCACGACGGCGCGAGCGGCTTCCACACGAACTGGGCGTTCGTGCCCGCGTACGCCGACGGGAGCCGGCCGTACGGCACCTGGGCCGCCCGCCGGCTCGTGACGACCAACGGCTGGGCGACGGCCGGTGACTTCTCCTACGACCTCGGCGCGGCCAACGTGTCGCTGGTCGGCGGCCAGTCGCTGACCGACGTGACCGGCGGTCGCACGGTGCGCTTCAACACGGCGCGCAGCCAGCAGTACGCGTCGCACGGCTACCCGGCGGCGCCGCCGTTCAACGGCCAGCGGCTGTGGGTCTGCAACTCGGGGCTGACCTACAACGACACCTCCGCCAACCCGCCGACGATGGGCATCGACTGCAACATGACCGGTGGCTCGAGCGGCGGCGGCTGGATCGCCGGCGGCGGCGTCACGTCGGTCAACTCGTACGGCTACTCCACGCTGCCGAACGTGATGTTCGGGCCGTACCAGGGCTCGGTCGCGCAGAGCCTGTACACGCAGGCCGCGAGCGGCTAGCGAAACGCATGCGGCTTACTCGCACTCGCAAGCTCGCGCGAGCGCCTTGATTACATCGGTCCTCGCCCACCCGCAGGAAGGTGAGGACCGCGAGCACGCGGCGATGGTCGTCGTCGGTCGCCGGCAGGTCGAGCTTGCCGAAGATGTTCGAGATGTGCTTCTCGACGGCGCCGAGCGTGACGACCATCGCGCGTGCGATCGCCGCGTTCGTGCGCCCCTCCGCCATCAGGCCCAGCACCTCGCGCTCGCGCGGCGTGAGGCGCCCGAGCGCGCCGTCCGGCGCCGGCTCGCGCGCCCGCACCAGCTCGGTGACGACCTCGCGGTCGAGCACCGTCCCGCCGCCCGCCACCTGGCGGACGGCGTCCAGGAACGTGCGCACCTCGCCGACGCGCTCCTTGAGCAGGTAGCCGATCCCGCCCTCGCCGGCGTCCAGCAGCTCGGCCGTGTAGGCCGGCTCGACGTACTGCGAGAGGATCAGGATGCCCATGCCGGGGAAGCGGCTGCGGGCCTCGACCGCCGCGCGGATGCCCTCGTCGGTGAACGTCGGCGGGAGCCGGACGTCGACGATCGCGAGGTCCGGCTTGTGGCCGCCGAGGACGCGGAGGAGGCCCTCCCCGTCCTCGGCCTGAGCCACGACGTCGACGTCGTTCTCGCGCAGCAGCGCGGTGATCCCCTCGCGCAGCAGCGCCTGGTCCTCGGCGATCACCACTCGCAAGGCAGCTCCGCGCGGATCGTCGTTCCCTCGCCGGGGTTGCTCACGATCGCCAGCGTCCCGTCGAGCGCCTCGACGCGGTGGCGCAGACCGGTCAGGCCGCTCCCCGCCGGGTCGGCGCCGCCCGGGCCGTCGTCGTCGACCTCGACGACGAGCTGGCCGGGCTCCTCGATCAGCCGCACCGTCGCGCCGGCGCCGCGGGCGTGCTTGGCCGCGTTCGTGAGCGCCTCGGCGACGACGAAGTAGGCGGCGGTCTCGACGACCGGGAGCGCGCGGCGGCGCAGGTCCGACTCGACGGTGACCGGGATCATCGAGCGCCGCCCGAGCGCCTCGACGGCGGCGGGCAGCCCGCGGTCGGCCAGCACCGGCGGGGCGATGCCGCGCGCGAGGTCGCGCAGCTCGGCGATCGCCGCGCTCGCGTCGCCGCGCGCCTGGCGCATCAGGTCGGCGAGCTCGGGCTGGTCCTCCAGCCGGTCCTCCGCGCGACCCAGCTTCATGCTCAGCGCGACGAGCCGGGCCTGCGCGCCGTCGTGCAGGTCGCGCTCGATCCGCCGCAGCTCGGCCGCCTGCACGTCGAGCGCGCCGCGCCGCGTGCGGGTCAGCTCGTCGACGCGCTCGACGAGCTGGGCCTCGCGGTGGGTCGGCCACAGGCGCACGATCATCGCGTGGACGGCGACGAGCGTGGCCAGCACGAACGCCGGGATCAGCGGCCAGAACTCGGGGGTCCCGGTCAGCGCCCAGATCGTGACCAGCGTCCCGACGATCGCCCAGGTGACGGCGCCGTGCACGGCGAGCCCGCGCATCCGGCCCGGCGTCGCGCGGCAGCCGAGGTAGACGGCGGTGTGGAACGCGAGCGGGACGGCGACGCCGAACCACACCCAGATCGGCCAGAAGTAGTCCATCCCGGTCGCCGCCCAGATGACGGTGACGAGGAAGGCCACGAAGGCCGACATCGCGGCGTGCAGCGACAGCACCGCCCCCCACTCGGGGGGCGGCGGCGGCGTGGGGTGGACTGGCTGCTCAACGGCCATCGGAGGTCCTCATGGCGACCGTGGGGATCATCGCATCCACGCGCGGGGCGGGCCGGCGACGCGGCTTGACGCGCCAGCCGCGCTCGCCGAGCAGCGTGACCGCGGCCGGTAGGGCGAGGCCGCGCACGATCGTCGCGTCGAGCAGCACGGCGGCGGCGAGGCCGACGCCCATCTGCTTCATGTCCGGCAGCCGCAGCAGCGCGAAGATGCTGAACACGGCGACCATCACGACCGCGGCGCTGGTGACCGCGCCGGCCGTGGCGGAGACGCCCTCGGCGGCCGCCTCGCGCGGGCTGCGCCCGTTCAGCCGCGCCTCGCGGATGCGCTCGAGCACCAGCACCGTGTAGTCCATCGACAGGCCGAACAGGATCACGAAGCAGAACAGCGGGATCCAGTTGACGATCGTGCCGTTCGACGTGAAGCCCAGCAGCGACTCGGCCCAGCGTGTGCTGGAAGACGCCGACGAGCACGCCGTAGGCGGCGCCGACCGACAGCAGGTTCAGGCCCATCACGGTCGCCGCGAGCAGCGGGGAGCGGAACGCGGCCACGATCAACAGGAACGCGAGGCCGAGCACGAACGCGATCACGATCGGGGTCGTCGACCGCAGCCGGTCGGTGAAGTCGAGCTCCTCGGCGACGTCGCCGGCGACCATGACCTCGGCGTTCGGGAGCGCGAGCTCGCTGCGCAGCTCCGCGACGGCGGACTCGGCCGCGGCGCGGCCGCGGTCGGGCATCGGCACGTCGAGCACGGCGGTGCGGCCGTCCGCGGAGACCCGCTGGCTGACCTCGCCGGTGCCGCCGGTGACCGCGAGCGCCTGCTCGCCGAGGGCGCCGAGCTGGCCGTCGGTCGCCATGCCGGCGACGACGATCCGCGCCTGGTCGGGCGCGCCGGGGAACTCGCGGTCGATCGCCTGCAGCGCCGCGATCGCCGGCACGTCCTGCGGGAGCTCGTTCGGGTGGGTCTCGCCGGTCTGCATGCCGAGCGCCGGGACGGCGAGCGCGCCGAGCACGAAGACGGCGGTCAGCAGCGCGGCGCGAGGCCGCTTCGTGACCGCGCCGGCGATCGCGGCCCAGGCGCGACCGCGGCGGGGACGCTTGCCGAAGCCCGGCAGGCGGCCGCGGTTGATCTTGTCGCCGAGCAGCGCGAGCACCGCGGGGAGGACGGTGACCGAGCCGATCACGGCGATCGCGACGACCGCCATCGTGCCGAGCGCCATGCTCGCGAAGACCGACAGGCCGGTCACGAGCAGGCCGGCGAGCGCGACGATGACCGTCAGCCCGGAGACCACGATCGCGCGGCCGACGGTGGCCGCGGTCGCCGCCAGCGCGGCCTGCTTGCCCTTGCCGGCGGCGCGTTCCTCGCGCTCGCGGCGGATGTAGAAGAGCGAGTAGTCGACGCCGACGGCGAGGCCGATCAGCATGATCATCGAGCTCGTCACGCCGTCGTCGGGGGCGATCTGGGAGATGACGCCGGCGACGCCCATCGCGGCGGCGACGGCGGTGATGCCGAGCAGCAGCGGGACGAGCGCGGCGACGAGCGCGCCGAACGCGATCGCCAGCACGACGAGGATGATCGGCAGCGAGATCAGCTCGGCCGACTTGAGGTCCTCCTCGATGATCGTGTCGAAGGCCTTGTCGACGGTGCCGTCGCCGGCCTGCTGGAGGGTGACGCCGGGGACGCGGGTGTCGGCGACCGCCTGCTCGATCGGCTCGACGACGTCCTGGGCGTCGTCGGGGTCGCCGCGCAGCGTGATCGACACGAGCGTGGTCTTGCCGCCGGCCTTGGTGGCCTCGGCGCTGACGTCCTTGACCGCGTCGAGGTCGGTGACGCGCTCGCTGAGGGCGTCGACGGCCTGTGCGGTCTTCGCCGGGTCATCCGAGCGGACGAGGACGTTCTCGACGGGAACGCCGTCGAGGCCGGCGGCCTCGAGGCGATGGTCGGCACGGCCGGACTCGCCGACGCCGCCGTCTGCGCCCTCGAGCGTCTTGGTGCCGGTCATGGCGCCCGCGGTCAGGCAGCCGATCACCAGCAGGAGCCAGAGGGCGATCATGGTCTTGGGGCGCCGGGCCGAGGCGGCCGCGACGCGCTGGACAAGGGAGGTGCGCATGCCAGAAGCCTCGGCTTTCGGCGGCGCGTTTTCGCTGGGGCGCGGCGCCGTCCGGTCCGCGCGCGCCCCCGGCGGCGTGGTGGGGTTCTCCCCCGGTCTCATCACAGCGGATGAGGCGGCCTCGACCTCGGGAGGACCACAAGATCGTCTCTGCGGCCGACGACGGATGACGGCCGCGCCGGGAGCCTGCTCTTCAACAGCAAGCACGAACCGAGGAGCAGCAATGGCTTACCAGGGACAGACCATCGAGAACCCCGTCAGCGGCGAGAAGATCACCTTCCTGCAGACCGCGGCCGACACGAACGGCGAGCGGCTGGAGATCGAGCTCGAGCTCTCGCCCGACGGCAGCGTGCCGGGCGCGCACATCCACCCGGAGCAGACCGAGACGTTCCACGTGCTCGAGGGGTCGATGAAGTTCCGCCTCGGGATGCGGACGATCAAGGCGTCGGCGGGCGACACCGTCGTCGTGCCGGCCGGGCGCGTGCATCGCTTCCAGAACGACGGCGACGGCGTGGCGCGCTGCCGCGTCGCGGTGGAGCCGGCGCTCGACATGGAGGAGCTGTTCGAGACGACCGCGCAGCTCGCGGCCGAGGGCAACGTGCTCAGCTCCGGGATGCCCAAGCCGGTGCACCTCGCGCTCTTCGTCCGCCGCTTCGAGCGCGAGGTCCGCGCGCCGTTCCCGCCCGCCTGGATGGTGCGCGTCCTGATGGCGCCGCTGGCCGCGATGGGCCGGCGCCGCGGGCACGCGGACCGCTACCTGGGCGCGGCTGCCGTCGCGACTGCCTGAAGACCGCTGGGGAGCGGGTCGGCTCACGCCGTCAGCACGATCGGATCGCCGCGCGTGATCACGATCGTGTGCTCGGCGTGGGCCGACAGGGCCCCGTCCGCGGTGCGGATCGTCCAGCCGTCGCCGGCCTCGACGACCGCGCCGCTGCCGGCGGACACGATCGGCTCGATCGTCATGACCAGCCCCTCGGTGAGGGGCTGGTCGTAGTGCGGGAGGTAGGCGCTCGGCACGTCCGGCGGCTCGTGGATGCGGCGCCCGATGCCGTGGCCCATCAGCTCCGCGCACACGCGGTGGCCGCGGGTCTCGGTCGTCACCTGCGCCGCCGCGCCGATCGCGTTGATCGGCGCGCCGGTCGTCGCGACCCGCAGCGCCTCGGCGAGCGCCTGCTTCGCGGTCCTCGCCAGGCTCAGCGCCTTCCCGTTCGCCTTCCCGACGGGCACGGTCAGGCAGGCGTCGGCGTAGAACCCGTCGAGCACCGCGGTCACGTCGAGCTTCACCAGGTCGCCCTGGCGCAGCCGCCGCGGACCCGGGATGCCGTGCACCGCCTCGTCGTTGACGCTGATGCACGTGGCGCCGGGGAAGCCGTAGTCGACGTTCGGCCCCGACCGCGCGCCGGCCTTGCGGAACACGCGCGCCGCGGTGCGGTCGAGCTCCTCGGTGGTGATCCCCGGCCGCACCTCGAGCCGCATCGCCCGGATCGTCTCCGCCACCACACGGCCGGCCGCGCGCATGCCCTCCAGCTCGTCGGGACCTTCGATCGACATGTCCTGGGAGCCTACGCTGCGGCGTGGAGCGGCACGGGGCTGGTGCCCCATCCGGTCTTCAAAACCGGCAGGCGGCTGCAGCCCAGCCGTTGGTAGGTTCGATTCCTGCGCCGCTCCGCTCGGCGTCCGGCATGCATCAACTCCATCTATGGGTCAGCAACAGAGTTGGCATTGGACGTATGAGGCGGTCGAGAGCAAGCTGGATCCAGACCACGTCACCTCGTGATGCACGAAGGAGCACCAGCCATGTCACTCGCGCGCGTCCAGTTCTTCTCCGTCTCGCTCGACGGCTTCGCCACGGGCGAAGGTCAGACCCGCGAGAAACCGTTCGGCCATGCCGGCGAACGGCTGCACGAATGGATGTTCGCCACCCAGTGGGGCCGCCAGATGCAGGGCAAGCCGGGTGGGAGCCGCGGCGTCGACGACGCCTTCGTGCGGCTGCACGATCCCGGGATCGGCGCCGAGATCATGGGTGCCGGGAAGTTCGGCCACCCCGGCTGGCTCGAGGACCCGGACTGGAAGGGCGCGTGGGGTCCCAACCCGCCGTTCCACACACCGGTCTTCGTCCTCACCCATCACCCGCGCCCGTCGATCGAGATGGAGGGCGGCACGACGTACCACTTCCTCGACGCTTCGCCTGCCGAGGCGCTCGAGACGGCCCGCGAGGCCGCGAACGGCAAGGACGTGCGCATCGGCGGCGGCCCCACCGTGGTCCGCGACTTCGCCGCTGCCGGGCTCATCGACCACCTGCACGTCACGGTGGTCCCGATCCTGCTCGGGCGCGGCGTGCGGCTCTGGGACGGCCTGGAGGGCCTCGAGAAGGACTACGAGATCGAGTCCACCTCCACACCGAGCGGAGTCACGCACGTCACGTTCACCCGGGCGGGTGCCTGACGGCGGTCAGCGAAGCGTGATGCGCCGAGCTCGCGCTTCGCGGAGAACGCCGAGCGCCCCGGACGGCCGGTTTCCTGACCCGCGCGCGTGGCGAGAAGGTCGCATCTCGGACCCTCCTGACCGTTCGGCTAGGCAGGTATGTTGCCGGGACGCGATCCGCGGCTAAGCCTGCGAGGTGGAGATGTCCGGCCGAGCCCTCATCGGACGCGCGATCGCGGTCGCCGTCGTCGCCGTTGCATACCTGCCCGCCGCTGCGGCCGCGCAGGACGGCGTAGCGCCCGAGATCACCGCTGGGCCCGTGATCAGCGGCCTGCCGGTCGAAGGGCAGACGCTCACCGCCACGGCCGTGTGGACGGGCACCCCCGCGCCGCAGCCGAGCTGGCAGTGGCTGCGGTGCACGCGCAACGTGAGCTCCTGTCGCGAAATCGAGGGCGCGACCGCAGACAGCTACGTCGCGACGGCGGCCGACGTCGCCTCCGCGCTCCGCGTACGCCTCACGGTCACAACCCCGGCCGGCGCGGACGACGAGCGGTCCGCGCCGACGACGTCCGTGGCCGCCGCGCCGGTGCCGCAACCGACCCCTTCCCCCACTCCCACCGCGACCCCCACGCCCACGCCGGCGCCGGCGCCTCCGAGCGCCGCGCCGGCGGTGGTGGTGTCGCCGGAGCCGGCGACCACCGTCAACCCGCCGACGCCGACAGCGACGCCGGCGGCGGGCCTTCCGACGCTGCTCGACCCGTTCCCGGTCGTGCGGATCCGCGGGCGGCTGACCGAGACCGGCGCGCGCGTGTCGCTGTTCACGGTGCGGGCGTCGCGCGGCGTGCGGACCGTCGCACGCTGCCGTGGCGCGAGCTGCCCCGTGCGGCGCCTCACGCGCTACGGCGCACGGGTTCGGCTGCGGCCGCTCGAGCGGCACCTGCGCGCCGGCACCCGGCTCGAGATCAGGGTGACGACTCCGGGCCGGATCGGAAAGTGGACGCGGATCCTCATCCGTCGCGGCGCCGCCCCGAGGCGGTCGGACCGGTGCCTGTTCCCCGGCGATCCGAGCCCAGAGCCATGCCCGGACCGTTGAGCGGACGCCTGCTCGGGATCGACGGCCGGCCGACACGAAGCGCTCGCATCGCGCTCGCCCTCGTGGCGCTGACCGCGTTCGCGCTCGCGTTCGTCGTGACCGCCGGCTCAGCGACCCAGGCCACGCACCCCGCGCCGGCGCTCACGGACGAGGCGCCCGCCGTTCAGGAGCCGGTGTCCGCCACCCTCCGCCGCGCAGCTCCGCTGCCCGCGCTGCGACGCGAGCGACGGCGCGAGCGCCGCCGTCGCGCCGGCGCAGTCGACCGCGACGATCGCCCCCGCGCAGCCCGCGGCGCCGGCACCCGCCGTGTCCACGCCGGCGCCGGCCCCGCCCGCCCCGGCCGTGACGGCCGAGCCGCAGCAGGCTCCGGAGCCGACGACGGCGCCGACCGCCGATCCCGAGCCCTCGCCGACCTTCGACTCCACCGGCGACTTCGACTCCTCCGGGTGAGCGGGCGCCGCTGGAGCCGCGCCGGGCTAGCCGTCGTGGCCCTGGGCGCCGTCGCCTTCGCCGTGCTGGCCGGTGTCGCGGCCAGGCGCGTCACCGCCCCGGACGACGAGCCGAAGCCGGCGACGGTCCGCATCGTGCAGGCGGGTGACGCGCGGCTCGCCGTCCCGGCCGACTGGGCGCCGGCCAGGTCCGGCAGCACCGGCCTCGACGCGCCCCGCATGGTCGTCCTCGACCCGTCGCCGGGCCTGAGGGCCCGCGTCGTGGCCGTCTTCGGCCCCGCGGACGACGCGTCGCTCGTCCCGGCTGCGCTGCGCGCGCAGCTTCGCTCCCCGCCCGCAAGGCCTCGCACCACGTCGCTGGGAGGCCGGCCCGCCTGGGCGTACTCGGCGCTCGCCACGCGCGGTTCCGGCGTCGAGCTGAAGGTGACCGTGCTGCCGACGACCGCGGGCGTGCTGGCGCTCGCCTGCACCTCGCCGGCCGACGAGTTCACCGCGTCCGACTGCGGGGCCGAGGTGCGAGCCGTGTCGGTTCGCGGCGGCGCCACGCTGCGGCCGTCGCCGGTGATCGCGCTCGCTGCCCGGCTCCCGGCCGTCCTCGCGGAGCTCGACCGCGAGCGGGCCAAGGGACGCGCGGCCCTCGCGCGCGCCCGCACCCGGGAACGGCAGGCCGTGCTCGCGCAGGATCTCGCGCGGCTGCATCTCGCGGCTGCGAGCTCCCTGCCGGCAGGCGGACCCGACGGGCTGCCGCTCGTCGACGGCCTCGAGCGCAGCGGGCGCGCCTACGCGGCGCTCGGCCTTGCCGCGGAGGCCGGCTCGACCACCCGCTTCGCCTCCGCCCGGCGCGCGATCCGGGGTGCGGAGGCGAGCGTCGAGGGCGCGATCGACGACGTACTGGCCGCTGCCGATCGCCGGACCACGGCCGTCGCGCGCACGTCCTCGCTGCCCACGGCGGACGAGCCGATGCGGGTGCCGGTCGTGGTCCTCCTCGCGCTCGCGGCGCTGCTCGCCGGCGCGCTCCTGGGGTTCGCCCTCAGCGGCCCCACGGCCGGTCGCGGCCGTCATGCGCGCGGCGCGCCGCGCCACCCGCTGAGTCAGATCCGGTAGGTCACGTGGGTGACAAGGTCGGTCGCCCACGACTCGACCTGCTCGAGCTCGAGGTCGGCGATCCCGTCGAGCGGGCGCTCGCCGGCTCCCAGCACGAGCGGGGCGAAGTGCAGGCGCAGCTCGTCGATCAGGCCCGCCGCGAGGTACTGGGAGACCGTCGCGGCCCCGCCGGCGATGCTGACGTCGCGGTCGCCCGCCGCCGCGCGCGCCTGGGCGAGCGCGGACTCGATCCCGTCGGTGACGAAGTGGAACGTGGTGCCGCCGTCCATCGGGACCGACTCGCGCGGGTGGTGGGTGAGCACGAACACCGGCCCGCGGTACGGCGGCGTATCGCCCCACCAGCCCTTCCAGTCGAGGTCCCAGTCGCCGCGGCTCGGGCCGAACATGTTGCGGCCCATCACGAACGCGCCGGCGTCGAGGATCGCGTCCAGCGCGCGCTGGTTGGCCTCGGCGTCCTCGAACATCCAGCGGTGCAGGCGGTCGTTCACGCCGTCGCCGAACGGCTTCTCCGCGGTCTGGTTGGGGCCGGCGGAGTAGCCGTCCAGGGAGATCGACACATCGCACGTGACCTTGCTCATCTCGGTGCCTCCTGCTCGCGTTTCCGGTGCCCGTCTGCGGCGCCGCTCGTGGGTGGGTCGGTGCCGCCCGCGAGTTCTCGACGTCGGATCGTGAAGAATCGTCGAGCGCATGCAACAGCGAATCGCAGCCGTCGCCCTGCTGGTCCCCGAGTACGACGCCGGGATCGCGTTCTTCTGCGGCGTGCTCGGGTTCGAGCTGGTCGAGGACACGCCGCTTGCCGCCGGGAAGCGCTGGGTGCTGGTGCGGCCGCCGGGCGGTGACGGGACGGCGCTGCTGCTCGCCCGCGCGGCGACCGCCGAGCAGCGGGCGCAGATCGGCGACCAGGCCGGCGGGCGCGTCTGGCTCTTCCTCCACACCGACGACTTCGCCCGCGACCACGCGCGCTACGTCGCCGCCGGCGTCCGCTTCGTCGAAGGCCCGCGCGACGAGCCCTACGGCACGGTCGCCGTCTTCGAGGACGCGTTCGGCAACCGCTGGGACCTGATCGAGCCGCGCTGACGATGCGATCATCCGCCGAATGCCGGGATCACTGACCGAGCGCTGGGCCGCCGGCGAGACGACGTTCGGCGTCTGGGGGACGATCGACTCGAGCTTCAGCGCGGAGCTGATCGCGGCCGAGCGGCCCGACTTCTTCTGCTGCGACCAGCAGCACGGCGTTCTCGACTACCAGCGGATGGTGACGATCCTGCAGGGCGTCCGGGCGAGCGGCTCGACCGCGATCGCGCGCGTGCCGAACCACGACCCGATGCTGATCGGCAAGACGCTCGACGCGGGCGCGGAGGGCGTGATCGTGCCGATGGTGCGCACGCCGGAGGAGGCGGCGCTGCTCGCCGCGGCGTGCCGCTACCAGCCGCAGGGCATCCGCTCGTACGGGCCGTCGCGCGCCGCGATCACGGCGGGCTCGCGCGCGCCGCGCGCGCTCGAGCAGGTCGCGTGCATCCTGATGATCGAGACGGCCTCGGCGCTCGAGCACGTGGACGCGATCGCCGCCACGCCCGGCGTCGACGCCCTCTACGTCGGCCCGGCCGACCTGTCGCTCTCGCTCGGCCTCGACCCGGGCTTCGAGCGCCCCGAGCCGGCCTTCCGCGACGCGATCGACGCGGTGCTGGCCGCGTGCCGGCGCCACGGGATCGCCGCCGGCATCCAGTGCGGGAACGGCGCGATGGCGCGCCGCCAGGCCGAGCGCGGCTTCCAGCTGATCGCGGTCGCGACCGACGCCGACGTGCTGCGTACCGCGATCGCCGGCGAGCTGGACGCGGCTAGAGGTGGCCCACGCTGACGAGATCGTGCAACCGCTCGCGCATCGGGTCGCGCAGGCTCTCGAAGCGCAAGCCGTAGACCCGCGGAGCGTTGTGGCGCATCACGCGCGCACGGCCGACCACGTGCTCGTCGTCGGCCTCGAGGTCGAACTCGACCACCTCGTCCGGCCGCAGCGGGCGCGTGGCCCGCACGGCCATGCCGCCCTCTCCGACGTCGATCGTCTCCGCCCAGACCGGCGAGCCCGCCGCACGCGAGAGCGTGCAGGCGAGGGCCAGCTGCGCCCGCCGCGCCTGCCGCCGTTCGGTCATGGGACGATCATCCCATGCGCGCGGGTCCGCATAAACACCTGGCCCGCGTGGGCGTCGACGTCGGCGGCACGTTCACCGACCTCGTCGCCCTGGTCGGCGGGACGGCTGGTCACCGCCAAGGTGCCGTCGACGCCCGAGGACCAGTCCGAGGGCGTGATGCGCGCCTTCGCGGCCGGCGAGGTGGCCGAGCCGGCCGCGCTTCGCGCACGGCACGACCGTCGCCACCAACGCGCTGCTCGAGCGGCGCGGCGCGCGCACCGCGCTCGTCACCACGCGCGGCTTCCGCGACGTGATCGAGATCGGCCGCCAGGACCGCGCGGACCTCTACGACCTGACCGCCGTGCGCCCGCCGCCGCTCGTGCCGCGCGAGCTGCGCTTCACGGTCGGCGGGCGGATGGGCCCGGACGGCGAGCTCGAGCCGCTCGACGACGGCGGACGTCGCCGCGCGCGGTCGGAGGCGGTGCGCGAGGCCGAGGTCGAGGCGGTCGCCGTCTGCCTGCTCTTCTCCTTCCTGCACCCGCGAGCACGAGCGGGCGGTCGGGGAGGCGCTGCGGCGAGGCGCTGCCGGACGTGCACGTCTCGCTCTCCTGCGAGGTGCTGCCCGAGTTCCGCGAGTACGAGCGCTTCTCGACCACGACGGCCGACGCCTACCTCGGCGCCGCGGCTCGGCCGCCTACCTGCGCGCGGCTGGCCGAGCGCGCGGAGGAGGCGGGCGTGCCGGCGCCGCTCGTCATGCAGTCCGCGGGCGGCGTGGTCGACGTGGCCACGGCGGCCGCGGGCGCCGCGGGCTTCGTCCTCTCCGGGCCGGCCGGCGGCGTGGTCGGCGCGGCGTTCGTGGCGCGCGCCGAGCGGCTACGAGGACCTGCTGACCTTCGACATGGGCGGCACGAGCACCGACGTCGCGCCCGTGCGCGGCGGCGAGGCGGGCACCACGACCGAGTTCGCGGTCGCGGGCGTGCCCGTCACGCTGCCGGTGGTCGACCTCCACACCGTCAGCGCCGGCGGCGGCTCGATCGCCTGGGCGGACGAGGGCGGCGCGCTGCGCGTCGGCCCGCAGTCGGCCGGCGCCGAGCCCGGGCCCGGCGGCCTACGACCGCGGCGGCGAGGAGCCGACGGTGACGGACGCCAACCTCTTCCTCGGCTGCTGCCCGACGGCGCCGAGCTCGGCGGCGAGGTCGTGCTGCGCGCGCGACTGCGCCGAGCGGGCGCTGGCCGCGCTCGGCGAGCGGCTCGGGCTCGACGCGCTCGAGACCGCGCTCGGCGTCGTGCGCGTGGCCAACGCCGAGATGAGCCGCGCCCTGCGCGTCATCTCGGTCGAGCGCGGGCTCGACCCGCGCGAGTTCGCGCTCGTCGCCTTCGGCGGCGCGGGCGGGCTGCACGCCTGCGCGCTGGCCGAGGAGCTCGGCGATGGCGACGGTGCTCGTCCCGCGCGCGAGCGGCGTGCTGAGCGCGCTCGGGCTGGCCATCTCCGACGTGCGGCGCGACTACGGGCGCACGCTCCTCGGCGCCGCTCGACGAGCTCGACCGCGCGGCCGCTGGAGGCGGCCTTCGGCGGCGCTGGAGGAGCGGCGCGCGGCCGACCTCGACGAGCCCGCGCTGCGCCGGCGCGCCGACCTGCGCTACCGCCGCCAGGCGTTCGAGCTGACCGTCGAGGCCGACGACCTCGACGCGCTCGCCGACCGCTTCCACGCCGCGCACGAGCAGCGCTACGGCTACCGCATGGACGAGGAGCCGGTCGAGCTGGTCAACCTGCGCCTCGTCGCCACCGTGGCGGTGCCGAACGCCCGCAGCTGGCCGAGGACGAGCCGGCGGCCGGCGACGCCGAGGCCGCGAGCCGCGCACGGCGCGACTTCGACGGCGACTGGCAGGACACGGCCGGTGCTGCGCGCGCGCCGACCTCGGCCGCGGCTCGCGCGTGGAGGGCCCGGCGATCGTCGAGTTCGCCGAGGCGACCTGCCTGGTGCGGCCGGGCTGGGCGGGCGCGATCGACGACGTCGGCACGCTCGTGCTGGAGCGGACGTGAGCGATGAGCGCTCGATCCCGTCACGCTGTCCGTCCTGGCCGAGCGCGCTGGCCGGCATCGCCGAGGAGATGGGCGCCGTGCTCGTGCGCGGCGCCTACTCCTCGAACATCAAGGAGCGCCGCGACTGCTCCGCCGCGCTGTTCGACGCGCGCGGGCGGATGGTCGCCCAGGCCGAGCACATCCCGGTGCACCTCGGCGCCATGCCCGAGTCCGTGGCCGCGGTGCTCGAGCACGACCCGGAGCCCGGCGACGTGTGGATCCTCAACGACCCGTACCGCGGCGGCACGCACCTGCCGGACATCACCGCGGTGGCGCCCGTCGCGCTCGACGGCGAGATCGCCGGCTACGCCGTCACGCGCGCGCACCACTCCGACGTCGGCGGCATGAGCCCGGGCTCGATGCCCGCCGACTCGCGCGACATCTGGCAGGAGGGCCTCGTCATCCCGCCGCTCGCGGCTCGTGCGCGGCGGCGAGCTCGACGACGGACCTGCTCGACCTGCTGCTGGCCAACGTGCGCACGCCGGAGCTGCGGCGCGGCGACCTGCGCGCGCAGATCGCCGCCGAACCGCGTGGCCGAGCAGCGCGGCTCGCCGAGCTGGTCGAGCGGCGCGGCCGCGAGCTGGTCGAGGCCGCCTTCGCCGAGGTGCTCGCCTACACGGAGCGGCGCACGCGCGAGGCGATCGCCGCGCATGCCCGACGGCACGTACGCGGCGCAGGGCGAGATCGAGGGCGACGGCGTCGTCGACGAGGACATCCCGATCGCGGTGGCCGTCGACCGTCGACGGCGACGCGCTGCGGATCGACTTCGAGGGCACCTCCGGAGCAGGTGGCGGGCAACGTCAACTGCCCGCTCGCGGTCACGCGCTCGGCCTGCCTGTTCGCGCTGCGCGTCCTGCTCCCGCGCGACGTGCCGGCCAACGCGGGCACGTTCGCGCCCGCTGACCATCGCGGCGCCGGAGGGCTCGCTCGTCAACGCCGCGCCGGCCGGCGGCCGTGGTGGCCGGCAACGTCGAGACCTCCCAGCGGATCGCCGACACCGTGCTGCTCGCGCTCGCCGAGGCGGTCGACCTGCCCGCCCAGGGCCAGGGCACGATGAACAACCTGATCATCGGCGGGCGCGGCTGGACGTACTACGAGACGATCGCCGGCGGCCAGGGCGCGAGCGCGGCCGGGCCCCGGGCCGTCCGGCGTCCACGTCGGGCATGACGAACACGCTCAACACGCCGGTCGAGGCGCTCGAGCTCGAGTACCCGCTGCGCGTGGAGCGCTACGAGCTGCTGCGACGGCTCGGGCGGCGACGGCCGCCACCGCGGCGGCGACGGCCTCGAGCGGGCCGTGCGCGTGCTCGAGCCCGCGGTGGTGAACCTGCTCTGCGACCGCCGCCGCCACGCGCCGCAGGGCGCGGAGGGCGGCGAGCCCGGCCGGCCGGGCGAGAACCGCGTCGGCGACGAGGCGCTGCCGCCGAAGGCGCGCGCGAGCTCGCCGCGGGCGACGTCGTCGAACTGCGCACGCCGGGCGGCGGCGGGTGGGGCGAGCCGTAGCGTCGCCGCGCCGCCGGCGTTGTAGCTTCAAGGCATGTCCGCGCTCGCGATGCCCTCCTCCACCAGTCCGGTCCTGACGAAACGGCAGCGCGCCGCGTCGGTCGCGGCGGGCGCGCTGCGCGGCGGCCTGCTGGCCGCGGCGGTCACGGCGCTCGCCTGGCTGCTCGCGGGCGCGATCTTCGGGACCGTGTTCGTGGTCCTCGTGGTGGCGACGATCGGCGTCGCGCTGTGGACCGCGCTGCGCAGCGGCGTCGCCCCGGTCGTCTGGGCGCTGCTCGCCGGCGCGTGGGCGATCGTGCTGCTCGAGCGCTGGGCCGTGCAGGACAACGGCGGCGTCTGGGTCGCGATCGCGGCCTGGGCCGGCGTGGTCATCGGGGCGCGCCGGGCCGGCATCAACCGGTTCGCGCTGCCGCTGCTCGCCTACCCGCTGGCCTCGGTGGCGATCGTCGTCCTCGCGGGCGAGGACCTGGCCGACCCGTTCGGCACCTCGTGGCTGTGGCTCGCGGCCGTGCTCGGACCCGTGCTCGGCGTCCGCACGCTGCTCGGCCCCGAACCCGAGCGTGACTGAGCTTGCGCTGATCGGCGCTCCGACGAGCGCCGGCGCGCACTCCCCCGGGCAGGAGCGGGCGCCGCAGGCGCTGCGCGCGAGCGGGCGGCTCCCGGCCGCGCTCGACCTCGGCGACACCACGCTGCGCCGCTGGGCGCCCGACCGCGAGCACCGGCGCGCGCAGAACGCCGGCGGCGTCGCCGCTTCGGCCGCCGAGGTGGCCGCGAAGGTCGAGGAGGCGCTGCGCGGCGGCCGCCGCGCGCTCGTGCTCGGCGGCGACTGCACGATCGAGCTGGGCGTCGTGGCCGGCGCGCAGGCGGCCGGGCACGCGGACCTCGGGCTCGTCTACTTCGACCTCCACGCCGACCTCAACACGCCGGACACGATCCCGAGCGGCACGCTCGACTGGATGGGCATGGCGCACCTGCTCGGGCGGCCCGGCGCGCACCCGGACCTGCCCGGCCCGCTGCTCGACCCCGCCGACGTCGTGCTGCTCGGCGTCGACGACGAGCAGCTCACCGACGCCGAGCGCACCGCGCTGATCGAGCTCGCGCTGCACACCGTCCCGCTGCCCGAGGTCGAGCGCGACCCGCGCGCCGCCGCGCGGCGAGCGCTGGCCCTGGCCGGCCACGAGCGGCTGCTCGTGCACTTCGACGTCGACGTGGTCGACTTCGTCGACCTGCCGCTGTCGGAGAACACCGGGCACAACATCGGCCTGCCGTTCGCGACCGCGCAGGCGGTCGTGGAGACGCTGCTGGCCGACCCGCGCGTGCTCGCGCTGACGGTCACCGAGCACAACCCGCAGCACGGCCCCGAGGACGGTGCGGCGAGCGCGGCGCTCGCGGCCGCGCTCGCCTCCGCCCTCACGCCGTAGCGGCGAGCGCCGGTGCCGGCCGGCGCATCCGTGCCGCAGGGCGCTGTGGCCGCGTCCCGCCGAACGCGAGCCGGCAGGCCTGGAGGGCCTCGACCACGCGCAGGAACGTCGGCGAGTCGAGGCTCCGGGTGATCTCGCGTACGCCGACGGCGTTCCCGCGGGTCCACAGGTCGTGCGCGATGTCGACGAGCAGCCGCTGCCCGCGTGACATCGTCTCGGCCGCCGCCAGCAGGCCGAACCAGTCGAAGCCGTCCGGGTGCACGTGCGGCTCGACGCGGGCCGCGAGCCGCGGGCTGGCCAGCACGTGCGCGACGGCGGCGTGCTCGGGCGAGCCGGCGCGGGCGAGCGCGCGCCGCGGGTCCGGGGTGCCGCGCACGCGGCCGTGGCCGATCTGCAGCGCGTCGACGACGCGCTCCATGCCCTGGTGGTCGAGCGTCGCCGGGATCTCCCAGAGCGCGAGCGCGCGGCGCGACTCCCACAGCTCGTAGGCGGTCCCGATCAGCACCCGCGCCTGCTGCGGCGCCGGGGTCTCGACCTTCATCAGCGCGTCCCAGTCGAAGCCGTCCTCGCGGATCGACGGGGCGGTCCAGCGGGCGATCGGCGGGGCGGTCAACAGGTGCAGCGCAGCTTCGTAGTCCATGCTCCACACGCTGGCGGGCGGACGCTCGCGCTCACAGTGGCGTGGCGTCCAGGATTGGCGGGCGGCGGCTCGACCGTCAGTCGATGCTGAGTTGCATCGAGAGGACGCCGAGCGGCGCGCCCCAGTCCTCGATCGAAGCCGGCGCGGGGATCCCGTAGCCCGAGCCGGCGAGCGACACGCGGCCGCCGAGCGCCCACTTGGCGAACGTGTCGGCGAAGCGCTCCTCGACCGCGGTGCACGGGCCCATGCCGGCGCCCGGCGTCGTGCAGGTGCCGAGCGTCGGGATCCCGGCGTCGAGCTTCTCGACGAGCTCGTCGGAGACCAGGAAGTGGTCGACGACGTGACCGAGCTCGTGCAGGACCGTGGCGTCGCGGTCGATCGCCCGCTCGCCGTTGAGCCATTGGGTCGCGAACGCGACCTGCGCCTTGTCGCGGCCGAGGATCGCCACGCCGACCGCGTCGCCGAGCGAAGGGACGGTGCGCACGGTGACCAGGCCGTCGATCTCGTCGATCAGGCGCTGGGCCTCCGGCCGCGCGCCGGCGATCGCGGCCAGCACCCAGGCGCGGTCGGCCTCGGCCATCGCCGGGTCGAACTGCAGCCCGGCGGCGCGCGTCGCGGTCGAGATGTCGGCGCTGCCGCCGGTGCGCGGCGAGGCGAGTCCCCGCTGCGCGGCGATGACGACGAGCGCGATCACGACGAGCGCGAAGATGGTCCGGCTGATCGCGGCGTCCATGCCCGCCTTTCATCGGCCGCTGCGGGTTGCCGGTTGAGTGCCGCTCCCGGTTCGGGTTGACTGCGGGGGGTGGCAGGGAACCAGCGGATCGGCGACCTCGAGCTGCTGATCGCCGCCAAGAGCGCGCGACGATGATGCGGGCGGTCTCCACCGTCCTGATCGTGCTCGGCGGACTGCTGCTGGCACCCGGCCTGGCCGCGCTCTACGTGCGCGTGGAGCTGATCGACCCCGACCGCTTCGAGGCGCGCTCGATCGCCGCGCTGCAGGCCGAACCGGTGCGGCGCGCGGCCGCCGAGCAGCTCACCGGCGAGCTCGTCGACGCGGGCGCGACCGAACTGCTGTCCGTGCGCCCGCTGGTGGTCTCGGCGCTCGAGGCGTTCGCGGACACGCGGCTGTTCGCCGAGGGCGTCGGGGTGGCGGCGCGCGACGCCCACGGCGTGCTCGTCGAAGGCCGCGAGGAGAGCTTCGTGCTCGACGTCGGGCAGACGGCGACGGCGCTGCTGTCCGAGCTCGCCAGCGTCGTGCCCGCGGCCGCCGGCGCGGTGCCGGCCGAGATCGACCCCGAGCTGTTCGCGCTCGACACCGGCGACGCGCGGGTGCAGGCCGTGCGCGCCGTGGCCGCGTGGCGGGCGGCGGGCTTCGTGCTGCCGGCCGTGGCCGTGATCCTGCTGGCGACGGGCGTCGCGCTGGCCGCGCGGCGGCGCGCCGCGCTGGTGCTGGCGGGCGGGATGGTCGCCGTCGCGGGCGGCCTGCTCGCGGTCGCGCTCGCCGTCGGGCGGGCGGTCACGGGCCGCGAAGCGCCGGAGCTGGCTGGCGACGCGCCGCTCGGACCGGCGCTGACCGCGGTCTACGACGCGTACCTGGGCGACCTGCGGGCGCTGGGCGGTCGCGACGCTCGTGACCGGCGCGGCGCTGGCGCTGACCGGCAGCGAGGTGCTCGACCCGGCGCAGCGCGACTCGCCGCTGCGGCGCGTCGCGCAGCAGCTCGTGCGGCCGGCGAAGTCGGCCGGCGTGCGCGCCGCGCGCGGCGCCGTGCTGGTGCTCGTCGGCATCCTCGTTCTGCTCGACCCGCTCGCGGCGGTGCGCGCGCTCGCGTTCCTGGCGGGCCTCGGCCTCGTCGTCCTCGGGCTCGCCGAGCTGGCCGACGCGCTCGGGCGGCGGATGCACCGCGAGGGACCGCGGCTCGGCCGCGCGCCGGTGATCGCGCTCGCGGTCGGGGCGGTGTTCGCGGTCGGGGCGTCGACCGTCGCCGCCGCCGTGATCACCGCGCGCCAGGCGCGGCCGGCGGCCGACCCGCCCGTGCCGGCCGTGGGCTGCAACGGCCTGCGCGACCTGTGCGGGCTGCGACTGGACCAGGTCACGTTCGCGGGCACGCACAACTCGATGTCAGCGGCCGAGCGGCCCGGCTGGCTGTTCGCCAACCAGCGCTTCCCGATCGAGCGCCAGCTGCGCGACGGCGTGCGGCTGCTGCTGCTCGACATCCACGTCGGCGTGCGCGACGGTGGCCGCGTGCGCACCGACCTGCAGGCCGAGGGCGTCTCCCGCAACCGCGTGGCGAAGGCGATCGGGCCGGGCGCGCTGGCTCGCGGCCGAGCGCGTCGCGGGCGGCGTCGGCGCGGGCGACATCGCGGGGCCGCGCGAGCTGTTCCTGTGCCACACGCTGTGCGAGCTGGGCGCCGAGTCGCTCGACCGCGAGCTCGGGGTGCTGCGGCGCTTCCTCGACGCCGAGCCGGGTGCGGTGGTGGTGCTCTTCCTGGAGCCGTACGTGCCGGTCGACCAGGTCGAGGCGGCGTTCGAGCGCGCGGAGCTGCTCGACCGCGTCGCCGAGCTGCCGCGCGACGAGCCGCTGCCGACGCTCGGCGAGCTGGTCGAGTCCGGGCGCCGGCTCGTCGTCTTCAGCGAGTCCGACGGCGGCGCGCGGCCGTGGTACATGAGCGGCTTCTCGTTCGCGCAGGACACGCCGCTCGGCGCCCGCGAGCCGCGCGAGCTGAGCTGCGGGCCGAGCCGCGGCAACGCCAACAGCCCGCTGCTGATGATCAACCACTGGATCGACCGCTTCCCGCCGCCGCCGCGCGCGAACGCGGCCGTCGGCGGCGGGTTCCTGGAGCGGCGGCTCGAGCGCTGCGCGCGCGAGCGCGACCACCTGCCGAACCTCGTCGCCGTCGACTTCTACGACACGAGCGGCGTGGTGGCCGCTGCCGCGCGGCTCAACCGCGCGGCCGCCGGACCTTAGTTCTGGGTCGCCTTCTCGCGCTCGGACTGGCCCTTGGGGGTGTCCCGGAACGGCGCCTTGATGTCCTCCTCGGCGCCGGGGACCCCGGCCTCGATCTCGCGCGAGCGCTCGGTCTCGGCGTTGATCTCGGCGCCGAGCAGGACCGCGATGTTGGTGATCCAGAGCCAGATCAGGAACACGACGACGCCGGCCAGCGCGCCGTAGGTCTTGTTGTACGAGCTGAAGGTGGCGACGTAGAACGCGAACGCGACCGACGCCAGGATCCAGATGATCACGGCCAGGACCGCGCCCGGCGAGACCCAGCGGAAGCCCGCCTGCTTGGCGTTCGGCGAGGACCAGTAGAGGACCGCGAGCATGAACATCACGACGATCGAGCATCACCGGCCACTTGGCGATCTGCCAGACGGTGACCGCGGTGTCGCTGAGGCCGACGGCGCCGCCGATCGCCTCCGCCACCGGGCCGGTGACGACGAGCGAGATGACCACCAGCGCGGCCATCAGGACGAGCACGAGCGTCACGAGCAGCTGCAGCGGGCGCAGCTTCCAGAACGGGCGGCCCTCCTCGCGCTCGTAGATCGCGTTCGAGGCGCGCATGAAGGCGCCGACGTAGCTCGACGCCGACCACAGCGCGAGCGCGATGCCGACGAAGACCATGATCCCGGCGGCGCTCTGGCTGTTGGCGATGTTCTCGATCGTGCCCGAGAAGGTGTCGACCGCGGACTGCGGGCCGAGCGCACTGACCGTGTCGGTCAGGACCTGCGTGACCTTGTCGGGCGACATCACCAGCCCGACGATCGAGATCAGGGCGATGATCGCCGGGAAGAGGGCCAGCACGCCGTAGTACGTGAGGGCGGCGGCCCAGTCGGTGAGGTTGTCGTCCTGGAACTCGCTGACGCTCCGCTTCGCCGTGCTCAGCCACGAGCGCTTCTGCATGTCGGACGGCGAGTCGGGGGCGGTGGATCTGGCCATGCCCACAAGCCTTCCCGCCGAATCCGCTGCGTAGGCGTGTATCTCTAGCGCCTGCGCGTCACAAATCGAACGGAGGGCGTCGTGCTGAAGGAGTTCCGGGAGTTCCTGCTGCGGGGCAACGTCGTCGATCTCGCGATCGCCGTCGTGATCGGCGCCGCGTTCGGCGCGGTCGTCACCTCGCTGGTCGAGGACCTGCTGACGCCGCTGATCGCCGCCGTCGGCGGGCAGCCCGACTTCGCCGGCCTGACGTTCACGATCAACGAGTCGGAGTTCCGCTACGGCGAGTTCATCAACACGATCATCTCGCTGCTGATCATCGCCGCGGCGGTCTTCTTCGCGGTCGTCAAGCCCGTCAACGCGCTGATGGCGCGGCGCAAGGCCGGCGAGAGCCCGGAGCCGCAGGCGGTCGCCGAGGACGTCGTGATCCTGGGCGAGATCCGCGACCTGCTGAAGGCGGAGCGCGCCTAGGCCTAAGCGAGCTTGCCGTCGCGGCCCACGTAGCCGCCGTCCCCGCCGACGCAGAAGTAGGTCGCCTCGGCGGAGTCCGACGTGTTGCGCAGGCGGCGGGCGGTGGCGGCGTCGACGCGCGCGAGCCCGCCCCGCCCGAGCACGTGCTTGGAGCCGTCGCCGAACTCGATCTCGATCTCGCCTTCGAGCACGAGGTAGAGCTCCTGCTGGCGCTCGTGGTAGTGCAGGTTGTTGGACATCCCGGGCGGCAGCACGATCGCGTTCACGCCGAACGCGGTCACGCCGAGCGGCGTCCGGATCTTGCGGAAACCGGGGCCTTCGCCGAGGTCGGCGAGCGACGAGACCGCCCAGCCGTCGCCCGTTACGGGTTCCTTAGGCATCGAGCGGCATACTAGGGCCGGTGACGACGGGAACACTCGAGGAGCTGCTGCGGCCGTTGAAGGCCGCGCCCGAGCGCTCCGCCGTCCTGCTCGACGTCGACGGCGTGCTCGCACCGATCGTCCAGCATCCGGACGACGCGCACATGCCCGAGAGCACGCGGCGGCCGCTGATCGAGGTCGCGCGCCGCTACGGCGTGGTGGCCTGCGTGTCCGGCCGGCGGGCGTCGGACGCGCGCCGGATCGTGTCGCTGGGCTCGATCGCCTACCTCGGCTCGCACGGGTCCGAGGTCCTGATGCCCGGCGCGATCGCCCCCGAGCTGGACCGCGAGCTGCAGGCCTGGACGCGGCGCGTGCAGGCGTTCTCGCAGGAAGCGTTCGACGAGGAGCTGCAGCGGCTGCGCGTGCGGCTCGAGGACAAGGAGGCGATCGCCGCCCTGCACTGGCGCGGCGTGCCCGACGAGGACGACGCGCAGCGCGCGATCGAACGGGTCGCCGTCGCGGCGGAGAAGGCCGGCTTCACCGCCCACTGGGGCCGCAAGGTGCTCGAGATCCGGCCGCCGGTGCGGATCGACAAGGGCGCCGGCGTGGTGAACCTGCTGCGCGACAAGGACCTCTCGGCGGCGCTCTACGCGGGCGACGACACGACCGACCTCGACGCCTTCCGCGGCCTCAGCGAGCTCGTCGAGTCCGGGCGCCTCGGCCACGCCGTGCGCGTCGGCGTGCGCTCCGACGAGGGCCCGTCCGCGCTGGCGCGCGAGGCCGACGTGATGGTGGACGGCACCGACGGCGTCCGGATCATGTTGCAGTCCCTGCTGACCTGAGTGCGCGTCGGTGCGGTTCGGTGAGTTCCTCAAGACGACGGTGCTGCTGAGCGGCGGCGCCGCGACGCTGCTCGCCGCGCTGACCGTGATCGGCATGGCGAGCGACTACGACTCGCTGCTGGTCCCCGTCAGCGTGGGCTGGTGGCTGATCGCGGTGATCATCGGCCTGCGGCTCGGGCGGCGGGCGGAGACGTCGCCGCCGATCGCGCGGCTGCTGGCGACGGCGCGCACGCAGACGCTGCTGCCGGAGCTGCGCCCCGGGCTGACCGTGATCAACCGCCTCTGGCCGCTGCTGCTGTACACGCTGATCGCCGCCGGCTGCGGCATCTTCCTGCCGCCGGTGGCCGCGGTCGCGACCGGCGGCGCGATCGTCTGGGCGCTGGCCTGGCGCCGCCAGGAGCGCGCGGTGGCCGCGATCGAGGAGCGCGACGGCGTGCGCTTCTACGTCGACAAGACCTCACCGCTGCAGCCGATCCGGCTCGTGCGCACGCCCGGCTTCGGCGGCGCCTACCTCGCCAGCTAGAAGAGCGAGACGAGCCCGACGAGCGCGGGCGCGACGATCAGCGCCGGCAGGTAGTTCGCCACCTTCACGTCGACGATCCGCAGCAGCTTCAGCGAGATGCCGATGATCGTCACGCCGCCGGCGCTGGTCAGCGCGGCCAGCGCCTCGCCCTGCAGGATGTCGTCGAACACGCCGGCCCCGAGCGTGATCGCGCCCTGGTAGACGAGCACGGTCACGGCCGACAGGCCGACGCCCCAGCCGAGCGTGGCGGCGAGCGCGATCGCCGCGAAGCCGTCGAGCACCGACTTGGTGGCGAGCAGCTCGTAGTCGCCGGTGAGCCCGGCCTGGATCGAGCCCACGACGGCGAGCGAGCCGACGCAGAACAGCAGCGAGGCGTCGACGAACCCCTCCGAGATCGTCGAACGCTCCGACCGCGCGAGGCGATCCTGGATCCAGTCGCCGAGCGCCTCGAGCCGGCGCTCGATGCCGAGGATCTCGCCGATCAGGCCGCCGATCAGGATGCCGCCGAGCACGTACAGCGGGGTGCCCGAGGTCGTCCCTTCCCCGCCCCAGCCGAGCACGAGCTCGACGCCGATCACGAACGTGACCATGCCGAGCCCGAACAGCACGCGCTGCTGCATCCCCTCGGTCAGGCGCCCGCCGACGGTCACGCCGAGCAGGGTGCCGACGATCACCGTCGCGACGTTGATCCACGTCCCCGTCATGTCGGCGCAGCAGAATGGCAGGCGATGCCCGGCGCCGACATCCTGCTCGTCTCGCTCGGCGGCACCACCGGCCTGCGCGAGGCGGATGCCGACCTGGCCGCTTCGCTGCGGCGCGCCGGCGCGCGCGTGGAGGTCGCCGCCGCGCGACGGCCGCCGGAGCTGCGGACGCTGGCGCTGCACGAGCTGGCGTGGGCGGTCGCCGCGCGCCGCGCCGCCGCAGCCGCGATCGCCGCGCACGAGCCGCGCGCGCTGCTCTACTCGTCGGTGACCGCCGCGCTGCTGGCCCCCGCGCCGGGCGCGATCCGCTTCGACGCCCCGGCGGCCGGCAACCGGCCGGGCCGGCACGGGATCTGGCAGCGCCCGGTCGAGCGCCGCCGGCTCGCGGCCGCGACGCTGCTGGTGCCGTGGAGCGCGGGCGCACTGGCCGAGGCGCCGCGGCCGCACGCGGACGCGGTCGTCGTGCCGGTGCCGGTCGCGCCGAGCGGCCCGCCCGCCGCCGAGCGCGACATCGCCGCCGTGACCTACGGCGCCAACCCGGAGAAGAAGGGCCTCGACCGCGTGCTCGCGGCCTGGCGGGGCGCGCGCCGTGACGGCGAGGAGCTCCTGGTGACCGGTCTCGAGCGCGCGGACGAGGAAGGCGTCCGCTTCCTCGGGCCGCTCGCGCGCGCGGACTTCCGGGCGCTGCTGCGGCGCGCGCGCGTGTTCGTCACGGCGCCGCGGCGCGAGGACCACGGGATCGCGCAGCTCGAGGCGCTGAGCGACGGCTGCGCGCTGGTGACGACGGCGGCCCCGGGCCCGTACGCCGCGCTGCCGCTCGCGCGCGAGCTGGACCCGCGGCTGGTCGCGGACGACCTCGCCGCGGCGCTGCGGGCCGCGCTCGACGAGCCGGCGCCCGGCTACGCGGCCCGCGCGGCCGAGCTGCTGGCGCCGTTGCGGCCGCAGGCGGTCGATCGCGTGGTCGCCGCGGAGCTGCTTCCGCGACTGCTCGCCCGGTAAGCCGCGCCTCACCGTCAGGGCGGTCACGACCGCATGGGGCGAACTGCGGCTGGGTGAGGAAGCGCGCGGCGGAAACCGGTGCCGCCGTTGCACGAGACCCTCCGTCTCGGGGAGTTCTGTGCGAACCCGCCCGCGTCGAAGGCCGCGTTTCGCACATTCCTCCCCGTCCTGAGGAGTTATGTGCGAACGGGGCCGGTCGGAGGCCGCGCTTCGCACATTCCTCCCCTCCAGCTCCCCACCCAGCCGCAGTTCGCCCTTGACCCCGGGCGGCGGCCGCGCCCACCGCCCGCTGGCCACCGTCGACTGACGCGCGCAGGCCCTAGCGGGCGCGCTTGCGGAGCGGGGCGAACTCCGGCCACGGCCGGGTGTTCGCCACCTGCTCCGCGCTCAGCCAGGCGCGGCGGGCGGTGGCGATGCCGTACTTGAGCAGCCCGAAGTTCGCGGTCGAGTGCGCGTCCGAGTTCACGAGGATGCGCACGCCCGCCGCGGCCGCCGCCCGCGCGTGGTTCTCGTTGAGGTCGCGGCGGTCCGGTGAGGCGTTGATCTCGATCATCGTCCCCGTCTTCACGGCGGCCTCGATCACCCGCTCGATGTCGACCTCGTACGGCGCGCGGCTGGCGATCTTGCGCCCGGTCGGATGGCCGAGCGCGTCCATCAGCGGGTGCTCGATCGCCGCGACCATGCGGTCGGTCATGTTCTTCGCCGTCATCTGGAACGACGTGTGGACCGAGCCGATCACCCAGTCGAGCTGCTCGAGCAGCTCGTCCGGGTAGTCGAGCGAGCCGTCCGGGTGGATGTTGGACTCGGTCCCGATCAGCAGCTCGATGCCGTCGATCCGCCCGTTCAGCTCGCGCGTCTGCTCGATCAGCGAGCGCAGGTGGTCGGGGCTGACGTCGTTGCCGAAGCCGTGCGACGCCGAGTGGTCGGTGAAGCACAGGAACTCCATGCCGAGGTCGCGCGCCGCCAGCGCCATCTCCTCGGCCGTCGCCTTCCCGTCCGAGGCGGTCGTGTGGCAGTGCAGGTCGCCGCGCAGGTCGTCGAGCTCGATCAGGTCCGGCAGGCCGGGCCCGCCGGGCGCCGCCGCCTCCAGCTCGCCGCGGCCCTCGCGCAGCTCGGGCGGGATCCACAGCAGGCCGAGCCGCTCGTAGACCTCCTCCTCGCGCTCGCAGCGCAGCGTCTCCCCGGTCGCGTCGTCGAGGATCCCGTACTCGGACACGTGCAGGCCGCGCCGCACGGCCGACTCGCGCAGCGCCACGTTGTGCGCCTTGGAGCCGGTGAAGTGCTGCAGGACGTTGCCGAACTGGTCCGGCTCGACGACCTTGAGGTCGACCTTGACGCCGTTGTGCGTGGTCACGCGCGCGCCGGCGTCGCCGGACGAGGCGACCGACTCGACGATCTCCAGCTCGCCGAGCGTGCGCGCCATCGCCGCGGGGTCCGTGGACGTCGCGATCACGTCGATGTCCTTGACCGTCTCGGCCCAGCGCCGCAGCGACCCGGCCGCCTCGACGCGATCGGCCGCCGGGCCGTCGCGCAGCGCGCCGACGACCTGGTCGGCGACGGCGAGCGCGCGCGAGAGCACGATCCGCGTCGCCGGCCCGCTCTGCTCCTGCTCGGACAGGATCCGCAGCAGGTTCTCCTCGCCGCGCGCGCCGAAGCCGCGCAGCCCGCGGATCCTGCCCGCCTCGGCCGCCGCGCGCAGCGCGTCGAGCGAGTCGACCCCGATCTCGTCGTAGAGCCGGCGGGCGCGCTTGGGCCCGAAGCCCGGCAGCTGCATGACCGCCACGAGCCCGGTCGGCACGCGCGCCCGCAGCTTGACCGCGGCCGGGATGTCACCGGTCTTGTCGAGGTCGAGCAGCTTCTCCTCGAGCGTCTTGCCGACGTTCGGGAGCTCGGTGACGCGGCCCGCGCGGGCGAGCCCCACGACGGAGACGGAGGCGTCGCGCACGGTGCGCGCGGCGTTGCGGTAGGCGATCACGCGGTACTGGACCGCGCCGTCGAGCTCGTAGAGGTCCGCCAGCTCCTCGAAGGCGGCGGCGATCTGGGCGTTGGTGAGGTCGCTCACGAGGTGACGTAGGCTACGCGGCCCGCATGCGCGCCTGGGTGATCCTGCCGACCTACTGCGAGGCCGGCAATCTCGAGGCGCTCGTCGCGCAGGTGCGGACGGCCGTCCCGAGCGCCCGCGTGCTGGTCGTCGACGACGCGTCGCCGGACGGCACCGGCGCGATCGCCGACGCGCTCGCCGCGGCCGACCCGGCGATCGCCGTCCTGCATCGGCCGCGCAAGTCCGGCCTCGGGCGCGCCTACGTCGCCGGCTTCGCGCACGCGCTGGGCGCCGGTGCGACCGCGGTCGTCGCGATGGACGCGGACTTCTCGCACGACCCGGGCGACCTGCCGCGGCTGCTGGCCGCGCTCGACGCGGGCGCGGACGTCGCGATCGGCTCGCGCTACGTCGCCGGCGGGGCGATCGAGGCCTGGACGCCGCTGCGGCGCGCGGTCTCGCGCGCCGGCAGCGGGCTCGCGCGGCGCGTGCTGCGCGTGCCGGTGCGCGACCTGACCGGCGGCTTCAAGGCGTTCCGCGCGAGCGCGCTGGCGGCGATCGAGCCCGCCACCGTGCGCTCGCAGGGCTACGCGTTCCAGGTCGAGCTGACCTACCGCGCGCTCGTGCTCGGCCTGCGCGTCCGCGAGCTGCCGATCGTCTTCCACGAGCGCCGCCACGGCCGCTCGAAGATGTCGCCGCGGATCGCGGCCGAGGCGGCCTGGCGCGTGCCGGCCCTGCGCTTCGGCCGCGCGCGGCCGATCAAGTAGGCGATGAGAGGGGAGCAACTCGCCGGAAATCCGCCCAAGCCGCTGGGCGATACACGCGCAGCGCGCTCGGGCGGTGGCGCCGCCGGCCCGCGGACGTGCTCGTCCCGTGGACGCTCGGCGCGCTCGCCGTGGCGGTCGGGCTGCTCGCCGCCGTCTGGCTGGTCGCGATCGTCGCGATCCCGGATCCGAGCGGGGCGGCGTTCCCGGGCGTCTGGTACCCGGCGGAGCTGCACGACTTCGGGTTCGTGCTCTTCCGCAACGGCCTCGTGCTCGCGCTGCACGCGCTGGCCTGCGTCGCCGGCTTCATCGCCGGCTCGTCGCTCCCGGCGGCCGCGCAGGACTACACCGGGCTCTGGCGCAAGCTGCACGACCGGGCGGGCCCGCTGGCGATCGCGTTCGTGATCGCCGCCACCCTCTTCTCGCTCGCGACCCAGGCGTACGCGCTCGGCCATGGCGCCGCCGACCTCGCCTTCCGGCTCGACGTCCCGCCGCTGCTGCTGCTCGCCGGCCTGCTGCCGCACGCGCTGCCCGAGCTGACCGCGCTGTTCCTCCCGCTCGCCGCCTGGACGTTCGCGGCGCGCCGCGAGGCCTGGCAGGATCTGCTCGCCGCCACGTTCGTCACCGTGGCGGTTGCGGTGCCGGTCCTGGTCGCCGCGGCGGTCGTCGAGACGTGGGTCTCGCCCGCGCTGCTGCGGTCGCTCGCTGCCTAGGCTCGCCGCTATACTTTCTGAAGCGACCCGTTCGAGAGGAGTGCGAAGAGATGGCCGGCAACATCAACGACGTCACCGACGCCAGCTTCCAGGCGGAGGTTCTGGAGTCCGAGCAGCCAGTGCTCGTGGACTTCTGGGCGCCGTGGTGCGGGCCCTGCCGCATCGTCGCGCCCGTGCTGGAGGAGATCGCGGCCGACCGTGACGACCTCCGGATCGTGAAGATGAACGTGGACGACAACCAGCAGACCGCCGCGAACTTCGGGATCCTCGCGATCCCGACGATGATCCTGTTCCGCAACGGCGCCGAGGCCAAGCGGATCCAGGGCGCGCTCGTCCCGCGCAAGCGGCTCGAGGCCGAGCTGCAGCCGGCGCTCGCCTGAGCCCCGGGTAAGCTTTCCGACCCGATCGCTGAAGTCCGGAGGCGCATCGGCCGACACCAATTGCCGATGCGCCACGCCTTCGTCCTCAGCCTGCTCCTGACCCTGCTCGCCGCGGCTCCCGCCGCCGCGAAGCCGATCGTCGCCATCGGCGACCAGGACCCGACGATGTTCGTCGACCCCGCCTACGAGCGGCTCGGGCTCGAGCACTCGCGGCTCGTCGTGCCGTGGAACTGGCACCGCGAGCTGCACGTCCGCAGCCACGTCGACGCCTGGCTGACCGCCGCCAAGACCGCCGGCGTCCGCCCGCTGATCGCGTTCGGGCGCGACTACAGCCGCGGCGGCGAGAAGCAGCTGCCGTCGCTGCGCGCCTACCGCAAGATGTTCCGCGCGTTCCGCGCCCGCTATCCGCAGGTGCGCGAGTTCACGCCGTGGAACGAGGCCAACCACGCCGGCCAGCCGACCTACCGCAAGCCGCGCGCGGCCGCCCGCTTCTACAACTTCATGCGCGCGAGCTGCCGCCGCTGCACGATCGTCGCCGCGGACGTCCTCGACTCGAGCAACATGGTCACGTGGATCCGGCAGTTCAAGCGCTGGGCGATCAAGCCGCGGATCTGGGGCCTGCACAGCTACAAGGACGCCAACGACGGCGGCTCGCTGCGCACGCGCGCACTGCTCGCGACCGTCAAGGGCAAGGTCTGGATGACGGAGACCGGCGGCATCCTGACGCTCAAGCGCGAGCGCGGGAGCCGCGGCAAGGACCGCCGCCACACGCAGGCCCAGCAGGCGCGCGCCGTGCGCCGCGTGCTCGACCTGCACAAGGTCAGCCGCCGGATCGCGCGGATCTACTTCTACGAGTGGAAGCGCCAGCGCGGCAACCGCTGGGACTCGGCGCTGCTGAACGCGAACGGGACCAAGCGGCCCGCGTTCCACGTGTTCAAGCGCGGCCTGAAGCGCGTCGCACGGCGATAGAGAGCGGGCGGCCGTCGATCGTGGCCGGCTCGCCGGCCACGCCGTCGAACGTCACGCTGACCGCCAGCGTCTCGCCCGCGAGGTAGCTCTCGTGGGCGCGGGCGGCGCCGAGCAGCTCGGGGTCGCCGCCGAGCTCGAGGTCGATCCGGTCCTCGACCGCGAGGCCGGCCGCCTTGCGCGCGGCCTGCACGGCGTGCACGACCTCGCGCGCCAGGCCCTCGCGCCGCAGCTCGTCGTCGAGCGCCAGCTCGAGCGCCACCGCGTGCGAGCCCTCGCGCTCGAGCTGGTAGCCCTCGAGCGGCTTCATCGCCAGCAGCAGGTCGTCCGGCCCGAGCTCGTGGTCGTGCCCGTCGACGCTGACGCCGATCGGCGCGCCGTCGCGCAGCGCGGTCGCCACGTGCGCAGGGTCCAGTGCGGCGATCGCGGCCGCCGCCAGCGGCATCTGCTTGCCGAAGCGCGGGCCGAGCGCGCGGTAGTTCGGCTTGACCTCGTAGGAGCCGAGCTCGTCGGCCTGCGTCACGTAGCGCAGCTCCTTGACGTTGAGCTCGTCGAGCACGATCGGGGCGAGCCGCTCGATCGCGGCCCGCTCGGCGCCGGCGGCGACGACGACCGCGGCGCGCAGCGGCTGGCGCACCTTCAGCTTCGCCTGGCCGCGGGCGGCGAGCCCGAGCCGCACGGTCTCGCGCGCGACGCCCATGGCGAGCTCGAGCTCGACGTCGCGGGTCGCCGGATCCTCAGGGAAGTCGCAGAGGTGCACGCTCGGCTCGGAGCCGTCGAGGTTGTCGTAGATCTCGTCGGCCAGGAACGGGCAGAACGGCGCCAGCAGCTTCGCGACCGTCACGAGGCACGTGTGGAGCGTGCCGAACGCCGCTGCATCGCCGTCCCAGAAGCGCGGGCGCGAGCGGCGCACGTACCAGTTCGACAGCTCGTCCACGAACGCCGCGATCGCCTGCCCGGCGCGCGTGGCGTCGTACGCGTCGAGGCGGTCGCGCACCTCCGCGACGGTCGCCTGCAAGCGGCTGAGCGCCCAGCGGTCGAGCTCGGTCTCCGGCGCGGCGAGCTCGCGGACGTCGTTGACGTTCGCGTACATCACGTAGAAGCCGTAGGTGTTCCAGAGCTGCAGCAGGAACTGGCGCACCGACTCGCCGACCGTGTCGACGGAGAACAGGTAGCCGTCCCACGGCTGCTTCGAGGCCAGGTAGTACCAGCGGAACGCGTCGGCGCCGTGCTTGTCGATGACGTCCCACGGCACGACGATGTTCCCGAGCGACTTCGACATCTTCTTGCCGTCGGGGTCGGCGATGTGGCCGAGGACCAGGCACGTCTTGTACGGCGACTGGTCGAACAGCAGCGTCGAGATCGCCAGCAGCGAGTAGAACCAGCCGCGCGTCTGGTCGATCGCCTCGCAGATGTAGTCGGCCGGGAAGCGCTCGCGGAACACGTCCTCGTTCTCGTGCGGCGCGTGGTGCTGGGCGAACGGCATCGCCCCCGAGTCGAACCACACGTCGATCACCTCGGGCACGCGCCGCAGCGGCTCGCCGCCGGTCGGCGACGGGATCTCGACGTCGTCGACGTACGGCCGGTGCGGGTCCTCGAGCTTGACGCCGCTGAGCTGCTCGAGCTCGGCCAGCGAGCCGACCGCGAGCGTCTCGCCCGCCTCGTTGCGCCACACCGGCAGCGGCGTGCCCCAGTAGCGCTCGCGTGAGATCGCCCAGTCGACGTTGTTCTCGAGCCAGCGGCCGAAGCGCCCGTGCTTGATGTGCTCCGGGTGCCAGTCGATCGTCTCGTTGGCGGCGAGCAGGCGGTCGCGCAGCTGCGAGGTGCGGATGTACCAGGACGGCTTGGCGTAGTAGAGCAGCGGCGTGCCGCAGCGCCAGCAGTGCGGGTAGGCGTGCAGGTACTGCTCGGCGCGCAGCAGCTTCCCGCGCCCGCGCAGGTCCTCGACGATGTCGGCGTCGGCGTCCTTGACGAAGCGGCCGGCGTACGGGCCCATGCGCTCCTCGAACGTGCCGTCGAGCTGGACCGGGTTGATGACCGCGATGCCCTGCTCGAGGCCGATCCGGAAGTCGTCCTCGCCGAACGAGATCGACGTGTGCACGACCCCGGTGCCGTCGTCGGCGCTGACGAAGTCGCCGGGCACGATCGTGTGGCCCTTGGGGCCGAACTCGGCGCTCGCGATGAAGTCGAACGGCGCCTCGTAGCGGGCCCCGAGCATGTCGCGCCCGTGGAAGCGGTCGGCCACCTCCGCGTCCTCGCCGAGCACGGCCGCGACGCGCGCCTCGGCCAGCACGCGGCCGTCCTGCGTGCGCACGTAGGCGAGCTCGGGCGAGACCGCGAGCGCGGCGTTGGAGAGCAGCGTCCAGGGCGTCGTCGTCCAGGCCACCACGCGGTCGCCCGGACGCAGCGCGCCGGCGCCCTCGAGCACGGGGAAGTCGACGTAGACCGACGGGTCCTCGACGTCCTTGTAGCCCTGCGCGACCTCGTGCGAGGACAGCGCGGTGCCGTCCCGCGGGCAGTACGGCACGACCTTGTGGCCCTCGTAGAGCAGGTCGCGCTCCCACATCGTCTTCAGCGCCCACCAGACCGACTCGATGTAGCTCGCGTCGAGCGTGCGGTAGGGATGCTCGAGGTCGACCCAGTAGCCGATCCGCTCGGTCAGCGCCGTCCAGTCCTCGAGGAACTCGAACACCGACTCGCGGCACTTCTGGTTGAACTCGGCGATGCCGTAGCGCTCGATGTCGGCCTTCGCCGTGAAGCCGAGCTGCTGCTCGACGGCGATCTCGACCGGCAGGCCGTGGCAGTCCCAGCCGCCCTTGCGCTCGACGTAGCGGCCGCGCATCGTCTGGTAGCGCGGGAAGACGTCCTTGAACACGCGGGCGAGCACGTGGTGCGAGCCCGGCCGGCCGTTGGCGGTCGGCGGGCCTTCGTAGAACACGAACGGCTCGGCGCCCTCGCGCCGCCGCATCGACTCCTTGAACACGTCGCGCTCGCGCCAGCGCGCCAGAACCTCCTGCTCGAGCTCGGGGAAGCGGACGTTCGCGGGTAGCGGGCGGTGGACGCTCAACGGACCGGGCATTCTAGGTCGTCGTGGGCAAGGCACTGATCGCCGTCGGAGCTGCGCTGGTCCTGCTGATCGGCGGGCTCACGCTCGTGGTGTTCGTGACCCGCGACGAGGACAACGTCGCGGTCGACAACCTGCTGGCCGAGAACGTCACGCGCGCGATCGCGCTGGCCGAGCGCGACAGCGACGGGCAGGTCGATCTCACGCGGCTCGCCCGCTTCCGCTGGGACGAGCTGCTCGTCGTCGCTCGCGGCACTCCCGACAGCGCGATCTCGGAGCGGCTCGGCCACGAGTGGAAGGGCCTGCTGGAGTTCCGCACCGGGGAGCTGCTGATCTTCCTCGACGGCGGCGACGTCGCCCGCTTCGCCGACTACCGCGGCGACGGCCGCTTCTCCGGCTTCGAGACCCCGATCGCCACGCTCCCGCGCGCCGACGCGGTCCTGCGCGTGCGCGATCTCGTGGTCTCGCCCGACTGAATAGCGGGAAAAGGGAGGGGATGAGACTCGCCGCCGCACTGATCGCCGCGCTCGCCCTGCTCGTGACCGCCTGCGGGGAGGACGAAGGGGGCGACGGCGGCTCCGATCCGGTTGCGCTGCTGACCGCGGCGATCGCCAAGTCCGACGAGAGCTCGGCCTACGAGTCGACGTTCGAGCTGTCGTCCGACCTCGGCGGCGTGGAGATGGAGGGCTCCGGGCGCCTGATCTCGAACGCCGACAGCACGAAGGCGCGCGGACCGGTGAAGTTCAGCCAGGACGGCGAGCGAGGTCGAGTTCGAGATGATCCTGCTCGACGACGTCATGTACATGCGCACCGAGGATCTCCCGCTGCCGAAGGGCAAGACGTGGCTGCGGCTGCAGGACGACGAGCTGGCGCAGCAGTCGCTGACGCCGAACCAGTTCACCGACCTGCTGCGCGACTCGCCCGACGTCGAGGAGGTCGGCCGCGAGGACATCCGCGGCAAGCCGACCGTCCACCTGCGCGGGCCGCTCGACCTCGAGGAGGCCGCGAAGCGCGTCGGCGGCCCGGTGCAGCAGCTGATGGATCAGCCACAGGTCGCCGACCGGCTGAAGGCGCGCGTCGACGTCTGGATCGGCGAGCAGGACGACCGGCTCGAGCGCGTCGCGATGGAGCTGACCGTCGACGGCGAGCCCGGAGCGATGACGATCTCCGGCGACATGCTCGAGTACGACGTCAGCCTCGACTCGGTGAAGGCGCCGCCGGACGGCGACGTCGTCGACGAGGCCGACGTCCCCGGCATGGGCTAGATGGGACGCCTCGACGATCTCGACCTGTCGCTGACCCTCTCCAGGAAGGAGGAGGCGGAGCGGCTGGACGTCGCGCAGACGCGCCTGCTGCAGCTGCGGCTCGTGGCCGGCGGCCTGATCGGCGACGGGCAGCTCGGGCCGCCGCTGTGCGTCGTGCTCGAGGGCTGGGACGCCTCCGGCAAGGGCGGCGCGATCAAGCGGCTGGTGGCGAGCCTGGACCCGCGGCACGTGCGCGTGAAGCAGTTCGCGGCGCCGACGCACGACGAGAAGCGCCACCACTGGCTGTGGCGGTTCTGGCCGGCGCTCCCCGGCTGGGGCGGCATGGCCGTGCTCGACCGCTCGTGGTACGGGCGCCTGCTGGTCGAGCGCGTCGAGGGCTTCGCGAGCACCGACGCGTGGCACCGCGCCTACGAGGAGACGCGCGACTTCGAGCACATGCTCACGGCCGAGGGCATGGTGCTCGTGAAGCTGTGGCTGCACGTGTCGGAGGAGGAGCAGCTCGCGCGCTTCGAGAAGCGCGCCGACGACCCGCTGAAGTCGTGGAAGCTGACCGACGAGGACTGGCGCAACCGCGGGCGGCGCGCCGACTACGAGGCCGCCGTCGAGGACATGGTCGCCGAGACGAGCCGCGACTTCGCGCCGTGGACGCTGGTCGAGGGCGACTCGAAGCGGTTCGCGCGCGTGAAGGTGATCGAGACGGTGGTCGCCGCGCTCGAGGACGGCCTGCGCGCCAACGGCATCGAGCCGCCGGCGCCGCTGCAGACCTAGGCGCGGTTGCGGCGGCGGGCGGCCCGCTGCCGCTTGCTGCGCTCGCGCGCCTTCTCCTTGGCGCGCCGCTGGTGCTTGTGCGGGCCCTGGTCGCGCTGGCGGCTGCGCTCGGCCGCCGTCTGCTTCGGCATCGAGCGGCGTGCGTCGCGCGAGATGAACAGGCCGACGCCGATGAACACGAGCAGCAGCGCGCCCATGATCACGTACAGCGTCGTCGTGCCGCCGAGGTCGTCGGACAGCGGGTCGTCGGCGGTCTCGGTGGTCGGCGCGGCGGTCGGCGCCGGAGCCGGGAGCGGGCTGAACGGGTCGGTCGGGCTGCCGCCGCCCTGCTGTTGCTGCTGCTGCTGCTGGAGCTGCTGCTGGATCTCCGGAGGCAGCTCCTGCTCACCGCCTCCGCCCTGCTGGGCGCCGGCGGCGGCGGGCAGGAGCAGCGCGAGGACCAGAGCGGTGATGAGCGGGCGTCGGAACATGCGGGCGCGCAAGGTACTACGCCGGAGCGCCGGTGAGAACCCACCGGTCGCTCAGGAAGCGCCCGCCGCACGTCAGGGCGCGCACCACGATCAGCCCCGCGAGCCCCCACCAGACCCCCTCGATGCCCCAGCCCTGGTGGAGCGAGAGCAGGGCGACGGGCACGTAC
This sequence comes from uncultured Solirubrobacteraceae bacterium, assembly GCA_963843485.1. GTDB lineage: Bacteria > Actinomycetota > Thermoleophilia > Solirubrobacterales > Solirubrobacteraceae > DASSUW01. The sequence continues at coordinate 294,303 of CAWJKK010000010.1, read as the reverse complement.
AACGCGGCCGCCGTGAGCATGCCCCACATCAGGAAGCGCGTGTCGCCGGCGCCGATCAGGATCCCGTCGAGCGCGAACACGACGGCGTTGAGCGGCATCAGCAGCGCGAACAGCCACCAGATCTGGTGCGCGCGCTCGACCACCGCGTCGTCGCCGGTGAAGGCGTGCGGGATCACGTCCGCGAGCGCCAGCAGGACGGCCGCGAAACCGGCGCCGACCACCGCCGACCAGAGGATCACCCGGCGCGCCGCGGCACGCGCCCGCACCGGATCGCCCGCCCCGAGCATGCGGCCCACGAGCACCTGGGCGGCGATCGCCAGCGCGTCGAGCACGAGCGCGAGGAACACGAACAGCTGGAACGCGATCTGGTGGGCGGCGAGCGAGCTGGCGCCGACGCGGGCGAGCACCGCCGACGCGACGAGGAACGAGCCGAGCAGCGCGGTGGTGCGCACCGCGATCTCCGCCCCGATCCGCATCAGCGGCCGCATCTTGGCCAGCAGCGGCGCCTCGAGGCCCGCGCGCCGCTGCACCTCGAAGAACGCCAGGCCCATGCCCGCCTGCGCGATCACCGTCCCCCACGCCGAGCCGGCCAGCCCCCAGCCGAACCCGTAGACGAACAGCACCTCGAGCACCGCGTTGACCGTGTTCGCGGCCAGCAGGATCACCAGCGGCGTGCGCAGGTCGCCGATGCCGCGCAGGAACCCCTGGCCGGCGACCGCGAGCATGAAGAACGGCGCCCCCAGCGCCGAGATCCTCAGGTACAGCACCGCGCCGTCGGCGACCTCGCCCTCCCCGCCCATCAGCCCCACGGCCGCGGGCGCGAACAGCACCAGCAGCACGAGCAGCAGCGCGCCGATGCCGAGCGCGAGCCACAGCGCCTGCGAGCCGAGCGCGGCGGCGTCGTGCTCGCGCCCGGCGCCGTGCAGCCGGGCGACCTGCGCCGTCGTGCCGTAGGTCAGGAAGTTGAAGACCGTGAAGCCGGTCGAGAGCACGGTCGCGGCGATCGCCAGCGCCGCCAGCTGCGTCGTGCCGATGTGGCCGACGATCGCCGTGTCCACGAGCACGTACAGCGGCTCGGCCGCGAGCGCACCGAGCGCAGGGATCGCGAGAGCGAAGACCTCCCGGTCGATGGCGCGTCTGGACATACTCCGGAGAGCGTATGAAGCTGAGGCTCTACCACCACGGAGACGGCGCCAGGGTCGCGTATCGCGAGGCGGGCACGGGCCGGCCGCTCGCGCTGCTGCACTCGAAGCTGCTCTCGCACCGCGAGTGGGAGCCGGTGGTCGACGAGCTGGCGCACCGCTACCGGCTCGTGCTGCCCGACCTGCCGCTGCACGGCGACTCCGAGGACCGCCCGCACCACCCGTACTCGCCGGACTGGCTGGCCGAGGTGATGACGGGCTTCCTGCACGAGACCTGCGGGCCGCGCCCGCTGGTCGGCGGCCACGACGCCGGCGCGCTGATCCTGCTGCAGGCGATCGCGACCGGGCGGCTCGAGCCGGGGCGGCTCGTGCTGATGCCGAACCCGATGCATCACAAGCCCGAGCGCCAGGGGCTCGAGCGGCTCGTCTCGCTCGGCGTCCGCGGCGCGGCGGTGCCTGGGCTCGACCGCGCGCTCTCGCACGGCGCGCGGCTCGCGTTCCGCCCGGCGATGGGCGAGAAGCTGACCGAGCGCGGGAACCCGGCTGCGCGCGACCTCGTGCGGCACGCGTTCCAGGGCGTCGGCGGCAACGCCAACCGCGCGCGCTCGTGGTCGAAGGCGGCGCGGCGCTGGCCCGCCGGCGCGCAGAGCGACCTGCTCGACGCCTACCGGCTGATGCGGTGGCCGACGCTGCTCCTGTGGGCGGACGCGGACCCGCTGTGTCCGCTCGCGATCGCCGAGGAGGCGATCGACCTGCTGCCCGACGGCCAGCTCCGCGTGCTCGACGGCTGCGGCTTCCTGATGGCCTACGACGACCCTGTCGGACTGGCCAGGGAGCTGGCTGCCTTCTGCGGCTGACGCGCTACCGTCACGGGCCTATGTACGAGCTCGAGCGACCGCCCGTGTGCTCCGTCGGCCGGGCGATGGAGATCCTCGGCGAGCGCTGGACGATGCTGATCATGCGCGAGGCGTTCTACGGCGTCCGGCGCTTCTCCGACATGCAGCGCAACCTCGGCATCGCGCGCAACATCCTGTCGACGCGGCTGCAGACGCTCGTGCGCGCCGGCATCCTCGAGCGGCGGCGCTACCAGGCCGAGCCCGAGCGCTTCGAGTACCGCCTCACCCGCGCCGGCCGCGACCTCTATCCGGCCGTGATCGCGATCATGCGCTGGGGCGACGAGCACCTCTCGCAGGCCGGCGCGCCGGTCGTGCTGCGGCACTCGTGCGGCGAGGAGGCCGACCCGGTGCTGGTCTGCGGCCACTGCCACGAGCCGCTGCACCCGCACGACGTGACGCCCGAGCCGGGCCCGGGCGCCACGCTTCCCGCCGCACCCGCCGCCTAGGCGCGCGCCGGCGTCTTCGGGCGCGCGGGCCAGAGCGTGTAGGTGATCGGCCACAGCGACCAGATCGCCAGCACGCCGGTGAGGCGGACGAGCCACCACTGCAGCGCCTCGGTGCGCGCCGCGTCGCCGGTGATCGCGATCGCCGCGAGCAGCAGTCCGGAGGCGATCGCCCACGCGAGCGCGGCCTTGCGGAACTCGCGCCACTCGTGGACCGCGCGAGCGCGGCCGTGGCGCGGCGGCTTCTGCGGCGGCGGGCCGCCGGCGAAGCGGTGGGCGAAGCGGGCGTCGGCCCAGCGGATCACGCTGTGGCCGAACGCGACCGAGAAGCCGATGTAGGCGGCGGCCAGCCCGTGCGCGAAGCCGGCGGTGGCGCCGTTGGCGAGGTCGATCACGGAGGCGGTCAGGAGCACGAGGTCGACCGCGGGCGCAGCCGCGAGCAGCACTGCGCCGAGCGTCCGGCGGCCGAGCAGGTAGCGGGCGACGAGGCCCGCGACGAGCACGACCCAGAAGGCGATCTCGGCTCCGACGATGATGGCAACGAGCATGCCTTCTGTTTTAGCACAGTTGAGCTAAAATGATTCCCATGCCCAAACAGGTGGACCACGCCGCCCGCCGCGAGGAGCTCGCGGACGCCTTCTGGCGCCTCGTCGTGCGCGAGGGGATCGAGGCGGCGTCGCTGCGCCGCGTGGCCGCCGAGGCCGGCTGGTCGGCCGGCTCGCTGCGGCACTACTTCGCCACCCAGTCGCAGCTGCTGGCGTTCGCGATGGAGCTCGTCGTGCAGCGCGTGACCGAGCGGGTGGGCGCGCAGGTGCCGTGGCCGGACCTGCACGAGAGCGCCCGCCGGGCCTTGCACGAGGCGCTGCCGCTCGACGCCGAGCGGCGGGCCGAGATGCAGGTCTGGCTCGCGTTCACGATGCGCTCGCTGACCGACCCGGAGCTGCGGCCGCTGCGCGACATGGCGCACGACGCGCTGCGGACGATGTGCCGCGACGTCGTCGCCGCGCTCGGCGCCGCCGACCCCGAGCGCGAAGGCCAGCGGCTGCACGCGTTCATCGACGGCCTGGCGCTGCACGCGATCCTGGCGCCCGACGTCACCACGCCCGAGCGCCAGATCGAGCTGCTCGACGCGCAGCTCGCGCGCTACGGCTAGCGTTGGTGGCAACGCAAACGAAGCGAGGGTTCCGACACATGAGCGTTGAGACGGCGGACGAGCTGTGGGGCGGGGAGACCCGCAAGGCGGTGGCGAACTTCCCCGTGTCCGGGGAGACCGTCCCGGTGGCGGTCGTGCGCTGGCTGGGCCGCGTCAAGGGCGCGGCGGCGCGCGCGAACGCCGACCTCGGGCTGCTCGACGGCGACCTGGCCGGCCGGATCGCGGCCGCGGCCGACGAGATCGCCGAGGGGCGGCACGACGGGCAGTTCCCGATCGACGTGTTCCAGACCGGCTCGGGCACGTCCTCGAACATGAACGCGAACGAGGTCATCGCGGCGCTGGCCGGCGAGGGCGCGCACCCGAACGACCACGTGAACATGGGCCAGTCGTCGAACGACGTCTTCCCGAGCGCCGTCCACCTGGCCGCGCTCGACGAGGCCACGAACCGGCTGCTGCCCGCGCTCGAGCGGCTCGAGCGGGCGTTCGCCGGCAAGGCCGAGGAGTTCAAGGACATCGTCAAGGCCGGCCGCACGCACCTGATGGACGCCGTGCCGGTCACGCTCGGGCAGGAGTTCGCCGGCTATGCCGCGCAGATCCGGCTCGGCCGGGCGCGCGTGGCCGACACGCTGCCGCGCGTCGCCCAGATCCCGCTCGGCGGCACCGCCACCGGCACCGGGCTGAACACGCACAAGGAGTTCGCCGGCAAGGTCCGCGAGTCGCTCTCCGCGGCCACCGGGCTCGACATCCGCGCGCCCGAGGACCCGTTCGAGGCGCAGGGCAACCGCGACGCGCTGGTCGAGCTGTCCGGCGCGCTGAAGGTGATCGCGGTCTCGCTGACCAAGATCGCGGGCGACCTGGCGCTGATGGGCTCCGGCCCGCGCGCCGGCTTCGGCGAGCTGCTGCTGCCCGAGCTGCAGAAGGGCTCCTCGATCATGCCCGGGAAGGTCAACCCGGTGCTGCCCGAGGTCGTGCTCCAGGTCAGCGCGCAGGTGATCGGCAACGACACCGCGATCACGGTCGGCGGCCTGCAGGGCCAGTTCGAGCTCAACGTGCGGATCCCGCTGATCGCGCGCAACCTGCTCGGCTCGATCCACCTGCTGACCACCGCCAGCACGCTGTTCGCCGAGAAGTGCGTCGAGGGCGTCGAGGCGAACGTCGCCGGCTGCGAGCGCTCGGCCGAGGCGACGCTCGCCGTCGCCACCGCCCTGAACCCGTTCATCGGCTACGACCGCGCGGCCGAGATCGTCAAGGACGCCGCCACCTCCGGCCGCACCCTGCGCGAGGTCGCGCGCGAGCACGGGGTCGACGAGGCGACGCTCGACGAGGCGCTCGACCTGCGCAAGATCGCCGCGGGGTCGAGCGCATAAGCACGACGCTGCAGCGGATCGACGCCTACTGCGACGGCGTGCCGCGTTCCGGCGCGCGCGTGGAGGAGCTCGGTCCGCTGCGGCTGTTCATCTCCGAGGGCGTTCCCTGGCCGTACTACGCGCGGCCGAGCGGCGGCGAGGTGACGGAGGCCGACGTGCGGGCGGTGCGGGCGCGCCAGTGGGAGCTGGGCGCGCCCGAGGCGCTCGAGTGGATCGCCGACCTGGCGCCGTCCGTGACCGCCGCCGCGCGCGCCGCCGGGCTGGTGGTGCGCGAGGCGCCGCTGCTGGCGCTCGGCGAGCTGCGCGAGCCCGCACCGCTGGTCGACGCGCGGGTGCGCAAGCTGCAGCCCGACGACCCGGAGCTCGCCGCCTCGCGCGCGGTCACGGACCTGGCGTTCAACGGCAGCACCGGCGGGCCGGCCGAGCGCGACGCGGCGCTGCGCGGCTGGCCGGAGCGCCGGCTCGGCGCGGTGCGCGACCGGATCGCCGGCGGGCTGCTGGTGACCGTGGTCGCCGAGGCGCGCGGCGGCGGCGTGATCGCCACCGGCAGCCATCTGCCGCTCGGCGACGCGACCGAGATCGTCGGCGTCGCCACGCTGCCGGCGCTGCAGCGACGCGGGCTCGGCTCGGCGATCACGTGGGCGCTGGCCGCCGACGCGCGGCGCCGCGGCGCCGCGCTCGTGTTCCTCTCCGCGGGCAGCGACGCGGTCGCCCGGCTCTACGGCCGGCTCGGGTTCGGCCGCGTCGGCACGGCCGGGCTGGCCGCGCCGCCCGTGTCAAGCTGACGGCGTGACCCGCACCCTCTCCGGGCGGCCGGGAGTCGCCGCGGTGGCGGGCGCCCTGGTGATCGCGTTCTCGGCCATCCTCGTCAAGCTCGCCGACGTCGCACCCGCGACCGCCGCGATCTTCCGCTGCGCGTACGCGCTGCCGGTGCTGTGGTGGCTCGCCCGCCGCGAGGACCGGCGCTTCGGCGACCGCCCGTGGCGCACGCGCGCGCTGGCGATCCCGGCCGGCGTGTTCTTCGCCGCCGACCTGATCTTCTGGCACCACGCGATCGAGGACGTCGGCGCCGGCCTGGCGACCGTGCTCGGCAACCTGCAGGTCGTGATCGTCCCGTTCGCCGCGTGGGCGATCCTCGGCGAGCGCGTGCACGCGCACCTGCTCGCGGCGCTGCCGCTCGTCTGCAGCGGCGTCGTGCTGATCTCGGGCGTGCTCGAGACCGGCGCCTACGGCGCTTCGCCGGTGCGCGGCGTCGTGTTCGGGATCCTCACCGGCGTCACGTACGCCGGCTTCATCCTCGTGCTGCGCCAGGCCGGCGCGGACCTGCGGCGCCCGGCCGGCCCGCTGTTCGACGCGACCGCCGTGGCGACCGTCGCCGCGCTGATCGCGGGCGTGGCGCTCGGCGAGGCCGACCTCGCGCCGACCTGGCCCGCACACGCCTGGCTCGTGCTGCTCGCGCTCAGCTCGCAGGTGCTCGGGTGGCTGCTGATCACCGCCTCGCTGCCGCGCCTGCCGGCCGCGCTGACCTCGGTCACGCTCACGATCCAGCCCGTCGGCTCGGTCGTGCTCGGCGTGATCCTGCTGTCGGAGGACCCGAGCCTGCTCCAGATCGCCGGCGTCGCCTGCATCGTCGCCGGCCTGCTCTCGGTCGCGCTCAGCCGCCGCGCCGCGGCCCGCCGCGACCCGGTCGCCGCCTAGGCCGCCACGGCTGGGCAGGCGGCGAGGTGCAGTTCGTGCCGGCGCGGCGACCCGCGCCTAGGGCGAGAGCCGCTCGGTGCGCCAGCCGTCGCCCTCGCGCACCCAGTGCACGCGGTCGTGGAGGCGGTTCGGGCGGCCCTGCCAGAGCTCGACCGCGTCGGGGCGCAGCCGGAAGCCGCCCCAGAAGTCCGGCCGCGGCACGTCGCCCGGGAAGCGCTCGCCGGCCTCGGCGAGCTGGGCGTCGAGCGCCTCGCGGTCCGCGATCGGCTGCCCCTGGCGCGACGCCCAGGCGCCGAGCTGCGACCCGCGGTCGCGGGTCGCGTAGTAGGCGTCGGACTCCTCGGCGGTCAGCCGCTCGACCGGGCCCTCCATCCGCACCGACCGGTGCTGCGGCAGCCAGTAGAGCGAGACCGCCGCGTACGGGTTGGCCTCCAGCTCGCGCGCCTTGCGCGAGCCGAAGTTCGTGAAGAAGCGGATGCCCTCGTCGTCGATGCCCTTGAGCAGGACGAAGCGCACGGACGGCCGCCCGTCCGGCGTCGCGGTCGCGAGCGCCATCGTGTCGGCCTCCGGCACCCCGGCGGCGACCGCCTCGCCGTACCACCGCGCTACATGGTCGAGCGGGTTCACATCGCCATCGCGACGTACTTGATCTCCAGGTACTCCTGCGATCCCCTCGGCGCCGCCCTCGCGGCCGAAGCCGGACGCCTTGACGCCGCCGAACGGCGCGGCGGGGTTGGAGACGATCCCCTGGTTGAGCCCGACCATGCCGGTGTCGAGCTTCTCGCAGACGCGGAACGCCCGCTTGATGTCGTTCGTGTAGACGTAGGAGACGAGGCCGTACTCGGTGTCGTTGGCGGCGGCGATCGCGGCCTCCTCGTCGTCGAACGAGATCACCGGCGCGACCGGGCCGAAGATCTCCTCCTCGAGCAGCCGCGCGTCGCCGGTGACGCCGGCGAGCACGGTCGGCTCGAAGAAGTAGCCCGCGCCGTCGGCCTCGCGGCCGCCGACGAGCACCTCGGCGCCCTTGCCCGTCGCGTCCTGCGACGAGCTCGGCGACCTTGGCGCGCTGGTCGCCGTCGATCAGCGGCCCGACCTTGACGTCCTCCTCGGTGCCGCGGCCGACCTTCATCGCGCCCAGCTTGGCGGCGAGCTTCTCGGTGAACTCGTCGGCCACGCGGCCGGCGACGTGGAAGCGGTTGGCGGCGGTGCAGGCCTCGCCGATGTTGCGCATCTTGGCGATCACGGCGCCCTCGACGGCGGCGTCGACGTCGGCGTCGGCGAACACGAGGAACGGCGCGTTGCCGCCGAGCTCCATCGACGTCCGCAGCAGCCCCGGCGCGGACTGCTCGACCAGCTTGCGACCGACCTCGGTCGAGCCCGTGAAGGTGAGCTTGCGCAGCCGCGGGTCGCCGATGATCGGCTTCGAGACCTCGCTCGACGAGGACGACGTGAGCACGTTGAGCACGCCGGCGGGCAGGCCGGACTCCTCGAGGATCCCCGCCAGCGCGAGCATCGAGAGCGGCGTCTGCTGGGCCGGCTTGATGATCATCGTGCAGCCGGCGGCGACGGCCGGGCCGATCTTGCGCGTGCCCATCGCCATCGGGAAGTTCCACGGCGTGATCGCGTAGCACGGGCCGACCGGCTGCTTCATCGTGATCAGCCGCCCGGCGCCGTTCGGCGCGGTCGCGAAGCGGCCCTCGATCCGCACGGCCTCCTCCGCGAACCAGCGGAAGAACTCGGCGGCGTAGGCGACCTCGGCCTTCGACTCGGCCAGCGGCTTGCCCATCTCGAGCGTCATCACCAGCGCCAGGTCGTCGGCCCGCTCGGTCAGCTTCTCGAACGCGCGGCGCAGGATCTCCCCGCGCTCGCGCGGCGCGTGCGTGGCCCACTCGGCCTGCACGCCGACGGCCGCGTCGAGCGCCGCGGTCGCGTCCTCCGGCGTGGCGTCGGCGACATCGACCAGCGTCGCGGTCGTCGACGGATCCTCGACGCCGAACGTCCCGCCGCCGGACGCGTCGCGCCACTCGCCGCCGATGAACAGCTGCTTGGGCACGGCCTCGACGACCGCCTTCTCCTTGTCCTGGGTGATCGCAGTCATGCGGCAACCGTCTCCGTTCCGAGTTGCTCCGAGATGGACACGTCGAGCGAGTAGTCGATCGGCACGACGATCAGCGAGGGCAGGTCGAGCGTCAGCGCGTGGCGCAGATGGCGCCCGAGATCGTCGACGCCCTCACAGCGCCAGGCCGGCATGCCGAACGCGCCGGCCAGGCGGACGAAGTCGGGGTTCGTGAAGTCGGTCCCGAAGTGGCGGCCGAACTTCTTGTCCTGCTTCCACACGATCGAGCCGTACTGGCGGTTCTCCCAGATCACGTTCACCACCGGCGTGCGCAGGCGGACCGCCGTCTCGAGCTCCTGCACGTTCATCAGGAAGCCGCCGTCGCCGCTGACCGTCACGACGTGGCGCTCCGGGCGCACGAGCTTGGCGGCGATCGCCGTCGGCAGCGCGATCCCCATGCCGGCGAGCCCGTTGGCGATGAACACCGTGTCGGGCTCGTGCGCCGGGAACATGCGCGCGATCCAGAGCTTGTGCAGGCCGACGTCGGACACCAGGATGTCCTGCGGTCCGAGCGCCTGGCGGATCTCCCACAGCGCGCGCGGCGGCTGCATCGGGAACGCGTCGTCGTCCTTCGCGGCTCTCGAAGCGGCCGAGCACGATGTCGTTGAGCCGCGATCGCCCGGCGTCGCGCTCGACCGGCTCGAGCTCCTCGGCGAGCCGGGTGAGGATGTGGGCGATGTCGCCGATCAGGTCGGCCTCGGTGATGAAGTGCTCGTCGACCTCGGGCGCGACCGTGTCGATGCAGACGATCCGCTTGTCGCGCTTCGGGTTCCAGTTCGCCGGCGAGTGCTCGACGAGGTCGTAGCCGACGGTGATCACCACGTCGGCCTCGTCGAAGCCGGCGAGCGCGTAGTCGCGCGACTGGATCCCGACCGTGCCGAGCGCGTGCGCGTCCTCGAAGTCGAGCACGCCCTTGCCCATGAACGTCTCGGCGACGCCGATGCCGGTGGCGCGCGCGAACCCGCGCAGCGCCGCCGCGGCGCCGGTGCGGGCGACGCCGTTGCCGGCGAGCACGACCGGCCGGTCGGCGGCGCGGATCACCTCGAGCGCGGTCTCCAGCTCGTGCCAGCTCGGCTCGGGGTGGCGGCGGCCCTTGCGCACCGGCAGCGGCGAGGCGTCGACCATCGCCGCCATGACGTCCTCGGGCAGCTCGATGTGCGTCGGCCCGGGCTTCTGCGCCTGGGCGAGCTTGAACGCCTTGCGCACGACCTCCGGGATCACGCGCGCGGAGTTCAGCCGCGCGTTGAACTTGGTCACCGGCCGCAGCATCGAGACCACGTCGATGTGCTGGTGGGACTCCTTGTGCATGCGCTCGAGGTCGCCCTGGCCGGTGAGCGCGACGAGCGGCGACCGGTCCAGGAACGCGTCGGCGATGCCGGTCACCAGGTTGGTCGCGCCCGGCCCGAGCGTGCCCAGGCAGACGCCCGCGCGGTGGGTGAGGCGTCCGTACATGTCGGCCATGTAGGCGCCGCCCTGCTCGTGCCGCACGGGCACGAACTCGACCGTCGAGCGGTCGAGCGACTCGTTGAGGTCCAGCGTCTCCTCGCCCGGGATGCCGAATACATACTCGACGCCCTCGGCTTCGAGGCACTCGACGAACAGGTCCGATGCCTTGTGTTCAGTCACTCCGCAACTTCTCTCCAACCCCTGTGTCGCTCTAACCTGATGGCCCTGGCCCGGATCCTCGCATTGACCGTCGCAGCCTGCCTGCTCGCGGCCGCTTCCGCCTCCGCCGCGCCGTCGCGGCTGACGATCCGTGGCGCCGGCTTCGGGCATGGCGTCGGCATGAGTCAGTACGGGGCGCTCGGGTTCGCGCAGAACGGCTCCTCGTACGACCAGATCCTCGGCCACTACTACACCGACACGGAGCTCGGGACGACCGATCCGAACGAGACCGTGCGCGTCCTGCTGCAGTCGAGCTGGACGATCAGCTTCACCGGCGCGAGTCGCGCCGGCACGCGCCGCATCAACCCGGCGCAGAGCTACCAGGCGCGCCGCCGCGGCTCCTCGTCGGTCGACCTGCTGACGAGCTCCGGCCGCCGCATCGCCAGCTACAGCGCGCCGCTCAGCGTCTCCCGCCCCGGCGGCGCCGTGCGGCTCGGCGGCAGCGGCGCGTACCGCGGGGCGCTCGAGTTGCGGCCCGGCACGTTCAGCGGCATGAACGCGATCAACGCCGTGCCGCTCGACGACTACGTGCGCGGCGTGATCTCGCGCGAGTCGCCCGCGTCGTGGCCGATCGAGGCGCTGAAGGCGCAGGCGGTCGCCGCCCGCACGTACGCGATCACGAGCAGCAAGGCCGGCACCGGCTTCGACCACTACAACGACACGCGCTCGCAGGTCTACGCCGGCGTCGCCGCCGAGACCGCGTCGACCGACCGGGCCGTCGCCGAGACGCGCGGCCAGGTCGTGACCTACGACGGCGAGCCGGTCACAACGTTCTTCTTCTCGACCTCCGGCGGCCGCACCGAGGACGTCGAGAACACGAGCCTCGGGGACGGGCCGCTGCCGTGGCTCAAGAGCGTCGACGACCCGTACGACGACGTGTCGCCCAAGCACCGCTGGGGCCCGATCCGGCTGTCCCGCTGGACCGCGCAGGCGAAGCTGTCCGGGCTCGTCAAGGGCCGCTTCAAGGGCATCCGCGTGCGCCGCCGCGGCGAGTCGCCGCGGATCGTCAGCGCCGACGTGATCGGCAGCGGCGGGCGCACGCGCGTCGACGGCGCGACGCTGCGGGCGCGGCTCGGGCTCGACGACACCTGGGCCTACTTCACCTCGATCGGCACGCGCGCCCGGCGAGCGGCCGGTACCGCCTCGGTCGCCGGCCCGCGCCCGGTCGCCACGGTCTCGGGCACGGTCGTGCCCGCGCGCCGCGGCGCCGAGGTGCAGATCCAGATCCGCACGGACGGCGGCTGGAAGACCGTGACCTCCACGGTCGTGCGCCGCGGCGGCGCCTACGCCGCCGGCGTCGCCCAGCCCGGCACGTACCGCGCGGTCTTCTCCGGCGCCTCCGGGCCGCCGGTGCGCGCCGACTAGGCGGCGTACACCCGCGCCAGCGTCTGGGCGACGCAGACCGGCTTGTCGCCGCCCTCGCGCTCGAAGGTCAGCTCGAGCGTCATCTGCGCGCCGCCCGGCACGTCCTCGAGCGCGGCGAGCTTCGCCGTCAGCCGCACGCGGCCACCGACCGGCAGGGCCGCGGGAAAGCGCACGCGGTCGAGCCCGTAGTTGACCGCGAACGCGAAGCCGTCGAGCGTCAGCACCTGCTCGGTCAGCATCGGCGCGAGCGACAGCGTGTAGTAGCCGTGCGCGATCGTGCCGCCGAACGGCGTGTCCTTGGCGCGCTCCGGGTCGACGTGGATCCACTGGTGGTCGCCGGTCACGTCCGCGAACGCGTCGATCGCGTCCTGCGTGACCTCGTGCCAGTCCGATGTGCCGAGCGTCTCGCCCTCGGCGCGCTTGAGCTCGTCGAGCCCGGTGATCGTCCGCATGCCGGGCATCCTCCCCCTTCGGTCAGCCGACTGCGTCGACGAGCGCGTCGAGCACGACGGCGACCGCGGGCACGCGGCGCAGGTCGGGCCACGTCTTGGCGACGATCGTGCGCCGCACCTCGACGGTCAACGGGCGGCTGACGATGCCGTCGTGGCGCACCGCGGCCAGCACGAGCTGCGGCATCAGCGCGACGCCGAGGCCGGCCGCGACGAGGCTCTGGGCGGCGACGTTGTCGTCGGTCGCGTAGGCGATCGCGGGCTCGAAGCCGCGCTGCGCGCAGACGTCGATCAGGTTGCTGCGGCAGCGCGGGCAGCCGGCGATCCACGGCTCCCCGGCCAGCGCCGCGATCGGCACGCTCGGCTCGGCGGCGAGCGCGTGGCCGACGGGCAGCACGGCCAGCAGCGGGTCGACGAGCAGCTCCGTGCTGTCGAGGTCCGGGTCCTCGCCCTCGGCCGAGTCGGCGTAGGTGAACGTGAGCGCGATGTCGGCCTCGCCGGCGCGCACGCTCTGCACCGACACCGGCGGCTCCTCCTCGGTCAGCGTCACCGTCAGGCCGGGGTGGGCGGCGGTGGCGCGGGCGATCGCCGTCGGCACCAGCGTGGCGCTGCCGCTCGGGAACGCGCTCAGGCGGACCAGGCCGGCGTGCAGCCCGGCGATCGCGGCGACCTCGTCCTCGGCGCGCCCGAGGCTGGTGAGGATCCCGGCCGCGTGCGAGGACAGCACGGCGCCCGCCTCGGTCAGCCGGATCGAACGCCCGGCGCGGGCGACGAGCGTCGTGCCCGCGGCCCGCTCGAGCGCGCGGATCTGCTGGCTGACGGCGGGCTGCGTGTAGCCGAGCGAGCGCGCCGCGCCGGTGAACGAGCCCGTCCGGGCCACTTCTCGCAGGACACGGAGATGGCGCAGCTCGAGCACGCGCGAATCATAAGCGATGCTTGGCCGAAGTCCAGAAGATCGTGATTTGACTTGGGTAAGGATCTGCGCGACCCTATTCCCTATCGAACTGGTGAAGAACAAGACGATCGAGGATCTCGCGGCGCGCGTGCGCCCGCTGCTCGACGACACCGCGGCGATCGCCGCCGCCGTGCAGCGCGCCGCCCCGGACCCGCGCGACCTGCTCGACCCCGAGCAGCGGCGCGGCCGCGCCGACGGCTACACCCAGCACGTGCTCCACGTCGAGCCCGACCGCAGCTTCTCGATCGTCGGGCTCGTCTGGCAGCCGGGGCAGGAGACGCCGGTGCACGACCACGTGTGCTGGTGCGTCGTCGCCGTCGTGCAGGGCGAGGAGCACGAGACGCTGTACGAGCGCCGCGGCGGCCGGCTCGTCCCCGCCTCGACCACCTGCAACGGGCCCGGGTCGGTCTCGGCCTGCGAGCCGCCCGGCGACATCCACCGCGTGAGCAACGCGGGCGACGAGGTCGCGATCTCGCTGCACGTGTACGGCGCCGACGTCGAGGCGCGCGGGACGTCGATCCGGCGCTGCTACGAGGTGGCGCGATGAAGGTCGTGATCGTCGGCGGCGGCTTCTCCGGGGCGCTGACGGCCACCGGGCTGCTGCGCGACGCGCGACTCGACGTCACGATCGTCGAGCGCGGGGAGGCGCCGATCGGCCGCGGCGTCGCCTACGCGACGCCCGACCCGCGCCACCTGCTGAACGTGCCGGCCGAGCGCATGGGCGCGCTCCCCGGCCGCCCCGGCGACTTCGGCGCCTGGGCCGCCGGCCGCGGGATCGAGGGCCGCTACCTGCCGCGGCAGATCTACGGCGACTACGTCGAGGCCACGCTGGCGGACGCCGAGCGCGCCGGCCCCGGGCGCCTGCGGCGCGTGCGCGACGAGGCGGTGCGGATCGCCGGCGGCGTGGTCGTGACGCGCTCCGGGCGGCGCCTGGAGGCGGACGCGATCGTGCTCGCCACCGGCGTCTCGCGCCCGCCCGTCCTGGCCGCGATCGCCGCGGTGGCCGACCATCCGGCCTACGTCGGCGATCCGTGGGACCACGCGCAGATCGCGCGCCTGCACAGTGCCCGCCGCGTCCTGATGATCGGCACCGGGCTGACCACCGTCGACGTCGCGCTGACGCTCGCCGGCGGGCCCGAGATCGTCGCCGTCTCGCGCCACGGGCTGCTGCCCGCCCCGCACGCGATCACCGACGCGCCGTGCCCGCCGGCCGTCGTCCAGCCGGGCGAGTGCGCGACCGCGGACGAGCTCGCCGCGCGCGTCACGGCGGCCGCCACGGCCGGCGACTGGCGCGCCGTGGTCGATGGGCTGCGGCCCGTCACGCAGGCGATCTGGCGCGCGCTGCCCGCGGCCGAGCAGGAACGCTTCGTGCGCGAGCACTCGCGGCGCTGGGAGACCGTGCGCAGCCGCATGGCGCCCGCGGTCGCCGACCGCATCGCCGACCTGCGCGCCCGCGGCGCCCTGCGCGTGGAGGCGGCGCGGATCGAGCACGCCGAGCCGCAGGGCGAGCGCCTGGCGGTCACGCTCGGCGGGCGCACCCTCGTCGTCGACGCGGTCATCAACGGCACCGGCCCGGCGTGGGACCCGCGCGAGGGCGACTCCGACCTCGTGCGCGCGCTGCTCGCCGACGGCCTGGCCGCGCCCGGCCCGCTCGGCCTCGGCCTGCGCACGGAGGCCGACGGCCGCCTGCCCGGCACGGCGATCTACACGCTCGGCGCGCTGCGCCGCGGCGAGCTGTGGGAGAGCGTCGCGGTCCCCGAGCTGCGCGAGCAGGCGGCGGCGGTCGCCGCCGCGATCCGCGTCGCCGGCGCCAGCCCGCTCGCCGTCGCGATCTAAGCTCTGCCGCACATGAACGGACCGCTGCTGATCGCGGACGCGCCGGCGCTGCTCTACCGCGCGTTCTTCGCGCTGCCCGACTCGATCACCGACGGCGACGGCCATCCGGTCAACGCGCTGCTCGGCTCCGTCAACCAGACGCTGTGGTGCATCGAGCGCTACTCGCCGCGCGCCGTGGTGATGTGCTTCGGCGCCGAGGCCGGCGCGTACCGCGTCGAGGCGTTCCCCGCCTACCACGCCGACCGCCCGCCGATGCCCGACCCGCTCGAGCACCAGTGGGCGCGCGCACCCGACTTCTACGAGGCGCTCGGCTGGTACGTGCACGGCCACGACGAGCTGGAGGCCGACGACCTGCTGGGCTCGTTCGCCGAGCTGGAGACCGCCGCCGGCGGCGAGACGCTGATCCTGACCGGCGACCGCGACCTGTTCCAGTGCGTGAACGACAAGGTGACGGTGCTGCTGCAGCGCACGGGCGGCAACGGGCCCGAGGAGGTGACGCCCGCCGTCGTGCAGGAGAAGTACGGCATCAAGCCGGAGCAGGTGCCGGACTTCATCGCGCTGCGCGGCGACCCGTCCGACGGCCTGCCGGGCGCCAAGGGCATCGGGGCCAAGACGGCGGCCGACATCCTCCAGCGCAAGGGCGACCTCGACCACGCGATCCTCGGAGCGATCCGCGAGAAGCCGTCCGTCCGCCGCGCGCTGATCGAGCAGGCCGACGAGCTGCGCTCGTTCAAGGACATCGCGCAGCTGCGCACGGTCCCGCTCGAGCGCCCGCAGGACCGGCCGACGGACTACGCCGGCGGTGCGGCCGCGGCGGAGACCTTCGGCATGGGCCGGCTGTCCGGCCGGCTGGAGGAGCTGGCGAAGGCCTAGCGGTTGGTCGGGGCGGCCATGTCGCGCGTCGCGCGCGCGATCAGGTCCTCGGCGATGTCGCCGGACCAGCAGGCGACGCCGACCAGCGCGCCCGTCTCCCTGCGGACCCGGTCCGCGGCGCGGAAGGCGCCGACCCGGCCCGTGTCGGGCAGCAGCGCCAGGTGGTCGCCGAGCTCCCAGTGCGAGAAGACGTCGGCGCCGCGCAGGACGAGCGCGAGATCGGCCGGCTGCGCGCCACGGACGCGCAGGATCGCGAACTCGTGGCCGTAGCGGACGGCGCCCGCGACCATGCGGCGCAGCAGCCAGCGGCCGAGCGGGGCAGGCAGGGGGCCGATGAGGTCGTCGAGCTCCATCGACCGTGTAAACGGCAGGTCAGGGGGTGAACTTGACCGTGATCACGTCGCCGTCGGCCATCACGTAGTCGCGGCCCTCGAGCCGCAGGGTCCCGCGATCGCGCGCTCCGGCGTAGCCGCCGGCCTCCACGAGCGGCTCCCAGCCGATCACCTCGGCGCGCACGAACCCCTTCTGGATGTCCGAGTGGATCTCGCCCGCGGCGTGCCACGCGGTCAGCCCGCGCCGCAGGTGCCAGGACTGCGCCGGCTTGTCCTCGCCCGCCGTGAAGAACGTGAGCAGCTCGAGCAGGCCGAACGCGCCGCGGACGACGCGCGACAGGCCGGACTCGCCGACGCCCATCTCCTCGCGCATGACCGCCGCCTCCTCGTCGTCGAGCTCGGACAGCTCGGCCTCGATGCGGGAGGAGATCGCCACCGCGGCCGCACCGCGCCCCGCCGCGTGGTCGGCGACGACCGACGGGACTGCGTCGTCGCCTTCGTCCACGTTGGCGACGTAGAGCACCGGCTTGCCGCTCAGCGGCGAGAGGTCGCGCATCGCGTTCGGCGCCGCGGCGGGCACGGGAACGGTGCGCGCGGGCTCGCCGGCCTGCAGCGCG
Source organism: uncultured Solirubrobacteraceae bacterium (assembly GCA_963843485.1). Lineage (GTDB taxonomy): Bacteria > Actinomycetota > Thermoleophilia > Solirubrobacterales > Solirubrobacteraceae > DASSUW01. The sequence goes on along the minus strand of CAWJKK010000010.1, from coordinate 277,396 downwards.
GAGATCACCTGCTCGAGCCAGGCCTGCTCGGCGATCGCCACCTTGTCGCCGCTGCGCGCCGTGCGCACGACGCGGCCGTGGCGGCGCTCGGCCTGCTCGAGGTCGGCGTAGATCAGCTCGGTCTCGATCGTGTCCATGTCCGCCCCGGGGTCGACGCGCCCCTCCGGATGGATCACGTTCGCGTCGCCGTGCGCGCGCACCACGTGCAGCAGCGCGTCGGTCTCGCGGATGTTGGCCAGGAACTGGTTGCCGAGGCCCTCGCCCTTGTGCGCGCCCGCCACGAGCCCGGCGATGTCGTGGAACTCGATCGTGTCCGGCACGAGGTTCGAGGCGCGGATCGTCTCGGCGACCGCGTCGAGCCGCGGGTCCGGCACCGGCACGACGGCGACGTTCGGCTCGATCGTCGTGAACGGGTAGTTGGCCGCCTCGGCGCCGGCGCGCGAGAGCGCGTTGAAGAGCGACGACTTGCCGGCGTTCGGCATGCCGACTATGCCGACCTTCATCGGCACCGGCCGACGCTCCCCACGACCGTGCCGAGCGCCGCGCCGGCGGCCACGTCGGACGGGTAGTGCACGCCGAGGTAGAGGCGCGAGAAGGCCATCGCGGCGGCCGCGAGGTACAGCGGGCCGTCCGGCAGCAGGCCGCCGAACGCGCGCGCGGCGGCGAACGAGGACGTCGAGTGCGACGACGGGAACGAGAGGCCGGTCGGCGTCGCCATCAGGTGCGGCAGGTCCTCGATGACCGGCCGGCGGCGCCCGATCGCCATCTTGATCGAGGTCGAGATGAGGTACGAGCCGCCGACCGTCGCGGTCGCCCGCGCCCAGCTCCCGCGCCGCCCCGCGTCGACGGCGACGCCGGCCGCGCCGACCGCCAGCCACAGCGCCGAGTGCTCCCCGAGCCGCGAGTAGCGGCGCGCCCAGCGCACCCGCTCGGGCGCGTGCGCGAGCGACCGCACGCGGCGGTACACGGCGAGGTCCAGCGCATTGGCGGCGACACGCAGGCTGGGCAACGAGGTGGTTCTAGAACCCGATGCGGTGCTCGCCGGACTCCACGCGCAGGTAGCTGACCTGCGAGAGGTCGACGAGCACGGCGCCGTCGGTGGCCTCGACCTCGAACCAGCCGTCCTCGCGCGCCTGCAGCGCGTTGCGGAGCTTGCCCAGCTCGTCCTCGCCGAGGCGCAGCGAGAGCACCGCCGTGGCGCCCTTGAAGCCGATGGCGGCGCGCCGGGCGCTGGCCGGCGCGCGCGAGGGGTCGGTCACGTTCGGATCGCTCATGCAGGCACCGCCGCGGGTTGGACCAGCTCGGTCAGCACGCCCGCCGAGGCCGAGGGATGAAGGAACGCCACCTGCGAGCCGCGGATCCCCTGGCGGGGCTCGTCGTCGACGAGCCGGACACCGGCGGCGCGCAGCTCGCCGAGCACGGCCGCGAGGTCGTCGACGCGATAGGCGACGTGGTGCAGGCCGGGACCCCGCTTGGCGAGGAAGCGGCCGACGGGCGTGTCGGCCGAGAGCGGCGCGAGCAGCTCGACGTGGCTGTCGCCGGCGTCCAGCAGCGCGGCCTCGACGCCCTGGGCCGCGACGGTCTCGCGATGCGCGAGCGTCATGCCGAGGGTGTCGCGGTGCAGCTCGATGGCGGCGTCGAGGTCGGTGACCGCGACGCCGATGTGGTCGATGCTCCCGAACACAGTGGCCGAGTGTACCCTCAGCGCCCGTGCGCATCGCCCTCGCCGCCAACCGCGCCTCCGGCGGCGGGCTCGATCCTGAGCCGCTCGCGGACGCGATGCGCGAGCGCGGCGCGGAGGTCGAGATCTTCGGCTGCGAGGGCGAGGAGCTCGAGCGTGCGGCGGCGACCCGGCCGGACCGCGTCGTGGTCGCGGGCGGCGACGGGACCGTCGGCACGGCGGCCGAGCTGGCCGGGCGGCTCGACGTCCCGCTCGCGGTGATCCCGACCGGCACCGCGAACGACTTCGCGCGCGCCTACGGCATCCCGTCCGACCGGCGCCAGGCCGCCGAGCTGGCCGCCTCCGGCGAGCAGGTGCGGCCGCTCGAGCTCGGCTGCCTGTCCGACGGCCGGCCGTTCGTGAACGTCGCCAGCGCCGGCCTCGCCTCGGTCGCCGCCCGCAACGCGCAGCCGCTGAAGCCGAAGCTCGGCCCGCTCGCCTACGGCGTCGGCGCGGCCCGTGCGGCGGCGCGCGAGCACCCGCTGCCGATCACCGCCCGGGTCGACGGCGAGACCGTGTTCGACGGACCGTGCTGGCAGGCGATCGTGGCCGTCAGCGGCGCGTTCGGCGGCGGCTCCGGCGTCGCCGAGGCCGACCCCGAGGACGGGCGGCTCGACCTGGTCGTGCTCCCCGCGGGCAGCCGCATCGGGCTCGCCCGCCGCGCCTGGGGCCTGCGCGCGCGCACGATCGCGCAGCAGAGCGGCGTCACGCACCACGCCGGGCACGTGATCGAGGTCGACCTGCCGGACGGCGCCGAGCTGAACGTCGACGGCGAGATCCGCCCGCACGGGCTCGATCGCGTCACCGTGCGCCCGGCCGCGTTCCGGCTCGTCGTGCCTTAGTCCGACGTTAGAATACTCAGTATTATACCGAGTATGAGCGTTCGCCATGCGCTACTCGGACTGCTGAGCGAAGGCCCGAAGTACGGGCTCCAGCTCCAGCAGGAGTTCGAGACCCGGACCGGCGATCTGTGGCCGCTCAACATCGGGCAGGTCTACTCGACGTTGCAGCGGCTCGACCGCGACGGCCTGGTCGAGCCGGACGGCACCGGCGAGGGCGACGCGAAGAAGGGCTTCCGGCTCACGGACGCGGGCGAGCGCGACCTGCACGGCTGGCTCGCGACGCCGCCGCCCGACGCCCCGCCGCCACGCGACGAGCTGGTGATCAAGGTGATCGTCGCGCTCGCCGTCCCCGGCGTCGACGTGTTCGAGGTCATCCAGGCCCACCGGCGCCACCTCGTCGAGCGGATGCAGCGCCTGACCGCGCTGAAGGCCGACGACCCCGGCGCCGGGCTCGCGCTCGTCGTCGACGCCGAGGTGCTGCGCCTCGAGGCGGCCGTGCGCTGGCTCGACTCCGCCGAGGCCCGCGCACGGGCGGCGCGCGCGTGAGCGCGCTCGCGCTGCACGGCGTGAGCAAGGTCTACGGCGCGGGCGCGGCCGCGGTCCACGCGCTGCGCTCGGTCGACCTCGCGGTCGACGCCGGCGAGCTGGTGGCCGTGATGGGGCCGAGCGGCTCCGGCAAGAGCACGCTGCTGACGATCGCGGGCACGCTCGAGCAGCCGTCCGCGGGGACGGTGCTGCTCGAGGGCGAGGACCCCGCGGCGCTGTCGCGCGACGACCGCGCGCGGCTGCGGCGGCGCCGGATCGGCTACGTCTTCCAGGACTTCAACCTGCTGCCCGGCCTGACCGCGGTCGAGAACGCCGCGCTGCCGCTCGAGCTCGACGGCGCCGGACCGCGCGCGGCGCAGGCGGCCGGGCTCGAGGCGCTCGACGCGCTCGGGCTCGCCGAGCGTGCCGGCCACTACCCGGACGACCTCTCGGGCGGTGAGCGCCAGCGCGTCGCGATCGCCCGCGCGATCGTCGGCGACCGCCGGCTGCTGTTCGCCGACGAGCCGACGGGCGCGCTCGACTCGGTGAGCGGCGAGACCGTGATGCGGCTCCTGCGCGCCGCCTGCCGCCGCGGCGTGACCGGCGTGATCGTCACCCACGACGCCCAGCTCGCCTCGTGGGCCGACCGCGTCGTCTTCCTGCGCGACGGCCGCCTCGTCGACCAGACCGCTCCGGCGGCCGGCCCCGACTCGCTGCTGCCGGCGCCGTGACCGCCGGCCGGCGCGTGATCTTCCGCTGGGCGTGGCGGCGGTTGCGCGCGGAGTGGCGGTCGCAGGCGCTCGTCCTCGCCCTGCTGGTGCTCGCGGTCGCCGCCGCGGTGGCGCTGGCCAGCGGCGCCTGGAACACCGCGGCCGCACCCGACGCCGCGCGCTTCGGCTCGGCGACGCACATGCTGCGGCTCGGCGGCGCGGACGCGAGCGCGCTGCGCGCCGACGTCGCCGCCGCCCGTCGCGTCGCGGACGTCGACGCGCTCCTGCACTGGTCGGCGCCGGTGCCCGGCGCGATCCGGCGCGTCCGCTACCGGGCACAGGACCCGCGCGGGCGCTTCGCCGCGCCGCTGCTCGCACTCCGCGAGGGCCGCCTGCCGGCGCGTCCGGGCGAGGTGGCCGTGACCGACCGCGTGGCCGTGGCGTTCGACGTCGTGCCCGGCTCGACGCTGGCCGCCGACGGCACGCCGCGGACCGTGGTCGGCACCGTCGAGAACCCCGCGAACCTCGACGACGAGTTCGCGCTCGTGACGCCCGGCGACGCGCCGGCGCCCGAGTCGGCGACGCTGCTCTCGGCCGCACCGCTGGACCGCCTGGACACGCGCTCGCCGGACCGCGAGGTCGGCGCGCGCGCGGCGGGCACCCGCGCCGCCGCCGCGGCGGCGGTGCTCGCGGTGACCGCCCTGGCGCTGCTGCTGGTCGGGCTCGTCGCCGCCGCGGGCTTCGCGGTGCTGGCGCAGCGGCGCCTGCGCCAGCTCGGCCTGCTCGCCGCGATCGGCGCGACCGAGCGCCAGCTGCGGCTCGTGGTCGTCGCGCACGGCGCGCTGCTCGGAGTGACCGCGGCCGCGATCGGCAGCGTGCTCGGGCTCGCCGCGTGGGTGGCGCTCGAGCCGCGGCTCGAGGTCGCCGCCGGACACCGGATCGACGTCCTCGCCGTGCCGTGGTGGCTGGTGTCCGCCGCGGGCGCGCTGGCGGTGGCCGCGGCGACGGCCGCGGCGTGGTGGCCGGCACGCACGGCCGCCCGCGTCCCCGTCGTCCTCGCGCTCAGCGGGCGCCCGCCGCGGCCGCGGCCGGTGCGCGGGTCGGCGGCGCGCGCGGCGCTCCTGCTCGCTGCCGGTGTCGCCGCGATCGCCCTCGCCGGCGGCGCGAACGCGCCGCTGCTGGCCGCCGGTGCGCTGGCCGTCGCCGGCGGCTGCCTGCTCGCCGGACCGGCCGCGATCCTCGCGCTCGCCCGCGCCGGAACCCGCGCCCCGGTGGCCGTCCGGCTCGCGCTGCGCGACCTCGCACGCCACCGCGCCCGCTCGGCCGTCGCGCTGGCGGCGATCAGCCTCGCGCTCGGCGTCCCCGCCGCGGTCGTCGTCGGCGCCGCGGCGGCCGAGCACGGCGCCGCCGAGGGGAACCTGCCCGCGGACACGCTGCTCGTGCGGCCGGGCGATCCGGACGACCCGAGCGCGCCCTGCCCCGGCGAGGTGCAGGTGGGCGAAGCCGGGGGCCCGTGTCCGTTCCTGCCGCTGCGCAGCGCCGCCGCGACCGAGCGGCTCGAGGCCGGGATCGCGCGCATCGCGACCGCGCTCGGCGGGGCGACGGCGGAACCGTTCGCGGTCGCCTACGACGCGTCGGCGCCCGCGGCGGCGGCGGGGCGGCCGGTCGCGACCCTCGGCCGCGACGCGGCGGACCTCGGGCTCGCGGACGCTGGACCCGGCCTCGTCGACGCCAGCCTGCTCTACGTCGCCACGCCGGAGCTGCTCGACCTCTATGGCGCCACCGCCGCACCCGGCACCGAGATCCTCACCGTCGAGCGCGGCGACCTGTGGTGGTCCGGGCTCCCGCGGCCGGCCGAGCCGATGTCCGGCACCGTGGCGCTCGAGCGCCGCCACAGCTCGCTTCCGGGCACGCTGATCACGGAGGCGGCGATGCGCCGGCGCGGGCTGGCCGCCGGCCACGCCGGCTGGCTCTTGCAGGCCCGCGGACCGATCGCGGAGCGGCAGGCGGACGCCGCACGGCGGGTCGCCGCGACTGCAGGCCTGCTCGTCGAGGCACGCGACCCGCAGGCGAGCCTCGCCACGCTGCGCACGCGCGCGACCGCCGCCGGGCTGATCCTCGCGCTGGCGATCCTGGCGATGACGATCGGCCTGCTGCGCGGCGAGGCCCGTGCCGACCTCGCACGCTGACGGCGACCGGCGCCACCCGCCGCACGCGCCGCACGCTGACGGCGGCGACGACCGGCGCGCTCGCCCTGCTCGGCGCGATCCTCGGCAGCGCCGCGGCCTACCTCGCGCTCGCGGCCGGCCGGCTCGACGAGCTCGAATCCCTGGCGCGCGTGCCGCTGCTCCACCTGGCGGCGATCGCGATCGGCGCGCCCGCCTGCGCCGCGCTCGCGGGCTGGCTCCTGGGCGGCCGCGAGCCGCCGCCCGAATCTAAAGGGGTCTGACCCCTTTAGGTTGCGGTGACGACGCCGTCGCGGCCCTGGCGCTTGACCGCGTAGAGCGCGGCGTCGGCGCGGGCGACGAGCGCCTCGTGCGTCTCGGCCGGGTCGGCGAGCGCGATCCCGATCGAGAGCGTGGCCCCGAGGCGCTCGCGCGCGTCGGCCTGCAGCTGCCACCCGACCCGCTCGGCCTCGGCCGCGCCGCCGCACTCGAACACGAGCGCGAACTCGTCGCCGCCGACCCGGAACGCGCGCCCGCCCGCCGGGCGAGGCGGCGCGCAGCAGCCCGGCGACCGCGCGCAGGACGTCGTCGCCGGCGGCATGGCCGCGGTGGTCGTTGATCCCCTTGAAGCCGTCGACGTCGGCGAGCAGCAGCGCGCAGCTCTGCTCGGCGCCTTCGCGCACCGCCGGCAGCGTGGAGTGGAAGGTCGCGTGGTGGCCGAGGCCGGTCAGCGGGTCGCGGGCGGCGCGCTCGCGCAGCTCGAGCACCGCGGCGGCCATGCGCAGCCCGCCGGCCGCCTGGACGGCGAGCAGCTCGAGCAGCTCGACGTGCTCGGTCGCGAGCGTGCGCGGCGCGCGGTCGGCGAGGACGAGCACGCCGAGGCGCTCGCCGGAGCTGGCCAGCGGGAGCACGAGCAGCGAGGCGGCGCCGGCGGCGCGCAGCGGCTCGTGGCCGGCGAAGCCGCGGCCCGCGGCGTCGTTGACCGTGTACGAGGAGGTGCCGTGCTCGACCCAGCCGGCGATCGCCGCCAGCTCGCTCGCGGCGAGGTCGCCGAGCACGACCGCGAACGGGCCCTCGGCGTGATGCGGGTACAGGTGCCCGTGGCCGTCGGCGAGCGCGATCAGGCCGGACTCGCAGCCGGCCAGGGCGCGCGCCGTCGCTACGCACTCGCGCACGAGATCCTCCGGGTCCTCGAGCGCGGCCATCCGCGCGACCGCGCGGGCGAGGCGCTGCGCGGGCGAGATCGTCGCCTCGGCGGCCGCCGAGCTCGGCGATGCGGCGGCCCAGGAGGTCGGCGCAGCGCTCCATCTCGACCTGCGCCGCGCGCCCGATCGGCGTCGGCGACTCGGCGTTGACGGCGCCGGCCAGGCGCCCGTCGCTGCGCAGCGGCACGCACAGCTCGGCGACGACCGACGGCACCGAGTCGAGGAAGTCGGGGCTCGCGGCGACGTCGGTGACCGTGGTCACCTCGCCGGTGCGGAACGTGCGGCCGATGACGCCGGCCGTCGGCGGCATGCCGTCGTAGATCTGCCAGTAGCCGCGCACGGCCTGGCAGCGCAGGCGGCCGCCCTGCTCGAGGTACACGCTCGGCATCAGGCCGGCGCGGGCGAGATGGTCGACGACGACCTCGGACGCGGCGCGCACGCTCGGCGCCGCGGCGATGCCGCGCTCGAGCCGGTCGCCGCCGACCGGCGTCCGGACGTGCAGCACCGGAGCGGTGGCGCCGTCCTCCGGCCACGCCGCGGCGGGGCGGCCGAACAGCCAGCCCTGCCCGAAGTCGACGCCCGCGTCGCGCAGCAGCGCGAGCTCCTCGGGCCGCTCGACGCCCTCGGCGACGATCCGCGCCCCGACCTCGCGGGCGAAGGCGACGGTGGCCCGCAGCACGGCCTGGCGGCTCGGGTCGCGGTCGACGCCGGTGACCATGCCGCGGCACAGCTTCAGGAAGTCGGGCCGGATCTCGGCGACGTACTCGAGCGACGTGAAGCCCGAGCCGGCGTCGTCGACCGCCACCAGCGCGCCCTCGGCGAGCCACGGCCGCAGCTGCGTGCGGATGTGCGCGATGTCCTGGATCGCGTCCTGCTCGGTCAGCTCGATCACCAGTCGCGCCGGGAGCTGCGCGGCCATCGCGCGGAAGCCGGGGTGGCCGATCGCGTCCGGGGCGACGTTCACGAACAGGAGCCGGCCCTGCGGCGGCGGGCCGGCCTCGGCGATCGCGGCCCAGCACGCGACCTCGAGATCCTGGCGCAGCCCCGAGCGGGCGGCGGCGGCCAGCGTGACGTCCGGCGGCAGCGGCACGAGGCCCGGCGGCGTCGGGAAGCGGGCGAGCCCCTCGTAGCCGATCGGGCGCAGATCGCCCAGGTCCACGATCGGCTGGTAGACCGCGCGGATCGCGCCCGGCGCCAGCAGGTCGCGGAAGTCCGCGCCGCTGTCGGCGCGGGAGAGGTCTTGCCCAGACGTCATCACCGACTAGATCGACCCTGGGGCGGGCGCGCTTGAGCGCGCGGGGGCCGGTGCTAGTCGACCGGGGGGCGCGCGGCGACGACGCGGAGGCCGTGGCCCGGCATGCGGTGCAGCCGCGGGACGCCGTCCATGATGCGGTCGATGTCGGGGCGCTCGAGCACCTCGTTGCGCAGCAGCGCGGTGGCGAACTGGTCGAGCTTCTCGCGGTGCTCGGTGATGATGCGCTCGGCGCCGCGCATCGCCTCGTCGGCGAGGTGCTGCTGCTCGTCGTCGCGCAGCTGGCGCGTGCGGTCGGACACGGCGCCGCCCTCGGCGTCGATCTTGCGCGAGATGATCGACGTGCCCATGGCGTACTCGTGGACCATCGCGCGCGAGACCTCGGCGACGCGCTGCAGGTCGTCGCTGGCGCCCGTCGTGACGGCGCCGAACACGACCTGCTCGGCGACGCGGCCGCCGAGCAGCACGCTCATGTGGTCGATCAGCTCCTCGCGCGTCTTGAGGTAGCGGTCCTCCTCGGGGAGGTTGAGCGTGTAGCCGAGCGCGCGGCCGCGCGGCACGATCGAGACCTTGTGGACGCGGTTGACGCCGGGCAGCAGCTCGGCGCAGAGCGCGTGGCCGGCCTCGTGGAACGCGACGACGCGGCGCTCGTGCTCGTTCAGCGTGCGGCGCGACTGCATGCCGGCGACGACGCGCTCGAGCGCGGCGTCGAAGTCGGCGTGCTGGATCTTCGACCGGTGGTCGCGGGCGGCGGCGATCGCGGCCTCGTTGGTGATGTTCGCCAGGTCGGCGCCGGTCAGCCCCGAGGTCTGGCGGGCGATCATGTGCAGGTCGCAGTCGGACGCGAGCGGCTTGTTCTTGCTGTGCACGTGCAGGATCGCCTCGCGCCCGGTGACGTCGGGCGGGGACACGAAGATCTGGCGGTCGAAGCGGCCCGGGCGCAGCAGCGCCGGGTCGAGCTTCTCGAGCAGGTTCGACGCCGCGATGACGACGACGTCGCCGGTCGAGGAGAAGCCGTCCATCTCGACCAGCAGCTGGTTGAGCGTCTGCTCGCGCTCGCCGTTGTTGTCCGAGCCGCGCTGGCCGCCGACGGCGTCGATCTCGTCGATGAAGATGATCGCGGGCCGGTGCTCGCGGGCGATCGCGAACAGGCGCCGGATCCGCGCCGCGCCGAGGCCGGCGAACATCTCGACGAACGCGGCGGCGCTCTGCGAGAAGAAGTGCGCGCCGGACTCCTTGGCGACGGCCTTCGCGAGCAGCGTCTTGCCCGTGCCCGGCGGGCCGTGGAGCATGATGCCCTTCGGCACGGTCGCGCCGAGCGCGTGGAAGCGCTTCGGGTCGCGCAGGAACTCCACGACCTCCTGCAGCTCCGCCTTCGCCTCGTCGACGCCGGCGACGGTCGACCAGTCCGCGGACGCCTCCGACTCCGGCTTGATCTCCTGCGGCTTCGTCCGCGGCATCACCTTGAGGGTGCGCCAGATGAAGAACACCAGCAGCCCCATGAAGATGATCGGGGCCCAGGTGATGATCCAGTTCTCGATCGAGTACCAGGAAGGCATCGACTTGAGTATGCCCCCCAGGGGCCGCTGCGGACTAGGGTCTGGACCCTAAACGGCCGGCTGGGCTTCGACCCGCAGGATCTCCGCGAGCGCCGCGCGGCCGACCTCGAGCTGGCGCTCGTCGGGCTCGCGCGTGCCGAGCAGCCGCTGGAGCTCGAAGCCCGGGCGGCGCAGGGCGCGCGCGAGCGGCGTGCCCGCGTTGCGCTCGCACCAGGCGAAGACCTCGACGGCCGCGGCGGTCGACGCGACCGCGACGCCGCGCGCCGGCGATCGGCCCCGGCTTCTCGAGCACGCGGCGCACGAGCAGCGCGCCGGCGATGTTGGCGGTCAGCATCGGCGTGACCAGGTGCGAGCCGCAGCGGTCGTGCTCCTTGGCGGCGTCGGCCGCGTCGGCGCCCTCGTCGGAGGACTCGTAGGCGGCGATCGCCTTGTGCTCGACGCCGTGGTAGGCGGCCAGCTCGCCGCCGCGCAGCGCGAGCACGGCGGGCGCCAGCGACAGCGTCGCGGCAGCGGCCTCGGCGACCGGGCCGGGCGCGCGCTTGCGCATCAGGGCGCCGAGCAGCGACGCGCCGGCGGCGATGCCGACGATGCCGGGCGACTCGAACGGCAGCTTCGCCTGCGGCAGCGCGCGCTTGACGAGCGGGATCACGACGAACGCCTCGCCGAGGCGCACGACCCCGCGCACGCCCGGGATCCCGTCGACGCCGTGCACGCGCGGCTTGCGGCCGGAAGCCGTCAGCACGTCGCCCTCCGGGCCGCGCACGGACGCCGACCAGTGCGTCGGTCCGTGGATCAACAGGCCGTTGCGCAGCGCCATGCCGCCCAGTCGCAGCTTGCCTTCGGTCACAGGGCTCATCCCAGCAGTCTCCTCGGCAGGTCTTCGAAGAACTCGGCGGCGAAGCCGAGGTCGCGCACGTCGATGCGCTCGTCGGCCGCGTGCATCAGCGGCCAGGTCTCGTACAGGCTCATGTGGCGGTGCGGGAAGAACCCGTAGGCCGCGCAGTCCGGGAACGCGACGCGGAACCAGCGCGAGTCGGTGAACGCCGGCAGCACCGTCGGCACGACCTCCGCGCCCGGGCTCTGCTCGCCGACCCAGTCGCGGATCGCGTCCATCAGCGGGGTGTCCGCCGAGGAGCTGGTGCCGGCGACCTGCTCCATGAAGGCGATCTCGAGCCCGTCGGCGGCGATCAGCGCCTCGATCCGCTCCATCGCGCGGTCGGGGCTGACGCCCGGCGGCACGCGGCAGTCCACCTGCAGCTCGGCCTGCGCGGGGATCACGTTGATCTTCTCGGAGGCGCTGATCCGCGTCGGCACGGCGGTGACGCCGAGCGCCGGCTCGAGCAGCAGGGCGGCGAGCCGCGGCTCGACGGCGCGCACGTTCGTCACGGCGCCGGCCGGGTCGGCCGGGTCCTCGCCGAGCGCGGCGATCAGCGCCCGCGGGTGCTCGGTCACGTCGTACTCGGGCTGGCCGTTGCCGAGCCGCTCGAGCACGGGGGCGAGCTTGAGCAGCGCGTTGTCGCCGGTGCGCGGGACCGAGGCGTGGCCGGCGGTGCCGCGCGCCCGCACGGTGAAGCGGTAGGTGCCCTTCTCGGCGCAGCCGACGCCGTAGAGCCGCCGGTCGCCGTACGGCATCACGGCGCCGCCGCCCTCGTTCACGAGCCAGTCGACGCGCGCCGCGTCGGGGCGCTGCTCGGTCAGCCAGCGCGCGCCTAGCGCGCCGCCGACCTCCTCGTCGGCGACGGCGATCACCTTCAGCTCGCCGCGCTGCGGGCGCCAGCCGGCGCGCGCGAGCTGCACCGCGGCCGCGACCTCGGCGGCGGTCTGCGACTTCATGTCGATCGCGCCGCGACCCCAGAGGAAGCCGTCGTGCGTCTCGCCCGACCACGGGTCGCGCGTCCAGTCCTGCGGGTCGGCGAGCACGGTGTCCACGTGCGACAGGTAACCGAGGACCGGGCCGGGTTCGCCCCCCTGCAGGCGCGCCACGAGGTTCGGTCGCTCCGGCTCGGCGCCCATCAGCTCGACCTCGAAGCCGGCGTCGCGCAGGTAGCCGGCGAGCCACTCGAGGCACTCGCGCTCGTTCCCGGGCGGGTTGACCGTGTGGAAGCGGATCAGCCGCGCCAGTAGGTCGGCGGTCTCCTGCTGCAGCGCGGCCATCCGCCTGATGCTAGACGGCGAGGCGCGCGCGGATCGCGCGCTCGGCCCGCTCGAACGCGGCGGCGTCGCCGTAGAGCTGATGGCGCACGTTGGCGGCCGAGCCGAGCGCCTCGAGCTCGAACGCGAGTTGCGCCGGGTCGATCCCCGGGTCCAGGTGGCCGGCGTCCTGGGCCGCGCGGATCAGGCGCTCGACGAGCTCGCACCAGTCGGTGAACTGCTGGGCGATCGTGTCGCGCACGGGGCCGCGCGGGCGGCTGTCGTACTCGTTGCGCACGGCGTCGAAGAAGCAACCGCCGCTGAACACCTCGCGGCGCATGTAGTCGATCCAGCGCTCATGCAGCGCGGTGAGGCGCGGCAGGCCGCGTTCGACCTCGGCGACCGGCGTGACGACCTCGGCGACGAAGATCTCGCGCGCGGCGCCGATCGTCGCGAGCTGCAGCTCCTCCTTGGAGCCGAAGTGCGCGAACAGGCCGCTCTTGCTCATCGACAGCTCGGCTGCGAGCCGCCCGATCGTCAGCCCTTCGAGCCCGTCGACCGACGCGACGTCGACCGCCGCGCGCAGGATCGACTCGCGGGTGCGGCGGCCGCGCTCGCGGCGTCCGTCGTAGGCGGTCACGCTCATGCGGGAAGAAATTAGCACGATCGTTCGTCCTCTGATACAAAGTCGCACGATCGTTCGTTCTCTTAGTCGAAGGGACCTCCCGATGCCCCTCCCCCGCGGTCCGTGGGCGGCGTTCTGGGTTGCCGCGCTCGGCACCTTCCTCGCCTACCTCGACGTGACCATCGTCAACATCGCGTTCCCGCAGATCGCGGCCGACTTCTCCGGCGCCGGCCTCGGCGAGCTGTCGTGGGTGGTGAACGCGTACGCGCTCGCGTTCGCCGCGCCGCTCGTGGTGCTCGGCCGGTTCGCCGATCGCGTGGGCCGGCGGCGGGTGTACCTCGTGGGCGTGGCGCTGTTCGCACTCGCGTCGGCGGCCTGCGCCGTCGCGACCTCCGAGGGCGTGCTGATCGGCGCGCGCGCGCTGCAGGGGCTCGCCGCCGCGGCGATGATCCCTGCGGCGCTCGGCCTGCTCCTGGCCGCGTTCCCACCGCGCCAGTGGGCCGTCGCGATCGCCGGCTGGGGCGCGGTCGGCTCGGTGGCGGCCGCGCTCGGCCCGCCGCTCGGCGGCCTGCTGGTCGAGACCGGCAGCTGGCGCTGGATCTTCGTCATCAACGTCCCGGTCGGGCTCGCCACCGTCGCGCTCGGGCTGCGCGCGCTGCGCGAGTCGCGCGCGACCGAGGCAACGCCTCCGGACGCGCCGGGCGCCGCGCTGCTCGCCGGCGCCACCGGCGCGCTCGCGCTCGCGCTCGTGCAGGGCGAGGCCTGGGGCTGGGGCTCGGCGGCGACGCTCGGCGCGTTCGGCGCCGCGCTCGTCGCCGGCTCGCTGCTGGCGCTGCGGACGCGCCGGATCGCTCACCCGGTGCTCGACCCGGCGCTGCTGCGCTCGCGCTGGTCGCGAGCGGCCAACGCCGGGACGTTCGCGTTCGGCGCTGCGCTGTTCGCCTCGCAGCTCTGCTCGGTGCTGTTCGTCACCGGGGTCTGGGGCTACTCGACGCTCGAGGCGGGCCTGGCGGCGGTGCCGGGCGCGCTGGCCGCGGCCGTGGCGGCGCCGCTCGGCGGACGCTGGGCGAGCCGCAGCGGTCCGCGCGCCCCGGCGATCGCCGGCGCGGTCCTGTTCGCCGCCTCGCTCGCCTGGGTCGTCGCGGCGGCCGGGACGCAGCCGGACTTCCTCGGTGTCTGGCTGCCGTACGGGATCGCCGGCGGCGCCGGCATCGGGCTCGGCCTGCCGACGCTGATCGGCGCGACCGCGGCCGGGCTCCCGCCAGGCCGCTTCGCGACCGGGATGGCGCTCGCGACGACCGCGCGCCAACTCGGCGCCGTGCTCGGCGTGGCGCTGCTCGTCGCGGTCGTCGGCACGCCGGCGCCGGGCGAAGCGCTGTCCGCGTTCGACGCCGGCTTTGCGTTCTGCGCGGTCGCGGTGCTGCTGAGCGGGGTCGCCGCGCTCGGGCTCGGCGAGCGGCCGGCGGCCGCGGCGGCGCCCGTGCCGGCGGCCGCCTAGTCCCAGGTCGCGGCGAGGGCGCGCGCCGTCTTCACGAGCGTGATCGTGTCGGGCGCCGGAGGCTAGGCGGGCAGCGGGAGGCCGGCGAGCGCCGCGGCAAGGCCCGCCAGCGCCGCGCCGACCAGCGCCCACAGCGCGGCGCGCCCGAGCAGCAGGACGAGCGCGGCGGCGGCGAGCACCGCGAACTGCCACGGCTCCTCGAGCGGGCGCACCAGCGGCACGACCGCGCCGAGGATCGCGCCGACCGCGGCGGGCCCGGCGCCGTCCAGGAACGCGCGGGCGGCGCCGGAGCCGCGCAGGCGGTCGAAGCGCTCGCCGGTCAGGAGCACGATCAGGAACGAGGGCGCGAAGCGCGACGAACGAGGCGAGCAGCGCGCCGCCGAGGCCGGCCGCCGCCCAGCCGACGATCGCCACGGTCTGGACCACCGGGCCGGGCGTGAGCTGGCCGTAGGCGACGGCGTTGGCGAACTCGACCTCGGTCATCCACCCGTAGGTGTCGACCGCGTCGCCCTGCATCAGCGGGATGATCACGAAGCCGCCGCCGTACGAGAGCGCGCCGACCTTGAAGCGCGATCCACGCCAGCGCGGGCAGCGCGGCGGTGCCGGTGGCGCGAGCAGCACGAGGCCGACCGGCCAGGCGTGGACCGCCGCGCCGGGACGGCGGCGCCAGGCCAGCTCGACGAGGCCGCAGGCGAGCAGCACGACGACGACGCCGGTGCCGGCGAACACGGTCGCGAGCACGCCGGCGAGCATGTAGAGCACCGCCCGCAACCGCGGCCCGCCGCTGCGACCCTCCAGCGCGGCACGGCCGAGCTGGATCCCGGCCTGGGCGACGACGGCGACGACCGCCGCCGCCGCGCCGGCCCCGATCCCGCGGATCCAGGCCGGCGGCGAGTCGGCCGAGCGCGACCGCCGAGATCGCCAGGATCATCAGCAGCCCGGGCAGGATGAAGGCGACGCCGCCGAGCAGCGCGGCCGTCCGGCCGCCGACCCGCTGAGCGCAGTAGATCGCCATCTGCGTCGACGCCGGGCCGGGGATCAGCTGCGTCGCGGCGTTGGCGTCCTCGAACTCCTGCGCGCCGATCCAGCCCCGCCGCTCGACGCACAGCTCGCGCAGCAGCGCGAGCTGCGCCGGAGGCCCGCCGAAGCTCAGCGCGCCGATGCGCGCCCACTCCCGAATCACGGTCTGCAGTGGGACCGGCCGCACCGCGCGCCAAGATACCTACCGCATGGATCGCCTATTCGACCCGCCCGAGAAGCGCCCGGGTGACGAGACCGTCTCCGGCGGGCCGCTGGCGGCGCGCATGCGGCCGCGCACGCTCGACGAGTACGTCGGCCAGGAGCACCTGCTCGCCGAAGGATCGGCGCTGCGGGCCGCGCTCGAGTCCGGCCACCCGCACTCGATGCTGCTCTACGGCCCGCCGGGCACCGGCAAGACGACGCTGGCGCGGCTCGCCGCCGAGCACGCCGACGCCGCGTTCGAGGAGCTGTCCGCGGTGCAGGCGGGTCGCGCCGAGGTGCGCGAGGTGATCGCCCGTGCGCGCGAGCGCCAGGCCGGCGGGCGCGGGACGATCTTCTTCCTCGACGAGATCCATCGCTTCAACAAGGCGCAGCAGGACGCGCTGCTGCCGGCGGTCGAGGAGGGGCTGGTGACGCTGATCGGCGCCACCACGGAGAACCCGTACTTCGAGGTCAACAACGCGCTGCTGTCGCGGACGCAGATCTACGAGCTGCGAGCGCTGACGTCCGCGCACATCGAGGGGCTGCTGCGGCGGGCGATCGAGCGCGGCGAGTGCGGCGAGGTGCAGATCGCCGACGACGTCGTGGAGTTCCTCGCCGCGCGCGCGGGCGGCGACGCGCGGACCGCGCTGAACGCGCTCGAGCTGGCCTGCTCGACCGCGGCGGGCGGCGACGGCAAGGTCACGCTCGGGGACGCCGAGGACGCGCTGCAGCGCAAGGCCGTCCTCTACGACAAGGCCGGCGACCAGCACTACGACTACATCTCGGCCTGGATCAAGGCGACGCGCGGGTCGGACCCGGACGCCTCGCTCTACTACCTGGCGGCGATGCTCGAGGGCGGCGAGGACGTGCGCTTCATCGCCCGGCGCATGATCATCCTCGCGTCCGAGGACATCGGGAACGCGGACCCGCAGGCGCTGCAGGTCGCGGTCGCCGCCTCGCAGGCGGTCGAGCACGTCGGCCTGCCCGAAGGCCATTACGCGCTCGCGCAGGCCGCGATCTACCTGTCGCTGGCGCCGAAGTCGAACGCCGCCGCGCGCGCGATCGGCGCCGCCCGCGGGCACATCCGCGAGCACGGGGCCGAGATCCCGCCGGCCCCGCTGCGCTCGGCCGCCTACCCGGGCGCGGCCAGCCTCGGCCGCGGGCGCGGCTACCGCTACCCGCACGAGGAGCGCGGGCACGTCAACGACCAGGAGCACTTCCCGGAAGGCCTCGAGTCGCTGCGCTTCTACGAGCCGGACGAGCTCGAGGGCGAGCTGCGCGACCGGCTCGAGCGGATCCGCCGCGCCCGCGGTAGATAAAGGGGTCTGACCCCTTTAGAAACGGTCGGGCGAGAGCCGGGCGAGGGCTGGATGGTCGGCCGTGCCCGCGACCAGGCCGGCGACGAGGCGGCCGGTGAGCGGGGCGAGCGTGACGCCGAGCATCCCGTGGCCGGTCGCGACGACGAGCCGCCCGCGCGCGCCGATCACCGGCAGGCCGTCGGGCGTGCAGGGCCGCAGCCCGCGCCAGCTCAGCCGCGGCTCGGCGCGCACGTTCAGCACCTTCGCGGCGGCGGCCCGGATGGCGGCGACGCGGCGCGGGTCGAAGCGCTCGTCGAGGCCGTCGAGCAGCAGCCCGCCGGTCATCCGCGTGCGGTCGCCGAACGGGTTCGCGACGCACTTCTCGTCGTGCAGGTACAGCGGCACGCGCAGCGGCGCGGCCGCGGTGTCCCACTCGACCGCGTAGCCCTTGCCGCCCTGCAGCGGCACGCGCAGGCCCGCGGCGGCGGCGAGCCGGCCCGACCAGGCGCCGGCGGCGAGCACGGCGTGCCCGGCGCGGAGCGTGCCGCGCGTGGTCTCGACCCGCACGCCGCCCGCGTCGACCTGCAGGTCGATCACCTCGGCGTGAGTGCGCAGCTCCGCGCCGCGCTCGACGGCCGCCGCACCGAGCGCGGGCACGAACCGGCCCGGGTCGACCCCGGCCTCGTCGGGGAACATCACGCCCGCCCGCACCGCGTCCGACAGCGCCGGCTCGAGCGCCCGCGCCTCGGCGGCGGACAGCAGCTGCGCGCCGAGCGCGCGGCCGGTCTCCGACGCCGCGTCGGCCGCCGCGTGCTCGGCCGCGTGCTCGGAGGTGAAGACCGTGAGGCAGCCGCGCTGCTCGAAGCCGGCGTCGAGGTCGAGCCCGCGCAGCAGCGCCAGGCTCTCGCTCGCCAGCTCGCGCTGCAGCGCCTCGCCGGCCGCCGCCTTGGCCGCGGTCGCCGCGCGCGCGAAGCGGACGAGCCACGGCGCGAGCGAGGGCTTGAGCCTGAGGCCGAACGGCGAGTCCGGCCGCAGCATCCAGCCGAGCCCCGACCGCAGCGCCTCGGGCGCGGCGATCGGCCGTGAGTGGCTGGGCACGATCAGCCCGGCGTTGCCCCACGAGCAGCCCTCGCCCCAGCCGCCGCCGCGCTCCAGCACCACGACCCGGGCGCCCGCGCCGGCCAGCTCGTACGCGCTCGCCGCGCCGATCACGCCCGCGCCGATGACGACGACGTCGGCCGCGGCGCTCACAGGTCGAAGCCGGCCGGGAACGGGTCCTCGGCGTCGAGCAGGTACTGGCCCATCGCGGTCACCCACGCGCGGCCGGAGATCTCGGGGATCACCGCGGCCACGCCGGCGACCTCGGTCTCCGCGACGAGCCGTCCGGTGAAGCGCGTGCCGATCACGGACTGGTTGACGAACGCGTCGCCGAGCGCCAGCTCGCCGTCCGCCCACAGCTGGGCCATCCGCGCCGACGTGCCGGTCCCGCACGGGGAGCGATCGAGCCAGCCCGGGTGGATCGAGGTCGCGTTGACCGCGTCGGCGCCGTCGCGGCCGGGCGCGTGGAAGACCACGTGGCGGCAGCCGGAGATGCGCGGATCGGCCGGGTGGACCGGCGGCGCCGCGGCGTCGATCGCGGCCATGATCTCGGCGCCGCGCGCGATCAGCTCGCCGGAGCGCGCCGGGTCGATGGTCACGCCCGCCTCGTCCGCCGCGACGAGCGCGTAGAAGTTGCCGCCGTAGGCGATGTCGCAGCGCACGCCGGCCGCCTCGCGGCCGCGCTCGTGCAGGAACGAGGGCACGTTGCGCAGCGTGACCCCCGTGGCGCGGCCCCCGCTGACCGCGACGCGCGCCTCGATCAGGCCCGCCGGCGTGTCCAGCCGCACGACGGTCTCGGGCTCGCGCACCTCGACCATGCCCGTCTCGACGAGCACGGTCGCGACCCCGATCGTGCCGTGGCCGCACATCGGCAGGCAGCCGGAGACCTCGATGAACAGCACGCCCCAGTCGGCGTCGTCGCGCGTCGGCGGCTGCAGGATCGCGCCGGACATCGCCGAGTGCCCGCGCGGCTCGCGCATCAGCAGCAGCCGCAGGTCGTCCAGCTCCGCCTCGAAGTGCAGCTTGCGCTCGAGCATCGTCGCGCCGGGGATCGGCCCGACGCCGCCGGTCACCACCCGCGTCGGCATCCCCTCGGTGTGGGAGTCGACCGCCGCCAGGTAGCGCGCGGCTCTCACGCCGCGACGCCGCTGCGCAGGACCGCGAGCGCGTCGCCCAGCGCCGCCCGCTCGGCGCCGCTGAGCGCCATCCGCGGCGGGCGGCACGGACCGCCGGCGAGGCCGACCTCGTCCAGCGCGGCCTTGAAGTACTGGACGAGCTTCGGCGTCATGTCGAAGCGCGCCAGCGGCAGCAGCCGGGCGTAGATCTCGCGCGCCGCCGCCAGCTCGCCGGCGCGGCAGGCGTCGTAGAGCGCGACGCACTCGCCGGGCGCGACGTCGCCCACGCCGGTGACCCAGCCGGTCGCGCCGGCGCAGAAGCCCTCGAGCGCCCAGTCGTCGCCGCCGACCAGCACCTCGAGCCCCGGCGCGGCGTTGAGCAGCGCGGGGATCCGCCGCGCGTCACCGGAGCACTCCTTGACCGCCACGACCAGGTCGATCTCCTCGTACAGCCGCACGAGCAGCTCCGGCGGCATGTCGGTCCCGCTCGCCTCCGGGTTGTTGTAGGCCATCAGCGGCAGCCCGGCCGCCTCGGCCACGGCGCGGTAGTACGCGACGATCTCGTCGGCGTCGCCGCGGTAGCCGAGCGGCGGCAGCAGCATCAGGGCGTCGGCGCCGTTGTCGGCCGCGTCGGCGGCGAGCGCGATCGCGGCGGCCGGCGTTCCCGCGGAGACGCCCGCGATCACCGGCACGCGCCCGTCGACCGCCTGCGCGACCGCGGCCACGA
The DNA here is from genome assembly GCA_963843485.1 of uncultured Solirubrobacteraceae bacterium. GTDB lineage: Bacteria > Actinomycetota > Thermoleophilia > Solirubrobacterales > Solirubrobacteraceae > DASSUW01. The sequence goes on along the minus strand of CAWJKK010000010.1, from coordinate 257,706 downwards.
CCTCGCGCCGCTCGGCCGTCGAGAGGCTGCCGGCCTCCCCCATCGTGCCGGTGGCGACGATGCCGTGCACGCCCGCGTCGAGCAGCGCGGCGAGGTTGCCCGCGAGCCCTTCGCGGTCGATCGCGCCGGACTCGTCGAACGGCGTGGTGACGGCGGGGATGATGCCGGGGAAGCGCATGTGGGCCTTTCAGTCGAGGTTCATGTAGCGGCGCACGCGCCGGATGTGCTGGTCGGCGAAGAGCTCGGCCGCGTCCGCATCGCCCTCGACGATCGCCTCGAGGATCATGCGGTGCTCGGCGATGTGGATGGTCGCGCGGCCGGGGACGGCGATCGACTCGTCGCGCAGCCGCTGCCACAGCGGCTCGTCCATCACCTGCGCGACGTGGTCGGCGAGCGCGACCAGGACCGGGTTGCCGGTCAGCGAAGCGATCCGGCGGTGGAAGCGGCGGTCGCAGTCGTTCCAGGCGCTGCCGTCGCCGCTCGCCGCCGCCGCCTCCATCGCGGTCATCAGCGCCTCGGCCTCGGCGTCGGGCCGCGCGCGGCGCGCGGCCAGGCGGGCGACGCGCGGCTCGAGCAGCGCGCGCGCCTCCAGCAGGTCGGACGGGCTCGAGTCGTGCGCCTCGCGCGTGCGCTCGGCGGCGCCGGCGGCCACGTACGAGCCGGCGCCCGGGCGCGTCTCCACGATGCCGGCGACCTGCAGCGACGCGATCGCCTCGCGCACCGACGCGCGGCCGACCTCGAGCGCGCGCGCCAGGTCGCGCTCGGACGGCAGGCGCTCGCCGGGCGCGAGCCGGCCGGAGCGGATGTCGGCGGCGATCCGGTCCGCGACCTGCTCGTAGCGCTGGCGGACCTGGAACGGCGGGAGAGTGGTTTGATCGACGGACTGCATTGGTTCTCTGACCGAACCAGTAAGGTACAGCGCCATGGCGCTCACGTTCAACTCCGTCGACCCCCGCACCGGCGAGCCCGGCCCGAGCTACGAGGAGGCGACCGCCGCCGACGTGGAGGCCGCTGCGCGCGCCGCGGCGGAGGTCCACCGGTCCGGCGTGCTGCGCGACCGCGCCGCCCGCAGCGCCCTGCTGCGCGGCGCCGCCGCGCGCCTGCGCGCCGCCGGCGACGAGATCGTCGCCGTCTGCGAGGCCGAGAGCGGCCTGCCCGAGGCGCGGCTGCGCGGCGAGCTCGAGCGCACCTGCGGCCAGCTCGAGGCGTTCGCGGCGGTGGTCGACGCCGGCGACGAGGCGGAGGCGATCCTCGACGCGCCCGACCCGGACGCGAAGCCGATCCCGCGGCCCGACGTGCGGCGGATGCTGGTGCCGCTCGGCCCGGTCGCCGTCTTCGGCGCCTCCAACTTCCCGCTCGCGTTCTCGACCGCCGGCGGCGACACCGCCTCCGCGCTCGCGGCCGGCTGCCCGGTGGTGGTCAAGGGCCATCCGTCGCATCCCGGCACGGGCGCGCTCGTGGCGCGCGAGCTGAGCGCGGCCGTCGCGGACGCCGGCCTCCCGCCCGCCACGTTCGCGCACCTGCCCGCGGCCGGGGTCGAGGTCGGCGAGGCGCTCGTCGACGCGCCGCCGATCGCCGCCGTCGGGTTCACCGGCTCGTTCGCGGGCGGCAAGGCGATCTTCGACCGCGCCGCGCGCCGGCCCGAGCCGATCCCGGTCTACGCCGAGATGGGCTCCGTGAACCCGATCGTGGTCACGGAGGCGGCGCTGCAGGCGCGCGGCGAGCAGATCGCCGACGGGCTCGCCGCCTCGGTCTCGAACTTCGGCGGCCAGCTCTGCACGAAGCCCGGCGTGGTGTTCGTGCCGGCGGGGGCGGACGGCGACGCGTTCGTGGCCGGCCTGGCGCGGCGGCTCGACGCCGTCGATCCCACGGTGCTGCTCAACGAGCGCCTGCGCGACGCGCTGCGCGACGCGGTCGGCCGGCTCGCGGCGCAGCCGGACGTGCGGTCGCTCGGCGAGGCGCCCGCCGCCGGCGGGCCCGGCTTCCGCCACCAGCCCGCCGCCTACGAGGCCCCGGCCGCGGCGGCCGGCCCGGAGCTGCTCGCCGAGCACTTCGGCCCTGTCGTCCTGTTCCTGCGCCACGGCTCGCACGCCGAGCTGCTGACCGCGCTGGAGCGGATCGAGGGGCAGCTCACCGGCTCGCTGCACGCAGAGGCCGGCGAGGACGTCGCGGACGTGGTCGCGCTGCTCGCCGAGCGCGCGGGCCGCGTGGTCTTCGACGGCTTCCCGACCGGCGTCGCCGTCACGTTCGGCATGCAGCACGGCGGCCCGTACCCGGCCGCCAGCAGCGCGCTGCACACCTCGGTCGGCATGACCGCGACCCGCCGCTTCATGCGCCCGGTCGCGTTCCAGGACGCGCCGCAGGAGCTGCTGCCGCCGGAGCTGCAGGACGGCAACCCGCTCGGCATCGCCCGCCGCGAGACGCGCTAGCGCGCGACCGGGATCATCCGCAGGCGGTCGGGCAGCACCGGCACGAGCACGCGCCGGACGTACTCGGCGCCGCCGCGCACGGCGACCGAGCGCAGCGGATCCCAGCGCAGCCCGTACTGGCGCCGGACGTCGCGCGGGAGCAGGCCGACCGTGATCTGGTTGACGAGCTCGACCACCGGGCGCATGGCGAGCGGCGCCGGCGGGTGCATGACGATCTCGATCCCGAGCGCGCGCGCCGCCGGCGTGACCACGAGGTCGCCGCTCGCGTACATCGCGGCCATGTAGTCCTCGAAGTCGCCGATCGTCGCCGGCATCTCGGCGCCGGCGAGGCCGAACTGGCGGCCGACGACGCGGTAGTCGCGCCACAGGGCGTCCTGCTCGGCGCGGTCGATCGCCCGCACGTAGCGGCGGTAGACGAGCATCGCCGACTCGGCGAGCGCGGCGAGGATCCACAGCAGCAGCTCGGGGTCGTCGGCGCGGTACGGCGTTCCGGCCGGGAAGCGGCCGGCCGGCTCGCTCAGCTCGCCGCTGACCCGCGCGTGCATCGCGCGCACGTGGGCGGTCAGCCGGTCGGACCGCTCGCGCGTGTCGAACGCGACCGCGTTCATCACCGTCGCCGTGCGCTCGAGCCGCGCGTACGGGTCGTCGAGCGCGCCCGTGTGGGCGAAGAACCCCGCGAACGCGACAGGATGCGCGGCCATCAGCAGCAGCGCCCGCGGACCTGACAGCGCGGTCATGCGATCGCCGACCACGCGGCGCAGCGGAGAGGCGTCGGTGAAGTACCCCTGAGGCGGCATCTGCACCTTGTACGGTGTACTTCGCGTGCCCGCTCAAGCGTATGCCGGCAAGGAGTGCGTCTGCCAGTTCCGGAAGGGGATCTGCGACCAGACCTGTGTGCAGGGCATGCTCGAGACGCCGTTCTACATCGCGTGCCTGAAGTTGACGTCCCGCCGCTGCGTCGTGGTCGGCGGCGGCGAGATCGGGCTCGAGAAGGTCGAGGGCCTGCTCGCCTGCGACGGCCGCGTCGTGCTGATCGCGCCGGAGGCGGTCCCGGAGCTCGAGGCGCTGGCCGCCGAGGGCTCGATCGAGTGGCTGCGGCGCGAGTACCGGCCCGGCGACCTCGAGGCGACGTTCATCGCGATCGCCGCGACCGACGACACCGACACGAACATCCGCATCTACGAGGACGCGGAGCGGCGGGCGATGCTCGTCAACATCGTCGACGTCCCGCCGCTGTGCAACTTCATCCTCCCGGCGATCGTGCGCACCGGGCCGCTGGCGATCGCGATCTCCACCGCCGGCGCCTCGCCCGCGCTGGCCAAGCGCATCAAGCGCGAGATCGCCGAGGCCTACGGCGAGCCGTACGCGCGGCTCGCGGTGCTGCTCAACGAGGCGCGCGGGTGGGCGAAGTCGACGCTCCCGACCTACCAGGACCGCAAGGTCTTCTTCGAGGGCATCGTCAACGGCTCGCCGGACCCGATCGACCTGCTGCGCGAAGGCGACGAGGCCGCCGTGCGCGACCTGATCGCGGCCGCCCAGCGCACGCCGGCCTGATCGGCCCGATAAGCGATCGCACTTGGCCTGCGCGCCGGCGGGCCGCAGAGTGCGTTCGCATGCTCACCCCCACCTCCGACGCCCGCTTCGGCGCCGACGTCCTCGAGTCCGACGCGCCGGTCGTCGTCGACTTCCACGCCGCCTGGTGCCCGCCGTGCCGCGTCATGCGCCCGATCCTCGAGGCGATCGCCGACGACAACCCGCAGGCGCGCTTCCTCGCCGTCGACACCGACCACAACCACGAGACCGCCGTCGCCTACTCGATCCTCTCGATGCCGACGCTGCTGGTGTTCCGCGGCGGCCAGGAGGTGCTGCGCCTGGTCGGCGCGAGGCCGCGCCGGAAGCTCGAGGCCGAGCTCGCCGACGTGCTCCAGTCGCCGCGCGCCAGCGCACCGCGTGCCGTCGGCCAGCCGCGCCAGCGCGCGGCCGCAGCGGCGGCTCGCCCCACAGCGTCGCCTCGAGCGGCCGCTCGCCCTCGGGCGTGTCGCCGAGCCCGGCGGCGACGTGGTCGGCCGGGTAGGTGACGACGAGCGAGCCGCGCCGCACCCACACCGGGATCCGCCCGAGCGGCGCGGCGGCCACGACCTCGCCGCCGCCGGCGATCGCGCTCGCCGGTCCAGAAGTCGATCCAGTCGCCCGCGCGGCAGCGGCACCTCGCGCTCGCGCGCGCCCTCCTCGAGCACCGGCGCGACCCACAGCGACGGCCCGTAGCCGTACGCGTCGGCGATCGCCCAGCCGCGCGCGTCGGCGGGGTCGATCAGCAGCAGCGGGCGGATGATCGGCAGGCCGCTGCGCGCCGCGGTCGCGGCCGCGGCGCGGATGTAGGGCACGAGCCGCTCGTGCAGCAGCACGTACGCGCGGTAGATGCTCGAGCGTCTCGGCGTCGTAGGTCCACGCCTCCTGCTCGAAGCGCCCGTGCGCCTGCATCAGCGGCGTGAAGCAGCCGAACTGCGCCCAGCGCAGCAGCAGCTCCTTCGGGCAGCGCTCGACCAGCCGCTCGCCGAGGTAGCCGCCGACGTCGTGCGACCAGTTCGAGAAGCCCGCTGGCCGCCGCGGTCAGCGTCGCGGCCACGAGCGTGCGCAGCGACCAGAAGTCCGACGCCTGGTCGCCGCCCCAGGTCATCCCGACCGCCTGCTGGCCGGTCCAGCCCGGCGCGCCCGAACAGCACGCCCTCGCCGGGGTGCGACCTCGTCGAGCGCGCGCTGCATCGAGCGCCGGTAGAGCAGCCCGTAGCGCCCACGCCGCCTCGGCGCCGCGTGCGGCCGTCGGCGAAGCGCACGTCGTCGGGGAAGTAGTAGCCCTCGCCGTCGTCGGCCTTGATCCCCTCGACGCCGAGCGTCGAGCACGCGCGCGCGCCTGCTCGCGCCACCACGCCTCGGCGGCCGGCGAGGTGAAGTCGACCGGCGAGCCCGTGCCCATCCACCAGCGCGCGACGAACGGCTCGCCGTCGGCGTCGCGCACGAAGTGCCCGGCCGCGCTCGCCCTCGGCGTAGTTCGGACGCCGGCTCGCGGTGCAGGCGCTCGGACTCCGGGTCGGGCGGCCGCTGGCCGTCGACCGACTCGAGGTTCACCCACGGCGTGACCCAGACGACCGTGCGCACGCCCGTCGGCGCGCATGCCGGCGCGACCAGCCCCGGCGAAGTCGGGGAACTGGTGCGGGTTGAACTCCCAGGTGTTGTACTGCGTCTCCCACGGCGAGTCGAGCACGATCGCGTCGAGCGGCGATGCCGTGCCCGCGGTAGCCGTCGAAGTCGTCCTCGACGTCGTCCTGGTGCTCGTAGACGTCGCGGCTCTTCCAGTGCCCGTAGCCCCACTCGGGCAGCAGCGCCGGCAGCCCGCGTCAGGCGCGCAGGAAGCGCGCGCAGCCGCGCGGCCGGGCGTCGGGTCGGCAGAACAGGTGCAGCGCGCAGCGGCCCGGCGGCGCGCGCGGGCCGAGACCGTCGACCGCGTCGCCGAGGTCGAAGCGCGTGCCGTTGCCCGTCGGTCTCGAGCCACAGCGCGTAGCCGCGCGAGCGACGAGCAGCCAACGGCACCGGCGCGTAGTCGCCCTGCGGGATGCCGCCGACCTCGAGCATGTCGGGCGGGCAGTCCGGGCCGGTGTAGCGGCGGTCGGCGCCGAGCTGCACGCCGCGGCCCGCCTGGTCGACGTGCAGCGCCGTGGCGCGCGCCGAGGCCGGCTGAAGCGCTCCTCCGGGGTGTCCCGGCCAGCCGAGGCGCAGCGGCCGCAGCCGCGCGAGCGCGACGCGCGTCGGCGCGCCAGCTCGAGCGCGCAGCGTCGGTCGCGCCCGCGGCGGCGTCGACGGCCAGCGGCGCTCGCGCTGGACGTCGCGTCGGCGCTCGGCGCTCGAGCTCCTCCGCCGCGCGATCACGCCCTCGGTCAGCTGGATGAACTGGTCGTGGACCGCGCCGTCGCGCGACCGCGAGCGGCGATCGGCCCGACCAGCCGGCGCCCGCGCGCGGCGGACGGTCAGCGCGACGGGCGCGTCGGATCTCGACGCTGCGAGCACTCGCGGGCCAGCTGTCCCCTCGCTGCGCCACGGCGTCCGCCCTGCGAGTGCGTGGTCACACGATCGGTCACCGCCTGGTGCACGCGGATCGGTCACGAAAGCGCTGGCAATTGCACGGCGAATCTCACGATGACCGCATGACCACCGACCAGCCGGGCCGACCTGCACTGCCACTCGACCGCCTCGCAGCTGTCCAAGCTCGGCGTCCAGCGCGCGCTCGGCCTGCCCGAGTGCGCCACGCCGCCCGAGGAGGTCTACGAGCTCGCCAAGCGCCGCGGGATGGACTTCGTGACGATCACCGACCACGACACGATCGACGGCGCGCTCGAGATCGCCGACCGGCCCGACGTCTTCGTCTCCGAGGAGCTGACCGCCTGGTTCGCGGGCGAGCCGCAGGCGTGCACGTCCTCTGCTACGGCATCACCCCGGACGACCACGAGCTGGCTCCAGGCGCACGCCGGCGACGTCGAGGCGGTGCGCCGAGTACCTGCACGAGCAGCGAGATCGCCTGCGCGCTCGCCCACCCCTTCTACGCGGTCGAGGCGCCGCTCACGCCGCGCCACCGCCGCCGCCTCGCGCGAGCTCTTCCCGGTCTGGGAGACCCGCAACGGCTCGCGCGCGCGCGAGCTGAACGTGCCCGCCGCCATCTACATCGAGACCCACGGCGGCACCGGCGTCGGCGGCTCCGACGACCACGCCGGCGTCGACATCGGCCGCACCTTCACCGAGACGCCCGCCGGCCGCGACGCCGGCAGGAGTTCCTCGCGCACGTGCGCGCCGGGCGCGCGCGAGGCGCGCGGCGACCAGGGCAGCGCCGCCAAGTGGGCGCACGCCGCGATGGCGCTCGGCGGTCCGCGCGCTCGGCCGCGGCGAGGGCGCCGCGGCCGCCCGACCCCGCGCGCGGTGCTGACGATGGTCGAGCGCGTGATGAGCGAGGGCGACGCCCGCGCGGGCGCGATCGGCGCCGACCTCGGCCCGGACGACGCCCGCGCGCTGCTGCGCGCCTGGCTCGACGCGGTCGAGCTCGGACCTGACCGAGCGCGAGCTGCTCGCCTGGCTGCAGGCCGACGACTTCACGCACGCCGACCTCTTCCGCCGCGCGCGCCGCGCGCACGAGCGCAAGCTGCGCGCGCGCGGTCGACGCGGTCGCTCGCGACCGCGGCCGAGCGGCGGCGACTGCGGCGCGCGCCGCGCTCGGCGCTGTTCGACGCCTGCGTCGCCGGCGATCCCCTACGCGCCGGCCGCCGCCTTCCTCGGCCGCGAGAAGGGCAAGCTCGTGCGCGCGCGAGCGGCGAGCCGCTGCGGGTCGCGCTCGTCGCCGACGGCGTCGGCGGCATGCACGGCGTCACGCACACGCTCGACGAGATCCGCGAGCGCGGCGTGCCCGGCTTCGAGGTCGAGGTGATCGGCACCGACCCGAACGTCGACCGCCGCCTGAGCGCGGTCGCCGAGGTCGACATCCCCTTCTACGCGGGGCTGAAGGTCGGCGTCCCGAGCCTGCCCGGCGGTCGTCGAGGCGCTCGCCGAGGGCCGCTACGACCTCGTGCACCTCTGCTCGCCCGGGCCCGGCCGGGGTCGCGCGCCGCGCTCATCGCGCGGATCATGGAGCTGCCGATGCTCGGCAGCTACCACACCGAGCTCGGCGCCTACGCCGGGCTGCGCTCCGGCGACGCCGCGGCTCGAGCCGGCGTGCGACGTGGCGCTCGCCGCCTTCTACGGCGCAGTGCGACGTCGTGCTCTCGCCGAGCGCCGCCGCCGACGACGTCGCTGCGCGGCGCTCGGCATCGCGCCGAGACGGATCGGCCGCTGGGACCGCGGCGTCGACCTCGACGCGCTTCGGCCCGGCGCAGCGCGACGCCGGCCGCTTCGCCGCGGCGACGCGTCAACGTCCTCTACGCCGGGCGCCTGACCAAGGAGAAGGGCGCCGACCTGCTCGCCGACGCGTTCCTGCGCGGCGCGCGCGCGCGACCCGCGGCTGCACCTGCGTGCTGGCCGGCGGCGGCCCCGAGGAGGACGCGCTGCGCGAGCGCCTCGGCGACGCACGCGACGTTCCTCGGCTGGCTCGAGGGCGACGAGCTCGCGCGCGCCTACGCGAGCGCCGACGTGCTTCCTCTTCGCCAGCCGCACCGACACGTTCGGCCAGGTGATCCTCGAGGCGCAGGCGCGCGGCCTGCCGGTCGTCGCGGTCGCCGAGGGCGGCCCGGCTCGAGCTGATCGAGCGACGGCCGCACCGGCCTGCTCTGCCCCGCCGACGCCGACGCGCTCGCCGCGGCGGTGGCGGGCCTGGCGGCCTCGCGCGGCGCGCGCGAGCGGCTCGCGCGCGGCGGGCTGGCCGCGGTGCGCGAGCGCACCTGGGAGGCGGCGCTCGGCCGCCTCGCCGCGGGCTACCAGCGCGCGCTCGACGGGCGCGCCGCCCGGGTCGCGCGCGCGGCTTGAGCCCGGCGGCTGCGGGCACTCGGCTGGGTGGGGAGGCGAGGGTGTCAACCGGAGTTGCACCCATAACGTCCCACGCCGGGGCGTGGAACGTTTGTCGTCTATAGCGCGCATAACGTTCCACGCTCCTCCGCACGGGCCGTGGAACGTTTTGGGTCCTCAAGTGCACTTGAACCCCGCCTCCCTACCCAGCGCAGTTCGTTACCCGCGGCGCCCGCCGCCGAAGTGCGCCAGCAGCGCCGCGTGCAGCAGCCGCCCCGCCGGCGACAGCTCGCCGGCCGTGACGAGCGCGAGGCGGTGGCGGAGGGCGGGCTCGAGCGCGAGTGCGGCGACCTCGGCGCCGGGTGCGTCGAGCCAGCTCGCGGGCGCGATCGCGACGCCGAGGCCGGCGTGGACGAGGAAGCGCGTCGTCGCCGGGTCGGCGACCTCGAGCAAGGGCACCGGGCTGAAGCCCGCGTCCTGGCAGGCGTCCATGACCAGCGCGCGCAGCGCGGTGCCGGGCTCGGGCAGCACGAACGGCCGGCCGCGGAGCTCCTCGAGCGTCGTCGCGGCGGTGCTCGCCAGCGGGTCGTCGGGCGCGACGAGCACGCGCAGCGGCTCGTCCGGCAGCGGCGTCGAGCTGAGGCCCTGCGGCTCGCCGGCCAGCACCGCGAGGTCGACCGCGCCGCGGCGCACGAGCTCCACGACCTCGGTCGCCGACGCCTGCCGCAGCGCGAGCCGCACGCCCGGGTGCTCGCGGTGGAACGCGGCCAGGCCCTCGGGCAGCCGCAGCGCGTCGGCCGCGGTCGCCGCCACCCGGACCGCGCCGCGCACGACGCCGGCGTGCTCGTCCATCGCCGCGCGGGCGGCGGCCACGTCGGCCAGGATCGCGTCCGCCCGGGCGAGCAGCTCCGCGCCCGCGGGCGTCAGCTCGACGCCGCGGCTCGTGCGGTTCAGCAGCGCGACGCCGAGCTCGGCCTCGAGCCGCCGGACCTGCTGCGAGAGCGCCGGCTGCGTGACGTAGATCGCCTCCGCCGCGCGGCCGAAGTGGCGGTGCCGCGCGACGGCGGCGAAGTACTCGAGCTGACGGAGATCCACTGCTGACTCTAAGTCCTGAGCCACCGATGACTCGTGGATGCCTCGGCGCCGTGGGCGCCGTCGGGGTGATCGGCCGAGCCAACCTCGGGCGGGTCTCGTGGATCGCTAAGCTGCGGCGCATCCGCACCGCCGTCCTGACCATCTCGACGAGCGTCTCGCGCCGGGAGGCCGAGGACGTCTCCGGCCCGCGCCTGGCCGCGGCGGCCGAGGGGGCGGGCTGCGACGTGGTCGCGATGGAGGTCGTGCCCGACGACTACGGGCTGATCGAGGATCGCCTGCATCACTTCGTCGACGGCGGCTGCGACCTGATCTTCACCACCGGCGGGACCGGGCTGACGCCGGACGACGTGACGCCGGAGGCGACGCGCGCGGTGATCGAGCGCGAGGCGCCCGGGTTCGCCGAGGCGATGCGCGCGGAGGGCGCCCGCCACACCCCGCTGGGGATCCTCACGCGCGGCGTGTCGGGCGTGGCCGGGCAGACGCTGATCGTCAACTTCCCGGGGTCGCCGAAGGCGATCGACCAGCTGTTCGGCGTGCTCGCGCCGACGCTGGGGCACGTGGTGCAGACGCTGCGCGGCGACTCGTCGCACCATGGCCGCGGCCACTGAGCCGGCGGTCGCGCTGCAGGACGCCGGGCGCGCCTACGGGGAGCGCGTCGCGCTGGCCCGGGTGACGCTCGAGCTGCCGCGCGGCGCGACGCTCGCCGTCTTCGGCGCCAACGGCGCCGGCAAGACGACGCTGCTGCGGATCCTCGCGACGCTGCTGCGCCCGCACACGGGCAGCGTGCAGGTGCTGGGCAGCGCGCTGCCGCGCGACGGCTGGAAGGTGCGCGGCCGGATCGGGCTGCTGGGGCACGAGCCGCTGCTGTTCCGCGACCTGACCGTGCGCGAGAACCTGCGCTACTACGCACGGCTGCACGCGGTCGGCGCCGCGCGGATCGACACGCTGCTGGAGGCGGTCGGCATGCTGCGGCGCGCGGACGAGCCGGTGCGCTCGCTCTCGCGCGGGATGGTGCAGCGGGTGGCGATCTGCCGGGCGGTGCTGCACGCGCCCGAGCTGCTGCTGCTGGACGAGCCGTTCGCGAACCTCGACCCGGGCGCGGCGGGCGCGGTCGAGCCGCTGATCGGGCGCGCCGGCGGCGCGGCGCGGGTGCTGATCTCGCACGACGTCGAGCAGGGGCTCGCGGGCGCCGACGTGGTGCTCGGCCTGCGCGGCGGGCGGCCGGACCTGCTGGCGCCGGCGGCGTCGGTGGGCGTCGACGACGTGCGGGGGCTGTACCGGTGAGGGCCGCGGTCGCCGCCGTCGTGCGCAAGGACCTGCGGATCGAGCTGCGCACGGGCGAGGCGGTGCCGGCGATGCTGCTGTTCAGCCTCTCCACGTTCGTGCTGTTCCACTTCGCGATCGACCGCCGGTCGGTCGAGGGCGAGCTGGCCGCCGGCGTGCTCTGGGTCACGCTGCTGTTCGCCGCCGTGCTGGGCATGGGGCGGCTGTTCGTGGCCGAGCGCGAGCAGGGCGGGCTCGACGGCTTCCTGCTCGCCCCGGTCGACCGCACCGCGATGTTCGTCGCGAAGGCGTGCGTGCTGTTCGTGTTCCTGTGCGCGGTCGAGCTGGCGGCCGTGCCGGCGTTCGCGCTGCTGCTGCTCGGGCCGGCGCCGTGGGGGGCCGTGCCGGAGCTGGCCGGCGTGCTGCTGCTGGCCAACGCCGGCGTGGCGGTGGTCGGCACGCTGGTCGGCGCGCTCGCGATCCAGACGCGCTCGCGCGAGCTGATCGTGCCGATCCTGGCGCTGCCGCTGATGATCCCGCTCGTGATCGCCGCCGCACGCGCCACGTCGCCGCTGCTGCTCGAGGCTGGCGCGGCGGGCATACCCGGGCGCTGGCTGCTGCTCCTCGGCCTCTATGATCTGGTCTTCGGCCTCCTCGCCTTCGCGGTCTTCGACTTCCTCCTGGAGGATTAGCCAGACGTGTTCGCCCGAGGGCTCAAACCCCTCTCCATCGCCTCCGTCGTGCTCATCATCGGCGCGTTCGCCATGGTGTTCTTCTACGCGCCGAACGACGCCGACCAGGGCTTCATCCAGAAGATCTTCTACCTGCACGTGCCGCTCGCGGTCGTGGCGCTGTGCGGGTTCGTGGCCGGCGGCATCTTCGGGATCCGCTACCTGCGCTCCGGCGACCGCGCGCACGACCTGCGCTCGCTACGTCGCCATCCACCTGTCGCTGATCCTCGGCGTCGGCGTGCTGCTGACGGGGGCGATCTGGGGCCGGGCGGCGTGGGGCACCTGGTGGTCGTGGGACGAGCCGACGCTCGTCTCGTTCCTGATCGTGTTCCTGCTGTACGCGTGCTACCAGCCGCTGCGGTTCTCGATCGAGGACCCGGAGCGCCAGGCCCGCAGCGCGGCGGTGTTCGCGATCGTCGCGGGCGCGTTCGTGCCGCTGAACTTCCTCGCCGTGCGGCTCGCCGACCAGCTCCTGCACCCGCGCGTGCTGACCGCCACGGGCGGCTCGATGCCGGGCGAGATGCGGCTCACGCTGCTGGTCTCGATGCTCGGCATGGTGGCGCTGTTCGTGACGCTGTGGAAGTACGAGCTGGCCTCCAAGCAAGCGTCGATGCAGCTGCGCGCGCTCAAGCGCCGGCTCGCCGACGAGGACGACGAAATCTGGGCGCCGGCCCGTCGCAGCGCGGCGCCCCAGCAGCTCTGATGCCCGCGCTGCCGCTCGACGACGCGGGGCCGTACGTCGCGGCCGCCTACCTCGTGTTCTTCGCGCTGATCCTGATCTACGTCGCGATCATGGCCTCGAAGCTGGCCCGGATCGGGCGCGAGCTGAACGAGCTGACCGAGATCGTCGCGCGCCGCGACGCCGCGCGCGAGGCCGCCGAGCGCGACGCGCGAGGAGGCGGTGCGGCGATGAGCGAGCTGCTCGCCCTCGGCGCCTCGCACAAGACCTCGCCGCTCGCCGTGCGCGAGCGGATCGCGCTCACCGACACCGGGCGCCGAGCGGCTGCTGCACGACCTGGTCGCCCACGACGCGATCGGCGAGGCGGTCGCGCTCTCGACGTGCAACCGCACCGAGCTCTACCTCATGGTCTCCGATCCGGTCGAGGCCGAGTCGGCGGTGCTCTCGCTGCTGGCGCGGCGCGCCGGGATCCGGCCGACCGAGCTGCTGGACGGCATCTACGCATTGCGCAACTGCGACGCGGCCCGGCACCTGTACCGGGTCTCGAGCGGGCTGGAGTCGATGATCGTCGGCGAGGCCGAGGTGCAGGGCCAGGTCAAGCGCGCGTACGAGAACGCGCTCGCCGCCCGCACGACCGGGCCGATGACCAACAAGCTGTTCCGCGCGGCGCTGGCGACCGGCAAGCGCGTGCGCACCGAGACCGCGATCTCCGCCGGCCGGGCGAGCGTGGCCTCGGTCGCCGTCGACGCCGCGCGCGAGGCGCTGGGCGACCTGACCGACCGCCACGTGCTGATCGTCGGCGCCGGCGAGACCGCGGAGCTGACCGCGCGGGCGCTGCACGACCACGGCGTCTCGACGATGTTCGTGGCCAACCGCCGCCGCGAGCGGGCGATCGCGCTCGCGCAGCGCTTCGGCGGCGCCTCCGGCTCGTTCGACGCGCTGCCCTCCGAGCTCGTGCGCGCGGACATCGTGGTCTCCTCGACCTCCTCCCCGCACGCGCTGATCGGCGCCGAGGAGCTGGCGGTCGTGACCGCCGAGCGCCGCGGCCGCCCGCTGCTGCTGATCGACCTCGCCGTGCCGCGCGACATCGACCCCGCGTGCGGCGAGCTGCCGGGCATCACCGTGCTGGACATCGACGGCCTGCAGCAGCAGGTCGCCCGCCACATCTCCGTGCGGCGCGTCGAGGCGCGCGACGCCGAGGGCATCGTCGAGCAGGAGATCCAGGCGTTCGCGGGCTGGCTCGGCTCGCTCGAGGTTCTCCCCACCGTGGCCGCGCTGCGCACGCGCGGCGACGACGTGGTCGCCCAGCTGCTGGACGAGAACGACGGCCGCTGGGAGGCGCTCACCGACCGCGACCGCGAGCGCGTCGAGGCGCTCGCCCGCGCCGTCGCCAAGCGGCTGCTGCACGAGCCGACCGCGCGCGTCAAGGCGCTCGAGCCGGAGCACCGCCACGCGCGGCTGCAGCTCCTGCGCGAGCTGTTCGGGCTCGAGGACCCGACCGGTGAGGCCGCGGAGCGGCCGCCGGCCGAGGTGCGCGCCCTGCGGCGCTCTTGAGCGCCGCGAGCGTGCCGCTGCGGCTCGGCACGCGGGCCAGCACGCTCGCGCTCGCCCAGGCGCGAGCGGTGGCGGCTGCGCTGCCCGGGCCGGTCGAGCTCGTGCACGTGACGACCGCCGGCGACGTCGACCGCGCGCGCGGCGACAAGTCGCGCTGGATCGGCGCGCTCGAGGCGGCGCTGCTCGCGGGCGAGATCGACCTCGCGGTGCACTCCGCCAAGGACGTGCCGGGCGAGCTCGCCGCGGGCACGGCGATCGTGGCCGCGCCGCGGCGGGCCGACCCGCTCGACGTGCTGGTCGGCGAGCGCTCGCTGGACGACGTGCGCGAGGGCGCGCGGATCGGGACCAGCGCGCTGCGGCGGCGCGCGCAGCTGCTGGCCGTGCGGCCGGACCTCGAGGTCGCCGAGCTGCGCGGGAACGTCGACACGCGGCTGGCCAAGCAGGCCGCCGGCGAGGTCGACGTGCTCGTGCTCGCGGGCGCCGGCCTCGACCGCCTCGGTCGCCGCCGCGAGGCGGGTGGCACGCTCAGCGGCGAAGTGTTCGTCCCGGCGCCCGGGCAGGGCGTCATCGCCGTGCAGGCCCGTGAGGCGAGCGAGGCGGGTACGGAGGCCGCTGCGGTGAGCCATGCCCGCACGTTCTCATGCCTTTCCGGCGAACGGGCCGCCGTGCGTGAATTGTCCGCAAGTTGTCACACGCCCGTGGGAATCCACGCGCAAGACGCGCGGATCCGCGGCTTCGCCGGCCTCCCGGACGGCTCGGCCTGGCTCGTCGACGAGGTCGAGCTCGGCGACGACGCCGAGTCCGCCGGCCGCGAGCTCGCCCGCCGGATGCTGGCCGCGGGCGCCGCCGACCTGCTGCGGGAGGCCGAGGTCATGGCGGGCGCGCGATGACCGGTCCCGGCGCGAACGGCGGCGTCGTGTATCTCGTCGGCGCCGGGCCCGGCGACCCGGGCCTGCTGACCGTGCGCGCGGTCGAGCTGATCGGCGAGGCCGACGTGGTGCTCCACGACCGGCTGATCCCGGCCGAGGCGCTCGCCTACGCGCGGCCCGACGCGGAGCTGATCTACGTCGGCAAGCAGGGCGGCGGGCCGCAGATGCCGCAGGACGAGATCAACCGGCTGATCGTCGGCCACGCGCGCGCCGGCCGCCGCGTCGTGCGCCTGAAGGGCGGCGACCCGTTCGTGTTCGGGCGCGGCGGCGAGGAGGCGCTGGTCGTGCGCGCGGCCGGGATCCCGTTCGAGGTCGTGCCGGGGGTGACCGCCGGGGTCGCCGCACCCGCGTACGCCGGCATCCCGGTCACGCACCGCGACGCGGCCAGCGGCGTCGCGTTCGTCACCGGCCACGAGGACCCGGACAAGCCGGAGTCGGCGCTCGACTGGCCGGCGCTCGCCGCGTTCCCCGGGACGCTCGTCTTCTACATGGGCGTGAAGTCGCTGCCGCGGATCGCCGAGCGGCTGACCGCGAACGGGCGGCCGGCCGACGAGCCGGTCGCGGTCGTCGAGCGCGGCACGCTCGCCGGCCAGCGCACGGTCCTGGCCACGCTGGCCGACGTCGCCGACCGCGCCGCCGCCGCGGGGATCCGCGCGCCGGCGATCACGCTCGTCGGCCCGGTCGCGCGGCTGCACGAGGAGCTCGCCTGGCTCGAGTCGCGCCCGCTGCACGGCCGCACGGTCGCCGTCACGCGCGCCCGTGCGCAGGCGAGCGCGCTCGCCGCGCGCCTGCGCGGCCTCGGCGCGCAGGTGATCGAGGCGCCGGCGATCCGGATCGTGCCGCTCGACGCGCCGCTGCCGCCGCTCGACGGCTTCGACCTCGTCTGCGTGACCTCGCCGAACGGCGCCGAGCTGCTGCTCGACCGCCTGCACGACGCCCGGTCGCTGGCCGGGATCACGGTCGCCGCGATCGGCCCCGGCACCGCTCGCGCCCTGCGCGCCCGCGGGATCGAGCCGGACCTGGTGCCGGCGCGCGCGGTGGCCGAAGGCGCTCGTCGAGGCGCTCGCGGACGTGCCGGTGCGGCGCGCGTTGATCGCCCGCGCCGCGGAGGGCCGCGACGTGCTGCCCGACGCGCTGCGCGAGCGCGGCGCCGAGGTCGAGATCGCGGCGCTGTACGAGACGGTCGCGGAGCCGCTCGACGACGACACGCGCGCGGCCGCGGCCGCCGCCGACTACGTCCTCTTCACGTCCGCCTCGTCCGTCCGCTTCTTCGCCGCCGCGGCCGGTGCAGGCGCGCTCTCCGGCCCGCGGCTCGCCTCGATCGGCCCCGCGACCAGCGCCGAGCTGCGCGAGCACGGAGCCGAGCCCGATCTCGAGGCCGACCCGCACACGCCGGACGGCCTCGTCGCGGCCCTGATCGCCGACGCCGGCTGAGCGCGGGATACTGGCCGCGGTGGCACTTCCGGTCACGTTCCTCTCCGACTACGGCACACGCCGACGAGTTCGTCGGCGTCGTGCACGGCGTGATCGCGCGGCTGTGCCCGGAGGCGCGCGTGATCGACCTCGGGCACGGCGTGCCGCGGCAGGACGTCCGCGCCGGCGCCGCGATGCTGGTCCGCGCGCTGCCGCACATGCCCGCCGGCGTGCACCTCGCGGTCGTCGACCCCGACGTCGGCGCGCGCCGCCACGCGCTGGCGCTGCGGACCGCCGAGGGCGACCGGCTGCTGGTCGGCCCGGACAACGGCCTGCTGATCCCGGCGGCGGAGCGGTTCGGCGGCGTCGCCGAGGCGGTCGAGATCTCCGCTCTCGCCGTGGCGGCTGGAGCCGGTGTCGGCGACGTTCCACGGCCGCGACCTGTTCGCCCCGGTCGCCGCGCGGCTGGCGGCCGGCGAGGCGCTGGCGGACGCGGGCACGCCGCTCGACGCCGGCGAGCTGGTCCGGTTCGAGCGCACCGAGCCGCGGGTCGAGGGCGAGGCGCTGGTCGCGCACGTGGTCGCCTCGGACACGTACGGCAACGCGATCCTGGACGCCACGCACGACGACCTCGTCGAGCGCGAGCTGCGGCTCGGCGACGCGGTCACGGTGCGCGCGCAGTCGCGGCGCGTCCGCGGCGTCGTCGCGCGCACGTTCGCCGAGGTCGGCCCGGGCGCGCTGCTGCTCTACGAGGACGCGGCGGGCGCGCTCGCGCTGGCCGTCAACGGCGGTGACGCGACCGCGCTGCTCGGCCTGCGGGCGGGCGACGAGGTGCACGTGGTCGCGGCGTGACGCTCGGCCGGCCGCGGCTGCACCTGCGCGCGATCGGGTCGACCAACGAGCGGGCGCGCGAGCTGGCCGCGGCGGGCGCGCCGCACGGGACGCTCGTGACCGCCGGCGTGCAGACCGCCGGGCGGGGACGGCAGGGGCGGACCTGGACCGCGCCGCGCGGGGCGCGCGCTGCTGCTGTCGCTCGTGGTGCGCGAGCCGGACGCGCTGCTGCCGCTGCGCGGCGGGCTCGCGGTCGCGGACGTCGCGGGCCCCGCTGCGCGGGTGAAGTGGCCGAACGACGTGCTCGTCGCGGGCCGCAAGATCGCGGGCGTGCTCGCCGAGGGGCGGCCGCAGGAGCGCTGGGCGGTGCTCGGGATCGGCGTCAACGCCGCGGTCGACCTGGCCGACCTCCCGCCGGACCTGCGCGAGCGTGCCGGCACGCTCGGGCGCGAGCCCGGCGGCCGTCCTCAGCGACCTGCTCGCGGCGCTCGAGCTGCGGCTCGCGGAGCCGGCGGAGGCGGCGCTGGCCGCGCTGCGCGAGCGCGATGCGCTGGCCGGGCAGCCGGTGCGCTGGGCCGGCGGCGAGGGCGTCGGGGCGGGGATCGACGACGCCGGAGCGCTGCTCGTCCGGCGGGCCGGTGGCGAGCTGATCACGCTCGACGCCGGCGAGGTACACCTGATGCGGGGCTAGGCGGCTTCGTCGCCCGCGGCTTCGCGGACGGCGGCCTTGACCCGCTCGGTCGCGGCCTCGATCGGGTTGTTGGTCCCGTTGCGGCGTCCCGCTCGGCTCGTCCGGCTTCTTCGCCCGGGCGCGCGGCTTCGGCTTCGGCTTCGGTTCTCGGCGGCCTTCGCCGGCGTGCGGCGCGCGCGGGTGGGCTTCGGCGCGGGCTCGGCGCCGTCCGTGGTCGCCTTGGCGCGGGCGCGGCGCGGCCGGCTGCGCGCGCGGGCTTGCGCCGCGGCGGCCGGCTCGGCGGCCTTCGCGCGGGTGGTGCGGCGCGCGCGGGTCGGCTTCGGCGTCTCCGCGGAGACGTCCTCGGTGGCTTCGGCGGTCTCCGGCGCGGCCTTGGCGCGAGTCCGGCGCGCGCGGGTCGGCTTCGGCGTCTCCGCGGAGACGTCCTCGGGCGGCTTCCGCGGCCGCGACGGGCTGCTCCTCGGTCGCCGGCTTGCTGCGCGAGCGCCGCGAGCGGCCGCTGCCCTCGCCGGCGTCGGCGGCCACGCGGCGGCGGCGGCGCGAACGTGCGGGCTTGGCCTCGGGATCGGCGTCGACGGTGCGCTTCTCGTCGACCGCGAGCGCATCGCCGCCCGCCGCCGCGGCCGCGACGGCCTCGGGCGCGCCCGCCTCGCCGGCGGCGCCCTTCTTCTTGCGCCGCCGCTTCGACTTGCCGCGGCCCTTCGGGAAGTTGCGCAGCAGCTCGCGCGCCAGCGCGGCCGGCTTGCGGGACATGCGCGTGCGGGCGCCGTTGACGACCTCGCCCGCCTCGGCGGTGTGCGGGAGCGCGGCGGCCAGCAGTGCGGCGGCCAGCCGGCGGTCCTGCTGGCGTGCGGCGTGCACGAGCCGGCGCGCGTTGCGCGCGTGGGCGCCGCCTGACGAGTTGACGAGCAGCCCGAGCAGGCGCTTCGTCTCCGGCCAGCGCTGCACCGCGTACTCCTCGTGCACCTCGCGCGTCATGTTCGCGCAGCGCCAGATCCAGTTGTTCGCCTGGTCGCGGCGGCCGATCTTCTTCTCGGCCAGCGCCTGCAGGACGACCTTGACGCCCTCGCGCTTGTCGTCGCGCGGCCAGGTCTCGACGAAGTCGAGCGCGCGGTCGAACGCCTCGGCGTCCTTGCCCGCGGCGATCTCCTGCAGCGCCTTCAGGCGCAGCTGCGGGTTCTTGTTGCGCTCGACGGCCGTCGTCAGGAACGTGCGCTTGAGCTCGCCCTGGGCGTCGAAGTGCAGCATCGCCCGCGCGCGGCGCCAGCCCGTCGGCGCCACCCGCGCGCCGGCCAGCGCGGCCCACTGGACCTGCTCGCCGTAGTCGAGGTGCTCGACGGCGATCCGCCACAGCTCGCGCTCGAAGACCTCGATCCGCCGGTTCTCGTCCGCCGTCACCGGCAGCACGCGGCGCTCGACGCGCAGCCGCCGTCCGCGGCCGCGGCGGACCGGGCCGACGACGATCGCGCCGCCGCGGTAGACGTCGCGGTCGAGCAGCGAGTGCAGCGTCACGACCGGGTCGTCGTGCTTCGTCGCGGGATGGACGAAGTCGACGACGATGCCCGCCTCCTTGCCCGGGTGGCGGCGGGTCACGCGGCCGACGCGCTGCTGGTAGATGCGGCGCGAGGCGGTCGGCGCGAGGTGCATGCAGACGGTCGCGCGCGGCGAGTTCCAGCCCTCGGCGAGCAGCTGCGCGTTGACGAGCACGTCGATGTCGCCGCGCTCGTAGCGGGCGAGGATGTTCGCCAGCTCGCGCTTCGGCGTCTCGCCGCTCACCGCCTGCGCCTTCAGCCCGAGGTCGCGGAACGCGGAGGCGACGTTGTAGGCGTGGCGCACGCCGGCCGCGTAGACGACGCCCGGCACGTTGTTGAAGCGGGTCTTGTAGAGGTCGGCGACCGCCAGGTTGAACGGCAGCTGATCGAGCAGCTCGGCCAGCATCTCCTGGTCGAACTCCGTGTCCACCTCGCCGCGCCGCAACGGCACCTTGGCGATCGTGCGCACGCCGGGGCCCGGCGGGATCCGCACGCAGCGCAGCGGCGAGATGACGCCGCGGCGCGCGGCCTGCGCGAGGTCGAAGCGCGAGGTCTGCGTCGGGAAGAGGTCGGTGACGTGGCGGGCGATCAGCGCGCCGGTCGCGGTCATGCCGACGAAGACCGGGCCTGCCCACTGGCGGATCGACGCGGAGGTCTTCTCGCCCAGCGCGGTGTGCGCCTCGTCGCAGATGACGATCGTGTACGCGTCGGAGACCTTGCCGGCGTTGCGCACGAACCACTGGTAGGTCTCGACCGTCACCGGGCCGTCGCCGCGATCCTGGCCCTTCAGCAGCGCCGGGGAGATCCGCTTGGAGTAGCCGCGGTCGCGCAGCTCGCCGTGGAACTGGTCGACCAGGTTGCGGCGGTGGGTGAGGATCAGGATGCCGCCGGTGCGCGACGCCTCGACGAACCCGAGCGCGGCGACCGTCTTGCCGGCGCCGGTCGCGTGCTCGAACCAGAAGCGCTTGGCCGCGTTGGGGTCCTCGGCCGCCTCCGGGAGCTGCTCGTCGTCGTCCTCGGGCTGGTCCTCGTCCCAGTCCTGCGGTTCCTCCGGCTCGTCCTCGTCGAGCTCCTCCTCGCCGGGGATGCCGACCGGGGCGAGCTCGAGCTCGAGCTCCTCCGCGGTGGCGGCGCCGTTGCCGTTGCGCTGCGCCTCGGCCAGCAGCGCCGTCAGCGTTCCCGACAGCGCGTCGACCTGGTGCGCGGAGAGCACGGTGCCGTCGACCAGCGTCGGCTCGTCCTGCGCCAGCAGGCGCTCGAGGCCGAGCAGCAGCGACCACTGCCGCCGCCACTGGACCGACGGTGCCGTGAGGCCGGCGTCCAGCTCCGCCACCGCAGCGTCGAGCGCCCGCCGGTGCGGGGTGCCCGGTGCGAGCAGGGACGCGGCGTCCTCCCCTTCGGTGAGGAACGGTTCGCGGGCGAACTTCTCGGCCCGCTGGATCGCGTCAGGTGATGGAAGGAGCGTGGCCTTGGTGGCCACTGGCGTGGTCTCAGCCATGAAGGCTCGGGGTCTCGGGTGAGGAGGCCGCGGTCGCTGCTCACGGCCTCACATGGCGCGGGGAGCTAGCTGTGCACTGAGGGCGCTTCGGGCTGCCGCCGACCCTCGGACTGTCTCGTCCCCGCGAGGCACCCTTATTGAAGCAGACCGAGGCACAGAACCGCCTAACCTGTGCATCCAGCATGCGACGGATCGCCTACGTTCTCGCCGCGATCGCCCTTGTGGCGGTGGTCGTCGTCGGTCTCTCGCAGGCCGGTGGCGAGCAGCGCGACCCCGCGCCCGAGGCGGGAAGCTTCGACCTCGAGCAGGCCCAGGCCGAGCTGCAGGGCGCCCCGGCGCCGCTCGCCGCGCTGCACGGCGACGCGAGCAAGGTCCTCGCCGGCGACGACTTCCAGGCCGCGCTCGACAGCGTCGAGGGCACGCCCGCGGTGATCAACAAGTGGGCGTCGTGGTGCCGGCCGTGCCGCGCCGAGTTCCCGATCTTCCAGCGGGTCGCGACCGACCGCGGCAAGGACGTCGCGTTCATCGGCCTCAACGCCAAGGACGCGCGCCCCGCCGCCGAGCGCTTCCTCGCCGACTTCCCGATCCCGTTCCCGTCCTACGAGGACGAGAACGAGGACATCGCGCGCGAGCTGCGCGCGGGCACCTACTTCCCGATGACCGTGTTCGTCGACGCGAGCGGGAAGACGGAGTTCGTGCACGCCGGCGAGTACACGTCGGCGGCCGAGCTCGAGGCCGACATCGACAAGTACCTCGGCGAGTGAACGAGCTGCGCGTCGACCCGCTGACGGGTCTCAAGAGCATCATCGCCGCGGCCCGCGCCACGCGCCCCGGCGGCGGCCTGCGCGTCGAGCCGCCCGACCCGATCGACCCCGCCGGCGACCCGTTCGCGCCCGGCCACGAGGACCAGACGCCGCCCGAGCTCTACGCGCTGCGGCCGGACGGGCCCGAGAACGGCCCGGGCTGGAGCGTGCGCGTCGTCCCCAACCTGTATCCGGCGCTCTCGCCCGACGCCGTCGAGCCCGAGCGGCACGCGAACCCCGACCTGTTCACCGCGCAGGCCGCGCTCGGCCACCACGAGGTGATCATCAACGCGCCCGACGCCGTCACGTCGCTGACGGACCTCGAGCCGGCGCAGGTCGCGCAGGCGATGGAGGTCTGGCGCGAGCGCCTGAACGTGCACCGCGACGCCGCCTGCCGCCACCTGATCGTCAACGAGCGGCGCGAGGCCGGCGCGTCGCTCCCGCACACGCACGCGCAGCTCTACGCGCTCGGGTTCGTGCCCGCCGCGATCGCCCGCGAGCGCGAGCGGGCGACCGCGTACGCCACCCGGACGATGGGCGGCGACCTGCTGGGCGACCTCGTGCAGGAGGAGGTCCGCCAGCGCGTCCGCGTGGTCGCGATCGACGACGAGGCGGTCGCGATCGCGCCGTACGCCTCGCGCGTCCCGTACCAGCTCCTGATCGCCCCGCGGCGCTCGCGCCCGCGCTTCGAGGACGAGGGGCCGCTCGGCGCCGCGCTGCTGCACGACGTGCTCAGCCGGCTGCGCCGGCGGCTCGGCGCGAGCCCGCCGCTGAACCTGTGGGTGCGCACCGCGCCGCGCGGCGCCGACCACTTCTGCTGGCGCATCGACGTGCTGCCGCGGCTGACGCACATGGCCGGCCTCGAGCACGGCGCAGGGGTCAATCTCTGCATCGTCGCGCCCGAGCAGGCGGCCGCAGAACTGCGCGGCGCTTGAGTCAAATCTAAGAACGGCCGACAACAGTTCCGTGACTCCCCGGCACAGCCGCGCCGCCGCAGCGCTCGGCTTCATGACCGCCTTCGCCGGTGGCTTGCTGCTGGCCGGGATCGGCCCGCTGGCCGGCGCCCCGAAGACGATGTCGGCCTGGCTCGTGCTCACCGGCCTGGCGCTGACCGGGCTCGGGATCGACGCCGGCCGCCGCGAGCGCCGCGCCGCCACCGCCGTTCGCGAGCGCGATCGCGCCGAGGCCGCGCGCGTCGTCGCCGACGAGCGCTCGCGCGAGCTGGCCGACCACGCCGGCGACGTGCTCGCCACGCTCGGGCCCGACTGCGCGATCCGGCACGTCTCCGACGGCTGCCAGGAGCTGCTCGGGCTCGACCCCGCCGCGGTGATGGCCTGTGCCACCAACGACCTCGTCCATCCCGGGGACGCCGCCACCGGCATCGCCGCGCTGCGGCGGCTCAAGGTCGGCGAGGACCGCGTCACGATCACCGTCCGCCTGCGCAACGCGGGCGGCGCGTGGCGCTGGGCCGAGGCGCAGCTGCTGGCCGTCCGCGACGGCGGCGTGCTGACCGAGATCCACGCCACCGTCCGCGACGTGCACGCGCGCACCGAGGCCGAGCGCGCGCAGGCCGACGCCGAGGTGCGCTTCCGCACCGCCTTCGAGGAGGCGCCGATCGGCATGGCGATCGTCGTCGATCGACGGCCGCTTCCTGCAGGTCAACCGCGCGCTCTGCGCGATCACCGGCCGCGACCAGGAGGAGCTCGAGGGCACGCCCGTCGCCCGCCTGCGCCACCCGGAGGACCGCGACGTCGAGGCCGAGGGTCTCGTGCGCTGGGTCCACGCCGCCGGGAACATCGCCTGGGTCGCCGTCAGCGCCACGCTCGTGCGCGACGCCGGCGGCGTGCCGCAGCACGCGCTGCTGCAGGTCGAGGACGTCACCGAGCGGCGGCGCTACGAGTCCGAGCTGCAGTACCTGGCCGACCACGACCCGCTGACCGGGCTGCTGAACCGGCGCGCGTTCGCGCGCGAGCTCGAGTCCCACCTCGAGCACGTCCGCCGCTACGGCCCGCGCGGTGCGGCGTTCATGCTCGACCTCGACCACTTCAAGAACATCAACGACACGCTCGGCCACGGCACCGGCGACGAGCTGATCGTGACGCTCGCCGACGCGCTGCGCGAGCGGCTCGACGCGCGCTGCGCGATCGCCCGCCTCGGCGGCGACGAGCTCGCCGTGCTGCTGCCCGACGGCGACGCCGGCGAGATCCGCGCGGCCGCCGAGACGGTGCTCGACGCCGTCCGCGGCCAGCGCGTCGCCAGCCCCTCCGGGCGCCTGCGCGCGGTCAGCGCCAGCCTCGGCGTCGCCGCGTTCGACGACGGCCGCCTGACCGCCGACGACGTGCTCGCCAACGCCGACCTGGCGATGTACGAGGCGAAGGAGTCCGGCCGCGACCGCGCGGTCGTCTACCGCCCGAGCGCGCACGCCTCCACCCGCCACGACGGCCGCGTCTCGTGGCCGGACATCATCCGCGACGGGCTCGACGAGGACCGCTTCGTGCTGCAGGCGCAGCCGATCATGAACCTGGCGACCGGGGACACCGACCAGTTCGAGCTGCTGCTGCGGCTGCGCGACCCGTTCGGGGAGCTGATCTCGCCGGCCGCGTTCCTGCCGGCCGCCGAGCGCTACGACCTGATCGGGGCGATCGACCGCTGGGTCGTCTCGCGCTCGATCGCGATGCTGGCCGAGGAGAACCGCCGCGGCCGCCGGCTCACGTTCGAGGTCAACATCTCCGGCCGCTCGGCCGGCGACGCCGACCTGCTGGCGCTGATCGAGGGCGAGCTGCGCACGCACGAGGTCGACCCGGCGCAGGTGATCTTCGAGATCACCGAGACCACGGCCGTTGCGAACATCCCGCGCGCGCAGGAGTTCGCCCACCGGCTGGCCGCCCTCGGCTGCCGCTTCGCGCTCGACGACTTCGGCGCCGCGTTCGCGTCCTTCTACTACCTCAAGCACCTGCCGTTCGACTACCTCAAGATCGACGGCGAGTTCGTGCGCGGCTGCGTCACCGACCGCACGGACCAGCTCGTGATCCGCGCGGTGGTCGACATCGCGCGCGGGCTCGGCAAGCGCACGGTCGCCGAGATGGTCGGCGACGCCGAGACGCTCGAGCTCGTGCGGGACCTCGGCGTCGACTTCGTGCAGGGCTTCCACATCGGCCGCCCGGCGCCGCTGCAACGCTGGGTCGTCGAGCGCAAGCAGTCGCGCGCGCGGCGTTCGCTGCCCGCGCCCGCTCGCTGACCACATACCCTGCGCGGCCGTGCTGTGGGTCGCCCTGATGATCGCCGCCTCGGTCGCCGCCGGCGTCGAGGCCGAGCGCCGCCGCGGCGCGCAGGCCGGCCGCCTGGCGCGGACGATCCTGAAGATCCTGCTGTTCGTCTTCACGCCGATCGTCGTGTTCTTCAACCTGGCGACGCTCGACATCACGGCCGACGTCGGCGCCGGCATCGCCTGCGCGTACGCGGCGGTGACCCTGGCCGCGATCGCCGCCTGGTTCGTGGGCCGGCGGCTGCTGCACATGGAGCGCCCGACGGCCGGCGTGCTGTCGATCGTCGCGATCCAGGCGAACACGGGCATCCTCGGCTTCCCGGTCGTCGCCGCGATCCTCGGCTTCAGCCACCTCTCCGAGGCCGTCGCCTACGACGCGCTCGTCCAGCAGCCGGTGTTCCTGATCGGCTCGTTCGCGATCGCGGCCGCCACCGGCACGCGGGCCGGCGAGACCGTCCAGGAGCGCGTGAAGGCGTACTTCCTGCGCAACCCGCCGCTGCTCGCCGTGGTCGCCGCGCTGATCGCGCCCGAGTCGCTCGCGCCGGACGTGCTCGTCGACGCCTCGCACGTGCTGGTGATCGCGATGCCGATCCTCGGCTTCTTCGCCGTCGGCGTCACGCTCGCCGAGGAGGCCGAGGAGGGCGCGCTGAAGTTCCCGCCGCCGTTCACGCAGGCGGTGGCGGCGGCGATCGGCATCCGGCTCGTGCTCGCGCCGCTGCTGCTGGTGCTGATCGCGGCGCCGTTCGTCGTGCTGCCGGACGCGTTCCTGCTGCTGGCCGTGATGCCCGCCGGGCTGCACATCGTCGCGCTGTCGCACATCTACGGGCTCGACCTGCCGTACGCGGCGAGTGTGATCGTGTGGACGACGATGGTCGCCGTGCCGCTCCTGCTCGTCGCCTCCTGGGTGATCTAGTGCGCGCGCTCGTGCAGCGGGTGAGCGAGGCGTCGGTGACCGTGGCCGGCGAGCGCGTGGCGGCGATCGGGCCGGGCCTGCTCGTGCTGCTGGGCGTCACGCACGTCGACCGGCCCGAGGATGCCGACCGGCTGGCCGACAAGGTCCGGGCGCTGCGCGTCTTCCCGGACGCCGACGGGCGGATGAACGAGCCGCTCGGCGACCGCGAGCTGCTGTGCGTGTCGCAGTTCACGCTCTACGGCGACGCGCGCAAGGGCAACCGCCCGGCGTACGTCGCGGCCGCGCGGCCCGAGCACGCCGAGCCGCTCTACGAGCGCTTCTGCGACCGCCTCGGCGCGCAGCGCGGCGTGTTCGGCGCGGACATGGCGGTCGCGCTGGTCAACGACGGCCCGGTGACGCTGCTCGTCGAACTGCCGTAGGCTCCGGCGCCGATGCCGCCCGAGGAACGCTTCGTCGCACGCTTCGCCGCCGAGCCCCCGCAGGACCCGCTGCCCTACGGCCGCTGGGCCGACACGCTGCAGGCCGAGTTCCTGGCCGCGTGCCTGAAGATCGACACCGAGGGCACGGAGCTCGGCGACCCCGGCTCGATGACCTGGTTCCCCGACCGCTCGTGGGCCGGCCGCACGTACGTCCCGGTGACGTCGCGCACGAGCAACGGGCTCGACCTGTTCGGCTACGTCTCGTTCAACCCGGGCGACGACGACAGCGAGCCGGACGAGTTCTTCGCGTGGGCCGACTTCACCGACGAGGTCGCCGACCGCCACCCCGAGTGGAAGATGGACCTCTGCGAGGAGGTCGTCGGCGGCTGGCGCGGCGAGAACGGCGAGGTCGCGGCGATGACGCTCGTGTGGGGCGTCCCGATCGTCCGCGGCGGCGCGATCGCCACCGCGGAGCTCGCCGGCCTCGCCGTCGACCAGTGCCGCGTCACCGAGAACCGCTTCACGCTGCTCGCGCCCGACGCCTACCGCGGCGACTACCTCGAGATCGCCCTCTGGGACGACCGCACCGGGGAGCTGGCGCGCGAGTCGCTCTACGAGGACGACGGCAGCGAAGTACCGCTGTCTTCCGTTGCCGTTGCCGTCGTAGGCCATGACGCGGTCGACCAGGCCGTAGTCGCGGGCCTCCTCGGGGGTGAAGAAGCGGTCGCGCTCGAGCGCGTCCGAGATGTCCTCGATGTCGCGGCCGGTGTGGTGGGCGTAGATCTCCTCCGTGCGGCGCCGCAGGTCGAGCGCCTCCTTGGCGTGGATCTGGATGTCGGTCGCCTGGCCCTGGAAGCCGCCGCTGGGCTGGTGGACGAGGATGCGCGAGTTCGGCAGCGCCGAGCGCTTGCCGGGCGCGCCGCCGGCGAGGATCAGCGAGCCGGCCGACATCGCGATGCCGCAGCACGTCGTCGCCACGTCGGGCTTGACGAACTGCATCGTGTCGTAGATCGCCAGGCCCGCGTACAGGACCCCGCCCGGCGAGTTGACGTAGAGCTGGACGTCCTTCTCGGGGTCCTCGGCCTCGAGGTGCAGGAGCTGGGCGACGATCACGTTCGCGACCTGGTCGTCGATCTCGCTGCCGAGGAACACCACGCGCTCGCGCAGGAGCCGCGAGTAGATGTCGAACGAGCGCTCTCCGCGAGCGTCCTGCTGGATCACGACGGGGACCAGGGGCATTGCCATCTCCTTGGCCGAAGCGCAACCGTGAAGTTGCGTGTTTCTGCTCGATGGTAGCCTATGCGCAACCTATGAGTTGCGTCACACGCGAGATCGTCCTCCCCGTGCCGCGCGAGCGGGCGTGGGAGCTCATCACCGAGCCCTCCGAGCTCGAGGAGTGGCTGGCCGAGGACGTCGAGTTCGAGGCCGAGGAGGGCGCGGCCGTCCGGGCCGACGACCGCGAGGGCGTCGTCGAGCTCGTCGACGACGAGCAGCGGATCGTGTTCACGTGGGGCGACTCGCGCGTCGAGTGGCGGCTCGACGACGCGCTCGGCGGCACGCGCTTCACGGTCACCGAGCACCGCTTCGCCGGCGACACCGCCGTCTGGGGCCCGCAGCTCAGCGCGCTGGCGCACGCCGCGGCGCTGTGCCCGGTCTAGCCGCAGGCGGCGACGAGCACGTCGGCGCGGTCTTCACCGCGCTCGCCGACCCCACCCGCCGCGAGGTCCTGCGCACGCTCGCCGCCGAGCCGGGGCTCACCGCCTCGTACCTGGCCGGCGAGCTGCCGATGACCCGCCAGGCGGTCTCCAAGCACCTCTCCGCGCTCGCGGGCGCCGGCCTCGTGCAGGCACGGCGCGAGGGGCGCGAGACGCGCTACACGCTCACGCCCGCCCCGCTGGCCGAGGCGATGGAGTGGATGGCCGCGGTCGGCGCGCAGTGGGACGCGCGGCTCGCCCGGCTGGCCCAGCGCGCCTAGGGAGCCGGCGAACTGCGGCTGGGTAGGGAGGAATGTGCGACGGCGGTCCCCGATCGGGCGCGGTTCGCACAAAACTCCCCGTCTAGGGGAGAAACGTGCAAGTGAACGCCGCGGTACACGCCGTTTCGCACATAACTCCCCGTTCACTCCCTCGCTGCCCTACCCAGCGCAGTTGGTCCCGCACCCCCCGGCCCCGGGTTGGCCGCGCCTAGGCCGCGGCGGAGCGCGCCGTCGGCACGCGCTCGGCGACCTCGGCGTCGGTCAGCGGGAAGTGGCACGCGGCCACGTTGCCGCCTTCCTTGGGCTCGAGCGGCGGATCGTCGACCCGGCAGACCTCCTGCGCCTTCCAGCAGCGCGTATGGAAGCGGCAGGCCTGCGGCGGGTTCGACGGCGAAGGGACGTCGCCCGTGAGGATCTGGCGCTTCTTGCCGGCCGCCAGCCGCGGCTGGGGCACCGGGACGGCGGACATCAGCGCGCCGGTGTACGGCATCCGCGGATGCGCGTAGAGCTGGTCCGCGGTCGCGAGCTCGACGATCCGGCCGAGGTACATCACCGCGACGCGGTCGCACATGTGGCGGACGACCGAGAGGTCGTGGGCGATGAACACGACGGTCAGGCCCATGTCGGTCTGCAGGTCGCGCAGCAGGTTGAGGATCTGCGCCTGGATCGACACGTCGAGCGCGGAGACCGGCTCGTCGGCGACGATCAGCTTCGGCTTGAGCGCGATCGCGCGCGCGACGCCGATGCGCTGCCGCTGGCCGCCCGAGAACTCGTGCGGGTAGCGGTTGTAGTGCTCCGGGTTGAGGCCGACGCGGTCCATCAGCTCCTGGACCGTGCGCTTGCTGCCGCCCTCGCCGTGCTTGATGCCGTGGATCGCGTACGGCTCGGCGATGATCGAGCCGACCGTCTTGCGCGGGTTGAGCGAGGAGTACGGGTCCTGGAAGACCATCTGCATCTCGCGCCGCAGCGCCTTCAGGCGCGCGCCCTTCGCGTCGGCGATCTCCTCGCCCTGGAAGCGCACCGACCCGGACGTCAGCTCGATCAGCCGCAGCAGCAGCCGCGCGGTGGTCGACTTGCCGCAGCCGGACTCGCCGACGATGCCGAGCGTCTCGCCGCGCTTGACGTCGAACGACACGCCGTCGACCGCCTTGACCGCGCCGACCTGGCGCTGCAGCAGCCCCTGGCGGAGCGGGAAGTGCTTGACGAGGTCGCGGACCTCGATGAGGTTCTCGGACTCGCTCACGCCGCTCCCTCCTTCATGACGTCCTGGCGCGCCACCTGCGGCTTCACGCCCGCCTGCAGCTCGCCCCACAGGCGCCGCCGCGTGGCCGAGTCGAGCAGGCAGGCGAC
The DNA here is from genome assembly GCA_963843485.1 of uncultured Solirubrobacteraceae bacterium. Taxonomy (GTDB): domain Bacteria; phylum Actinomycetota; class Thermoleophilia; order Solirubrobacterales; family Solirubrobacteraceae; genus DASSUW01. Next base: position 227,859 of record CAWJKK010000010.1, on the reverse strand, counting down.
CGTGTGGTCCTGGTCGCCCTCGACCCGGTCGAGCACCGGGTCCACGCGCCGGTGCGCGTCGCGCACGTACGGGCAGCGCGGGTGGAACGAGCAGCCGCCGGGCAGGTGGATCAGCGACGGCGGCCGGCCCGCGATCGGCACCAGCTCCTCGCCGCGCGGCGCGTCCATGCGCGGGATCGAGCTCAGCAGCCCCCAGGTGTAGGGGTGCTCGGGCGCGTTGAAGATCGTGTCGGCCTTGGCCTGCTCGACCACGCGGCCGGCGTACATGACCGCGATCTTGTCGGCCATCTCGGCCACGACCCCGAGGTCGTGCGTGATGACGACGACGGCGGTGTCGAACTCGCTCTGCAGCCGCTCGATCAGCTCGAGGATCTGCGCCTGGACGGTGACGTCGAGCGCGGTCGTCGGCTCGTCCGCGATCAGCAGCTTGGGGTCGTTGGCCAGCGCCATCGCGATCATCGCGCGCTGGCGCATGCCGCCGGAGAACTCGTGCGGGTAGGACTCCGCGCGGCGGCGCGGCTCCGGGATGCCGACGAGCCCGAGCATCTCGACCGCGCGGTCGAACGCCTGCGCCTTCGTGACGTCCTTGTGCGAGCGGATCGCCTCGACGATCTGGTTGCCGACCCGGTAGAAGGGGTGCAGCGACGAGAGCGGGTCCTGGAAGATCATCGCGATCTCGTTGCCGCGGATCTTGCGCAGCTCCTCGTCGGACGCGCCCAGCAGGTCGCGGCCCTCGAACCGCACGCTGCCCGAGATGCGCGCGTTGCGGGCGCGCGTGAGGCCCATGACGGTGAGCGAGGAGACCGACTTGCCCGAGCCGGACTCGCCGACGATGCCGAGCGTCTCGCCGCGGTCGACCGTGTACGAGATGCCGTCGACGGCCTTCACCAGGCCGTCCTCGGTCTCGAAGTGCACGCGGAGGTCCTCGACCTCCAACAGGGGTGGCACTAGTACCTCACCCTCGGGTCGATGAACGCGTACAGGATGTCCACGATCAAGCTCATGATGACGATGAAGAAGGCGCCGAACAGGACCGTGCCCTGGATCACCGGCAGGTCGAAGCGCACGATCGCCTCGTACGCGTAGCGCCCGATCCCCTGGATGTTGAAGACGGTCTCGGTGAGGATCGCGCCGCCGAGCAGGATGCCGATGTCGAGCCCGAGCAGCGTGACGATCGGCGTGACCGCCGAGCGCACGCCGTGGTGGAAGACGACGCGCCGCTCGGTCAGGCCCTTGGCCCGCGCCGTGCGGATGTAGTCCTCCTGCATCGTGTCGATCAGGTTGCCGCGCAGGAAGCGCGCGTAGATCGCGGCGAACGCGGCGGCGAGCACGCACCAGGGCATGATCAGCGCCTGGCCCTTCTCGAAGAAGTTGTCGGCGTCCTGGTAGGCGCCGCTGCCGGGTAAGAGCGGATATCGCCCGATGTCCTGGTCGAACAGGAACAGCGCGACCAGGCCGAGGAAGTACACCGGCGCGGAGATCGCGATCAGCGCGAGGCTCATCAGGGCGCGGTCGAGCAGCGAGCCGGTCTTGATCGCCGAGACGACGCCGATCGGGATCGCGATCAGGAGCCACAGGACGACGGCGCCGCCGGTCAGGAAGATCGTCGTCGGCAGCCGGTCGAGGATCTGCGGCAGCACCTCGGTGTTCGACTGGAACGAGTAGCCGAAGTTCACGCCGTCGCCGCCGACGAACGGCAGGATGTCGCCGATGTAGCGGACGAACTGGACCGGCTTCGGATCGGCGAGCCCGAACTGCTGGCGGATCGACTCGATCAGCTCCGGCGACGGCTGGCGGCCGGCGCGCAGAGCGGCCGGGTCGGCGGCCGGCAGGACGGTGAAGATGATGAACGTGATCAGCGTGATCACGAACAGCAGCACGACCACCCAGACGAGGCGACGGAGGATGTAGGGGCCCATGAGGTCGTGTGTCTCTCGGTGTCGGTGGCCCGTCGGGGCCCCGCGCTCGGCGGGGCCCCTCCGGAATGCCGTTCAGGCGGTTAGTTGACCGCCGTGTGGGCGAGCGACCAGAGGCCGTTGTCCTCGTCGACCACGCCGGTCACGTTCTCCGACCGGATCTCGGGGTTCTTGTCCCAGATCCAGTTCACCGCCGGCGCCTGCTCCGACACCTGCTTGTCGATGTCGGCCCACGCCTGGGCGCGCTCGCCCGGATCGGTGAGCAGGCTCGCGTCCTTCATCGCCTGGTTGAGCTCCGGCACGTCGAGCTCGGACCAGTTGACGTTGTTCGTCTGGATGATGTTGTCGCCGTTGAACGTCGGGTCGAGGTAGGTCTGCGCGTCCGCGAAGTCCTTCAGCCAGCCGACGTTCGGGCACAGGGCCACGTTGGCGGGCGGCCGGTTGCAGAACCGGTTGTACATCGCGTCGTGCGTGACCTGCTGGAGCTTGATCTTGAAGCCCATGCCGCGCAGCTGCTCGGCCGCGACCTCGGCGGTGTTGGCGCCGACGCCCTCGTTGTCACCGACCATCAGGAGCGTCTCGCCGCCCTCGTACTTGCCGGACTCGAAGCCCGCCTTCTTGAAGTACTCGGCCATCAGCGCCGGGTCGCCCTTCGGGTTCGACATGAAGTCGATGCCCGGGCCCTCGTAGCCGCCGGCCTCGTCGAAGCCCGCGATTCCCGGCGGGATGTAGTGCGTCGGGATGTCGCCGACGACCTCGCCGCCGCGCGTCAGGCGCAGCGCCTCGCGGTCCATGCCGGCCGAGACGGCCTTGCGGACGTTGATGTCGTCGAACGGCTTGACCGTCGTGTTCATCGAGATCCAGCGGCCACCGCCGGACGGGACGAGCTCGATCTGCTCCTTCTGGCGGGTCAGCGCCGTCCGCAGCACCGCCGGGGGCGGCGGCTGGTCGCCGTTGATCATGTTCTCGCCGTCGAGGATCTTGCGCGACATGACGGTGGCGTCGTCGTTGCCCTGCTGGATGTCGATCTCGTCCGCGTACGCGGGACGGTTGTCGAGGTCCTTGTTCCAGTTCGGGTTGCGGACGAGGTGGATGCGCTTGCCGGCCTCGTAGCCGATCGCCTTGCCGGACGCGTCGTTCTCGATCATGTACGGGCCGGTCGCGACCTGGTTCTGGCCGTAGGTCGACGTCTTCTCGGCGTCGAACTCCTTGGCGTAGTCCTCGGGCACCGGAGCCGCGAGCGGCATCGAGAGCGCCTGGGCGAGGATGCCGCCGGCGCAGCGGTCCTCGCCTTCGGCCTTCTGCAGGTTGAACTCGATCGTGGAGTCGTCGGGCGTCTTGATGCCGGGGACCTTGGTGCCCGGATCCGCGCCGACCTCGGCGCCCTGCAGGGTGCCGAAGTACGGGCCGGCGTAGCCGTTGTTGATCGAGTTGAAGAAGCCGCGCTCGATGCCGTACTTCACATCGGCCGACGTGACCTCGCGGGCCACCGGCGGCGAGAACTCGACGCCCTTCTTGATCGTGACGGTGACCTGGCAGCCGTCCTCGGAGATCTGCGGATCGGTCTCCGCGAGATCGGGCTCGAGCACTGCAGCGTCATCGACCTTCGGGCGGTAGAGCGTCTTCTGCGTGGCGCGGACGATCTGGGTGCCCATCTGGTAGTAGGTCACGCCGGGGTCGATGTTGTCGGTATCACCGGCCCAAAGGGCGACGAGGGTTCCACCCTGACGACCTTCGGCGGTGGGGCTCTCGCCGCTCGACTCGCTGTCGCCGTCGTCGCCGCCGCACGCGGCGACGCCGAGGCTGAGGGCGGCGAGGATGCCGAGGAGGAAGGCCCACTGGGAGGACCGTTTCATGCTGCGTCCTTTCATTGAGTCAGCTGGGAGCTCACCGTGAGCGCGAGCCCTTGGGGTTGAGCGCGTCCTGCAGCCCGTCGCCGACGAGGTTGAAGGCGAGGACCGTCAGGAGGAGGGCCATGCCGGGGAAGAACATGAACCACCAGGCGACGTCGAAGATCGACACCGCGTCGGCGAGCATGTCCCCCCAGGACGGCCGAGGCGGCTGGACGCCGACTCCGAGGAACGACAGCGCCGCCTCGAGGAGGATGTTCGCCGGGATGAACAGCGTGGCGTAGACGATGATCGGCGCCACGAGGTTCGGGAGGATGTCGCGGAACATGATGCGCCGGTTCGACGCTCCGAGCGACCGCGACGCCTCGACGAACTCCTTCTCGCGCAGCGAGAGCACCTGGCCGCGGATGATCCGGGCCACGTACGGGGTGTTCGCGAGGACGATGATGAAGATGACGACCGAGAGACCGGGCTCGATCAGGCCGCCGATGCAGCCGTTCTGGCCGGAGCAGGCGGTCGCGAGGCCGAGGCCGAGCAGCAGCACCGGGAACGCCAGCATCACGTCGAGCGCGCGGGCGATCGTCGTGTCGACCCAGCCGCGGTAGAAGGCCGAGACGATGCCGAGGGACACGCCGAAGATGACGGAGAGCCCGGTGCCGACGAGCGCGACCAGCAGCGACACCTGCGCGCCGTAGAGGACGCGCGAGAAGACGTCGCGGCCGATCGGGTCGACGCCGAACAGGTGGTCGCGGCTCGGGCCTTCGGGAAGGCCGAACTCGTCGAGCGCGCCGCTCTCCTGCACGTACGGGCCCGGGGCCCCGAGCAGCTTCGTGATCGGCGCGGCGAAGATCGCCACGAGGATGATCAGGACGATGAAGCCCAGCGCGACCATCGAGACCTTGTCGCGGCGGAAGCGGCGCCAGAAGAGCTGCAGCGGCGATTTCGCCGTTACAGGCTCAGCGCTCGAGACGAGCTCGTCGAGGCCGGGATCGTCTGCATGCAGCAGATCGCCTGCGCCCACGCCGGTGCTCACCCGGTCACCCCTCGGGTTGGTGCTGCAGTGGTCAGTTGAAAGCCTCCACGGTCCCGATCGGCGCAGCCGGCGCGTCTCGTGACCGTTTCTTAGTTCCCCTTTAAGGCGGACAACCTACAAACGGGCTTGCAGGATCCTGCCTTTGCCGCGAACCCGCGAGTCGGCCGGTCACACGTGTGTGACTGGCCCCCACCGGTCACGCGGCTCGGTCGCGAACTGTAGCTCGCTCTTTGTTGATTCCGTGCAAATGGCGAGTATGCGCGGATACAGTCCGGTACCTAAGGCGCTCGCGCGAGCTTGCGAGTGCGAGTAAGCCGCATACGAATATTGCCCCGATAGCTCAGCCGGATAGAGCGACTCCCTCCTAAGGAGTAGGCCGCTGGTTCGAATCCAGCTCGGGGCGCCTTGACCGGATTCGTCGGCAGCTCTCCGAACGGCGCAGGCGCGATGCTGCGCCTGATCCGCGACGGCCGGGCGCGCACGCACGCCGACCTCGTCGCGATCACCGGGCTCTCGCGCTCGACCGTCGCGCAGCGGGTCGACTCGCTGCTCACCCGCAAGCTCGTGGTGCCCGCCGAGCCGGGCGCGTCGAGCGGCGGCCGCCCGCCGCGCACGTTCGCCTTCAACTCCGAGGCGGGAGTGGCGCTCTCCGCGGACCTCGGCGCGACGCACTCGCGGATCGCGGTCACCGACCTCGCCGGCGAGGTGCTGGCCGAGGCGCGCGAGGACATCCCGATCGCGCGCGGGCCGGAGGTCGTGCTCGCGTGGCTCGAGACGGCGTTCGACGGGCTGCTGACCGAGACCGGGCGCGACCGCGGCGACGCGCGCGGCGTCGGCGTCGGCGTCCCGGGCCCGGTCGAGTTCGCCTCCGGCACGCCGGTCGCGCCGCCGATCATGCCCGGCTGGGACGGCTACGGCGTCGCCGCCCATCTGGCCGAGCGCTTCGGCTCGCCCGTGCTCGTCGACAACGACGTCAACATCATGGCCCTCGGCGAGCACTGGGCCCGCTGGCGCGACACCGAGCACCTGCTGTTCGTGAAGGTCGGCACCGGCATCGGCTGCGGCGTGATCACCGACGGGCGCCTGCACCGCGGCGCGCAGGGCGCGGCGGGCGACATCGGCCACATCCACGTGCCCGACCACGACGACGTGATCTGCCGCTGCGGCAACCTCGGCTGCCTCGAGGCGATCGCCGGCGGCGGCGCCATGGCCGCACGGCTGACCGAGCTCGGCGTGCCCGCCGACAACAGCCGCGACGTCGTCCGCCACGTCCGCGACGGCCGCCCCGAAGCCATGCGCCTCGTCCGCCAAGCCGGCCGCGAGCTCGGCGGCGTCCTCGCCACCGCCGTCAACTTCTTCAACCCCGGCGTGATCGTCATCGGCGGCGACATCGCCCACGCCGACGAGCACCTGCTCGCCGGCGTCCGCGAAGTCGTCTACCGCCGCTCGACCGCCCTCGCCACCCGCTCGATCCGCATCGCCCGCTCCACGCTCGACGACCGCGCCGGCGTGCTCGGCGCGGCCGTGATGGTGATCGAGGCGGTGCTGGCGCCGGACGCGATCGACGCCGCGATCGCGGCCGAGTAGCTAGCGGTCCGGCCGGTCCGGATAGACGTCGTCGATCGTGGCGAGCGCCGTGTACGGCGCGCCGCCGGCGACCGCCGCGATCGCGTCCGCGCCGCCGGCCAGCCGGTCGAGGATCGCCACCACGCCGCAGATCTCGTGACCGGCCTCGCGCACGGCCTCGATCGCCTGCACGGTCGAGCCGCCCGTCGTGACGACGTCCTCGACGATCAGGCAGCGGTCGTCCGGCCCGAGCGGCGGGCCCTCGACGCGCCGCTGGAGCCCGTGCTGCTTGGTCTCCTTGCGCACGAAGAACGCCTTCACGTCGGCGCCGCCCGCGAGCGCGGCGCACGCGGGGGCGTCGGCGCCCATGGTCAGGCCGCCGACGGCGGTCGCGCCCGTCCTGCGCGCGTGCTCGGCGACGAGCTCCGCGAGCGCGGCGAAGCCAGGCGGGCGCAGGATCGCCCGCTTGGCGTCGACGTAGTACTGCGCCGTGCGCGCCCGAGGTCAGCGTCACCTCGCCGACGATCAGCGCGTGCTCGCGCAGCTCCGCGATCAGTGCCTCTGCGGCGCCGGCCGTCACGGGTAGACGTGCACGACGTCGCCCATCCGCACCCAGTCGTAGATGTACCGCGCGTTCGGGATCGGGACGCGCAGGCAGCCGTGGCTGGCGTTGTACGGCGGCACCGACACGTAGCCGTGGATCGCGTAGCCGCGGATGAAGTACGACGAGTCGACCATCCCGATCGCGTTCGTGCCGAGGTCCTTGCGGTAGACCTCGAAGCGGCCGAGCACCGTCGGCGTCGCGGGCGCGCCCGTGGACGTGTGGTAGATCCGGTGGACCTTCCCGCCCTTGATCAGCGCCAGCACCTGGCGCGAGATGTCGGCCTCGACGTGGCGGCCGCTGCGCGGGTAGCGGACCTTGAACGCGCCGCGGCCGCGCAGCACGCCGCGCACCACCTCCTCGGAGGCGGAGTAGTTGCGGGCGTTGCCGGTGACCTTGCGCCACGCCATCACGGCGCGCTGCGTGCCGTCGTCGTAGGAGCCGCTGCGCGGCACCGCGTAGTTCAGCTTCGCGAGCCCCTTCTGCAGCAGCCGCACCATCGAGCCGCCCGAGCCGACCCGCGGGCGCACGATGTTCACCCGCACCGCGGCGCTCCGGATCGCCTCGAGCTGGGGCGTGAGCCGGTGGATGGCGCGGACCGCGATCCGGCCTTCCTTGCGGCTCGTGTAGGGCGTCAGGAACGTCCCGGCGGTGCCGCCGCGGTAGGGCAGCACCCGCTCGGTCTGCTGGTGGATCAGCTTGCCGCGGCGGCGGAACTGGACCGTCACGGTCTGGCCCGCGACGTACGGCCGCAGCACGCCGCGCACCCGCCACGCCTCCTTCGTGAGCTCCACGCGGCGGGCGCCGTCGCGGTGCACCTTCTGCGCCTGCAGCGTCAGCTCGCCCTCGGCGGGCACCGGGACGGGGACGGGCGTGGGTGTCGGCGTCGGCACCGGTGGTGGCGGCGGCGGGATCTGGGCGGCGGCGGCGCCCGGCAGGGCGAGCGCGATCGCGGCCGCGACTAGGCCGGCGCCGGCGACGGCGCGGCGGCGGTGCGCCGGCGGGCGAGCCGGATGACGAGCAGGGAGACGGCGAGCGTCGTCATGACGCTCCCCGCGACGAGCAGCAGGAATCCCCACCAGGGCAGCTCCTTCGTGAAGCCGAACGAGATTGAGTTGTGTAGTGCGTGCAGGGCGATGCACGGGAGCAAGGATCCCGTTTTCCACAGCACAAGGCAAAGCACGACGCCGAACGCTGTCAGCACGAGCACCGAAAGCAGCACTCCGCCGGGCAGGTGGACGATGCCGAACGCCGCGCCGCCGATCAGCGCGGCGGGCGCGACCGGCATCCGCTCGCGCAGCGCCTGGAACATGAAGCCGCGGAAGAAGAACTCCTCGGTCAGCGGCGCGACGACGCAGGTCAGGAACGCGAAGCCGGCCAGGACCGCGAACGTGTCCTCGGCCTTGAGATCGGTGACGATGTCCTGCTCCTCGGGCGAGCCGAAGATCACGGAGATCACGAGCGCGGCGAACCAGAACGCCATGTAGAACGCGGCCGTCCAGCCGATCGCGGCCTTCAGCGGCGTCGTGCGCATCCCGAACGCGGCGAGCGTCGGGCGGCGGCCCGACAGCAGCTGCGCCGTGAACCACGCGGCGAGGATCAGCAGCAGGTCCTGGCCGATCGTGAGACCGATCGTCAGGCCCGGGGCCTCGAGCGTGTCCTCGATGTCGCCGCCGCCGATGCCGATCGCGATCCCGGCCACGAGACCCAGCACGAGGACGCCGGCGAAGGCCCCGATCATCGCCAGGAACGGCGCCCACCAGGGGACGCCGAGCTGGGTCAGGTTCTGGGCCACGGCCGGCGGCTCGGGCGCGCCCTCCGGCAGCTCCGGCCGCAACGGCGGCGGTCCCGGGTGCTGGAAGGGAGGCGGGACGCTCGACATCGGCTCGCTCAAGCGTATTGGCACAGGCGGGGGAGGCCCGCCAGCGAGTCGATCACCGGCACGCCGGCCGGCGCGTGCGCGCCGCCGTCGCGCGCCACCAGCACGGCGCGCAGGCCGGCCGCGAGCGCGCCCTCGACGTCCTCGCGCAGCGAGTCGCCGGCGTGCAGGGCGGCGCCCGGCGCGACGCCGGCGACCGCGAGCGCGGCCGCGAAGGCGGCGCCGTCGGGCTTGGCGCGGCCGAGCGCCGCCGACGCCAGCGCGCCGTCCACGAGCCCGGCCAGCCCGGTCTCGGCGAGCCGCTCGCCGAGCGAGACGTCCCAGTTCGAGAGCACGACGATCCGCAGGCCGAGCGCGCGCAGCGCCCGCAGCGCCGGCGCGGCGTCGTCGTAGGCGCGGAAGCGCAGCGAGGCGAGCAGCGCGTCGGTCAGCTCCGCGCCGTCGAGGTCGGTGCCGAGCGCCGGCCGCATCGCCTCCGCGGCCCGGCGCCGCAGGTCGGCCAGCGAGGCCGCGTCGCGCCCCTCGTGCAGATGCGCGCGGTAGAACGCGATCTCGTCCCGGATCGCGCGCTCGGCGACCGCGAGCGGCACGTCCAGGCGCGCGGCGAGGTGCGGCGCCGGCGGCTCGAACGTGAGCAGCGTGCCCATCGCGTCCAGGACACCGCCCGCAATAGGGGGCCCGGATGGCCACCGTCGATCTCAGAACGCCGGCCGGATGCCGGCAAGGGCTACCCTCCTCCATTCGCATGGATGATGTCTCGTTCCTCGAGGAGTACGGCGACAACATCGCCGTCGCCTTCGCGACGCTGCTCGTCGCGTTCGTGATCGCGTTCCTGGTCGACCGCGCGTTCCAGCGCCGCGCGCGGCGCCTGACCGAGGCGGTCTCGAGCGGCCGCATCTCGCGCGAGGCGGACACGCGCATCCGCTTCGTGCGCCGGCTCGTCTACGCGCTGATCCTGCTGGTCGGCCTGGCGCTCGCGCTGACGCAGTTCGCGGGCGTGAACCGGATCGCGGCCAGCCTGCTGGCCTCCGGCGTCGTCGCCGCCGCGATCGTCGGCTTCGCGGCGCGCCAGACGCTGGCGAACTTCGTCGCCGGCGTGATGCTGGCGATCACGCAGCCGCTGCGGGTCGGCGACTGGGTGACGATCGAGGACCACTACGGCGTCGTCGAGGACGTGCGGCTCAACCACACGGTCATGCGCACGGCCGGCGACCACCTCGTGCTGATCCCGAACGAGAAGCTGGCGAGCACCGTGCTCAAGAACGACACGCTGGCGGTCGACGTCGTCGGGCTCGACGTGGCGATCTGGATCCCGCCGGGGGCCGACTCGCAGCGCGCGCTCGAGCTGCTGCGCGACGAGTCGGGCGCGGACGTCAGCGTCGCCGAGGCGCTGCCGACCGGCATCCGGCTCGCCGTCGGCGGCGGCCCGGTCGCCCCGGACGAGCGCCCGGCGCGCGAGGCGGACCTGCGCGCGCGCTGCCTCGCACGGCTGCACGACGCCGGCCTGCTGGAGGGATTCGGCCCCGAGAACCGAACCTGAGCCTGGCTACACTCGGTGGTTCGCGCCGTCTCGCGAACGCCCTTCTATGAGCCGCTCGCAACGCTATAGGCGACGCCGTCGTGGCCGCGGCCGCCACCGCAACCAGGCCCTGATCGCCCTGCTGGTGATCCTCGTCGTCGCGGGCGCGGCCGGCATCTCGGTGGTCGGCTTCGTCGTCACCACCGCCGCCTCCGCCCCGGAGTTCTCGTCGCTGAAGGAGCGCGACCCGGGCTCGAACACCGAGGTCCTGTCGGCCGACGGCCGCCGCCTCGGCTTCGTCTCCGCCGACGAGCTCAGCCGCCCGGTGTCCGGCGAGGCGCTGCCGGAGATGCTGCGCGAGGCCACGGTCGCGATCGAGGACGAGCGCTTCTACAACCACAAGGGCGTCGACTACGAGGGCATCGTCCGCGCCGCGGTCAAGAACTTCGCCAGCCGCGAGGTCGTGCAGGGCGGCTCGACGATCAGCATGCAGCTCGTCCGCAACCTCTACACCGCCGACAAGGCGCGCGAGGGCCTGGCGGGCTACCAGCGCAAGATCCGCGAGGCGAAGCTCGCCGAGGAGCTCGAGAACGAGCACCCGAAGGAGTGGATCCTCGAGAAGTACCTCAACACCGTCCCGTACGGCACGGTCGGCGGCCAGACCGCGATCGGCGCCGAGGCGGCCGCCCGGATCTACTTCAACAAGCGCGCGAAGAACCTCGACCTGCACGAGGCGGCGCTGCTCGCCGGCCTGCCGCAGGCGCCCTCGCTGTACTCGCCGATCTCCAACGGCACGGCCGCCAAGCGCCGCCGCGACGAGGTCCTGCGCAAGATGGCGCAGCTCGACATGGTCACCGAGCGCTCCGCCCAGCGCGCGATCGGCCGCCCGCTCGGCATCAACCCGTCCGACTACTTCAGCCGCCGCCGCGAGAGCTACTTCTTCGACTACGTCAAGGACGAGCTGATCAAGGAGTACGGCCCGCGCGTCGTCAAGCTCGGCGGCCTCGTCGTCCACACGACGGTCGACCTCGACAAGCAGCACGAGGCGCGCGAGGCGATCAAGACGCGGCTCGGCGACATCGGCCCGAGCTCGGGCATCGTCACGATCGACCCGAAGAACGGCTACATCCTCGCGATGGCGTCGTCCGGCGACTACGCCGACTCGAAGTTCAACCTCGCCGCCCAGGGCGAGCGCCAGCCCGGCTCCTCGTTCAAGACGATGGCGCTGATGACCGCGCTGCGCAACGGCGTCAACCCGTCGTCGACGCGCTACACGTCGGTCTCGCCCACGCGCATCAACGACCCGAAGTTCGGCGCGCCGTTCGAGATCAAGACCTACGGCGGCACGAGCGGCGGCAACATGAACCTCGTCGAGGCGACCGTGCGCTCGGACAACTCGGTCTACATCCAGCTCGCGCTCGACCTCGGGCCGGACAAGGTCGCCGACACGGCGGTCGACATGGGCGTGCGCCGCGAGCACGTGAAGGGCTACCCGGCCGAGTCGCTCGGCGGCCTCGAGGAGGGCGTCTCCCCGCTCGAGATGGCGACCGCGTACGCGACGATCGCCTCCGGCGGCTACCGCAACCGGCCGACCGCGATCACCAAGGTCGAGTTCCCGGACGGCCACAAGGAGCTGCCGCGGCGCTGGCGCGTCAAGCGCACGAAGGTCTTCACCGACGGCCAGACCTACGAGGCGACGAAGATCCTCGAGCAGAACATGACCGGCGGCACCGGCACGAAGGCGCAGATCGGCTGCCCCGCGGCCGGCAAGACCGGCACGACCGACCTCAACACGGACGCCTGGTTCGTCGGCTTCACGCCGCGCCTGGCGACCGCGGTCTGGGTCGGCTACCCCAACGACCGCACGCAGATGAACGGCCTCTACTACGGCAGCAACGTCGACGGCGGCACGTTCCCGGCGGAGATCTGGGGCACCTACATGAGCGCCGCCAAGGGCAAGTTCTGCGGCTCGTTCCCGCCGCCCAAGGAGCCGTTCACCTCGAGCGCGTTCTTCGGCGACTACGCGAGCACCGGCGGCGGCAAGCTCGGCCTCGGCGAGGGCGACGACGAGGAGTCGACCGACGGCACGACCGACCCGGTCGACCCGGCCGAGCCGCAGACCGACGAGCCCGAGGAGCCGTCCGAGGAGGACGGCGGCGGGGGCGACGGGAACGGCGGCGAGGGCTTCGACCCCGAGCAGTACGAGTCGGCTCCGCAGGGCCCGCCGGACTCTGGGACCGGCGGCGACGCCGCGCCCAGAGGCGACGGCTGAGCCTGGTTGGTGTATAAAACGCCCCGTCGGGGCCGCCAGTGGCCGGCGGCGCGAGCATGCGGGCCCACCCTGCATCGAGTTGATCAACGCAGCGGAGGTGCTGCAAGACATGCCAACCGGGGTCGTGAAGTGGTTCAGCGACGAGAAGGGCTTCGGGTTCATCACGCCCGATGACGGCGGCCAGGACGCGTTCGTCCACTTCTCCGCCATCGTCGGAGACGGATTCCGCACCCTCGCCGAGGGCGCCAAGGTCGAGTACGACCTGGGCGAAGGGCCGAAGGGCCCGCAGGCGACCAACGTACGCGCGGTCTGATCTGACCAGCGAGATGCGGTAGGAAGCGCTTGCCCAAGGAAGAGAAGGTCGAGTTCGAGGGTGAGGTCACCGAGGCGCTCCCGAACGCCATGTTCCGGGTGCAGCTCGACAACGGGCACGAGGTCCTCGGCCACGTCGCGGGCAAGATGCGGCGCTTCCGCATCCGCATCCTGCCGGGCGACCGGGTGCGCGTCGAGGTCTCTCCGTACGACCTGAACCGCGCCCGGATCGTCTACCGGCACCGGTAGCGCGCCGGTGCGCGAGCTCCGCCTCATCGAGGCGATCACCGCGGCGCTCGGGCGCCGCGAGGGCTCGCGCGTGCGTGCGCTGGGTGGGCGACGACTGCGCCGTCGTCCGCGCCGGCGGCGCCGCCGCGGTGTCGGTCGACGCGATGGTCGACGGCACGCACTTCCGCCTCGGCCAGGGCTGGACGGCGGAGGACGCGGGCTGGCGCGCACTCGCCGGTGCGCTCTCCGATCTCGCCGCGATGGGCGCCGAGCCCGGCGAGGCGTATCTCGCGGTCGTGCTCCCGCCCGCGCTCGGCGACGAGGACGTGCTGGCGCTGCACCGCGGCGCCGAGGCGCTGGCCGCCGAGTGCGGCGTGACGATCGCGGGCGGCGACCTGGTGACCGGGCCGGCGCTGACGATCGCCGTGACCGTGATGGGCTGGGCCGATGATCCGGCGGACTTCGTCGGCCGCGACGGCGCGCGGCCGGGCGACCGCGTCGGCGTGACCGGCGAGCTGGGCGGCGCGGCGGTCGCGCTCGCCGCGCTCGAGGGCCGCGGCGAAGGCGACACGCGCCGGCACCTGCGCCCGCGGCCGCGCCTGCGCGCGGGGCGCGCGCTGGCCGCCGCGGGCGCGCGCGCGATGCTCGACCTGTCCGACGGCCTGGCGCTCGACGCGCGGCGGCTGGCGGAGGCGAGCGGCGTCCGCCTCGTGCTGGAGACCGGCGCGCTGCCGCTGGCGCCCGGGGCCGACCCCGAGCTGGCCGCCACCGGCGGCGAGGACTACGAGCTGTGCTTCTGCGTGCCGCCGGAGGCGGCGGCCGCCGCGGAGGCCGCGGCGGACGTCAGCTGGATCGGCCGCGCCGCGGCCGGCGTGCCCGGCATCGAGTGGCGCGGAGATCCCGCAGCCGCGGGGTGGAGCGGCTACTCACACTGATCGGCGTCGCGCTGGGGCTGCGCGAGCAGCCGCCGCACGATCGCGTCGGCGACCTTCTGGGGGTCGACGGCGTAGGCGTCGCGCTCGATGCGTTCACGGAGCTGGTGCATGTGGGTCATCCTTGACTCGTCGCGGCGTCCGAACCTGCGCCGATCGGCGCGCGTGGCGATCCTGCTCGCGGTCCGGACTTCGAGTAGAGCGGTCATGTGAACGTATGTCGTCGCCGATCGCAGCCCGGTTGATGGGGTCAGCACCCGAGTCCGCCTCATCGCGGCTCGGCGTCCTGCAGGCGGGCGAACACGACGATCCGCTCGGCGGCGGAGTAGAGCGGGTGGCAGGCGGTCAGCACGAGCCGGTCGTGGTCGACGCGGTCGGTCACCCAGAGCGCGGTCGGCGGCACGATCCGCGTGCGCTCGACCCGGTAGGTGAAGCGGCCGTACGGCATCGTCACCTGGATCGCGTCCCCGCGCTCGAGCCCGTCCAGGCGCCGGAACGGCGCGCCGTAGGTCGTGCGGTGGCCGGCGATCGCGACCGTGCCGCGCGCGCCCGGCAGCGGCGTGTCGGGGTAGTGGCCCGGGCCGCTGCGCAGCTCCGTGGACCCGGTGCCCTGCACGAAGACGTCGGAGACCCCGATCTCCGGGATCGAGAGCCGGCCGAGCGGATCGCCGGGCTCGGCCCGGCGGTCGAGCGCCCGCGCGCGGAAGGCCAGCCGCCGGCCCGGGTCCTCGATGCGATCGAGCGCCCGCTGCTCGACCGGCTCCAGCGGGGCGCGCTCGAGCTCGACGAGGCGATCGCCGAGCCGGTTCTGCTGGATGTTCGCGTAGACGGCGGAGAGCGGCTCCTGCCACAGCAGGGTCGCCGCGGCGTCGGCCAGCAGCAGCACGCCGGCGACGATCAGCGCGGTCGAGAACGCCCGCAGTGCGCGACGCGGTCGGCGGGCCGGCGGCGCGAGGACGTTCATCGCCGCAGCGCCGACTCCGTGCCGCCGAGCGACCCGGGCCCGGCGTAGCTCGCCGGGCCGCGCGTGCGCAGCGGCTCGGGCTCGGCGCGGCGGTCGATCCGGCGCCGCACCCGCAGCGCGTACAGGAGCCCGGCCAGGCAGGCCGTCAGCGCGGCGGCGACCACGGCGGCGGCGATCGACGCGTCGCCCGAGGCCGGGCCGAGCACCGCGACCCAGGCGAGCTCGAGCGGGCCGAGCCGCAGCGCCCGCGCGTAGTAGAAGGCGGCGAGCAGCAGCGGCAGCAGGCCGACGACGACCGCGAGCCAGCCGAAGGCGCCGCGCAGGCGCGTCTGCGGCGCCGCCGCGAACAGCCACAGGTGCGCGGCCGGCAGCAGCAGCGCGGCCGCGTACGGGTTCGCGATCCAGACGAGCGCGGCGACGAGGCACAGCAGCGCGCCCGTCGCGGCCCCGAGGCTCCCGGCGGCCGGGCTGCCGCGGCCCTTCAGGCGCCCGACGATCAGCGGCCGCACGCCGAACGTGCCGACCGCGAGCACCAGCACCGCCGAAGCGACCACCGCCGCGCCGGTCCAGTCGAACTCGGGCGGCGGCAGCACCGGGGCGTCCGGGAGGTCGAGCGCGCCGACCAGGCCGAGCGCGCGCAGCCACAGCCACGCCAGCAGCACGGGCAGCCCGGCGGCGCGCGAGCCAGCCGAGCCACGGGCCGACGGCGAGCTTGCGCCGGCGCACGCGGAAGAACGCGTCGAGCGCGGTCAGGAACGCGGGCAGCAGCAGCGTGCCGACCAGCAGCCGGACGGCCCAGTCGGGCAGCACGTTGCGGAAGGTGACGATCCCGCGCGGGCTGTCGGGGAACGCGGGCAGCGACTCGCGGCGGGCGACGCGGCCGCCGGCGCCGTCGATCGCCAGCACGACGCGCAGCGCCGCGCGGCCGAACTCGTCCAGGCGGGCCTCGGTGACCTCCACGTCCGGCTGCGGTCCGCGCTCGCCGGCCACGCCCAGCAGCACCGCGGGCAGGCCCGCCTCGGCGACGACGCCCTGCCCGGACACGGTCGCGGGCAGCGCCCGCCGCACCCACTGCGCGAGCGCGCGGCTGCCGCCGGGCCGCGCGCCGACCTCGGCGCGGACCGCGTTCTCGACCGTCCGCTGGAGCGCCAGCGGCGACGGGCCCGAGCCGAGCGACCACGGCACGACCCAGGGCTTGACCACGCGCCGGCCGGCCATGTCGCCGAGCACCAGCACGGCGTCGATCGGCTGGTCCTCGGCCGCGCGCGCCCACGCGCGCGCACCGGTGAAGCCCGCGGTCGCGCCCGACGTGGAGACCAGCACGAGCGTCTTGGAGAGCTCGCGGGCGCGGAAGCGGCGCGCCAGCTCCAGCAGCACGGCGGTGCCCGACAGCTCGGCCAGGCCGGGGCGGCCCAGCGCGTCGCGGTGGGCGACGACCACGACCCGGCGGCTGGACAGGCCGGAGCGCACGCCGACGACCGTCTCCACGCCCGCGGCGCGCTCCTGCGTGACGGTGAAGGCGGGCCGGTCGGTCTCGTCCGGGGCGGCCAGCGTCTCGCGCACGCGGTCGGCGAGCGCCGCGTCGTCGGCCGAGCCGGGGGCGCGATCGGGGAAGCGGCGACCGAGCTCGGTGAGCGAGTTGCGAAGCGCGTTGCGGCCGCCGCCGAACGCCCGCTCGCCGTCGAAGCCCTGCACCGCCTGCGGCGAGGTCGCGGGCGACGGGCGGTCCTCGAGCGAGAACGCGGCGACGAACAGCGCCACCAGCGCGGGCAGGAAGGCAGCTCGATACACCCGGACGTCGAGCACAGAGCGAGCGTACTGCGCTCTATCCTCGACGCTGACTCCACAGATGGCCGATCGCGCCCCCCGAATCCTGCTCGTCGACGACGAGCAGCCGATCCAGACGCTCCTCTCCTTCCCGCTCCAGCGCGACGGCTACGAGGTGGTGCAGGCGTCCGACGGCCGCGAAGCGCTCGCCCGCTTCTCCGAGCAGCAGTTCGACCTCGTGGTGCTCGACCTGATGCTCCCGCGGATGGACGGGCTCGAAGTCTGCAAGACGCTGCGCGGCCAGGGCTCGACCGTCCCGATCATCATGCTCACGGCCAAGTCGGAGGAGATCGACAAGGTCCTCGGGCTCGAGCTCGGCGCCGACGACTACATCACCAAGCCGTTCTCGATGCGCGAGTTCCGCTCGCGCGTGAAGGCGGCCCTGCGGCGCGCCGGCATGGCGCAGCCCGACGCGGCCGACGGCGACGGCCCGATCGAGGTCCGCGGCCTGCGCATCGACCCGACCAAGCGCACGGTGGTGCGCGACGGCGACGCGGTCGCGACCACGTTCGTCGAGTTCGAGATCCTGACCGCGCTGGCGCGCGCTCCCGGCCGCGTCTTCACGCGCGACATGCTGCTGGCCAAGGTCTGGGGCGACTCCGCCTACCGCGACCCGCGCACGATCGACGTCCACATCCGCCACCTGCGCGAGAAGATCGAGGGCGACCCGAAGGAGCCCGAGTACCTCTTCACCGTGCGCGGCGTCGGCTACCGGTTCCGGGACGACGAGGAGTAGGCCTTGCCCGGCCTGCGGTCGCTGCGCAACCGTCTGGCGGTCGTGTTCGGGCTGATCGTGCTCGGCGCGATCGCGACCATGTACATCGCGGTGACCCCGCTGCTCGAGGAGCGGCTGACCGAGCAGAAGCTCAACGGCCTGGTCGAGGACGGCCGGCGCTACGTCGAGGGCCCGGCCGGCTTCGCCGAGCTCTACCGGACCGGCTCCGACACCCCGCTGCCGGAGGGCCGGATCAACGCCGCCACGGCGGGCGCGAGCGCCGAGGTGCTGATCCTCGGCACGCTCACCAGCGGCCCCTCGTCGCTGACGCCGAAGGCCGACTCGGCGCCGGACGGCGGCGTCTCGGCCGACGAGGTGCGGCCGATCGCGCTCGAGGCCGTCGCGCGCCGGCGGCCGGTCGCCGCCGCCGAGCAGACGACCGCGGGCCGCCAGGCCGTCGCCGCCTACCCGCTGCTGAAGAACCGCCGCGTGGTCGGCGTCGCCGTGTTCGCGGACACGCTCGACGAGGTCGAGGGCAACGTCGCGATCATCCGCCAGCAGATCCTGATCTCCGGCGGCATCGCGCTCGTGATCGCGCTGCTGGCCGGCTACCTCGTGGCGCGCGCGCTGTCGCTGCGCGTGAAGCGGCTCGAGCAGGCCGCGCGCAAGGTGGCGGCCGGCGACTTCTCGAACCCGATCCGCGCCGACTCCGACGACGAGCTGGGCCAGCTCGCCGCCGCGTTCGACGACATGCAGAACCAGCTCGCGCGGCTCGACCGCGCGCGCAAGCAGTTCATCGCGTCCGCATCGCACGAGCTGCGCACGCCGATCTTCTCGCTCGGCGGGTTCCTCGAGCTGCTCGCCGACGAGGACCTCGACGAGGACACGCGGCGCCAGTTCCTCGACCAGCTGCGCGGCCAGGTCGACCGCATGCGCAAGCTCGCGACCGAGCTGCTCGACCTCTCGCGGCTCGAATCGGGCGCGCTCGAGCTGCGGCCGGAGCCGACCGACGTCGGCCAGCTGGCGCGCGAGGTGGCCGCCGAGTTCACGCCGCTGGCGCAGCGCCACGAGTCGCCGGTGCGGCTCGAGCTGCGCGACGAGCCGATCGAGCTCGACTGCGATCCTGAGCGGGTCGCGCAGGTGCTTCGTATCCTGCTCGACAACGCCCTGGTGCACACCCCGCCGGGAACGGGGGTCCGTGTTTCGGCCGCCCGCCGGAACGGGCACGTGCGACTGGAGGTCTCCGACCGCGGTCTCGGCATCAAGCGCCAGAACATGCCCCACATCTTCGAGCCGTTCTTCACATCCAACGAGGAGGCGCAAGGCGCCGGCCTCGGTCTCGCGATCGCCCGCGAGCTGGCCGAGCGCATGCAGGGCCGCCTCGTCGTGCGCTCCGTCCCCGGCTCGACCACGTTCTCGCTGGTGCTGCCCACATGAGGCGCGCCCTCACGCTGGTCGCGCTCGCCGGCGCTCTCGTCGCCGGCTGCGGCGGCGACGGCGACAGCGGGCTCTCGCGGCGGCGAAGAGGGCGAGCAGCAGGGCACGCGGGCGCAGACGACGCGCGTCGAGGTGATCGAGAACGCCGGCACCGAGGGCGGCTTCGACCCGAAGGCGATCTACGAGCCCGAGTCGCCCGGCGTGGTCACCGTGATCTCCGTGTTCGGCTCCGGCGGCATCGACGAGCTGCTGCGCGGCGAGGAGGGCAGCGGCGGCGTCGGCTCGGGCTTCGTGCTCAACGGCGACGGCGAGATCGCCACCAACGCGCACGTCGTGACCCAGGGCGAGGACGCCGACGTCGAGCGCGCCCGCGAGGTCTACGTCGCGTTCGCCGACGGCAACCAGGTCGAGGCCGAGATCGTCGGCTCCGACCCGAACGCCGACATCGCGCTGCTCAAGATCGACCCCGAGGGCCTGAGCCTGCGGCCGCTGCCGCTCGGCAGCAGCGAGAGCGTCGACGTCGGCGAGCCGGTCGCCGCGATCGGCTCCCCGTTCGGCGAGCGCCAGTCGCTCTCGGTCGGCGTCATCTCCGCGATCGACCGCTCGATCGCCTCGCTGACCGACTTCGCGATCTCGGGCGCCTTCCAGACCGACGCGGCGATCAACCCCGGCAACTCCGGCGGCCCGCTGGTCGACGGCGAGGGCCGCGTGATCGGCGTCAACCAGCAGATCAAGTCCACCTCCGGCGGCGGCGAGGGCGTCGGCTTCGCCGTGCCGGTCGACGTCGTCAAGCGCTCGCTGGACATGCTGCGCGAGGACGGCGAGGCCGCCTACGCCTACCTCGGCGTCTCCTCGGTCGAGCTCTACCCGCAGCTCGTCGAGCGCTTCGACCTCGCGGTCGAGCAGGGCGCCTGGGTGCAGACCGTCAGCCCCGGCACGCCCGCCGAGCGGGCGGGCCTGCGCGGCGGCGGGGCGAACCCGACGGAGTTCCAGGCGCAGCCCTACCGCACCGGCGGCGACGTGATCACGAAGGTGGACGGGCAGGCGGTCGAGGACCCGTCCGACCTCGCCGAACGGATCGCCGGCTTCGAGCCCGGCAGGGAGATCGCGGTCGAGGTGCACCGCGACGGCGACACGCGTGAGGTGAAGGTCAAGCTCGACGAGCGTCCGCTCGGCGACTCCGGCGGATAGGGTTCCGCCGTGCTCCAACCTGTAGCGCTGGCCGCGAAGTCCCTCGCCGACTACACCCACATCGTCGGCCGCCCGCTCGTGGAGGAGATCCGCGAGCTCGCCGAGCCGCTGAAGGGCCGGCGCGTCGTGCACCTGAGCGCGACGGCGTTCGGCGGCGGCGTCTCGGAGATCCTCTACACGCTCGTGCCGCTGATGCGCGACGTCGGCCTCGAGGTCGAGTGGCAGGTCATCTACGGGCGCGAGGAGTTCTTCAACGCCACGAAGCTGATGCACAACGCGCTCCAGGGCAACCCGCAGGACCTCACCGAGGAGCAGTGGGCGACCTGGACGCAGTACAACGAGATGAACGCGCGCGAGCTCGTCGCGCGGCTGGGACTACTGCATCGTCCACGACCCGCAGCCGGCCGCGATCTACTCGCTCGTGCCGGAGAAGGCGGGCGGCTGGATCTGGCGCTGCCACATCGACGTCTCGACGCCGAACCCGGAGACGATGGAGCAGCTGCTGCCGTACATCGAGCGCTACCCGGCGTCGCTGTTCCACGTGCGCGACTACGTGCCGCCCGGCATGGACGGCGGCGTGAACATCGTGCCGCCGGCGATCGACCCGCTGGCGCCGAAGAACATGGCGCTCTCGCTCGAGGACGCGGAGTTCGTCTGCAAGCAGTTCGGGATCGACACGACGCGCCCGCTGATCTGCCAGGTCTCGCGCTTCGACCCGTGGAAGGACCCGCTCGGCGTGATCGACGCCTACCGGCTCGTCAAGCAGGAGCGGCCGGAGGTGCAGCTCGCGCTCGTCGGCTCGATGGCGTCCGACGACCCCGAGGGCTGGGACTTCTACAACTCGACGCTCGCGCACGCGGACGGCGACCCGGACATCCACATCCTCAACAACTTCAACAACGTCGGCGCGATCGAGGTCAACGCCTTCCAGTCGCTCGCCGACGTCGTGATCCAGAAGTCGACGCGCGAGGGCTTCGGCCTGACCGTCTCCGAGGCGCTCTGGAAGGGCCGGCCGTTCATCGGCGGCAACGTCGGCGGGATCCCGCTGCAGGTCTCCGACGGCGAGTCGGGCTACCTCGTCGACACCGTCGAGGAGTGCGCGGCGCGCACGCTCGAGATCCTGCGCGACCCGGCGCTCGGCAAGTCGCTCGGGCGCACGCGGCAAGGAGCACGTCCGCGCGAACTTCCTCACGCCGCGCTACCTGCGCGACTACCTGAAGATCTTCCACGAGGTGTCCTGATGCCTGACCGCGCTCCGCTGGTGCTGGTGTCCAACCGCGGGCCGGTGACCTACCAGGACGACGGGAGCATCAAGCGCGGCGCCGGCGGGCTCGTCACCGCGCTCACCGGCCTGGCCTCGCACCGCGACGCGATCTGGATCGCGTCGGCGATGACCGACGGGGACGTCGCGCAGTCCGAGGAGCACGGCGGGCGGCCGTTCGAGGTCGAGGCGCCCGACGGCGGGACCTACCACGTGCGCTTCGTGGCCTCCGACCCGACGGCCTACGACCGCTTCTACAACATCTTCGCCAACCCGATGCTCTGGTTCATCCAGCACTACCTGTGGGACCTGAGCAACGCGCCGGACATCCGCCGCCACGAGGTCGAGGCGTTCGAGTTCGGCTACAACACGGTCAACCGCGGACCTGGCCAACGCCGTGCTCGAGGAGATCGACGGCCAGGAGGAGCCGGTCGTGATGGTCCACGACTACCACCTCTACACGCTGCCGGCCATGGTGCGCGAGGCGCGGCCGGACGCGTTCCTGCACCACTTCGTGCACATCCCGTGGACGCAGTCGGACTCCTGGCGCGTGCTGCCGTCGGACATCCGCGAGGCGATCTACCGCGGGGTGCTGGCCAACGACATCATCGGCTTCCACACGCGCTCCTACCGGCGCAACTTCCTCCAGTGCTGCCGCGACCTGTTCGACTTCGACGTCGACATGGAGCGCGGCGTGGTGCGGCTCGACGACCGCGAGGTCTGGGTGCGCGCCTATCCGCTGCCGATCGACTACGAGTCGACCCAGGCGCTGGCGCAAGCGCCCGCGGGTGAAGGAGTTCGAGGAGCGCGTGCTGCGGCGCCGGCGCGAGTTCTCGATCCTGCGCGTCGACCGCGCCGACCTCTCCAAGAACGTGCTGCGCGGGTTCACGGCGTTCGACATCTTCCTCGAGCAGCACCCCGAGTTCGCCGAGCGGATCACGTTCACGGCGCAGCTGATGCCGTCGCGGACGGACGTGCCCGAGTACGCCGAGTACCTGGAGCGGATCGAGGCGCTGGTCGCGGTCGTCAACCACCGGCACGGGACGCCGGACTGGATGCCGATCGACCTCAAGCTGCGCGACGACCTCGACGAGGCGGTCGCCTCCTACAAGCACTACGACGTGATGATGGTCAACGCGATGTTCGACGGCATGAACCTCGTCGCCAAGGAGGGACCGCTGGTCAACGCGCGCGACGGCGTGTCGATCCTGAGCGAGAACACGGGCGCGCACGAGGAGCTGGGCGAGTTCGCGCTCTCGGTCAACCCGTTCGACGTGCAGGAGCTGGCCGACGCGATCTTCGCGGCGCTGACGATGTCGGCCGAGGGGCGCGCGCGGCGGGCGGCGGGGCTCAAGCAGATCGTGACGTCGCGCGATCCGGGCGACTGGATCGACGAGCAGATCGCCGACATCAAGGCGAAGGCCTGAGCAGTCTCACTGCTACCATGCGCCGCCGCATGGCCACTGAAGCCCCGATCTACGACCTGGTCCTGCTCCTCGATCCCACGATCGAGCAGGAGCGCCGGGACACCATCCTCGCGAACGTCGAGGACGCGGTCGACCGCAACGGCGAGATCGTCGGGCGGCACGACTGGGGTCTGCGGCCCACGGTCTACGAGGTGCACAAGCAGAGCGAGGCCGAGTACCACCTGCTGCAGTTCCGCGGCGCGACCGCGCTGCTGGAGCAGCTCACCACAACCTCAAGATCACGGACGGCATCCTGCGCTTCCGGATCATCAAGCTGCGCCCCGGGACCCCGGCCCCGCCGGACCTCCGGCCGGCCGCCGTCGGAGCCGCCGCCGTGGCGGCGCCTGACGCCGAGCCCGCTGCCCCGGCGCCCGCGCCCCCCGCGGCCGCTGCCGCTGCCGCTCCGGCGCCCGCCGCCGAGTAGCGCCCGCCGGGCGTCACAACTCTGCGTCGGCGCGTGCCGCCGCTGTCAAGGTTTCGTCGCAACATGCGGCCGCTTGCCCGGTTTCGCCGGACCCGGCCCTAGACTCGGCATCCGAGTTTCAGAGAAGTCATTGGAAGTGAAAGGAGCCCCTCCGTGGCCGCCACCAACATCAACCGGGTCGTGCTCACCGGCAACCTCACGCGCGATCCCGAGCTCCGCTCCACGGGGAGCGGCATGTCGGTCTGCTCCCTGCGCATCGCCAGCAACACGCGCCGCAAGGACCAGTCGACCGGCGAGTGGGTCGACAAGCCGAACTACTTCGACGTGACGGTCTGGGGCGCCCAGGGCGAGAACTGCGCGCGCTTCCTGGCCAAGGGCCGCCCGGTCGCGATCGACGGCCGCCTCGAGTGGCGCGAGTGGCAGGACCAGGACGGCAACAAGCGCCAGTCGGTCGAGATCGTGGCCGACTCCGTCCAGTTCCTGGGCGGCCGCGACGACGCGGGCGGCGGCGGCAACGGCGGCTTCTCGCCGCGCTCGGACGTGCCCGCGGACACGCGCGACTTCCAGCCGGCGGGAACCCCCGCGGGCGGCGGGAACGCGCCGCAGGGCGACGACGACATCCCCTTCTAGGCGACCTCCGCTACCCTGTTCTGCCGCGCCGCGGTTTCGCGGCGCGGTGCGGCGCGCCCTCTCGGCGCGCGGAACGAGACTTGGTAGCCAAGAGAGGTTTTCGAACGTGGCGAAGCAGCGCAGCCGGCCGACGCGCCGGCGAGATCGCAAGGGCGGTCCTGGCAGCGGGCGCCGCAAGTCCTGCCAGTACTGCCGCGACAAGGTCGAGTTCGTCGACTACAAGGACATCACCGCGCTCCGCAAGTTCATCTCGGACCGCGGCAAGATCCGCTCGCGCCGCATCACGGGCGCGTGCCGCCGGCATCAGAACCAGATCGCGACCGCGGTGAAGCGCGCCCGCGAGCTCGCGCTGCTGCCGTACGTCGGCGACACCCGCGAGTCCCGTGACGAGCGCGGCCCGCGCGATCGCGGCGACCGCGGCGATCGCGACCGCGACCGGTAGGCGAGCACGATGCCCCAGGCCATCCTCCTCCAGGACGTGGACACCCTCGGCGAGCGCGGCACGGTCGTCGACGTCAGCAAGGGCTACCTGCGGAACTTCCTGATCCCGCGCAAGCTGGCCGAGCCGGCCACCAAGGGATCGATCGCCGCCGCGACGAAGCGCCGCGAGGCCGCCGACCGCGCGGTCGCCGACGCCGCCGCCAAGGCCCAGGAGTCCGCGGAGCTGCTCAACCGCACCGTGCTCACGATCCCGCACCAGGCGGGCGAGGACGGCCGCCTCTTCGGCGCCGTCACGGCACAGGACATCGCCGACGCGATCCAGGAGGCACGCAACCTCCGCATCGACCGCCGCAACGTCCAGCTCGACGAGCCGATCAAGACCGTCGGCACCCGCATGGTCGTCGTCGAGATCGAGGCCGGCGTCACCGCGACCGTCAAGACGATGGTCGTCGAGCAGAAGTAGCCCCGCTCGCGAGGCCGCTGTGGCGGTTTGGTGTCGGATAGCGACACCTAACTGCCACAGCAATCCGTTGGGGTCGATTCCGGTCGCTATGCGACCACGAGCAACCCCACGACGGCCGCGGCCCGCCGCCGCGGCCGGACCGGCGACCGTTCCCACAAGCCCGCTGTTCGCCGGTCCTGCCAAGCCTTCGTGACAAATCTGCGGAGCGAGCGGGCACGTCGGTGAATCGCGTCGGGGCGGTCCGGAGGCCGACCTAGAGTAGGTCGGCCCATGACCGCCCCCGATCGCACCAACGGCCACAACGCGCCCTTCGACAACGGGGGCGGGGGTGGCTTCGCGGGCGCGGCCACGCCGCCGCAGAACCTCGAGGCCGAGCAGTCGGTGCTCGGCGCGGTGCTGCTGTCGGACACGGCGCTGCCGGCCCTGATCATCGACGAGCGCCTGCAGCCCGAGGACTTCTACCGCGAGTCGCACGGGCGGATCTTCCGGGCGATGCTCGACCTGCACACGGTCGGGGAGCCGGTCGACGCGCTGACGCTCGTCGAGCACCTCAAGCAGGCGGGCGACCTCGAGTCCGTGGGCGGCCGCGCGGCGGTCGACCTGCTCGCCGGCTCGGTCCCCGCCGGTCGGCAACGTCCGCCAGTACGCGAAGATCGTCCGCGACAACGCGATGCTGCGGCGGCTGCTGCGCGCGTCGTACGAGATCCAGTCGCGCGTGCACAGCCACGAGGCGCCGCCGCGCGAGCTGGTCGACCTCGCCGAGCGCGCGATCCTCGAGGTCGCGCACGAGGACAGCCGCAAGGACTTCCGCGCGATCCACGACCTGCTGTCCTCCGAGCTGGACAAGCTCGAGCGGCTCTCGCGCGAGGGCAAGGCGATCACCGGCACGTCGTCCGGCTTCGAGGACCTCGACACGATCACCGGCGGCTTCCAGCCCGGCAACCTGA
This sequence comes from uncultured Solirubrobacteraceae bacterium, assembly GCA_963843485.1. Lineage (GTDB taxonomy): Bacteria > Actinomycetota > Thermoleophilia > Solirubrobacterales > Solirubrobacteraceae > DASSUW01. The sequence goes on along the minus strand of CAWJKK010000010.1, from coordinate 201,985 downwards.
TCATCCTCGCCGCCCGCCCCTCGATGGGGAAGTCGGCGCTGATGGCGAACTTCGCCGAGAACGCGGCGCTGGAAGCGAAGAAGGCCGTGGCGCTGTTCTCGCTCGAGATGTCCGAGGGCGAGCTCGCCCAGCGGTTCATCGCCTCGCAGGCGTCGATCAAGGGCGACGACCTGCGCAAGGGCCGCGTGCCCGGGTCGCGCTGGGGCAAGATCCTGCAGGCCTCGAACCGGCTCGCCGAGTCGCCGCTGTACGTCGACGACTCGTCGCGACCTGAGCGTGCTCGACGTGCGCGCGAAGGCGCGCCGGCTGGCGCAGCAGCACGCCGACGGGCTCGGGCTGATCCTGATCGACTACCTGCAGCTGATGCGCGCGCACGGCGGGATCGAGAACCGCGTCGAGCAGATCGGCCAGATCTCGCGCGGCCTGAAGACGCTGGCGCGCGAGCTCGAGGTGCCGGTGATCGCGCTCAGCCAGCTCAACCGCGGCGTCGAGCAGCGCACGGACAAGCGCCCCGTGCTGTCGGACCTGCGCGAGTCGGGCGCGATCGAGCAGGACGCCGACCTCGTGATGTTCATCTACCGCGACGAGTACTACGACAAGGAGTCCGAGCGCGAGGGCATCGCCGACCTGATCATCTCCAAGCACCGCAACGGCGGGCTCGGGACGGTCGAGCTGGCGTTCCAGAAGGAGTTCCCGCGCTTCATGTCGTACGCCGGGGACGACGGGTACTGATGGCGGCCTGCTCCGACAACCGCTGCGACGGCTCCGGCTTCCTCTGGGACGAGGAGAACCGCGCGCGCGCGGCCGTGCTCGCTGCCGCCCCTCGAAGATGGCCCGCAAGCGCGCCGCCGCGGTCGCCGGGCGGCTGCCGCACAAGTTCCGCGGCGTGTCGTTCGACCGCGAGCCGATCGTCTCGATCGCCCGCACCAACCACGCGGTGATCCGCGAGGTCCGCACGCTACGTGCACGCGATCGGCGACCGCCTCGACAAGGGCGAGGGCATCTGGTTCATGGGCGACGTCGGGACCGGCAAGACGACGCTGGCGATGCTCGTGTCCAAGGCCGCGATGGAGGCCGACCGCACGGTCGCGATCTACTCGCTGCCGCGCCTGCTCGGCCTGCTGCGCGACTCCTACGACGACGACGCGGAGTTCTCGCTGACCGAGCTGATCGACCGCCTGTGCTCCGTCGACCTGCTGCACATCGACGACGTCGGGGCCGAGCAGACGTCGCCGTGGGTGCTGGAGCAGCTCTACACGATCGTCAACACCCGCTACGAGGACGGGCGGGCGATGGTGCTGACCACGAACCTGGACAAGGAGGCGCTCGAGAAGCAGATCGGCGAGCGCACCGTGTCCCGGCTGTCGGAGATGTGCGGGCTCCCGCTGCGCATGGACGGCAGCGACCAGCGGATCCCGCAGGCGTACACCGTGGTCGAGCGCCACGACGAGGACGCCGACTGGGAAGCGGCGCGGCCGTCCGCCTACGGGCGCCCCCTAGACTGAACAGCCGCTATGGCCGGCATCGTGATCGTGGGCGCCCAGTGGGGCGACGAGGGCAAGGGCAAGATCACCGACCTGTTCGCGGAGCACGCGGACCTGGTGATCCGCTTCCAGGGCGGCAACAACGCCGGGCACACGATCGTCCGCGAGGGCGTCGCGTGGAAGTTCCACCTGATCCCGTCCGGGATCCTGTACCCGGGCCGCATCTGCGCGATCGGCAACGGCGTCGTGATCGACCCGAAGGTCCTGACCGGCGAGCTCGACGACCTGCGCGCCAAGGGCGTCGACGTCTCCGGCCTGCGGATCAGCGCCAACGCGCACCTGATCATGCCGTACCACATGCTCCTCGACCACGCCGGCGAGGCGAAGCTCGGGCGGCTGCAGATCGGCACCACGCGCCGCGGCATCGGCCCCTGCTACGCCGACAAGGCGGCGCGGCTCGGCATTCGCGTGCAGGACCTGCTCGACGAGAAGATCCTGAAGAAGAAGATCGCCGCGGCGATGGACCCGAAGCGGCTGTCGCTGCGCCCGTACGCCAAGGCGCCCGAGCTCGACCTGCAGTCGATGACCGAGGACTACCTGACGTACGGCCACCGGATCGAGCAGTACATCGCCGACACGTCGCGGCTGACGTGGGACGCGCTCGACCAGGGCGGCACCGTCATCTTCGAGGGCGCGCAGGGCACGCTGCTGGACATCGACCACGGCACGTATCCGTTCGTGACGTCGCTCGAACGTCGTCGCCGGCAGCGCGTGCGCCGGCGCCGGCGTCGGCCCGAAGGACCTCGACGAGGTCTGGGGCGTCGCCAAGGCCTACGCCACGCGCGTCGGCTCCGGCCCGTTCCCGACCGAGCTCGACGACGAGCTCGGCGTCGCGATGCGCGAGGTCGGCGGCGAGTACGGCACGACGACCGGGCGCGCCCGCCGCGTCGGCTGGATCGACCTCGTCGCGCTGCGCTACGCGGCCCGCATCAACGGCCTCGACCACCTCGCGATCACGAAGCTCGACGTGCTCAGCGGCCTCGGCCCGCTGAACGTCTGCACGCGCTACCGCGGCGCCGAGGAGGCGAGCTTCGACCAGTACCCGTACCACCAGACCGTGATGCACCAGACGTCCGGCGACTACGAGCAGCTCCCGGGCTGGGACGAGGACATCGGCGACGTCCGCGACGAGCGCGAGCTGCCGCAGGCGGCACGCGACTACCTCGCGTTCGTGGCCGAGTTCGTCGGCGTCCCGATCTCGCTGATCAGCGTCGGGCCCGGCCGCGAGCAGGTCATCTGGACGGAGTCGGGCCGCGCGACGGCGGCGGCCCGGGCGGCCGCGCCGGTCTAGTCGAGGATCGTCCGGGTGTCGACGATGAAGTCGTGCAGCGCCCGGTTCTCCTCGTCCCACAGCGGCCACAGGTAGTCGACCAGGTACGCCAGGCCGCCGGTCGAGGCTGCTGAGGATCCCGAACAGCAGGCCCTTGACGACGACCTCGCGCAGCACCGCGAAGCCGAACGAGATCGGCTCCCCGCTGGCCCGCACGACACGGATCCCGGTCGCCATCCGCCCGAGCGTCTTCCCGTTCGTCCGCGCCATCATCCCCGGCGCGTAGAGCAGCGCGACGATCGACCAGCAGATCACGCCCAGCACCAGGCCGACGAAGATCGAGATGACGCCGACGTCGTTGCTCGCGAAGAAGCCGATCGAGAACGGCGCGGTGATCGCGACCAGCAGCAGGAAGCCGCCGATGCCGATGATCAGGCCGTCGATGACCTGCGCGCCCGCGCGGCGCCACCAGCCCGACAGCACGTGCTGGCCGTACAGCTCGCCCGGCGCCGTCTGCGCGACCGGGCCGCCCGCTCCGGGCGGCGGCGGCGTCGTGTAGCCGGGGGAGCGCTGCGGCGCCTCGGGCGGAGCGGTCCCGCCGAGCGGGTCGCCCGACGTCATGCCGCCTGGATCACGGGGAGGCTCGGTGGACATGGCCCTCATGGTCGCACGCAGAACGGCCATCAGCGCCAGTGCTCGAGCCGGTCGGCGTCCGGCACCTCGCGCAGCGCGCGCGCCGGCACGCCCATGACCACGACGCCCGCGGGCACGTCCTTGGTGACCACCGCGCCCGCGGCGACGAACGCCTCCTCGCCGACCTCGACGCCCGGCGTCAGCACGACCGCGCCGCCGATCCGGCAGGCGCGCCGCAGCCGCGGCCCGATCACGTCGTAGCGCTCGTCGTGGCGCGCCATCGTCGAGTCGTTGGTCATCAGCACGCCCGGGCCGACGAACACGTCGTCCTCGACGATCGACGACGCGGTCACGTAGACGTCGGTCTGGATCCGCACCCGGTCGCCGATCACGACGTCGTTGTCGACCGCGCTCCCGCGCCCGACGACCGAGCCGGCGCCGACGGTCGCGCGCTCGCGCACGAACGCCTGGTCGCCGACGATCACGCCCTGGCCGAGGTGCGCCCCGGCGAACACGATCGCCGCGCAGCAGACGACGGCGCCCGTCCTCGAGCACGAGCGGCTCGGGCGCGGCGCGCGAGGCCGTCGAGTGGCGGGCGAGCTTCGGCGGCTTGCCGAGCACGGCGTGGTCCTGGACCACGCAGCCGGGCCCGACGACCGTGCCGGCATGCACGACGACGTGCGAGCCCAGCCGCGTGCCCTCGCCGATCAGCACGCCCTCGCCGACGACGGCGAACGGCCCCAGCTCGACGTCCTCCGCGACCTGCGCGGTCTCGTGTACCTGATTCATCTCGCCATCCTCGCAATCGCCTCGACGACGCGCTCGCCCGCCCGGCCGTCCCCGTAGAGCGGCGGCCGGTCGGCCGGCAGCGGCCGCTCGAGCGCCGCCGCGGCGGCGTCCGCGTCGAGATCCACCAGCACGTTCCAGCCCGCGTCGACCGTCTCCGTCCACTCCGTCGTCGCCCGCAGCGTCACGCACGGCACGCCCGCCAGGTACGCCTCCTTCTGGACGCCGCCGGAGTCGGTCAGGACCGCGCGCGCGTGCAGCAGCAGCGCGGTGAAGTCGACCAGGCCGAGCGGCTCCGTCAGCCGCACGCCGGCGGCCAGCCGGTCGAGCAGGTCCGCGGCCTGCAGGCGCGCGCGCGTGCGCGGGTGCAGCGGCAGCACGACCGGGCCGGGCAGCGCCAGCAGCAGCGTCCACGAGCTGCGCGCAGCCGCGCCGGATCGTCCACGTTGCCCGCCCGGTGCGCCGTCGCCAGCAGGTACGTCGCCGGCCTCGACCCCGGCCGCCTCGAGCGGCGCCGTCAGCGCCCGCGCCCGCGGGGCGACGAGCTGCGCCACGTCGACCATCACGTCGCCCACCACGACGACCTCGCCGGCGACGCGCTCGGCGCGCAGCGTGGCCGCCGCCCGCTCCGACGAGCACAGCAGCAGCGACGCCGCGTGATCGGTCAGCACGCGGTTGAGCTCCTCCGGCATCGTGCGGTCGTAGGAGCGCATCCCGGCCTCGACGTGCGCCACCGGCACACCGGCCTGGGCGCCCGCGACCGCGCCCGCCAGCGTCGAGTTCGTGTCGCCGTAGACGAGCACCGCGTCGGGCCGGCCGGCGGCCAGCAGCGGCTCCAGCGCAGCCAGCATGCGCGCCGTCTGGCTCGTGTTCGTGCCGCCGCCGAGATCGAGCTGGTGGTCCGGGCCGCGGCAGCCCGAGCTCGTCGAAGAACACGCGCGACAGCGAGTCGTCGTAGTGCTGGCCGGTGTGGACGAGCACCTCGTCGGCGACCGCGCGCAGGCGATCGGAGACCGCCGCCGCCTTCACGAACTGCGGCCGGTTCCCGATGACCGTGAGGACCTTCAAGCCAGATCGCGCGCGATCCGCGCGCGCACCCGCTCGGCGGCGTCGTTCGTCACCGGGCCGGGAACGTGGCGCAGCGCGAGCTCGTCGATCGCCGCGATCGCCAGCACCTCGCGCGTGGTCGACGCGATGAACGCCTCCTCGGCCAGCGCGAGGTCCTCCTGCGTGCAGATCGCCTCGCGCGCGCCGGTCTCCTCGATCACCAGCGCACGGGTGATCGAGGGCAGGATGCGGTCCTCCAGCGGCGGCGTCAGCAGCTCGCCGCCGGCGACCCAGAAGAACGACCACGTCGGGCCCTCGAGCACGCGGCCGTGCGGCGTCACGAGCAGCGCCTCGTCGAACCCGCCCTCGCGCGCCAGCCGCCCGGCGAGCATGTTCGCCGCGTAGGAGAGCGTCTTCAGCCCGTCGAGCACGCGCGTCGGCGCGTAGGTCACCGTGCCGACCCGGGCCGACTCGGGCCGCGCCGGCAGGTCCTCGATCGTCATCACGCGGCGCCCGCCGCGCGAGAGGATCACCCGCACGAGCGCCGACACCGGCCCGGCGGCGGCCAGCAGCGCCGCCAGCTCGCCGCGCACGGCCGCCTCGTCGAGCTCGAGCCGCAGGCCCGCGCACGTGTGCGCCATCCGCCCGAGGTGCGCCTCGAGCCCGAACGGGACGCCGTCGTAGAGCCGCATCACCTCGAACGCGCCGTCACCGCGCGTGAACCCCTCGTCGGTGATCGGGATCCGGGCGTCCTCCGCGGGGCTGATGACCCCGTCCACGCTGGCCAGCATGGCCGAGCAGGCTAACGAGTCCAGTCGCAGCGCGGCCCGCCGATCACCAGGGAGACCGTGCCCGCCACGACCAGACCCCTGCGCCTAGTCCTCGTCGAGGACTCGGACGGCTACGCCGCGCTCGTCGGAGCGCTGCTGGCGGCTGAGCCGGTGCCGCCGGAGCTCGAGCACTTCGCGAGCCTGGACGCCGCGCTGCGGCACCTCGCCGACACCGACGACCCGGACTGCGTGCTGCTCGACCTCGAGCTGCCCGACGCGAGCGGCACCTCCGGCGTCGAGCGGCTGCTGAGCGCCGTGCCGCACCTGCCCGTGGTGGTGCTCACCGGCCACAACGACGAGGAGCTGCCGGGCCGCGTGATCCGCGCCGGCGCCCAGGACTTCCTCGTCAAGGGCTCCGAGACCGGCGGCGCGCTGATGCGCGCGGTCCGCAACGCGATCGACCGCCGCCGCACCGGCGAGCGCCGCGACGTCGAGCGGATGGTCCGCGAGGTCGCCGCCGACGTGCGCCCCGGCGACAAGCCGCGCCGCATCGGCCGCGGCGCGCTCGGCGTCGCCGCCCTCGTCGCCGCGTTCGCGATCCAGCTCGCGCTGCTGCGCCACTGGGTCGGCGCCGTCCTCTGGGCGCTGCTCGCCGTCGCCGCCGTCGTCGCCTGGCGCGCCACGCGCCGCGCCGAAGAGGGCGACGGGCTGCTGCAGATGATCGTCGAGGGGACCAGCGACGCCGTCTACGTCAAGGACCTCGACGGGCGCTACCTGCTCGTCAACGACGCGATGACCAAGCTCGTCGACCGCCCGCGCGACGCGGTCCTCGGCGCAACCGACTTCGAGCTCGTCGACCGCGAGACCGCCGAGGCCTGGCGCGCCCGCGACGTCGCGGTCATGGCGGCCGGCGAGCCGCGCCGGCACTGGCGCACCGGGATGCTCGCGGGCGTCGAGCGCACGCTCTCGACCGTCAAGGTCCCGTACCGCGACCGCCGCGGCCACACCGCCGGCGTCATCGGCATCTCGCGCGACGAGACCGAGATGCGCCGGCTCGAGGAGGAGAGCAGCCGCTTCTTCGACCTCGCGCCGGACATGCTCTGCACGCTCGGCCCCGACGGCCGCCTGCAGCGCGTCAACGACGCGTGGAGCGCGGCGCTCGGCTGGACGCCCGAGGAGCTGCGCTCGCAGCCGCTCGTCGACTTCCTGCACCCGCGCGACCGCGCCCGCGGCGCGCGCGACCTCGGCGGGCTGATGAGCGGCCGCCTCGACGGCTGCGTGCACCGGCTGGCCACGCGGTCGGGCGGCTGGCGCGACGTCGAGTGGACCGCCCGCGTCGTCGCCGCCGACGAGCGCGTCTACGCCGTGGCGCGCGACGTCACCGACCGCAACCGGATGGCCGACGCGCTGGCCAGCAGCGAGTCCCGCTACCGCACGCTGGTCGACAACCTGCCGCGCTCGTCGGTGGTCGTGTTCGACCACGATCTGCGCTTCACGTTCGCCGCCGGCGAGGCGCTCGGCATCGCCGGGCTCGAAGGCGACGTGCTCGGCCGCACGCTCGCGGAGGTGCTCCCGACGCGCGCCGCCGACCTGATGCCGCGCTACCGCGCCGCGCTCGCCGGCCACGAGCAGTCGTTCGAGTTCCCGGGCCGCAACGGCACGCACTACTGGTGCCACCTGGCGCCGGTGCGCGACGGCGACGGCGCGATCGAGGGCGCGATGGTGCTCTCGCAGGAGATCTCGCCGCTGGTCGAGGCCGAGCGCGGCCGCAAGCACGCCGAGGAGATGCTGCGCACCGCGTTCGAGCAGGCGCCGATCGGCATGGGCGTCGTCGACCCCGGCGGCCGCTTCCTGCGCGTCAACGACGCGCTCTGCTCGATCACCGGCTACACGCCGGAGCAGCTCGTCGGCACGCGCGTGGAGGACGTCACGCACCCCGACGACGCGGCCGCCGACGCCGCCGGCCGCGCCGACCTGATCGCGGGCCGCACCGACATCCACCGCACCGAGAAGCGCTACCTGCACGCCAAGGGCCACTCGGTCTGGGTCTCCGTGCACGCGACGCTCGTGCGCGACGCCGACGGCGAGCCGAGCCACATCCTCGGCCAGATCCAGGACATCACGGACCGCCGCCGCTTCGAGGAGCGCCTCCAGCACCTGGTCGACCACGACCCGCTGACCGGCCTCTTCAACCGCCGCCGCTTCGAGCAGGAGCTCGAGCGCCACGTCGCCGAGACGGGCCGCTACGGCTCGCAGGGCGCGCTGCTGGTGCTCGACCTCGACGACTTCAAGCTGGTCAACGACACGCTCGGCCACAACGCGGGCGACGAGCTGCTCGTCGCCGTCGCCGGGCTGCTCAAGTCCGAGCTGCGCGAGAGCGACATCGTCGCCCGGCTCAGCGGCGACGAGTTCGCGGTGCTGCTGCCGGCGGGCGGCGTCGCCGAGGCCGAGGCGGTCGCGCTCAAGCTCGTGCGCGCGGCCCGCGAGCGCGCGCAGGTCGCCGGCGGGCGCCGCCCGCGGCGCGTGACCGTGAGCGTCGGCGTGGCGCTGTTCGAAGGCGACGGCACGACCGGCGAGGAGATCCTCGTCAACGCCGACCTCGCCATGTACGAGGCCAAGGAGCGCGGCCGCGACGGGCACTCGGTGTTCAGCTCCTCGCGCCACGACCCGCCGCGCGTGCAGCAGCGCATGCGCTGGGTCGAGCGGATCCGCGACGCGCTCGAGGACGACCGCTTCGTGCTGCACGCGCAGCCGATCCTCGACCTGCGCAGCGACAAGATCGCCCAGCACGAGCTGCTCGTGCGCATGCTCGACGACGACGGCGACCTGATCCCGCCCGGCGCGTTCCTGCAGGTGGCCGAGCGCTTCGACCTCGTCCAGGACATCGACCGCTGGGTCGCGCGCAAGGCGATCGGCCTGATCGCGGGCAACCCGGCGCTGCGGCTGACCGTGAACCTCTCCGGCCGCACGCTCGGCGACGACCGGCTGCTGGGCGAGCTCGAGGACGAGATCAGCCGTACCGGCGCGCAGCCCGGGCGCCTGACCTTCGAGGTGACCGAGACCGCGGCGGTGGCGAACATCCACCACGCGCGCGAGTTCGCCGAGCGGCTGCGGGCGATCGGCTGCCGCTTCGCGCTCGACGACTTCGGCGCCGGCTTCGGGTCGTTCTACTACCTCAAGCACCTGCCGTTCGACTACCTCAAGATCGACGGCGAGTTCGTCTCCAACTGCCTCTCCAACCGCACCGACCAGCTCGTGATCCGCGCCGTGGTCGACATCGCGCAAGGGCTCGGCAAGGAGACCGTGGCCGAGTTCGCGGCGAACGCCGAGCTGGTCGAGTTCCTGCGCGCGCAGGGCGTCGACTACGCGCAGGGCTTCCACATCGGGCGGCCGGAGCCGCTCGACGTGGCGCTGCTCGCCGCCTGAGTTAGGGGCTGTTGCGCCGGGTTACGGCGCCGCGCCACGCGCGCCTGCGGGCGCGACGCTGCCGCCATGCGGATCGCGCTCGCGCTCGCCGGGCTGACGGCGGCGTCGCTGCTGCTGCGGACCGGCGCGCTGGACGCCGGCTACTGGATCGACGAGGCGATCTCGGTCGGGATCGCGACGCACCCGGCCGGCGCGATCCCGGGCGTGCTGCGGCTGGACGGGTCGCCGCCGCTGTACTACCTGCTGCTGCACGCCTGGATCGAGGTCGCGGGCACGGGCGAGGCGGCGACGCGGCTGCTCTCGCTCGGCTTCGCGCTGCTGGCGGTCCCGGTCGCGTGGTGGGCGGGCACGGCGGCCGGCGGGCGCCGGGCGGGCGCGCTCGCCGCGGCCTGCGCGGCGGGCTGCCCGTTCCTGACCGCGTACGCGCAGGAGACGCGGATGTACTCGCTCGTCGCCGTGCTGTCGCTGCTGGCCGGCGGCAGCTTCGTGCTCGCGTTCCTGCGCGGGCGGCGACGGCACGTGGCGCTGCTCGGCCTGTGGCTGGCGCTGCTGCTCTACACGCACAGCTGGGCGGTCTTCCTGGTCGCCGCGATGGCGGCGGCGTGGCTCGCGCTCTGGCGCGACGGGCGCGTGGCCGGGCGCGACGGGCTGCTGCTCGCCGCCGGCCTGGCGGTCGCGTACGCGCCGTGGGTGCCGAGCCTGCTGTTCCAGGCCGCGCACACCGGGTCGCCGTGGGCTTCGCGGCCGCCGCTGTACTGGGCGCTCGCGGTGCCGGGCGGGCTGTTCGGCTACGTCGCGGCGCCGCTGCTCTGCGCGGCGGTGGCGCTGGCGTGGCGGCACCGGCCCGCCGGCGACGCGGCGCGGGTGCTCGCGATCGTCGCGCTGGCGGGCGTCGCGCTGGCGTGGCTGTGGTCGCAGGTCGAGCCGTCCTGGTCGCCGCGCTACGCCGCGGTGCTGTTCGGCCCGTTCGTGCTCGCGGGCGCGGCGGTGCTGGCGCGCGGCGGGACGCCGGCGACCGCGGCCGCGCTCGTCGTGGTCGCGGCGATCTGGGCGGTCGGCGGCGCGCCGGAGGCCAAGAGCAACGCGCGCCGGATCGCGGCGGTGGTCGAGCCGTCACTGCGCCCGGGCGACCTCGTCGTCTCCACCCAACCCGAGCAGGTGCCGGTGCTGCACCGCTACCTGCCGCGCGGCGTGCGCTACCTGACGCCGCTCGGGCCGGTCGGCGACCCGCGGCTGACCGACTGGCGCGACGGCCTGGCGCGACTGCGGCGCGGGCAAGCCTGGCGGCGGCTGGATCCGGTGCTCGACCGGCTGCCCGCGGGCCGGCGCGTCGTGCTGGTGACGCCCGTGCGGCGGCGCTACGTGTCGCAGGCGCCGTGGAGCCGGACCGTGCGCGTGCGGACGCGCGAGTGGCGGGCCGCGGTGCGCGCGCATCCGCGGCTGCGGCCCGTGGCGCGGGTCGGCGGGGTGCGCCTGCGACGCTTCCGCAGCGCCGTGCGGGCGGAGGTCTTCGTCAGCGTGCGACCATGACGCCGGGCAGCGCCCGCTCGAGGGCGCTGACCGCCTCGTCGCTGACCTCGGTGAGCGCCACGCTCACGAACACGAGCGACTCCAGGTTGCGCAGCGGCGAGAGGTCGGTGACCGCGGTCCGGTCGAGGTTGAGCCGCTGCAGGTGCTGCAGGTTGGCGAGCGGGGAGAGGTCGGCGACGGCGGTGCCGCCGAGCCACAGGTCGGTCAGGCCTTCGAGGCCGGCGAGCGGCGCGACGTCCCCGATCGCCGTGTCCTCGACGTTGAGGGACAGGAGCTGCCCGGCCTCGGCGAGCGGAGCGAGGTCGGCGACCGGGGTGCCGGACGCGACGAGGCCCTCGAGCTGCGGGAGCCGCGGCAGCGCGGCGACGTTGGTGCCGGCGAGCCGCAGGCTGCGCAGCGGCAGGTTCTCGAGCGGCGCGGCGTCGGCGACCGGCGTCTCGCTGACCGAGAGCTCGGCGAGCGCGGACAGGCCGGCGAGCGGGCTCAGGTCGGTCACGCGGGTGCTCTCGAGGTCCAGGCGCTGCAGTGCCTGGGCGCCGGCGAGCGGCGCGACGTCGACCACCGGCGCGCCGGCCAAGCTCAGCTCCTCGAGCGCGCTGAGCCCGGCGAGCGGAGAGAGGTCCTCGACGTTCGTGCCGTCGAGCGCCAGCCGGCGCAGCTCGTGGCGGGCGCGCAGCGGCCCGAGGTCGCTCACCGGCGTGCCGATCAGCGTCAGCTCGCGCAGGGCGGCGGCGCTCTCGAGCCCGGCCAGCGTGCCGACGGCGGTGCCGGTGAGGTCGAGCGTCGCGGCGTCCGTGAGCACCGGCAGGCCGGCGAGCGGGCTGAGGTCGGTGACCGGCGTGTTGCGGTAGGCGAGGCTGCGCAGGCGCGTGAGGCCGGCCAGCGGGCCGAGGTCGGTGACCTGCGTCCCGGAGACGTCGAGCGCCTCGAGGCGCTCGAGCCCGGCGAGCGGGCCGAGGTCGCGCACCTGCGTCCAGGCCACGTCGAGCTCCTCGAGCGCGGTCAGCCCGCGCAGCGGCGACAGGTCGGCCACGTTCGTGCGCGCGAGGTCGAGCACGCGCAGGTTGGTGAGGTTCGCCAGCGGCGTGAGGTCGGCGATCTCCGAGCGCGACAGCTCGAGCACCTCGAGGGTCGTGAGCGCGCTCAGCGGCTCGAGGTCGTCGACGTCGTGCTCGAGCCGCCGGTGCGGATCCGTGCGGACGATCCGCAGCGCGCCGCAGGCGCGTGAAGCGGCGCAGCGGCTCGAGGTCGTCGACCGGCTCGTTCGCGCAGTCGACGCTCTCCGCGTCGAGCGGGAACTCCGACCCGCAGAAGAAGACCGTGGTCATAGGCCGACCTTCTGGTAGTTGGCGACCATCCAGTCGAGCAGCGTCTTGTCGTCGCCCGCGTTGCCGGTCAGCGCGCCGTAGTCCTTGGCCGCGGCCGCGACGACCTCCTGCGCGTGGTCGCTCTGCGTCTTGCCGGCGTCGGCCGCCGCGGGCACGGCCTGCTTGCCGGCGCGGCTGCCGATGTGCGCGGTGCCGCGCGCGACGCCCTCCATCAGCACGACGTCGTTGAGGTTGACCGTGCTCGGCGCCGGCGTCTGGTCGTGGATCGTCAGCTTGCAGATCCGCGAGACCTCGAGGATCCGCGCCTTCTTGGCGTTGAAGCGCGCGCTGCTGCCCTTCTCGATGTCCACGCGCACCTTGCGGATGCCGAGGTGCGCGTCGACGGCCGCGTCCCACGCCTTGCGCAGGAACTGCCCGGCCTCCTGGTGCACCTTCTCCTGGAAGCTCAGCGCGCCGCCGCCGCTCCCCGACACGCCGGGCTTGAACTCCTCGTCCTTGCCGTACACGCTGATCTTGAGCTGGCGCCGCGGGATCTCCTCGTAGTGCGCGGCGTTGTTGACCTTCTCGTCCTCGGTCATCGCCTCCCAGCCCGCGCTCTTCGCCTTCGACCCGGGGTAGTAGCCGCCGTCGTCCATCACGGCGGGATCGGCGAGGTGCGCGCACTCGTGCAGGATCGTCAGCGCGGACTCGGTCGGGTCCTTGGCGGCGGCGACGTCGGGCTCGAGGTGCACCATCTGGCTCGCGAAGTTCGCCCAGCCGCCGAGCCCGACCTGCTCGTCGTCGCGGTTGTAGTCCGTGTGGACGTTCGTGTCGATGTTGAGCTTGAGCCGGCCGAGCGCGGCCTTGGCCTTCGTGTAGTTGGCCTTCGCGTCACCGTCGCGGCTGCCGAACACGAGCTTGAGCAGCTTCGCGTCCGCGGCCGCCTTGTCGATCATCTTCGCCGCCTCGCCCATGGCGATGATCAGCTTCGCCTTGTCGGCCGCGGTCAGCTTCGCCTCGGCGTCGCTCGCCTTGACGTAGATCTTCTTGCGGTCGGCCTCGTCGACGATCTTGGCGAACTCCTTCTCGTCGAACACGCCCGGCCCCGGGAAGAGCTTGACCATGATGTCCGGGATCGGGTCGGCGGTCTTGAGCTGCGGGTTCTTCTCCTTGCGCATGCGCGTCAGCGCCGTCGAGATCGAGGCGCGGATCTTGTCCTCCGGCACGGTGCCGCCCGCCAGCATCGACTTGATCGCCGCAGCGGTCGGAAGCCGGAACTGCGTGCCCGGCTGCGTCGGGCTGGACGGGCGCTCGTCGCGCGCGCGGTTCCAGTTGCTGGCGAGCTGTGCCGTCGTGATCAGGCCGTCGCGGCCGGCCAGCGCGCGCCGCGTCGCCGCGTTGCCGGCGCTGCGCTGGAGGGCGAGGATCGCGTGCGGCGGAGTCGCGGGCGCGGGGCTCTGCCGCTCGTCGTCGCTGCGTTCTTGCTCAGGCGCCCGCGCGCGGCCCTTCATCGGCCAACGTTAACCGACCCGCCGGGAGGCTTCTAGCGGAGCTCCCAGGGCAGCCCGGCCCAGCTCGCGGGCCGGCCCGCGGTCCAGCGCTCGAACGGCGCGTACGCCAGCTTGGAGGAGGGGGTCTCCTCGTGCGCGCCCGCGCCGTGCCGGCGCGCGAGCTCGGAGTGCACGTAGACGCCCTCGCGCGGCTCGGCGCGCGCCCCGGCCATGAAGATCGTGCACGGCCCGTCACCCGCGCCGACGAAGATGTGCTCCGTCCACGGCGGGCAGTGCACGAAGTCCCACGCCTTCAGCGGCCGCTCCTCGCCCTCGACCAGCAGCAGGCACTCGCCGGACAGCACGAGGAAGTCCTCCTGGTTCGGCTCCCGGTGGTAGAGCCCGCTCGGCTCGCCGGGGTGCAGGACGACGAGCGTGTAGCCGATCTGCCCGAACGGCGCCGCGTCGCCCTCGAACACGCACGCATCGCCGAACGTCGTGCTCGTCACCCAGGCCGCGTCGCGCACGTTGACGGCGAACCAGCCCTCGGTGGCGGCGACCAGGCCCATCTCGCGACTGCTCCATCCGCGCCTCTGGAACCATCGCCGGAGCCTACTTCGCGTAGACGGACACGTGCGCGGGGCTGAGCGCGGTGAACGGCTCGCGCTTCCAGCCGCCCCAGCGGTCCTCGAGCCGAAGCCCGGCCAGGCGCGCCATCAGGTCCAGCTCGGCCGGCCACGCGTAGCGCATCTCCGTCGGGTCCGACTCGACGCGGCCGTCCACGAAGTGGTGGTGCTGGCCGCTCAGCCGTTGCGTGACGACGTCGTAGACGTAGTGCGAGATGCCGCCGGGGTCGGCCCGCCACGGCAGGACGGTCTGGCCCAGCGGGAGCCGCTGGAGCTCGGGCACGCGCGCCTCGATCACGAACCGCCCGCCGCCGCGCAGGTGCGCGGCCGCATTCTCGAAGCACGCCACCTGGCCGTCCTGCGTGGTCAGGTTGAAGATCGTGTTGAAGACGAGGAAGACGAGCGAGAACCCGTCGCCTACGCGCGTCGCCGCCATGTCCCCGACGACGGCCTCGATCCGCTCCGCACCGGGCTTCTCGCGCAGCTTCGCGACCATCGCCTCGGCGTTGTCGATGCCGGCGACCGGCACGCCGCGCGCGGCGAGCGGGAGCGCGATCCGGCCGGTGCCGATCGCGAACTCGAGCGCCCGCCCGTCGCCGGCGAGCTCCTCCAGCAGATCGACGGCCGGATCCAGCACCGCCGGGTCGAACATGTCGGCGGAGCGGGCGTCGTAGGCCGCCGCCACGCGCTCGCCGAAGAAGCCCTCGCCACCGCCCGTCACGTCGTGGCGGATCGTACCGGCGTAGCGCGCTAGTCGATCGGCCGGCGGGGGTCGGTGTGCTCGACGACCTCCGCCGCCGGATCGCCGGTCTTCTCGACCACGAGGTACCGGTCGTGCCGCTCGACGATCTTCTCGGCTTCGAGGATCTCGTGGCCGTCGAGGATCGCGAACCGGCGCGGGTTCGCGCGGACGCCCTCGTACTCCGCCCGGGTGAGCTCGATCAGCTTGTTGCAGCCCAGCCGGCCGCACTCGCAGACGAAGACCAGCAGGCCCGACGGGTCCTGGCCGACCTCCATGCTCTCGTTGACCTTGCGAAAGGTCGCCTCGTTCATGGCGACGCGTTGCTTGTCCTGGCTATCCATGGCTGCCATCAGCGTAGCCGCGCAGGACTTCACGACTACACGGAAGGCTGCCCGGTCGCCCCTATCTGCGCACCGGCCGGCTCTGTAGCGTCAGGACGTGGCGCGGCGGACTGAGCTAGAGGCGCTCGAGCGACAGCGTGGCGAGGCGCCGACGACGGCGACGGCTCCGGTGGAGCCGCTCATCGCGGGCGGGCACGCGCGGCCGTCGCTCTCGCGGCAGAGCCTGCTCGATCTGCAGTCGAGCGCCGGGAACGCGGCGGTGACGGCGATGCTCGGCGCGAGCCCGGCGAGGGCGGTGCAGCGCGCCTCGCTGATGGACTTCCGCTCGTCCGATCCGGCCCACGAGCCGTCGCGCTTGAGCGACGCCCAGATCAAGGCGACGGACGAGTACAAGGCCTACATGGCGAAGAACCCGATGCCGGTCCCGATGCGCGACATCGAGCCGGCGGAGGCGATGCTGGCGTGCCGGCTGATGCTCCGGCATCTGCAGCAGGTCGTGGGGCCTTTCCTGCTCGACGACGCGATGCTGATGAGCTGGCTCGACGTCGCCCGCTCGCGCGGCGCCATGACCGAGACCGCCGAGAAGACGGTCGGCACGCAGGGGTGGGTCAAGGTGACGCCCGCCGACGTCAACAACCCGGGCGCGGCCGACAGCGAGTTCACGCAGTGGATGCTGGGCGGGGGCACCGTGCCCGATCCGAAGACCGGCAAGCTCAACTGCTGGGAGATGGTGCTGTTCTCCGCCTATCGTGCCGGGGTGCTGAGCGAGGCCGCGATGCGGGGCTTCTACACGCGCGCCAAGGCGCAGATGACGAAGTCGGGGGACGTGATGGACTTCCCGCGCACGCTCGAGCAGGAGATGCGCGGAAGCGCCGAGCAGACCTATGACCCCGCCGACAAGAGCACGCCCCGACCGCTGCGCGGCGATCTCGTGATCTTCAAGGAGGCCGCGAGCCATGTGGCGCTGGCGACGGGCAACCTGGTCGGCGGCCAGGTCGAGGTCGTCAGCCACTGGCCGCCGCCGGACGGCAAGCACACGGTGAAGACGACGACGATCGAGGCGCTGCTGCCCGCCACGAAGGTCAAGGTGGCCAAGTTCTGGGGTCCGAGCTGGTGATGGCGTTCGCTGCGGAGCTGATCGCGCTGGTGCCGTGGGACGACGAGGAGCACGGCCTCCCGTCGCGCTTCGTCGATCACCCGCAGTTCTCCTGGGGAGCGCCGGAGCACACGCGCCGCGTGCGCGCGCCCGTTCGCGTGCGCCTGGACCCCGGGGGCGGGCTGCACCTCGCCGGCGACGGATCGGCGATCCTCCATCTCGCTGAGGACGGCTCGCCGCGCGGGCGGACCCCGCTGGCCGGTCCACTCGCCGACTTCGCCTGCGACGCAGACGGCAACTGCGCCGTCCTCGAGGACGGCCGGCTCAAGGGGCTCGACCCCGGCGGGCGCGAGCGCTGGTCCGTCGCAGCGGAGTCCACGAAGGTGCTGTCCACGGGCGACCGCCTCTACCTCCCGGTTCCGGAAGGCCTCGCCGAGCTGGACGCCGCGTCAGGGCGCCATCTGCAGACGCTGCCTCGGCACGCCGGCGCCGGCGCGCCGTTCCTCGGCGGGCGGCGGATCCTGTCGGTCTTCTTCGACCAGGAACGCGAGCTGCGCGGAATCGAGGCGCTCGACCCCGGTGGCGACCCGGAGCAGCTCGCCGGCGGCGAGGAGCACTACGCCTGGCTGACCTATCCGTTCGGCGCCGATGCGCGCTCGCGCCTCTACGCCTGGCGCGACGGGCAGGTCGGCCGGATCGCGCTCGACGGCACGATCGCGGTCCTCGGCGCGATCGAGGGCGTCGCCCTCAGGGGAGCGGCGGTGTACACGAGCCAGCCCGGCGGCCGGGGGTGTCGTCGTCACCGGACCGGACGGAGAGGCCACGCTCCCAGCGCCGTCCGGCTTCCGGCTCATCTCCGTCGACGCCGGCGGGCGCTACCGCCTGATGGGCGGCGAAGCGCCGGACAGCGCCGGCGAGCTGCGGACCTATAGGGCCGACGGAAGCCTCGAGGCGACCGCGCCGCCACCGCAGGACCTGGCGACGATCGACTGCCGCGTGCCCGGCTTCAGCGAGTGGCAGGTGGACGGCGACGGCCGCGTCGTCGTCGCGGTCGTCACGCCCGAGGGCGTCGCCGCCGTACGGTTCGACCGTTCTGGGACTCCGTAACCGCGCGGTTGAACCCCCAGAACGACGAAAGCGCCTGCAATGCAGGCGGCCCTTCGGGAAGTGCCCCGCCAGGAATCGAACCTGGAACCTCGGATTAAGAGTCGTCCGATTGTCGCCTAATTTGGCTCTGTAGAGCCAGATACGGTGGTCGAATGGAGTCCCGGTGGGGTCACTTCTGCTGAGTCGGGGCCCGCGTTCGGGACCCGGTCGCTCCAGGTGTGAGACCGTCGCCAGCCGGTCGAGCGTCTCGAGGGCTCGAGCAACGCCTTCGGCAGCCGGCGCGGCCCGCGGCGTCGTCCGCCCGGCGCGGAGCTCCTCGCGATGCAGCTGACGCCGGCCGGCTATGCGAGACTCGACCATGCCCTCCGGTAGGGTCACCGCCGCACTACCGTCCGGAACGGTCACGTTCCTCTTCACGGATATCGAGGGGTCGACGCGCCGGTGGGAAGCCGATCCCGACGCCATGCGAGCGTCGTTGGAGGCCCACGATGTCGTGGTCCGGGCCGCCATCGAGGCCCACGGCGGCCAGGTCTTCAAGCACACCGGCGACGGGATGTGCGCCGCGTTCGAGCTGGCGCAGGCCGCGGTCGACGCCGCCATCGACGCCCAGCGCCGGCTGGCCCTGCCCGTCCGCATGGGTGCTGACGTCCGGTGAAGCCGAAGCGCAGGGGGGTGACTACTTCGGCCCGACGCTGAACCGGGCCGCTCGGGTGATGTCGGCCGGGCACGGCGGGCAGATCCTGGTGGCGGCGTCGACGATCGAGCTGGTCGAGGAGATCGACCTGATCGACCTCGGGCCTCGCCGGCTGCGCGACCTCTCCGAGCCGCTGCAGCTCTTCCAGGTGCGAGCCGAGGGCCTGGGCGAGGAGTTCCCGCCGCTCAAGACCGTGGACGCAGTGCCCGGCAACCTCCCGGTGCAGGCGACGAGCTTCATCGGCCGCGACGCCCAGGTGGTCGAGCTGACGTCACTGGTCGGCACCCACCGGCTGGTGACGCTGGTGGGCGTCGGCGGCGTCGGCAAGACCCGTCTCGCCCTCCAGGTCGCCGCCGAGCTGGCTCCGACGTTCTTCGACGGAGTCTGGCTCGTCGAGCTCGCCCCGCTGGGCGACCCGGCGTCGCTCCCGGACGTAGTCGCCACCAGCCTGGCGGTGACGCCGCAGGCGGGCCTGTCGGTCACCGAGAGCGTGGCGCAGGCGCTGGTCGGCCGGAACCTGCTGATCGTGCTGGACAACTGCGAGCACGTCCTCGACGCGGCCGCGGAGCTGGTCGAGACGATCCTCGCCCGCACGAGCACGGTCTCGGTGGTGGCGACCTCGCGGGAGGCCCTCCGCCTCGGTGGGGAGCACAGCTGGCCCGTCCCCTCGCTCGACGTCCGGGCGGGGGTGGCTTCCGAGGCCGTGTCGCTGTTCGTGGAACGGGCCCGCGCCGTCAACCCCAGCTTCCGGCTCGAGGACCCGAGCGAGGTCGACATCGTCACGGAGATCTGCCAGCGGCTCGACGGCATCGCCCTCGCGATCGAGCTGGCAGCGGCCCGGATGGTCTCGATGAGCGCTGAGGAGGTGCGCAGCCGGCTCAACGACCGTTTCCGGCTGCTCTCGGGTGGGCGGCGGGGCCTGGGGCGGCACCAGACCCTGCGCCAGGCGGTGCAGTGGTCCTACGACCTGCTCGACGACGACGAGCGCCGAGTCCTGGGGTGCTGCTCCGTGTTCGCCGACGGCTTCGACCTGGCGGCCATCGCAGCCGTCGCCGGGTGCGACGACGAGTTCACGATGCTCGACCTGGTCGACTCGCTGGTGCGGAAGTCCCTTGTGACGACCGAGCAGGTCGGCGGCCGCACGCGGTACGGGGTGCTGGAGACGATCCGCCAGTTCGCCGAGGAGCAGCTCGCCGGCACCGGCACTCTCACCGACGTGCTGGACGCGTCACTGCCGCTACTTCGCCGAGCAGGTGCTGCGGCACTGGGACGTCTGGGACGGGGCCGACCAGCGCACCGCGCTCGACTGGGCGGACGCCGAGTTCGCCAACCTGCGCGCCGCCTTCCGCTGGGCCGCCGACGGCTGGTGACGTCGAACGGGCGACGGCCATCGCCGCCCACGTCGCCATCATCGTCTGGCCTCTCCAGCGGTTCGAGCCGGTGGCCTGGGCCGAGGAGATCCTCCCGGCGGCCGTCGCCGCCGACGTCCCGCAGCTGCCCCGGCTCTACGTCGCCGCCAGCCTCTGCCTCTACACCGGCCGGCCCGACGTCGGGGTGGCCCACGCCCACGCCGCGGCCGCGCTCGAGGTCGACGGCCGCCACGACCCGTTCATCGACGGCTGGAGCGGCCTCCTCGAAGCCCTCGCCCACCTCTTCGGCGGCCGGATCGAGCGCCGCGTGGAGATCTGCACCGAGCTGGCGAAGCGAGAGGGCTTCGCGCGGGTGGTCGGGCTGTGCGGACTCACGTGGGCGCTGCCCGCCATCGGCCTCGCCGAGGAGGCCAGGGGCGTCGGCCGACGAGACGCTGGCCGCGGCTCGCGACTACGGCAACCCGTTCTGGATCGGCTGGGCGCTGGGCGGGACCGGCCGGGCCTTCGCCGAGACGGCGCCGCTCGTTGCCCTCGGCGCGCTGCGCGAAGGGCTGGCCTACGCCGAGGAGCACCGCCTGCCCTTCTGGGAAGCCAACCTGGCGCAGGACGCGGCGCGCCTCGAGGCGACCCACGGCGAGTTCGACGACGCCCTCCACCTGTTCTCGAGCGCCATCGACGCCTTCCACCGGGCGGGCAACATCGCCTTCCTGGCGGCCACACTCGCCTCGCTGGCGGTGTTCTTCGATCGGTTCGAGCGACCCGAGATCGCCGCGACCGTGTACGGCGCCAGCACCCGGCAGGCGAGCATCAGCCTGGTGCCGAACCTCCCGGCGGTCGTCGACCACCTCCGCTCGGTGCTCGGCGACCGCCGGTTCGACGAGTGCGTCGCCACCGGCGCCGGCCAGTCGACCGCCGACGCGGTCCGGTACGCGTACCGGCAACTCCGCCTCACTCACCGCGAGATCGATCACGTCGGCGGCGAGACCGACCAGCTACCTCCGGCGGCAGGAGCCTGGTAGGCGAGGTGCACGGGCCCGTCTTCGGTGCGCGTGGTCGAGGAACGCGAGCCTTCGAAGGCCGTCGCCGTCGAAGGGCACCGAACCTCGTCCCCCGCCCGGTACCTTCGCGGTACTCCGCAAGCCGCCGCTTACGCACCGAGAACGACGAAAGCGCCTGCAATGCAGGCGGCTTTCGGGATGCCCCCGCCAGGAATCGAACCTGGAACCTTCGGATTAAGAGTCCGCTGCTCTGCCAGTTGAGCTACAAGGGCGCTGAAACGGCTGGAAAGTCTAGCGGCTCAGTTATCCGAGCCGCCCCCGCCGGAACCGCCGCCCGAGTTGTTCCCGCCGCCGCCACCGCCGCCTGCCCCAGGCGTCGCGGTCGCGTTCGGATCGGCCCCACCGGCGCCGCCGGTCGCGTCCTGGATCTGCTGCTGCAGGCTCTGCTGCTTCGCGGCGTCGATCTGGCCGCGCAGTGCCGCTCGCTCGTCCTTGTCGGCGCGGTCGAGCGCCTCGCGGCGGGCGAGGTCGCCCTTGCGGGTCTGGCCGGCCTGGTAGGCGAGCACGGCGAGTGTGGCGAAGGTCGCGTCGCGCGGGCGTGCCTCGGTGATGATCTCCTGCGCGCGCACGGCGTTCTCGGGCTCGTTGAGCCCGACCTCGCTATAGACCTGGACCATCAATGACGCGACCGAGTCGTCGATCGGCTGTGGGTCCAGCGCGAGATATCGCTTCCACGCCTCCGAGGAGCGTTGGAGCTCCGCCTTGCCCTCGTTGGTGAACGTGCCGGTCGCCTGGTCGAAGTACTCGCCGGCGCCCGCGAGCTGGTAGCGGGCGCGGGCCGCTGCGGCCTGGGCCGCGGCGTCCTGCGGGCTCGCGGCGGCGGCGCGGTCGGCTGCCTCGGCGCGGCGGCGGAAGTCCTCGGTGCCGGCGCTGCCGGTGTTGCTGCGCTCGGTGATCGCGTCGACGAGGCCGCCGGACACGTCGCCGCCGATGCCGAACAGGACGAGTCCCCCGCCCATCAGCAGCGCCAGCGTCAGGTACACGATCTTGACGGTCGTGCGCCGGCCGGAACCTCTCAAGTCGAACAGCATGGTCAGTCTTCGCGATCAGGGTCGTGCTGGAGCTCGCCGTCGTCAGCGGCCACGAGCTCCGCCTCCTCCTTCGCGCGGGCTCGCTCGGACCGACGGTCGAGCAGTGCAGCCAGAAGGATAGAACCCTCGAAGAGAACCAGCAGCGGGGCCATCATCAGGAGCATCGTGACCGGGTCCTGGCCGGGCAGGAGCGCGGCCAGGATCGCGATGACGAGGAACGCGTAGCGGCGGTTCTTGCGCAGCGTGCGCGTGGAGACGATCCCCACGCGCGTCACGGCCAGGATCCCGATGGGGACCTGGAACAGGACGCCCATCATCATCAGGACCGTGATCGAGAACTTGTAGTAGTCCCGGGCCTGGATGAGGATGTCGTAGTTCTCGTCGTTGAAGTTCTGGAGGAAGTCGATCGCCGCCGGCAGCACGAAGTAGTAGGCGAAGACGACGCCCCCGATGAACAGGAACGGCACCATCAGCATCAGCGGCAGCGCGACCTGGCGCTCGCGCGGCGAGAAGGCCGGCAGCACGAACGCGTAGGCCTGGTAGAGCAGCAACGGCAGCGCCAGCAGCAGCCCGGCGTACGCGGCGACGCGCACGGTGACCGTGAACGGCTCGCCGACGCCCAGCGTCACGGGCCGCTTGGCCGTTCGCTCGGGCGCGATCCGCGCCGCCTGCTCGGCCCGCTTGGCGACGTTCTCGTAGGCCTCGCGGGTCGCGGGAGACACGCTGTCGTCGCGCGCGAGCGCGCGCGCAGCCAGCGATTCGGCTAGGTACAGCCGCTTCTGGGCCTGCTGGAATTCGGCCGTGCGCTCGAACGGATCCGCGCTGTCGCCCGAGAAGGCGCTCTTCTGCAGCGGGCGGTCCATGATGTCGAGCACGACGTCGTTCTGCCAGAAGCAGAGGCCGGCGCAGGCCACGAACACCGTCAGGCAGATGATGATCCGTGTGCGGAGCTCATCCAGGTGCTCGACGAGGCTCAGCCGATCCTCGTGCTGGATCGGCCGCAATGCGGTGGCCATGGCCCCTGAACGCTCCGGCAGCTACCGGGAGGTGCGCTCGGACACGGTCTCGCCCTCGCTGGGGGCGGGCTCGGCGTCCGGGCGGCCGAGCGCGGCGTTCGCCTGCTCGCGCGAGTTCTCGGCGGCTTCGACGTTGTCGTCTTCATCGTCGCCATGCCGCTTCGTGACCGAATCCCGGAACTCACGCATGCCGGAGCCGAGCTGCTTCCCCAGCCCGGGCAGGCGCTTGGGGCCGAAGATGAGCAACACGATGGCGAGGACGATGATGAGCTCGGTCGGACCGATGCTCTGGAACACGGCGATGTTCACGATCTTGATCCCTTTCGAGGCCTGGTGCGAAGGGTAGCGTCAGGGACTGGACGAATTGCTAACCGCCCGTACATCAAGTTCATGCGTAGGACGCCGATCTTAGGATCACCATGAGCGAGCACTCCAACAACGGTCAGCACGTCCGCCGCGTGGTGCTCCCGTCCGGTCGCTCGATCGAGGTCGTCTACTTCGAGAGCCTCACCCGCGAGCCGGCGCCCCCGCCGCGCCCGGAGGAGACCAAGCGCGCGCTGCACGTGTGCCCTGACTGCCACCGCGACCTGGTCTACCCGGTCGAGTGGGAGGAGAGCTCCGAGACGCACTGGGAAGTGCTGCTGCGCTGCCCGAACTGCGAGTGGCACGAGGTCGGCACGTTCGACCAGCTGACGGTCGACCGCTTCGACGAGGAGCTCGACCTCGGCACCGAGATCCTGATCCGCGATCTCAAGCGCCTCCAGCAGGCCAACATGGAGGACGAGATCGAGCGGTTCGTGCGGGCGCTCGGCGCCGGCGCGATCCTCCCCGAGGACTTCCGGCCCTAGCTGTACCGGTCGACGACGCCGTCGGCCACCAGCTCGAGCGCTCCCTGCTGGGCCTCGGGCAGCATCGGCAGCGACGCCTTCGCGGCGCCGACGATCCCCAGCGCCTCGGCGCGCGCGTCCTCCAGCACGCCGGTGGCCGCGATCGCGTCGCAGACCGCCTCCGCCTGATCCGGCGTGCGCACGGCGCGCAGGTCGAGCGACCGCAGCGCCGGGTCGCGCTCGCGGGCGAGGATGAACGGCAGCGTGACCGTGCCGTCGAGCAGATCGGTGCCGCGGTGCTTGCCGGTCCGCTCGGCCGGGCCGGACACGTCGAGCACGTCGTCGAGCATCTGGAACGCCAGCCCGATGCGGCGCCCGAACTGGCCGAGGACGTCCACCGGCGCCGTGCCCTCCAGCGCCCCCAGCTCGCACGCGGCCTGGAACAGGCGCGCGGTCTTGAGGTCGCAGCGCTGCTCGTAGCGCTCGCGCGAGACGCCGACGTTCCACGCGTCCTCGCGCTGCAGCAGCTCGCCCTCGGCCAGCGCCGACGAGGCGTCCGACAGCACGCGCACCGACTCCGGGCGCTCGTTGCGGGCCAGCTCGGCGAACGCGCGCGAGAACAGCAGGTCGCCGGTGGCGGTGGCCATCGCCCGGCCGCCGGTCGCGACGACCGTCGGCCGCCCGCGGCGCAGCTCGGCGGCGTCGAGCACGTCGTCGTGGACGAGCGTCGCCGAGTGGATCAGCTCGACCGCCACCATCGCCCGCAGCACGCGCTCGGGGTGCTCGGGCTGCGGGCCGGCGGCGAGCAGCACGAGCAGCGGCCGCAGCCGCTTGCCGCCGGCGGCGATCGTCGCCCCCGCGTGCTCGGCGAGCACCGCGCCGTGCGAGGTCGCGAGCTCGGTCAGGCGCCCCTCGAGGCTGTCCATCAGCTCGGGGACGTGGGCTCCGCCCGCCGCGATGACGGCGGCCACGGACTCTGCGCTCGCCATCAGCGCACGGTACCTGAGTGCAGGGCGATGATCCCGCCGGCGGTGAGGATCCAGCGCACGTCGCGCAGGCCCGCGTCGTGCAGGATCGCCCCGAGCGGCTGCGGGCCCGGGAACCGCTTGACCGAGCTCGGCAGGTACGTGTAGGCCTGGTCCTCGCCGGTCAGCCGCCCGATCAGCGGCACCACGCGGTCGAACCAGAGCGAGAAGAACGTCGACAGCGGCGGCCGCGTCGGCGTCGTGATCTCGAGCACGACCACCCGCCCGCCGGGGCGGACCACGCGCGCCATCTCGCTCAGACCCTGCGGCAGGTCGGAGAAGTTGCGCGCGCCGAAGCCGACCGTCGCCGCGTCGAACGAGTCGTCCGCGTACGGCAGCGCCAGCGCGTTGCCCTGCTCCCACGTGAGCGCCGGCTCCTTCTGGCGCGCCCGCTCGAGCATCGCCTCCGAGAAGTCCGAGCCGATCACGCTGCCGGACGGCCCGACGCGCCGCGCCAGCTCGATCGCCAGGTCGCCCGTGCCGGTCGCCACGTCGAGCGCCTTGCCGCCCGGCGACAGCGCGGCGAGATCGGCCGCCCGCTCGCGCCAGCGGTGGTGCAGGCCCGCCGTCATCACGGAGTTCATGACGTCGTAGAACCCCGCGATGCGATCGAACATCGCGCGGACCTGGCCCTCCTCCAGGGTGCCGCTGCGGGCCTCGCCCATGTGGCGGAGCTACTCGCCCGACTCTTCGGGCTCGCCCTTGAGCTGCGAGAGGAAGGCCACGAGGTCCTCCTTCTTCTCCTGCGGCAGCCCGGAGTACGACGGCATCGGGGCCGTCGGGTTCTCGAGCGTGCGCAGGATCGCCGCAGGCTGCAGGAGGTTGCCGATGTCCGTCAGATGCGGCCCTGGCCCCTCGTTGCCGTTCTCGCCGATCTTGTGGCAGGCGAGGCAGCCCGACTGCGCGGCCACGAGCTTGCCGGGCTCGTACTCGGCGGCCACCGGGTACTCGATCTCGTTCGGCGAGCCGGCCGAAGCGCCGAGGTAGGTCAGGTAGGCCATCGCGGCGATCACGAGGATGCCCGAGAACGTCGCGATCGGGCGCCGCTCCGGGCGCCGCTCGGGGCTGCGGTCGTAGAACGGCAGCAGCACCAGCAGGATCATGCAGACGGTCGGGATGCCGATCGTCGCCAGCGGCGTGAGCTCCGGCGGCTTGACCACGCGCAGCAGCTCGAACAGGAAGAAGAAGTACCACTCCGGCCGCGGGACGTAGGTCGTCGTCGTCGGGTCGGCCTTCGGCCCCAGCTCGGCGCCGAGGATCAGCGACATCATGATGATCGTGAACAGCACGATGCACGCCATCACGCTGTCCTTGGCCACCGCGTAGGGGAAGAACGGCTTCCCCTTGGCCTTCAGCTGTGCGTATTCGCGGAGGTACCGCTCCTTCTCGGCCTGATTCATCTCAGACCTTCTCCTCCACGAGCTTCTCGTCCGGCTGCGCCTTCATCCACGGCGGCGCCGTGGTGCCCAGCTTGGCCACGAGATAGAGATGCGCGCCGATCAAGGCGGCGATCAACCCGGGCACGAGCAGCATGTGGATGGCGTAGAAGCGCGACAACGTCGTCGCCCCGAACTCCGCGCCCCCGCGCAGGAAGTCGCCGAGATACGGCCCCACCACCGGGCCCGAGGCCGTGATGTTGGCGGCCACGATCGTCGCCCAGTAGGAGCGCTGGTCGAACGGCAGCAGGTAGCCGGTCAGCGACATCACGAACGTGAGGATGAGCAGGACGAACCCGATCACCCAGTTGAGCTCGCGCGGGTACTTGTAGGCGCCGAAGAAGAAGACGCGCGCCATGTGCAGGAAGATGAGGATGACCATCACGGTCGAGCCCCACTTGTGCATGCCGCGCACGAACTCGCCGAGGAAGACCTCGTTCGTGATGTGGCGCGCCGACTCGTACGCCTGGGTGGCGGAGGGCACGTAGTACATCGCCAGGAACACGCCGGTGACGGCCTGCGACAGGAACGCGAACAGCGTCGCCGAGCCGAGCGTGTAGAACCAGTTGGTGCCCTTGGGCACCTTGCGGAACATCACCCAGCGCGCGGCGCCCGACAGCGACGTGCGCTCGTCGACCCAGTCGGCCGCGCTGATCCCGGCCTCCTTGGCGTGATCGAGCGGCTTGACCTTCTCGGTGTCGCCGGGCCGCTTGGGCCGCGGCAGCAGCGACGGGGGCAGCGGGGGTGTCGGGAGCTTGCGCGCCATGGCTAATCCATCTTGGGCGTCGAGAAGCGCCCGGGGTAGAGGTACTGGCCGATCCCGTCGAGCGGCTGTGCGGGATCGCGGTAGCTCGGGAAGCGCGTGAACTCGGAGTTGACCGAGTAGCGCGGGCCGACCTGCACCTGGCCGCCCTCGACGCGCGTGTAGAAGCGGTCGAGCGGGCGCACCGGCGGGCCGCCGGAGACGCTGCCCGTGAAGTCGTAGACGCCGCCGTGGCACGGGCAGATGAAGCGCGAGGACGCCTCGACGAAGCGCACCGGACAGCCGAGGTGCATGCACTTGGTCGAGATCGCGATGAACTCGCCGCCGCCGGGGATCGACGTGTCGATCGGCCCGTCGATGTCGTCGTTGTGGCGGCGCATGTAGACGGTCGTCTTGCCGACCTGCGCGATGCCCTCGACGAGCTGGATCACCTTCGGGATGTAGGTGTCGTCCGGGAACTCGTCGGGCACGCCGACCGACTCCCAGCGCACCGGCGGGCGCTCGAAGACCGCGCTGCCGACGGCGAAGCCCAGCGCCGGCAGGGTGAACGCCGTGACCGCGACCGCGCCGGCGCCGTGCGCCGTGAGCGTCATGAAGCGACGGCGCGTGACCGTCTCGCCCTCGAACCCGCCCGGCATCTTCCGGTCGACGGTGTACTTGGACTTCGGTGCGGAACGGCGGGGCTCAGGCACTGGCTCGTTGAACGATATCGACGGACGGTCCGAAGTGGCTCTACCGGGCGCCGCGCCACGCGGCCTTGCGGGCTTCGTGGTCCGGGCCAGGACCGTCGGCGACCGCGCGCACGCCCGCTTCCCAGATCGCCGCGGCCCGCTCCGGGTCGTCCTCCGCGTGCGCCTGCGCGGCCAGCGAGATGACGTCGGCGAGCTCGGCGACGGCCGCGAGGTCGCCCAGCTCGGCGAGCCGGGCGAGGCCGATCGCGTACAGGCGGTCGCCCGCCAGCAGCGCCAGGTCGGGGTCGCCGGGGCGGACGACGCGGCCGCCGGCGTAGTGCAGCAGGTAGCCCTCGTGGATCGCCTCGATCAGCAGCGCGTAGTCGTCGGCGTGGGCGGCGGCGCGGCGGCCGGCGGCGGCGAGCTCGCCGAGCGTGCCGTCGCCGGACTCGACCTCGACGGTCCCGGCCAGCAGCCCGCCGCGCTCGCGCACCTCGGCGGCGAGCCGGTCCAGGGCGGCGCTCACACGGCCTCCTCGAACGCGGCGGCCGCGGCCTCCACGGTGCGGGCGATCTGCTCGGGCGTGTGGGCGAGCGACGGGAACCAGGCCTCGAACTGCGACGGCGGCGGGTAGACGCCGCGGGCGAGCAGCGCGCGGCACCAGGCGCCGTAGGCGTCGAGGTCGCAGGCCGCGGCGCCCGCGTAGTCGCGCGGCGGCTCCTGCGCGAAGAAGACGGTCAGCAGCCCGACCGTGTTGACGACGGACACGGGCCGGTCGCCGGCCGCCGCGCGCAGCCCCTCGGCGAGCGTGGCGGTGATGTCGGCGAGCGCGAGGTAGCCCTCCTCGTCGAGCCGCTCGAGCGTCGCCCGGCCGGCCGCGACGGCGAGCGGGTTGCCGCTCAGCGTGCCGGCCTGGTAGACGTCGCCGGCCGGCGCCACGAGGTTCATCAGCGCCACCGGGCCGCCGTAGGCCGCGGCCGGCAGGCCGCCGCCGATGACCTTGCCCATCACGGTCAGGTCGGGCAGCACGCCGGTCAGCTCCTGCGCGCCCCCGGGGGCGACGCGGAAGCCGGTGATCACCTCGTCGAACACGAGCAGCGCGCCGCTCTCGGTGCACAGCTCGCGCAGCAGCTCGAGCTGCCCGCAGGCGGGCGGCACGAGGCCCATGTTGGCCGGGTAGGGCTCGCACAGTGCGGCGGCGAACTCGTGCTCGGCGAACGCGGCCCGCAGCGCCGCCTCGTCGTTCCAGGGCACGATCACGGTCGCCGCGGTCGCGGCGGCGGTGACGCCCGGCGAGGCCGGGATGCCCTGCGTCGCCAGCCCGGAGCCCGCCTCGGCCAGCAGGCCGTCGACGTGCCCGTGGTAGGCGCCGGAGAACTTCAGCAGCTTCTCGCGCCCGGTGGCGGCGCGCGCCAGCCGGATCGCGCTCATCGCCGCCTCGGTGCCCGAGGAGGTCATCCGCAGCATGTCGACGGCCGGCATCCGCGCGGCCACCAGCTCGGCGAGCTCGACCTCGCCGGCCGTGGCGGCGCCGAACGTCGTCCCGCGCGAGGCCGCGTCGGTGACCGCGGCGAGCACGTCGGGGTGCGCGTGCCCGAGCACCAGCGGTCCCCAGGAGAGGACGTAGTCGACGTACGTGTTGCCGTCGACGTCCGTGATCTCGGCGCCCGCGGCGCGCTCGACGAACAGCGGGTCGCGGCCGATCGAGCGCATCGCCCGGACCGGCGAGTTGACCCCGCCCGGCAGCACGTTGACCGCGCGCCGGTACAGCTCGGCCGAGCGCGTGTCCGACAGCGAGGAGGTGCTCAGAGCCGAGCCTCCTCCCAGCGGGCGAAGCTGTCGGTGAAGTAGAGCATCCGGACCTTCTTGAACTCGGTCGACGAGTAGAGCGTCGCGCGCTCGTGGATGCCGGTGGCGTCCGCGATCGAGCTGAGGATCGCGTCGCACTCCTCCTTCGAGCGCCCGTGGGCCATCGTGAACACGGAGTAGGGCCAGTCGGCGTACGTCGGCCGCTGGTAGCAGTGCGAGACGCCGCGGAACGCCGCCATCCGCTTGCCGGTCTCGAGCACCTCGTCCTCGGGCACCTGCCAGACGCCCATCCCGTTGGCCGAGAAGCCCGCGCGGCGGTGGAACAGGATCGCGGCGACGCGCCGCAGCGCGCCGCGCTCGCGCAGCGAGGCCAGCCGCTCCAGCACGGCGGCCTGCGAGACGCCGAGCCGCTCGGCGGCGGGCGCGAACGGCTCCCGCAGCACCTCCATCGGGCCCTGGGTGGCGCGGATCGTGGCGATGTCCTCGTCGGTGACCTCGATCGGCTCGAGCTCGATCGGCTCGACGGCCTCGCCGGCCGTCGACAGCGCGTCGGTGCCCTGCTCCATCTCGAGGTCCATGCGGATCTTGAACAGCTTCAGCGTCGGCAGCTGGCGGATCGACTCCGCGCCGGTCTCGCGCTGCAGCGCCTCGAGCGTCCCCTGCAGGCCGAGCTTGGAGTCCGGCTCGACCGCGATCGTGAACCAGAGGTTGAACTCGTGGTTGCGCAGGTAGTTGTGCGTGACGCCCGGGTGCGAGTTGATGATCCCGGCGGCGCGGTGCGGGTTCTCGGCGTCGACCTTGGCGGCCACGAGCATCGAGCTGTAGCCGAGCGCCCGCGTGTCGAAGATCGGCGTGATCTCGCGGATGATCCGCTTGTCGAGCAGCCGCTGGACGCGCGCCATCACGTCGTCCTCGGTCAGCTCGGCCAGCGCCGCGACCTTCTCGAACGGCCGCTCGCACAGCTCGAAGCTGCCCTGCATCAGGTTGAGCAGGCGCTTGTCGGCCTCGTCGAGCGGTACCGCGGAGCCGCCGCGGCGCGAGCGAACCTTCACTGAAGCCATCTGGCGACGTCCTTGGCGTGGTAGGTGATCATGATGTCGGCGCCGGCGCGGCGGATGCCGGTCAGCGTCTCGAGCACGGCGGGCCGCTCGTCGAGCCAGCCGCTGCGCGGCGGCGGCCTTGACCATCGCGTACTCGCCGCTGACGTTGTAGGCGGCGACCGGCAGGTCGGTGCTGTC
The DNA here is from genome assembly GCA_963843485.1 of uncultured Solirubrobacteraceae bacterium. Classification (GTDB taxonomy): domain Bacteria; phylum Actinomycetota; class Thermoleophilia; order Solirubrobacterales; family Solirubrobacteraceae; genus DASSUW01. The sequence continues at coordinate 171,332 of CAWJKK010000010.1, read as the reverse complement.
GCGCACGCGGCGGATCACGTCGAGGTAGGGCAGCGCCGGCTTGACCATCACGATGTCGGCGCCCTCGGCCACGTCGAGCGCCACCTCGCGCAGCGCCTCGCGCGCGTTGGCCGGGTCCATCTGGTAGCCGCGGCGGTCGCCGACCTGCGGCGCGGTGTCCGCGGCCTCGCGGAACGGGCCGTAGAACGCGGAGGCGTACTTCGCGGCGTAGGTGATGATCGGCGTCTCGGCGCAGGCCCTGCTCGTCGAGCGCCGCGCGCAGCGCGCCGACGCGGCCGTCCATCATGTCGCTGGGCGCGACGATGTCGGCGCCGGCCGCGGCGTGGCGACGCGCGGTGCGCGCGAGCAGCTCGAGCGTCGCGTCGTTGTCGACGTACGCCGTCCGGCCGCAGCACGCCGCAGTGGCCGTGGCTCGTGTACTCGCACAGGCAGACGTCGGTGATCACGAGCAGGTCCGGGTGGCGCGTCCTTGATCGCGCGCGATCGCGAGCTGGACGATGCCCTCGTCGTCCCAGGCGCCCGAGCCCTGCGCGTCCTTGTCGGCGGGCAGGCCGAACAGCAGGACGGCCGGGACGCCGAGCGCGGCGGCCTCGCCGGCCTCCTCGACGGCGCCGTCGATCGAGAGGTGGTCGACGCCGGGCATCGACGCGATCGGGCGTGCGGCGCGCGCCGCCCGCGACCGACGAACAGCGGCAGGACGAAGTCGGTCGGCCGAGAGCTCGGTCTCGCGCACCAGCCCGCGCAGGCGCCCGGTCTTGCGGAGGCGCCGGAGTCGTGTGGCGGGAACATAAGACGAAATAGGGTTCGTCCTCGTCGCCGGAACCGCCCGGCGACCTGCGGCCGACGTTACGCGTCAGGCGAAGCGCCGTAGCGGCGACGCGAGCGATCACGGCGAAGGCCACGGTCAGCGCCAGCAGGTGCACCACGGGCAGCAGCAGCTCGCCGCCGTTGATCGCCCCGTCGAGCGCCCGCAGCGACGGCTTGAACGGGAAGATGCCGCTGACGACGTTGACGACCTCGTACAGCGCGGGGTCGACGCTGCCGGACGGCACGAGCGCCAGGAAGACGATCGGCAGGCAGAGCAGGAAGGCCAGCAGCGAGGCGGCGCGGACCTCGCGCGTCAGCGCGCCGATCGCCGTGCCCATGGCGGCGAAGGCGAGCGCGCCGGCGGCCAGCGCCGCGAGCCAGGCGGGCGCGCGCGCCCAGTCGAGCCCGACGAACAGCGCCAGCCCGCACAGCATCACGAGCGTCACCGCCAGCGCGCAGAGCGCGCTCAGGCCGATCTTCTCCGCCAGCAGCGCCGAGCGGCTCACCAGGCCGCGCACGAGCCGGCCGAACGCCTGCTCCTCGCGCTCGAGCGCCAGCAGACCGGCCGCCAGCAGCAGCGTCACGAACATCAGCGAGACCGCGACGGCCACCGCGACGGCGAACGCGTCGAGCGGCGTCCGGCCGCCCTCGACCACGGTCTGGCGCACGCGCACCGGCGAGCCGATGCTGGCCAGGATCGGCTCGGACACGTCGAGGTTCTCGGCCGCGAGCCGCGCGAAGCGCGAGACCTCCTGCAGCGCGACGCGCTCGGGCGCGTCCGCCGGCAGGCCGTCGATCACGCCGTCGATGATCGTGCGCGCGCGCTCGAGGCCGAGGACGTCGACCGCGCCGACCAGCGGCAGCGTCACCTCGCCGCCCTGCACCACGAGGTCGAGGTAGCCGGCCGCCTCGCGCAGCACCGCGTCCGACAGCGCGTTGTTGGCCTCGGCCAGGCGCGACTCGATCGTCGCCTCGACGAAGCGCCGCTTCACCGGGTCCTCGGCGTTGTAGTAGACCTCGACCGTCGGCGGGTCGCCGCCGCCGAGCGTGAGCATCGCCCGCAGCCGCTCGGTCGCGTCCTCCGGCAGCACGAGCGCGCCGAGCGCCTCGCCGCCGCGGACCAGCTCGATCGCCTCCTCGCGCGTCTGGACGCGGATCGGGTCGATCGACTCGAACAGCCGGCCGGCGTAGTCGGCGGCGTCGAGCGTGCGGCCGCCGACGCTGAACTGGCTCTCGCCCGGCGGCACGAGGTTCGCGAACGCGACCTTCGGCTTCTCCGGGCCGCCGGACAGCGCGAGCCCGAACAGGACCGCGATCACCACCGGGTAGATCACGAGCAGCGCGACGAGCAGCGGCGAGCGGCGCAGGATCTGCAGGTCCTTGAGGAACAGCCAGCGCACTCAGTGGCCGCGCTCGTGCAGGAACCGCGAACGCGGACGAAGCGGACGAACGACGCCTCGAGGTCGCGGCCGTCCGCGAGCTCGCCGGGCGGACCGAGAACAGCAGGTCGCCGTCGGCCAGCACGAGGATCCGGTCGGCGTAGCGCTCGGCCTCGCCGACGTCGTGCGTCGAGTAGACGACGGTCGTGCCGAGGGCGGACACGAACTCCCACAGGCGCTCGCGCTGGCGCGGGTCGAGCGAGGACGACGGCTCGTCGAGCAGCAGCACCGCCGGGTCGCCGAGCAGGCCGATCGCGATATTGCACACGCTGTCGGTTGCCGCCGGAGAGCTTGGCCACCTCGTCGCCGGCGCGGTCGCCGAGCGCGGTCTGGTCGAGCATCCGCTCGACGGTCCCGTCGACGTCCGCGACCTTCTCGAGGCGCGCGAACAGCTTCAGGTTCTCGGCGACCGACAGCTTCGAGTAGAGCGCCGGCTGCTGCGGGACCCAGCCGACGTCGCCGTCCACGGACACGCTCCCGGAGGTCGCCTCGAGCGCGCCGGCGAGGATCTGCAGCAGCGTCGTCTTGCCCGCGCCGTTGGGGCCGATCACCGCCACGCGCTCGCCGTCGGCGACCGCGAACGTGACCTCGCGCAGCGCGGTGCGCGCGCCGTAGCGCTTCGTCAGCGCGTCGGCGCGCACTCAGCCTGCGGGGCCGCCGAAGTCGCGGCCGCCTCGGCCTCGCCGTCGCCGAGCTCGGTCCCGCACGCGGGGCAGCTCGTGGCGCCCGCCGTGCGCGGCGCGCCGCACTCGGGGCAGCGCGGCCCTTCCTCGGCTGCGGGCGCGGCGGCGGCCGGCGCCCCGAGGTCCCAGCGCTCGAACGCGAGGTGGCGGCGGAAGTAGACGACGCTCTCGCGCACGATCGCCGCGATCGGCAGCGCCAGGAAGGCGCCGATGAAGCCGTAGAGCTGGCCGCCGAGCAGCAGCGCGAAGATGACCAGCAGCGGGTTGATCCGCAGCGCCTGCGAGAAGACGGTCGGGGCGACGATGTGGCCCTCGATCTGCTGCAGCGCGGTGAACGCGATCGTCAGCCAGAGCGCGTCCAGCGGCTCGCCGCCGACGAGCGCGATCAGCACCGGCGGCGCGGCCCCGATCGCCGGCCCGACGTACGGGATCAGCTCGGCGAACCCGTACCAGGCGCCGAAGAACAGCGCGTACGTCTTGCCGTCGGGGAAGATCCCGAGCGAGCCGAGCACCCACAGCATCAACCCCGCACTGGTGCCCATGATCAGCGAGAACAGGAACTGGCCGCGGACGTAGCCGAACACCGCCCGCTGCACGCGCGTCGGGTAGTCGTCCTCCGGCGTGCCGTCGCCCGGCGGCACGACCGACCTGACCGCCGCGCCGATCCGCTCGCCGTAGAGCAGCATGTAGACGCAGATCACGATCATCAGGATCAGCGCCAGCGACGCCTCGACCAGCGTCCGCAGCGCGTCCTGGGTGAACGAGAGCAGCTCGCCGGACCCTTGCGTGAGGTTGTCGCCGAGCGTGCCCAGCGCGGTCTCGCCGTCCTCGGTGATCTGCAGGCCGATCCCGTTGTCGTCGAGCCACTCCTGGACGTCCGCGAGCGTCGCGTTGGCGTCGTCGACGATGTCCGGCACGTTGTCGCGGAACGCGCCGACCTGGTCGGCGACCGGGTTCGCGAGCAGCAGCCCGAGGCCCGCGATCGCGGTCACGACGCAGAGCATCACCACGAGCACCGCCAGCCCGCGCGGGAGCCGCGCGCGCCGCCGCAGCATCGTCACGAACGGGTTCAGCAGCAGCGCGAACAGCCCGCCGACCGTGAACAGCAGCACGACCGCGCCGGCCGCGCGCAGGACCGCCCAGACGCCGAGCACCGCCAGCGGCAGCAGCACGAGCTGCACCCAGCGGGGGACGAGGACTTTCTCGGTCACCCTGCGGATGCTAGGGCGCTCAGCACTGTCACAGGCGCCGCGCCCGTCTCGTCTTACAAGCACGTGAGACGAAAGGAGCAGTCATGAAGATCTTCGTCGCCGGCGCCACGGGCGCGCTCGGCAGGTCGCTGGTCCCGCAGCTCGTGGAGCGCGGCCACGAGGTGGTCGGGATGACCAGGAGCGCAGCGAAGCAGGACCTGGTGCGCAGCCTGGGAGCGCGGCCGGTCGTGGCCGACGCGCTCGACGCCGACGCCGTCGCCCAGGCGGTGGCGTCGGCCGAGCCCGAGGTGATCGTGCATCAGCTCACGGCGCTGTCCGGGCCGATGAGCATGCGCGACGCGCGGCGCCCCGAGCGCTCCGCCCACACGATCATGACCAACCGGCTGCGCACCGAGGGCACGGACCATCTCCTGGCGGCCGGCCGCGCCGTGGGCGCGCGGCGCTTCGTGGCGCAGAGCTTCGGAGCGTTCAACGTCGCGCGCGCCGGCGGGCCGGCGCAGACCGAGGCCGATCCGATCGACCGCGACTCGCCGGCGCCGCCGCCGAATGCCCAGGCGGCGCTGCTCCATCTGGAGCAGGCGGTCACGTCGATCGAGTGGGGCGAGGGCCTCGCGTTGCGCTACGGCGGCTTCTACGGTCCGGGGACCGGGATCAGCTCGGCTCCGGATGCGGTGATGACGGCGCCGATCCGCAAGCGCCGGTTCCCGATCGTCGGCGACGGCGGCGGCATCTTCTCGTACATCCACATCGAGGACGCCGCGGAGGCGACCGCGGTCGCCGTCGAGCGCGGCCGGCCAGGTGTCTACTACGTGGTCGACGACGACCCCGCGCCCGTGCGGGAGTGGCTGCCGGTGCTGGCGAGCGCGCTGGACGCCAAGCCGCCGCGGCGTATCCCGCGCTGGCTCGGCCTGCTGCTGGCCGGTGAGACGGCGACCGTCATGATGACCGAGGTGAAGGGCGCGTCGAACGAGAAGGTCAAGCGCGAGCTCGGCTGGCAGCCGCGCTACGCGAGCTGGCGGCAGGGCTTCGCGCACGGGCTCGGCTGAGCGCGATGACCGAGCAGGAGTTCGAGCGAGCTCCGCCGGTCGGCGTTCGCGATCGCCTACCGGATGCTCGGCAGCGTGAGCGAGGCCGAGGACGTGGTGCAGGAGGGGTTCCTGCGCCTGCACCGGGCGCGCGCGGGCGGCGAGCGGATCGAGTCGCCGCGCGCGTACCTGTCGACGGTCGTCTCGCGGCTTTCGCTCGATCAGCTGCGCTCGGCGCGCGTGCGGCGCGAGACCTACGTCGGCGAGTGGCTGCCCGAGCCGCTGGTGGCGAGCGCACGACGATCCCGCGCGCAAGGCGGAGATGGCGGATTCGCTGTCGCTGGCGTTCCTGGTCGTGCTGGAGAGCCTCTCGCCCGAGCAGCGGGCGGCGTTTCTGCTGCGCGAGGTGTTCGAGGAGCCCTACGAGCGGATCGCGGAGATCGTCGGCACGAGCGAGCAGAACGCCCGCCAGCTCGCCGCACGGGCGCGCCGGCACGTCGAGGCGCGGCGGCCGCGCTTCGAGGCCTCGCGCGAGCAGCGCGAGGCGCTCGCGACGCGCTTCTTCGCCGCCGCCGAGGACGGCGACCTGCAGGCGCTGGAGGAGCTGCTGGCCCACGACGTGGTGCTGCACGGCGACGGCGGCGGCAAGGCGCCCGCCGCCAAACGCGCGCTCCACGGCCGCGCCCGGGTGGCGCGCACGCTCCTCGGAGGGCTGCGCACCGCCACCCGCAGGGGCCTCAGCTCGCGCCGCGAGCAGGTCAACGGGCAGCCCGGTGCGCTGTTCCACGACCGCGAGGGCAGGCTGATCGCCGTGATGATCCTCGACGTCGCGGACGGCCAGATCCAGGGGGTGAGCTCGATCGCCAACCCGGACAAGCTGCGGCACCTGGGCCCGGTGGCCGCATACTGATTGCCTCCATGACCTCGATCCTGTTCGTCGGCGACGTCGTCGCCCGTCCCGGGCGCCGCCTCATCCGCGAGCTGCTGCCCGCCCTGCGCGAGGAGCTGGCGCTCGACTTCGTGGTGGTCAACGGCGAGAACGCGGCCGGCGGCATCGGCATCACGCCGAAGGAGGCGGACGAGATCTTCGCCGCCGGCGCCGACGTGATCACGCTCGGCAACCACACCTACCGCCACCGCGAGGTCTGGCCCTACCTCGACCAGCAGGAGCACATCCTGCGGCCGGCCAACTTCCTGCGCACGCAGCCGGGCCACGGGACGTGCGTGGTCGAGAACGGCGGCGTCTCGCTCGGCGTCGTGAACCTGAGCGGCAACCTCTACATGCAGGCCGGCAGCCCGGCGCTCGTGACCGTCGACGAGGCGCTGCGCGAGGTCTCCGAGGCCGATCACGTGCTGGTCGACATGCACGCCGAGGCGACGAGCGAGAAGGTCGCGATGGGCTGGTACCTGGACGGCAAGGTCACCGCCGTCGTCGGCACGCACACGCACGTGCCGACGGCCGACGCGCGCGTGCTCCCGGGCGGCACCGCGTACATCACCGACGTCGGCATGACCGGCGCGCGCGGCGGCGTGATCGGGGTGCGCAAGGAGCAGTCGATCGCGGTCATGCGCACGCACATGCCGCAGCGCTACGACGCCGCGGAGGACGACCCGTGGCTGATGGCGGTGCTGATCCGGGCGTCGGTGCCGCGGCGCGCGGACGCGATCGAGCCGGTGTTGAGGAGCGCCAGCCAGGCGAACGGCGCGAACCAGACGAGGTAGAGGTAGAACCAGTGGTCGGCGCCGAGCTGGGCGGCGATCAGCACCGCCGCGGCGAGCGCGCAGACCGTCTGCAGGTCACGCTCGCGCGGCACGAACGCGACCGCCACGGCCAGCGCCACCGCGCCCGCCTGGACGAGCGCCTGCAGCAGCGGGACGTCGCCCCAGATCGAGAACGGCGAGTCGCGGTCGGCCTGGAACGCGATCGTGCGCTCCCACAGCGTCGCCGGGTCGAACGGGGCGAGGATCGCGAGCGCGGTCACCGCGAACGCGATCAGCGCCGCGGGCCGGCGCCCGACGAGCAGCGGCGCGAGCGCCAGCGGCGCGAGCTTGGCCAGGCCGGCCAGCGCGGCGAGCGCTCCGCGCGCCGCGGGACGCCGCCAGGCGAGCAGGGCGAGCATCACCAGCAGCGGCACCAGCGCGTCGTTCGCGCCCGAGGCCGACACGAGCAGCGTGAACGGGAACGCCGCCCACAGGTAGGCCGGCAGCAGCCCGCCGAGCCGCCACAGCAGCGCGATGCAGCCGAGGTCGAAGACGAGCGCGGCGGCGTGGCCCGCCGCCCGGTCCGGCAGCAGCAGCTCGAACGGCGCGTAGGCCGCGTAGGTGACCGGGCCGTACGTGTCGCCGTGCGGGATGTGGTCCGGGAACGCGCCGCCGTAGAGCGGCTCGCCCGCGAGCAGGTGCCCGGCGCCGATCACGCTCGCCTCGCCGACGTCGATCACGTTCCCGACCAGGTTGAGCGCGACCCGGACGCCGATCAGGAAGCAGAGGCCGGCCAGCAGCGCGCCGTCGGACAGCAGCAGCCGTCCCGGCCCGTCGGGCGGGTGGCGGGCGATCCACAGCATCCGCGCCAGCAGGTACGCGAGCAGCGGGTAGACGGTCGGCACCGAGATCCCGATCTCGGCGGCGTTGAAGAACGCGTAGGAGATCCCGAAGGCCAGCAGCACGGCGAGGTCGAGGTGCAGCATCCGCGGCGGGCCGCGCAGGAACGGCAGCAGGAACAGCGCGCTCAGGCCGATCCAGATCCACGGCGTGTTGACGGCGCGGCCGAACTGGCCGTCGTAGCCGCGCGCCATCGGCCAGCGCGCCTGCACGCCGGTCCACGCCTCGAGCACCTTCCCGCTGCGGTCGTCGACGAAGACCTGCGCCTGCTCCTCGCCGCCCGGGGACGCGTAGAGCGAGACGCGCCAGCGGCCGCGCGCGGCGCGGTAGGCGCGCAGGTAGGTCGTCGCGTGCTCGGCCTGCTCGGACCGGACCTGCGCGGTCCGCTCGGCGATCGCGATCGCCTCGCCGGCGTCGAGCCGCCAGGGCGTCAGCGCCGCCGCGACGAGCAGCTCGATCACACGCCGAAGTGCTCCGCGACCATCGGCACCACGTCGCGCAGCGTCCAGCGCTCGCGCGCGTCGGCGTCCGGGCCGGTGCCGCACCAGATCAGCGAGCCGAGCGAGTCGTTCGCGTGCAGCGAGCCGTGCGAGCCGCCGCCGACGTGGTGCGCGCCGCCCCAGTCCTGGAACTCGTAGCCCGGCTTGGCCGAGGCGAGCACCTCGCCCGACGTGCGCGTGCGCAGCGCGGCCCAGACGCGGCCGAGCGCGTCGGGGTAGGTGGCCGACTCGACGCGACCGTCGCGGACCTGCAGCGCCAGCACGGCCTGGTCGCCCTCGACGCTCCAGTGCTGCCCGCGCTCGTCCACGAGGTCGCCGCGGGGAGCGAACCGCAGCTCGCCGCGGGCGCTGCGGACGGCCGCCTCGCCGTCCGGGTGGTCGGTCATCCGCATCACGACGTCGACGCCCTCGAGGTCGAGCAGCGCGCGCTCGATCCGCGGCACGAGCTCGGCGCGGCGGTCGCGGTCGAGCACGTAGACCTGGGCGGCGCGCGAGTTCGGGCACAGCGCGATGTCGGCCTCGGCGTTGCGCGCCTTCGCGCGCGTGGCCGGCAGCACGGCGAAGTCCGCGAAGCCCTTGAACAGGTCGATCTGCTCGTCCACGCGCGACTGCGAGTGGTCCGACAGCACGATCACCGCGTGCTCCTCGAGGAAGGCGTCGGCGCCGCCGGCGGCGTGGAACAGGCGCTCGATCTGGCGGTCGGCGGTGACCAGCGACTCGACCTGCGCCATCGGCCCGTTCTTGTGCGAGTGCGTGTCGTTGTCCGGCAGCGAGAAGAGCAGGAAGTCGAACAGGTCGCGCTCGATCAGGTACTCGCCGACGCAGCCCGCGTGCTGGTCGCGCACCCCCGGCAGGCCGAGCTGCGAGCGGCACGGCGTGCGCCGCGACGCGAACAGGTCGGCGTAGAAGAACTCGCGCGGGCCGTAGACGGCGTGCCGGAACACGGTCGAGGCGATCCGGGTCAGCGCCGTGTCGCCCGAGACCTCGTGGCGGTGGCGGCCGCGGTACATCAGGTAGGTCGTGCCGGCGGTGCGGATGTCGGCGTCGTCGAGCCGCTCGAACACGGTCGGCACGTCGGCCGCGAGGTGCTCGAGGTTCATGTTGTAGATCGTGTCGGTCAGCGACTGCTTGAAGCCGAACGCCTGCGAGGCCTTGAAGCTCGTGCCGTACTCGACGTAGCGGCCCTCGCCGCGGTGGTACCAGTTCATCGCCGGGATCTCGTGCTCGTCCGGCCCGGTGCCGGTGGCGATCGACGCCGCGCAGACCGGCGTGACCGAGGGGAACGCGGCGACGCAGTCGTCGACGTGCTGGCCGCGCTCGATCAGCGTCTGCAGGGCGGGCGCGCGCCCGCTCGCCACCGCCCGCTCGAGCATCGCGGGCTTCATCGCGTCGATGACGGCGAGGACGAGCTTCTTGCGCTTCACCTGAGGATCCGCAGGCCGGCGTACTTCTCGCCGGCTCGGCGGCGCCCGCCCGCCAGCAGCCACGCCAGGGCGCCGACGACGAGGATCGCCAGCGGCGGGAACAGGATCGACGCGCCGGCCGCGAGCACCGCCGCGCCCTCGCTGTAGATCGGCAGCGCGCCCTGCGCGTCCGGGTCGAGGCGCTTGCGGACGCGGCTGAACAGCGAACGGGCGGCGTAGAAGCCGAGCACCGCCGCCGCCGCGCCGCCGACGATGCCGGGGATGATCGGCTCGTCGTGGTCGGCCAGCGAGCCGGCCGCGACCAGCGCGCCGAGGGTGACGGCGAGCGCCAGCAGGGCCCAGCCGAGCGCGCCGCGCTCGGCGGCTTCCGGCCCGGCGCGGCGGATCGCGAAGTCGCTCGCCGCGACGAGCACGAGGACGGCCAGCAGGAACGGCCACGACTCGAGGAACGCGAAGTCGGTGCCGTCGAAGTCGAGCCCGACGTTGGCGGCCGCCAGCGCCCCGGCGAGCAGCATCGGCAGAAAGGGCCGGATGCCGATCGCTGCGGCGATCCCGATGCCCTGGAGCAGGTCAAGGAGAAAGTCCATGCGAGTGGCGTGCGACGATAGCGGCATGAGCCGCTCGAGCGCGCGCGACCTGGAGCGCTACGCCGGTCTGTTTGCGCGTCGTACACAGGTCATGAAGTCGTCGGCCATGCGCGACCTGATGGCGGTCACCGCGCGGCCCGAGATCATCTCGCTCGCCGGCGGGCTGCCGGACACCTCGACGTTCCCGAGCGAGGACTTCGCGGCGCTGATGGCGCGCGTCGCCGTCGACGCGTCGGCGAAGGCGCTGCAGTACGGGCCGACCGAGGGGCTCGAGGAGGTCAAGGAGTGCATCGCCCAGGTGATGGAGGCCGAGGGGATGCACGTCGAGACCGGCGACCTGCTCGTGACCACCGGCGGCCAGCAGGTGATCGACCTCGTCTGCAAGACGCTGATCGACCCGGGCGACGTGGTGATCGCCGAGGCGCCGACCTACCCCGGCGCCGTGCCGGTGTTCGTCTCCTACGAGGCCGACGTCGTGCAGATCGAGATGGACGACGACGGCATGCGGATGGACGTGCTGCGGGCCGAGCTGGAGCGGCTCGACCGCGAGGGCCGCGTGCCCAAGTTCATCTACACGGTGCCGTCGTTCCAGAACCCGGCCGGCGTGACGATGGCGCTCGACCGCCGGCGCGAGCTCGTCAAGCTGGCCAAGGAGCGCGAGCTGCTCGTGCTCGAGGACAACCCGTACGGCCTGCTGCGCTACGAGGGCGACCCGCTGCCGACGCTGTACTCGCTCGACGGCGGCGAGTTCGTCATCTACCTCGGCACGTTCTCGAAGATCCTGTCGCCGGGCATCCGGCTCGGCTGGTCGGCGGCGCCCGGCCCCGTGCTGGAGAAGCTCAACCTCGCCAAGGGCGCGGCCGACCTCTGCTCCTCGACGCTCTCGCAGCAGTTCGTGGCGACCTACTTCGCCGAGCGCGACTGGCGCGCCTACCTGCGCAACCTGACCGCGCTGTACCGCCGCCGGCGCGACGTGATGCTGGGCGCGCTGGCCGAGCACTTCCCGCGCGAGGCCACCTGGACGCACCCGCGCGGCGGGCTGTTCATCTGGGCGCGGCTGCCGGACTACATCGACACGACCGACCTGCTGGCGCGCGCGCTGCGCGAGCACGTGGCCTTCGTCCCCGGGCGGGCCGCGTACCTGGACGGCCGCGGCGGGTCGGAGATGCGGCTCAACTTCTCCGGCGTCGGCGACGACGACATCCGCGAGGGCGTGCGGCGGATCGGCGAGGTCGTGCGCGAGCAGGTCGCGCTCTACTCGACGCTGACCGGCGCCGAGCCGGCCGCGCCCGCCGAGCCGAACGTGGTGCCGCTGCGACGGCGGTCGGCATGAAGATCGCGGTGCTCAAGGGCGGCCGGTCGCTCGAGCGGCAGGTCTCGCTGCGGTCGGGCGCGCGGGTCGAGGACGCGCTGCAGCGGCTCGGCCACCAGGTCGTGCCGATCGACGTCGACTCCGACCTCGTGGACCGGCTCGAGTCGGTGCGGCCGGACGTCGCGTTCGTGGCGCTGCACGGCCGCGGCGGCGAGGACGGCACGGTCCAGGAGCTGCTCGAGCTGGTCGGCGTGCCGTACACGGCCTCCGGCCCTTCGGCCTGCATCCGCTGCATGGACAAGGTGATCACGAAGCACCTGCTGCGCGACGCGGGGCTGCCGACGCCCGACTTCTACGCGTTCAGCCAGGCGGCGTTCGAGGAGCTCGGCGCGGCCAAGGCGCTGCCGGCGATCGAGGAGCGGCTGTCGTTCCCGATCGTGGTCAAGCCCGCCGGCCAGGGGTCGGCGCTCGGCGTCAAGTTCGCCCGCACGGCGGCGAGCGTGCCGGGCGCGATCGTCGCCGCCTTCTCCTACGACACGAAGGTGCTGCTGGAGCGCTACGTCGAGGGGCGCGACCTCGCGGTGTCGGTGATCGACGGCCCGGACGGGCCCGAGGCGCTGCCGGTCGTCGAGGCGATCCCGCACGAGGAGGTCTTCTACGACTTCGAGGCGCGCTACGAGATCGGCCGCACGCGCTTCGAGTGCCCGGCCGAGATCGGGGCCGACGCGACCGCGCGGGCGCAGGCGCTCGCGCTCGCCGTCTACTCGGCGCTCGGGTGCTCGGGCTTCGCGCGCGTCGATCTGCTGCTGGACGCCGCCGGCGAGCTGTCGGTGCTGGAGGCGAACGCGATCCCGGGGCTCACCGGCACGTCGCTGCTGCCGCTGGCCGCGGAGGCGGCGGGCATCTCGTTCGACGCGCTGATCGCGCGCATCGTCGACCTCGCGGTCGCGCGCACGCCCGCCTGACGGGCTCACCGCCGGCCCCTGACGTGCGACGCCGTCCATGGCGTCCGTACCGGGCTCGCCCTCGCCGGAAGTCCTCGGGCGACACCTGGTCGAGGAACTCCTTGAACTTGTCCACGACCTCCTCGGTGTCCTCGACCTCGTGCTCGAACTCGATCGCGGACTCGGCGATCACGTCCTCGGCGGCGAAGATCGGGGCGCCGGAGCGGACGGCCAGCGCGAGCGCGTCCGACGGCCGCGAGTCGATCTCGACCTCGCGGCCGTTGACCGCCAGCGTGATCGAGGCGTAGAAGGTGTTCTCGCGCAGCTCGGTGACCGACACGCGCGTGCACGCCACCTCGAGCTCGCCGAGCATGTCGAACAGCAGGTCGTGCGTCATCGGGCGCGGCGTCGACGCGCCCTGGAGCTTCATCAGGATCGCGGCGGCCTCGGGGTGACCGATCCAGATCGGCAGGAACTTGTTCGTGTCGACAGCCTTGAGCAGCACGATCGGCTGCTTGCCGACCATGTCGAAGCTCACGCCGTAGATGACCATCTCCTGCACAGCTGGGCACTCCTTCTAGGGGCCGTGATCGCCAAGTCTAGCGGTCGGTCCGGGGGCTTCCGAGCGTGCCGGAACGCCCTCCGGAGCGGGCTTTTCGGCTCACCGGAGCTCGTGGCCGACGAGCGACAGGATATCCGTGTCGTGGCGCCGTTCGTTGAGTACGAAGTACGAGCGGAGCCTTCCCTCGTGGGTGAAGCCGAGGCGTTCGGCGAGCGCTCTGGAGCGCGGGTTGTCGACGCTGCAGACCCACTCCAGCCGCTCGACGCGGAGCTGCTCGCGGGCGAGCGCGACCAGCGCGCGGCAGGCGGCGTAGGCGACGCCCGTGCCCTCGCCGGCGGCGACCGTCCAGACGCCGAGCTCGGCCTTCACCTGCACGGGATCGTGGTGGAAGATCAGCGCGCCGCCGAGCAGCCGGTCCTCGTGGAACGCGCCGGCGATCACGATCCGGCCGTCCTCCTTGCGCTCGTACAGGCCGAGCATCTCGGCCGCGCCGGCCGGCGTCGCCGTCGCGCGCGGCCACGGCAGGTACTCGAACAGCCGGTCGGCGTCGCCCACGACGTGCGTGGCGAACAGCTCCGCGTCGGCCGTCGTCAGCCGCCGCAGGATGACCTCGCCGGTGAGCTTGGTGCTGAGGGGTACGGGGTCGTCGAGCATGAGGAAGGCCCGCCGGAGCGGGCCTTTCGCGATGGGCGATCCTGGACTCGAACCAGGGACCTCTTCCTTATCAGAGAAGCGCTCTAACCGGCTGAGCTAATCGCCCGGGCGACGGGCAACTATAGCGACCGCCCTGCCTTGCGTCAGGCCGTTCCGGTGGCCCCCAGGCGGTCCGCCAGCGCGGCCGCGGCGGCGGGATCCTCGAGGTCGACGGTGACGCGATAGCCGCCGCCGCGCGGGGCGACCTTGACGTCGGTCCCGAGGGCCTCGCCGAGCGCGTCGGAGAGCCGCTGCGCGGCCTCCTCCTGGTCCGGATGCACCCTGGCGGCGCCGTTCGCGCGGCCGGGAGCGGTGGCGCGCCGGCCGCTGCGCTCGCGGGCGCGCGCCTCGGTCTGGCGGACCGTCCAGCCCTCCTGCACGGCGAGCCGGGCGAGCCGGCGCCGCTCGTCGTGCTCCGGCGCCGTCAGCAGCGCGCGGCCGTGGCCCTCGGTGAGGTGGCCCGCCGAGAGCAGGTCGAGCACGTCCTCGGGCAGGTCGAGCAGGCGCATCAGGTTCGAGACGGCGACGCGCGAGCGGCCGACGCGGCGGCCGAGGTCCTCGCGCGTGAGGCCGAGCTCGTCGACGAGCAGCGCGCAGGCGCGCGCCTCCTCGACCGGCGTCAGGTCCTCGCGGGCCATGTTCTCGATCAGCGCCAGCTCGAGCGACTGCGCGTCGTCCTGCGGCCGCACGAGCGCGGGCACGCTGTCGAGCCCGGCGAGCTGCGCGGCGCGCCAGCGGCGCTCGCCGGCGATCAGCTCGTACGTGCCGCCGGGGAGCGGGCGCACGAGCACGGGCTGCAGCAGGCCGCGCTCCTGCAGCGAGTCGGCCAGCGCGACGAGCGCGGACTCGTCGAACTGCTTGCGCGGCTGGTGCGGGTTCGGGCGCACCAGCTCGACGGGCAGCTCGCGCAGCTCGCTCGTCCGCGCGTCACCGGGCTCGGTCGGCGTCAGGATCGCCGCCAGGCCGCGGCCCATGCCCCGTTCAGCCACGGGCGGCCACCTCCTTGGCCAGCGCGAAGTAGGCCTCCGAGCCGGCGCAGTGCGGGTCGTGGTGGATGACGGGGCGGCCGAAGCTCGGCGCCTCGCCGAGGCGCACGTTGCGCGGGATCACGGTGTCGAACACCAGGGCGGGGAAGTGCTCGCGCACCTCGCGCTCGACGTCCTGCGCGAGCTTCGTGCGGCTGTCGTGCATCGTCAGCAGCATTCCGGCGACCGTCAGCCGCGGGTTCAGCTCGCGCTGGATCAGCGACAGCGTGTCCAGCAGGCCGGCGAGGCCCTCGAGCGCGAAGTACTCCGTCTGCACGGGCACGATCACGCGGTCGGCGGCCACGAGCGCGTTGACGGTCAGCGGGCCGAGCGAGGGCGGGCAGTCGAGCAGCGTGAACGCGTAGCGCTCGCGGACGCCGGCGAGCACCTCGCGCAGGCGCTGCTCGGAGCCGGCGACGCGCGGCAGCTCCATCGTCGCGCCGGCGAGGTCCGGGGTCGAGACGAGCAGCGACAGGTGCTCGATCGCGGTCGGCCGCACGGCTTCCTCCGCCGCGACCTCGCCGCCCAGCACGTCGTAGAGGCCGGGGCCGTCGCGGGCGACGCCGAGGCCGACCGTGGCGTTGCCCTGCGGGTCGACGTCCACGAGCAGCGTCTCGTAGCCGGCCTCCGCGATGCACGCGGCGACGTTGACCGCGGTGGTGGTCTTCCCCACCCCGCCCTTCTGGTTGGCGATCGCGTAGACGGTGCTCATTCGACCCACGAACCTAGCGGCGCGGGCGGCGGATCCCGAGCGGTCGCTTGACCGCCATCCCCGCTCTGCGCGGGAATCGCGCGGGCGTGGGCGCGACCTTGCGGAACACGTGCAGGGTGCGGGTCCGGCTCCCCGGATACGGCGTGACGGGCCGGACCTCGACCGGTTCGAGGCCGAGCTCCGCGGCCGCGGCGCGCCCGTCCTCGGCCTCGCTCTCCGGGACGTCGCCCTTCCAGGCGACCAGCACGCCGCGATCGTCGAGCAGCGGCGCGGCGTACTCGCACAGCACCGGCAGCGCGGCCAGAGCGCGGGCGGTGACGACGTCGAACGTCTCGTTCAGATCCTCCGCGCGCGCGTGGACCACGGTCACGTTCGCGAGCCCCTCGGCCGCGCGATGGAGGTACTTGACGTGGCGGATCTGGCTCTCGACGAGGGCGACCTGCGCCGCGGGGAGCGCGACCGCCAGCGCCAGGCCGGGCCAGCCGGCGCCGGCGCCGAGGTCGGCGATCCGGCGCGCCTGCGCGGACCGGTTCGAGCTCGAGCGCGACGAGCGAGTCCGCGACGTGGCGGTCGAGTGCCCGGCGCGGGTCGGTCACCGACGTCGAGGCCGTGGGGTCGGTCGCCTGCAGCTCGAGGATCGCTTGCAGTTGCGCGGCAGCGCCGGTCGGGAGGGCGAAGCGCTCGGCGAGGGCGGTGAGGCCGGCGACTACGGGCATCGAGGGAGGCGGGTCAGGGCGTTGTGGCGGTTAGGTGTCGCTATGCGGCATCAAACTGCCACAGGCGCCTGCTGGGGCGGCTAATGGTCGCTATGCGACCAGAATCAACCCCGCGCCGGTGAACCGCCTCCCTGAGAGCGCAGTTCGCCGAGCGGCCGCCACCGTTTCACATGAAACGCGCTACTCGGCGGGCGCCACGACGAGGTGGCGATCGGGCTCGGTGCCCTCGCTGTACGTCTCGACGTCGTCGCGGTCCTTGAGGTACTCGTGCACGACCTTGCGCTCCGTCGCGCTCATCGCGTCGAGCGCCACCGGCCGTCCGGAGCGCGCGGCACGCTCGGCGGCCTGATCGGCCTGGCGGTGCAGCATCTGCTCGCGCCGCTCGCGGTAGCCGGCCGCGTCGACCGTGACGCGGACCGCCTGGTCGCGCCCGGCGTCGCGGTTGGCGATCTTGAACGCGAGGTGCTGGACCGCGTCGATCGTCTGGCCGTGGCGACCGATGAACAGGCCGAGGTCGTCGCCCTCGAGCGTGCCCCGGATGCCCGCGTCGTCCTCCTCGACCCGCACGCCAGCGCCGAGGCCGAGCGCGTTCGACACGTTCTCGAGCAGCTCGCGTACGCGGCCGGTCGCCGCTTCGTCACTCATTTCCGCCTCCCGCTGCGCTTCTTCTTCCGCCGTGGCGGCGCTGGGGGCGGCCCGCTGGGCTTGCCCTTCGGCTGCGAGTTGCCGCTGCTCGAGGGCTTGGCCTTCGGGGCGGCCGCCGCCGTGCTCGCGCCGCTGGTTCCGCGCAACAGCTCACCCAGACCCGGGCCGGGCTCGGAGCCCGGTGGGCGCATCGGGCCGAGCCGCTTCCGGATGATCGCCTGCTGGACGATCGTCCACAGGTTCGTCGTGATCCAGTAGACGAGCAGGCCGGCCGGGAAGTTGATGATGAAGATGACGAAGATGAACGGGAGCGCCATGAAGATCAGGCGCTGCGTCTTGTCCGTCACGGTCGACATCAGCAGCGTCGAGAGCAGCTGCGAGCCGACGTAGAGCACGATCAGGCACGAGCAGCTCGACGCCCGTCGCCTTGTCGGTCAGGTCCGTGATGAACAGGAACGACGCGGGACCCGGACCGCACGGGTTCTCCGTCTGGCCGCAGATGTCGAACCGCAGGTCGTCCTGCAGCATGTAGAAGAGCGAGAGGAAGACCGGGAGCTGCGCCAGCAGCGGCAAACAAGATGCAAACGGGTTGATCTTGTTCTCCCGGTAGAACTTCATCATCTCCTGGTTGAGCCGCTCCTTGTCGCCCTTGTAGCGCTCCTGGAGCTTCTTCATCTCGGGCGCATGCGACGCGAGCGACTGCATCGACCGGAACTGCTTGAAGGTCAGCGGCAGCAGGGCCGCGCGCACCACGACGGTGAGCGCGATGATCGACATGCCCCAGCCGAGGCCGAGGTCGTGGAACCGGAGCAGGATCCACTCGAAGACGACGATGAGGGGGGAGAGGATGTCGTGCATCTAGGCGTGAGGGGAGCGGCGGAAGAGGGTCTGCGCCGAGACCGGGTCGTAGCCGCCGTGGCTGAACGGATTGCACCGGAGCAGGCGCCAGGCGGCGAGCACCGAGCCGCGCAGTATGCCGAACGAGCGGATCGACTGCACCGCGTAGGCCGAGCACGTGGGGTGGTACTTGCAGCGGCGCGGCAGCGCCGGCGAGATCACGCGCTGGTAGACCCGGATCGGGGTGGTCGCGGCGGTCCGCAGCGCGTTCACGCCGGCGCCCCGCCGAGGCCGTCGATCAGCTCGGCCAGCGCGCCGCGCACGCCGCCGGTCCCCTCGCGCTCGGCCAGCCCGCGCACCTCGGGGCGCGCGACGACGACGTAGTCCGAGCCCTCCGGCAGCCGCCGCGACTCCTCCCAGAACGCCTCGCGCAGCGCGCGCTTGACCATCGTGCGGTCGACCGCGCCGCCGACGCGGCGGGAGACGGACAGGCCGAGGCGCGGACCTTCGGCGTCCGTGCGGGGAAAGGCGTACAAGACGAGGTAGCGGTTCCCCTTCGACCGGCCCTGCCGGTACACGCGCTCGAACTCGGCGCTGCGTGAGAGCCGGCGGCGCTTCGGGCTCCGCCGCGGGGACTCCACAGCGTCAGACGGTCAGGCGCTTGCGGCCCTTGTCGCGACGGCGCTTGAGCACGATGCGCCCAGCGCGCGTGCTCATGCGGGCGCGGAACCCGTGGGTGCGGGCGCGCTTGCGCTTCTTGGGCTGATAGGTCCGCTTCACGTGAAAGGCTCCTGGATTCTCCGGGGCGGTCGGCAGGCGTACCGACCCGCGCCGCGGGCAACGGCGGCACAGGATATCGAGCCGTCGCGCACCGGTCCTTGAACAGGCTGTCGACAGCCTTGCACAGGGGCTCCGGAGGGGAATCGCGCGATTTGCGAAGTACCCCTCGGAGGCCCTCTCGGCTGGTGCTATGTTCGCCCTTCCGGGGCGCTGTGAGGCCCCTCCCATTCCACTGCCGACCGACCGACCTCTCCCCGGAGGAGGCCCTTCCGCGCGCCCGTGCACGAGGACGATCTACCCCATGCCTGGCGGCGCCTCCGCGCCGAGTTGCGCGGTGCCGTCACGGAGTCCACGTGGCAGCTCTGGCTCGAGCCGCTGTCCGCGCGCAGCCTCGTCGAGGGCACCCTCGTCATCGAGGCCCCGGCCGAGAGCCGCGCCTGGATCGACGCGAGCTTCGGCCGGCTGCTGAGCGCCTGCGCCGCCACCACGCTCGGACGTGGGAGCCGCGTCGAGGTCGTCGCCGCCGGCAGCGCTCCCGCGCCCGCGCCGAAGGCCGCCGCCCGCGCGTTCCGCAGCGGCGAGCCCAACCCGCGCCTGACCTTCGACCAGTTCGTGATCGGCGACGCCAACCGCCTGGCGCACGCCGCCGCGCTGTCGGTCGCCGAGATGCCCGGGCTCGCCTACAACCCGCTGTTCATCTGCGGCCCGCCGGGGCTCGGCAAGACGCACCTCCTGCACTCGATCGCGAACTACGTCCACGCGCACGGGGACGGGATCAGCGTGCACTACACGACGGCGGAGACCTTCACGGACCAGTTCGTCGGCGCGCTGCACACCGGCGCGCTCGAGGCCTTCAAGGCCGCCTACCGCGGCGTCGACGTCCTGCTCGTCGACGACGTCCAGTTCCTGCAGAGCAAGGCCCGCACCGAGCAGGAGTTCTTCCACACGTTCAACGCGCTGCACGGCGCCGGCGCCCAGCTCGTGCTGACCAGCGACCGGCTCCCGCGCGACCTCGACGCGCTCGAGGACCGGCTGCGCGAGCGCTTCGAGGCCGGGCTCGTGACCGACGTCCGCACGCCCGACCTCGGGACCCGCCGCACGATCCTGCGCAAGCGCGTGCAGCAGGACGCGGTCGTGCAACGTCGACCCGCGGGCGATCGACCTGATCGCCGAGCGCGTCGACTCGCAACGTCCGCACGCTCGAGGGCGCGCTGATCCGCGTCGTCGCCTTCGGCTCGCTCACCGGCCGCGAGGTCACGCCCGAGCTCGCCGACGAGGTCCTGGCCGGCCTCTATCCGAACCTGCGGCCGCGGCGGCACTCGGTCGAGGAGATCCAGCAGCGCATCTGCGAGCAGTTCGGCATCTCGATCGACCAGCTGCTCTCGCCGAGCCGCGCCCAGCCGGTCGCGTGGCCGCGGCAGATGGCGATGTACCTCGCGCGCGAGCTGACCGACCAGACGCTGCCGGCGATCGGCCGCGCCTTCGGCAACCGCAACCACACGACGGTCATGCACGCGTGCAAGCGCACCGCCGAGCGGATCGCGACCGACCGCGAGGCCTACGACACCGTGCGCCGCCTGACCGAGGAGCTCGGCGGCGCGTGATGGGTCCGGCGGGCCTGACACACTGCGCGGTTCATCCACAGGCGCCTGTGCACGCCGCAACCCCGGCCCGCCGTGCCTTTGCGAGACCTGTGCACACCTTCCACAGCCCCGATGACCATGACCTTCCCCTCATCATCTTCATCGTGAATCAGAGGCGAGCCCAACCATGAAGCTCTCGACGCGCCGCGATGCGCTCTTCGCACAGCTGCAGACGGTGACCCGCGCAGCCTCCACCCGCAGCGCCGTGCAGGCGCTGTCCGGCGTGCAGATCCAGGCCCAGGGCGGCGCCCTGGAGCTGCGGGCGACCGACATGGAGATCGGCCTGCGCCTGCCGCTCGAGGGCGAGGTGACCCGCGAGGGCGCGGCGGTGCTGCCGGCGCGGCTGCTCGTCGACGTGGTCCGCGCGCTGCCCGCCGACGAGCTGACGCTCGAGCTGCGGCCGGCCGAGCAGGACGTCGAGCTCGTGTCCGGCACCGCGACGTTCCACATCCGCACGCTGCGGCTCGAGGACTTCCCGCCGCTGCCGGAGCCGGACGCCGAAGGCCTCGAGGTGCCGGGCCCGGCGTTCGTCGAGACCGTCATCAAGGTGGCGCGCGCCGCTTCGCGGGACGAGACGCGGCCGGTGCTCACCGGCATCCTCGTCTCGGCGAGCGAGCAGGAGCTGCGGATGGCGGCGACCGACTCGTACCGTCTCGCCTCCAAGGACACGCAGCTCGAGAGCCCGCTGGCGAGCTCGTTCGAGGCCAACGTGCCGGCGCGGGCGCTGCAGGAGCTGACGCGGATCGTCCAGCACGGCAACGCGGAGAAGATCAGCGTGTCGCTGCGCTCGAACCAGGTCGTGTTCGAGGCGGCCGGCGTCGTGCTCAGCTCGCGGCTGATCGACGGCCAGTTCCCGAACGTGCGCGCGCTGCTGCCGGAGGCCTACGAGCACGAGCTGCAGCTCAGCGGCAGCGAGATCACCGACGTCGTGCGCCGGATCTCGCTGCTGGCGCAGAAGAACGCGCCGCTGCGGCTGAGCTTCTCCGAGGGCGAGCTGACGGTGTCGGCCCGCACGCCCGACGTCGGCGAGGCGCGCGAGACCGTGCCCGTCCCGTTCCAGGGCGAGCCGTTCGAGATCGGCTTCAACCCGGAGTTCCTGCGCGACGGGCTCGAGGCGCTCGACGGCGCGGACGTCGTGCTCAAGCTCATCTCGCCGCTGCGCCCCGGCCTGATCTCGGCCGCCGACGGCAGCGGCTTCCAGTACCTCCTCATGCCCATCAGGCTGAATGTGTGAGGGTCACCCGCCTCAGCGTCCGCGACTTCCGCTCGTATGAGCAGGCCGAGCTGCGGCTCGGGCCGTCGCTGACGGTGATCGTGGGGCGCAACGGCGCCGGCAAGACCAACCTCCTCGAGGCGCTCTACTTCGCCTGCACCGGCCGCTCGTGCCGGACGGGGAACGAGAAGGAGTCCGTGCGCTTCGGGGCCGAGCTGACGCGGCTGGAGCTCGAAGCCGAGGACGACCGTGGCGGCCACACGGTCAGCGTCGGCTTCCAGCCCGGCGAGCCGAAGCGGCTGAAGGCGGACGGCGCCGCGGTCGAGCGGCTGTCGGACTCGAGCGCCCGGCCGCTGGTGGCCGTGTTCCTGCCGGACCGGCTCGAGCTCGTGCTCGGCGCGCCGTCGCTGCGGCGCGCGCACCTGGACCAGGTCGTCGCCGCGCTGTGGCCGAGCCGCGCCGGCACGCGCCGCGAGTACTCGGCGGCGCTGGCGCAGCGCAACGCGCTGATCGCCTCGGTGCGGGCGGGCCGCGCCTCGCGCGCCTCGCTGCCGGCCTGGGACGCGGCGCTCGCCCGTCACGGCATCGCGCTGATGCGCGACCGCTCAGAGGTCGTCGCGCGCCTGCAGGACCGCTTCGAGCAGCACGCCGGGGCGCTCGGCCTCGAGGGCCGCGCCGAGCTGGCGTACCGGCCGCGCTCGCGCGCCGAGAGCGAGGACGCGCTCGCCGCCGAGCTGGCCGAGCGCACGGACGGCGACGTCGAGCGCGGCTTCACCGGCCACGGGCCGCATCGCGACGACCTGGCGCTGCGGCGCGACGGCCGCGAGTTGCGTTCTTATGGATCGCGCGGCCAGGTCCGGCTCGGGCTGCTCGCGCTGCTGCTCGCCGAGCGCGAGGAGCTGGCGGCCGAGCGCGGCGCGCCGCCGCTGATGCTGCTCGACGACGTGATGAGCGAGCTCGACGCCTCGCGCCGCGGCCGGCTCGTCGAGGTGCTGCGGGCGAGCGGCCAGAGCGTGGTCACCGCGACCGAGCTCGGCCACGTGCCCGGGTCCGACGAGCCCGACGTCGAGCGCGTGGCGATCGCCGACGGCCGCGTCCTGCAGACGGAGAGCGCCGACGCGTTCCCGCTCGCGTCGTGAGGCGTCGCGGCCCCCGTCCGGTCGGCCTGGCGCTCGACGCGCTGACGTCCGAGCTGGCGCCGGCGACGCTGCTCGCGGAGGTCCAGCGCGCCTGGCCGGATGCGGCCGGGGAGATGTTCGCCGGCTACAGCGAACCGGTCCGCGAGCGCGACGGCGAGGTCGTGATCGCGTGCCCCGAGGCGGTGCGCGCGCAGGAGCTCGACCTGATGTCCGAGCTGGTTCTCGAGCGGCTCAACGCGGCGCTCGGGAGGCCCGCCGTGCGGCGGCTGCGGATCCAGGCGCGACCGGCGTGACGAAAAGGTGCAGTTTGCAGCGCTTTTGTAACAGTTGGAGGCAGGGTTCCAGGGGGGCTCCCTGCTAGAATCATGACCACTTGAAAGGCGCGCCCCGGCCGTGTGACGGGAACCCGTCCGTCGGCGGCGCGGCCTGTGTGTGGGACGAAAGGCACCGTGGCTTCAAACGACGGCAACAACGAGCAGCAGCGAACCGGGTACGACGCGCAGGACATCACCGTCCTCGAGGGCCTCGCAAGCGGTCCGCAAGCGCCCCGGCATGTACATCGGCTCGACCGGTGTACGCGGCCTGCACCACCTCGTCTACGAGGTCGTCGACAACTCCGTCGACGAGGCGCTGGCCGGCCACTGCGACTCGGTCAAGGTCACGATCCACCCGGACAACTCGATCACCGTGGTGGACGACGGCCGTGGCATCCCCGTCGCGACGATGGAGAAGGAGAACAAGCCGGCCGTCGAGGTCGTCCTGACCGTCCTGCACGCCGGCGGCAAGTTCGGCGACGGCGGCGGCTACAAGGTCTCCGGCGGCCTCCACGGCGTCGGCGTCTCGGTCGTCAACGCGCTCTCGGAGAAGCTGCACGTCGAGATCCGGCGCGACGGCTTCGTGTGGTCGCAGGACTACGTCCGCGGCGTGCCGCAGGGCCCGCTCGAGCAGGGCGAGCCGACGGAGGCGACCGGCACCACGATCACCTTCATGCCGGACGCGGAGATCTTCGAGTCGCTCGACTTCGACTACGCGACGCTCGAGCAGCGCCTGCGCGAGACCGCGTTCCTGACCCGCGGCATGCGGATCGGCATCGAGGACGAGCGCGGCGAGGCGAACAAGAAGTCCGAGTTCCACTACGAGGGCGGCATCGAGGACTTCGTCGGCTACCTCAACCAGAAGAAGGACCCGATCCAGAAGAAGGTCGTGTTCTTCGCCGGCGAGTCGGGCGAGGGCGCGGTCGAGGTCGCGCTGCAGTGGAACTCCTCCTACCAGGAGTCCGTCTTCTCGTTCGCCAACAACATCAACACGCACGAGGGCGGCTCGCACCTCTCCGGCTTCCGCGCCGCGCTCACGCGCACGCTCAACCGCTACGCGCGTGAGAAGACGATCCTCAAGGAGCGCGACGAGAACCTCTCCGGCGAGGACGTGCGCGAGGGCCTGACCGCGGTCATCTCGGTCAAGCTGACCGACCCGCAGTTCGAGGGGCAGACGAAGACCAAGCTCGGCAACCCGGGCATGGAGGGCTTCGTCGCCTCGGTCGTGAACTCCAAGCTCGCGGAGTTCCTCGAGGAGAACCCGCAGGAGGCGAACGCGATCGTCCGCAAGGCGGTGTCCGCGGCGCAGGCGCGCGCGGCCGCCCGCAAGGCGCGCGACGCCACGCGCAAGTCGGCGCTCGGCGGCATGGGCCTGCCGGGCAAGCTCGCCGACTGCACGGTCAAGGACGCGTCGCTGACCGAGCTGTTCATCGTCGAGGGCGACTCGGCGGGCGGCTCGGCCAAGCAGGGCCGCGACCGCTCGACCCAGGCGGTGCTGCCGCTGCGCGGCAAGATCCTCAACGTCGAGAAGGCGCGGATCGACAAGGTGCTGCAGAACGCCGAGATCCAGGCGCTGATCACCGCGCTGGGCACCGGCGTGCGCGAGGACTTCGACTACGAGAAGGCCCGCTACCACAAGATCATCCTGATGACGGACGCCGACGTCGACGGCGCGCACATCCGCACGCTGATCCTGACGCTGCTGTTCCGCGAGATGCGCGCGCTGATCGAGCAGGGCTACGTCTACATCGCCAAGCCGCCGCTCTACAAGCTCGTCCAGGGCAAGCGCGAGCGCTACATCGAGAAGGAGTCCGAGCTCGAGGAGACGCTGCTCGGCGACAAGCTCGACCGCTTCCAGGTCACCGACCACAGCGGCACGCAGTTCCGGCTCACCGACACCCGCTGGCAGCGCTACTCGCGGCTGCTGCGGCAGTACGAGGGCTGGGCGAGCGCGCTGCGGGCCGAGCACGGGCACGAGGTCGTCACGTTCCTGGAGGAGTCGCAGATCCTCGACGAGCAGATCAAGGACACCGAGGGGCTGCTCGAGCTGATCGGCCGCGAGGACCCCGAGACCGAGCCGTACAAGACCGCGGTCGTCTCCGCCGACGACGGCGTGATCCGGATCCGCGCGGTCGAGCGGCGCTCGAACCTCTCGCGCACGCACCACCTGCAGCGCACGCTGTTCGAGGCCAACGAGTACCGCCAGCTCGCGCGCGTGCACGCCGAGCTCGTGAGCATGGCCGGCACGCCGCCGTTCGACGTGCGGCTCGGCGACGAGCACGAGCAGGCGCTCTCGTTCGAGGACCTGCGCCGCAAGGTGATGGAGGTCGCCGGCAAGGGCGTGAAGCTGCAGCGCTTCAAGGGCCTCGGCGAGATGAACGCCGACCAGCTGCGGGAGACGACGATGGACCCGACGACACGCACGCTGCAGCAGGTGACGATGGACGACGCCGTGCTCGCCGACGAGCTCTTCACGATGCTCATGGGCGACCAGGTCGCACCGCGGCGTGAGTTCATCGAGGAGAACGCCCGCGTCGCGACCCTGGACGTCTGATGGCCACCACCGACCTTCTCTCCGGCGGCAACATCGAGCCCCGCGGGCTCGAGGAGGAGATGCGCTCCTCCTACCTGGACTACGCCATGTCCGTCATCGTCGGGCGCGCGCTGCCCGACGTCCGCGACGGCCTGAAGCCCGTCCACCGCCGCGTGCTGTTCTCGATGAACGAGAACGGCCTGCAGCCGAACCGCCCGTACTCGAAGTCGGCCCGCATCGTCGGCGACGTGATGGGCAAGTACCACCCGCACGGCGACTCCGCGATCTACGACGCCCTCGTGCGCCTGGCGCAGGAGTTCTCGATGCGCAACATGCTCGTCGACGGCCAGGGCAACTTCGGCTCGATCGACGAGGACCCGGCCGCGGCCATGCGGTACACGGAGGCGCGGCTGGCGCCGATCGCGCGCGAGATGCTGCGCGACCTCGACTCCGACACGGTCGACTTCCAGGCGAACTACGACGGCCAGAACCAGGAGCCGGTCGTCCTGCCGGCGCGGTTCCCGAACCTGCTCGTCAACGGCTCGAGCGGCATCGCCGTCGGCATGGCGACGAACATCCCGCCGCACAACCTGCGCGAGACGATCGCGGCGACGATCGCGTTCATCGACAACCCGGCGATCGACACGCCGTCGCTGATGCAGCACATGAAGGGCCCGGACTTCCCGACGGGCGGCGTGATCCTCGGCCTCAGCGGCATCCGCGACGCGTTCGAGACCGGCCGCGGCCGCATCCGCGTGCGCGCCAAGGCGCACATCGAGGAGGGCAAGCAGGGCAAGGACCAGATCATCGTCACCGAGCTGCCCTACATGGTCAAGAAGGGCGGCGACGGCGGGCTGATCAAGAAGATCGCCGATCTCCACCAGGAGAAGAAGCTCCCGGAGATCACGAACATCGAGGACCACTCGGACCGCCGCGGCATGCGGATCGTGATCGAGCTCAAGCGCGACGCGAACCCGAAGGTCGTCCTCAACAAGCTCTACAAGCACACGGCGCTGCAGACGACGTTCGGCGTCAACACCGTCGCGCTGGTCGACGGCGTGCCGCGCACGCTGTCGCTGCGCGAGGTGCTGGAGGGCTACGTCCGCCACCAGCGCGAGGTCATCGTCCGCCGCTCGCAGCACGAGCTGCGCGCGCTCGAGCGCCAGGTGCACCGCCTCGAGGGCCTGCTGATCGCGCTCGACAACCTCGACGCGGTGATCGAGCTGATCCGCGGCTCGCGCGACCGCGACGCCGCCCGCAGCGGGCTGATGGAGCGGTTCGAGCTGACCGAGGTCCAGGCGCAGGCGATCCTCGACCTGCGGCTGCAGCAGCTGACCGCGCTCGAGGCCGACTCGCTGCGCCGCGAGCACGCCGACAAGGTCGAGCGGATCCGCGAGCTGCGCGAGCTGCTCGGCGACGAGGACATGGTCCTCGGCGTGATCAAGGAGGAGCTGGCCGAGATCTCCGAGCGCTACGGCGACGACCGCCGCACGGTGATCGCGCCGAGCGAGGACGACCTCGACATCGAGGACCTGATCGCCGACCAGCAGATGGTCATCGCGATCTCGCACTCGGGCTACATCAAGTCGCTGCCGCTGGCCACGTACCGCCAGCAGCACCGCGGCGGGGTCGGCATCACCGGCATGGACCTCAAGGACGAGGACTACATCGAGCACCTGTTCGTCTGCTCGACGCACGACTTCCTGCTGTTCTTCACGAACCGCGGCAAGGTCTACCGGTCGAAGGTCTACGACCTGCCGGAGGCCGGGCGCACCTCGAAGGGGCGCTACCTCGGCAACGTGCTGCCGCTGCGCGACGGCGAGCGGGTGCAGTCCGTGCTCGCGACGCGCGACTTCTCCGAGACCGAGTACCTGATGTTCGCGACCCGCAGCGGCGTCGTGAAGAAGACGACGTTCCAGTCCTACAACACGCCGATCAAGGCCGACGGCATCATCGCGATCAAGATCCGCGACGACGACGAGCTCGTGGCCGTCCGGCGCGTCGACCCGGGCGACGAGATCCTGGTGGTCTCGCACGCCGGCCTGACCGTCCGCTTCAAGGAGGAGGACGCGCGGGCGATGGGTCGCGACACCAGCGGCGTGCGCGGCATGAACGTCTCCGGCAAGGACAACTACGTGCTGGCGATGGACGTCGCGCGGCCGGGCCAGGACCTGCTCGTCGTCACCGAGAACGGCTACGGCAAGCGCACGCAGATCGACGAGTACCGGCTCACGTCGCGCGGCGCCAAGGGCGTCAAGACGATCTCGTTCACCGAGGCCAAGGGCCTGCTCGCCGCCGCGCTCGTGGTGCGCGAGCACGAGGACCTCGTCTTCATCTCGCAGAACGGGATGGTCCAGCGCACCGGCGTGCGCGGCATCAACCGCTACGGCCGCGCGTCTCAGGGCGTGAGGGTGATGAACCTGCGGCCCGGCGACGAGGTCTCGGCCGTGGCGCTCGTGGTCGAGAGCGACGCGCCGGCCGACGCGCCGCTGGGCCAGCCTTCCTCGCTGTCGGCGGACGGCGTCGCGGACGACCCGGTCGCGCAGGGCGAGATCGAAGGCGTGATCTCCTCCGACCCCGCGGACGAGCCGGACATCGTGCCCGACGAGGCCGAGCCCGAGGACCCGGCGGAGCCGTAGGCCGACCGCTCCGCGGCCGCCGCGAGGTGGTCGCGGAAGCGCAGCGCCGCCGGGCTCGCCGGGTCGGCGGCGGCGAAGCGCAGCCGCCGCGCCTGCGGCCCGGGGCGCAGCCGCCGGATCGAGACGCCGGGGTGCGGCGCGGCGAGCGCCAGCGCCGGGATCAGCCCGACCAGCCCGTGCGCGCGCCACCAGGCCCTGCATCGCGGCGTAGTCGGTGCTGCGCAGAGGGCTGAACGCGGGCGTGAAGCCGGCGGCGCGGCACTGCTCCAGCAGCGCCGGCGCCCACGGGCGGTCGGGCGCGCCGAACCACGCCTCGCCGGCGAGCTCGGCGAGGTCGATCTCGTCGTGCTCGGACAGCCGGTGCCCCGCCGGCAGGCAGAGCAGCACGGGCTCGTGCCAGAGGACGTCGCCGACCGCGCCGTTCGCCCCGGGCTCGTAGTCGTACAGGACCGCGACGTCGGCGGCCCCGGCCGCGAGTGCCGCCAGCGCCTCGTGCGGCTCGGCGTCGACCAGCTCGAGCGCGGTCTCCGGGTGCGCGTCGGCGAACGTGCGCGCGGCGAGCGCGACGACGGTGGCCAGGGCGGTCGGGAACGCGGCCACGCGCAGCCGCCCGGCGGGCGCGGCGGCCAGGGCGTCGAGCGCGCGCCGCGCCTTCGCGAGCTCGAGCAGCGCCGCGTCGGCGTGGTGGGCGAGCAGCTCGCCGGCGTCGGTCAGGTAGGCGCCGCGCGGCCCGCGCTCGACGAGCTGCATGCCCGCCTCGCGCTCGAGCAGCGCGATCTGCTGCGACACGGCCGAGGGCGTGTAGTCGAGCGCCGACGCCGCCGCGCTGAACGAGCCGCGGGCTCCCACCTCCGACAGCATCCGCAGGCGCGTGAGGTTCACACCGGGTACATGGCCCGAACGCGAACGACCGGTCGCCGAGGCGATGCCCGCGGGTCGCTACGCCACCCGCCGGTGCGTTGGTTCCGGCCGGCGCGACCCGCCGGGCTTCCGCGCTGCGCCGTGGGCCGTTAGCGATCCTCATAGCTGCTGACAGAACCCTCACTGGCCGCCGCGGCCGCGGGCCACCAGCGTGCGCGCTCCTGGCACCTTCCGAGAGGAGATCCATGTTGCGTCAGTTCGCGGCCGGCGCCGCCGCCGTGGCGCTGAGCGTCGCATTCGCCGCTTGCGGCGACGACGATCCGAGCGAGCCCAGCAGCGAGGGTGAGGGCGGCGGCAAGACCGTCACCGTGTACTCGTCGCTTCCGCTGCAGGGAGCCCAGCGACCGCAGACGACCGACATGGTCAAGGGCATCGAGCTCGCGCTCGAGCAGGCCGGCGGGAAGGCCGGTGACATGACGGTGAAGTACGAGTCACTCGACGACTCGACCGCGCAGGCCGGCGCGTGGACTCCCGAGGCGACGACGGCGAACGCCCGCCAGGTCGCGCAGGACGACAGCGCCGCCGTCTACATCGGCGAGTTCAACTCCGGTGCCTCGGCGGTCTCGATCCCGATCCTGAACGAGATCGGCGTCCCGCAGATCAGCCCCGCCAACACCGCCGTCGGCCTGACCTCCGACGAGCCGGGCGCCGGCCCGGGCGAGCCGAACAAGTACTACCCGAGCGGTCAGCGCACCTACACGCGCATCGTCCCCAAGGACACGATCCAGGGCGCCGCGCTCGCGACGCTGATGAAGGAGGACGGCTGCACGAAGGTCTTCATGACCAACGACAAGGAGGTCTACGGCGCCGGCCTCGCCAACAACATCCAGGCCGCGGCCGAGGCCCAGGGCCTCGAGATCGTCGCCAACGAGCCGGTCGACAAGGGCCAGCCGAACTACCGCTCGGTCGCCCAGGCGGCCGCCGGCGAGGACGCCGACTGCTTCGTGTACTCGGGCATCACCGCCAACAACGCGGTCCAGCTCTACAAGGACTTCGCCGCTGCGCTGCCGGACGCGAAGCTCTACGGGCCGGACGGTGTCGCCGAGACCGGCTTCACCGATCCGAAGGAGGGCGGCATCCCGGCGAACGTCGCCGACCGCGTGAAGCTCACGCGTCGCGACGCTGTCGCCGGACGAGTACCCGCCCGAGGGCCAGGAGTTCTTCAGCCAGTTCCAGGAGACGTACGACGAGCCCAACCCGAACCCGTACGCGATCTACGGCTACGAGGCGATGCGCCTCGCGCTCGACGCGATCGAGCGCTCCGGCACCGGCGACAAGGCCGACGTGCTGGCCGCGCTGTTCGAGACGAAGGACCGCGCGAGCGTGCTCGGCACCTACTCGATCGACGAGAACGGGGACACCACGCTGACCGACTACGGGGTCTACACCGTCAAGGGCGGAGAGCTCGAGTTCGACCAGACGATCAAGGCGCAGCAGGGGTCGTGATCCGCCGTCCGTTTCGCTACTCTCCCGTGGACCAGAGAAAGGGGGTGGTCCAAAGTTGAGTGACAGTTCTTGTAGGACCCTGGAGGTGTCCGGCCGCTAGCAGCCGGAGTGCTGGACCCGCTGGAGCGGAATCCACACCGTGACACCGCCGCCGTCGGTGCCGGACTTCGTCCTACCGGCATCAGAAGCCGGCGACGGCTCGCAAGATCCAGCGCAGATGTAACGGAGGCCTCGGGAGTCGACCCGGGGCCTCCGGCGTTTAACCGGGCTGCGCTAGGCCGCTTCGGGCAGCGTGAGGTACTGGCGCCAGGTCGCCGGGATCGTCGGCGACGCGAGCTGGATGAAGATGTGGGCGTTGGGCGTCCGCGGCTTGATGCGCGGGTGCATGTCGATCTGGTGCGGGAGCCGGTCGCCCTTGCGGCGGTTGCACGGCGCGCACGACGCGACGATGTTGTCCCAGCCCGAGCCGCCGCCCTTCGAGCGCGGGATCACGTGGTCGACGGTCAGGCTCGTGCGCGCACCGCAGTACATGCATTGCCAGCCGTCGCGCGCGAACACCGCGCGGCGCGTGATCTTGCGCTTGTGGCTGTCCCGCGGGACGCGGACGTAGGTGACCAGCCGGATCACGACGGGCTTGGGCAGCGAGCCCGTCGCCCAGTGCAGATCGCTCGCGCCGATCTCCACGACCTCGGCCTTCGACTTGAGCAGGAGCACCGTCGCGCGGCGGACCGTGCAGACGTTGATCGGCTCGTACGTGGCGTTCAGGACCAGCACGCGACCACCGGACCAACGGCCTGTGCCGTCGGCGTTAGATCCGCGCCGCTGGTGGTCTTCGGGCGGCACGGACCCCAGTGGTGACACTGGAGTCGAAGAGCCCATGGCTGCCCGGCAGTGTAGCCATAACCGCGGCGGGCTCAGGCCGCAGGAAACGAGCCGAGCACGCGCACGACGTCGGCGTGGACGCGCAGGCGCTCGACCGCCTCGGCGACCGGTGCGTCGGCGATCCCGCCGTCGAGGTCGACGAAGAACATGTACTCGCCGAGCCCCTGGCGCCGGGGCCGCGACTCGATCCGCGTGAGGTTCACGTCACGCGACGCGAACTCCGCCAGGCAGCGCACGAGCCACCCGGGGCCCGCGGAGCCGGCGCCCCAGAACACCAGCGCGGTCTTGAAGTGGCGGCCGTGCGGCGCGCGGTCCGGCGGCGTCCCGGCGCGCGCCACCCAGACGAAGCGGGTCTCGTTCGACGGGTCGTCCTCGATGTCGGCGAGCAGCACCTCGGCCGCCGTACAGGCGGGCGGCGAAGCGCGTGCCGATGGCGGCCGTGCCGAAGTCCTCGCCGGCGGCGACGTGCCGCACCGCCTCGGCGGTCGAGGCGGCCGCGACGACCGCCGCGTCCGGCAGCGCCTCGCGCAGGAAGCTCGCGCACTGGGCGGTCGCCTGCGGGTGCGAGACGCACCGTGCGCACCTGGTGCAGCTCGAGCGGGGCGGCCGCGACCAGGCAGTGATGCACCGTGTGCAGCCGCTCGCCGACGATCACGACGTCGTCGGTGGCGAAGGCGAGCGCGTCGAGCGTCGCGTTGACCGCGCCTTCGAGCGAGTTCTCGATCGGCACCAGCGCGCGATCGACCGCGTGCTCGTGGACGGCCAGCACCGCGGCGTGCAGCGACGGCTGCGGCACCAGGTCGGTCGCGGGATCGGCCGGCCCGAGCGCCTCGTGGGACACCGTGCCGGCCGGACCGAGGAAGCCGATACGCATCAGTCGAGCGTGACAGAGCCCGTGGCCTCGCCGGCGAGCGCGAGCCGGATCGCCTCGTGCTCCTCGGGCGAGAGCTCGTGCTCGCCCGCGCCGTCGGTCACGTGACGGCAGTAGAGCCGCGCCTGGTCGCGGTGCGCGATGCTGGTCAGCACGACGCCGTTGCGCTCGGCGTCGAGCAGCGCGAGCGTGGTCGACTGGTGGCCGGACAGCTCGCCGTAGGCGTCGTAGCGCACGAGCGCCCGGTAGGCGATCGCGCCGTCGATCCGCGCCTCGGCCTCGGCCATCCGCGCGTCGAGCCGCTCGGCGACCTCCTCCACCCGCGTGTGCAGCGCCTCGAACGCCTGCTGGAGGCTGCTCGCGTGCGCCACCAGGTCCGCGCGCCCGCTCGTGCCGAGCACGTCGACCTGCGCGGCCCGCAGCCGCCGCAGCCGGAAGGCCAGCACGACGGCGAGCAGCAGCGCGATCAGCGCGAGCGCCCCGGCGGCGAGGGCCACGAGGCCGACGGGATCCGTCAGGTCGTCCACGGGCGAGGAGTCTAGGAAGCGGCTAGCCGCCGGAGAAGCGCGCGGGGTACTCGGAGCGGTTGTTCTCGACGTTGTCCTCGCCCGGGACCCGCGCGACCTGCGTGCGGATCGTGACCGCCGCGTCCAGCGGCGGCTCCTGATCGAGCGGGAGCTCGACGGTCGACGCCTCGCCCGGGGCGAGCCGCGGGACGGTGTCCGACAGCGTGATCGGGTCACCGCCCTCGGGGATGATGCGGACGGTCACGCGGATGTCGAACTCCTCGTTCTCGCCGCCGTTGGTGAAGCTGACGACGAACGGCTGGTCGGCCGCGTAGGTCAGCTCGTTCGCCACGCCGGGCTGGAGCGCGACGTCGCCGTAGGTCGTGCTGTCGATGTTCGTGCCGTGCAGGCCGGGGCCGGTCGGCTCGCCGCCGCCACCCTCGTCGCCGCCGGCCGAGAGCTGCTGGTCGAGCACGGTGGCGATCGTCTGCGGCTCCAGCCAGCTGAGGTCGGGCACGAACGCCGAGCGCGTGATCTCCTGGCCGGTGACGCCGCCGTCCTCGAGCGCCTGGTCGACGAACGGGATGACGCGGGTCTCCCACGCCACGTCGGACGCCAGGAAGACCTCCATCTGGCCGGCGATCCGCTCGATCGCGGCGTCCGTCTCGTCGCCCTGGTCGCCGAGCGCGGCGCCGATCTGCTGGGCGATCCGCTGCAGGCCGTCGCGCCGCCACTCGAGCGCGATCAGCGCCGACTGCTGGGCGGGGCGCATGTCGCTCGGGACGTCGGCGCTCTGGAGCCGCTCGTACTGCTGCTGGGCCACGACCTGGAACTGCGCGATCTGCGACTGCAGGTCGGTCGGCGCGCCGCCGGTGCTCAGCGTCTCGAAGAACGGCGCGCTGACCTGGCTGACGGACTCGTCGGCGATCGTCGACAGCTCGCGGTTGTAGTCCTCGAGCGCGCTCTTGCGCTGCGAGTCGCGGCAGGAGTTGACCGCGATCGCGAGCAGGATCACGAACAGGAGCACGCCGACGCCGGCGATCACTCGCCGGATCAGAAGCGTCTGCGAATCGGTGGCGGCGGCACCGCCGGTCGTCCGGGCGCGTCGCGGCCTCGGAGTGGTCCGGCGGGGCTCGTCGTCCTCATCGAAGAAGGACAAGGCTGGAAGTTCGTCTCCTCGCGGCGCGGCGCCCATCTCGCCGAGCCAGGTCGACCCATGAAGGTCCCCACTAATACCAATCGCTGCGGCGGCACCGTGCAGAGGGGGCTGCAGCGCGGTGTCGAATCAGGGCTGGATGGACGTGACCCGCGAGCTGCCCGGGAGGTACGAGGGTGCGCTCGTGATGGGGCGCTACAGCCTCGGCGAGCGGCTCGGATCCGGCGGGTTCGGGACGGTCTACGCGGGGCGTGACGAGCGCCTGGACCGGGACGTCGCGGTCAAGGTGATCCCCGTGCACGGGCCCGCTCCCGAGCGCGGTCGCCGCGAGGCGCTGGCCGCGGCGCGCCTGCACCACCCGGGGATCGTCGCCGTGTTCGACGCCGGCGAGGACGCCGGCGGCCGCTACCTCGTGTCCGAGCTGGTCCGCGGCCGCACGCTCGACGTGCTCGAGGCCGAGGGCGCGCTCAGCGACCGCGACGTGCTGCGCGTCGGCCTCGCGCTCGCCGACGCGCTGGCGCACGCCCACGACCGCGGCGTCATCCACCGCGACGTCAAGCCGCAGAACGTGATCGTCGCCCGACACGCGGCGACGAGGCCGCGAAGCTGACCGACTTCGGCATCGCCCACCTGGCGGGCGACGAGCCGCTGACGATGACCGGCGACGTGGTCGGCACGCTCGGCCTACATGGCGCCCGAGCAGGCGGCCGGCGAGCGCGTCGACGAGCGCGCCGACGTGTACGCGCTCGCGCTCGTCCTCTACGAGGCGCTGGCCGGCGCGAACCCGGTGCGGGCGGGGAGCCCGGCCGCGACCGCGCGGCTCGTCGGCACCGTCCTGCCGGCGCTGCGCAAGCGCCGCCGCGACCTGCCGCCCGAGCTCACGCAGGCGCTCGACCGCGCGCTGCTCCCGGCGGCCGACGACCGCGGGTCGCTGGAGGATCTCGCGGACGCGCTCGCCGGAGCGCTGCCGGCGGTGTCGGACGAAGGCGGGACGATCGCGCCGCACCCGCTCGAGCGCGCGCCGCGGCGGCTGCCGGCCCTGTCGCGGGTTGCCGCCGGGCTGGCGGCGGGCGGGTTGGTCGCGGCCGCGTTGAGCGCCGACGTGGGGGGTCAGACCCCCGAGCTCGTGGTCGCCGGGCTCGCCGCGATCGCGGTGATGCTCTTTCCGCGCGCCGGCTGGCTGGCCGCCGCGGCCGGCTGCGTGATCGCGCTCGGCGGCGTCTCGAACGCGGCCGCCGGGCTGGCTGCCGCCGCGGCCGTCGTGCCCCCGCTGCTGCTGCGCGGCCGCGGCACGCTGTGGTCGCTGCCGGCGGCCGCGCCGCTGCTCGGCCTGGCCGGGCTGGCCGGCGCGTACCCGGCGCTGGCCGGCTCCGTGCGCGGTGTGCTGACCCGCGCGGCGCTCGGCGCGACCGGCCTCTGGTGGCTGCTGCTGGCCGAGCCGCTGCTCGGGCGCGAGCTCGCGATCGGCACCGCGCCGGACGCCGCGGGCGCGGTGATCGAGGAGCTGGCGACCGGCGGCGCGCTGCTGCTCGCGCCGCTGTGGGCGATCGCGGCGGCGGTGCTCCCGTGGCTCGTGCGCGGCCGCTCGCTCGCCGCCGACATCGTCGCCGCGACGTTCTGGGCGACCCTGCTCGGGGCCGCGACGGCGGCGATCGCCGAGCGCGCGGAGCTGGGCGAGCCGCGCGGCCTCGTCGCCGGCGCGGTGGTCGCCGGTGCCGTGGCGATCGTCGTCGCGCGAGTCGACTCACGCTCACGGGGTACTGTGGTGCCCGGTCAAGGTCCCCCAGCGGGTTAGCCATGAGCGTGCTCCGAACCCTGGAATCCAAGCTTGCGGGCCTCGTGGAGGGCACGTTCTCGCGTGCCTTCAAGTCCGAGGTCCGGCCAGTCGAGATCGCCCGCAAGCTTGCGCGCGAGATGGACCAGCACCGCGTGCAGTCGCTCTCGCGCATGTACGCACCGAACGAGTACGTCGTCTGGCTCTCGCCCGACGACCGCAAGCAGTTCGAGGGCTACGAGGACGAGCTCAAGCGCGAGCTGTCGGGCTACCTGCTCGAGCACGCCCGCCGCGAGCGCGTCTCGCTCGTCACCCAGCCGCAGCTCGAGTTCCGCACCGACGAGCGCCTGCGGCTCGGCGAGTTCGGCATCCAGGCGCGGCTCGTGCGGCCCGACGAGGAGCAGCAGGCGCCGCCGAGCCAGGGCGACCACGGGCACACGATGGTCTACACGGTCTCCGACCGGCTCGCCGAGCCGCTGCGCGAGCCCGACCCGCGGCGCGCCGGCGCCCGCCTGCGCGTCGGCGGCCGGACCGAGATCCTCAACTCCGCGGGCGCCGTCCTCGGCCGCTCGCGCGAGGCCGACGTGATGATCGACGACCCCAACGTCTCGCGCCGCCACGCCGAGGTGCGGCCGTCCGGCGGCTCCTGGACCGTCCGCGACCTCGGCTCGACCAACGGCGTGAAGGTCAACGGGCGCCGGATCCAAGGCCCGCAGTCGCTCAAGTCCGGGGACGTGCTCGAGCTCGGCACCGCCCGCGTCACGTTCGAGCTGGAGTAGCCGCCTTGGCCCTCGACCCGGTCGCCGTAGCGCTCAAGTTCGCCTTCCTGGCCATCCTCTACCTGTTCCTGCTGTGGGTGGCCCGCTCGGCGCTCAAGGACCTGCGCCGCAGCGGCGCGGCCGTCGCGGCGCCGAACTACGAGGAGGCGACGGGGATGCACAAGGCCTCCGACGGCCTCGGCGGCGAGGGCGGCGCGCAGGGCACGCCGAAGCTGCGCGTCGGGACCGCTGCGGGCCTGCGGGCGGGATCGGCCTATGATCTGACGCAGGGGGCAGTGCTGGGACGCGGGGACTCGGCCGACATACGGCTCGAGGACACGTTCGCGTCCGCCCAACATGCGCGGCTGGTCCCGCAGGGCGAGGTGATGGTGTTGGAGGACCTGGGGTCGACGAACGGCACATTCCTCAACGGCGAGCCGCTGCGCGGGCCACAGCCCCTGCACGTCGGTGACAGCATCCGCATCGGCGACTCAGACTTCACGTTCGAGCGATAGTGCTGCGGATCTCCGAACATTGGCACGGCTCCGACCTGGGCCGGCAGCGACAGGGCAACGAGGACAACTTCTTCGTCCGCGCGCCGCTGTTCGTGGTCGCCGACGGCATGGGCGGCGCGCAGGCGGGCGAGGTCGCGTCCGAGATCGCCGTGCGGTCGTTCGACGGCGGGCTGCCGTCCGGGCCGCCGACCGACGGCCTCGTCACGGTCATCGAGGGCGCCAACCGCCGCATCCACGACCGCTCGCGCACCGACGCCGGCCAGGCCGGCATGGGCACCACGGTCACCGCCGCCTACGTCGGCGAGAGCGACGTCACGATCGCCCACGTCGGCGACTCGCGCGCCTACGTGCTGCGCGACGGCGAGCTCGTGCGCCTCACGCGCGACCACTCGCTGGTCGGCGAGCTCGTGGCCCGCGGCAAGCTGACCGAGGAGCAGGCCGAGTCGCATCCGCAGCGCTCGGTGATCACGCGCGCGCTCGGCCCCGAGCCCGACGTCGAGGTCGACGTCCAGACCTACAACGCGCGCAGCGGCGACCTCTTCCTGCTCTGCTCCGACGGCCTCACGTCGATGGTCCACGAGCCGCAGCTGAAGCCGATCGTCGAGGGCGGCGGGCCGCTCGAGCGGATCGGGCGCGACCTGATCGGCGCCGCCAACGAGGCCGGCGGCCGCGACAACATCACGGTCGTCCTGTTCCGGCTCGACGAGGTCGACCGCCCCGGCGCGGCCGCGCCCGCGGCCGCGGCCGAAGGCAAGACGATCGAGTACGACACCTGGGAGGGCGAGGCGTTCGACGGCCCGCGCCAGGGCGTGACCCGCCCGGAGTCGCACTCGAGCGCTCCGATGAGCGCCAGCGACGAGGCCGAGGCGGAGTACCGCCGCACCGGCACGATGGCCATGTCCGCCGTCCGCCCGCGCGCCGAGCCGATCGAGGAGCCGGAGCGCAGCGCGCCGCCCGAGCCGGCCAAGCGCCGCCGCCGGCGCATCCCCGGCGGCGCGATCTTCGCCGTCGTCGCGATCCTGATGGTCCTCGCCGCCGGCTGGACCGCCTCGCGCGTCATCTACTTCGTCGGGGTCGACGACCGGACGGGCGTGGTCACGATCTACAACGGCCTGCCCTACGAGCTGCCGCTCGGGCTCGACCTCTACCGCACCTACTACCCCTCGGGCGCGACGCTCGAGCAGGTGCCGGCCAACCGCCGCGGCACGTTCACCGACCACAAGCTGCGCTCGAAGGACGACGCCGAGAACCTCGTGCGCGACCTCGAACGAGGGGAGATCGACGAGTGAGCGCCCGCAACCGCGAGCTGCTGGCACTCGTCCCCGCGTCACTCCTGCTCACCGCCGGCTTCGCGGCGATCTTCATCCAGGAGTCGGAGGTCCTGACCGACGTCTCCCTGACGTACGGCGCGATCTTCCTCGGGCTCTGCTTCGCCGGCCACCTGTTCCTGCGCTTCACGCTGCCGCACGCAGACCCGTACATGTTCCCGCTGGTGGCGGTGCTGGCCTGCTTCGGGCTCGTCGTCATCTACCGCATCGACGAGGACCTCGCGCGCCAGCAGGCGACCTGGTTCGTCGTCGGCCTGCTGCTGTTCTCGCTGACGATCCTGCTGCTGCGCGACCTGCGCGTGCTCGAGCGCTACCGCTACACGATCGCGCTCGCCGGCCTGTTCCTGCTGTTCCTCCCGCGCGTGCCCGGGATCGGCGAGCAGGTCAACGGCGCGTACCTCGGCGTCGCCCTCGGGCCGATCTCCTTCCAGCCGTCGGAGTTCGGCAAGATCGCGATCATCATCTTCCTCGCCGCGTACCTGCGCGACACGCGGCAGGTGCTCGTGCAGGGCTCGCACAAGATCCTCGGGCTCTCGCTGCCGCCGCTCAAGCACCTCGGGCCGCTGCTCGTGGTCTGGGGCGCGGCGATGCTGATGCTGGTCTTCATCCGCGACCTCGGGTCGTCGCTGATGTACTTCGGCGGCTTCCTCGCGCTCGTCTACGTGGCCACGAACCGGCTCTCGTTCGTGGCGATCGGCCTCGGGCTGTTCGCGATCGGCGCCTGGTTCTTCGCCTCCACGGTCAGCCATGTCCAGGACCGCGTGAACATCTGGCTCGACCCGTTCGACCCGCGCTGGGTCGAGGACGAGGGCTACCAGATCGCGCAGTCGCTGTTCGCGCAGGCCGACGGCGGGCTGTTCGGCACCGGGCTCGGCGCGTCGCTGCTGACCGCGCCCGGCGGCGCGCCGCTCGTGCCGGTGCCGGAGACCGACCTGATCTACGCCGTGATCACGAACGAGCTCGGGCTCGTCGGCGCCTGCGGGCTGATCGTCGTCTACATGCTGTTCGTCGAGCGCGGCTTCCGCACCGCGATCCTCGCGCAGGACTCGTTCTCGACGCTGCTGGCGGCGGGCCTGACCGCGGTCTTCGCGCTGCAGGTGTTCGTGATCGTCGGCGGCGTGACGCGCGTGATCCCGCTGACCGGCGTGACGCTGCCGTTCGTCTCCTACGGCGGCTCGTCGGTGATGGCCAACTTCGTGCTGCTGGCGCTGCTGCTGCTGATCTCCGATCGCGCGCGCCGCGCGGCGGGAGCCGGGCCCGCGGGCCGCCGGGGGCTGCGATGACGGCGCCGATCGTGCGCCTGTTCGGGCTCGTGGTCGTGCTGTTCGCCCTGCTCGTGGCGTTCACGTCGCGCTGGACCGTGTTCGAGGCCGAGGCGCTGCGCGACCGGACCGAGAACCGCCGCGTGCTGTTCGAGGAGGAGCGGATCAAGCGCGGGATCATCCGCGCGGCCGACGGCACGGTGCTCGCCCGCAACCGCGCGCTCGGCGACGACCGCTACGGGCGCCGCTACCCCGAGGGCGACCTGTTCGCGCACCCGGTCGGCTTCACGTCGCTCGACCGCGGCCGCGCCGGCCTGGAGGACTACTACAACGACGCGCTGACCGGCCGCCGCACCGACGCGGTCGGCGCGCTCGAGCGGCTGCTCGGCCCGCAGGACGTCGGCGACGACCTGCGCACCACGCTGTCCCCGCGCGCGCCAGCAGGTCGCCTACGACGGGCTCGCCGCGCGGCCGGCAGAACGGCGCGGTGGTGGCGATGGACGTCGAGACCGGCGCGGTGCGCGTGATGGCGGCCGACGCCGACTCGTACGACCCGTCCGAGCCGGCCGACGCGGAACGTTCAACCGCGCCACGCAGGGCAGCTGCTACCGCCCGGCTCGACGTTCAAGGTCGTGACCGCGGCCGCGGCGCTCGACACCGGGCAGTTCAACCCCGGCTCGCACGGTCGTCGGCGAGCAACGGGAAGGTCGATCTCGGGCACGCCGCTGAACAACTTCGGCAGCGAGGACTTCGGCACGATCGACCTCACCGACGGCGCTCACCAACTCCGTCAACACCGTCTGGGCGGAGGTCGGCGAGCGACCTCGGCCGGCGAGACGCATGGCCGAGTACATGGAGCGCTTCGGCTTCTACGAGGACCCGCCGATGGACTACCCCGACGACCAGATGATCCCGAGCGGCGAGTACGGGCCGCGCGGCCGCCTGCTGTCCCCGACCTCGGGGCAGATCGACGTCGGCCGCATGGCGATCGGGCAGGACAAGCTGCAGGTCACGCCGCTGCAGATGGCGACCGTCGCGCAGACGATCGGCAACGGCGGCGTGCGGATGGAGCCGCGGCTGGTCGAGAAGGTCATCGACCCGGACGGGCGCACGATCGACGAGCCGCTGCCCGAGGAGGCCCAGCGCGTCATGTCCGAGAGCACCGCGGACGCGCTCGGCGACGATGATGCGCAACGTCGTCCGCGAGGGCACCGGCACCGCGGCGGCGCTCGAGGGCGTCGAGGTCGCCGGCAAGACCGGCACGGCCGAGCAGGGCGACGGCAGCGACAACACGTGGTTCATCGGCTTCACCGGCCGCTACGCCGTCGCCGTCGTCGTCGAGACGCGTGCGCGGCGGCTCCGGCGGCGAGGTCGCCGCGCCGATCGCCGCCGACGTCCTGCAGGCGCTGGGGGACTAGATGCGGGTCGAGCGCGACACGATGATCGACGGCCGCTACCGCGTCGTGAAGCGGCTCGGGTCCGGCGGCATGGCCGACGTCTTCTGGGCGCACGACACGCAGCTCGGCCGCGAGGTCGCGGTCAAGGTGCTCTACAGCCGCTTCGCCGAGGACGCGCAGTTCGTCGAGCGCTTCAAGCGCGAGGCCTCCAGCGCCGCCGGCCTCAGCCATCCGAGCATCGTCGGCGTCTTCGACCGCGGCGAGTGGGACGGCACCTACTACATCGCGATGGAGCTGATCGAGGGCCGCACGCTCAAGGACGTGATCCGCGAGCGCGGCCCGGCCCCGCCGGAGGCGGCGACCGACATCGTCACGCAGATCCTGCGCGCCCTCCGCTTCGCCCACCAGCGCGGCGTCGTGCACCGCGACATCAAGCCGCAGAACGTGCTCGTCGACGCCGAGGGGCGCGTCAAGGTCACCGACTTCGGCATCGCCCGCGCCGGTGCGTCGGACATGACCGAGACCGGCTCGATCATGGGCACGGCGCAGTACCTCTCGCCCGAGCAGGCCCAGGGCCGCCCGGTCGACGCGCGCACGGACCTCTACTCGGTCGGCGTCGTGCTCTACGAGATGCTCACCGGCCGCGTGCCGTTCGACGCCGAGTCGCCGGTGACCGTCGCGCTCAAGCAGGTCTCCGAGGCGCCGATCCCGCCGCGCGAGCTGGAGCCCTCGATCCCGCCCGCGCTCGAGGCGGTCGTGCTGCGCGCGCTCGAGAAGGAGCCGGCGCGGCGGTTCGCCGACGCCGACGAGTTCATCCGCGCGCTCGAGGCCGCGCGCGATCCGAACGCGGTCGTGCCGCCGGTGTACGAGGAGGTGCTGGTCGAGGAGGAGGAGCCCGACCGCAGCCGCTGGTGGCTGTGGCTGCTGATCGCGCTCGCGCTGCTGGCGATCGGCGTCGGCCTCTACATGACGCTGCGCCCCGAGCAGCTGACGGTGCCGAACGTGATCGGCCGCGAGTCGGCGACCGCTTCGCGCATCCTGCAGAACCGCGGCTTCGAGGTGGACCAGAACCCGGTCGTCAACGCCGACGTCGAGCGCGACCGCGTGGCCACCCAGGATCCGCAGCCCGGGACCGAGGCGGAGGAGGGCACGACCGTCACGATCGACGTATCGGTCGGGCCGGGCGAGGCGCCGGTGCCCACGGTCGCGGGCCTCCCGCGCGAGGAGGCCGAGGACGCGCTGCGCAGCGCCGGCTTCGTCCCGGAGGTCGAGCAGGTCTTCTCGACCGACGTGCGCCGCGGCACGGTGATCGACTCGACGCCGCCGCAGGGCAGCACCGTCGAGCGCGGCACCACCGTCACCCTGCGCGTCTCGCGCGGGCCCGAGCAGGTCGAGGTGCCGGACGTGACCGGCGACTCCGAGGCCAACGCGCGCAGCGCGCTCGAGGGCGCCGGCCTGCGCGTGGGCGAGATCAGCGAGGAGGAGTCCCAGGAGGCCGAGGCGGGGACCGTGCTCGAGCAGAGCCCTGGGGCCGGCGAGCAGGTCGACGAGGGCGCGGCGGTCGACCTCACGGTCGCGAGCGAGCCCGAGCCGGTCGCCGTGCCCGACGTGCTCGACCAGACCGAGGCCGAGGCGCGCGCCGCGCTCGAGAACGCCGGCTTCGAGGTGCGCGTGCGCGAGGAGGCGGTCACCGACGAGGCCGAGGACGGCGTGGTGCTCGACCAGGACCCGCCGTCCGGCGACGAACGGCCGCCCGGCTCGCGCGTGACGATCATCGTCGGCGCCTTCGAGGAGGCGCCGGCCGAGCCGACCGCGGAGCCCACGGCCGAGCCGACGGTGCAGCCGTGAGGGTCGTCGTCCTCGGCGGCGGCCGGTCCTCCGAGCACGAGGTCTCGCTGAGCTCGGCCGCGTTCGTGCGCGAGGCGCTCACCGCCGCGGGCCACGCCGTGCTCCCGGTGACGATCGAGCGCGCGGGCGCCTGGGTCCACGACGGCGCGCCGGTGCCGCTCGAGCCCGGGAACGGCGTGCTCGGCGCCGACGCCGTCTTCCCCGTCCTGCACGGTCCGTTCGGCGAGGACGGCACCGTCCAGGGCCTGCTCGAGCTGCTCGACGTGCCGTACGTCGGCGCCGGCGTGCTGGCGTCGGCGCTGTGCATGGACAAGGTCGTGTTCAAGGACGTGATGGCGGCCGCCGGCGTGCCGCAGGTCCGCTCGGTCGCGCTGCGCGAGGCGCGCTGGCGGCGCGAGCCCGGCGCCGTGCTCGACGAGCTGGCCGGCCTCGGCAACCCGCTGTTCGTCAAGCCCGCGCGGCTCGGCAGCTCGGTCGGCATCAGCAAGGCGGGCGAGGGCGGCCTCGAGCTGGCCGCGGCGCTCGACCTCGCGTTCGCGCACGACGGGCTCGTGATCGCGGAGGCGTTCTGCGGCGGCCTCGAGGTCGAGTGCTCGGTGATGGGCCTGGGCGAGCCCGAGGTCTCGATGCCGGGCGAGATCGTGATCGACGCCGACTGGTACGACTACGAGGCGAAGTACACGCCCGGCGCCATGGAGCTGATCGCGCCCGCCCGGATCCCGGAGCCGGTGCGCGAGGAGGTGCGGCGGCTCGCGGCCGAGACGTTCGTGCGCGTCGGCTGCGCGGGGCTCGCGCGCGTCGACTTCTTCGTCGACGTCGGGCCGCGTGCTGGTCAACGAGCTCAACACGATGCCGGGCTTCACCGAGACCAGCGTCTACCCGAAGCTGTGGGAGGCCGGCGGCGTGGCCGCGCCGGAGCTCGTCGACCGGCTGGTCGGCTACGCGCTCGAGCGCTACGAGGCCGAGCGCTCAGGGCACGCGTTCTGATCAGCGCTGCGCGCGCTCGAACAGGGCGAGCTCGGCGATCTCGACGCGCTCGGTCGTCCGGCGGCAGCTCGGTGATCCAGACCAGGTAGTAGCGGTAGCGCTCGCCGCCGGTGTCGAGCCGGAAGCGCTGGTCGGCGCTGCGCACCGGGCCGCCGCCGACGCGCGTCCAGCCCTCCTCGATGCTCTCCGGCACGCGGCCGGGCGGCGCGGCGTAGATCTCCGCCGTCCAGCCGGGCTCGGCGCTCTGGATCTCCATCCGGACGGCCTCGACGCCGGGCCGCGCGTCGAGGTAGAGGCCGACGCCGGCCTTGTCGGCGCCTTCGAGGCCGTCGCGGTAGCCCTCGGTGCTCCACGTGGTGTCGGGCTGGCGGTCGACGGCCAGCGGCGTCTCGTCGGCGTGCTCCTCCTCGTCCCCGAGCGGGTCGTAGTCGTGCGCCGACGCGCTGCCGACGGACACGACGCGCTCGTTCGGCTCCGCCTGGATCGTGCCCGGGCCGGTGCCGCGCTGGGTGCGCTCGGCGCCCTGCTGGACCACGAGCACGATGATCGCCGCGGTCACGGCCAGCAGCGCGATCACGCCGAGCACGGGCAGCGGGTGGCGCATCCGGAACGGCAGCCGCCGCCGCGTCGACTCCGGCAGCGTGCGCAGGACGGCGGTCGCCTCGCCGGTCGACTTGCCCGAGCGCGCGGCCTCGATCGCCAGCGCCTCCTCGAGGTCGGCGATCAGCGTCGGCACGTCCGGATAGCGGCGCCCGAGGTCCTTGTCGGTCATCCGGTCGAGCACCGACGCGAGCGTGGCCGAGGCCTCCGGCCGCCGCGCCTGCAGGTCCGGCAGGTCCTCGCGCACGTGCTTCATCGCCACCGAGACCTGGTTCTCGCCGTGGAACGGGACGTCGCCGGTCAGCATCTCGAACAGCACGACGCCGAGCGAGTAGATGTCCGACTGCCCGTTGACGTCGTGGCCGAGCGCCTGCTCGGGCGAGACGTAGTCCGTCGTGCCGAGCACGCGGCCGTCGGCGGTCAGGCCCTCCTGGTCGAGCGTGCGGGCGATGCCGAAGTCGGTGACCTTGGCCGAGCCCTCGTCGTCGATCAGCACGTTCTGCGGCTTGACGTCGCGGTGCACGATGTGGTGCGAGTGCGCGCAGCCGAGCGCGCGGGCGATCTCGATCGCGTACGCGATCGCCTCGTCCATCGG
Organism: uncultured Solirubrobacteraceae bacterium; assembly: GCA_963843485.1. Lineage (GTDB taxonomy): Bacteria > Actinomycetota > Thermoleophilia > Solirubrobacterales > Solirubrobacteraceae > DASSUW01. Next base: position 126,502 of record CAWJKK010000010.1, on the reverse strand, counting down.
CAGGCGGCCGAGCCGGCGGATGCGCTCCTTGAGCGTCTCGCCGTCGACGTACTCGAACACGATGTACGGGCGGCCCTCGTCCTCGCCGGCGTCGATCACGCCGACGATGTGCGGGTGCGAGAGCTGGGCGACCGACCGCGCCTCGCGCCGGAAGCGCTCGAGCTGGTCCGAGTCGGACGCGATCTCGCGGTGCATGAGCTTGACCGCGACGCGCCGCTCGAGCGTCTGATCGAAGGCGCGGTAGACCGTCGACATCCCGCCGGAGCCGATCTGGGCGTCCAGCCGGTAACGGCCGTTCAGCTGCATGCCCACGAGCGTGCTCATGCGTGCGTTCCTATTGTGGCCGATGCGGGCGGTGAGGGTCACGGGCAATCGGGCCGCGACGCGGGCGGCCTGGAAGTCGTGTTCGGCGCCGAGGCGCCGACCCCTACTCGTCCTTGACCGCGCGGCCGGACCAGGTGCGCCAGTCCTGACCGCTGTCGCTCTCGTCGTCCTGGCTCTGCGCGCTGTCGGCCTCGCCGGACGTCGCGGTCTCCGCCTCGGGCGTCTCGCCGACGGCGGCTTGTCGGCCGCTCGATCGCGTCCTCGATCTGGCGCTCGGCGTCGGTCATGCCGGGCGCGGTCGGCTCGGCGGCCCGCTCGAGGTCGGCCTCGGCCTGCTCCTGGCCCTCGGACTCGCCCTCGCCGGCCTCGGCGAGCGGGCGGTCGGCCTCGTCGGCGAGCTCGCCGTCCGGCCCGGCGTAGTCGCTCACCGTGCCGCCGATGTTGGCGGCCTCGGCCGCGGCGGCGGCCTCCTCGGCCGCCTCGTCGATCGTCGCCGGCCTCGTCGTGACGGCGCTCGGGCGCCGGGACCGGCGTGGCGGTGTTGGCGACGGGGCCGGGCGCGTCGTAGTTGGAGGGCCGCGGGCGTGTGGAGCGGCGTGCGGCGGCTCGGGCGTCGCCGGCCGCCGGCGGAGCAGGCCGGCGACCTTGTCGCGCTTGAGAGCGCGGCGGCGCCGGCGGCCACGGCGGCGCGCGCCGATCAGCAGCAGCCGCCTTCCCGAACGGTACCTCGCGGGCCATGGTCGTGCTCTCCTTGCGGATTCGGGTCGAAGAGTCCTCACCGGACCGTACCCGTCGCGCGCGGAGCTGAGGACTCAGCCGGTGCGGCGCGCCGGGCTGCGGCAGCGTCGTCGGGCGCGGCGTCGGCGGCGGCGCGGTTCTCCTCGCGCACGGCGTCCCAGATCTCCTCGCGGTAGACCGGGAGCGAGCGCGGGGCCTGGATGCCGACGCGGACGGAGTTGCCGACGATCTCCATCACGTGGACGACGACGTCGTCGCCGAGCATGATCTTCTCGCCTGGGCTTGCGGGTGATGATGAGCACTGTGCATTCCTCCTTGGAAAGTGCTGAACGGGGTACGGTGCGGGCGGCCTAGGCGGCTGCCGCGGCGGCGGCGTCGGGGAACAGCGGGGCGCGCACGGGGGCGTCCGGCGCCTCGTTGATCACCTGGTGGCCGCGGCCCTCTGCAGACCACGATCGGCGCGCGGAGGTTCGCACTGAAGTCCGCGAGCTCGGAGCCGGCGCGGACGGTGACCCAGACGTCGAGCTCCGCGGGGTCCTCGGCGCCGATGCGGTCGGTGTCGGCGTCGGACAGCTCGACCTCGTAGTCGCCGAAGAACAGCCACGGGTTCGTGACGGGCAGCGCGAGCGTCGGGGTCGTCGACGAGTGCAGCCACGCGAAGGCGCCGTCGGGGTCGGCGGCGACGAGCGCGTAGCGGCGGCCGCCGAGGCCGATCAGGCCGGCGGGGAACTCGATCACGGCGTCGGCGTCGATCTCGAGCGTGCCGAAGCGCGTGCTGTCGAAGGTGAGGGTGGACATGGGACGGATGGCTCCTTGGGGACGGATGGAGAGTCCTAGCGGAGGAAGTCCATGAGCGAGGCCTGGACGATGTTCGCGCCGGCCTTCAGCGCCGCCTGGTAGGCGGCCTGCTGGGAGTTGAAGTCGATCAGCGTCTTGGCGATGTCGGCGTCCTCGGTCTCGGAGAGCTGCGTGAGCGTCGACTCCTCGACCTCGGCCAGGCGCGACGAGCGCGGCCTCGAGCCGGTTCGTGCGTGGCGCCGTTGAGGGCGCGCACGCCGAGCAGGTCGTCGAGGTTGCGCGTCGAGCCGCGTCGAGGTCGGTGCCGCGCAGCGGCGGCGCCGTCGTCGGCGCGCAGGTGGTCGACGGCGTCGCGCAGCGTGTCGAGCAGCTTGCCGTCGCCGGCGGCCTGGCCGTCGCCGAGGAACTCGCGCGCGACGATGTTGATCGTCATCGTCACGCCGGGGCCGATCTCGCGCACGATGCCGGGCACGCCGGGTCCAGCCGGCCTCGTCGCCGTGGTAGGCGTCGTCGGCGCCCTGCGGCGTACGGGCGGCGTGTCGGTCTCGCTGCCGGCGAAGACGTAGCGGCCGCGGTAGGTCGCGTTGGCGTTCTGCTTGATGCCCTCGATGAGCTGGTCGATCTCGGCGGCGATCGCGTCGCGCGACGGCCGGGTCGGCGGAGTCGGTGGCGCCCTGCACGAGCAGCTCGCGGGCGCGCTGGACCGAGTCGGTGATCTCGCCGAGCGCCTGCTCGGTCGCCTCCTGCCAGCCCTGCGCGTCCTCGATGTTGCGCTGGTACTGCTGGCGTCGCCGGCGAGCGACTTGCGCAGGGCCATCGCGCGCGAGGTGTTGAACGGGTCGTCGGACGGGCGCGTGATCTCCTTGTCGGAGGCGATCTTCTGCTGCGTCTGCGTCGAGCCGCGCGCTGACCGCGTTGAGGTCGGCCAGCACGTTGCGCTGCATCATCCCGTGGTGATGCGCGTGCTCATCAGAGCCCCACCCGGCCGGTGCGGTTGATCAGCACGTCGAGCATCTCGTCCATCGTCGACATCGCGCGCGAGGAGGCCTGGTAGGCGCGCTGGAAGCGCACGAGGTTGCGTCATCTCCTCGTCGAGCGAGACGCCGGCGACGCTCTGGCGGCGGTCCTCGACGGCGTCGGTGAGCGCCTCGCGCGTTGGCCTCCTGGCGGATGGCCTCGCGCACCTCGGTGCCGACGCGGGCGACGAAGCGCGCGGTAGGCGCCGTCGACGGCGGCGCCGTCGCGCAGCTGCGGCGACCGCGAGCGCGATGTCGTTGGCGCCGCGCCGCCGGCTGCCGGCGACGATCGAGCCGCGCGACGGCCGACGAGCGCGGCGGCGACGCGCAGGCCGCGCCGGCCGGGCCGGCGGCCGGTCTCGAGGAAGGTGCCGCCGTAGGCGGCGTTGACGGCGGCGGTCGAGCGCGGCGGCGACGGCGTCGAGCGCGGTGCGGTAGCTGGTCGATCGTGCCGCCGGGCTGGGACGGCGTCGAGCAGCGCGCCGAGGCGGCCGCCGGGCGCCCAGGCGTCGCCGGCGGGCGGGCCGGCCCAGGTCGCGGTGGCGCCGTCGACGATCGGGTAGGTGGTCGCCGGCGGCGGCGGCGTCGACGAACGAGACGTTGACCGTGCCGTCGTGCCGATCGCCTCGACGGAGACCTGGCCGAACTCGGACGAGCTGGTCGAGCAGCAGGTCGCGGCGGTCCAGCAGGTCGTTGGGCGATGTCGCCGGCGGTGACCTGGCGCTTGATCGTGTCGTTGAGGCCGCGCGATCTCCGTGGCGATCTGGGCGACCTCGCCGCCCGGGTCGCCGGGGCCGGCGGGACGTGCGAGGTCGGCGTACTCGGCGTGCGCCTGCGTCTGCGCACGTGGTCGAGCTGGGCGTCGACGGTGCGCGAAGGCGTCGGCGAGCGCGCTGGCCTGCTCGACCAGCGCCTGGCGCGCGGCGGGTCGTCGGCCGGGCGCGTTGGCGAGGTCCGACCAGGCGTCCCAGAACTCGGCGAGCTGCTGGTTGATGCCGTTCTCGCCGGGCTCGGCAGCGCCAGCTCGGCGCGGTCGAGCGCCTCGGAGCGGGCGGCCCACGCGCCGAGGTTGGTGGCCTGGGCGCGGTACTGGAGGTCGAGGAAGCGGTCGCGGACGCGGCGGTAGGTCTGGACGTCGACGCCGGAGCCGAGGCTGCGCGCCGGCCGCCGTTGGCGACGCCGCCGGCGGGGATCAGCAGCGCCGGCGAGGCGACGAGCAGCGGCCTCCTGGCGCGAGTAGCCCGACCGTCGAGGCGTTGGCGATGTTGTGGCCGGTGGTGTCCAGCACCCGCTGCTGGGCGAGCAGCCCGCGCAGCGAGGTCTGGAGGCCGTAGAAGGAGGAGATCGGCATGGCTACGCCTGGAGGTCGAGGACGTGGTGGATGGGCGGCGGTCCGCCGGCGCGGCGGTGCCGGTGCCGCCGGGGCCTGGTAGCCGGGCTCGGTCTCGCTGCCGACGAGCCGGGTGAGGTGGGAGAGGAAGGCGAGCTCCTGGCGCATCAGCGCGCGGTTGATGCCGTGCTCGCGGGCGATCTCGGCGAGCAGGCCGCGCAGCTCGGCGGAGCGCTCGCGGGCGGCGCTCGGCGGCGCCGGGGGTGACCAGCGCGCAGAGGCGCTCGAGCGTGACCTGCCGGCGGGCACGCCGAGCGACGGCGCCGGCGCGCTGCAGCAGCCCGGCGCGGTCCTGCTCGAGCGCGCCGCGGCGGCCCATCTCGGTCTGGATCTCGGCCAGGCGGGCGAGCACGCCGTCGACGTCGCGGGCGCGGATCGCCTTGCCCTGCTCGAGCACGAGGCCGAGCAGCCGGCGGGCGGAGCCCGATCTGCGCGTCGAGGTGGGCGAGCAGCTCGGCCTCGAGCATCGGTGCTCATGCGCGCTCCTTGAGCGGCTCGGATACAGCTCGGCGCCGAGGCCGAGGCCGCCGTTGGCGATCGAGGCCGGCGGTGAACGCGTCCTGGACGGGCGCGGCGTACGTGCCCTCGGCGAGCGGGCCGGTCGTGCCGGCCATCGCCTTCGACGAGCTGGCCGAGCAGCACCTGCTCGAAGCCGAGCGCGGCGCGGTAGGCCTCCTTGTCCTTGGCGGATGCGGTCGCGCACCGCGGCGGGCAGCGCGCGTCTCGGGGACCTGGGGGAGGCGCGCTCAGATCCATCAGCGCTTCACCCCGTTGGCGATCTCCCACATCTGGTCGGCCGTGTGGATCGCCTTGGAGGCGAGCTCGAACGCGCGCTGGGACTCGATCATCGAGACCATCGCGGTCGCCATGTCGACGTTGGAGGCCTCGAGCGCGCCCTGCGCTCCAGCGTGGTCGCGGCGCGGGGCGGCGGTCGGCCGGCCCGGAGGCGGCGGACGGCACGAAGGCGTTGTCGCCGACCGGCGTCAGCCCCTGCGGCGAGCGGACGGTGACGAGGTCGAGCTTGCCGACGCGGCGGCCGCCGGCGATCACGGTGCCGTCGCGGGCGATCGGACCACGTCCTCGGCGGCGACGCCCTCGGGGATCGTGATCGCGGGCTGCAGCGAGCGCAGCCGGTGGTGGTGGTGAGGCGGCCGCGGCCGTCGATCTGCAGGTCGCCGTCGCGCGTCAGCGCCTGGCGGCCGTCGGCGAGCTTGACGCGCAGGAAGCCCTCGCCCTGGATGGCGACGTCGAGCGGCGGTCGGTGCGCTGCAGCGCGCCCTGGGAGAACGCGCGCCCGGCGTCGACCGCGGCCGCGCCGGGCCCGTGCGCACGCCCGTGGCGGCCGAGGAGCGGCCGGTCTGGTCGTAGACGAGGTCGCGGAAGCCGACGCGACCGTGCTTGTAGCCGGTCGTGTTCGCGTTCGCGAGGTCGTTGGCGACGGAGTCGAGGCGCTGCTGCTGGGCCGCCATGCCGGCGGCCGCGGAGTTGAGTCCTTCGAGCATGCTCTCGGAGTGTTCGGCGTCCGCTGGCGGAACTTGAGCTAGGAGACCGAGCCGACCTGCGTTCGCACGCCTTGCCGCAGCGTCTCGTCGATCGTCTGGATGACCTTCTGGCCCGCCTCGAAGGCGCGCATCGAGGAGATCATGTCGACCATCGAGCGCGCCGGCGTCGGCGCCGGAGCCCTCGAGCGCGCCGCGCGCGGACCTGGCCCGTCGGCGTCGCCCGGCGGGCGTGCCGGTGACGAGGAGTCGCCGTCCTTGCCGGGTTCGTGAGCGTCGACGACCCGAGTGGCGCGGATCGACGCGGCCGTCGCGGCCGACGGTCAGCGCCCGGCCGCCGCGGCCGAGCACCGGGTCGCCCTGGGCGGTCACGAGCACGGCCCTGCGGCGTCGACGGCTGAACTGGCCGTTGCGCGTGTAGCGCATGCCGCCGTCGGTCTGCACGGCGAAGAAGCCCTCGCCGACGATCGCGAAGTCCAGCGGCTCGCCGGTGTCGCGCGCCGGGCTGCGGGGAGAAGTCGGTCTCGACCGTGTCGACCTGCACGGCGGTGCCCTGCGCCCCGACCGTGGCGCCGGTGGCGCTGTTGGCGAGCAGCAGCTCGCCGAAGTCGCGCTGCGACGTGCGGTCGGCCTTGTAGCCGGGCGTCGACGCGTTGGCCAGGTCGTTGGCGATCTGGTCCTGGCGGACCTGCTCGGCGAGCATGCCGGAGGCGGCGATGTAGAGGCCACGGTCCATCCACCTGGGTATCGGCCGCCGGTGAGGTAGCTTGACCACATGGACCGGCAAGCGGCACAGACGACGAGCGAGCGGCTCAATCGCGAACACCCCGAGCGGGCACCCACCGCTGGTTCCCGCGCGAAGGCCCGCCGGGCGAGTGGAGCGTCGCGCGGATCGCCGTCGGCGCGCTCGCCGGGCCCTCCGGCACCGCGCAGGCCGGCAAGCCGTCGCCGCCGCCCGTGAACGATCCGGCGTCCCTGCCCGGCGGCGTCTCGCCCTGGGTCGGGCCCGGCTGAGGCGGCTGTGGAGCCGGTCGTCGCGGTCCAGACGCTCCTGCTGCGCCAGCAGCTGCCCGAGCTCACCCTGCGGCCCGGGGTCAGCGTCGTCGCGCGCGTCCTGTCGCGCGGCGAGGCGCACGGCGTGCTCGTGCTCGCGGGCGTGCCGCTGACCGCGCAGCTGCCCGCGCAGATCGGGGCGGCCGGCGAAGTGCTGCACCTGAGCGTCGCCGAGGTCACGCCCGAGCGGGTGACGCTGCGGCTCGAGGGCACTCCGGCCGCCGCGCCGGCCGGCCCCGCGCCGCCGCCGGACGCGCGGGCCGGCACCCGCGTCAGCGTCGAGGAGCCGCCGCGGCGCGCGCGCCGGCGGCGAGGAGCGGACGACCGTCGCGCTGGCGTTCGACTCGCCCGCGCTCGGCCGCCTCGACCTGCGGATCGACCTCGACCGGCCGCAGGTCCAGGTCGGCGGTCGAGGCGCCGCCGGGCGCGCCGTTCGAGCTCGCCGACGCCGCCGCCGAGCGCCTGCGCGCGGCCTGCAGGCACGACACCGGCCTGCCGCGGACGTCCGCGTCACGCCGCGCCGCGAGCCGCTGGACCTCTATGCCTGACCGCGCGAGCTCACGCCGCCCTGCAGCTACACCGGCGACGGCGCGCCGCAGGTGGTCGCCGCCGGGCCGCGGGCACGTCGCCGACACGCATCCTCGCGCGCGCACGCGAGGCGGGCGTGCCCGTGCACCAGGACCCGGAGCTCGCCGACGCGCTGGCGCAGCTGGCGCTCGGCGACGAGGTGCCGGAGGAGCTGTGGGCCGCCGTCGCCGAGGTGCTGGCGTGGGCCTACGGCTCGAGCGACGCCGCAATTACCCCAAAGCGGTGATGCAGGAACTGGGGTCAGGCCCCGATACAGGCCAGGTCCGTCAGTCCCCTTCCTCGCTCAAGGAGCACCCGTCCCATATGAAGCCGCTCGACCACCAGCAGCCGCAAGCCGGATCTCCTCCGAAGACGCCCTCGCGCTCTGGCGCGAGTACAAGGCGCACCGGCGACCTCCAGGTCCGCAACCGCCTGGTCATGACCTACGCCCCGCTCGTCAAGTACATCGTCTTCAAGAAGGTCCGCGAGCTGCCGGCCCGCTGCGAGGTCGAGGACTTCATCTCCTGCGGCCTCGAGGCGCTGATCGCCTCGATCGACCGCTACGACCCGGAGAAGGGCGCCACGCTCGAGCAGTTCGCCTGGACCCGCATCCACGGCGCCGTGCTCGACGAGCTCCGCCGCCAGGACTGGGCGCCGCGCTCGCTGCGCCGCTGGGAGCGCGACATCGCCCGCGTCGCGCGAGCAGTTCACCGCGCATCCACGGCCGCCGCCCGACGCGCGAGGAGCTCGCCGACTCGCTCGCCATCACCGTCGAGGACCTGCGCCGCCGCGAGGACGACATCGCCGTCTCCGACGTCACGTCGCTCAACACGCTCGTGATCTCCGACGACGAGACCACGGTCGAGCGCATCGACACGCTGGCCGGCGGCGACGAGCGGCTCGACCCCGAGCACGCCGCCGCCGCCGAGGAGGCCAAGGACAAGTTCCGCCGCGCCTTCGAGCCGCTGCCCCAGCGCGAGCGCGAGGTCGCCGTCCTGCTCTACGTCAAGAACCTCACGCTGCGCGAGATCGGCGACATCCTCGGCGTGTCCGAGAGCCGCGTCTGCCAGATCCACTCGCAGCTCAAGCGCACGCTCAAGTCGCAGCTCGTCCGAGGACGCGCTGCTCTTCTCCGCCGTCGGCTAGCACCTTCGTCCAGTGGCTCAAAGCTCGGGCGCTCACGGTCGAAAACCAGGAGCACCATGAGCTTCGAGATCGGCCCACTGACTCGCTCTCCACCCGCTCGCGCCCGCGCGCGCCGTCGTGGCGCCGCGGGCCCCGGAGCCGTCCCGGCGCCCGCGCGTCGACACGGCGGAGCTGTCGCGTGCCGGCGTCGCCGCCGCCCGACGAGGTCCTGCGACGAGGTCGGCGCCGCGCGGCCGACCGCGCCGACGAGCTCGTGGCGCGGACAACCGCGAGCTGCACTTCGCGCAAGGACGAGGACTCCGGGCGCGTGATCGTCCAGGTGCGCGACCTCGACGGCCACGTGATCCGCACGATCCCGCCCTCCGAGGCGCTCGACGTCCTGTCCGGGGCGACGCTCTAGACCATGTCCACTCGCGGCCTCTCCGGCCTCGCGTCCGGCGTCGACACGTCCTCGATCGTCGAGCAGCTGATGGCGCTCGAGCGCCAGAAGGTGACGCGCCTGGGCTGCGCAAGGCGGCGGTCCAGGCGCGCCAGGACGGCGCTCAAGGACGTCGCGACCAAGCTCGCCGCGCTCAAGAACGCCGCGCAGGCGCTCAGCTCCCGGGCGACCTGGAAGCAGAGCCAGTCGGTCGAGTCCTCCGACGCCACGCGCGTGGGCGCGACCCTGATGGCCGGCGCCGGCATCGGCGGCCAGACCGTGCAGGTCGACCGCCTCGCCTCCTCGGCCCAGCGCGGCTACGCGTTCGACCCGACGACCGGCGGCACGCTCAGCCTCTACTACGGCAACGACCCCGGCGCCACCGGCGCCGCCAAGGTCGACGTCACCGTCGCCGCCGACGCGACGATGCAGCAGGTCGCCGCCGCGATCAACGCCAAGACCGCCGGCGCCCGTGCTCGCGGCCGTCGTCAAGGGCCCCGAGGCGACGAGCAGATCGTCCTCTCCGCGCGCAAGACCGGCGCGGACAGCGACTTCACCGTCGCGCCGGCGCGGGCCGGCCTCACCGAGGACGCGACGTCGTCCGCCGCACCGGCAACGACCTCAACGCCGCAGTACCGGCTCAACGGCGCGACCGACCAGTCGTTCTCGGGACCGAACGTGGTCGAGAACGCGATCCCGGGCGTGCAGGCTCACGCTCAAGGGCGTCACGACCGCGCCCGCGACCGTCACCGTCGGCGCGCCCGCGCTCGACCGCAAGGCGATCGCCGACCAAGGTCAAGGCGTTCGTCGACGCCTACAACGCGGTCGTCGACACCACGCGCGCGAACGTCACGGAGAAGGCGGCGGCGAACCCGACGAGCGACTCCGGCCGCGCGCGGCCAGCTGTTCGGCGACACCGGGCTCATCAGCATGCTCGCCTCGCTGCGCGTCGCAGATGGGCGCAGATCGTCGACGCGGCCGGCATCGACGACCTCGCCGACATCGGCATCTCGGTGCCGAAGGCCAGCGGCGGCGCCGTCAGCGCCGGACGCGAAGGCCGGCAGGCTCGTGATCGACGACGCCAAGCTCAGCGGCGGCGCTCGACGGCGACCGGACCGCGGTCCAGGGCTGTCATGGAGACCTTCTCCACCGACGCCGAGACGTTCGTCGCGAGCAGACCGGCGCGGTCGGGCGTCATCGACGACCGCGCTCAAGTCGGCAGCGAGCGGACGCTCAAGCGCATCGACGACCAGGTCGACGCGCCGAACGAGCGCCTGGACGCGAAGGAGAAGCGCCTCAAGGCCCAGTTCGCGGCCATGGAGGTCGCCGCTCCAGAACGCGCAGTCGCAGCAGGCCTGGCTCACCGGCCAGCTGAACGCGCTCAACACCTCGTCCTGAAGCCCTCAAGCGCGGCACGGCCCGGGCCGACTACCGGGAGCACGTCCCTCTCGACTCCGTCCCGAGGTTGCCTTGTCCGCGTACACCGCCTCTCCCACCGCCGCCTACCGGCAGCAGAGCATCCTGACCGCGCCCCCGGGCAGCTCGTCGTGATGCTCTACGACGGCGCGCTGCGCTTCCTCGCTGCAGGCCGCGACGCGATGCGCGACGGCGACCAGCGCGAGGCGCGACGACAAGCTGCGCCGCGCCGAGGCGATCATCGACGAGCTGCTGGTCACGCTCGACCTCGAGCGCGGCGGCGAGATCGCCAGCCGGCTCGCAGGGCATCTACGTCTTCTGCAACCGCCACCTGATCGAGGCCCGCATCGAGCGCGACGCCGGAGAAGATCGACAAGGTCGCCGAGCTGCTCGGCGAGCTGCGCGAGGCCTGGGCCGCAGATCGCGAGCGCCTGAGGACCGCCTGGGCACGACCTGCTCGCCCGCGCCGAGCGCGAGCGCGAGCTGGCGGCCGAGGGCCGCTGGGACGAGCTGGCCGGCGCTCGCCGCCGAGCGCGCGCGCGCTCGCCGCCGCGCTCGGCCCGGCGCCCGCCGCCGCCCGCCCCGTGCTCGAGCGCGCTCGCGCGGTCCAGGCGCAGCTGACCGCCGCGCTCACCGCCGCGCGCGCCGAGACCGCGCGCGAGCTCGGCCGGCCTGCGCCGCGGGCGCGGGGCCGTGCGCGGCTACGCCGCCTCCGCGGCGGGCCAGACCCGGCGACTGGGTCGACGACTCGCGCCTAAAGCCCCCGGCGGCCGGGCCGATCAACGGATCGGTCGCCCAGGGATGGGGCGCGTGAGGTCCACGGACGGACCCCGAATTCTTCTTCCCGAAGGAGACCCGTCCCGTGCTGTTCGACACCACGCAGCTCGCCCTCGAGCGCGCCATCGCCGGCGCCGCCCAGCGCCAGCAGGCGCTGGCCGCGAACCTCGCCAACGCGAACACCCCCGGCTACCAGCGGGTGGACGTCGACTTCCACGGCGCGCTCGCACGCCGCGCTCGGCAGCGGCGACGACGCCGCGACGCGGCCGTCGAGCGCACGGCCTTCAGCCCGAGCGCCGACGCGCCGCCGGGGCCACGCGCGCCGACGGCTCCACGGTCGACGTCGACGCCGAGTCGGCCAAGCTCGCCGCGAACGCGCTCGAGCACCAGGCCGCGGTGCAGGTCGCCCACGCCCGCATCGACATCCTCCAGTCCGCGATGGGCGTCGGCCTGATGGGCATCTTCGACGCGCTCGAGATCTCCGCCTCCGGCCTCACCGCCGAGCGCCTGCGGATGGACGTCACCGCCGAGAACCTCGCCAACGCGCAGACCACGCGCGGCGCCGACGGCCAGCCGTACCGCCGCAAGGAGGTCGTCCTCCGAGCGGCAGCGCGGCGGCGGCTTCGGCGCGGCGCTCGCAGGCGCGATGGCGCGGCCGGCGCCCGGCGGCGTCGAGGTCGCGGGCGATCGCCGAGGACCAGACGCCGCTCAAGCAGCGTCTACGACCCGGGCCACCCGGACGCCGACGCCGACGGCTACGTCGCAGATGCCGAACGTCGACTCGGTCACCGAGATGGTCGACCTGATCTCCGCCTCGCGCGCCTACGAGGCGAACGTCACCGCGATGCAGGCCGCCAAGCAGATGTTCTCCAAGACCCTCGACCTCCTGCGCTGATGCCGATCGATCCCACCATCGCCGTCGGCGGCGTCCGCGGCGCCGAGTGGCAGATCGGGCCGGTCGACGGCCGCGCCGCGACCGGCGCCGGAGGCGCAGGCACCGGCTTCGGCGGCATGCTCGGCGACGCGCTCGACGTCGCTCGCCGACCTCGCAGACCGAGGCCGCCGACGCGCGCCCAGGCGCTCGCCACCGGCACGGCCGAGGACCCGACCGCCGTCGTCATGGCCGTCGAGCGCGCGCAGCTCGTCGATGCAGCTCGCCTCGCAGATCCGCACCAAGGTCGTCGAGGCCGCCCAGGACATCTTCCACACCCAGGTCTGAGCCGACCCATGCCTCGCTTCGCCCAGACCCTCATGCAGCTGCCGACGCGCTCGAAGATCGATCCTCGGCCGTCGCCGCCCTCGGCGATCGTCGCCGTCGCTCTTCTTCCTGCTGCGGCTCGCCGCGCGCGCCCGTCTACACGATGCTGTCCTCGGGCCTCGACCCGGCCGAGACCGGCAAGATCACCGCCGCGCTCGACGAGCAGGGCATCGCCTACGAGCTGCGCGACAACGGCACCGCGCTCGCCGTCGAGAAGGCGCCAGGTCGGCGCAGGCGCGGATCGCGCTCGCCGGCGCGGGCGTCGCGCCGGCGAGCGGCCGCAGCGCGGGCTTCGAGCTGTTCGACGAGCAGAAGCTCGGCGCCTCCGACTTCCAGCAGAAGGTCACCTACCAGCGCGCGCTCGAGGGCGAGATCGCCCGCACGATCGAGCAGGTCGACGGCGTCAGCGGCGCCCAGGTCCAGCTCGTGCTGCCCGAGGACCAGCTCTTCGCCGACGAGGAGACGCCGGCCACCGCCGCCGTCATGCTCACCGGCGCCGGCCGACGACGCTCGAGCCCGGCGCCGTGCGCGGCATCGCCCAGCTCGTCGCCTCCTCGGTCAAGGGCCTCAAGACCGACGAACGTCACGATCACCGACGGCACCGGCCAGCTGCTGTGGCCGCAGGGCGACGGGCGCCGGCGGCGGCGGCGGCGCGTCGGCAAGCAGGCCGCCGAGGCGCGCTACGCAGCGCCAGCTGGAGGCCGAGCCTCGACGCGCTGCTCGACGCAGCACGCTCGGCCCCGACAAGGCGCGGTGCAGGTCAACGCCGACCTCAACGTCGACAAGACCACGCGCGAGCAGCTCACCGTACGACGGCAAGGGCGTCCCGCCGAGACGCAGACGACCGAGACCGAGAAGCTCGAGGGCGGCGGCGGCGGCCGCCGGCGGCGCCGCGGGCACCGGCGGCAACATCCCGACCTACGCGGCCGGCGCCGCCGGCGGCGGCGGCGACTCGAACTACCAGCGCAAGACCGAGACACGTCGAGAACGGCGTCGACAAGACGGTCGCCGACGACCGAGGTCGCGCCGGGCGCGGTCAACAAGCTCAACGTCGCGCTCGTGGTCGACAAGACGCGTCCCGCCGGCCGACGTCGCCGGCGATCCAGGAACGCGGTCGCGGGCGCCGCCGGCATCGACGCCGAGCGCGGCGACACGCATCGCAGGCCGCGCAGATCGCGTTCGCCAAGGCGGCCGAGGCGCCGAAGGCCGGCCCGGTGCCGATCGACGCATGCTCGGGCCGCTCAAGTGGGTCGGCCTCGGCCTCGCCGACGCTGCTCTTCCTGTTCTTCATGAGCCGCGCAGCTCAAGCGCCAGCGCGAGGGCGAGGCGCTCGCCGCGCCGAGCTGGCTGCCCGAGATCGAGCAGCCCGTGTCGCTCGCCGAGCTCGAGCGCGCGCCGACGAGCATCGCCGACGCAGCCCGACGATCACGCTGCCGCCGCGGGAGCCGGACGCCGAGCGCTGCAGGCGCTCGAGCAGCTGATGGAGCGCGAGCCCGAGCGCGTCGCCGCCCAGGTCAAGCAGTGGATGGCGGAGGACTGAGCCGATGCCGCACCGACCGCTCGCCGTCGCGGCGCCGCGCAGTCGCCGTCGAGCGCTCGAGCCGGCGCGGATCCAGAAGGCCGCGGTCCTGCTCGTCGCGCTCGGCGAGGAGCGCGCCGCCGAGATCTTCACGCACCTCGGCCGAGACCGAGATCGAGGCGCTCTCGCTCGAGATCGCCAAGGCGCCGCAAGGTGCCCGCCGACGTCTGCCAGGACGTCGCTCACCGAGGTCGTCGAGACCGTGCTCGCCGAGGACTACCTCGCCGAGGGCGGCGTCGACTTCGCGCGCGAGGTGCTCGAGCGCTCGCTCGGCGCCGACGCGCGCGGAGGAGATCATCGCCCGCCTCGCGGCGACGATCGAGCGCCGGCCGTTCGAGTTCCTGCGCCGCACGCCGCCGGAGCAGATCCACGTCTTCCTGCGCAACGAGTCGCCGCAGACGATCGCGCTCGTCGTCGCCAACCTGCACACGACGCTCGCCGCGCAGGTGCTCGTCGCTGCTCGAGCCCGAGGAGCAGGCCGACGTCGCCGTGCGCGTCGCGCACGATGGGCGAGACGCGGCCCGAGGTCGTCGCGCAGGTCGAGTCCGTCATGAAGCAGAAGCTCTCGAGCGTCATCGCGCAGGAGTACGCGGCCGCCGGCGGCGTCAAGTCGCTCGCCGACATCCTCAACCACGCCGACCGCCCGACCGAGCGCAACGTGCTCGACCAGCTCGCGCGAGACCAACGCCGAGCTCGCCGAGGAGATCCGCCTGCTGCTGTTCACCTTCGAGGACATCGTCAAGCTCGACGACCGCTCGATCCAGATGGTGCTCAAGGAGGTCGACCAGAAGGACCTCGCGCTCGCCCTGCGCGGCGTCGCCGAGGACGTCCGCGACACGGATCTTCGCCAACATGTCCGAGCGCGGCGCCGAGCTCCTCCAGGAGGAGATCGAGTTCCAGCCGCCGCAGCGCCGGCGCGTCGTCGAGGAGGCGCAGGGCCGGATCGTCGGCGTCGTCCGCCGCCTCGAGGAGGCCGGCGCGATCGTCATCTCGCGCGGCGGCGGCGGCGGCGACGACGAGCTGATGTGATGACGCGCCGCCGAGTTCGACTTCGCGCCGCTCGAGGCGCCGGTCGCCGCTGCGCCGCCCGACGCCGGCGCGCCGCGTCCGAGCGCCGTGCGGCCGACTGCTCGCCGCCGCGCAGCGCCGAGGCCGACGCGATCCGCGCGGCCGCGCGCGCCGAGGGCCTGCGCGGCGGGCCGCGAGGAGGCGCTCGCCGCGCTCGCGCCCGCGCCGTCGAGGCGCTCGAGCAGGCGGCCGCCGCGCTGCGCGCCGAGGCGCTGACGCGGCCGCCGAGCGGCTCGAGGCGCACGCCGTCGACCTCGGCGCTGTTCGCTCGCCGAGAAGATCGTCGGCGGCGCGTCGAGGTCGAGCCCGAGCTCGTCGTCGACGTCGTCCGCGGCGCGCTGCGCGGCCTCGTCGAGCGCGAGCGCGTGACCGTGCTCGTCCACCCGGACGACCTCGAGCTCGTGCGCGACGCGATGGACGGCGCTGATGCGCCACGCTCGGCGGCATCGAGCACTGCGAGGTCCAGGCCGAGCGCCGCGTCGGCCGCGGCGGCGCGGTCGTCCGCACGCCCGACGGCGAGGTCGACGCGCGCGTCGAGACCAAGCTCGAGCGCGCCCGCGAGGTCGTCGAGGCCGCGCTCGGCGACGCAGCTGAGCGTCGGCGTCGACCGCGCCGCTCGACCGCGCGCGCGGCCGCGCTGCGCGACGCCGACCTGCACCGCCGCCACGGCCGCGTGCGCGACCTGATCGGCCTGATCGTCGAGGCGACCGGGCTCGAGGCCGAGGTCGGCGAGCTCTGCACGATCGAGACCGGCCGCGGCCGCGCCGCCGTGCCCGCCGAGGTCGTCGGCTTCCGCGCCGGCCGCACGCTGCTGATGCCGCTCGGCGACGCCGACGGGCATCGGCCCGGGCGCGCGCGTGACCGCCACGCGGCCGCCCGCTCCGCGTCGACGTCTCCGACGACGCTGCTCGGCCGCGTCGCTCGACGGGCTCGGCCGCCCGATCGACGGGCTCGGCCCGCGTCGACCGCCGGCCGCGCCGCGCGCCGTCGCAGGCGTCGCCGCCCGACCCGCTCGACGCGCCCGCGCATCACACGAGCGCGTCTCGCTCGGCGTGCGCGCGCTCGACGCGCTCGTCCCGTGCGGCCGCGGCCAGCGGCTCGGCATCTTCGCCGGCTCCGGCGTCGGCAAGTCCTCGCTGCTGGGCATGATCGCCCGCTCGACGTCGGCCGAGGTCAACGTCATCTGCCTCGTCGGCGAGCGCGGCCGCGAGGTGCGCGAGTTCATCGAGCGCGACCTCGGGCCCGAGGGCATCGCGCGCTCGGTCGTCGTCGTCGCGACCTCCGACCAGCCCGCGCTCGTGCGCATCAAGGCCGCGTTCACCGCGACCACGATCGCCGAGCACTTCCGCGACCAGGGCGGCGACGTGATGCTGATGATGGACTCGGTCACGCGCTTCGCGATGGCCCAGCGCGAGGTCGGCCTCGCGATCGGCGAGCCGCCCGCCACGCGCGGCTACACGCCGAGCGTGTTCGCGCTGCTGCCGAAGCTGCTCGAGCGCTCCGGCACCGCCGAGCGCGGCTCGATCACCGGCCTCTACACCGTGCTCGTCGACGGCGACGACATGAACGAGCCGATCGCCGACGCGGTCCGCTCGATCCTCGACGGCCACGTCGTGCTCTCGCGCGACCTCGCGCACGCCGGCCACTACCCGGCGATCGACGTGCTCGCCAGTCCGTCTCGCGCCTCGTCGGCGAGGTCGTCGACGCCCGAGGTGCGCGCGGCCGGCGACGAGGTGCGGCGGCTGATGGCCGCCTACCGCGACAAGGAGGACCTGATCGCGATCGGCGCCTACCAGCCGGGCACCGACCCGCTGACCGACGCGGCGATCGCCGCGCGCGACGCCGATCGACGGCTTCCTGCGCCAGCGCGTCGACGACCGCACGACCGCCGAGGACGCCGACGCACGGCCTGCTCGCGCTGCGCTCGGCGCTAGCCCGAGCCGACGGCCGTGCCGCGACGCCGCCGAGCTCCGCGCCGCTCGCCGCCGCGTCGCCGCCGCCGGCGCCGCCCGACGGGCCACGGCGACGCGCGCTGGCGGCGCCGCCGATCCCGACCTCTGCCACGCTGGCGCGAGCCGTAGACGCCTCACAGGCTCCGCAGGCCCTCGGCGACTCGAACTGCGAACTGTGGAGTCCGTCCGTTCACCTTCCGCCTCGAGCGCGTCCGCGCGCTGCGCGAGCGCGCCGAGGAGCCGCCGCGCGAGGAGCTCGCCGCGCGAGCTCGAGCGCGACGCTCCGCGGCGAGGCGCTGCTGCGCGAGGCCGACGCAGCGCCGCTCACGGCGGCGCGCGACGCGGCCGCGCGGCGTGCCGCGCCGCGCGCTCCGCGCGCCGACCTGCTCGCCGCACCAGGCGTTCATCGAGCGCGCCGAGCGCGCCGCGCTGCGACGCCGCGCTCGACCTCGACCGCCGGACGCCGAGGTCGACGCGCGCCGCGCCGCGCTCGCCGACGCCGCGCGCGAGCGCCAGGTGATCGAGCGGCTCAAGCGACGCGCCGCCGCGCCGACCACGACGCCGAGGGCCGCGGCGCGCGCAGGGCGCGCTCGACGAGATCGCCCTGAGCCGTGCACCGCGGGGGATCAGCGCCGCATGAGCGTCGAGGCCGTCGTCGCCCGCGTCGAGCAGCATCCAGCGGCTCGTCAGCGCGGCCGTCGGCTCCAGGCGGGAACGACGGCACGGGCTTCGCTTCACAGCTCAGCACCGCCGCGGCCGCCGCGCTCCCGCGGCGACCGGCGACCGCCGCCCGGCGGCCGCGCGCCGACCGCCGGCGCCGCGCACGGGCGACCTCCGGCTCGGCGCTGCCGGCCGGCGTGCCCGTTCGCCGCCGAGATCACCGCGGCCGCCGCGCAAGCACGGCGTCGACCCCGCGCTGCTCGACGGCCTGGTCCGGCAGGAGTCGAACTTCAACCCGAACGCCGGCTCGCCCGCCGGCGCGCGCGGCCTGACCCAGCTGATGCCCGGCACCGCCGCGGCCTCGGCGTCACCGACGTCGACCGACCCCGCCCAGGCGCTCGAGGGCGGCGCGAAGTACCTGCGCCAGCAGCTCGACGCGTTCGGCGGCGACGTCACCGCGCGCGCTCGCCGCCTACAACGCCGGCCCGGGCGCCGTGCAGCGCTACGGCGGCGTGCCGCCCTACGCCGAGACGCAGAACTACGTCCGCAAGGTCCAGGCGTTCGCCGCCGCCTACCGCGGCACGCGCGCCGCCGACCGCCCTCGAGCCGCGCCCGACCACCGACCGCTACCCTACTCGACCGTCTGAGGCCGCATGAGCCCCGACCGCACCGCCCGACCCGGACGATCGCTGCGCCGGCAGCGCCTCCGCGCGCGCCGTGCTCGGCGCCCACGCCGGCCCGCTCCGCCGCGCCGCGCCGAGCGCGCTCGCCGCGAGGACCACGCCGTCGCACGACGCCTCGCGCGCCGAGGCGAGCGGCCCGCCGGCGACCGCCGAGCGCCGCGACCCGGCCGCGGCCGCGCCGCGTCGCCGCCGCGACGGCAGCGCCCGTCGCGCCGGCGACCCCGCGCCGGTCGCCGCCGCGCCGCCGACGGCCGCGCCGGCGCCGGCCGCCGCCGCGCCGGCCGCCGCGCCGCCGCGCCCGCCGCGCCCGCCGCCGCCGCCGCGCCCGGTCGCCGCCGACGCCCGTCCGCCACCGGCGACGCCGCCGGCCGCGCGACGCGACGCGCCGCCCGGCGGCCCGCCGCCGGTCGCCGCGCCCGGCCCCGCGCCTGCCGCGCACCGCGCGCCGACCGCCGCCGCCCGCGACGGCCGCCGCGCCGCGCCGCCGGCCGGCCCGCGGCCGCCGCGCCGCCGACGCCGAGCCCGCGGCCCGGCCGCGCCGCCCGCCGCGCCCGCCCCGGCGGCGCCCGCCGCGTCACGCCGGCGGCCGCGCGAGGCGCCGCTGCCGCGGCGCCGCGCCGCCGTCCGAGCCCGGCGCCGCACGCGCCGGCGCGGCCGCCGCCCGCCGCCCGGCCCGGCGCGCCGCGCGCAGGCCGCGCCGGCGCCGCGCCCGCGGCCGCCCGGCCGAGCGCCGCCGCAGGCGCCGCTGCCCGCGCGCCGCCGCGGCCGCCCGCCGCGCCGCGCCCACGGCGCCGGTCGCCGCCGAGCCCGCCGCCGCCGCCCGCCCAGCCGCGCCAGCGCGCCGCGTGCCGCGCCGCGCCACGCCGCTGCGCCGCGCACCAGGCGCCGCGCGCCGTCGCCGCAGCTGCTGCAGGTCGCCGTCGACCGCGGCATCACGCACGCGAAGCTGAACCTGCGCCCGGTCGAGCTCGGCGGCATCGAGATCCGCCTGCAGACCTCCGCCGCCGGCGTCACCGCCCAGGTCGTCGCCGACTCGCCCGAGGCCGCCAGGCTGCTCCAGCAGGCCGCCGACGACCTGCGCCGCTCGCTCGAGCGCGCGCGACGTGACGCTCGCTCTCGCTCGACGTCTCGACCGCCGGCGAGCACCGCAGCGGCGGCTCCGCGAGCGCCCGCCGCGCGACCTCGCCGACCAGCGGCCGCGCACGGCGCCGGCCGGCCCGGCGCCGACCCGGCGACGCCGCCGAGGCCGCGAGCCGCCGGTCGCCGACGACCGTGATCGAGCTGCCCGACGGCCTGCTCGTCGACGTCCTCGCCTGACCCCGACCCAGGACCGACCATGGACGTCACCACGATCAAGCACGACAGCGGCACGAGCGCCGCGACCCAGGCCGACGCGCGGCGAAGCCCGGCGGCCAGCTGGGCAAGGACCAGTTCCTCAAGCTGTTCGTCGCCCAGCTGCAGCACCAGGACCCGATGAACCCGATGCAGGACTCGGACTTCATGGGCCAGATGGCGTCGTTCTCGACGCTCGAGCAGGTCACGAACCTGGCGAGCGCCAACGCAGCAGATCGCGACGAACCTCGCCGCTCGACCACGCGGTCGGCCTGCATCGGCCGCACCGTCACCTGGACCGACGAGGCCGACGTCGGCGCACACCGGCGTCGTCGAGAAGGTCACCACCGAGGACGGCTCGCCCGTCCTGACCGTGAGCGGCACCGACGGTGTCGACCCGTCAACGATCACGCAGATCGCGTAGCGACGGAAGGAGTGATGCCCACATGATGCGAGGCATGTTCGCCGCCATCAGCGGCCTCAAGACCCACCAGGTGATGCTCGACGTCACCGCCGAACGACATCGCCAACGTCAACACGATCGGCTACAAGTCGGCGCGCACGACGTTCAAGGACTCGCTCGACGCAGCTGCAGCGCGGCGCGTCGGGCCCGACGGCGCCAACGGCGGCGCCAACGCCGCGCAGGTCGGCCTCGGCGTGCAGCTCGGCTCGATCGACAACCTGATGTCCGGCGGCGCGCTGCAGTCACCGGCAACGCGCTCGACGTCGCGATCCAGGGCGAGGGCTTCTTCCGCGTCGCCCCGGCACGTCGCCGCCGGCCGCCGCCGCGGGCACTGCGCAGTACACCCGCGCCGGCAACTTCACCACCAACACGCGACGGCTACCTGGTCACGCAGGACGGCTTCTACGTCCATGGGCCGACGACCCGGGCGCGCCGGCGCCGGCGACGCCCGACCACGCTGATCCGCGTCCCGCGAGGCGCGACGAACGTCGCGATCGGCCAGGACGGCGACGGTCAGCTACATCGACCGGCACGACGGCGGCGCGCGCGCGACCGCGGGCTACCTGCGCTCGCCACGTTCGCCAACTCGGCGGGCCTCGAGCGCGCCTCGGGCAACAACCGCTGGCTCGAGTCCGCCAACTCCGGCGGCGCCGCAGGTCGACAGCCCCGAGCGCGCAACGTCGGCTTGACGACCGCCGGGCGCGATCGAGATGTCCAACGTGGACCTCGCCCAGTCGTTCACGAGCATGATCACCGCGCAGCGCGGCTTCCAGGCCAACTCGCGCGTCATCTCGACCTCGGACGAGATGCTGCAGGACCTGGTCAACCTGAAGCGCTAAGCGACCGCGCCGTCGCGCGGTCCGCACGAGGCGCCCGCCGATTCGGCGGGCGCCGCGTCGTTAACGCGGGCGAGGTCCGCGAGCGCGGCCGATTACGGGATTCAGGGCCTCCGTCGCCGTGCCGCATCTCGCGCCATGATCCGTCTCCACAAGCTCGGCCGCACGCCTGAGCCCTTCCATCTCAACCCGGACCTCGTCCTCACGGTCGAGGCGAGCCCGACACCGTCGTGACGCTCACGACCGGCTCGCGGCTGCTCGTCACCGAGACGCCCGAGGAGGTCGCCGAGGCCGTCCGCGTGTGGCGTGCGTCCGTGCTCGACGCGATGTCGCGCGTCCCGCGCCGCGCCAACGCGCTCTCGCTCGTGCGCGGCACCGCGGGCGACGGCGGCGTGCCGTCGCTCAACGCCGAGGCCGCCGAGCACGAGACCGAGTCGCAGCAAGGGGCCACGCTGATGAAGTTCGGCACCGCCATCGGCATCCTCATCTCGATCGTCGGCATCGCCCTGGGCGCGACGATGGAGGGCACGAACGTGATGGTCGTGCTGAACTCCCGGCGATCGCTGATCGTGCTCGTCGGCACGCTCGGCGCGACGATCGCGGCCTGCGGCCTGCCGGTCCACATGAAGCTCCCGAAGCTCTACAAGAAGGCGATCATGCCGGAGGACCTCGACCTCGTCGGCGCGCGTCAACGAGCTCGTCGGCTACGCCGAGCAGGCGCGCCGCGACGGCCTGCTCGCGCTCGACGAGGCGGTCAAGGGCATCGAGGACCCGTTCACCCGCAAGGGCATCCAGCTCGTCGTCGACGGCACCGACCCCGACCTCGTCGCCGACGTGCTCGACGCCGAGAACGAGGCGATGCGCAAGCGCCACGCGCTCGGCCGCGCCCCGTTCAAGCAGGCCGGCGGCTTCGCGCCGACGATGGGCATCATCGGCACCGTCTTCGGCCTCGTCCACGTGATGAACAACCTGAACAACCCGTCCACGCTCGGCCCGCTGATCGCGGCCGCGTTCCTCGCGACGCTGCTCGGCGTCGGCGTCGGCCAACGTCGTCTTCCTGCCCGTCGCCGAACCGCCTCAAGGAGCTGTCCGAGGCAGGAGCTGCACTTCCGCGAGATGACGCTCGAGGGCATCCTCGCGATCCAGGCCGGCGACAACCCGCGCGTCGTCGCCGAGAAGCTGATGGCGTACGTGCCGCCCGCCGAGCGCCCGACCGACGAGGAGCAGGCCGCCGCCGCCGGCGGCAGGCAGAGGCAGGCGGCCGTGAGGTGACGCCGTGGCCGCGCGCGCGGCGGCATAAGAAGCACCACCACGAGGAGCACGAGAACCACGAGCGCTGGCTCGTCTCGGGCTACGACATGATGACCCTGCTGTTCGCCGTCTTCATGGTGCTGTTCGCGATCTCCTCGACGAACGTGAGCAAGGTCGAGGCTGCTCCAGCAGTCGCTGCAGGACGCGTTCTCCGGGCCGGTGTTCTCCGGCGGCCGCGCGATGATGGAGCGCGGCGACACGTCGCAGGACGACAAGACGTCCCCGACCCCGCCGCTGCCGCCGGTGATGCCGCAGGAGGCCGTCGCCGAGGCGGTCAACCCGGACAGCAGCAAGTCCGCCAAGGACGCCGCCGCCGCAGCCGCGCTGCGCGCCGAGCTGGCCGCCAAGGAGGAGGAGGACTTCCAGGCGCTCAAGCGCCGGATCGACGCGCTGGTCCGGGAGGCCGGGCTCGCCGACAAGGTCTCCACGACCGTGCGCGGCGCGGCCTGAAGTCCGCCTGCTGACCGACAACCTCTTCTTCGACTCCGGCAGCGCCGACATCAACGGCGTCGCGCTGCCGACCCTGGACAAGATCGGCGACGTCATCGCCGACGAGGCCCGGCATCCCGTCGTGGTCGAGGGCCACACGGACGACCGGCCGATCGCGAACCTCGCAGTACCCCTCCAACTGGCAGCTCTCCGGCGCCCGCGCGGCCGCCGTCGTGCGCAGCTGACCGCGGACGGCGTGACCGGCAAGCGGATCTCGCTGGCCGGCTACGCGGCAGAGCATCCCGTCGCGTGCAACGCGCACGGCCGGAGGCCGTGCGCGCAACCGTCGGGTCGACATCGTCCTGACCCGGCTGCATGGAGCAAACCCGTCGCATGGAGGCGACACCCCATGAACAAGAAGATCATCATCATCGCCGTCCTGGCCCTGGTGGCCGCGGGCGGTGTCTACAAGTTCGTTCTGGCGAAGCCGAAGAAGGCGCCCAAGCCGAAGGTCGACGGCGACGGTCTACGTCCTCGGCAAGGAGTTCCTCGTCAACCTCGCCGACGGCCGCTACGCCAAGCTCACGGTCGCGCTCGTGCTCGACCACGACGACGTCCGACCGCGCCCGCCGGCGGCCACGGCGCGCCCACGCCGCCCGAGGGCTACGGCGCGATGGCGCAGGAGGCGCGTCGTCCGCGACGATCATCACCGACGCGCTCACCGACGCGTCCGACGAGGACCTCATCGACCGCGAAGGTCGCGAGCACCTCAAGAAGAAGATCCTCAAGTCGATCCACAGGAGCACACGGACGTCAAGGTGGAGGAAGTCCTATTCCCCGACGTGACGGTCCAGTGAGCGAGCTATGAGCGATCCCGTCGACTACGTCCCCTTCGAGACCACCACCGCGCCGGTCGACGCCGGCCCGGGCGGTCCGCCCGAGCTCGAGCGGCTCTACGACGTCCCCGTCGAGCTGGCCGTCGAGATCGGCCGCACGCGCATGACGATCCGCGAGACGCTGGCGCTCGGCCCGGGCTCGATCGTCACCCTCAACCGCCTCGCCGGCGAGCCTGTCGACCTGCTGGTCAACGGCAAGCCGATCGCGCGCGGCGAGGTCGTCGTGATCGACGAGGAGTTCGGCCTGCGCGTGACCGAGGTCGTGGCGGCCGACGCGGCCGAGGTGGGCGAGGCCCCGGTCGCCGAGACGGCGCCTGAGCCTGGCGCCGCCCGGTCGTCCCCGCCCCACTGCAGGCGTAGCCGCCGCGCGGGGCGGAAAGATGCGTGGCCCATGGGTCGCGTGCGCTCCGCCGTGGCCGGCTTCTGGCGCAAGGCCTACGAGGACAACCTCACGGGCCTTGCGTCGATGGTCGCCTACAACCTGCTGCTGTCGATCTTCCCGATCGCGCTCGTCGCGCTGTTCGTCGCCGGGCGCGTGCTGCGCTCGGCGGATGTCCAGGAGTCCGTGCTGCTCGACCTCGAGCGGCTCTTCCCGCAGCGCGGCCGAGTCGACGCTGAGCGAGGCGGTGCGGCGGCTGCAGGAGTCCTCGACCACCACCGGGATCGTCGGCGCTGGTCGCCGCGATCTGGTTCGCGTCCTCGTTCTGGGGCGCGCTCGACACCGCGTTCTGCCGGATCTACCACCGGCCGTGCCGCACCTGGGTGCGCCAGAAGCTCTTCGCGCTCGGGATGTTCGTGGTCGTGCTGCTGTTCATCGTCGCCAGCGTGGCGGTGCCGTTCCTGCAGTCGCTGCTGAGCGCCACGTCCGAGGACCTGCCGCTCGGCCTGTCCGACGTCGACGGCCTGATCTACGGCGTCTCGCTGGCGGCCGGCGTGCTCGCGCTGTTCCTGGCGCTGTGCGCGACCTACCAGCTCGTGCCGCACGGCCGGATGCCGTGGCGGTGCGGTGTGGCCGGGCGCGGTCGGCGCGACGATCGCGATGGGCATCGTCGACTACTGCTTCCCGCTCTACCTGGCGAACGTGACGACGCTGCGGGCCGGCACCACGTTCGTGTTCGTGCTGATCGCGCTCGTCTGGTTCTACGCGCTCGCGCTGATCCTGCTGGCCGGCGCCGTGGTCAACGAGCTGCGGTTCGAAGCGCGTTCGCGGACACCCGGGTAAAGCCGCCGCGAAAGCCGCCGATGAAGGCGGTGAGTCCTATCCAGACTCGCCTCGGTGATGCGGATTCGTCCTGCCCTCTTCTCGGTCGGCGCGGCCCTCAACGGCCTGCTCCTGCTCGCACCTGCCACGTTCGCGGCGGACGGTGAGCGCACCCCGCTGAACCTCGAGGACGGCGCCAAGCAGTCCGCCCAGGCCGCCGGCACCGCGGGCGGCTCGCTGGTGCGCACGATCGTCGGCCTCGCCGTCGTCATCGGCGTCATCTACGGCCTCTCCTGGGTCCTCAAGCAGGTCAAGGCCTCGCGCGAGGAGCAGGCCGTCCGGCGGCGGCCTGCACACGCTCGCGACGCTGCCGCTCGGCCGGCAACCGCTCGGTGCACCTCGTCCGCGCCGGCGACGACCTCGTGCTGCTCGGCGTCGGCGAGAACGGCGTCACGCCGATCCGCACCTACGGCGAGGACGAGGCGCGCGCGCTCGGCCTGCTCGACGACGAGGACCAGCCGAGATCCAGCCGGCTGCCCGGCGCCGCCGGGCGCATGCCCGCGCGCCGCGCCGGCCCGCGCTGCGCGCGCGCGCTCGACGACCTGCGCGCCAAGACGGTGAGCCGGTGAAGGTCGACGGCGCCAACGCCGTCCAGCTGCTGCTCCTGCTCGGCGGCGTCTCGCTCGTGCCGGCGCTGCTGTTCACGGTCACCGGCTTCACCCGCATCCTGATCGTCCTCGGCTTCATCCGCTCCGGCCTCGGCACGCCGACCGCGCCGCCGAACCAGGTGCTCGTCGGCATCGCGCTGTTCCTGACGATCTTCGTCATGGCGCCGACCTTCAACGAGGTCAAGGACGACGCGATCGAGCCGCTGCGCGACGGCAAGATCTCGCAGGCAGGCGCTCGAGCGCGCCGAGGCGCCGATGCGCGAGTTCATGTTCGACCAGACGCGCGACAAGGACCTCGCGCTGTTCGCGAAGCTCGGCAAGCTCGAGCGCGCCCGAGACGCGCGCCGACGTCCCGACCTACGTCCTGATCCCGGCGTTCATCATCTCCGAGCTCAAGACGGCGTTCCAGATCGGGTTCCTGATCTTCCTGCCGTTCCTGATCATCGACCTCGTCGTCGCGTCGACGCTGATGTCGATGGGCATGATGATGCTGCCGCCCGTCTTCATCTCGCTGCCGTTCAAGATCCTCCTGTTCGTCCTCGTCGACGGCTGGAACCTGGTCACCAAGTCCCTCGTCGAGTCGCTTCCCGGTATGAGCCAGGACACAGTCGTCAGCATCTGCGTCGTCGGCGATGGAGCTCGCGATGAAGATCGCGCCTCCCGCTGCTGCTCGTCGGCCTCGTCGCTGGGCCTGATCGTGTCGGTCTTCCAGGCCGTCACGCAGATCCAGGAGCAGACGCTCACGCTTCATCCCGAAGATCCTCGCCACGGCCGTGGTGCTCGATCGTCCTGGGCCCGTGGATGCTCGACCAGATGCTGACCTGGACCGAGGAGCTGTACGGCCAGATCCCGAAGCTGGTGGGCGGATGAGCCCGAGGCGATCCTCGCCGAGTTCGGCGAGCAGCTCGTCGGCTTCTTCCTCGTGCTCGCCGCGGATCGCGCCGCTCTTCATCTTCGCGCCGCTCTTCTCGTCGAAGATGGTGCCGGGCCGCGTGCGCGGGATCGTCGCCGTCGGCGCTCGCCATCGGCCTCACGCCGCTCGCGCTCGCCGCCGGCAGCGAGAAGCTGCCGACCGACGTCTGGCTGCTCGGCGGCCTGATGGTCAAGGAGCTGCTCGTCGGGCGGCGCCTTCGCGTTCGCGCTCGCGGCGCTGTTCGCCGCGCTGCGATCGCCGGCTCCTGCTCGACACGCTGATCGGCTTCTCGTTCGGCGCGCTCGTCGACCCGCTCACCGGCACCAAGGGCAGCGTGCTGTCCCAGCTCTACGGCTCTTCGGCGTGATGATCTTCATCGTCATCGACGGCGACGCCTGGGTCATCCAGGGGCTCGCCCAGACCTACGAGGTGGTGCCGCTCGTCGACGCGCCCGCGATCGGCTCGCTCGTCGAGGGCGCGCCAGGTCGCGTTCGGCGGCATCTTCGCCGCCGCGCTGCAGGTCGCCGCGCCGGTGCTGCTCGCGCTCGTCCTCACCGACGTCGCGTTCGGCCTCGTCTCGCGCGTCGTCCCGCAGCTGAACGTCTTCGCGGTCGGCCTCCCGGCCAAGGTCGCCGTCGGCCTCGTGCTCGTCGGCGCCTCGCTGCCGTTCGTCGCCGGCTGGGTCAGCGACGAGCTCCAGCCGTCCGTCGCCGCCGCGCTCCAGACCCTGGGGGTGAGCGGCTGATGGCCGACGAACAAGACCGAGAAGGCAACACCCAAGAAGCGCGACGAGGCGCGCAAGAAGGGCCAGGTCGCCCGCTCGCCCGACGTCAACGGCGCCGCCGTCCTGCTCTGCTCGCTGCTCGCGTTCATGGGCTTCGGCCCCGGGATGGTCCGGCGCCTGGAGGAGGCGACGATCTCCGTGCTCGCGCTCGTCGTCCAGCCCGGAGATCGTCGAGCCGCCGCGGCGTCGAGGAGCTGTTCATGACGGTCGGCGGGCACGTCGCGATGGCGGCCGCGCCGGTCGTGGTCGTCTGCGCGCTCGGCGGCGTCGTCGCCAGCGTCGCGCAGGTCGGCGTCAAGCCGATGCCGAAGGCGATCAGGCCAGACCGAAGAAGCTCAACCCGCTGACGCGGCGTGAAGAACATGTTCGGCCCGAACTCGCTGATCGAGGCCGTCAAGTCGACGCTCAAGATCGTCGCCGTCGGCGGCATCGTCGCGCTCGTCGTCTTCCCGCAGCCTCGACGAGATGGCCGCGCTCGTCGGCATGCCCGCCGCAGCAGCTCGCTCACGCACCTCGCCTGCGACCGTGATGCTCGATCGCCAGTGGGCCGCGCTCGCCTACGTCGTGCATCGCCGTCGCCGACTTCGTCTGGCAGCGCACCGCCACGACGAAGAGCCTGAAGATGGACAAGGACGAGGTCAAGCAGGAGTACAAGCAGCCAGGAGCTGTCGGCGCGAGATCCGCGGCGCACGCAGCGCAGCGGCAGATGGAGATGTCGCGCGCGCCGCATGATGGACGACGTCCCGACCGCCGACGTCGTCGTCACCAACCCGACCCACTACTCCGTCGCGCTGCGCTACGACGGCGAGAACCTCGCGCCGATCGTCGTCGCCAAGGGCAACGACCAGCTCGCGTTCCGCATCCGCACCGAGGCCGCCGCCCACGGCGTCGCCGTCGTCCCCGACCCGCCGCTGGCCCGCGCGCTCTACGCGAGCGTCGACGTCGGCCGGATGATCCCCGAGGAGCTGTTCCAGGCCGTCGCCCAGCTGCTCGCCTTCGTGTACAAGGTCGCCGACGGCGCGGAGGGCCGCCGCATGAACTTCCTGAGAAAGGCCGGGCGTCACGCCGACCTCGTCGCCGCGATCGCGGTCGTGCTGGTCGTGGCGATGATGATCATCCCGCTGCCGCCGTTCCTGCTCGACCTCCTGATCACGCTGAACATCGCGGCGGCGCTGATGATCCTCGTCGCCACGCTCTACGTGCCGCGGGCGCTCGACTTCTCGGCGTTCCCGACGCTGCTGCTGCTGACGACGCTGTTCCGGCTCGCGATCAACGTCTCGGTCACGCGCCTGATCCTGCTCGAGGGCGACGCCGGCCACGTGGTCACCGCGTTCGGCGAGTTCGTCGTCGGCGGCAACGTCGTCGTCGGCCTCGTCATCTTCCTGATCCTCGATCGTCATCCAGTTCGTCGTCATCACGAACGGCGCCGGCCGCGTGGCCGAGGTCGGCGCGCGCTTCACGCTCGACGCGATGCCCGGCAAGCAGATGGCGATCGACGCCGACCTCAACACCGGCCAGATCACCGACGAGCAGGCGCGCACGCGCCGCGCCGACATCTCGCGCGAGGCCGACTTCTACGGCGCGATGGACGGCGCCTCGAAGTTCGTCAAGGGCGACGCGATCGCCGGCATCCTGATCACCGGCATCAACCTCGTCGGCGGCATCGTCATCGGCGTCATGCAGCAGGGCATGCCGTTCGGCGAGGCCGCCGCGCACTTCTCGCTGCTGACCGTCGGCGACGGCCTCTGCGCGCAGATCCCCGCGCTGCTGATCTCGGTCGCGACCGGCATCCTCGTCACGCGCTCGGCGTCCGAGCAGGACCTCGGCACCGACGTCGCCGACCAGCTGCTCGAGCAGCGCAAGGCGCCGCTCGTCGCCGGCGTCGTGATCATGGCCTTCGCGCTCGTCCCGGGGCTGCCGAAGATCCCGTTCCTGGTCATCGGCGGCGTGTTCTTCGCCGTCGGCTGGACGCTGCGCAAGGAGCCGAACAAGGCGGCGAGGCGCGTCACGGCGGCGGCGGCCGCCGCGGCCCCCGCGCCGGCGCGCCCGGCGAGCTGCCCGCCCCGCGCGACGCCGCGCTCGACGCGCTCGCGCTCGACCCGCTCGAGCTGGCGATCGGCTTCGGCCTCGTGCCGATGGTCGACCAGCGGCGCGGGCGGCACGCTGCTGCAGCGCGTCGGCACGATCCGGCGCCAGATCGCCTCCGAGCTCGGCATGGTCATCCCGCCCGTGCGCATCCGCGACGACGTCGCGCTCGACTCGCACGAGTACGTCATGCGCGTGCGCGGCACCGAGGTCGCGCGCGGCGGCATCATGGCCGGCCACCACCTCGCGATGGACCCGGGCGACGCGATGGGCCAGCTGCCCGGCATCCCCACGACCGAGCCGGCCTTCGGCCTGCCCGCCGTCTGGATCCCCGAGGCCGGCCGCGCCGAGGCCGAGGCGCTCGGCTGCACCGTCGTCGACGCCGAGTCCGTCGTCGTCACCCACCTCACCGAGACGATCCGCGCGCCACGCCGCCGACCTGCTCACCCGCCAGGAGACCCGGCAGCTGCTCGACCAGCTCAAGGAGGTCAACGCCGCGGTCGTCGACGAGGTCGTGCCCGACGTGCTGTCGGTCGGCGAGATCCAGCGCGTGCTGCAGGCGCTGCTGCGCGAGGGCGTGTCCGTGCGCGACCTCGGCGCGGTCGTCGAGGCGGTCGGCGACAAGGCGCGGCTCACGCGCGACGTCGCGATGCTCGCCGAGTACGCGCGCCAGGCGCTCGGGCGCACGATCGTCGCGCCGTACCTCGACGCCGAGGGCACGCTGCGCGCGATCGCGCTCGACCCGGCGCTCGAGCAGGAGGTCGCCGAGGCGCTCGTGCAGACGGCCGACGGCGAGTTCCTCGCGATGGACCCGATCCGCGCGCACGGCGCTCGTCGACGCGTGCGCCGAGCAGGTCGAGCACGCGCTCGCGCGCGGCGGCCGCCCGGTGCTGCTGTGCTCGGCCCGCGTGCGGCGCCATCTGCGCGCGCCTGTGCGAGCAGCGGCTGCCCGCAGCTCGCGGTCTGCTCGTACAACGAGATCGTGTCCGGTGTCAGCGTTGAGACCATCGGGGTGCTGGATCAGGCCGCGATCGCGGCTCGCGCCGGCGTTCCCTGCTATGGCCGTCGCCACTTAGTGCCGATAGTCGAACTGCGACATCGGATACGACGACCTATCGCGGCCGCACGCTCGACGAGGTGCTGCCCAAGATCCGCGCCGAGCTCGGCCCCGACGCCATCGTGCTGCGCCGCCGCGAGGGTCTCGCGGGCGGCGTCGGCGGCTTCTTCCAGAAGAGCTACGTCGAGGTCGAGGCGCGCCCGGCGCTCGACGACGACGCGCCCTTGGAGGCGCGCAACGACCGCGCGACCGCCGAAGGGCTCGCCTCGCCGGCGATCCAGGCGCTCGTCGACTCGGCCGCCCCGTTCGCCGACGCGCTCGCGCGCGCCGAGGGCACGGTCGTCCGAGCGCGCGCAGGACGTGCTGCTCGCGGCCGCCCGCGGCGAGGCCGCCACCGCGGTCGAGCCCGGGCTCTACGGCCCGCAGCCGAACCGCGCCGCGATCGAGGAGGCGGCGCCCGGCTCGCCGCTGGCGCCCGTCGCCCCGCAGCCGGGTCTCGGCGTCGCCGCGCCCGCCGCCGCCGACGGCCGCCGAGCAGCGGCTCGTCGCCGCCGGCCTGAGCGCGACGCTCGCCGCCGACGTGGTCGGCGAGGCGGTCGCCCACGGGCTCCCCTTCGCGCAGCCGCGCGCGCTCAAGAAGCTGATCCGCACCGCGCTCGCGCGGCGCCTGCCGCTGATGTCCGACCTCGGGCCCGGCCCGCGCACGCTCGCGTTCGTGGGCGCCGGCGGCGCCGGCAAGTCCGCCGCCGCCGAGCGGCTCGCCGCCGCGTACGCGCAGGCGGACGCCGAGGTCGTCGTGGTCGCGCTGCGCGCGGCCGACGGGGGCTGCGGCATGGCCGCCCGGCTCGAGCCGCTGGGCGTCAGCGTGATCGCCGCCGCCGACGCCGAGCAGGCCGCCCGCCGGCTCGCCCGCCGCGAGGCCGCGCTGACGATCGTCGACACGCCCTCCGCCGGCCCCGGCGACCGCGCCGCGATCGCGCAGCTCGGCGCCGACCTGCGCACGCTCGGCGTGCACGAGGTCCACCTGACGCTCCCGGCCACGCTGAGCGCGGCCGCGGCCGACGAGCTGGCCGCCGCGCTGGCGCCGCTCGCGCTCACCCACGTCGCCCTCACGCACAGCGACCAGACCACGCGCCCCGGCGCGCCGATCGAGCTCGCCGTGAGCGGCCGCCGCGCCCTGTCGTACGTGTGCACGCGCGAGACGATCGCGCCCGCCGACCCTGAGGCGCTCGCCAAGCAACTGCTCCCGTAAGCGATGGCCGCCACCACCTTCCCGCAGCTCGCTCCCCCGGTCAGCACGTGCACGTGATCCTCCCGCACGTCGGCGGCCTGCCCGGGACGGTCGACGGCGCCGACGACGCCGCGGTGATCGTCGCGCTCGCGGTCCGCGACGACCGCGTGCCCAAGCTCGCCGGCCGCGAGGTCGGCGTCGAGTGGGTCACCGGCCGCGGCCTCCAGCGGCTGCTCGGCACGCTCGTGGTCGAGTCCGCCGGAGCGGCTGCGGATCGTGGTCGTCGGCGAGGCGGAGCGCATCCAGCGCCGCGCGTGGGCGCGCGTCGAGGCGGTCGCGCCGATCACGGTGCGCGGCATCGACGAGCCCGTCGGCGGCGCGACCACCACGCTGAACGTGTCCGGCGGCGGCGTCCTGGTCAAGGACCTGTGGAACCTGGCGCTCGGGACCGACGTGCGGATCGAGCTCGAGGCCGAGCCCGGCAAGCCGCCGATCCGGGCGCTCGGGCGCGTCGTCCGCGAGGCCGCGAAGGACGAGAAGGGCATCCGCATCGACGACATCGGGCGCGACGACGAGGAGCGGCTCGTCCGCTACGTCCGCGACCGCGAGCGCGCAGCGCTGCGCATGGCGAGAGGGCCGATGAGCAAGAAGGCGAAGGGCAAGAAGCAGGCCGCCGGCCCGGCGAAGCCCGCCGTCACGGTCGCCGCCCACCCGCGCGCCCGTGCCTCGATCCGCCGCATCCGCGCGCTCACCGCGCTCGGCGCGTTCGTGCTCGTGCTGCTGATGTCGCTGAACGCCGCGGTGCCCGGCCAGGAGGCCGTCATCCGCGCGCTGGTCGCCGGCCTCGTCGGCAACCTGCTCGGCTGGTTCTGCGCGCTCGGCGTCTGGCGCCACATCGTGCTCGCCGAGCTGCGGCTCGTCGAGGAGCGGCGGGCTGAGCGTCACCAGGCCGCGGTCGACGCCGCCGGCGCGTCCGCCTGATGGACAAGATCACCCCGATCGACCGTGACGGCGGCGTCCCGCTCGTCGACCTCCGGCGGCTCACGCCGGCCGAGCGCGAGCAGGAGCGCGAGCGCCGCGAGGAGGCTCGCCGCAAGCGCCGAAAGGGCGCTCCGAAGCCGCCTCAGGACGGCCGCGGCGGTATCGACGTCCGCGTCTGAGATTTTCTCTCAAGTCCTCGCAGGCGAGGCCGATCAATCTGCTTGCAAGGAGGAGCGACAAGGAGTCGCTCCGGCCCCGTAACCACCACAATCATCAAGGAGAGATGATCATGGGCCTTCGTATCCAGAACAACGTTGAGGCGTTCAACGCCCATCGCCAGCTGACCGGCACCGCCGCCAAGGCCGCCAAGGCCATGGAGAAGCTGTCCTCGGGCTACCGCGTCAACCGTGCCGCGGACGACGCCGCAGGCCTCGCCATCTCGGAGAAGATGCGCGGCCAGATCGGCGGACTCGCCCAGGCGCAGCGCAACGCGCAGGACGCCATCTCGCTGGTTCAGACCGGTGAAGGTGCCCTGAACGAGGTGCACTCGATGCTGCAGCGCGTGCGTGACCTGAAGGTGCAGTACGACAACGGCACGCTCGAGGCCGGCGACAAGAACGCGATCTCCGCCGAGGTCCAGCAGCTGGGCAAGGAGATCTCGGACATCACGTCCAAGACCGAGTTCAACGGGATCAGCCTCCTCACGGCCGGCACGGTGACCTTCCAGGTCGGCGCCGAGGCCGCGGACACGATCACGCTGACCAAGACCGAGATGTCGGCTTCCATCGGCAAGCGCCGGCACCGGCGGTCTCGACGAGGTCATCGACATCGGCGCCGCCGCGAGCGTCTCCGCTGCCGACACCCTCTTCGCCGCCCTCACGATCGACAACATCGACGAGGCCATCAAGAACGTGTCGAACGCCCGTTCGACGTTCGGCGCGGTCCAGAACCGCCTCGAGCACCGCCTCAACAACCTCTCGACCTACCAGGAGAACCTGGTCGCGTCGGAGAGCCGGATCCGCGACGTGGACATGGCCAGCGAGATGGTCAACTTCACCAAGCTCGGGATCCTGCAGCAGGCCGGCACGAGCATGCTCGCGCAGGCCAACCAGTCCCCGCAGAGCGTTCTCTCGCTCCTGCGCTAGCGCGGACAACTACATAACCCCACCGAGGGACGGATCGGTGACGGGCGGCCTCAGGGCCGCCCGTCGTCGTTAAGCCGGGCTCAAGTTCGCGGACGGATCGCCGATGCACCGGACCGATCCGTCTTACGACAAGGAGTCTTCCGTCCCCATGGGTCTTCGCATCCAGAACAACGTCGAGGCCTTCAACGCCCACCGCAACCTCGTGGGTACCGCCGGCAAGGCGGCGAAGGCCATGGAGAAGCTTTCCTCGGGCTACCGCGTGAACCGCGCGGCCGACGACGCAGCAGGGCTCGCCATCTCAGAGAAGATGCGCGGGCAGATCGGCGGTCTCGCCCAGGCGCAGCGCAACGCGCAGGACGCCATCTCGATGGTGCAGACCGGCGAGGGCGCGCTGAACGAGGTCCACTCGATGCTCCAGCGCATCCGCGACCTCAAGGTCCAGTACGCCAACGGCACGCTCGAGGCCAGCGACAAGCAGGCGATCTCCGCCGAGGTGCAGCAGCTCGGCAAGGAGATCTCCGACATCACGGCCAACACCGAGTTCAACGGCATCAAGCTGCTGACCGCGGGCACCGTGACGTTCCAGGTCGGCGCCGAGGCGACCGATCAGATCACCGTCACCAAGACCGAGATGTCGGCCGCCATCGGCAGCGCCGGCACCGGCGGCCTCGACGAGATCATCGACATCGGCGCGACCGCCAGCGTCGCCGCCGCCGACGGTCTCTTCAACACGCTGACCATCGACATGCTCGACGAGGCGATCAAGAACGTCTCGAACGCCCGCTCGTCGTTCGGCGCGGCGCAGAACCGCCTCGAGCACCGCCTCAACAACCTGGCCACCTACCAGGAGAACCTGGTCGCGTCCGAGAGCCGGATCCGCGACGTCGACATGGCCTCCGAGATGGTCAACTTCACCAAGCTGGGCATCCTCCAGCAGGCCGGCACGAGCATGCTCGCGCAGGCCAACCAGTCGCCGCAGGGCGTTCTCACCCTGCTGCGCGGCTAGGTCGCAGCCTCGCGGAGCGCGGCCTCCCACTGGGGGGCCATGCGCTCCATCGCGCGCGTCGCCGTCACGGCGGCGCGCGCGGCTTCGCCCACCCGGCGGCGCAGCTCCGCGTCGTCGACGAGCGCGAGCATCGCGTCGCGCGCCGCGTCCGGCGTCGTCGCGTGGAAGCCGGTCACGCCGTGCTCGATCTCGGGGTAGACCTCGGGGTCGGCGATCGCCGGGATCCCGAGCGCCGCCGCCTCGAGCCAGCGCAGGTCGCTCTTGGCCTGGAAGAACGCCGAGCGCCCGGCCGGGGCGAGCGCGACGTCGAAGTGCGTCATCGCCGCCGGGTAGGTCTCGACCGGCCCGAACGGGAGCGACAGCGTGCGCTGCGGCCCGACCGTTTCGGCGACCTCGTCCGCGTACGGCTGGCCGACGGTCACGAAGCGCGTGCCCGGCCGCTGCTCGAGCACGGTCGCGACCATGCCCAGCCACGGGCCGATCGCGGTCCGGTGGCCGGTCGCGCCCGCCCAGCCGATCGCGGCGTGCTCGCGCTCGGGCAGGGTGAGCGCGTAGCGCGGGAGGTCGATGCCGTTGCGGCAGACCCAGGCGGGCGCGTGCTCGCCGTAGCGCTCGGCCAGGAACGGCGTCGAGGCGATGATGCCGTCGCAGGCGCCCATGACCGCCTCGAGCTGGCGCAGCGCGTCCTTGTCCCAGACGTGCGCGAAGTCGTGGTCGGGGATCCGGCGGATGCCGTGCGCGTAGTCGTCGATCTCGAACAGCACCTTCGCGCCGCCCGCCTGCAGACGGCGGACGAGTCGCACCCAGGCGTCGCCGCGGCGGGCCTGGATCACGACGACGTCGTACTGCGCGAGCGCCTCCTCGGTCAGCTCGCCGCCGACGTTGCCGGTGCTGACCGCCCAGTCCGGCGGCTCGCCGGCGATCCCGGCCCAGTCGTGGCCGAGGTGGATCGCGGGCAGCAGCATCCGGTACCAGGCGGCGACCGAGAGCGCGCGGGCGAGGAAGAGCGCCTTCACCGGACGGCCGGGACCCAGGGCGAGAGGTCGGTCGCGGCGTGCTTGGCCCACATGTGGCGCGACGAGCGCTCGGCCAGCTCGCGTGCGCGCGCCGTCGGGCGGTCGCGGAACGCCTTCTCGAGGTGGACGGCGAGCGCCTGCGGCTCGTACACGCACTCGAGCCCGGCGGCGAAGACGCGCAGGCAGTAGTCGACGTCCTCGTACGCCATGCCGAACGCCTCGTCGAACAGGCCGACCTGCTCGAGCGTGGCGTGGCGGATCAGCATCAGCGCGGCGGTGACCGGGCAGCGCGTCGGGCTCAGCGCCTCGGGCAGCTCGGCGGGCGCGTAGCGGAAGCGGTGGAAGAAGTCGCGGTTGAGCAGGCTGAAGTAGATCCCGGCGTGCTGGATCGTGCCGTTCGGGAACAGCAGCCGCGCGCCGACCACTGCGGCGGGGCGGCCCTGGGTGTCGCCGCGGGCGAGCAGCGCCTCGAGCCAGCCGGGGTGGGCGAACTCGATGTCGGCGTTGACCAGCACGGCGTCCAGGCCGTGCTCGCGCGCGACGTTCAGGCCGACGTTCACGGTCGCGGCGAAGCCGAGGTTCTCGTCGTTGCGCACGAACACCGCGTCGAGCTCCTGGGCGGCGACGCCGGCCATCCCGGCCAGCTCGTCGGACGGGCTGGCGTCGTCCACCACCAGCACGGTCGCGGCGGGCGCGGTCTCGCGCAGGGAGACGAGGCGCGCAGCAGCTTGTCCAGGTCCTCGGTGCTGCGCAGGTACGCGGGGATCACGGCGAGCGGCGCGGCCACGGGGGCGCATGATGTCAAGGACCGGCGGGGTGCGGCCGACGATGTGGACATGTCCGTCCCTCGCGTGACCGCGCTGGTCTGCGCCTACGACTACGAGCGCTACGTCGCCGAGGCGATCGAGAGCGCGCTGGCCCAGGAGCTGCCCGCCGGCTGGCTCGAGGTGCTCGTGGTCGACGACGGGTCGACCGACGGGACGGCGGCCGTGCTGGCGTCGTTCGGCGACCGCATCCGCGTGGTGCGGCAGGAGAACGCGGGGCTCAACGCGGCCACCGCACGCGGGATCGCCGAGGCGCGCGGGGAGTTCGTCGCGCTCCTCGACGCCGACGACGCGTGGCGGCCGGACAAGCTGCGGCTGCAGCTCGCGGTGCTCGACGCGCGGCCCGAGGTCGGGCTCGTGTTCTCCGACAAGGAGGTCGTCGACGCCGACGGCCGCCGCCTGCATCCCTCCTTCTTCGCGCAGCACGGGATCGAGCCGCCGGTCGGGCGCCCGCTCGGCCGGCTGCTGCACACGAACGCCGTACCGGCGCCGACGATCGTCTTCCGCCGCGCGCTCGCGGACCGCGTGCTGCCGATGGCCGCGGAGGCGTCGTGGCAGGACTGGTGGCTCGCCGTCCGGATCGCCGAGGTGGCCGAGCTCGCCTGCGTCCGCGAGCCGCTGACGCGCTACCGCGTCCACGGCGACAACCTCGCCGGCGCCGGCGGCGGCGAGCGCTTCGCCGAGCTCGTCCGCCGCGACAACCGCTTCCGCCGCTGGATGCTGATGAACGCCGACCTCACGCTGGCCACGCGCGCCGAGGTCGAGGCGGCGTTCGAGCTGTTCCTCAAGGCGCTCCACTTCACGGCCGCCGAGCTCGGCACCACCCCCGAATCCGAGGCACCGCGCCTGCCCGCCCCGCGAAAGGGGTCAGACCCCTTTAGGTTTCTCGTCGCGGCGTGCGCTGCTGATCCGTTCGACGGTCAGCTGCGCGCGCAGCTCGAGGCCGCGTTCGCCGCGCCGGTCGCCGGCCCGCCGGCCGCCGTCGAGGCGCGGATCGAGTGGGCCGAGGAGCGCTTCGCCGCCGGCGACACTGCCGCAGCCGTCGAGGCGCTGCTGGCGGCCACGAACCTAAAGGGGTCTGACCCCTTTATGTTGGCTCGGGCTCACGGCGACCTTGCGGTGATCGCCTTCACGCTCGGCGACCTCGACGCGGCGCGGGGTGCTGCCCGGGCGGCGCTGGCGCTCGACGGCTCCCACGCCGCGGCGCTCGACGCGCTCGCTCGCTGCGCCGAGGCCGAGGGCGATCTCGGTGCCGCCGCGCACTGGTTCCGCCGCGCCGCCGCGGTCGAGCCCGAGGCGGCGGCCGAGGTCGAGCGGGTCGAGGCGGTGCGGCGGCCCGCGGCGCAGGCCGCCGGACCCGTGGTCGCGGACCGCGGGCGCGTGCTGCTCGTCGTCGACCGCTTCGCGCCCGAGGCCGACGCCCTCGGCCGCCGCGCCGAGGCCCTCGGCACCGCGCTGGCCGGGCTCGGCTGGACCGTCGAGGTCGCCTGCCGCGCCGTGCGCAGCCGGCGCACCCGCCACCGCGGCATGACGATTCGCGAGCTGAGCGGGAACACCGCGCAGGCGCTCGCCGCCACCGTGCGCCGCGGCCGCTACGACGCGCTGCTCGCCCTCTCCGCCCCCAACGCCTGGCCGGTCCCGGCCACGCTGATGCTGCCCGCGCCGCGCCCGCGCACCGTGATCGTGCCCGACGTGACGCCGGAGGCGGACGCGTGGCTGCGCGAGCGCGGGATCGGCGACTACGTGCGGCTGCTCGACCACGCCGACGCGATCGGCACCGCCACGCTGACCGGGCTCGACGCCCGCCTGCACGCAGACCTCGGCGTCGCGACCGTGCACCTGCCGCCGCTGCCCGCCGCGACTGCGGAGCCCGGCCCGGTGGCCGCCGCCGCGGGCCTCGACGACGTAGTCGCCGCGATGGCGGCGGGCGTGCCGTGGGTCGCCGGCCTCGGGGCGGCCGACCTGGCCGGCGGCCTCGCCGTGCCGGAGCGCGACCGCGCCGCCGCCGCCGCGTTCCTCGCGGCCGACGGTCGCGAGCTCGGCGCCGCCGGCCGCGCCCATGCCGCGGTGCTGGAGGCGGCTGCCCGCTACGACGCGGTGCTGCGCGGCGCGACCCCGGCGCCCGCCGTCGCGCCCGTCGCGGCGCAGCAGGCCACCGACGCCGCGCTCGCGGCGTTCCTCGCGGTCGGGAACTAGACCGCGCCGCTCAAGTGCGCGTGCCCGGTGCCGAAGCAGAGATCGTGACGTCCGTCTCTCTCGCATCGGCGATGCGTGCGCCCCTGCCGTCGGTCACGGCGCTGGTCTGCACGTACAACTACGCCGCCCACCTGGGCGAGGCGCTCGACAGCGTCCTCGGCCAGGACTATCCCGCCGACCGGCTCGACGTCATCGTCGTCGACGACGGCTCGACCGACCGCACGCCGGAGCTGCTTGCGCAGTACGCCGCCGCCCACCCGGGCCGGATCCGCGTGATCGAGCAGCCCAACGCCGGCGTCGCCGCCGCCGCCGCGCGCGGGCTCGCCGAGGCGACCGGCGACCTGATCGCCCTGCTCGACGCCGACGACGCGTGGCTGCCGCACAAGACCCGCCGCCAGGTCGAGCTGCTGCGCGCCCGCCCCGACGCCGGCCTCGTCCACGGCGACCTCGAGCTCGTCGACCGCGACGGCCGCGCGCTCGCGCCGTCCTACTGGCACCAGCACGACCTCAAGCCCCAGCGCGGCCGCGTGCTCGCCCACGTCCTGCGCGCGAACCCGGCGATCGCCTCGACCGTGATGCTGCGCCGCGAGCACGTCGCGGCCGTGCTGCCGTACCCCGAGGCCGCGTGGTCGCACGACTGGTGGATCGCCGCCCGCGTCGCCGCCGTCGCCCCGGTCGACTTCGTCGCCGAGCCGCTGGCCCGCCACCGCAGCCACGACGGCCAGATGACCCGCGACTTCGTCAAGACGCTGCGCCGCAACGTCGTGCTGCAGCGCCACATGCTCCGCCGGCTCGACCTCTCGACGCTGGCGCCGCGCGAGGCGCGCGGCGCCTGGGAGGCCGTCTGGGACGCCGCGCGGCTCGCGCAGCGCTGGACCGGCCGCCCGTTCGCCGAGGAGATCGCGGTGTCCGCCGCGGACCGCAGCGAGTGGACCGCCCAGATGCTGGCCGCCGGCGCCGCCGCGGCCGCCGGCGACGACGCCGCGGCCGCCCGCGCCTACGTCGCCGCGCTCGCCTGCGACCCGTTCGCCGCCGCGGCGCGCGACGGCCTCGACACCGTCGCCGACGCCGAGCTCGACCGCGCCGCCGCGGACGCCGACCTCCTGCCGGCCGCCGCCCAGGCGCTCGTCGGCGAGGCTCGCGAGGCGCTCCAGGCCGGCGAGGTCGACCGCGCCGCCCACCTCCTGCGCCGCGCGCTCGGCACCGCGCCCGGCCATCCGCTCCTGCTCAACCGGCTCGCCGAGACCGAGCACGCGCGCGGCCGCTGGGCCGACGCGGCCGCGCTGTGGCGGCAGGCCGGCGGCGACGAGGGCCCCGCCCCGCGCGAGGCCGCGGCCGCCGCCGACGCCGAGCTGCGCGCCGCCGCGACGGGCCCGGCTTCGGCCGGCGACCCGGCCGCCGCCGAGCGCGGGCGCGTTCTGCTCGCCACCGACGCGTTCCCGCCCGCCCGCGACGGCTCGGAGGGCTTCGCCGAGGATCTCGCGCTGGCGCTGGCCGCGCTCGGCTGGGAGGTCGAGGTCGTGACCCGCGGCCACTACGAGCGCACGGCGCTCACCCATCGCGGGATCCCGGTCCACGAGATCGTGCGCGAGCCGGTCGAGGAGCTGCAGGCGGTCGTCGCCCGCCGCTCGCCGGCCGCGGTGATCGCGCTCTCCTCGCCGCTCGGCTGGCCGGT
This sequence comes from uncultured Solirubrobacteraceae bacterium, assembly GCA_963843485.1. Classification (GTDB taxonomy): domain Bacteria; phylum Actinomycetota; class Thermoleophilia; order Solirubrobacterales; family Solirubrobacteraceae; genus DASSUW01. The sequence goes on along the minus strand of CAWJKK010000010.1, from coordinate 86,111 downwards.
CGTCGGCTCGCTCAAGCTCCCGGTCAGCGGCCCGAAGGTGCTCGCCGCGATCGCGCTCGACCGCGCCGTCGAGGCCGAGCTGCGCGGCTCGCTGGTCGGCCTGGCCACGTTCCGCACGCTGCTCTCGCGCGCCTCGGCGGTCGTCTCGCTCACGCGCAGCGGCCCCGATGCCCGCCTGCTCGCCGACCTCGGCGTGCCCGCCGTCCACGTCCCGGTCGCGACCGCCGCGCCCGCGGCGGCGGCCGCGGCGCCCGATCTCGACGGCCCGCTGCTCGTCGCGGCGGGTGACCTCACCCCGGCCAACGGCTACGGCGCGCTGCTGCGCGCGCTCTCGCACCGCGCCGGCGACTGGCGCGTCGTGATCGCCGGCCGCGGCCTGCCGCGCCACCGCGACGTCGAGACCGAGCTGCGCCGGATGGCGTCCGCCGACAAGCGCGTGACGCTGCTCGCCGACGCCACGCCGGAGGCCGCCGACGCGCTGATCGCGCAAGCGGCCGCCGTGCTCGCGCCCGCCGTGACCGACGCCTTCGCCCCCTCGCTCGCCACCGCCGCGCGCCACGGCGTGCCGTGGGTCGCCACGCCCGGCAGCGCCGGCGCGCACGACCGCACGGGCGGCATCGTCTGCGGCGTCGAGCGCTTCCCGGACGCCGTCGAGCAGCTGCTCGGCGACCCCGAGGCCGCCGCGCGGCTCGGCGCCGCCGGGCGCGACGGCGCGCTCGACCTGCCCGCCGTCGCCGCGCGCTACGACGCGCTGCTGCGCGGCGTCAGCGTCGCTGCGGAGATCGCCCTGCCGGCGGCCGCCGTCGCCGCGACCGACGAGGCCCGCAGCGCCCTGCTCGAGCGCATCGAGGACGCAGTCCCCGCCTTCCGCCCCGAGGAGGCGATCGCGTGACCCGCCTGTGCCTGATCACCCGCGAGTACGCGGACGACACCGTGTTCGGCGGCATCGGCCGCATCATGAACATGCAGGCGCAGATCCTCGCCGCCGCCGGTGCCGAGGTCCACGTCATCACCGTCGCCGCCAGCACGCGCACGCACTACGTCGAGCACGGCGTGCACGTCCACCGCCTGCCGGCGCCGAAGATCACCACCCGGCCGGACATGTACTACGTGACGCTGGCCGAGTGGAGCAAGGCCGTCTCCGACGCCTACGCCGAGCTCGACGCGCGCTGGCGCTTCGACGCCGTCGACACCCCGGAGCACTGGGGCGAGGCGCTGCACCTGCCGCTGCGCCCGGAGACCGCGCTGATCGTGACGCTGCACGGCCTGTCCGCGCTGCTCGAGCCGCACAGCCTGAGCGAGGCGCCGACCGTCGGCCAGCGCGTGCTCTACGACCTCGAGGTCAACGCGCTGCGGCGCGCCGACCGCATCATCGCCCCGACCGAGCTGATCCTGAAGGACACGCGCACGCTGCTCGGCAGCGAGGAGCCGCCGGCCACCGTGCTGCCGCACGCGTTCGACCCGTCGCGCTTCCCGGCCCGCCCGGCCCGCGCGCCGCAAGCCGGCCGCCGCAGCCTGCTCTTCACCGGTCGCCTCGAGGGCCGCAAGGGCGTCGACTTCGCGCTCCGCGCCGCCGCCGCGACCGCGCAGCGCGGCTACGAGACCGAGCTGGTCGTGGCCGGCCGCGACTGGACGAACTACCGCCGCCGCGTGCTCGAGCCGCTGAGCGAGGAGCTCGGCTTCAGCGCCGTCCGCTACCTCGGCGAGGTGCACGAGCGCAAGATCTCCGAGCTGCTGCGCGACGCCGACTGCGTGATCATGCCCTCGCGCCAGGAGAACTTCCACATGGCCGCCAACGAGGCGCTCGCCTCCGGCGTGCCGGTCATCACCTCGGACGTGAACGGCGTCACCTGCTGGTACGACCGCGAGCGCGGCATGCTCGCCCTGCCGCTCACCGACCCGGCGCGCTTCGGCGAGCTGGCCGCGGACGCGATCGCCGACGACGCCTGGCTGACCGAGGCCGGCGCGCGCGGCGCCGAGCGCGTGCGCACCCTGCTCGCGCCCGAGCGCATCGGCGCCGAGCTGCTGAAGGTCTACACCGAGGAGGCCGAGCGCAAGCGGACCGCCACCGCGCCCGCCCCGGCCGACCGCGCCGCGCCCGCGGCCGCGACCGGCGAGCCGCGCGGTCTGTGCGTCGCCGCCACCGCCGCCGAGCTGCTGCGTCGCCCCGACCTGCTCGGCGCCTACGCCGCCGCGATCGGGCCCGACGACGACGCCACGCTCGTCGTCCACGGCAGCGGCGCGAACGACCTGCTCGCCGCCGTCGCCGTCCACAGCGTCGTCCGCGACGAATCGGACCCGCCCGCCCGCTGCGCCGCCGTCCTGACCGAGGCGCCCGCCCCGCCTGCGCTCGCCGACCTGCCGCAGGTCGGCGTCGGCTCGGCGCTCGCCCTGCGCCCGCTGCTGCAAGGAGCCCCGGCATGACCGTCGCCGACCGCGTCGCCCCCGCCGCCCACGAGTCGGGCCGGCTGGCGATCCCGCGCCTGATCCACATCGTCTGGCCCGACGGCCGCCCGCCGGAGCCGGTGATCGACGCCGCCCGCACGTGGGAGCGCGAGCACCCGGGCTGGGGCATCCTGCTCTGGACCGGCGACTCGCTGCCGCCGCTGCGCAACCAGGCGATCTACGACGCGCTGCCCGGCGCCGAGGCGCGTGCCCGGCTCGCCGGCTACGAGCTGCTGCTGCGCTTCGGCGGCCTCGCCGTCGACGCCGGCGTCGAGTGCCGCCGCGGCCTCGCGCCGCTGCTCGAGGGCGTCCACGCGCTGCTCGTCGGCACGCCGGCCAGGACCGTCGCGGGCGCGATCATGGGCGCCGCGCCCGGCCATCCGTTCATCGCCTCCGTCGTCGCCTCGGTCGCTCCCGCCATCGCCGCCCGCCCGCAGGACGATCCGGCGGACGCGATCGGCGACGAGCTGCTGACCGAGGTCGTCCGCGGCGTCGCCGGCGGCGACCGCTCGATGGCCGCCCACCTCGGCGCCGACGACCTGCCGACCGCCCTGCGGCCGCACCACTTCTTCCCCGGCACCGCGGTCCCGGCCGGCGAGCTGCCCGACCACGTCCACGCGGTGCTCGGCACGGGCGACGAGCCGGAGGCGGAGGAGCACGCCGTGCGCCGCTTCGTCTGCGCGCTCGACGGCCGCGCGCCCGCGCTGCTGTCGCTGCTGCTGCGCTCGCACTGCACGCTGTTCGCGCCCGGCGACCCGGTCGAGCTCGCGGTCTGCGTGCCGGACGAGCCCGGCCAGCCGCACGCCGACCTGATCACGCAGCTGCTGGGAGCGATCGCTCCCGACCCGAGCGCGGTTCCGGACGTCGCGCTGTACTCGTTCGCCGAGGTCGCCACGCTGCCGTTCGCGGCCGCGGTCGTCTCGCCGGGCGAGCACACGGCTGCCGGCGTCGAGGCGGCCGACGCGCTCGCGGTCATGCAGCGGGTGCGCGAAGGCCTCGACCGCGGCGGCGCGCTGCCGCCGACGCGGCCCGGCGCGCAGCTGCGCAAGAAGCTCCGCCGCTAGCCGCGCGAGCGAGTGCGAAGCACGGCCTCGAGCCGCTCGCGCTCGGCGGCCGCGGCCTCCATCACCTCGGTCGCCTGCGCGAGCACCTGCTCGTGCGCGGCGAGCGACGCGGCCAGCTCGTCGCGCTCGCCGGCCGAGCGCCAGTGCACGTCGACGGTCCGCTCGATCGCGTCGGCCAGCGCCCAGCGCTCGCGCGTCAGGGGCGGTCGCCGCAGCTCGCGCGCCGCGCGCAGTGCGGCCGCGGCCGCGCGCGCCTCCGGCGCGACCGGCTGGTCGCGTCGCGGCGTGCCGAGGAGATCCGCGACGGCGGCAGCCACGCCGCGGACCGCGGCCGGGTCGGGTGCGGGGAGCCCGGCATGGGCGGCGAGGCGCACGGCGGTCGCCTCCGGGTCGCTGCGCGCGTCGTCGGCGAAGAGCACCAGCCGGCGCTCGCCGGCCGTCGCGTCGAGCGCGCGCGTCACCAGGTCCAGCCAGTCGTCGGCGACCGTCTCGACCGGGTCGGTGACGAGCACGACGTAGGCGATCCAGGGCGCGCGCTCGGCCAGCAGCGGCTGCCAGAACGGCAGCGTCCGGCTCATCCGCGCGCCGCCGAGCGCGAAGGCCGGCGTGTCAGCGAAGCGCGTGGCGAGCGCCTCGCGCGCCTGCTCGCGCAGCGGGTCGAGCACCGCGTCGCGCTCCCAGCCCGTCGCGGACGGCATCAGCCCGTGCTCGCGCTCCAGTGCCGCCACGACGCCGTCGTCGATGGCGGCGAGCCAGCCGGGAGCGATGCGATCGTCGTCCGGCCCGAGCTCCGCGCCGAGCTGCTCGAGCGCCCTGGCCACGGCGGCGCAGCCGCCGCTCGTCGACCCGACGACCACCACCGCCCGGCCGGTCTCGGGGACCGCGACCCAGCGCGCGCCGTCCTCGGCCGCGGCGGTCGCATCCGCGCCGAGCAGCCGGTCCAGGGTGCGCTCGGCGCAGCCCTGCACGGCCTGCATGCCGTAGCGCCGGCGCACGTCGGCGACCACGTCGATCGCCGCCTGCGGGCCGGCGCAGTCGGCGACCGCGATCGCGCGGCCGAGCTCGGCCATGCCGCGGACCTGGCCCTCGAGCAACTCGACCGCCGCGTCGACGTGCCGCAGCCGCTCCGCCGGGCTCAGTGCGGCCAGCCGCGTCTGCGCGACGGCGGCGGGCTGGTCGTCCGCGAGCAGGAACGCGTGCGCCGTGTACTGGACGCGGTCGACGGGCCGCAGCGCGTCGCCGAGCAGCGCCAGGCCCGCGTGGACCCAGGGCGCCAGCCCGTAGCCGTAGCCGCGATGGACGATGACGCTGTGCCCGGGCACGAGGTGCGGAAACAGCGCCGCGCGGACGCAGGTCGTCGCGCTCCCAGGAGTCGATGCCGTCGAGGTACAGCACGCCGATCGGGCCGCCGTCCCAGCCGTCCGCCGGGTCGGCGGCGGCGACCGCAGGCCCGGTCCACGGCGTGGCACGGTCGTCGAGCCCGGCGCGCAGGGCGGCGAGCGCCGCCGGGTCGGCACCGCAGCAGACGACCGCGCCGAGGGCGGGATCCGCATGCTCGCGCGCGAGCACGTAGAGCAGGGCGCGCTCGCGGTCGGCGAGCGGCGAGACGGGCTCGGCGAGCGCCTGCGGGATCTGCAGCGTGCGCCACGGGCGCCGCTCGAGCAGGTCGCCGGCGGGCTCCGGAGGATCGGGCGTCGCCGGGGGAGGCGGCGGCGACTTCGCGCCGCCCGTGCCGGGCACCGACGCGAGCCCGGCGAGCGTCCGGAAGCCTTCGGCCGTGCGGTCGGCCACCGTCTGGATCGACTGCAGCCCGTAGCGCGAGCGCACGTCCGCCAGGTGGTCGAGTGCGTCGGCCGGGCCGAAGTGGTCGAACACCAGCGTCGCCTTCGCGACCTCGAGGTTCCCGCGCGTGTCGCCGCTGAAGCGGGCGATCGCGCGGTCCATCAGCCGGAACTGGTCCTCGACGCTGAGATCGCGGTCGGGGTCGACGGCGACCACGTCGGCGGTCAGCTCCTGCTCGACGAGGAACACGTGCGAGCCGTGCGGCATCCAGTCGAGTGGGCGCAGCCGGTCGGCGATCAGCTCGACGCCGATGTGGATGTACGGGTGCGCGCCGTAGCCGTAGTCCTGGTGGATCAGCACGCTCTCGCCCGGCACGAGGTGCGGCAGGAAGTCGCGCTGGACCGCGCGGTTGACGCCGGCGGTCTTGAGCACGTCGACGAAGAACACGTGGATCGGCTCGCCGGTCCAGCCGATCTCCGTGATGTCGCCTTCGAGCACGCGGTGCGGCGTCGGGTAGCCGGCGACGTTGCGGTCGTAGAACGACCGGAACGAGTGGCCGACCTCCACGAACGGCCGGTGCGAGAACCAGTTGCGCAGCTCGTACTCCTCGACGCGGAACAGGTCGTAGGAGGCGACCGGCGGGCCGGTCCAGGGCTCGCGCCGATCGCGCATCCCGGCGAGCAGCGCGGCCGACGACCCGCCGAGGAAGCAGCCGGCGTCGACCACGGCGCCGACGGCGGGATCGGCGAAGTCGCGGGCCAGGCCGTACAGCAGGCCCAGCTCGTGCTCGGACAGCATCGTCGGGACGCGCAGCACGTCCGGTGGCGCCGACAGGGCGCGCCAGGGCCGCTCCGCCAACCGCCCCGCCGCAGGTGGGCTCGGCATCCGCGGCATTGTGTCAAGACCGCGCGGGGCCGTGCCGATGAGAGGGATATGTCCGTCTCGCGCGTCTGCGTCTGCGTGCTCGGGTTCCATCGCAGCGGGACCTCGATGGTCACGCGGCTGATGGGTCAGCTCGGCGTCGACCTCGGTCCCTCCGAGGACCTGCTCGCGGGCGTCGAGGGCGACAATCCCGAACGGCTACTTCGAGCCGCGCTGGACGATCGAGATCAACGACGCGATCCTCGCGACGTTCGGCGGCAGCTACGAGGCGCCGCCCGCGCTCCCCCGCGACTGGGCGCAGCGCCCCGAGCTCGACGCCCTTCGCGCGACGGCGCGCGACCGGCTCCGCGACGCGTTCGGCGGGCGGGCACTGTGGGGCATCAAGGACCCGCGCCTGTCGCTGACGCTCCCGTTCTGGCGGCCGCTGCTGGACGAGCACGCCGGCGAGCTGCGGTTCGTGGTCTGCGTCCGCAGCCCGTCCGAGACCGCCGCCTCGATGCTCCGCCGCGACATCTACGGCGACCTCGACGCCGCGCACTTCGGCCGCGCCTGGCTGGCCTACATGGCCGGCGCGCTCGGCAACACCGCGCCGGGCGAGCGGACGCTCGCGCTCTACGACGACCTGCTCGCCGACCCCGACGGCGAGCTGCGCCGCCTCGCCGCCTTCGTCGGCGTCCCGGAGCCGGCGGGCGAGGAGACGGCGACCGTCGACCGCGGCCTGCGCCACCACGCCAGCGACCCCGTCGCGACCGCCACCGACGCGGCGCTCGGCCCCGACGTCCGCGCGGCCTACCTCGCGCTGCTGCGCCGCGCGCTCGACCCCGGCGCTCGCCGGTGCCCTCGAGGCGATCGTCGGCGAGCTCGCGCTCGAGGCCGGCAGCGACGGCGGCGCGTCGCGGGCGCGGCTCGCCGCGGCCGAGGCCGAGGCCGCCGACCTGCGTCTCCAGCTCGCCGGCGCCCAGTCGCGGATCCGCCACCTGCGTTCCCAGACCGCCCTGCCGATCACCTGAACCAGTGAGCCTTCCCGCCGTCCTCGAGCGGATCGCGCTGCTCCAGAGCGCGTTCGCCCCGCCGCAGCCGCCGCCCGCACCCGCGCCGACGGCCGCGTTCTCCTCCCAGCTCCAGGGCGCGGTCGGCACCCCGACGCTCGCCGGCGCCACGCCGCTCCCCGCTGCCGGCACGAACGCCGGCCAGGCGATCGTGAACCTCGTGCGCAACGAGATCGGCGTCACCGAGGACCCGCCCGGGTCGAACGAGAGCGCCCGCATCTCGCAGTACCGCAAGGCCACGGCGGGCGCGCCCGGGCCCGGCCCGTGGTGCGCCTACTTCGTGTCCTGGGCCGCGCGCGAGGCGGGCGTGCCGATCGGCGACAGCGGCCAGGGCTACGGCCTGGTCGACGACGTCTGGGCCTGGGGCGAGCGCGCCGGCAAGGCGACGCCCGCCGCCTCCGGCCCGCCGCAGCCCGGCGACCTGATCGTCTGGGACGAGCACATCGGCGTCGTCGAGTCGGTCGCCGCCGACGGCGCCATCACGACGATCGAGGGCAACTCCTCCAACAGCGTGGCGCGCCGGACGTACGGGTCCGACGGCGGCGGCGCGATCGGCTGGGTCCGCCTCGGTTGACGGCGGGCGTACCCTCGGCTGCATGCCGGATCCGAAGACCGAGGAGATGCGGCTCGAGCAGCTCCAGCGCGAGCGGACCGAGCGTGCCCAGGCGGACGACGCGGCCGAGCCCGCCGAGGAGGACACGCACGAGCGCCGCGCCGACCGCGCGGCGTACCTGCGCGAGAAGCTGAACGAGCGCGCGCGCTCCGAAGACGAGCGCTAGTCGCCCTTCGCGGGGTACTGCGCCTCCGGCGGCGGCTCGTCGTCGCCGTCGTCGTCGTCCGGCAGCGCGCCGGGCACGGCCGGGTCGGCCTTCTTGCGCTCCCAGTCCTCGCGCGTGTCGCCGATCTCCTCCTCGAGGCGGTCGCTGCGCTCCTGCATCTGGTCCAGCTCGCGCTCGAGGTCGTCGGCGCGCGGATCGTTCTCGGTCATCGCCTTCGTCCTACCCGGTGGCGCCGAGCGCGACGCCGGCCGCGGGGACCGTCACCTGGCCGCCGCGGTCGGTGACCGTGCCGATCCGGCGCGCGCCCGGGTGGTGGGCGTCGAGCAGCGCGGCGGCGGCGTCGGCGGTCGACTCCGGCACGACCGCGCAGAAGCCGCAGCCCATGTTGAAGACCTCCCACATCTCCGCGTCGGACACGCCGCCGAGGTCGCGCACGAGGCCGAAGACCGGCGGGACGGGCAGCGGGTCGGTGACCTCGAAGCCGGCGCCGGGGTTCAGGCGCGTGAGGTTGAGCAGCCCGCCGCCGGTGATGTGCGCGAGCCCGTGGACGGCGAGGCCGGAGCGCAGCAGCTCGAGCACCGCGCGCACGTAGATGACCGTCGGCTCGAGCAGCGCGTCGGCGACCGAGGCGCCGCCGAGCGGCCCCGGGCGGTCGTCGAGCGCGAGGCCGGAGAGCGCGCGCCGCGCCAGCGAGTAGCCGTTCGAGTGCAGGCCGGAGGACGGGATGCCGATCAGCGCGTCGCCCGCGTGGACCGCGCGGCCGGAGACGATCGCGTCGAGCGCGACGGTGCCGAAGCAGGCGGCCGTGAGGTCGAACCCGTGCGGCGACGGATGACCGCGGATCAGCTCCGGCAGCACCGCGACCTCGCCGCCGGGGATCTCCACGCCGGCCTGCTCGGCGCCGGCCTTGAGGCCGGTCGCGATCGCGCGCATCGCCGCCTCGTCGATCTGCTCGACCGCGAGGTAGTCCAGCAGCGCGATCGGCTCGGCGCCGACGCAGACGACGTCGTTGACGTTCATCGCCACGCAGTCGATGCCGACGGTGTCCAGCCGCCCCGCCTGCTCGGCGACGATCAGCTTCGAGCCGACGCCGTCGGTCCCGACCGCGATGCCGAGGTTCGGCGCCACCTCGAGCACGGCGGCGAAGTGCCCCGGCAGCGGGACGGTGCGCGACGAGCGGCCGCTGTCGATCGTGCGCAGGACGCCGACGAGGGCGGCGACGCCGCGGTCGGCGGCGTCGGTGTCGACCCCGGAGTCGGCGTACGCGTCGCTCATCGCGCCCGATCGTGCCAGACGCGCACGACGATGGCGCCCGCGAGCACGACGCGGTAGGCGGCGAACACGGCCAGCGGCGTGTTGTCGCGCTCGAGCCGCAGGGCGGCGGCGGTCGAGACCGCCGACGCGGCCGCGCCCGCGGCGAGCGCGCGCAGCGTTCCGCGGCTCGGCTTGCGGCGCGCGAGCCGCACGCCCTTGAGCACCGCCGCGCCCGCCAGCACCGGCAGCGCGACCTCGCGCGCGAGCGCCGCCGCCTCGGGGCGATCGAAGCCGCGGGCGCGGGCGATCGTGCGCGTCGCGCCGCTGCGCGAGATCCCCGGGAAGAGCGCGAGCACCTGCGCGGCGCCGAGCCACGCGCCGTCGATCGGCTCCGCCTCCTCGAGGAAGCGGCTCGGCTCCAGCGACCGGTCCGCGGCCACCATCGCGACCGCGCCGGCCACGAGCCCGCCGGCGACCGGCAGCGGCGTCCCGAGGTAGGTCTCGATCGGCTTCTCGAGCAGCAGCCCGGCGACCGCCGGCGGCGCGGTCGCGGTGGCCAGCAGGCCGATCCGCGGGCGGCCCATCGCGAGCGCGAGCACGACGGCGGTCCCGGCGTGCAGCGCGACCTCGACCTCCTTGCGCACGGGGCCCGGCAGCTTCGCGTGATGCCAGCCGAGCGCCCATGGCAGCAGGCCGATGTGGGCCGACGAGGACACCGGCAGCAGCTCGGCGGGCCCGTGGATCAGCCCGAGCGCGACGGTCTCGGCGAGGCGGGGCTCGGCGCGCTTAGTGCGGCGCATCGGCGGCCGGCTCGCCGGTCGCGCCGCGGTTGCGACGCCAGCGGATGAACAGCCAGATGGCGCCGAGCACGATCGTCGCGGCGACGACGTAGTCGAAGTAGTGCAGGTAGTCCTTCCACTCCTCCCAGCGCGACCCGACCTCGCGGCCGACGAACGTGAGCATGAAGATCCACGGGATGCAGCCCGCCGTGGTCAGCAGCGTGAAGCGCCAGAACGGCATCCGCGCGACGCCGGCGGGCAGCGAGATGAACGTGCGGATGATCGGCAGCATGCGCGAGAAGAACACGGTCGCGTCGCCGTACTTCTCGAACCAGCGGTCGGCCCATTGCAGGTGCGAGGGCTTGATGTGCAGCTTCTTGCCGTGCTTCTCGAGGATGTCGATCCGCCCGTAGTAGCCGACCGCGTACGCGATCCACGACCCGACCACGTTCGCGAACGTGCCGACGGCCACGACCGCGAACATCGAGTACTCCCCGCGCGAGACGTTGAAGCCCGCGAACAGGAACGTCGTCTCCGACGGGATCGGGATGCAGGCGCTCTCCGCGACCATCAGGACGAAGATCCCGGGCAGCCCGAGCGCGTCGATCACGTCGACGGCGAACTCGACGATCGGGTCCGTCAGGGATGCGAGGTACACGGGCGGCACAGCGGCCGACCAGGGTAGCCGTCAGGCCGTGGCGGGAGGCTCGATGCGCGGCAGGGTGAGCGAGGTGATGCGCTTGCGCGGCCGCTTGATCGCGGTCTTCGGGCGCAGCATCTTGAGGATCATCAGCGCCTGGTCCACGTTCGCGGCCAGCGCCGGGCGGTCGGCGACGGCGTAGTCCGTCAGCCGCTCCGCGACCTCGGGCGCGGCGGCGACCAGGATCAGCTCCCCGCGGCGGCGGCGCAGCTCGCGCGCGGTGGCGACGAGCACCGACTCGGGCACCGCGGTCGCGCGCTCGAGGTCGACCACGAGCCAGCGGACGCCGGACGCCAGCGCGGCGTCGATGCGACGGCCGAGCTCACCGACCGCAGGAGCGCCCTTCACCTCGAAGTGGTGCAGTACGTCGTCGAGGCGCTGCTCGCGGACGGCCCCATCGGCGTGTGGGGCGCGAACGGAGGGAGGAGTGAACATGGTGACCCAGTACGAATGTATGCCCCGGGCCACCATGCCGTCAAACCCGCCGTGAGCCTGAATCCACCGATCCTCGCGGCGCCTCGCCACCGTGGATCACCGCCAGCGGCGATCGGCCGAGCCCCAAAGGACCCGCCCTGAGGTTGGCTCGACCGATCACCCCTGACGCGCCCACGGCGCCGAGACATCCACGAGTCATCGGCGGATCCAGGCTAGGGCAGCAGCGGACCGCGGAAGGCCTCGGTGCCCTGCGCGAGCGTCACGTCCGGGCCGCCGTGGGACTCCATGTACGCGAGCATGCGCGAGAGGTCCGACACGCCGTTCGCCGCCGGCTTCGGGGCCAGCTGGAGCGTGCTGAGCACGCCGAACGCGCGACCCTGGCGGTCGACGAACGCGCTGCCCGAGTCACCGGGGACGCCCGGCGTGACCGTGTAGACCTCGTGCGTCCAGCCGCCGCCGGTCTGGCCGATGCTGAGGCCCTCCTTCGGCGACAGCGCGGCGATCCCGAGGCGCAGCGACGAGTTGCCGTACGAGAGCACCTTGTCGCCGGTCGCGGTCGTGTCGGTGATGCCGGTCGGGCCGCCCCAGAACGGGATCGACGGGTTGACCTTGCCGAAGTCGGCGGGGTCGAGCCGGATCAGCGCCAGGTCGTTGAAGTCGCAGGCGTTGACGTCGGTCTCGCCCGCCGCCTGCATCGCCGCCCAGGACGAGTAGGCGAGCGTGCCCGACCGGCTCGCGCCCTCGACCTCGACCGGGGTCCCGACCGGCAGCGTGCCGGCCTCGCACCCGTTCGTGGCCGTGTTGCCGTCGGTCCCGGCGCAGTGCGCGGCCTGGCCGATGTAGACGGCGTCCGCGGCGTCGAAGAAGACGAAGTTGGCGGTGCACTGCCCGCCGTCGGTGTAGGTCTGCACGCCTGGCGTCACGGTCGCTGTTCCGGCGGGCGCCCAGGCGGGCTCCGCGGCGGCCGGCCCTGCGGCGGCCAAGCAGCAGACGGTGACGAGACAAGCGGCGATGAGACAGCGCATCGGTCCTCCCGAATCGACTACGTGTGAAGCGTCAACGCAGCCAGGGCGGAGAACTTGCGGGTGGATAGTGTGTTGCGCCGCGTGCCCGTCCCGCTGTTCGACACGAAGACCCCGCTCGCGCCCCTGCGGCCGGCGATCGACGCCCGCGTCGCGGACGTCCTCGACAACAGCCGCTTCATCCTCGGCCCCGAGGTCGGCGCGTTCGAGGAGGAGTTCGCCGCCGCCGTCGGCGCCGCCCACGCGATCGGCGTCGCCAACGGCACCGACGCGCTGACGATCGCGCTGCGCGCGCTCGGCGTCGGCCCCGGCGACGAGGTCGTCGTCCCGTCGTTCACGTTCTACGCGTCGGCCGAGGCGGTCCCGCCGACGGGCGCGCACCCCGGTCTTCTGCGACGTCGACCCGGACACGTTCTGCGTCACGCCCGAGACCGTGGCGGCCGCGCTCACGCCGCGCACGAAGGCCGTGATCGTCGTGCACCTGTTCGGCAACGTCGCGCCCGTGGCCGAGATCGAGGCGCTCGGCGTGCCGGTCGTCGAGGACGCCGCGCAGGCCGCCGGCTCGCGCGGCCCGGCCGGCCGCCCCGGCGCGCTCGGCAGCGTCGCCACGTTCTCGTTCTTCCCGTCCAAGAACCTCGGCGCGTTCGGCGACGGCGGCGCGATCACGACGAACAGCGACGAGGTCGCCGAGCGCGTGCGGATGCTGCGCTTCCACGGCTCGCGCGACAAGCAGACGTTCGAGCTCGTCGGCTACAACTCGCGGCTCGACGAGCTGCAGGCGGCGATCCTGCGCGTGCTGCTGCCGCACCTCGACGCCTGGGCCGACGGCCGCCGCACGGCCGCCGCCCACTACGCGGCGGCGGGCCTCGGCGAGCTCGTCGACCTGCCCGTGCCGACACCGGGATCCGAGCCCGCCTGGCACCTCTACGTCGTCCGCCACCAGCGCGCCGACGACCTCGCCGCGGCGCTCAAGGCCGCCGGGATCGGCCAGAAGGCGTACTACCGCGTGCCCTGTCACGAGCAGCCGGCGATGCGCGACTTCCCGCCCGCGGTGCCGCTGCCCGGCACCGACGCGGTCGCCCGTACCCATCTCGCGATCCCGATGAGCCCGGTGCTGTCGCGCGAGCAGGCGGCCGAGGTGGTGACCGCGGTCCGCGATGCGGGCCTGGGTCGACCTCACTAACTCGCCGCACGTGCTGGTCCTGCGCCCGATCATCCGGGCGCTCGAGCGGCACGGCGTCGAGGTGCTCGTCACGGCGCGCGACTTCGCGCAGACGCTCGAGCTGTGCGCGCGCCACGGCATCGACTGCGAGCCGATCGGCCATCACCGCGGCGGCCGGCTCGCCGCCAAGGGCGCCGGCCTCGTCTCGCGCTCGGCCGCGCTCGCGCGCTGGGCGCTGCGGCGGCGGATCGACGTCGCGATCGGCCACGGCTCCAACGACATCAGCGTCGCGGCGAAGCTGCTCGGCATCCCGAGCGCGACCGCGTTCGACTACGAGTGGGCGACCGTGCAGCACTCGATCAACTGCCGGCTCGCGCGCGCGGTCGTGGTGCCGGACGCGATCCCGCCGGAGCGGCTCGCGCGCTACGGCGCCGGCCCGCGCAAGCTGCGGCCCTACCCGGGGCTGAAGGAGGAGTACTACCTCGCCGACTTCGAGCCGGACCTGGCGGTCCTGGGCGAGCTCGGACTCGACCCGGAGCAGCCGATCGCCGTCGTGCGCACGCCGCCGGCCGTCTCGCTCTACCACCGCTTCGAGAACCCGCTGTTCGCCGCGCTGCTCGAGCGCCTGCGCGGGGGCCAGACGGTCGTGCTCCCGCGCACGCCGGAGCAGCGCGCCGAGCTGACCGACGGCTTCATCGTCCCCGAGCGCGCGATCGACGCGCAGTCGCTGATCGCGTTCGCCGACGTCGTGATCTCCGCGGGCGGCACGATGAACCGCGAGGCGGTGGCGCTCGGCACGCCCGTCTGGACCACGTTCGAAGGCCGGCTGGGCGCCGTCGACGAGGCGCTGATCGCCTCCGGGCGGATGCTCAAGCTCGAGCGCGCGGAGGACGTCGAGGTCGTCAAGCGGTCCGCCGCGGCGACCGAGCGCGTGCGCCGCGACCCCGAGCTGCTCGCGGATCTCCTGCTGTCCCCGGTCGGCGGCCTCGGCTCCGGCAGCCGGGCGCGGCCCTAGAATCATCCGGATGCGCCGCCGGCTCCGATCCGCGGCCTTTCCCATCCACCGGCATGCGCTCCCGCAGGTCGCGCTGGATGCCGGGCTGGCCGCGCTCGCGTACTTCCTCGCCTACCGCCTCCGCTTCGACGGTGGCGTGCCGCCGCGCTACGAGGACCTGTTCGGCCGCACGATCACGTTCGTCGTCTGCGGCAGCGTCACGATCTTCGCGCTGTTCGGGCTCTACCGGCACTGGATGCGCTACTCGTCCCAGCGCGAGTACCTGCAGATCGCCCAGGCGGCCGCCGCCAGCGTGATCGCGCTCGTCGGCTACGTGGCGGTCGTGCAGCCGAAGGTGATCTCGACGGTCGAGGGCGACGCGACGGTCACGGTCCCGACCGGCGTGCTCGTGCTCTTCGGCCTGCTGATGCTCGTGTTCCTCGGCGCCGTCCGCTACGTCACCCACCTGTTCTACGAGCGCCCGCTGAAAGGCTTCCGGCCCAACCGCGACGCGCGCTCGGTGCTGATCGTCGGCGCGGGCGACGGCGGCCGGCTGCTGCTGCGCGAGATCCTGCGCAACCCGGACCTCGGGCTGCGGCCCGTCGGCTTCGTCGACGACGACGAGCGCAAGCAGCACGCCCGCATCGACCGCGGGCTCGAGGTGCTCGGCACCACCGAGGAGCTGCCGCGCGTGCTCGACGACATCGAGCCGGACGAGGTGCTGATCGCGGTCCCGTCGGCCCCGGGCACGATGCGCGCCCGGGTCGTCGGCGCGTGCCGCCCCCGCGGCGTACCCGTGCGCACGATGCCGACCGTGTTCGAGCTGCTGCAGAACGGCGGCCACCTGATGCGGCAGGTCCGCGACGTGCGCGTGGAGGACGTGCTCGGCCGCGAGCCGGTGCGCATGGACACGGAGCTGACCGGCGGCTACCTGACCGGCCGCGTCGTGCTCGTCACCGGCGCCGGCGGCTCGATCGGCGGCGAGCTGTGCCGCCAGATCGCGCGCGTGGGGCCGGAGCGGCTCGTGCTGCTCGACCACGCCGAGGACAACCTGTTCGAGATCGAGCGCGAGCTCGTCGACGACCGCCATCTGCAGAACTGCGTCGCCGTGCTGGCCGACTGCAAGGACGGCGAGCGGATGCGCGAGGTGTTCGCCGAGCACCGGCCGACCGTCGTCTTCCACGCCGCCGCCTACAAGCACGTCGGCCTGATGGAGTCCAACCCCGTCGAGGCGGTGCGCAACAACGCGCTCGCCACGCGCGTGATGACGCGGGTGGCCGGCGACACCGGCACGAAGGTGTTCGTGCTCGTCTCGACCGACAAGGCGGTGTCGCCGGCGACGGTGATGGGCGCGTCGAAGGCGCTCGCCGAGTGGGCGGTCGAGGCCGCCGACTCGCGCTACCCCGACACCGCGTTCACCGCGGTCCGGTTCGGCAACGTGCTCGGCTCGTCCGGCTCGGTGGTGCCGATCTTCGCCCGCCAGATCCGCGCGGGCGGCCCGATCACGGTCACCGACCCGGCGATGACGCGCTTCTTCATGACGATCCCCGAGGCGGTGCAGCTCGTGGTCCGGTCCGGGTCGCTGGCCGAGGGCGGCGAGGTGTTCGTGCTCGACATGGGCGAGCCGGTCTCGATCATGGACCTCGCGAAGACGATGATCAGCTTCTCCGGCCTCGAGCCGGGGCGCGACATCGGGATCGAGATCGTCGGCCGCCGCCCGGGCGAGAAGCTGCACGAGGAGCTGTTCAACCCGTACGAGCGCTGCGAGGGTACGCCCGCGGCGAAGCTGATGCGCGCCGTGCGGCCGCCGGTCGATCCCGCATGGGTCGAGGAGACCTTCGACGAGATCGGCCTGCTGGTGCTCGAGGGCGATGCCGCCGCCCTGGCCGCGAAGGTGGCCGAGCTGAGCACGGTCCGGATGGCCCCCGAGCTGCCGGCCGCGGACGCCGCGGCGGGCACCCAGCCTGCGGCCGGCCGGGTCGCCTCCTAGAATCTCCCCTTCCGGCTCCATGGTCCCTGTCCTCGCGCTCTCGCTCCAGGACCAGGTCGAGAAGTACGGCGCCTACGTAGGGATCGCCGCGTTCATCGGTCTGGCCGTGCTCACGTTGCTCTACTTCGCGCAAGCGCGCGAGCTCAAGCGCCTGCGCGATTGGGCCGGCCGCGCGCCCGAGCGCGCCGCCGAGCTCGAGGCGCGCGTGACCGCCCAGGCCGAGGAGGCGCTGCGCCCCGCGCCGGCGGCCGCCGAGCCTGAGCGGTCCGGCACGGTCGGCCCGGCCCAGCCGGTGCCCAAGCCCGCGACCGCCGGCGCCGGCAACGGCCGCCCGGCGGCGAAGCCCGTGCCCGTGCCGATGGGCCCGCGCCCGGCGGTGGCCGCGGCCGCGATGGCCGCCGCGGCGACCGCGTCGGCCGCCGCACCCGCGGCGCCCGCCGAGCAGGAGACCGGCGACGAGGCGCCCGAGTCGACCAACGGCGGCGCGCCCGCCGAGCCCGTGCCCGCGGTCCCGGCGCCGACCCCGTCCGCACCGCGAGGACGAGGCCCCGGCCGCCGGTGACGAGGTGCCCGCGCCGGCGCCGAGCCCGAGCCCGAGCCTGAGCCGGAGCCCGCCGCGCAGGAGACCGAGGACGCGCCCGCGCTCGGCCGCGATCCCGCGCGCGACGCCGCGGCCGCAGGCCCCGCGCCCCGCACCCGCTCCCGCCGCGCCGCTGCGCCGGCCCGCGCCACGTCGCGCCCCGTGAAGGCGCCGCCGCGCCGCCCGGCGCCGCGCCGCGCGAGGCGCCGGCTCCGACCCGGGCGCCGGCCGGATGGCGATCTTCGCCGTCGGCGCCGTGCTGGTGATCGCGATCGGCGCGTTCGCGGCGACGCAGTTCCTCGGCGGCGACGACGACGGCCAGCAGACGGCCGCGCCGAACGTGACGACCGACCCGCAGCGGACGCCGGAGGGCGGCGGCGGCGGCGGCACCGACGCGGCGGCGCGCGGCCGGAGACGGTCGTCGTGGTCCTCAACGGCACGCCGATCGGCGGGCTCGCCGTCGACAAGCGCGACGAGCTCGTCGCCGCCGGCTACTCCGAGGACGACGGGATGATCCGGATCGACAACAACGACGGATCAGACCCGCCAGGACTCCGTCGTGCTCTACGCCGACGGCCAGCGTCGCCAGGCCCGCGACGTCGCCTCCGTGCTCGGCATCGAGAACGCGCACCGACCCGATGGACGCGGAGACGCAGGCGCTCGCCGACAGCACCGACGTGAGCGGCGAGTTCGCAGGCCGAGGTCGTGGTCGTCCTCGGCGCCGATCAGACTCCGTGACTTGACCCGCCTCGCGATCGCCGTCTTCGTGCTGCTGATCGGCGCGACGTTCGCGGCGTTCTTCGCGGCCCAGCGCGTCAAGGGCGAGCCGCCGGTGGCGCAGGTGATCGGCCTCGACCGCCACTTCTCGCCGAACGGCGACGACCGCAAGGACATCAACCGCTTCCGCGTCCGCCTGCGCGAGCAGGGCGAGGTCTCGATCGACGTGGTCGACGACGACGGCGACGCCGTGCGGCGGCTCGCCGACGGCGACTCGGTCGGCCCCGGGCGCCCGCTCCGGCTCACCTGGGACGGGCGCACGGACGCGGGCCGGCTGGTGCCGGACGGCCCCTACCGCGTGCGCGTGACGCTGCGGCGCGAGGCCCGGTCGGTGGTCCCGCCGCGGACCATGTTCGTCGACACCGAGCCGCCGCGGCCGCGCGTGCGCGAGATCCTGCCCGAGCAGATCGTCGGACCCGCGCCCGGCACCATGACGTTCCGCCTCGGCGCGGTCTCGCGGCGCGTCGCCGCGCGCGTGCGGATCTTCCGCACCGACGGCGGCGATCCGGTCGAGGTCGCCTCGCTGCGCGTGCCGGTCGGCAGCCGCGCGGTCGACTGGAACGGGCTCGTCGACGGCCGCCCGGCGCCGCCCGGGACGTACCTCGTGCAGGTCACGACGCGCGACGTCGCCGGCAACCGCGGCTCGACGCCGGTCGACGTGCCGCCGCAGCCGGGCGAGGCCCGCGGCAAGCAGGGCTTCACCGTGCGCGCGATCGCCGCGCAGATGCCGATGCGGCCCGTCACCGCGGGCGAGCGCCTGACCGTCAACGTCGACTCGCGGCGGCGGCCGTACCGCTGGAGCCTGCGCCGCGCCGGGCGCACGAACCCCGTGCTCCAGCGCCGCCAGCGCGCGGGCGATCCGACCCGGTTCCGGGCCCCGGAGGGCGACTCGGGGCTGTACCTGCTCGAGCTCGAAGCCGGCGCCGCGCGCACGAGCGTCGCCGGTCCTCGTGCAGTCGACCGAGCGCGCGCGGATGCTGGTCGTGGTGCCGAGCGTCACCTGGAGCGGCACCGCCGAGGTCGACGAGGACTTCGACGGCGCGCCGGACACGCTCGAGACCGCGCGCGAGATCAGCTGGCCGCGCGTGCTGCCCGGCGGCCTGCCGGCCGACCTGACCGACCGCGTCGCGCCGCTGCTGCGTGTTCCTCGACCGCGCCGGGATCCGCTACGACCTCACGAGCGACCTCGACCTGATGCTGACCGAGAACCCGCGCGCGTCCGACCGCGAGGGCGTGCTGCTGGCGGGCTCGCAGCGCTGGATCACCCGCGCCTACGCCCGCCGCCTGCGCCGCTACGTGCTCGACGGCGGCCAGCTCGCGAGCTTCGGCACCGAGAGCCTGCGCCGCGGGCTGACGGTGCTGCGCAACGACGACCGCACCGCGGGCCGGCTGGTGCGGCCGACGCAGCCGTCGGACCAGGACCCGTTCGGCACGCGCTTCGAGCCGCTGCGGCGGACGCCCGAGCCGGTCACGCTGAGCCTGATCGGCGGCGACCCGGAGTTCGGCCTCCTGCAGGGCTTCGACGGCGCGCTGGGCGGCTTCCGCGCGCTCGAGGAGTCCGAGCCGCCCGCGGCGGGCCGCGGCGACGTGGTGGCGGCGCTCGGCGTCGAGACGGCGCCCGAGGAGGAGGAGCCCGGCGTGCCCGAGGAGCTGCCGCCGCCGGCGCGGCCCGCGCTCGTGGCGACGGAGCTCGGCGACGGCCTGCTGATCCGCGTCGGGCTGCCCGAGTGGTCGCAGCGGCTCGGCGATCGCCAGGTCGCGCAGATCACGCTCAACGCCGCCGACCTGCTGCGCGGCTTCACGCCGCGCATCCGCTCGCGCCCTAGGAACGTCAGGCGCTCGGAGCCGAGCCGCCCGCTCTCGATCCCGAGCGCCTCCATCCGCTCCCACAGCGGCCGGTTGGCCTCGTAGGCGGGCCGGGGCTCCGCTCGAAGCGCACCGCCGCGCGCTCGCTCGCGAGGTCGTGGAGCGTTCGCGCGCGCTCGGCCTCGCGGCGCCTCCGCCGCGGGCCGTACCAGAGCTCGGCGTCGGGGTGGATGGCCGTCAGCGCGCGCGCCAGCGGGTACTGCAGCGGGTCGAAGAGCACGATCAGGCGCGGGAAGCCCGGCAGCCGCATGCGGCGCGCCTGGACCGCGCCAGGCCGTCGTCGATCGCCGCGGAGCCGCCGCCCGTAGCCCATCCGCGGCGGGTCGAGCCGCGACCCCGGCGCCCTGAGGAGGTCCTCGGCCCGCTCGCGCAGCTCGAACGCCTCCAGCGGCGCGGGCAGCAGGAGCAGGCACAGCGGCCGCTGCTCGCCGAGCGGATCGGCCTGCCGCGCGACCTGTCCCCAGCCCATGACGCCGCCGCGCCGCCGCGGCAGGTGCTCGGCGCTGCGCCAGCCGTAGCCGCCGCCGGGGTCGGTCATCGGTGCCCGTGGTGCACGGCCCGGGCCTCCGGGGCGTACAGGACGCGCCAGCCGGCGACGTGCAGGCGGCGGCAGAACTCGATCTCGTCCTCCTGCAGCCAGCCGACCGCGGCGGCCGCCTCGCGGCGCACGAGCAGCGCGGTGGCCGGGGCCCAGTCGACGTCGCGAACGTCCGGGCCGTGGCTCTGGACGAGGAAGCGGCGGCCGAGGCCGAGCATCGCGACGGCGTGCGTCCACGTGCTGGGGAAGCGCCACGCGGAGGCCTGGCGGAGCCCGCCGGGGGTGACGAGCGTCGCGCCGGCCGCGCCGGCGTCGTCGGCCCTCGCGAGCGCATCGTGGAGCGCGGCGGTGGCGCCCGGCTCGAGCTCCGAGTCCTCGTTGAGGAGCAGGCAGAAGCGCCCGCGGGCACGCTCGAGCAGCGCCGTGGCGTTCTCGGCGCGGTGGCGCCGGCGCTCGAGGGCGATCACGCTGGTCGTCACCGCATGGGCGCGGGCGGCGTCCGCCGAGCCGTCGGTCGACGCGTTGTCGAGCACCAGCGTCTCGGTCTCGAACTCGACCGTGGCCCGCTCGCGGGCGATCGCGTCGAGGCAGTAGCTGAGGAGCTGGCGCTGCCCGGTGTTGATGACGCAGTAGCTGAGCTCGACGGCCATCTCAGCTGATAGTGGCAGTGCGCCGCGCCGGGCGTTCCGCGGCGCCGTCCGAGGCTCGCCGCGACTCCCCGGTCGCCGTGAAGCCGGCCTTCGCCGCCACGCGCAGCGAGGCGGCGTTCTCCTGGTGCGCGCGCAGCTCCACGCGCGTCACGCCCGAGCTCGCGCCGCGCCCACTCCAGCAGCAGCTCGACGGCCCGCGGGGCGACCCCGCGGCCGCGCGCCTCGGCGGCGACCCAGTAGCCGACCTCGGCGCGGGCGCGGTCCAGACCCGTCAGCCGAACGGCCGAGCCAGCGTCCCCGCCCCGTCGACCGCGAGCAGGTGGATCGACGCGGCCGGCCGCCGCCTCGTCGGCGCTGAAGCCGATGAACGCACTCGGCGTCGGCGCGCGTGTAGGGGCGAGGGCACGCTCGTCCAGCGCGCGATCTCGGGGTCCTGACAGGCCGCGGTGACCGCGTCGGCGTCGGCCGGCGTGGCCGGCCGCAGCACGAGGTCGCCGTCGCGCAGCGTGGGGCGGTCCATGGCGCGCACCCTGTCAGGATGCGCCGCCGTGCGCGTCCTGTTCTGGACCCTCTCGCCGCTGCTCGCCTGGGCCCAGGTGGGCTACGGCCTGTTCCTCGGCGCGCTGCGCCGCCTCGGCGCGCGCTCGCCTGGACCGCGCCCGCGCCGGGGCCCGCGCGGCCGCGCGTGACGCTCGTCGTCGCCGCCTACCACGAGGCGGGGGTGATCGCGGACAAGGTCGCCAACGCGCTGGCGCTCGACTGGCCGCGCGACCGCCTCGAGATCGATCGTGGCGGTCGACGGCGGGCGCCGAGCCGGGGGCGGACGCGACCGCCGCGCGCGCCCGCGCGGCCGGCGCCGACGTCGTGCTCGAGCTGCCGCGCGGCGGCAAGTACCGCGCGCAGGACGCGGCCGTGCGGGTGGCCCGCGGCGAGCTGCTGGCGTTCTCGGACGCCAACGCGCTGTGGGAGCCGGACGCGCTGCGTGCGCCTGATCGCCGCGTTCGCGGATCCCGGCGGTCGGCTACGCGTGCGGCCAGGTGCGGTTCGTCAACGACGCCGGGACGAACCAGGAGGGCCTCTACTGGCGCTACGAGATGTGGCTGCGCGAGCACGAGTCGGCGCTCGCCTCGGTCACCGCCGGCAACGGCGCGATCTACGCGGTGCGGCCGGCGGCTGTACCTGACGCGCCGACGCGGTGATGGGCCACGACCTCTCGTTCCCGTTCAACCTCGTCAAGCGCGGCTGGCGCGCCGTGTACGTGCCGGCGGCGCGGGCGACCGAGAAGATGGTGCCGACGGTCGAGGGCGAATGGGCCCGCAAGCGGCGGATGATGACCCACGCGTGGCCGATCGTCGTGCGCGGCGGGCTGCTCGACCCGCGCGGCTATCCGCCGCTGTACGCGCTGATGATCGCGCTCGCACCGGCTGCTGCGCTACGCCACGCCGCTGCTGCACGTGCTCGTCGCGCTGGCGACGCTCGCGCTGCTCGCGCCGCGGCGCCGCACGTACGCGGCGGCCGCCGCGCGCCCAGGCCGCGCCGTGCTGGCGCCGCCGCGGCCGGCGGCCGCGTCCGCGCGCGCGGCCGCTGCTCGTCGCGCGCTACTACGTGCTCACGACCGCCGCGCTCGGCGTTCGGCCTGTACGACTGGCTGCGCCACGGGACCGAGGTCGGCTGGGAGCGCCGGAGGGCACGCGGTGAGCGCCCGCGCCGTACCTGCACTCGCGCCGCAAGCGCGCGCTCGACGTCGCGTCGCCGGCGCTCGCCCTCGTCGTCACCTCGCCGGTCCTGCTGGCGGCCGCGCTGCGCGCCATCCGGCTCGAGACGCACGGCCACCCGATCTACCGCCAGCGGCGCGTCGGGCCGCGACGGCGCGCCGTTCGAGCTCTTCAAGCTGCGCACGATGGTCAGCGGCGCCGAGGCGCATGGGCTCGGGCCTCGCCGTCGACGAGGGCGACGACCGCATCACCGGCTCGGCGCGCTGGCTGCGCCGCACGTCGTTCGACGAGGTGCCCGAACCTCGTCAACGTCCTGCGCGGCGAGATGTCGCTCGTCGGCCCGCGCCCGACCGTGCAGGTGCAGGTCGACCGCTACGACGAGCGCCAGCGGCGGCGGCTCGACGCGAAGCCCGGGCATCACCGGCTGGGCGCAGGTCAACGGCCGCGCGTCGCTGCCCGTGGAGCGAGCGCATCGAGCTCGACCTCTGGTACGTCGAGCACGCGTCGCTGCGGCTCGACCTCCGCATCCTCGCCGCGACCGTGCGCCACGCCACGACGGGCGCGGGCCTGTACCGCGGCGAGACCGGAGGCTGGCGCGAGCCTCCTGGCTCGGCCTAGGGGACGTTCTCGGGGCCCTGATCGATGAAGTCGGTCGTGAACGTGCGGATGACGTCGAACACGTCGTCGTTCATCTGCGCACACGTGACCGAGTGACCCCAGGTCGTGGCCGCGACCTGCGCGTCCATGTCCGTGGTGTTCTCGTACAGCAGCATGTGGTAGCCGTCGTTCTGCTCGGCCACGAGGGCCTCGAGCTGGTTGACGACGTTCGCGGGCGTGCCCGGCTTGTACTGCACGTTGATGCGGCCGTGCTCGAGCGTGTGCACGAGCTCGCCGAGCCGCGGCGTGCTGCCCGGCGCGTAGACGCCGTCCTCGTACCAGACCGGGTTGTGCGCTCCGGAGGTCGGCGGGTTCGTCTTGTAGTCGCTCGCCGCGAACTCCTTCTCCTCGTGCCCGGCGCCCTCGATCTTGGGATCGGATGCCTCGCAGCCGGCCGCCTCGACCGCCTGGTCGTACGTGCGGTCCTCCTGCGGCGGGATCTCGACCGCGGCCTCGGCCGTCTCGGCCTCCCCGGCCTCGGGGCCGTCGTCGCCGCCGACGAGCCCGGCCGCGAGCACGATGACGATCGCGATCGCGGCTAGCGCGCCGAGCCCCGCGAGCGCCAGCTGCACGCGCTTCTTGCGTGCGGCGGACGCCTTCTCGGCGTTCTCGCGCGCGAGACGCTCCTCGCGGCGACGTTGCTTCTCCTCCTGGCGGCTGGACACGGCGCGGAAATGTAGCAGGAGAGCAGTACCCCTAAGGGGTATGATGGTCAGTATGGAAGCCGATTCACGCGCCGTGCACAACCGCCTGCGGCGCATCGAGGGCCAGGTCCGCGGCCTCCAGCGGATGGTCGACGAGGACGCCTACTGCGTCGACATCCTGACCCAGGTGTCCGCCGTCCAGACCGCGCTCGAGCAGGTCGCGGTGAACGTCCTGGACGCGCACGTGCGCCATTGCGTGGCCGACGCGGTGGCCGGCGGCGACGGCGCAGGCGGACGAGAAGCTCGACGAGCTGATGGCGGCCGTGCGCCGCTTTGCGAAGGTCCGCTGAAGCGACGGTCGGCGGGGAAAGCAGCGACCCCGCCGGTGTGGTGGCTGTGTAGTGTCGCCCGGTGGCCGTGACGACCGTCAGGCCGATGGCCGTCGGGGACATCGACGCGGTGCACCGCGTCAGCGTCTCCGCGTTCGACGACCTGCAGCGGCGCTTCGGCGAGGACCCCGATCCCGAGCCCACGATCGCCGCGGCGCGCGTACGGCTCGGCCACGTGCTGACCAGCGATCCCGGCGGCGCCTGGGTGGCCGAGCGCAACGGCCGGATCGTCGGCGCGGCGCTCGGGATCGTCCGCGAAGGCGTCTGGGGCCTGTCGCTGCTCGTCGTCGACCCGCGGCTGCAGTCCGCGGGCGCCGGCCGCGAGCTGCTGGCGCGCGCCCGCGCGCATGGGAACGGCGCACGCGGCGTTCGTGATCCTGTCCTCGCGTGACACGCGGGCCTTGCGCGCCTACGCCCGCCTCGGCCTCGATCTGCACCCGGCGATCGCCGCGCGCGGCCGCCCGCGCCCGGTCGCCGCCCCGCCCGAGGTGCGCGCGGGCACGCTCGCCGACCAGCCGCTGTTCGACGCCGTCGACCGCGACGTGCGCGGCGCCGCCCACGGCCCCGACGTCGAGGCGCTGCTGACGCCCGGCGGCCGCCTGCTGGTGGTGCCCGAGCGTGGCTACGCCGTCGTCCGCGACGGCATGGTGCGGCTGCTCGCGGCCCGCGACGAGGCGGCGGCCGCGGCGCTCCTGCGCTCCGTCTTCGCCGCGGCCGCCCGCGCCGGCCACGACGCGGCGGTCGAGTGGATCACCGCCGCCCAGCCGTGGGCGATCGATCCGTGCCTGGAGGCCGGGCTCGACCTGCGCTTCGACCTCGGGGCGGTGTTCGTCGGCGGCGACGTGGGCCGGTTCGCGCCGTACCTCCCCAGCGGTCCGTACCTCTGAGGGATACCGTTCTCCGGATGGCCGCTCCCCCACGCTCCCTCGCCGGTCGCGTCGTCGTCGTCACCGGCGGCGGCCGCGGCATCGGCCGCGCGATCGCGCGCTCCCTCACCGCCGAGGGCGCTCGCGTCGCGATCGGCGACCTCGATGCGCCCGCTGCCGAGGCGGTGGCGGCCGAGCTCGGCGGCGACGCGCTCGGCGCCGGCCTCGACGTCACCGACCACGCCGCCTTCTCCGCCTTCCTCGACGACGTCGAGCAGCGCCTCGGCCCGCTCGACGTGCTCGTCAACAACGCCGGGATCATGCCGGTGACCGCGCTCGCCGACGAGTCGCCCGCGAGCGTCTCGCGCCAGCTCGAGCTCAACCTGCGCGCGGTCATCCACGGCACGCAGGAGGGGATCCGCCGGATGTCGCCGCGGCGCAGCGGCCACATCGTGAACATGGCGTCGATCGCCGGCCGCACCGGCTTCCCCAACCTCGCGACCTACTGCGCCACCAAGCACGGCGTCGTCGGGCTCTCCGAGGCGGTGCGGGCCGAGCTGCGCGGCAGCGGCGTCGAGATCTCCGTCGTGCTGCCGAGCGTCGTGCGCACCGAGCTGACCGCCGGGCTGGCCGAGTCGCGCGTGAAGGCCGTCGAGCCGGAGGACGTGGCGCGCGAGCTGCTGTCCGCGCTGCAGCGGCCGCGCTTCGAGGTGTACGTGCCGCGCTTCAACGGCCCGCTCGTCGCGCTCGCCGGCATCCTGCCGCGGCGCGCCCGCGAGGTCGTGGCGCGCGCGATCCGCGTCGAGCAGCCGCTGCTGAACGCCGATCGCAGCGCGCGCGTGGCCTACGAGGCCCGCGCCGCCGCCAGCGCGCCCGCCGCCGAGCGCGACTAGCTACGGCTCGATCCCGACCCGCTCCAGCAGCGGCAGCAGCGCGTCGGCGTCCGGCCCGGCCGTGATGTGGATCGCGGCCGGCTCGCGCACCCACGCGATCGCGTTGAGCGTCCGCAGCCGGTCGAGCAGGAACTGGAACGCCAGCGCCTGGCGCCGCGAGCGGTACTCGCGCAGCACGTCGAACGCGTAGCCGGTCGTGTGCAGGGAGAAGTTGCGCGTCGCCTCGCCGTTGCGGGACGCCAGCTCGTCCTGGTAGTCGCCGTCGCGCACGGTCGAGGTGACGACGAGCGGCGAGGCGCCGCCGAGGTCGCGCACCTGCGCGCCGATGTAGAGCGCCATCGCCAGCGCCTCCGGCCGCAGCCCGCGGTAGAGCTGGGCGGGCTGGCCGACGCGCCGCGCCAGCTCGCCCATCCGGCGGTCGCGCCGCAGCCCGGTCACCTGCGTCGCGGTCGGGAACGGCACGATGTCGCCGCTGTTCCACGCCCGCCGCAGGTCCTCGCCGGTGCACGAAGGCCGTCGTGTCCGCGGGCGGGTGCAGGACCTCCTCGGCCGAGCCCTTGGCCTCGTGCAGCGTCGCCAGCCGCGTCAGCTCGTCGCGGTCCTCGCGGTAGAGCCGCATGATCTCGCGCGCCGCCGCGACCTTCCAGAGGTAGTTCGAGGAGTCGTCGCCGAGCTCGGTCAGCCGCCCGTAGGCCTCCGGATGGCGCCGCGGCGTCGAGTCGAAGTACACCTTCGTGTACGTCAGGTCCGCGTCCTCGACCAGCTCGCCGATCTCGCCCGCCGCCGGCGCCCGCGAAGTCGCGCAGCACGCTCTCGAGGTTGCCGATGCCCATGTGGTAGGAGACGAACGCGAGGTCCTCGCGGCGGAAGCGGTCGCGGGCGAGCGCCAGGTAGCGCGCCGTGCCGGCCAGCGCCTGCGCCCCGTCGAAGCGCTGGTCGACCTGCGCGCGGGCGCGCCGCAGCTCGATCGCGCGCTGATCGTCGCCGCGCCGCTCGGCGCGCGCGAGCCGCCGCGTGATCCGCTCGCTCGCGGCCAGGTCGACCTCCATGCCGAGCAGGTTCTGCGCGGTCTCGGCGAGGATCTGCGTCAGCCCGGCGCGCCGACTCCAGGCTGCCCGGGGCGCGGGCGTCCTCGCGGCCGGCGCTCTCGAGGAAGACGAGCGCCCTCGAGCGTGTCGGGGTCGACCTCGGCCTCGCGCGGCCGCGCGCTCGACCTGCGGGCGCCAGCGTGCGGTCCGCTCCGCGCTGGCGATCGCGCCGCCCGGCGAGAGCGCGTAGAGCGGATGGCTGTTGCCGGCGGCGGCGCGCCGCTCGAACTGCGCGGCACGGTCGGGGGCCCACGCGAACGGGTCGGGCAGCGGCGGCGCGTCGGTCTGGACCTCACCCGGCGGCGTGGGCACGAACGGCACGCCTTCCGGTGCCTCGTCGCCCCCGCGCGTGAGCAGGAAGACGGCGGCCGCCGCGACGACGAGGGCGGCTGCGATCGCACGGCGCACCCATCCCAGCCTGGCACACATGCATCTGTTCGCCGCGACGTGGGTAGCCGTCAGGTATGAACCTCAGACGACGCAAGAGCCGCTCGGCCCGGGCGACCGACCTCCTGGGCTCATACCTCAAGCTCAAGGCCGCCGGGCAAGGCGGCCAAGGGCGCGCGAAAGGCCGCCAAGGGCACTGCCGCCTACCAGGTGGCGAAGCGCACGCCGTTCGTGAAGCGCATCCCGCTGCTGGCCGGCGCGGCCGCCGCGGCGTTCTTCGCCGCGCGCGCCCTGCGCGGCGATTCGAGCGACGGGCAACCAACGCCCGCGTAGCGCAGCCTGCGAGCTGGTGAGGGCCCCGGGCGACCGGGGCCCTCGCCGTCTCTAGGCCGGGGTCGCGCCGTGGATCAGCGCGAACACGCCGCCCTGCGGGTCGCGCACCGCGGCCCAGCGGCCGTAGGGCGAGTCGCGCGGCTCGTTCAGCAGCTCGCCGCCGAGCTCGCGCACGCGGGCGAAGCCGGCGTCGACGTCCTCGAGCTCGAAGTACGCGAGCCAGTACGGCGGCGTCTCGGGCGCCGCGATCGCGTCGGTGATCTGCACCATCCCGGCGACGACGTCGCCGCCGACCTTGACCAGCCTGTAGCCGTCCGGCAGCTCCGGCAGCGGGCTCGTACTGCGTGGCCGAAGACGGCGCCGTAGAAGCGCGTCGACGCCGCGAGGTCGCGCGTGTAGAGCTCGTTCCAGGTCGGCGCGCCGTCCTCGTTGACCAGCTCGCTGCCGTGGTGCGCGCGCGGCTCCCAGACGCCGAACATCGCGCCGTCCGGCTCGGCCGCGACCAGCATCCGGCCCTGGTCGAAGATGTCCATCGGCCCGACGATCACGGCGCCGCCGGCGGCGCGCACCGCCTCGGCGTGCGCGTCCGCGTCGTCGCCCGCGAGGTAGATCGTCCAGAACGCCATCGGCGGCCCGCCCGGCTGGGCCGGGCCGATGCCGGCGACGCGCTTGCCGCGCAGATGCGCCTGGTGGTAGTGGCCCGCCTCCTCGCCGGCGTCCTGCAGCTCCCATCCGAACAGCCCGCCGTAGAACGCCAGCGCGCCCTCGAGGTCCGGTGTGGAGAGATCGACCCAGCTCGGGATCCCGGTCGCGTAGCTCGTGCGCTCCGTCATGCCGTCGATGCTCCCACGTCGGGCTCCTCGAACGCGCGCCGGGCCGGCGCGCCGGGGCGCAGCTTCGTCGCTCCCTCGGGCCGCATACCGTCGAGGATCACGCCGGCGTAGCGCTTCCAGAGGTCCTCGCGCAGGCCCGGGAACGGCATGCCGCTGGTCGAGGCCGCCGCGTGCAGCAGCGTCCCGAGGTCCTGGCCGGTCAGGTCCGCGCGCACCACGCCGGCGTCCTGCGCGCGCTTGACCAGCCGGCTCATCGCCTCGATCGCCTGGCGCCGGTGCCAGGCCAGCTCCGGGCTCGTCGCGCAGTGGTCCTTGACCGCATCGGACGCCCCGCGGTCGTGCGAGTTGCGCTCGACCATCTCGTGGAAGAAGCGCTCGAGGCCGCGCCACGGGTCGGGCTCCTGCAGGCACTCGGCGGCGACCGCGACGACCTCGTCCATCTGGTTCTGCACGATCGCGACGATCAGGTCGTCCTTGGACGGGAAGCGGCGGAAGAGCGTGGCCTCGCCGACGCCGGCGCGGCGTGCGATCTCGGCCGTCGACGCCTCGAGGCCGCGCTCGGCGAACACCGCCGCCGCCGCCTCGAGGATGAGGCGGCGGTTGCGGGCCGCGTCCGCGCGCAGCGCGGGCGAGCTGTGGCTAGGAGGGAACGGGTACGGCATCACCGGCCGCGCCCGACTCTATCCGGGCCACGTCGCGCTGTCGCAGCAGCACCGCGACCAGGATCGCCCCGACGGCGATCAGCGCGGCCGACACCAGGAACGCGAGCTGGAAGCCCTCGACGAGCGCCGCCTGCTGCTGGGCCACCGTCGGCGCTCCGCCGAGCGCCGACAGCACGCTCGCGGTGCGGTCGGTGGCGAGCGTCGACAGGATCGCCAGGCCGAGCGCGCCGCCGACCTGCTGCGACGTGTTGAAGATGCCGGAGGCGAGCCCGGCGTCGTCGGCCTCGACGTTCGTCGTCGCCACCAGCGTCATCGGCACGAACGTCGCGCCCATGCCGATCGACATCGGCAGCAGGCCGCCGAGCACGCCGAGGTAGCTGCCGTCGACCTCGGTCGTCGCGGCGAGCACGGCGAGGCCGGCGGCCGCGACCGTCATGCCGGTGATCATCACCGCGCGCACGCCGACCCGCGAGATCAGCTGCTGCGCGGCGGTCGCGCCGATCATGATCCCGCGGTCACGGGCAGGAACGCGAGGCCGGTCGTGAGCGCGGAGTAGCCGAGCACGCCCTGCAGGTACAGCGACGCGAAGAAGAACATCGCGAACAGGCCGCCGATCACGAGCAGGAAGACGCCGTTCGCGGTCGCGAGCGAGCGCAGCTTGAACAGGTCGAGCCGCACGAGCGGCGCGGGCGAGCGGCGCTCGATCGCGATGAACGCGCCCAGCAGCAGCAGCGCCAGCGACCGAGCCCGAGCGTCGACGGCCGAGCCCCAGCCCCAGCTCTCGGCCTGCACGATCGTGTAGACGAGCAGCACGAGGCCGGCGGTCACCGAGACGGCGCCGGTGATGTCGAAGTGGCGCGCGCCGCCCTCGACGCGCGAGTCGGGCACGAACCGCAGCGCCGCGAACACGAGCGCGACGCCGATCGGCACGTTGACGAAGAAGATCCACTCCCACGAGAGGAACTCGACGAGCACGCCGCCCAGCAGCAGGCCGGCGGCGCTGCCGCCGGAGGCGATCGCCGCCCAGGCCGAGAGCGCCCGCGTACGGTCGCGGCCCTCGGCGAACGAGGTCGTGATGACGGCCAGCGCGGCCGGGGAGAGCAGCGCGCCGCCGAGGCCCTGCAGGCCGCGCGCGGCGATCAGCATCTCCTGCGAGCTGGCGAGCGCGTTGACGAACGACGCGACCGAGAAGACGACGACGCCGGCGATGAACAGCGTGCGCCGCCCGAGCAGGTCGGCGGCGCGGCCGCCGAGCAGCAGGAAGCCGCCGAACAGCAGCGTGTAGGCGTTGACGATCCACTGCAGCGAGCCGTCGGAGATCTGCAGGTCGGCCTGGATCGAGGGCAGCGCGACGTTGACGATCGTCGCGTCGAGCACCACCATGAACTGGCCGAGGCAGACGACGACGAGTGCGAGCCACGGATTGAAATGAGAGTGTCCGCTCCGGTTCATTCGGCGGACGGTACCACAACCGGAGTGCCCACTCCACACCACGGATTCACGCTGTCGGCGGCCGACCGCCGGCTCCTGCGCTCCCCGCCGCCGGCCCGGGCGCTGCGCTGGTGCGCGGCCGCGGCCGGCGGGGCGGTGAGCGCCGTCGAGGCGCTCGAGGGCGGCACGTCCTCGGCCGTGCACGGGCTGCGCGCCGGCGGCCGCGAGCTGGTGCTGCGGCGCTTCGTGCGGCCCGAGTGGCTGGCGGAGGAGCCCGACGCGCCGCGGCTCGAGGCGGCCGTGCTGGAGCGCCTGGAGAGCAGCGCCGTGCCCGCGCCGCGGCTCGTGGCGGTCGACCCGGACGGGAGCCTCGCGGGCGACCCCGCGGTGCTGATGACGCGCCTGCCGGGAGCGATCCGCTGGGCCGCGGACGACGGCTTCCTCGGCCGCCTCGCCGCCGTGCTGCCGGCCGTGCACGCCGCGGCGCCCGGTCCGGAGCTTCCCGACTACGAGCCGTACGCGCTCGAGGCCGACGGGCCGCCGCCGTGGGCCGAGCGGATCGACGTCTGGGAGCGCGCGTTCGCGCGCTTCCACGCGCCGCCCGCGACCGCGGAGCGCTGCCTCGTGCACCGCGACTTCCACCCGGGCAACGTGCTCTGGACCGCGGGCGCGGTCACCGGCGTCGTCGACTGGGCGAGCGCCCGCGCCGGCTCCCCATGGGTGGACGTGGGGCACTGCCGGATGGATCTCGCGCGCGGCGTCGGGGTGGACGCGGCGGACCGCTTCCTCGAGCTCTACTGCGCGCTCATCGGGCGGACGGGCTACGACCCGTTCTGGGATGTCGCCGCCGTCCTCGGGGGCTTCCAGGTGGGCGACTGGACGCCGGCCGACGAACGGTTTCTCTCACGGTCGTTGGGCGGGTAGCCACACCGGCAGGGCCGGATTCCGGGGTTAAGGTCGCCACACCTCCCCGTCCCACCTTTCTGGAGAGTTTGTATGTCGGAGCTTCTCGCGCGGATGGCCCGCGCGCTCACGTCCCACTGGAAGCGCAGCCTCGCCGGCGCGTTCGCCGTCCTCGTGCTGCTCGGCTTCGCGGCCGGGACCGGCGGCGAGGCGGCCGACAACTTCGAGGTCCCGGGTACTGAGTCCCAGCAGGCGCTCGACCTCTTCCGCGAGCACAGCCCTGCATTCGCGGGTGCTGATTCCACGGTCGTCTTCAGTGTCGAGAACGGGGCACTCACGGATCCCGAGCCGCGCCAGGCGGTCGAGGGCGCGCTCGAGGAGATCCGCGCGATCCCGGAGGTCGAGACCGTCGCCGACCCGTTCGCCGAGGGCGGCCAGCTATCCGAGGACGGGACCCTCGCAGCCGTCGACGTCCGGTACAACGTCGAGGTCGACGAGCTCGAGAAGGCCGACGGCGAGGCGCTGCTCGCAGCCGCCGACACCGCCGAGGCACGGCGGCGTCGACGTCGCCGCGCGCGGCCTCCTGATCGACCTCGCGTCCGAGCAGGAGGCGCCCGTCGGGGAGCTGGTCGGCGTGGCCATCGCGCTGATCCTCCTGACCATGCTCTTCCGCTCGCTCGCCGCGATGGCGGCGACGCTGATCGGCGCGCTGCTCGGCGTGGCGGTCGGCCAGATCCTGCTCGTCGCGCTCGCGGCGCCGCTCGACCTGCCGTCGTTCGCCAGCGTGATCGCGATGATGCTCGGCCTCGGCGCCGGCATCGACTACGCGCTGCTGATAATCGGGCGCTACCGAGAGCAGGTGGCGGCCGGGGACAGCCGCCGCGACGCGTCGGCGAAGGCGGCGGCCACGTCCGGCGCGTCCGTCGTCGCCGCCGGCCTGATCGTGATGGTCGCGATCGCCGGCCTGCTGGTGATCGGCGTGCCGTTCATCGGCAAGCTCGGCCTCGCGTCGGCGATCGCCGTCGGTGCCGTCGTCATCTCCGCGCTGACGATCCTGCCGATCATGATCGGGGCGTTCGGGCGCCGGCTGGAGCCGAAGAAGCCCGAGCACGTGCTGCCGTCGAGGTTCTTCGAGCGCTGGGGCGAGCGCGTCACCGGCCGCCCGTGGCTGTCGATCGCGGCCGGCGTCATCGTGCTGCTGATCTTCGCCTTCCCCGTCACGCAGATGCGCCTCGGCCAGCCCGACGACGGCAACCAGCCGGAGGAGCGCACGCAGCGCGTGGCCTACGACCGCCTCAGCGAGGCGTTCGGCGCGGGCTCGAACGGCCCGTTCCTGCTGGCCGTCGACCTTCCGCGCGGCGCGGCCGAGAACGAGGAGCAGCTGGCCGCGCTCGGGCAGGCCGTGGCCGACACGCCCGGCATCGCGAGCGTCGCCCCGCCGCAGCCGAGCGAGGACGGCGAGATGGCGACGATCTTCGCGGTGCCGACCACGGCGCCGCAGGACAAGGCGACCACCGACCTGCTCGAACGGCTGCGCGACGACGTGATCCCGCAGGCCACGGCGGATACCGGGCTGCAGGTCTACGTCGGCGGCAACACGGCCGGGTTCGAGGACTTCTCGGCCAAGGTCTCCGCGCGCCTGCCGCTGTTCATCGGCGTCGTGATCGGCCTGTCGGTGCTGCTGCTGATCGCGGCCTTCCGGTCGCTCTGGATCCCGCTCGTGTCCGCCGTCTTCAACCTGCTGTCGATCGGCGCCGCCTACGGCGTCGTGGTGGCGGTGTTCCAGGAGGGCATCGGCGCGAGCCTGATCGGCGCCGACAGCGGCGTCCCGATCGTGTCGTTCATCCCCGTGATGATGTTCGCGATCCTGTTCGGGTTGAGCATGGACTACAACGTCTTCCTGCTCTCGCGGATCCACGAGAAGTACAACGAGGGCGACGGGCCGCGCGAGAGCGTGATCCACGGCATGGGCCGGATCGGCAAGGTGATCCTGTTCGCCGGCCTGATCATGTCGTCGGTCTTCCTGGCCTTCGTCAGCCAGCCGGACATCATCGGCAAGATGTTCGGCCTCGGCCTCGGCCTGGCGATCCTGATCGACGTGCTGATCGTGCGGCTCGTGATCGCGCCCGCCGTCGTGACGCTGCTGGGCGACCGCGCCTGGTGGCTGCCGAAGTGGCTCGACCGGATCCTGCCGAACATCTCGCTCGAGGGGCACCTCGTGCAGGGCCTCGACGAGAAGCCCGCGACCGAGGACGATCGGGTCAAGGTTCCGGCCTAGAGGTTCAAGCGCAGTTGAAGTCAGCGTCGGCGCGTGCTTCCCTAGGAAGCGCGTGTCCGACCTGCTGACCATCGGCGACGTCGCTGAGCGCAGCGGCGTCGCCGCCTCCGCGCTGCGCTTCTACGAGGCGCGGGGCCTGATCGAGTCCGAGCGGGCCGGCTCCGGCCACCGCCGCTTCCGCCGCCCGGTGCTGCGCCGGATCGCGTTCATCGTGTTCGCGCAGCGGATCGGGCTGACGCTGGAGGAGATCGGGACCGAGCTGGCCAAGCTGCCGCCCGACCGCGTGCCGACCCGCCGCGACTGGTCGCGCCTGTCGAGCGGCTGGAGCGCCCGCATCGACCAGCGGATCGCCGAGCTCGAGCGGCTCAAGTCCGGCCTCACCGAGTGCATCGGCTGCGGCTGCCTGTCGCTCGACCGCTGCGCGCTCTCCAACCCGGGCGACCGTGCGGGCCAGGCCGGCCCCGGTCCGCGCTACTGGATCGGCGACGCGCCGCTGACCGCGGCGTCCTGAGTGGGCGACCTCGGGCACGACCTCCAGTTCGGCGTCTTCATCACGCCGTCCAACGCGCAGCCCGAGGCGGTCGTGGAGCTGGCCGTGCACGCCGAAGCGGCCGGGCTCGACCTCGTCTCGTTCCAGGACCACCCGTACCAGCCGCGCTTCCTGGAGACGTGGACGCTGCTGTCCTACGTCGCCGCCCGCACGCAGCGCGTGCGGCTCGCGCCGAACGTGCTCAGCGTGCCGCTGCGGCTGCCGGCCGTGCTCGCCCGCGCCGCCGCGAGCCTCGATCTCCTGAGCGGCGGCCGCGTCGAGCTGGGCCTCGGCGCGGGCGGGTTCCGCGACGCGATCGCGGCGATCGGCGCGCCGCGGCTGACGGCGGGGGAGAGCGTCGACGCGCTCGAGGAGTCGATCGACATCATCCGCGCGATCTGGGATGCGGACGAGCCGCGCGGCGTGCGCTACGAGGGCCGTCACCACCGCCTCGACGGCGCCAAGCGCGGGCCCGCGCCGGCGCACCCGATCGGGCTCTACATCGGCGCGTACAAGCCGCGCATGCTGGCGCTGACCGGCCGCAAGGGCGACGGCTGGTGGCCGAGCGCGCCGTACCTGGAGCCGGGCGACCTGCAGGCGGGCAACGCGGCGATCGACGCCGCGGCGCGGCGCGGCCGGCCGCGACCCGGCGCAGATCCGGCGGCTGCTGAACCTCGGGCGGCCCGAGCCGGTCGAGGAGCTGGTGCGGCTCGCGCTCGAGGACGGCATCAGCACGTTCGTGTTCATGACCGACGACGCCGCCGCGATCGACCGCGTGGCCGCCGAGATCGCGCCCGCCGTGCGCGAGCGGGTCGCCGCCGCGCGCGCCGGCGAGGCACCGCCCGGAGCCGGCGGCGCCCACGAGCACCCTGTGGGACGAGTCCGACCGCCCGCGGCGCGACCGCTCGCGGTCCGAGGAGCCGCTGAGCACGCGCGGCCGCGCCGTCGGGGAGCACCTGGTCGAGGTCCACGACATGCTGCGGACCGAGCTGACCGAGCTGCGCGACGTGGTCGGCCAGGTCCGGGCGGGAGCGCTCGAGGCCGGCGAGGCGCGCTCCGCGCTCAACGCGATGGCGCTGCGCCAGAACGACTGGACGCTCGGGGCGTTCTGCTCGCGCTTCTGCTTCACGGTCGCCTCGCACCACACGAACGAGGACGTCGCGATGTTCCCGCACCTGCGCAGCAGCGACGCGAGCCTCGTGCCGGTGATCGACCGGCTCGCCGACGAGCACGTCGTGATCCACCACGCGATCGAGCGCGTCGACCGCGCGCTCGTCGCCCACATCGAGCAGCCGGACGACTTCCGGCCGCTGCAGACCGCGCTCGACGAGCTCGGCGACGCGCTGCTCTCGCACCTCCTCTACGAGGAGGAGGAGCTGGTCGAGCCGCTCGGCCGCCACGGCTTCCTGCCCGGCCAGCTCTGACCATTCGTCGGGCTTGCCCGAGACCGACCTCGGCGGCATCACCGGCGTCGACCACTACGTCGAGCTCGCGCGGATCGCCGAGCGCGGCAAGCTGGACGCGATCTTCTTCGCCGACCACCCGGTCCTGAAGGGCAAGAGCGAGTTCCGCCCGTTCGACGCGCTCGACCCGCTGACGCTGGTCACGGCGCTGGCGACGGCGACCGAGCGGATCGGCCTGGTCGCGACGGCGTCGACGACCTACAACGACCCGTACGGCCTCGCCCGCCGCTACGCGACGCTCGACCACGTCTCCAAGCGGCCGCGCAGGCTGGAACGTGGTCACGACCGCCAACGCGGCGGCGGCCGCGAACTTCGGCCTCGACGAGCACCCGGACCCCGAGGCGCGCTACGAGCGCGCCGACGAGTTCCTCGACGTCGCCTTCGGCCTCTGGGACAGCTGGGAGGACGACGCGATCGTCGGCGACAAGGCCGGCGGCGTCTTCGTCGCCGGCGACCGGATCCACCGGATCGACCACGAGGGCGAGCTCTTCCGCGTCGCCGGGCCGCTCGAGGTCCCGCGCTCGCCGCAGGGCCGCCCCGTGATCTTCCAGGCCGGGTCCTCCGAGCCCGGGCAGCGAGCTGGCCGGCAAGTACGCCGAAGCGATCTTCACCGCGCAGCCGACGCTCGAGGAGGGCCTCGAGTTCTACCGCGACGTGAAGGCGCGCGTGGCCCGCCATGGCCGCGATCCGGACGCGGTGCGGGTCCTGCCGGGCCTGGCGCCGATCGTCGCCGGGACCGAGGCCGAGGCGCGCGCGCTCGAGCAGCAGCTCGAGCAGCTGACGATCCCGGAGTACGGGCTCGACCAGCTCGGCGACCTGCTCGGCGTCGACATCGGCGACGTCGACCTCGACGCGCCGCTGCCCGCACGGCTGCGGCCGTCGGCCGGCTCGCACATCAAGAGCCGCTTCGAGCTCGTGCAGCGGATCGTCGACCGCGAGCCGGAGATCACGCTGCGGCGGCTGCTGCTGCGCCTCAGCGGCGGCCGCGGCCACCGCGTCGTGGCCGGCGCGCCGGAGCAGATCGCGGACACGATCGAGGAGTGGTTCCGCGCCGGCGCGGCCGACGGCTTCAACCTGATCCCGCCGGCGCTGCCGTCCTCGCTGCGCGCGTTCGTCGACGGCGTCGTGCCGGAGCTGCAGCGGCGCGGCCTGTTCCGGACCGAGTACGAGGGCACGACGCTGCGCGAGCACCTCGGCCTGCCGCGTCCCGCGAGCCCGCACGCCGCTGCGCGGTCGGAGCCCGTCGCCGTCTAGCCGCCATGTCCACGACGCTCGAACATGTCACGCCGCGCGAGGCGCTGGAGCGGCTGCCCGGGAGGACCCGGGCGCGGCGGCGGGCGCGCCGGCTGACGCCGAAGCCGCCGCTGCCGGCGCAGCGGCTGATCGGCCCGGTGCTGCTGGTGGCGCTCTGGTTCGCCGTCACCGAGCTCGGCTGGATCGATCCGGACAAGCTCTCCTCGCCGGTCACCGTCGCGCAGACGATGGGCGACCTGATCGCCGACGGGCGGCTGCAGAGCAACCTGCTCGCGTCGCTCAGCCGCGCGGCGGTCGGCCTCGCGATCGGCGTCGCGGCGGGCTCGGCCTGGCGCTCGCCGCCGGCCTGTCGCGGACGGGCGACGCGCTGTTCGACGGCGTCGTGCAGATCAAGCGCGCGATCCCGAACCTCGCGCTGATCCCGCTCGCGATCATCTGGCTCGGCATCGGCGAGGCGATGAAGGTCGACGATCATCGCGCTCGGCGTGATGGTCCCGATCTACATCAACACGCACGCCGCGCTGCGCGGGATCGACAACCGCTACGTCGAGCTGGCGGAGACCGTCGGGCTCTCGCGCGGCGCGTTCATCCGCCGCGTCGTGCTGCCCGGCGCGCTGCCCGGCTTCTTCGTCGGCCTGCGGCTCGCGGTCACGTTCGCCTGGACGGCGCTGGTCGTCGTCGAGCAGGTCAACGCGACCGAGGGCATCGGCTTCCTGATGACCCAGGCCCGCACCTACGGGCAGACCGACATCGTGCTCGTGGGGCTCGTCGTCTACGGGATCCTCGGCCTGACGTCGGACGCCGCGGTGCGCGCGATCGAGCGGAGGGCGCTCGTCATGGCGGCAGTCGCTGGCGCGCTGAGCACCGAGCCGGCGGTCAGCGTCGCCGGTCTGACGCGCCGCTACGGCGACCGCGTGATCCTCGACGCGATCGATCTCGAGATCGCGCCGGGCGAGTTCGTCGCCCTGCTCGGGCGCAGCGGCTCGGGCAAGACGACGCTGCTGCGCGCGCTCGCCGAGCTCGACCACGACGTCGCGGGCGACGGGCGCCGTCGGCGTGCCCGAGCGCCGCGCGGTCGTGTTCCAGGACGCGCGGCTGCTCCCGTGGGCGCGCGCTGCTGCCGAACGTGGTGCTCGGCCTCGACGGCCCGGACCCGCGCGAGCGCGGCCGGCGGCGCTCGCCGAGGTCGGCCTGCGCGGCCGCGAACGGTCGTGGCCGAAGGCGCTCTCCGGCGGCGAGCAGCAGCGCGTGGCGCTGGCGCGCTCGCTGGTGCGCGACCCGCAGCTGCTGCTGGCGGACGAGCCGTTCGGCGCGCTCGACGCGCTGACGCGGCTGAAGATGCACGGGCTGCTGCGCGAGCTGTGTACACGGCACAAGCCGGCGGTCCTGCTGGTCACGCACGACGTCGACGAGGCGATCGTGCTCGCGGACCGCGTGCTGGTGCTCGACGGCGGGCGGATGGCGCTCGACCGCCGGCTCGAGCTCCCGCAGCCCCGCCGCCACGGCGACCCGGAGTACGCCGGGCTGCGCAGCGACCTGCTCGCCGCGCTCGGCGTCTGAACCCGACACGAGAGGAATCCCTGTGAAGCACCTACGACTGCTCGCGCTGCTCGCGCTCGCCGCGATCCCGCTCGCCGGCTGCGGCGACGACGCCGGCGGCGACGCGGCGGCCGCGACCGACGCACCGCTCGCGACCGCGGTCCCGGAGGGCGCCGAGATCACGATCGCCGACGACGCGAACCGCCTGGCCACGCTGATGCGGCTCTCCGGCGAGCACGACAAGCTCGCCGCCGAGGTCGACTACGCGAGCTTCAGCTCCGGTCCGCTGCGCCTCGAGGCGATCCGC
Source organism: uncultured Solirubrobacteraceae bacterium (assembly GCA_963843485.1). Classification (GTDB taxonomy): domain Bacteria; phylum Actinomycetota; class Thermoleophilia; order Solirubrobacterales; family Solirubrobacteraceae; genus DASSUW01. The sequence continues at coordinate 47,192 of CAWJKK010000010.1, read as the reverse complement.
GCCGGCCGCGCCCAGGTCGGGCTCGCGGGCGACGTGCCGCCGATCCTTGCCCAGTTCTCCGACGCCGGCGTGCCGATCGTCGGCTCGATCCGGCGGCTCGGGCCGGGTATGAAGATCGCGACCTCGCCGGAGTCCGGCATCACCGCGATCGCGGACCTGAAGGGCAAGAAGGTCGCGATCAACGAGGGCACGGCGCAGCAGGCGATCGCGCTGCGCAACCTCGAGTCGGCCGGCCTTTCGCTCGAGGACGTCGAGCCGGTCACGCTCGAGGTGGCCGAGTTCGGCGACGCGCTGCGCGCCAACCAGGTCGACGCCGCGGTGCTCAAGGAGCCTGACCGCTCCCGCTACCTCGCGGCCGCGGGCGACGGCGCCGTCGCGCTCGAGAACGCCGAGGGCGCCACCCCGGCCTCTACAGCTCGTCGCCGAGCAGCAGGCGACGATCGACCTGCTGCAGGAGGCGGGAGCGTTCGCGGGCAAAGTGGACGCGCGATCAGTTCGACCTGCGCTTCACGGCCACCGCGGGTGAGCGAGCAGGGCGAAGCCGACCGGAATCAGGCGCATGGCCGCGGAGCGTACATCACCGCTCGCACGCGACAATGCGGCGGTGCCCGCCGCCCTCCGCTTCGCCCGCATGGCCGGATCGTCGATCGCTTCGCCCGCTGCGGCCTGGTGGGTGACCGACTTCCTCAACGCGGCGTACTACGCGCGCCGCGACGAGGAGCGCGACGTGCGCGACCTGCGGCTCGCGCACGGGATCCTCACGACGCGCTGGTCGCGCCACGGCGACCGCCGCCTCGGCGCGCGCGACATCCTCGCCCTCCACCGCGCGTACGGCGCGCACCGGCTGCGGCGCCGCGGCCGGCTCGACCACGCGGCGCTGCTGGAGGGCGCGGCCGCGCTGATCGGCGACTGGTTCCCGGAGGCCTGGGCCGACGACGCCCGGCGCGCCCACGGCATCGCGTTCCCGACGGTCGAGGAGCGCGACGCCTTCGCGCCCGAGGCGCGGATGGCGCGCGCCGCACTGGGCGAGCTGACCCCGCCGCTGCGCGAGCCGGTCGACCAGCACTGGGCGACCTACGACCCGGTGCCGCTGCCCGACCCTGAAGCCGCGCTCGCCTTCCTCGCCCAGCCGCCGCGCTGGCCCGACATGGCGTCGGCCAACGGCCGCTTCACCGCGCTGCGCGGGGGCGGCCTGCCCGGCCAGACGTTCGAGATCGAGGTCGTCGCCGAGCCGACGCCGCGCTCGCCGATCTTCACGCGCGGCTACGTCACCTGCACGCAGCTCGAGACGGCCGGCGGCGAGCTCGAGGCGGCGGCCGCCGGCCTCGCCGAGCGCTTCCGCGCGTCGGCGGGCGCCGACGCCCGCCCGCTGCTCCCGGACGGCGCCGAGCCGCTCGCGCTCGTCGTCCTCACCACCCATGAAGGCCACTTCCTCGGCCGCGCGCTCTCGCACCTGCTCGTCTGGCGCGAGGGCGCCGGCGCGTTCATCCGCGACGTCGGAGCCTGGGATCCCCTCCCGCCGCACCTCGCCGCCGCCTACGCGACCGCCGGCCGCGTCGCCCAGCAGCAGTTCTGGGGCCCTGAGCCCGAGCAGCGCTCGATGCTCGCCCAGCTCGCGCGCGTCGCGGCGCGTGCCTGAGGGGTGCGGGCAGCGTTCAGTCGTAGTAGCGGCGGGCGCTGGAGCCGATGCGGGTGATGTCGGTGCCGTAGACGTGGATCGAGATCGCGGTCGTGTCGGCCGTGTTGTGGACGCGGTGGATGTCGCCGGGGGGCGCGAAGCCGCTGACGTCGCCGGCGTGGTTCTCGCTGCGGCCGACCAGGTTCAGGTCGGCGTCGAACAGCTCCTCGTGCTCGACGCCCTGGATGACGCCGAGCACGCACCACGTGACGTGGTCGTGGATCCGCGTGATCTGGCCGGGCCGCCAGACCAGCGCGACGATCGAGAACGATCCGTCGGGCTCGGCGTGCAGCGGGTAGGCGGAGTAGTCGTCGGGTGAGCCGCGTCGCTGCTCGGCGGTCAGCACGTCCGGGGTGGGCAGGTGCCGGCGCAGCTGCTCGGCGACGAGCTGCGCGGTCTCGGACCAGTCGGCGTGCGTGTCGACGGCAGCACGGACGGCGTCGACGAGCCGGGTCAGTTGGCTGGTGGGGCGGATCTGCGTCGCGGTCATGGCTTCAGCATGCGCTCGATCGACCCATACGTCCAATGCCAAGTTTCGTGCTGGTTCATAGATAGAGTTGATGCATGCTGGACGTCAATCGGTTGCGCGTCATCGACGCCGTCGCCCGCCACGGCTCGGTCACCGCGGCGGCGCGGGAGCTGCACTACTCGCAGCCCTCGGTCACCCACCACCTCGCCCGGCTCGAGGCCGCGACCGGCGCGCAGCTGCTGCAGCGGGTCGGCCGCGGAATCCGGCTCACCCCGGCCGGGCGGCTGCTGGCCGACCGCGCCGCCGAGATCATCGGCCGCATCGATGCCGCCGGCGCGGAGCTGTCCGCCCACGTGGGTCTGGACGCCGGCCGCGTGCGCCTCGCCGGCTTCGCCTCGGCGAACGGATCGCTCGTGCCGGCGGCGCTGGCGACGCTGGCGAACCGGTACCCGGGCCTGGAGATCAACCTGACCGACACGCATCCGCTCGACGCGCTCGAGCTGCTGCGCACCGGCAAGGTCGAGGTCGCGATCATCTTCCGCTACGACGAGACCGAGCCCGAGCCCCCCGGGGTGCGCCTGCATCACCTGCTCGACGATTCGGTCTACGTGCTGTCGACGCGTCGCGAGCGCGGGATGGCCAGCCTGCGCGACGCGACGTGGATCGCCGGCTGCGAGCGCTGCCGCAGTCATCTGCTGTCCCTGTGCGCCGACGCCGGGTTCGAGCCGCGGATCGGCTACAGCTCCGATGACATGGTCGTGATGCAGGCGTGGGTGGCCGCCGGGCTCGGGGTGGCGACCCAGACCGGCCTGTCCCTGCGCGCGCACCACATCGAGGGCGTCGTCGCGACCGAGCTGCCCGGCTCGAAGCGGCACATCTACGCCGCGACCTACGGCGAGCCGCCCGACCCGCCCGCCACCGCCGCCCTCCTGGAGGCCCTGGCCGAGGCCGCCAGCGACACGTCCACCCGGGCTGCGCCATGATCCTCCCGTGGGAGGTCTCGCACGACGCCTCGTCTTCGCCCCTGTCGTCCTGCTGGCCGTGGCCGTCTTCATCTACGGCGGGCTGCGGATCCTGCGGCCGGATCTGTATCCGTCCGGCGACCCGCTGCTGGGCGGGATCGTGCACGACCTCAACCGCGCGTTGCTGCACCTCGACTTCGGCTGTGCGCCGCCCGGCGGAACCGGGTCCAGCGCCAAGGCCAGCGGCGCTTGCACGCCGCTCCTGGACGTGTGGAAGCGCGGCATGGCGGCCGACGTCTGGCTGCTGACCGGGTCGATCGTGATCGGCGTCGTCATCGGCGTCCTGGGTGGGCTGTGGTGCGCCGGGCACCCGCGGACGCTGCGGGCCCGCGCGCTGCAGACGGCAGCCGTACTGGCCTACTGCGCGCCCGTGTACTTCGTGGGCCTGGGGCTGCTGTACCTCTTCCACCCCATTGTGGGGATCTTCCCCCTCCCGGTCTTCTTCGACGCCGTGCCGCGCTGGGCCTCGCCGGTCACGGATCCGTGGATGTGGCTGCGCACGCTGCTCGTCCCGTGGCTGGTCCTGGCCGCGCCGCTGGCCGGCATGTGCCTGCGGCTGACGCTGGCCACGGCGCGCGAGGTCACCCAGGAGGACTACGTCCGGACCGCGGTCGCGAAGGGCGTGCCGTTCGGCAGGGTCATGCGCCGCCACGTCGGCCGGCCGACGTTCGGCATGACGGTCTCCTTCGCGCCCGTCACGCTGCCGCTCTTCCTCACCAACGTCATGCTCGTCGAGATGGTGTTCTCGGTCCCCGGGTTCTTCCACTACGTGTGGGCCGCGATCGGCCACAACGACGAGAGCGCCATCAACCTGCCGATCGTCATCGCGGCCGCGCTGTGGACGACGGTGCTCCTGATCGTCCTCGGGATCCTGGCCGACGCGATCGTCGGGCGGCTCGACCCGCGCGTGCGCAGCGCGGCGTTCTAGCTTCCGATGGAGCTAGGGGGACTCGAACCCCCGACCTCCTGGGTGCGATCCAGGCGCTCTCCCAACTGAGCTATAGCCCCGGGCGGGCGGCGTGCAGGGAACCGCGCGCGCACCGTGAAGTGGCGATTGTAGCTGCCACGCTTGCGCCTGCGGCTAGATTCATCCAGAGCACCGCCACCCCCCATGAGCCTCTTCCAGCTCCGTACGCCGAGCTTCCGGAGCCGCCTCCGGCTCTTCTTCGTGGTCATCGTGATCCTGCCGATGATCGCTGTCGCTGCCGTCCTCTGGTACCTGATCGCGCGCACCGAGGTGAGCCAGACCGACGCGCGGCTGTACGAGGCGCGCGGCGTCGCCGAGGTGGTCTACGAGCGCGCCGAGGAGGACGCCGACCGCGCGATCGCGCGGATCGGACGCGACCAGGCGCTCGCGAACGCGATCGACGACAACGACCGGGCCGGCGTGCAGGACCGCCTGAGCGCGCTGCGGGCGTCCACGAACACCCGCCACATCCGGCTCGAGCTCGCGGACGGGAGCGCGCCGTTCGAGTCTGGCCGGCTGCCGGCACTGGCCACCCAGGAACGGCGATTGCAGGACGCCCAGGAGCGCCCGATCGGCGACCTGTCGGTCTCCGCGCTCTCGCCCGACCAGTACGCCGAGGACGTGTCCGAGCTGACCGCCGCCGAGGTGTTGGTCAAGCGCAACGGCGACACGCTGATCGTGACGATGGTCGGGGCGGGCGACGTCGCCCTGCCGGCGAAGGGCGGGGCGGTGATCGACGGCAACGAGTTCCGCGTGTCACCGGCGTTCGAGCGCGACGGCCTGAGCGTGCAGCTCGTGCTGCCCGCCGGCGAGGGACCGGATCCGTGGTCGCTCGAGTCGCTGCTGGTGCTCGGCATCTTCCTGCTCTTCCTCGCGCTCGCCGCCGCGTTCGCGATCGCGGTCTCGCGCCGATTGCAGGAGGAGATCCAGCAGCTCCTGCGGGCCGCGCAGGCGATCGGCCGCGGCGACTTCAGCGTCAGCGTGCCCGCGGACGGCGGCGACGAGTTCGGCGCCCTCGGGCGCGAGTTCAACAACATGGCGCGCCAGCTCGAAGGCCGCCTGGCCGAGCTCCAGCGCGAGCGCGCGCGGCTGCAGGACGCGATCCGCCGCGTCGGCGAGGGACTCACCAAGGGCTTCGACCGCGTCGGCATGCTCGAGGTCGTGGTCCAGACGAGCGTCGACGGCACCGGCGCCTCCGCGGGCCGCGCCTCGCTGCGCGGCCCGGAGGACAAGCTCGACGAGATCGCCCGCGCCGGCGATCCGGCGGCCTTCCGGCGCGCGCTGCACGCCGCCGAGGCGGCGGTGATCGACGCCGGCCAGGTGGCCGAGATCCAGGTCGGCGGCGCGAGCGCGCTCGCCGCGCCGCTCGGGGCCAGCGAGGAGGGCGACCAGGTGATCGGCATCGTGTCCGTCGCCCGCGGCGACCGCGCGTTCACGGCCGGCGAGCGCGAGCTGTTCGCCTACCTCACCAACCAGGCGTCGGTGTCGGTCGAGAACGTCGATCTGCACGAGACCGTGCAGCGCCAGGCGGTCACGGACGAGCTCACGGGCCTGTTCAACCACCGGCGCTTCCAGGAGGTCATGGCGATCGAGGTCGAGCGCGCCCGCCGCTACGGCCACGAGATGGGCCTGATCATGCTCGACATCGACAACTTCAAGACCGTCAACGACCGCCACGGGCACCTCCAGGGCGACATGGTGCTGCGCGAGGTCGCGCGCGTGCTGCGGCAGTCCTCGCGCGAGATCGACGAGCCCGCCCGCTACGGCGGCGAGGAGATGGCCGTGGCGCTGCCGCAGACCGACCTCGAGGGCGCCTACCAGTTCGCCGAGCGCGTCCGGCGCCGGATCGAGGCGCTCGAGTTCGCGCTCCCGAACGGGAGCGGCAAGCTGCGCGTGACGGCGTCGTTCGGCGTCGCCTCGCTCGGTGCGGCCGGCGACACCGACAAGGACGCGCTCGTGGCGGCCGCCGACGGCGCGCTCTACCAGGCCAAGCGCTCCGGCAAGAACCGGACGGTGCGGGCACCGGCGGGCGCGCCGGCACCTCGCGTCGCGTCCACGGAGTAGCCTTAACCGGACTCATGGGTCTGCTCGACGACGCAATCCGCGAGCACTTGGAGCTCAAGCGGCGCCACGGCGCCAATCCGGACGAGGTCTCCCGCCAGGAGGAGGAGGTGCTCGGCGCCGCCCAGGGCGCGGCCGAGTTCGCGCCCTCCGGGGAGGGCGCCGATCCGGAGGCCGACGAGATCGAGCCGCCGCCGGAGCCCGAGGAAGCGCCCACCGGCGCCGACGAGGACCCGTGGCTCGACGACGGCGCCGACGAGGTCCCGGCCGACGACACGCTCGAGCGGCCCGCCGCAGTCGCCGCGCCGGAGCCGGAGCCGGAGCCGGAGCCAGAGCAGCCGCAGTCGCAGCCGGATCCCGAGGCCGAGCCCGCCGAGAGCGAGGACGTGCTCGAGGAGACGCCCGAGTTCCTGCAGGAGACGCCGGAGCACGACCGGCTCTGGTTCGAGCAGCGCCCCCCGCGCGACTTCGACTGGGACAAGTAGGGCCTGGACGCTCGTCCGAGCGTCCGTCCCCGCCGCTTCACCGCACGACCGCGCGTGCCGACGAAAGGAGCACCTCGTCAGTTCCGACGGAGGTGTCCAGGTCCGGTGGGCGGTCGGCTCTCCTGCCCCGGAGCCCAAGGCCCCGCCCTTGGCCGGACCGGCTCGCTCGACACGGGCCGCGCGGTTGCCGCCGCGCGGCCCGGAGCCGAGATGGAGGCGAGGGGAATCGAACCCCTACCTCGGCCTTGCAAAGGCCGCGTGCTCCCATTACCACTACGCCCCCGTGCGGGCCCCTAGCTTAGGGCCCCCACCACGAGTCCCATCGTGTTTGTGGGGCGTCTCGTCGCCCGTGGCGGCGTCCTCGAACACTCACGTGCCGGAGGCACGCATCATGTTCTGCGTCCTTGCCACGAACGACGATCCGCACCCCAAACCCGACGCGACTCATGGCGGAGACCACTTAGGCGCGCTGGGCCTGCGGTGACCGCTTGGCGGCGTAGAGCGCCACGTCGGCCGCGCGGACGAGATCGTCCATGGTGACGCCGTCGGGCCCGTAGACGGCGGCGCCGGCGCTCAGCGCGGGCAGCCCGTGGTCGCTGACGAGCGCCAGCACCCGTCGCGCGGTGTCGCGCGCTCCCGCGTCGTCGGTGTCCCGCAGCAGCAGGGCGAACTCGTCGCCGCCGATGCGCGCCACCGTGTCGACCTCGCGCACCGCGCCGCCGAGCGCGCCGCCGAGGGCCACGAGCGCGGCGTCGCCGGCCGCGTGGCCGTGCTGGTCGTTGATCGTCTTGAACTGGTCGACGTCGAGCAGGACGAGCGCGAACGGGCGGCCGGCGCGGCGGGCGACCGCGAGCTCCTGGCCGAACCGCTCGGCGAACGCGCGCCGGTTGAGGAGGCCGGTGAGCGGGTCGGTGGCCGCGGCCTGCCGCAGCTCGGTGACGAGCTTCTCGACGCGCTCGCTGAGCAGCTTCACGACGACCGCCGAGCCGATCGCGAGGCCGACCGTGGTGACCCAGCGGCTCGAGGCGATCGGGCCGGGGTCGACGACGAGCAGCACCGCCGTGTAGGCGACCGCGACGAGCCCGACCTGCACCGCCGTCGCCGCCCGCCGCAGGTGGTAGGCCGACCACAGGACGACCCAGACGTAGTACATCTCGTCGCCGCCCGCCGCGCCGCCGTGGCGCTCGCCGTTGCACACGATCGCGAACGAGATGAGCACGGTGCCGAGCGCGGGCCAGACGTGGAAGGTCCAGGCCGGCAGGCGCTCGCCGCCGAGGAAGAGCACGCCCGCGATCAGCCCGGCGCCCGCGGCCACCGCGGCCAGGCCGGCCTCGTCGACCTCCGGCTGGTGCGGCAGCACGAGGCCGACCGCGGTGACGAGCGCGGCGGCGGCGAACAGCGCGCCGCAGCTACGCACCATCTGGCGGCGCCGCCCGGGCTCGTCGTCCGGCGTACGAGGCATCACCCCGTGTGATCGGCAGGGATGCGCCGGGAAGCAGTGCGAGCGCGTCAGGGCGATGACCGGCGCGCCACCGCCGCGACGGTCGCGGCGTTGATGTCGACGGTGTCGCGCACGTCCTCCGCGTAGCCGCCGGCGAGCACGACGCAGACCGCGGCGCCGGCCGCGCGCAGCCGGTCCAGCACCAGCTCGTCGCGGGCCGCCAGCCCGGCCTTCGTCAGGGCGAGCCGGCCGAGCCGGTCGCCCTCCCACGGATCGGCGCCCGCCAGATAGAAGGCGACGTCGGCGCCCGCGCGCGGGATCGCGACGTCGAGCGCCTCGCCCAGGAGCTCGAGGTAGCGATCGTCCGTCGTCCCGCCGGGGACGTCGACGTCGAGGTCCGACGGGATCCGCTGGAACGGGTAGTTGCGGGCGCCGTGCAGCGACAGCGTGAACGTGTCCGGGTCCGGCGCCGAGGAGGTCGGCCGTGCCGTCGCCCTGGTGCACGTCGCAGTCGACGACGATCGCCCGCTGCGCCGGCCCGTCCGCGCGCAGGCGCTCGAGCGCCACCGCGACGTCGTTGAACAGGCAGTAGCCGCGCGCGAACGCGTAGCCGGCGTGGTGCGTGCCGCCGCCGAGGTTCATGCCGACGCCGCGCTCGAGCGCGAGCCGCGCCGCCGCGACCGTGCCGCCGACCGACGCGGCGGCCGCGCTCGACCAGCTCGGGCGACCACGGCAGCCCGAGGCCGCGCTGCTCGCGCGTGGTCAGCGTGCCGGTGCGGATGCGGTCGAGCAGCGCCTGCTCGTGGACCTCCTCCAGCCACTCCCACGGCACCGCCTCGGCCTCGAGCACCTCGTGACCGGCGGCGGCGACGCGCTCGCGCAGCAGCGAGTACTTGCTCAGCGGGAAGCGGTGCCCGGGTGGCAGCGGGAAGCGGTGGCGGTCGTGCGTCCAGACGCGCATCTCCTGGGGATGATCCGGGACGGCGGGGCGGCCGGATCACGTACCGTGCCGCCCGTGCTCGCCCTCGCCCAGGCCGCAGCCGGCCTCGTCGTGCTGGCGCGGCTCGCACGCGGCCGCACGCGGCGCCCGCCGCTCGCGCCCGCCGGCGCCCCCGCGGCGACGATCAGCGTCGTCATCCCGGCGCGCGACGAGGCCGAGCGGATCGGCCCGTGCCTGGCCGGACTGCTGGCCGACCCGGACGTGCTCGAGGTGATCGTGGTCGACGACGAGTCCTCCGACGCGACGGCCGCGCTGGCGCGCGAGCGCGGCGCCCGGGTCGTCGCCGGGCGCCGCCCGCCGGAAGGGTGGGTCGGCAAGCCGTGGGCGCTGCAGCAGGGACTGGAGGCGGCGCAGGGCGAGGTCGTCGTGAGCGTCGACGCCGACACCCGCCCGCGCCCGGGCCTGGCGGGCGCGCTCGCCGCCGCGCTGGCCGAGGCGGACCTGGTGACCGCCGGCTGCCGCTTCGTCTGCGACACGCCCGGCGAGCGGGTGCTGCACCCGGCGATGCTGGCCACGCTCGTGTACCGCTTCGGCCCGGCCGACGCCGTGCCGGCCGCGCGCGCCGCGGACCGGGTGGTCTCGAACGGGCAGTGCACGGCCGTGCGCCGCGAGCAGCTGCTCGCCGCCGGCGGCTACGTGCGCGCCGCCGCGAACATGACCGACGACGCCGCGCTGGCGCGCTCGCTGGCGCGCGACGGCTGGCGCGTCGCGTTCCACGACGGTGCGGACCTGATCGACGTCGACATGCACAGCTCCGCCGCCGACGTCTGGCACCAGTGGGGCCGCTCGCTGGCGATGCCGGACGCGACGCCGCCCGCGTGGCAGGCGGCCGACCTCGCGGTGGTCTGGCTCGTGCTCGCGCTGCCGCCGCTGCGCGTGGCCACGGGCCGCGCGCGCAAGCTCGACCTCGTGCTGCTCGCGGTCCGCTGGGCGCTGCTGGCGCCGCTGGCGCGCTCGTACGCGCGGCGCGGCGCGGCCTACTGGCTGTCGCCGCTGGCCGATCCGGCGGTCGCGGCGCGGTTCACGTGGTCGGCCCTGCGCCCGACGCGGCGCTGGCGCGGCCGGACATACGGCTCCTGAGCGCGCCGATCCCGAACAGCAGGCCGATGAAGGCCATCAGGAAGCCGGTCGCCCAGACGCGCTCGACGGGGTCGAAGGCGAGCTGGATCGCGGGGAAGGCGAACACGCCGACGCGGGCGCCCCAGCGGAACGAGGAGACCAGGCTGACGGCGGCGCAGACGGCGAGCGCGACCAGCCCGGCGAGCGGCGAGAGCGCGATCCCGCCGCCCACGAACGTCATCACCGACTTGCCGCCGCGGAAGTGGGCGAAGACCGGCAGCGCGTGGCCGAGCATCGCGCCGGCGACCGCGGTCCAGCGCGACCCAGAAGTCCCCGATCGCCCAGCCGATCGCGCCGGCCAGCAGGCCCTTCAGGGCGTCGCCCACGAACGCGGGCCAGGCGCGCCGCGGCCCGAGCTGCTCGAGCGCGTTCCAGGCGCCCGGGTTGCGGTCGCCCGTCGTGTAGAGATCGACTCCGTGGCGGCGGGCGACGAGCGCGGCGACCGGCACCGCGCCGAGCAGATAGCCGATGATGCCCGCCAGGACGTACTCCATCCGTGCTCGCCTCCTTCCACCTGACCCGGTACCCGCGCGCGACCGCGCCTGAGGGATTGTCGCGGATGGGCCTCGACCGCCCGTCGCTCCGCCGTACGCCCGGCCTGCGGTTCTGGCGCCTGCTCGGCACCGGGCGCGGGCGGACGATGACGCTGAGCGCCGACCTGCGCCGCTGGGCGCTGTTCGCCGTCTGGGACGACGAGGCGGCGCTCGCCGCGTTCCTGGGCTCGGAGGTCCCGGAGCGCTGGCGGGCGCTGGCCGCCGAGACCTACGCGCTGCGGCTCGAGCCGCTGCGCGCGCACGGCGCCTGGGGCGGGTCGAACCCGCTCGCCGGCGCGCCGCGGCGGCCCGAGGGCGGCGGGCCGGTCGCGATCCTGACCCGGGCGACGATCCGGCCGCGGCGCCTGCCGGCGTTCTACCGGGCGATCGACGAGCCGGCGCACGACCTCGCTGACGCGACCGGGCCTGCTGGCGTCGGTCGGCATCGGCGAGTGGCCGGTCGCGCGCCAGGCGACGTTCTCGCTCTGGCGCAGCACCGAGGACGTGCGCGAGTTCGCCTACGGCCGCGCCGACCACCGCGACGTCGTCCGCCGCACGCGCGCCGAGGGCTGGTACTCGGAGGAGCTGTTCGCGCGCTTCCGGCCGTACGGCGCCGAGGGGACCTGGGACGGGCACGATCCGCTCGCTGTCGATTTCGCGCGATCCCGCGTGTCGTCTCTATAGAGGGAGCCGCGCACCGGCTCCGGAACACGAGCGATGGAGGCAGACATGACCCAGTACGCGGTGCTGATCTACGAGCAGGTGGCGCCGGCGGATCTGCCGGCCGAGGTGATGCAGGCCCACCAGGATCTGCCGCGGCGGATCGCCGAGCAGGGCGGCCGGGTGGTCGCCGGCCTGGCGCTGCAGCCGCCCGACACCGCGACCGCGATCCGCGGCGAGCAGGTGACGGACGCGCCGTTCATCGAGACCAAGGAGCTGCTCGGCGGCATCTTCATCATCGAGGCGCGCGACCTCGACCACGCGCTCGCGCTGGCCAAGCTGACGCCGATCGCCGACGGCGGCGTCGAGGTGCGGCCGCTGATGGGCTTCGAGGTGCTGGAGGCCGACTGACCGCCGTCGCGCAAGCCGTCGCCGACGCGCACCGGCGCGAGTGGGCCTACGTGCTCGCCGCGACGGTGCGCGTCACGCGCGACCTCGACGCCGCCGAGGAGGCGGTGCAGGACGCGTACGTCCAGGCGCTCGCGACCTGGACGCAGGACGGCGTCCCGGCGAAGCCGGGCGCGTGGCTGACGACGGTCGCGCGCCGCCGCGCGCTCAACGCGCGGCGCCGGGGGCGCACGCTCGAGGCCAAGCTGCCACTGCTGCTGGAGCGCGACGACGTGGAACCGGACGAGCCCGAGGCCGGCACCATCCCCGACGACCGCCTGCGGCTCGTCTTCACCTGCTGCCACCCGGCGCTCGCGCCCGAAGCGCAGGTCGCGCTGACGCTGCGCCTGGTGTGCGGCGTGGCGACGGCGGACATCGCGCAGGCGTTCCTCGTCGCCGAGCCGACGATGGCCGCGCGGCTGACGCGCGCGAAGAAGAAGATCGCCGCCGCCCGCATCCCGTACGCCGTGCCCGCTCCGGAGGATCTGCCGGCGCGCGTCGACGCGGTGCTGACGGTGATCCACCTGCTGTACGCCACCGGCCACGCGGCGCACTCGGGCGCGGACCTGGTGCGCGACGACCTGACCGGCCGGGCGCTCGACCTCGCGCGCATGCTGCGGCTGCTGCTGCCCGGCGAGCGCGAGGCGGCGGGCCTGCTCGCGCTGCTGCTCGTCCACGAGGCGCGCCGCGCGACGCGCACCGACCCCGAGGGCGCCCTGCTGCGACTCGCCGAGCAGGACCGCTCGGCGTGGGACCGCGCGCTGATCGCCGAGGCCGACCGGCTGCTCGTCGCGACGCTGCAGGCCGGCCCGCCGGGGCGCTTCACCGTGCAGGCGGCGATCGCGGCGCTGCACGCGCAGGCGCCGAGCATCGAGGCGACCGACTGGCCGCAGATCCTGGCGCTCTACGACGAGCTGCTGCGGCTCTGGCCCTCGCCGGTCGTCGCGCTCAACCGCGCCGTGGCGCTGGCGATGGTCGACGGGCCGGAGGCGGCGCTGGCGGAGGTCGAGGCGCTCGAGCGCGACGGCCGCCTGGCCGCGCTACCGCTACCTGCCGGCCACGAAGGCCGAGCTGCTGCACCGGCTCGGCCGCGACGCCGAGGCGGTGGCCGCCTACCGCGCGGCGCTCGCGCTGACCGGCAACGCGGCCGAGCAGCGCTTCCTCGAGTCGCGGCTGTCGGCGCTCTAGGAGCCTGCCGATCGCGCGCGCGACCGTCGCGCCGCCGAGCGCGACCAGCGGCAGCCCGCCGCCCGGGTGCACGGTCCCGCCGACGCGCCACAGCCCGCGCACGCCGCGGACCGCGTTGCCGGGGGTGCGCAGCGCCGCGAGCCGCCCGTGCGGCGCGGCCCCGTAGATCGCGCCGCCGACCGCTCCGGTCTCGCGCTCGAGGTCGGCCGGCGTCCGCCGCGCGCGCGCCTCGATCCGGTCGCCGACGCCGAGCCGCGCGATCGTCCGCTCCTCCAGCTCGGCGCAGTCGGCGCCGGTGGCGGGGGCGTTGACGAGCGCGAACCACGCCTCGCGGTCGGGCGGGGCGTCGCCGGGGTCGGTCGCGACCGGCGCGCTGACGTACACGGTCGGGTCCGTGGGCACCCGCCCGCCGAAGACCGCGTCGAACTCCGCGTGGTAGTCGGCCGGGAAGTGGATCGAGTGGTGCGCGAGCCCGTCCGTCCGGCCGCGCAGGCCGAGCATCAGCGCGAAGCCCGACAGCGACCGCTCGCGCTCGCCGCCGGCTTCGCTCGCGCCGATCAGCGCCGGCAGCGCGGCCGCGTCCACGTTCGCGACCACGGCGTCCGCCGCGACCGGGCCGCCGGGCGTCGTCGACGCCGCGTCACGCGGCCGCCGCGCACGTCGATGCGCTCGACCGCGGTGCCCAGCCGCAGCTCGCCGCCGAGCGCCTCGAGGCGCCGCACGAGCGCGAGCACGAGCTCGTAGAGGCCGCCGCGGACGTGCCAGGCGCCGAACGCGTGCTCGACGTAGCCGGCGACCGCCAGCGCGGCGGGTGCGCGGCGCGGGTCCGCGCCCGCGTAGGTCGCGAAGCGCTCGATCACCATCCGCAGCCGCGGGTCGCGCGCGTGCGCGCGAGCGAGGTCGCCGACCGTCCACCAGGGCCGCACGCGCACGAGGTCGCGCGGGTCCGGCTTCGGCTCGCCCGGCCGTGGCCGCCGCGGCGGCCACGGGGCCGGGCCGGTCAGGTACGGCAGCGACGCGCGCCACATGCCCGCGCAGGTGCCGAGGAAGCGCGTCCAGTCCGTGCCCGCGCCGGGCGACCACGCCTCGAGCGCGTCGAGCGCGACCGGCAGGTCCGCCGACAGCTCGACGGAGCTGCCGTCGGCGAACGAGTAGCGGGTCACCGGCTCGACCCGCAGCAGCTCGAGCTCCTCCTCCAGCGGCGCGCCGGTGTCCGCGAACAGGTCGCGGAAGACCCACGGCAGCGTCAGCAGCGACGGCCCGCTGTCCCAGGTGAACGCGCCCGCGCGGACCCGCCCGCACTTGCCGCCCGCCGCGTTGCCGCGCTCGCAGCACCGTGACCGCGTGCCCGGCGTGCGCGAGCCGCACGGCCGCGGCCAGCCCGCCGACACCGGCACCGACGACGGCGACCTTCATCGCCCGCGCAGCAGCGCCGGGACCGCGAACGCGCCCATCGCCGCCGCCCCGGCCGCGGCCACCACCGGCCGCCGCCACAGCACCGCGTTGGCGAACGTCTCGCCCGCCCAGGTCCACACGTAGAGCGCGACCGCGCCGCCGTCGTCGCGCTCGCCGGCGTCGCCGTGCTCGATCAGGGCGTAGGCGGAGAAGACGCCCAGGCCGGTCGCGAACCAGCCGGCGAAGTTGGACGCCGGCACGCCCTCGTAGCGGCCGCCGCCGGGCCAGCTCCAGTAGCCGTCGCGCGCCATCCGCGGGTCCAGGAACACGTCCCAGGCGGTCAGCGCGCCCGCGGCCAGCGGCACGCGCGCGGCGGTCCGGGGGCTGATGCGGCCCGCGACGACCCAGGCGGGCCGCGCCATCATCGCCCACGCCGCGGCCGCGAGCAGCGGCACGCCGCCGACCCGCGGGCCGAGCTTGCCCGAGTACGTGTAGTGGCCGAACGGCTTGCCGGTGGCGACTCCGGCCAGCTCGGTCGCGAAGCCGAGCGCGCCCGCCGCCGCGACGGGCCCGACCCCGCGGCGCCCGCCGCGCGCCTCCGCCGCCTCGGCCAGCGAGGTCGCGAGCATCAGGCCGACCAGCCCGCGCACCGCGCGCTCGGGCCGCCGCAGCGGCACGCGCCCGTACGCGACCTGCGCCGCCACGAGCGCGCCGAGCAGGAGCCGCGAGGGCCTCATTCGTAGACGACGAGGTCGGGCGGCGGCCGCAGCCGCAGCACCGCGCGCGGCTGCATCAGGTCGAGGTCCTCGCGGTAGAAGAGCTTGAAGCCCTTGCCGAGCTGCGGCGCCTGGCGCGTGAACGCGTGGTACTTGGCCCGCTTGACCGCGCGCCCGCCGAAGCCGTCGGCGTTGAGCACGATGTCGAGCGCCCGGGTGCGGCTTCAGCGCCGCGTCGTCGACCATGTCGTCGGTGAACTGGTGGATCACCACGAGCTTCTCGGGCAGGTCGTGCTCCGCCACCAGCTTCGACAGCCAGGCCGTGGTGGCGTTGACCTCGCGCGCGTCGACGTGCCCGATCACCTGGCCGGGCACCTCGCCCTCGCCGACGCGCCACTCGGGATCGAGCGCGAGGCCGACGTCCGGCTCGCGCAGCCAGCGCTCGAGCCGCGTCGCCTCGGTGAAGAAGTCCGAGCGGCCCGGCTGGATGTCCAGCAGCAGCAGTGCCTTGGCGCGCCGCGCCGCACGCAGGTAGCGCCGGATCACCGCGTCCTCCTGGCGCGAGCGGTACATGCCGTCGGTGCCCGCGTCGGCGTTGGCGATCACCGTGATCAGCTCGAGCGCCGGCAGCACCGGGCGGTCGTCGGTCGCGTACGGCTCGGCCTGCTCGGCGAGCTTGCTCGCCGCCGAGGCCGGGCTGCCGATGCCGAGCGCGCCCAGCTCGTCGTCCTGCGGCGCGCCGTAGAACGCGACGACGCGGTGCTCGGGCAGCACGCTGCGGCCGCCCTGCGGCAGCTCGGCCGGCTTGGCCTCCTCGGCCGCGGCCTCCGTCGCGCGCCGCCGGCGCGGGCTCCTCGCTGCCGCCCGTCCCGAGCAGCACCACCACCACCGCGAGGAGCGCGAGCGCTCCCCCGAGGGCGAGCAGGCGTCGACGCCAGAAGACACGCTGGGACTCCGGCATCAGGGCTCGCGTACCCGCGCGCGAGCGCGCCCAGTCACCGGGCCCGCGCGGCGACGACGAGCTTGCGTCGCCGCGGGACGACCGCGCGGCCCGGCCGGGCCCCGTAGCCGTCGCGCTCGATCTGGCGCAGGATCTCGCGGTACATGGCCGCCGCGGCGGCGACCGCGCGGCGCCCGTTGCCGAGCAGGGCCAGCCCGGCGCAGCCGCGCTCGTAGAGCGCGTCCGCGCGTGCGATCTGGTCGCGCAGCAGCGCCCTCGCGCGCTCCCGGCGCAGGCCGCCGAAGCGCAGCACCGACTCGCGCGCGACGTACACGCGGCCGGCGGCGAGGTCCTCGTCGATGTCGCGCAGGATGTTCGTCCGCTGCATCGCCATGCCGAGCGCCGCCGCCGGCCCGCGGGCGAGCTCGAGGTCGCGCACGCCGAGCACGCTCGCCATCACGACGCCGACCGTGCCGGCCACCTGGTAGCAGTAGCGATCGACGTCCGCCTCGGTGACCGGCTCGGCGCCGCGCGATGTCGTCGTGCATCCCGGCGCAGAAGTCGGCGAACGCGTCGCGCGGCAGCGGGTGCCGGGAAGCGAGCTCGTCGAGCACCACGATCTCGCGCGTCGGGGCGACCGTGTGGCCGCGCGCCCAGGCCTGGACCGCCGCGACCCTGGCCGTGGCGTCCGCGTCGCCCTCGTCGACGAGGTCGTCGAGCGTCCGGAACACGAGGTAGAGCAGGTAGACGTCGTCGCGCAGCGGCCCCGGCAGCAGCCGGCACGCCCACGAGAACGTCCGCGCGACGCGCGGTTCGTGGTCTGCCGACGCGCCTCGCGCAGCGCGCTCATGCCGCCACCATGCCCGCGGTCACCTCGGCGCCGAGCAGCACGCCCGGGATCCCGGCGCCGGGGTGCGTCCCGCCGCCGACGTGGAACATGCCCTCGACGCCCCGCACCCGGTTCGGCGCCCGGAAGTACGCCGACTGCTGCAGCGTCGGCTCGACCGCGAACGCGTTCCCGTCGACGGCGCCGAGCTCGTGCGCGAAGTCCGGCGGCGTCATCCGGTGCTCGACCTGGATCGAGCTGTCGAGCCCCTCGAGCCCGAACGTCGCCTCGAGGTCGGCGACCAGCGCGTCGCGCAGGCCCTGCTCCTCGCGGCCCAGTCGATCGGGGCCGACAGGTTCGGCACCGGCAGCAGGACGCACAGCGAGTCGCCGCCGGGCGTCGCCATCGCCGCCTCGCTGCGCGCCGGCGCGTGCACGTAGGTCGAGAAGCTGCGCGGCAGCTCGCGCCCGCGCGTGACCGAGCGGATGAAGTCGCGGTAGCCCGTGCCGACGAGCAGCGTGTGGTGCAGCAGCGGCTCGAACACGCGGTCGGTGCCGAGGTAGAGCAGCAGGCAGGACATCGTGGGCCGCAGCCGGCGGCGCGGCGAGGGCCGCCCGAGCAGCTCGTGCGTGCGCAGCACGTCGGCGTTCGAGACGACCGCGTCGGCGGCGACGAAGCCGCCGCCCTCGAGCGCCACGCCGGTGACGCGCCCGCCGCGCACCTCCACGCGCGCGGCCCGCTCGCCGCAGCGCACGTCGAGCGGGCGGGCCATCGCCTGCACCAGCGAGTAGACGCCGCCGTCCGCGTACCAGCCGCCGTCGAGCACCTGCAGGTACACGAGCGCGGCGTAGATCGCCGGCACGCGGAACGGGTCGCCGCCGATGAACAGCGAGTGGAACGAGAACGCCTCGCGCACGCGCGGGTGGCGGAAGTGGCGGGCGACGAAGCGGTGCAGCGGCCGCACCGCGCCGTGCCGCAGCAGCGAGGGGACGATCGAGGCGAACGTGCCCGCCGACGTGAACGGCCGCCGGCCCGCGCCGAGGATGCCCTCCTCGTAGATCGGCCGCAGCGCGTCGAGGAAGCCGCGCACGTGGCGCGCGTCGTCGCCCGAGAAGCGCGCGACCTCGTCCTCGAGCCGCTCCGGCGAGTCGCTGAAGTCGAAGTGCCGGTCCTCGTCCGCCCAGCGGATCCGGTACAGCGGGTCGAGCCGCCGCAGCGCGACCTCGCGGTGCAGGTCGAGCCCGCCGGCCGCGAACGTCTCCTCCAGCACCCACGGCATCGTGATCAGCGACGGCCCCGTGTCCCACGTGAAGCCGCCCTCGCGCAGGCGCGACGCCCGGCCGCCCGGGGCTTCCCGCTGCTCGAGCACGACGACTTCGTGACCGGCGCCCTGCAGGCGCAGCGCGACCGCGAGACCACCGAGGCCCGCACCGATCACGACGACTCTCATGCCCTGGGTACGGGCGAGAGCGGCGTCTGGACGCTCAACCGGTCTACAACGCGGCGAATCCGCGGTCCAGCAGGCGCCGCGCCTGCGTTCCCGGGTCGTAGGAGCGGAGCAGCACGACGCCGAGCCGGCGGCCGTTCCGGCGCACGGTCGCGACGATGCAGCGCCCCGCCGCGCGGGTGTAGCCGGTCTTCACGCCGGTCGTGCCGCGGTAGCCGCCCCGCAGCAGCGGGTTGCTGTTGTAGAGGTAGAGCCGCCCGCCCTTGACGGGGAACGGCAGCACCGCCGACGGCCGCCGCACGATCCGCGCCAGCCGCGGCTCGCGCAGCACGGCCCGCGCCAGCGCCGCGAGGTCGGGCGCGCAGGAGTGGTTGCCGCGGTCGCGGATCCCGCTCGGGGAGGAGAAGCGCGTGCACGCGAGCCCCATCTGGCGCGCGCGCCGGTTCATCAGCGCGACGAACCGCGGCACCGTGCCGGCGGCGCGCTGGGCGAGCGCGATCGCCGCGTCGTTGCCCGACGGCAGCATCAGCCCGTGCAGCATCGTGCTCACGCCGATCCGCTTGCCGCGCGGCAGCAGGCCGACGCCCGAGCCCGTGTAGGCGAGCGCCTCCTTCGTGATCCGCACGTGCGCGCCCTCCGGCACGAGATCGGTCACCACCAGCGCGGTCATCATCTTCGTCAGCGACGCGATCGGGGCCACCCGCTCCGGCCGGTGGCGCCACAGGACGCGGCCGCTGTCGACGTCGAACAGCAGTCCCGCTCGCGGCATCCGCTTGGAGCGGTAGCGGACGACGTCGGCCGACGCGTCGAGCTGCACCGCCAGCGGCGAAGGCGCCGTGCCGCCGCCCGCCAGCGGAGCCGTCCCCGCGTCCAGGAACGGCGCCGGCACCTCCTCCGGGGCCGTCCCGGGAGTCTCCGCCCGCTGCGCCACCGCCAGCGCCGCGGCGAGCGCCAGGACCAGCACCGCGAGGACGGGCCACACCCGGCGGCGGCGATGTCCGCGGCGACGGTCTCCGGCCTGCAGCAGCGTGTACGGCATCTCAGTGGCGTCTGTCCGGCGGCTCCGTGAGCGCACCGAAGATCCCGAAGCCCAGCAGGGCGACGACGATCACGGAGGCCAGCGTGAGGATGTCAGGCCCCTCGGTCAGCAGAACGTAGACGGTCGCGAAGCCGAGTGCGCCGACGAACACCAGCGCGGCCACCGTGACCGCGAGCCTCATACGGTGCGCAGCCGGTCCTGCGGCGCGGGTGGCCCGCGGCGGGCGAAGACGCGCACGAGCAGCAGGCCGAGGAGGAAGCCGCCGATGTGCGCGAAGTAGGCGACGCCGCCGCCCCCGTCCGCGCCGCCGGTCAGGTCGAGGTAGCCGAACAGCGCCTGCTGGGCGATCCAGATGGCGAGGAACAGCATCGCCGGCAGCTCGAGGATCGTGAAGAAGAAGATGATGAAGACGAACGTCACGACCTTCGCCCGCGGGAACAGCAGCAGGTAGCCGCCGAGCACGCCCGCGACGGCACCCGAGGCGCCGAGCGTCGGGACCGCCGAGTCGATGTCGATCAGCGTCTGCCCGGCCATCGCCGCGAGGCCGGCGAGCAGGTAGAAGACGAGGAAGGGCAGCGGGCCCATGCGGTCCTCGACGTTGTTGCCGAAGATCCACAGGAACAGCATGTTGCCGCCGAGGTGGAGCAGGCTGCCGTGCATGAACATCGCCGTGAACAGCGTCACGAGCGGTGACGGGTAGCCGGGCGGGTTCGAGCAGTCGGAGGTCAGCTCGCACGGCACGGCGGCGTACTCGGTCACCGTCCAGTCGCCGCCGAGGCCGCCCTGCGGCAGCTCCCACAGCCCGTCCTGCAGGAAGAAGTAGACGAACACGTTGATCGCGATCAGCGCGACCGTGACGAACGGGAAGTGCTCAGTCGGGATGTTGTCGCGGAGCGGGAACACTCAACTGCTGACGGCGAGCGGTCCGACGCCCGGGCGCGCCTGCGGCACGTGCTCGTCCGCGTGGTAGCTCGACCGCACGAGCGGGCCGGCGGCGACGTGCTCGAACCCGAGGTCGAGCGCCGCGAGCTCGAGCGCCTTGAACTCCTCGGGGTCCCAGTAGCGGACGACCGGCAGGTGGCGCTCGGTCGGCCGCAGGTACTGGCCGACGGTGAGCACCTGGACGCCCTGCTCGCGCAGCTGGCCGAACGCGTCGACCATCTCGTCGTGCGTCTCGCCGAAGCCGACCATCAGGCCCGACTTCGTGGTCACCTCGTCGCCGCCCATCTCCTTCGCGTTACGCAGGACGCGCAGCGAGCGCTCCCAGCGCGAGCCGCGGCGGGCGACCGGGTAGAGCCGCGGCGCGACCTCGACGTTGTGGTTGAACACGTCGGGGCGCTCGGCGATCACCTTCGCGAGCGGCATCTCCTCGCCGCGGAAGTCCGGCGTCAGGCACTCGATCTTGCACCACGGCGCCTGCATCCGGATCGAGCGGATCGTGCCGACCCAGGCGTGCGCGCCGTAGTCGGGCAGGTCGTCGCGGTCGACCGAGGTCACGACCGCGTGGCGCAGGCCCATCTTGGCCACGCTGCGCGCGACGCGCAGCGGCTCGAGCGGGTCGTTGAAGGTCGGCTTGCCGGTCTTGACGTTGCAGAAGCCGCAGCGGCGCGTGCAGGTGTCGCCGAGGATCATGAACGTGGCGGTGCCGCGCTCCCAGCAGTCGCCGACGTTCGGGCACGCCGCCTCCTGGCAGACCGTGTGCAGCCCTTCGTCCTTGATCATGCGGTCGAGCGCGCGGTAGGCCTCACCGCCGGGCGGCGGGACCTTGAACCAGCGCGGCTTGCGGCTGCGGAACGGCAGCGTCTCGGTCCCGAGCACCTTCGAGACGTCCATGCCGCCCGGGTTCGAGCGGGAGCGGGTCACGTGCAGGCGCTCGACGGTCACTCTCCGAAGGGTATCCAGGAGCGCCAGCGCTCCGGCTGCAGCGCGATCACGGGGCCCGCCGGCGCTTGCGCGCGGTACTGCTCGTACTTGGCGGCGAGCGCGGCCATGGCGTCGCCGTCGGGCTCCACGACCGCGGCCGGGCCGTCGACCCGCACCCACCACAGCCGCGCCCAGTCCTCCTCGTAGTGGTCCACGAGCAGGCTCGCGCGGCCCGTGGCGCGCACGTTGTCGAGCCGCCGCAGCGCGCGCGTGGCCTTCGGCTTCGCGTCGACCGCCGTGACGATCCGGCCGCCGGCGAGCGCGAAGCAGACCGGCACCAGGTGCGGCTCGCCGTCCGCCGTCACCGTCGCCAGGCGGCCCACGCGCGCCGCCGCCAGGCGCTCCTCAGCGGAGGCTCGCGACAAGCTCGGCATGCCGCTCCACGAACGGCAGCACGCTGTCCGCCGGGCCCGGCGGCACGGAGATCAGCGCGCGGTCCACGCCGGCCTCGGCGAGCGCCTCGAGGTGCTCGGGCGCCGCGCCGAAGTACGTCACCGGCACGTGGCCGGCCGGCGCGCTCGCGCAGGGCGGCGACGCGCGGCGCCAGGTCCTGCGGCGCCAGCCGGTTCGGCAGCCAGCCGTCGCCGTAGTCCAGGACGCGGTCGTGCACCTTCTCGCCGAGCCCGCCGATCAGCACCGGCGGGTACGGGTCCTGCAGCGGCTTCGGCCAGCAGAGGATCCGCTCGAAGCGCACGTGCTCGCCCTCGAACGACGCCTCGTCCTGCGTCCAGATCGCCTTCATCGCCTGCACGCGCTCGCGCATGAGCGAGAAGCGCCGGTGCGGGTCGGTGCCGTGGTTGCGCAGCTCCTCGAAGTTCCAGCCCGCGCCGATCCCGAGCTCGAAGCGCCCGCCCGAGAGCCGGTCGAGCGACGCGACCGCGCGCGCCGTGATGATCGGGTCGCGCTGGGTGAGGAGCAGGATGCCGGTGCCGAGCCGCAGCGTCGCGGTCGCCTGCGCGACCGTGGCCAGCGCGACGAACGGGTCGTGCGTGTGCCAGTAGCGGCGACCGAGGCCGCCCGCGGCCACGCTGGCCGGGATGTGCGTGTGCTCGGCGAAGAACAGCGCCCGGAAGCCGGCGGCCTCGGCCGCGCGGCCGAGCTCGGCGGGCGCGATCCCGTCGTCGACCGGGAAGGTCGAGAGCCCGAGCTCCATCAGGCGCCGACCGGGGCGCGCGCGGCGCCGATCCGCGCCGGCGTCACCAGCCGCTGGCGGCGCCCGAAGGCGCGCGCGAACGCGGCGCCGGCGCGCTTGCGGAAGCAGTCGACGGTCTCCGCCGACCCCTCCGCGCGCAGCGACGTCATGTGCACGTCGGCGAGGCCGCAGGCCACGACCCACTCGAACGGCGTCAGGTCGTTGTCGACGTTGACCGCGAAGCCGTGGATCGACACGCGGCGGGAGACGTGGATGCCGATCGACGCGACCTTGCGCTCGCCCGCCCAGACGCCGGTGTACTCGCGGCCGTCGCGGATCCGCGCGGGGACGCCGGCCTCGCCGATCGCGTCGACCAGCGCGCGCTCCATCGTCTCGACGTACTCGCGCACGTTCGGCACGTGCATGACCGGGTAGCCGACGAGCTGCCCGGGGCCGTGGAAGGTCAGCTTGCCGCCGCGCTCGGTGCGCACGACGTCGATGCCCTGGGCGTTCAGGAAGTCCTCGCTCAGCGGCAGGTCCCCGGGCTCGGAGCGGCGGCCGAGCGTGTAGACGGCCGGGTGCTCGAGCAGCAGCAGCAGGTCGGGCAGCTCACCGGCCTGGACGCGGGTGCGCAGGCGCTCCTGCAGCGCCGCCGCCTCGCGGTACTCGACCCGGCCCAGGTGGCAAGTCCACAGCTCGGCACATGCCTTCGATGGTACGGGAACGGGGAGATCTGCCCCGCCCCGTGCCGGGTTGCGGCGCGGGGCGGGTGTCCGTCAGACCTGCCCTAGCTAATCGGCCAGGACTCGAGCTTCTTGCGCAGCGCGCTGAGGAACTGCGCGGCGAGCGCGCCGTCGAGCGCGCGGTGGTCCCAGGACATGCAGAGATACGTCATCGGGCGGATCGCGATCGAGTCGTTCCCGAGCTCGTCCGTCAGCACCACCGGGCGCTTGACGACCGCCTCGGTGTCGAGGATCGCGACCTGCGGCTGGTTGATCACCGGCGTCGCGATGATCGAGCCGAAGCCGCCCGGGTTCGTGATCGTGAACGTGCCGCCCTGGACCTCGTCGGGGCTGAGCTGGTTCGCCCGCCCGCGCTTGGCCAGGTCCTTGATGCGCGCGGCCAGGCCCTCGACCGAGAGCTCCTGCGCGTCGCGGATGACCGGCACGATCAGGCCGCCCGAGCCGAGCGAGACCGCGATGCCGAGGTGCACGCCGTCGTACGTCGTCAGCGTGCCGTCCTCGAGCGTCGCGTTCAGCGCCGGGTACTCGGCGAGCACCTCGATCGCGGCCCGCGCCATGTACGGCAGGTACGTCAGGCCGCTCTTGGCCCGCGCCGCCTCGATCCGGTACAGGTCGGCCTCGACGATCGTCGTGCACGTCGCGGCCGTCTGCAGCGACTGCACCATGCGGTCGCCGATCGCCTGCCGCATGCGCGACAGCGGGGCGCTGTGGCCGCCGGCGGCGGCCGGCGCGGGCGCCGGCGCGTCCTCCTCGCGGCCGCCGAAGCGCGGCTTGCGCGTCTTCGCCGGCGCCGGCGCGTCGGGCCGGTACGGGCTCTCGATGTGCATCGGCGGCTCCTCCGCGCCGCCGCCGCCGCCGGACTCGACGAACGCGAGCACGTCCTGCTTGCGCACGCGGCCGTTGCGGCCCGGTGCCCTCGACCTGCTCGAGGTCGACGCCGTGCTCGGCCGCGATCCGCATCACCACCGGCGAGTAGCGCCGCGGCCCGCGCGGCGGGCTTCGGCGGCGGCGCACACCTCGGCGTCGCCGGACAGCTCACCGGCCTCGCCGGGCGCCTCGAGCGCGGCGTCGGCCTCGCTCGTACCGCCCGCCGAGGATCCGTTCTCGCTCACGTGCGGCTCGCCCGGCCGGGCGTCGGTGGCGATCCGCGCCAGCACGGCGCCGACGTCGACGGTCGTGCCGACCTCGACGATGACCTCCTGCACGCGGCCCGTGGCCGGCGCCTCGACGTCGGTGTCGATCTTGTCGGTCGAGATCGAGGCGATGATCTCGTCGGCCTCGACCCAGTCGCCGACGCGCTTCTTCCACTCGACGACGGTGCCCTCCGCCACCGAGACCCCCATCTGGGGCATCGTGACGTCGACCAGCTGCTCAGTACTCGAGGAGCTCACGGCACGCCTCCCTCACGTCGTCGACCTGGGGCAGGACCGCCTGCTCGAGCGTCGGCGAGAACGGGATCGGCACGTCGGGCGTCGCCACGCGCACGACCGGCCCGTCGAGGTCCTCCCAGCCGCGCTCGGCGATCACCGCCGCCACCTGCGCACCCGCCGCGCAGGTCGCGTTCGCCTCGTCGACGATCACGACCTTCGAGCACTTGCGCACGGACGCGAGGATCGCCTCCTCGTCGAGCGGCACGAGCGAGCGCAGGTCGAGCACCTCGATCGAGGCGCCGTCGATGTCCTCGGTCGCCTCGAGCGCGGTGTGCACCATCGCGCCGTAGGCGATCACGACGAGGTCGCTGCCCTCGCGCGCCACGCGGGCGCTGAACGGCGTCTCGTAGGAACCTTCGGGCACCTCGCCCTTGATGCGCCGGTAGAGGTGCTTGTGCTCCATGTACACGACCGGGTTCGGGTCGCGCACGGCGGAGATCAGCAGCCCCTTCGCGTCCTCGGCCGTCGACGGCGCGACGACCTTCAGCCCGGGCGAGTGCATGAACCACGCCTCGGGGTTCTGCGAGTGGAACGGGCCGCCGGAGAAGCCGCCGCCGGAGGGCAGGCGGACGGTGATGTTCACCGAGAGCCCCTGGCGGTAGAACATCTTGCCGGCGACGTTGATGAGCTGGTCGAAGCCGCACGAGATGAAGTCGGAGAACTGCATCTCGGCGATCGGCCGCAGGCCTTCGACGGCCGCGCCGACCGCGGTGCCGATGATCGCCGACTCGGCCAGCGGCGTGTCCATCACGCGCACCGCGCCGAACTCGTCGATGAAGCCGTCGGTCACCTTGAACGCGCCGCCGAAGACGCCGATGTCCTCGCCCATCAGGAACACGCGCTCGTCGGCGCGCATCTCCTCGCGCATCGCGTCCGAGATCGCCTGCAGGTAGGTCATGGTCGGCACGGTCACGCCTCCTTCGACGCGAAGCCGGACCAGGGGCCGTTGCCGTCCTCGAGCAGCGCCGGCTCGTCCGCGAACAGGCGGTCGGTGGCGGTGTTCGGGTCGGGCATCGGCGACTTCAGCGCCTGCTCGACCGCGGTGTCGATCTCGGCCTTGACGCTGTCGCGCAGCGCCTGCACGTCGACGTCGAGCGCCTCGAGCCGCCGCACCTGGCGGTCGATCGGGTCCTTCGCGCGCCACTCCTCGATCTGCGCCTTCGGCACGTACTTCATGTCGTCGTGCGCGGCGTGGCCGTGCATGCGCATGGTGACGGCCTCGAGCAGCGTCGGGCCCTCGCCGGCCAGCGCCCGCTCGCGCGCCTTGCGCGTGGCCTCGAACATCGCCTCCGGATCGTTGCCGTCGACCTTGAAGCCCGGGAAGCCGTAGGCCGCGGCGCGCTCGACGGGGTCGACCGCGAACTGCTGCGCGAGCGGCGTCGAGTACGCGTACTGGTTGTTCTCGAGGATGAAGATGACCGGCAGCTTCTGCACGCCGGCCCAGTTCATCGCCTCGTGGAAGTCCCCGCGCGACGTCGAGCCGTCGCCGAACCAGGTCAGCGCCACGCGCTGCTCGCCGCGCATCTTGAACGCCATCGCCAGCCCGGCGGCGACGATCATCATGTCGGGCAGCATCGAGACCATGCCGACGCAGCCGACCGTGCGGTCGCCGAAGTGCACGTTGCCGTCGCGGCCGCCGGTGATGCCGTCGTCGCGGCCCATGTACTGCGCGAAGATCCGTTCCGGCGGGACGCCGCGGATCACGTGCGCGGCGAGGTCGCGGTGGAGGATGCAGAGCCGGTCGTGGCCCGCCATCGCCCACGTCGCGCCGGCCGAGACGGCCTCCTGGCCGAAGCCGTCGTAGAACGAGCCGGGCACCTTGCCCTGGCGGTACAGCGTCATCGCCCGCTCCTCGATGCCGCGCATCATGAGCATGGCGCGCAGCAGGCCGACCCGATCCTCGATGGTCAGGTGCTCGGATACGTCCGGCGGGACCGTGTTCTGAGCGGTTTCGGTCGCCATCTGGCGTGCTTCACCCTTTCCTCTTTCAATGGGCGCGTCCGGGATCGCCGGCCTGCGCCACCTGGCGCCGCCGGCCCGGGATCTCCGGCTGCGGGCGGCGTGAACTTGGCCGGAAGGGTAAGGCATGCGGGTTTACCCTGGGGTGGTGCAACAGGCCGAGCGGCTGTGGGCACGGCGCCTGCGCTGGCGCCTACGGGGAGCGTGGCAGTGGCCCGCGTTCGCCGCGCTGACCGTCGTCGACGCCGTTCTGCTCGCCACGTTGCCGTTCGCCGGCGAGGGCTCCGGCTTCTACGGCGGCCTGCTGCTCGCGGGCTTCTTCAACATCGTCGCGGTGGCCGTCTTCGCGCCCGCCTGCGGGTTGCTGCTGCGGCGCCGCCGGCCCGACCTGCCGCGCATGATCGCGTCCGACTACGCGGGCACGTGGCTGCTCGTCGCGGTCACCGCGCTGCTGCTCGCGGGCGGCCTCGTGCACCGGCCGGCGCTGCAGGCGGCCGAGGGCGCCGAGCGGGCGGCCGCCGCGGCGGCGCACGCCGAGCTGCGCGGCCCCGTCGACCTGCGGCGGCTCGAGCCCGACTACTTCCGCGCCTGCGCCGCGACCGCCGAGCCGCAGCGCGCCCGCTGCGTGTTCGTCAGCACCGCGCAGTCGCCGCCCGGCGTCACGCGCGACACCGAGCAGATCCCGAACAGCGAGTACCGCGCGGCGCCCTAGAGGCCGCGAGCAGCGAGCGGGTTCTCGAGCCGCTCGCGGATGCGGCCGAGGAACTCCGCGGCGTCGGCGCCGTAGAGGATCCGGTGGTCGCAGGCGAGCGTGAGCCGCATGATCTGGCGGACCGTGACCTCGCCGTCGCGCGACGACCGGCGTCGGGGCCATCGCGCCGACCGCGAGGATCGCGGCCTGCGGCGAGTTGATGATCGCCACGAAGCTCTGGATGCCGAACATGCCGAGGTTCGAGACGGTGAAGGTGCCGGAGGAGAGCTCGGGCGGCGTGATCTTGCCCTCGCGGACGCGGCCGGCGAGCGTGCGCGCGTCGGTCGCGATCTGGCCGAGCGACTTGCTGTCGGCGTCGAACACGGTCGGGACCACGAGCGCGTCCTGGCCCGCCACCGCCACGCCGACGTTGACGCGCGAGTAGAGCTCGAACTTGCCGTCGCGGTAGGCGCCGTTGGCGCGCGGGAAGTCGCGCAGCGCGAGCGCCGAGGCCTTGACGACGAAGTCGTTGAACGACGGGACCGCGGTGCCCTCGGGCGCCGCCGCCTTGAGCTGCTTGCGCAGCTCGACGGCCTTGTCCATCTCGACGTCGATGTTGAGGACGAACTCCGGCGCGGTCGCCTTCGACTCGGCCATCCGGCGCGCGACCGTCTGCTGCAGCCGGGTGAGGTCCTGCGTCTCGGTCTCGCCCTTGCCGCTGCCGGCGTCGCCCGACGACGGCCGGCGGGGCCGGTGCCCGCTGCGGCTCCTCGGCCTGCTGCTCGGCCGGAGCGCGCCTGCGCGCCGCCGCTCTTGGACGCCGCCTCGACGTCGGCCTTGACGATCCGGCCGCCCGGGCCGCTGCCCTTGACGCCGCTCAGCTCGAGGCCGAGCTCGCGCGCCATCCGGCGCGCGATCGGCGAGGCCTTGACGCGGCCGTTGCCGCCCTCCTCGGCCGCCGGCGCGGGCGCGCTGGGCTGCGCCGAGGCGCCGTTGCCGTTCTCGTCGCCGGCGGCTCCTCCTCGCCTTCCTCGGCCGTGGTGGTGCCGCCGCCCTCGGCTTCCTCCTCGGCGTCCTCGGCGCCGCCGCTGCCTCGCGCTCGGAGCCGCGGCCTGCGGCTCCTGCTCGCTGCCGCCGCCGCCGCCGCTCGCCGAGCCGCCGCCGATGCGGGCGATCGTGCCGCCGACCGGCAGCGTGTCGCCCTCCTGGGCCACGATCTCGAGCGGCCCGTCCTGGTCGGCCTCGTAGGTCATGTTGGCCTTGTCGGTCTCGATCTCGACGAGCTCCTCGCCGCGCTTGACCTCGTCCCCGTCGGACTTCAGCCACTTGAGGATCGTGCCCTCCTCCATGGAGTCGGACAGGCGGGGCATCGCGACGTCGGCCATGCCGGAAGCGTAGCTGAGTGCCTAGGCTGCGAAGCCGGTCGAGAGCGAAGCCCTCGGGCAGCTCGAGCGCGTGCTGTTCGAGCAGCGCCGCGTCCGCGAGCAGCTCGCGGCAGGCGCCGTCGGCGACGCAGCGTCCCGCCGGACAGGATCAGCGCGCGCTCGCACAGCGCCGCCGCGAACGGCAGGTCGTGCGTGACCACGAGCAACGTCTGCTCGAGCGCGCCGAGCACCTCCAGCAGCTCGCGGCGCGCCCGCGGGTCGAGGTTCGCCGACGGCTCGTCGAGCACGAGCAGCGCGGGCTCGCATCGCCAGCACGGTGGCGATCGCCACGCGCCGGCGCTGGCCGAGCGAGAGCTGGTGCGGCGCGCGCGCGGCGACGCCCTCCATCCCCACCGCGGCGAGCGCCGCGGCGGTTCGCGCCTGCGCTTCGGCGCGCGAGCAGCCGAGGTTGAGCGGCCCGAAGGCGACGTCCTCCTCGACGCTGGGCATGAACAGCTGGTCGTCCGGGTCCTGGAACACCAGCCCGACCCGTGCGCGCAGCTCGCCGGCGTCGTCCGAGCCCACGCGCAGGCCCGCGACCTCGAGCCGGCCCTCGCCCTTCAGCAGGCCGTTCAGGTGCAGCATCAGCGTGGTCTTGCCGGCGCCGTTCGGCCCGAGCACGGCGACGCGCTCGCCGTGCTCGACGTCGAGGTCGACGCCCGCGAGCGCGGCGGTCCCGTCGGCGTAGCGGAAGCGCAGGTCGCGGGCGTGGATCGCGCAGCTCACAGGCCCGTCTCCGCCGCGACCCGCACCGGCACGAGCGCAGGCTGCCAGCAGCCCGAGGAAGACCGCGTCGGCACGTCTGAGCGCGAGTTGCCGCAGGCGCGGCACCGTGCCCCGGTAGCCGCGCGCGAGCATCGCGACGTGCACCCGCTCGCCGCGGGCGTAGCTGCGCAGGAACAGCGCGCCGGCCGCGCGCCCGATCGCGGCCGCCTGCAGCGCGTTGCGCGGGCGGTAGGCACGCGCCGCCAGCGCTGCGCGCGTCCGGCTCACCTCGCCGGCGACCACGAACAGGTAGCGGTACATGCCGGCGGCGATCAGCACCAGCAGCCGCGGGGCGCGCAGGCGCTCGAGCGCCGCCAGCACGTCCGGCACCGCCGTCGTGGCGCTCAGCAGCACCGCGCCGCCGGTGCCGAGCGCGGCCTTGGCCGCGACGGTGGCGAAGGTCGCCAGGCCGCCGCCGAGACGGTGATCGGGCCGAGGTCGACGCGGGCGCCGCCCGCGCGCATGAACGGCACGAGCGCGGCGACGCACAGGACGGCCGGCAGCACCAGCCGGCCGCGCGCCAGACCGTCGCCGCGCGCACGCGCGCGAGCGCGGCGATCGCCACCAGCGCGAGGGCGCACGCGACGAACGCCGGCCACGCGTGCAGCGGCGTGGAGACGGCGACGAGCGTCACGCCGGTCAGCCCGATCAGCTTCGCGCGCGGGTCGAGCCGGTGGACGGGGCTCGCGGGATCGCCCGCGAGCCCCGGCGCGTACGTGGTCATGTTCGCCGTCTGACGACGCGCGGCGACGGCGAGCCCGGCGGCGAACACGGCGACGGTGCCGGCCAGCCCGGCGAGTCCGGTCGCCACGCGTGCGTCGGTGACGCCCGGGACGGCGTAGTCGGGCGCGGGCGCGTCCTCCTGGATCGGGTGCGCGCGACCGCGGTCGAGGAACGCGCTGTCGGCGGCGACGCGTTCGAGCCCGTCGGGCGACGGCGACGCGAACGGCGAGACGACGGTGGCGAGGCCGACGGCGAGGACGAGCGCCACGAGCGTGAAGCGCAGCATGATCACGCCGGGACGGGATCGAAGGTGCGGGCCGGAAGGCCCAGCAGATCGGGCCGCGCGGCGAGCACCGCGGCGACCGCCGAGACGGTGATCACGGCCTCGCCGATGCCGATCGCCGCGTGCACGCCGAGCATCGCCGGCAGCACGGTGGCGAGCGGCACCGTGCCCGACAGCGCCAGCTCGAGCGACGTCGCCGCGGCGCCGGCCATCACGGCGAGCCAGGCGCCCGCGGCCGCCGCGCCGAGCAGCACGCGCGGGTGTGCGGCCGGCGAGCGCGCGGGCGGCGGCGATCACCCCGCCGGCGAGCAGGCCGCCGAGCACGCCCATGTTCAGCACGTTCGCGCCGAGGGCGGTGATCCCGCCGTCGGCGAACATGAACGCCTGGACGCCGAGCACCACCGCGAGCACGAGACAGGCGAGCCAGGGCCCGAGCAGCGACCGCGGCGAGCGCGGCGCCGAGGAAGTGACCGCTCGTCCCGCCCGCGACCGGGAAGTTGAGCATCTGGGCCGCGAACACGAACGCGGCGGTGACGCCCAGCAGCGGCACGCGCCGCTCGTCGAGATCGGTGCCGGCGCGGTGCAGGCCGTACGCGACCGCGGCGACCGCCGGGACGGCGCAGGCGGCCGCGACCTCGGGCGTCAGGAACCCGTCAGGAATGTGCATGCTGCACCTCGCAGTCCGGGCAGCGCCCGGCGATCGGGAAGTGGCTGAGCGACGCCTGGTAGCCGCACGCCGCGTGCACGACGGCGGCGATCCGGGCGACGACCGGCGTCGGGCAGCGTCACGTGCGCGCCGCAGCCCTCGCAGGCGGCGTAGCCGGCCCCGCGGCTGAGCGCGTAGAGGCCGGGTCCGTGGCCGGCGTGGACGTGCCGCGCCAGGCCGATCTCCTCGAGCGTGTCGAGGTTGCGGTACACCGACGCGAGGTCTGACGCCGGGAGGCGGCCGCCGAGCCCGGCGGCGATCGCCTCCGCGCTCACGGGGCCTTCGGCGGCGAACAGGGCCTCGAGCACGAGGCGCCGCGCGGCGGACACGCGCATCCCGCGGATGCGCAGGGTGGTGACGGCAGCCTCGACGCTCAACGGAGCGAGCGGCCGCGTCTCGTGGGGAACGGTCATTCCGAGCCTTTCGTGTTGTTCGCCGCTCCCGCTCGGCGATTGTTCGCCCCATCTGCGCGCGACCCGCAGTTGCGGATCACTGGATGCAATTCAGGCCACCTGCGGCAGCGCCTGGACGGTGAGCACGACCCCGACGCCGACGATCAGGACGGCCGACGCGGTCGGCAGTGCGGCGACCGCGCGCCCCGGCAGCCGCGCGCGGCCGATCGTCCGCGCCGCGAGCACGACGGCGAGGCCGAGCGCGGTGAGCGTGGCGGCCAGGCCCGCGCTGAAGGCGACGATCAGCAGCATGCCCGAGCGCCACCTGGCCCTGCGTGAGCGCGGCGAGCAGCACGACGAGCGCGGACGGGCAGGGGATCAGGCCGGCCGACCCGCCCAGCGCGATCAGGCTGCGCCACGAGAGCCGCTCCGGGTGATCGTGGTGGTGGTGATGGTGGTGGCCGTGGTGATGGTGATGGCGGTGCCGCAGGCGGCCGCGCAGCACCGCGGCGCCGACGCCGAGCACGAGCAGCCCGGACACGAGGCTCAGCCACGGATACAGGTCCTCGGGCAGCACGTACGCCGACAGCCCGACGGCCACGCCGCCGAGCGCGAACACGCCCGCCGTGTGGGCGATCGTCACGGTCGCCCCGAGCGCCACGGCGTGGCGCGCGGTTCCGCGGACGCCGACGAGGTAGGCGGCCACCATCGCCTTGCCGTGGCCCGGCGAGAGCGCGTGCAGCGCGCCCCAGGCGAACGCCGCGAGCAGCAGCAGCACGAGCGTCGACTCGCCGGCCGCGGCGGCCGTGAACGCCGCGGTCAACGGGTCCTCGCCCGTCCGCGGCCCCGCCCTCGCGGGCGTCCGGCGCGTCGAGCGTCCCGGCGCCGGGCGCGACGGTGAACGTCGCGGCCCGCACGTCGGCCGGGCTCTCGAGCAGGTCCTCCGGATAGCGCCGCAGGCCGTCGGTGGGGTCGCCGGACGGCGCGCTCGAGCGCACCGCCGTCCCGCGCCCCGGGCGGGCCACGATCGCGCGCCAGCCCACGCGCCCCGGGAAGGTGCCGTCGCGCAGGCCGACCCGTCGCGGGTCGCGGACCTTCGCCGCCAGCGGCAGCTCGACGCGTGTCGTGCGCAGGCCGCCGCTGCCGGGCGGGTGGGTGAGCAGCGGCCGGCCGGCCAGGCGCAGCGGCACGCGGCGCCCGTCGACGGTGAGCACGAGCCGGCGCTCGGCCTCGGCGCGCTTGCGTCGCAGCAGCTCGGCGGCGGCGACGTCGCGCTGCTGGAAGGTGGGGATCTCCGCCTCGTCGAGCAGGTAGCGGACCTCGACCGCGTCCGCCGAGATCGACACCTCGGCGAGATGGTTGACGGAGAAGTTGCCCAGCGGATGGGCGGCGGCCGCCGCCGGCAGCACCGCCAGCAGCGCGAGGGCGACCACGGCCGCGACGAGCGCGCGCCTCATGACCGCTCCTCCAGCGCGCGCCGCGCGCGTGCGGCCTGCCACGGATGGGCGTCGAGGCCGTGCGCGAGCGCGATCCGGAGCTGGCGCCGTCCCTCGGCGCGCCGGCCCGCCGCCAGCGCGGCTGCGCCGGCGTGGAAGCGGAACGCGGGGTCGAGCGACCCGAGGCGCAGCGCGCGGCGCGCCCAGCGCAGCCCGCCGCGGGGGTCTCCGCTGCGGGTCAGCGCCCAGCCGAGCGCGTCGGCGGAGCGCACGCTCGGGGCCGCCCGCCACGACCGCCGGGCGAGCCGCAGCGCCTGTTGCGGCGTCGCCGTGGTCGGCGTGGAAGACGGCGAGCTCGGTGTCGGCGTTCACCCCGGCGCCGTCGAGCAGCCGCTGCTGGACTCCGACCAGCGCGAGCGTGCGCCGCGCCGCGGCGGCGCCGGCCGGCGGCGAGCTCGGCCTCGCCGAGCGCGATCACGTGCTCGGGCAGCGGCAGCCGCCGGACGATCCGCCGCAGGCCGGCGATCGCCTGCGCCAGGCGTCCCTCGCGCGCGGCCAGGCGGGCGACGCCCGGCCGCCGCGGCGGGCAGGCGCGGCACCTCGGCCAGCGCCGCCCGGTACGCGCGGTCCGCGGCGCCGAGCCGGCCGCGCGCCAGCTCGAGCGTCGCCGAGCAGCACCCGCACCGTGGCGCCGTTCTCGCGCGTCGAGCCGCCGGCCGCGATCGCGAGCCGCAGCGCGGCGGCAGCGCCGGGCAGGTCGCCGTGCAGCTCGCGCAGGTAGGCGACGCGGGCGTACGCGCGCGAGATTCGGCTTGCGGTCGACCGCGCGCTGCAGCACGCGCTCGGCGGCCCTGTAGCGCCCGAGCTCGACGAGCGCGTCGACGAGCACCGCGGCGCCGCCGGAGTCGTCGGGCGCGAGCGCGGTGGCGCGGCGGGCCAGGCGCAGCGCGCCGCGGAAGTCGTGGCGGCCGGCGGCGAGCCCGCTCGCCTCGACCAGCTCGGCCGGGTCGTCCGGCCCCTGCTCGAGCGCTCGCGCGAGCACTCCGTCGGCGCGGGCGTAGAAGCTCGGGTCGCCGGTCTCGCGCGCCTTCTGGAGATAGGCGGCCGCGAGCTCGGCCTCGCGCGCGGCGCCGGCGCGGACGACTGCTGCAGGGTGCGCAGCTGCTCGTCGGTGCTCGCGGCGCGGCGGGCGTCGAGTGCGGCGGCGCCGGTGGTCGGCGGGCCCGCCGCCGCCCGCTCGTCGCCCCGCGTCGCCGCGAACACGGCGATCGCGACGGCGAACGTCAGGGCGACGGCGGCCAGGCGGCGGGCTCGCATGCCGATCAGCCTCCGGTCGGGGGCTGCGGGACCGGGGCGTGCGGCGGCTCCGTGCGCTTCGTCGTGCCGGTCAGCCCGTCGGTCGGGAGCGCGACGTACGGGAACGACGACCGGAACGCCTTGTCGTTGCGGTCGA
Source organism: uncultured Solirubrobacteraceae bacterium (assembly GCA_963843485.1). Taxonomy (GTDB): domain Bacteria; phylum Actinomycetota; class Thermoleophilia; order Solirubrobacterales; family Solirubrobacteraceae; genus DASSUW01. Next base: position 12,699 of record CAWJKK010000010.1, on the reverse strand, counting down.
CGCCGTCGCCGAGCGGGATCTGCTTGCCGCCCTGGTCGGCCGGCAGCAGCGCGCCGGCGATCACCCGCAGCTCGATGTCGACGACGTCGTCGGCGAGCCGGCGGCCGTTCGGGAACCCGGCAACGTCACCGGCGAGGACGCCGAACCGGTTCTCGGTCGCGGCGGGCGGCACGCCCAGGTTCAGCTTGAGCGTGTCGGCGGCAGCCGGCTTGTTGCCGATCTGCGTCAGCCCGGGCACGCCGGTCAGCAGCGCCTGGACGATGTCGGTCCGGTTCGTGGTCTTCACGCCGAGGCCGAACAGCGCGTTCAGCAGGCGCGCCGGCTCCGGGTTGAGCGCGAACTTGCCGAAGTTCGCCGCGTCGTTGGCGGGGCGACGTGCGGTTGTACTTGTCCTTCTTGCCGATCGGGTTGATCACCTCGTTGATCAGCGGGTGGCCGAGCCGCGAGACCTGCACCCAGCGGTGCGGACACGCGCTGCTTGCGCGACGCGCGCGGGCGGACCACGACGCGCCGGCGCTCGGTGGTCGCCCAGACGCCGACGTTGGCGTTGCCGGACTTGGCGTCGCGGACGGACTTGCCGTCGCGCGTCACCTCGGACTCGGGGACCTGCAGGACGAACGAGTGCGTGTTGTAGCTGGAGACGTCGTCCTTGCCGCCGCCCTGATTGCCGAGGCCGATGTTCGGGCGGCCCGGTGCGTCGATGTTGATGCCGTCGAAGACCGCGCCGAGGTCGACGAAGAACGCGTCGTCGGCCGGTCCGACGAACGTCTTGCCGCCGCCGGCGAGCGGCGACACGGCGCCGAGCCACACGGGCTCGTAGTTGGGGATCGTCTTCGGGCCGACGTTGTCCGGGGCGACCGGCTTGTCGGACGCGATCCGGCGGCTGCCGGTCTTGCGCCCGTCGCGGTACGTCTCGCGGTAGAGGTCGTACGTCTGGACGAAGTTGATGTCCGGGTCGTCGACCGACGTGACCTGCGGCGCGGCGTAGAGGAACGAGTCCGGGTTGCGGAAGCGCTGCTTGAAGTCCCAGCGGTACGCGACGTCCTCGACGCCGTCGCCGGTGTTGTCGATCTTCACGTAGTAGCGGGCGCGCGGATCGAGCTTGCCGAAGTACGGGCCGCCGGCGGGCTCCTCGAGCGGGATCCAGTTCGCGACCACCGTGAGGCTGCCGGGCGCGTCGCGCGCCGTGAACGCGTAGACGTCCGTGTTGTCGGCCGCGGGGTCGAGCATGATCCGCGGCGCTTCGCGGTGGCTCGAGCCGAAGACGCCGCCGACGGCGAGCGCTCCGGCGACGAGCGCGGCGGTCGTCGCCGCGCCGATGAGGGGGGTTCTGCGCATTTGGCAGGCTCCTTGGGTAGAGGTGCCAGCTGTTACGCAGCTCCCGCGGCAACGGATATAATTCTCCCTGCAAATCAGCCCTTTCTGAGAGCTCATCGCAAGTGCGAGCGGGTCGCGCACGATCATCCGTTCGGACGATGCGCTTTCGCCAATCGGGGCGATGGCGGGGCGGGCCGCCACTGGGAGCATCGGCCCGTGCTGAACCGGACGAGGAGACGGATGGCGGCGTTCATCGACGCGAGCGCGCCGCGCGTGTACGGCGCCGCGCTCGCCGCCGCGGCCGACGCGGGCGCCGCCGAGGACGTCGCGCACGAGGTGCTGCGCGAGGCCGTCGCCGGCCGCGCCCGGGCGGACGCGCGGTCGCTGGTCGAGAGCGCGGTCCTGCAGGCGGTGCGGACGGCGCCGCATCCGGCGTTCGCACCGCTGCGCGCCGGCGATCGCGAGGCCGTGGCGCTCGCGCGGCTCGCCGGCTACTCGGTCGCCGAGGTCGCCGACGCGCTCGCGATCCCGTCGACGGAGGCGCGCTCGCGGATGACGAGCGGACTGCGCCGGCTGGCCGAGGCGGTCACGTGAGATGCCGGGCCGCGAAGGCCGCCGCCTCGGCCCGGTTGCGGAACCGCAGCTTCTCGAGCACGTGCCGGACGTGGGTCTTCACGGTCGCCTCGCTGATCACCAGCCGCTCGGCGATCTCGCGGTTGCGCAGGCCCTCGGAGAGCAAGGCCAGCACGTCGCGCTCGCGCTCGCTGAGCGCCGCCAGCGGGTCGGGCGGCGGTCCGGCGCGGCCGAGCTCCGCGAGCATCCGGCTCGCCATCGCCGGCGCGATCCGCGGCTCGCCGCGCGCGACCGCCAGCACGGCCTCGATCAGCTCGGCCGGCGGCACGTCCTTGGTCAGGTAGCCGGCCGCGCCGACGCGCAGCGCCGCGTACAGGTCGGGCTCCTCGTCGGACACGGTGAGCATCAGCACCTCCGGGGCGTCCGGGCCGCTCTCGCGCAGCCGCGCGCACGCCTCGAGCCCGCCGAGCACCGGCATGTTGATGTCGAGCAGGACGACGTCCGGCCGCCGCCGCTCGGCCTGCGCCAGCGCCTCGCGGCCGTTGCGCGCGAGCCCGACGACCTCGATCCGGTCGTCGGCGCCGAGCAGCGCCGCGGTGCCCTCGCGCATGAGCTGATGATCGTCTGCGAGGAGCACCTGGACCGCCATCGCACCGCGACGGTAGCGTAGGCCGTGACCGTGGGCACCGAGCCAGCTCTCACCGCTGAGGTGCGCAGCGGCCTCGGCGCGGTCGGGCGGATCGCCCGCGCGCTGGTGAGCGCCGTGACCCTGCCCGAGCTCGCGGAGGGCGCGCTCGAGGCGATGCGCGACGCGCTCTCGCTGGAGGTCGCCGCCCTCTACGTCCCGCCGAGCGACGCCCGGCCGGTGCTCGAGCGGCTGGCGGTCGCGGGCGGCGACGGGCGGCGGCCGCTCGAGCGGCTCGTGTTCGACGACGAGGCGTGGCGGTTCGCCGTCCAGGGCGACTCGCCGCTGGTGATGCGCGACCGCGGCGCGTGGCTGATCGAGCATCCGTTCTCGCCGCCGGCCGACGACTGGCTCGTGCTCCCGCTCGGCACCGGCGCCGACCGGCTCGGCGCGGTGATCGGGGCGTCCGCCGCGCCGCTCGCCGTGGGCGCGACCGCCGGCGCCGTGCTGCGGCTGCTCGGCGACCTGCTCGCGGCGGGGATCACGGCGGCGCGGCTGCGCCAGGAGCTGCAGCGCACCGAGCTCGAGCGCGAGCGGATCCGGCTCGCGGTCGAGGTCCACGACGGGCTCGCGCAGGACCTGTCGCTGGCGATCCGCGAGCTGGCGCTGCTCGACTCCTCACCCGCGCCGGAGGTCGCCGAGGCGAGCCGGGCGCGGCTGCACGCGGCGGTGCGCTCGGCGCACGAGATCGTCCGGTCGCGGCTGACCGGGATGGTCGCGCCGGTACCGCTGGGCGGGCTCCGGCGGGCGCTCGAGGAGCTGTGCGACCGCGTCTCCGCCCGCGGCCTGAGCGTCGAGCTCGCGGGCGACGCCCGGCTGCCCGATGTGCCGCCCGGCGTCGCCGCCGCGGCGATCCGGGTGCTCGCCGAGGCGCTCGCGAACGTCGAGCGCCACGCCGGCGCGACCCATGTCGCGCTCGATGCGCGGGTCGCGGGCGGGCGGCTCGAGCTGGCGATCGCCGACGACGGCTGCGGATTCGACCCGGGAGCGGTGCCGGGCGAGGGTCACTTCGGCCTGTTCGTGATGCGCGAGCGGGCGCGCGCGGCCGGCGGGGCGCTGGCGATCGAGAGCGCGCCGGGCCGCGGCACCCGCGTCGCGCTGGACCTTCCCCTCGTGCGGACGTAGGGTGTGACGGGATGAGGGAGAGCGTCCTCGCGACGCAAGTCGATGCGGAGGCGTGCCCGCACCTGGCGGTGTTCCTGAGCGGACTCGACGAGCTGCCCGACATGCTCGCGTCGTTCTTCGCGCTCGGCGCCCGTCGCGGCGGGTGGCTCGCGCACCGCGCGCTGCCCGGCGACGCCGACCGCGAGCGCGAGCTGCTCAGCGAGGCCGGGCTCGACGTCGCCGGTCTCGAGGCCGAGGGCCGGATGGTGATCGTCGAGATGGACTTCGACACGCCGCCGGACGACTCGGCGCGCCCGTGGGTGCAGGCGCTCGACGACGCGCTCGCGCGCGGCTGCACCGGGCTCTGGTACGGGCGCTTCCCGGTCGGCCTCGAGAGCGAGCACCACGAGGCGATGCTCGCCGTCGAGCGCGTCTGGCACCGCACGTTCCGCGACCGCCCGGTCGTCACCCTGTGCCCGTACATCGTCGGCGAGCTCGACGGCGGCGCGGCGATCGCGACGCTCGGGCGGGTGGCCCAGTCGCACACGGGTGTGCTCGTGCCCGGACCCGACGGCGAGTACGGCGTGCTCAGACCTGAAAGCGGCGCCAGCGAGCGATGAACTCGTCGGCGTCGAGCTGCGCGAGGTCCGCCTTCAGCGCGCGCGCCAGGCGCCCGGTCTGGGCCGCCGTCGTGTCCCAGAACAGCGCGACCTCGCCGCTGTCGATCTCGACCACCTCGACGATGTCGACGCGGTCGGCGTTCGCGAGCAGCGCCGGGCCGCGGCCGCCGCGCCGCACGGTCAGCTCGTAGGCGCGGTTCGCCTTCACGCCGGGACCTCGATCACGTCGCCGGCGGCGGTCACCACGGCGGGCACGCTGACGACCCCGGCCGCGCGGGCGGCCTCGTTGGCGGCCGCGAGCCGCTCGCGCGTGCCGCGCAGCTCGGCGCCCTTGATCACGGCCGCCGGGTGCAGCTCGCAGGCGGCGGCCGCGATCAGCACGCTGTCGCGCTCGCCGAGGTCGCGCCCGCCCGCGAACGCCTGCCGGAACGCGGCCAGGCTGAACGCGACCGCGCGGCCGATCTGCTTCGTGTACGTCGCGGCCAGCATCGCCCAGTCGGTGTCGGCCGGGAACGGGTCCGGCCAGCGCACGGGCTGCACGCCCTGCGCGCGGGCCGCGCGCTCGAAGTCCTCGCGGTAGGCCGCGACCTCCTCGGCGCAGCGGAACGGGCCGACCGGGTCGAGCCGCACCGGCACCCACTCGGGCACCTCGCCGAGCGCGTGGTTCACGCGCTCGGCGGCGAGATAGGCGACCGGGGAGTCCAGGTCGAAATAGAAGCGCTCGCCTCCGACTAACCGTGAATCAGCCAGCCATCGGCGGCCCTCGCGGCCTCCATGACGGCCTCCGAGAGCGTCGGGTGACCGTGGATGATGCGCGCGACCTCCGGGAACCCGCCCTCGAGCGACTTCGCGTTGACGAGCTCCTGGATCAGCTCCGTGGCGCGCGAGCCGACGATGTGGCCGCCGACCATCTCGCCGTACTTCTTGTCGCCGATCACCTTCACCATGCCGGTGCGGTCGCCGTAGACGGTGCCGCCGCCGACCGCGCCGTACTGGACCTTGCCGACGACGACGTCGAGACCCTGCTCGCGCGCCTGCTCCTCGGTGAGGCCGAACGAGCCGACGTTCGGCGTGCAGAACGTCGCCCGCGGGATGTCGATGTACTCGATCGGGTGCGTCTCGAGCCCGGCGGCGTCCTCGACGGCGATGATGCCCTCGTCGGAGGCCTTGTGGGCGAGCGCGGGGCCGCGCACGAGGTCGCCGATCGCGTAGACGCCCTTGACCGACGTCTTGAGCGCGCCGTCGACGTCGATCAGCCCGTTGTCGTCGAGCTTGACGCCGGCCTCCTCGAGGCCGAGGCCCTCGACGTCCGGCCCGCGGCCGGCGGCGATCACGAGCCAGTCGACCTCGGCGTTCTCGTCGCCGTAGGAGAACGTGACCTTGTCGCCCGCGGACTGCACGTTCTCCACGAGCGTGCCCGTGTGGACGGCCATGTTCTGCTTGGCCAGCGTGCGGCCGGCGATCTTGGAGATGTCGGCGTCCTCGGTCGGCAGCACGCGGTCGAGCGCCTCGAACAGCAGGACCTCGCTGCCGAGCCGGCCGTACGCGGAGGCGATCTCGGCGCCGGACGCGCCCGCGCCGACGACGGCGAGGCGGCCGGGCAGCGAGTCGAGCGCCCAGGCGCCCTCGGTGCTGATGACGCGGCCGCCGAACTCCGTGCCCGGGATCGGCTTGGGCACCGAGCCGGTGGCGAGCACGACGCACTTCGTCGCCTCGATCGCGTCGCCGTCGCGCACCTGGACGTTGCCGTCCGCGGTGACCGAGGCGAAGCCCTCGATGTAGTCGATCTTGTTCTTCTTGAACAGGCCGCTGACGCCGCCGGTGAGCGTCTTGATGACCTTCAGGCGCCGGTCGTTGACGTGGCCGAAGTCGACCGAGCGGCCCTCGACCGCGATGCCGAAGTCGCCGGCGTCGTCGATCTCGGACAGGATGTCGGCCGTGCGCAGCACTGCCTTGGCCGGGATGCAGGCGTAGTTGAGGCAGCGGCCGCCGACCGTGTCCTTCTCGATCACGGCGGTCTTCATCCCGAGCTGGGCGGCGCGGATCGCGGCGACGTACCCGCCGGGCCCGGAGCCGATGACGATGCAGTCGTAGGAGGTTTCGGGCATGGGCGCAGGAGGCTAGCCGACGCGGTCGCGCGGCGGCGGGCGGCGCGGCATCTGGATCCGCGCCATCTGGCGGATCAGCAGCCAGAAGAGCGGGAACGTCACGGCGATGACGGCGAGCGACAGCAGGACGGCCGCCGCGTTCGCCGCCCGCAGCAGGCTCAGCATCGCGCCGACCATCGTCACGCCGAGCAGCACCTCGAAGCCCAGCACCGCCCAGTAGCGCAGCTGCCACATGCCGATCGCGGCGGCGAGCATGACGCCGGAGAAGATCAGCGTGCCGACCACGGGCGGGTCCTCGCCGTCGATCTCCCAGCCGGCGGCGAGCAGCGCGAGGTTGGCGACGGCGAACACCGCGGCGAGCACGGCGCAGACCACGATCGGCCACGGGCGCTCGCCGGGGGCGATCGGCTGCAGCGCCGCCCGTACCGCCTCGTCCTTCTCGCGCGAGCGGGCGTAGCCGCGGCGCATCCCCGCGTTCGGGTCGGGCGCCGACGGCTTCGCGCTCGTGCGCGGCGGCCGCGGCGCCGGAGCCGCGCCCGGCCGGCGCTTGCGGCTGCGCTTGTCAGCGGAGGCCAACGGGCGCCTCCAGCCGGTCCCGCAGCGCCCGCGCGGCGGCCTGCGGGTCGTCCGCCGCCGTGATCGCCCGCACGACGACGATCCGCCGCGCGCCGGCGGCGAGCACCGCGTCGACGTTCCCCGCGTCGAGCCCGCCGATCGCGAACCACGGCTTGGTCACGGCACCGGCGGCGTAGGCGACGTAGCCGGTGCCGACCGCGGGGCGGCCGGGCTTCGTCGGCGTCGCGTGCACCGGTCCGGCGACGACGTAGTCCACGTCCGGGTCGGCCTCGGCGGCGTCGGCCTGCGGCGGCGCGTGCGTGGAGCGGCCGACGATGCGGTCCGGGCCGATCAGCGGCCGCGCGGCGGCCGGCGCCGCGTCGTCCTGGCCGAGGTGCACGCCGTCGGCGGCGCACGCCTGCACCAGGTCGGGCCGGTCGTTGAGGATGAAGATGGCGCCCGCGGCGTCGGCCGCGGCACGGAACTCGCGCGCCGCCGCGACCAGTCCCGCGTCGTCGAGCGAGCGGTCGCGGAGCTGGATCAGGTCGACCCCGCCGCGCAGCGCAGCCTGCAGCCAGTCACGCGGCCGCGCCTCGCAGACGAGGTACAGGCGCGCGGCCTCCAGGCGCTCGCGAGGGGTCATCGCGAGCCAGTCTGGCAGCTACCATTGGGTGTTCCGATACGGGAGCCCGCGCCATCGGGCTGAGAGGGCGGCACACGGCCGCCGACCGTCGAACCTGATCCGGGTAGTGCCGGCGTAGGGAGGGAAGCAGCAGCAGTGACCTCGAGCAGTGCCTTTGACGTCGCCGTCGCCGGTGGCGGCCCGATCGGCCTCGCCTGCGCCCTGGCGGCCGCGCGCCGCGGGCTGCGCACGCTCGTGGTCGACGCCGGCGAGCCCGGCGCCTGGCACGTCGCCGCGGGCATGCTCGCCCCGGTCACCGAGGCCGAGCCGGGCGACGAGGCGCTGCTCGAGCTGTCGCCTGCGCAGCGCCCGCGGCTTCGCGGCGTTCTGCGCCGGGCTCGAGGACGCGGGCTACCGCGAGGCGGGCACGCTCGCCGTCGCGCGCGACCGCGACGAGGCCGAGGCGCTCGAGCGCACGCTCGCGTTCCGGCGCGAGCACGGCCTCGAGGTCGAGCGCCTGCGCCCGAGCCAGGCGCGCCGCGCCGAGCCCGCGCTGGCGCCGACGGTCCGGCTCGCGCTCGACGTGCCCGGCGACCACTCGGTCGACCCGCGCCGGCTCGTGGCGGCGCTCGCCCGCGCCTTCGAGCAGGCCGGCGGCACGATCCGCCGCGCCCGCGTCGCGGCCGTGGACCGCGCGGGCGACCGCGCGACCGGGCTCGTGCTCGAAGGCGGCGAGACCGTCGCCGCGGACCAGGTCGTGCTCGCGGTCGGCGCCGCCGCCGGCCGCTTCGGCCTGCCGGTCCGCCCCGTCAAGGGCCAGGTGCTGCGCCTGCGCGACCCCGACGGCCCCGGCCTCGTGACGCGCACGATCCGCGGCGCCGACGCGTACCTGGTCCCGCGCGCCGACGGCCGCTACGTGCTCGGCGCGACGATGGAGGACCGCGGCTGGGACGCCGCGCCGACCGCCGGCGGCGTCTACGAGCTCCTGCGCGACATGGCCGAGCTCGTCCCCGGCGTGCTCGAGCTCGAGATCGAGGCGCTGCTCGCCGGCCACCGGCCCGCGACGCCCGACAACGTCCCCGCGATCGGCCCGGGCGCGCTCGAAGGGCTGATCTGGGCCGCCGGCCACCACCGCAACGGGATCCTGCTCGCCCCGGTGACCGCCGAGCTCGTCGGCGGCCTGCTCGCGGGCGACCCGCTGCCCGACTGGGCCGCCGCCGCGGACCCCCGCCGGTTCGCCGAGGTGCACGCATGAAGGTCCTGCTCAACGGCGAGAACGCCGAGCTGGCCGACGGCGCGACCGTCCAGGCCGCGATCGAGGCGCTCGACCTGCCGGCCGCCGGCCGCGGCGTCGCCGTGGCGGTCGACGCCGAGGTCGTCCCGCGCACCCAGTGGCACACGCACACGCTCGACGAGGGCGCGCGGATCGAGATCCTGCGCGCGATCCAGGGAGGCTGAACCCCGATGGCCGCGACCGACATCACTGCCGATCCGCTGACGATCGCCGGCATGTCGCTGCGCTCGCGGCTGCTGCTCGGGACGGGCGGCTTCCGCTCGCTCGACGCGCTGGCGACCGCGATCGAGGTGTCGAACGCCGAGCTCGTCACCGTCGCGCTGCGGCGCATCGACCCGTCCGAGCGCGGCTCGATCGTCGACGTGCTCGACACCGCCGGCGTGCGCCTGCTGCCCAACACCGCCGGCTGCTTCACCGCGCGCGACGCGGTGCTCACCGCCAAGCTCGCCCGCGAGGCGTTCGCGACCGACTGGGTCAAGCTCGAGGTGATCGGCGACGAGCGCACGCTGCTGCCCGACGCCCCCGCGCTGCTCGAGGCGGCCGAGGAGCTCGTCGACGAGGGCTTCACCGTGCTCCCGTACACGAACGACGACCCGATCCTCGCGCGCCGGCTCGAGGACGTCGGCTGCGCCGCCGTGATGCCGCTCGGCTCCCCGATCGGCTCCGGCATGGGCCTGCTCAACACCTACAACCTGCGGCTGATCCAGGAGCGCGCCGGCGTGCCGGTGATCCTCGACGCCGGCGTCGGCACGGCCTCCGACGCCGCGCTGGCGATGGAGCTCGGCTACGACGGCGTGCTGTGCGCGAGCGCGATCTCGCGCGCCGACGACCCGACGGCGATGGCGCGCGCGATCCGGCTCGGCACCGAGGCCGGCCGGCTCGCCTACCGCGCCGGCCGGATCCCGCGCCGCCTCTACGCGCAGGCGTCCACGCCCGAAGAGGGCGTCGCCGACTTCTAGACCCGCTGCAGGTCGCGCACGTCGCGGACCAGCAGCGCCAGCAGGAACGCGGCGAGCGCGATCACGCAGCCGCCGATCAGCACCTCGACCGCGCCCAGCGCCTCGCCGAGCGGGCCTGCGAGCAAGTAGCCGAGCGGGAGCAGGGCGAGCGAGCCCATCCAGTCGTAGGCCGACACGCGGCTGAGCAGGTGCGGCGGCACGCGCTCGGCCAGAGCGGTCTCCCACCAGATGCCGAACAGCGCCAGGCCGATGCCGCCGGCCACGAACGCGACGAGCAGGATCCAGACGGGCAGCCCGAGCGCGAACAGCAGGGTGACCGCCGGCCACGGGAGCGTGAGCAGCACGCCGGTCAGCATCGGCCGCTGCGGGCGCCAGCGGAAGCCGATCAGCGCGCCGATGATCGTGCCCGCGCCCATCGCCGCCGCCGCCGCGCCGTAGACGGCGCGCGTGTCGTACAGCTCCTCGGAGATCGTCGGCCCGAGCGTCATCCACGGGCCGAAGCAGGCGAGCACGGCGACGCAGAACGTCAGCACCACCACCAGGATCCAGCGCTGGCGGCGGACCTCGGTCCAGCCCTCGCGCAGCTCGGCCAGCACCGTCGTGCGCTCGCCCTGCTCGCCGCGCTCGCGCGGCCGGACCCGGATCAGGAACGCGGCCGAGACGAGGAACGTCGCCGAGTCGATCGCGAACGCCCAGCCCGGCCCGACGCCGAGCACGAGCAGCGTCGCCAGCGCCGGCCCGGTGAACTCGGCCAGCGTCTCGACCGTCCCGATCGCGCGCCTTCGCGGGCTGGATCTCCTCCTCCGGGACCGTCTGCGGCGCGAGCCCGGTGTAGGCGGGGCGGAAGAACGCCTCGGCGGTCCCGAACAGCGCCTCGATGACCACGATGTGCCAGATCTCGACGGTGCCCGTGAAGATCAGCGCGGCGAGCGTCGCGTGCAGGGCGAAGCGGATCAGGTCGGTCGCGACGACGAGCTTGTGGCGCGGCAGCCGGTCGGCCCAGACGCCGCCGATCAGCAGGAAGCCGACGAGCGGCACGGCGTGGGCGGCGAGCACGATGCCGACGTCGGTCGGCGTGCCGATGTCGGTCACGTACAGCGCCAGCGCGACGAACACGATCCGGTCGCCGATCGTGCTCGCCGTCTGGCCGGCCAGCAGCAGCCGGAAGTCCCTGTGCCGCAGGACGCCTCTCACGACACGCCATGATGGCCGGGATGCAGGTCGACGCCCTCTTCGACGCCTGGGAGCGAGCGTGGTCCGGGCGCGACCCGTCGCGCTTCGAGCCGCTGTGCGCGGACGGCTTCTCCTACGAGGACCCGCTGACGCCGGAGCCGCTGCACGGCGCCGCCGCCCTCGCCGCCCACGCGCGGCACCTATGGGCGGCGTTCCCGGACGCGCGCGTCAACGCGACCGGCGCGCGGCTGTTCGACGGCCGCTTCGCCTGCGCGCCGTGCAAGCTGCTCGGCACGCACGAGGGGCGCGTCGGCGGCGTCACGCCGACCGGGCGCTTCATCGTCGTGCACGCGATCGTCTACGCGGAGCTGGAGCAGGAGCGGATCCTGCGCGCGCGGGCGTTCTTCGACGTCCACGGCGCGGCGCGCGACCTCGGCGTGCTCCCGAAGCCCGGCAGCGTCGGCGACAAGGCGCTGCTGCTGCTGCGCGGCTTCGGCCTCAGGGCGTGACTTCGATCGTGCCGTCCATCCCCGGATGGATCGTGCACACGTACGTCACGGTGCCGGCGTCCTGGACCGAGGACGCGAAGACCTCGCCCTTCCCGTAGAGCTCCGACTTGAAGTCGGCGCCCTCCTCGGCGACGGCGTTGTGCTGGATCTCGTCCTCGTTCGGCCAACAGATCATCTGGCCGACCTTGGCCGTGGCCTCGTCCGGCACGAACTTGATGTCGCGCATCGCGATCACCACCGCGCCCTCGGGGCACTCGTTCGCGCTCGGCGGCTCGCCGACGGGCTCCGCGTCGTCGTCGCCGCCGCAGGCGGCCACACCCAGCGTGAGGGCGGTCGCGAGGGTGGCGGCGAGGCGGCGCATGCGGCCGTGCATTCAAGCATGCGATCCGTACACTGCCGCGCTTGCACTTCCTCGACGGAACCGAGCTCGAGCCGCGGCAGCTGGCGTCTCTGCTCGACCGCGCGCTGGCACTCAAGGCCGAGCCCAAGGGCTCGCGCGCGCTCGACGGCCGCTCGGTCGCGCTGCTGTTCGAGCAGCCCTCGACGCGGACGCGGACGTCGTTCGAGGCCGGCATCGTGGAGCTCGGCGGGTACCCGATGGTGCTGCGCTCGGGCGACCTGCAGCTCACGCGCGGCGAGTCGCTGCGCGACACGGCGCTCGTGTTCTCGCGGCACGTCGCGGCGATCGGCCTGCGCACGGGCTCCGAGGAGCAGCTGGCCGAGCTCGCCGCCCACGCCACGGTGCCGGTCGTGAACATGCTCTCGCCGCTGCACCACCCGTGCCAGGCGCTGGCCGACCTGATGACGCTGCGGCAGGCGTTCGGCGCGATCGACGGGCGCGTGCTCGCCTACGTGGGGGACGGCAACAACGTCGCGCGCTCGCTCGCGATCCTGGGTGCGCAGGCGGGCGTCGAGGTGCGCGTCGCGGCGCCCGCGGGCTACCAGCTCGAGCCGGTCGCGGGCGCGCTGCTGACCGACGACCCGGCCGACGCCGTCGCCGGCGCGGACGCCGTCTACACCGACGTCTGGGTCTCGATGAGCGACGACGAGGCGACCGCCGCCGAGCGCCGCCGCGCGCTCGCGCCGTACGCGATCGACGACGCGCTGCTCGACCGCGCGGCGCCGCACGCGTTCGCCTTGCACTGCCTGCCCGCGCACCCGGGCCAGGAGATCACCGAGA
>CAWJKK010000009.1:0-76304 GCA_963843485.1 uncultured Solirubrobacteraceae bacterium | reverse complement strand
GCGACGAAGAACAGCCACCACCAATTGCTCAGCCAGGGTTCGGCCCGCTGACCGCGGCCAAGCTGGTTGGTGAACTGCTGGCGCCGGCCGCTTCGCCAGCGACGCAAAGCTCGCCCGCGCGGCCGGGCTCGCACCGATACCGATTAGCTCAGGTCGAACCGACCGACACCGCCTCGACCGCGGCGGCAACCGCCAGATCAACGCCGCGATCCACCGCGTCGCGGTCACCCGCGCCCGCTGTCACCCGGAAACGATCGAGTTCGTCGCGCGCAAGAAGACCGAAGGCAAGACCCACCGCGAAGCCATCCGCGGCCTCAAGCGCCACCTCGCGCGCCGCATCTGGCAGCTGCTGCAAGACGCCCCACCCGGTGTCGGAAACGACACCGCCATCCCATCGACTTCTTGACAAAGGAGCAGCAGTAGCAGCAGTCGCGCCTACCTCGACGCGGCGCCGTGCCAACTGGCTGCTCCTTCCAGGCGAACGCGACGGCGCGCCAGGCCGACGATCAGGCTCGCGTCGTTGACTTCGGTCACAAGGTGCGGTCTGCTGCGACTGATGAGGTGATGGTCAACCACGAAGCCACGGACCGGGAGCTGCTGTTGGAGGGCGATGCGGCGGCGTTCGCGGTGTTCTACGACCGTCATGCGGAGTGGGTGCTCGGGTTCCTGCGGCGGCGCAGCCCCGATGGCGAGGCGGCGGCGGACCTGGCTGCGGAGGTGTTCGCGGCGGCGCTCAGCGGCCGCCGCCGGTATCGGTCCACGAACGCGTCTGCGCATGCGTGGTTGCTGGCGATCGCGTCCAACAAGCTCAACTCGGCGTTGCGATCCGGCTATGCCGAGCGCCGCGCGCGCACGCGACTCGCGATGCGTCCGGTCGAGGTCACCGACGACGATGTTGCGCGCATCGACGCGCTGGCCGAGGTGTCGGTCGTCGTCGAACTGCTGCGGGACCTGCCAACGGATCAGCGCACCGCGGTCCTGGCCCGGATCGTCGACGAGGGTGAGTACGCCGACATCGCGGTCACGCAGGGCGTCAGCGAGGCCGTCGTCCGCCAGCGCGTGAGCCGCGGCCTGGCCGGCCTGCGGCGACAGTGGGAGAAGCGGATATGACGGGTCATCAGCAGCCGTGGTACCTGGACCGGTTGCGCGCCGAGCTCGAACGCGTGGCGGCGATCGAAGACCGGCGCGAACACGGTCCGGCGCTCGGCCGGCTGCGCCCGGCGCTGCGCCGGCTGCGCCCGGCGCCGCACACGCTGGGGGCGCTCGCCGTGGTCGCTGCCCTCGTCGCGGTCGTCCTGACCGTCGCACGCGAGTCCGACGTCGAACGGCCGGCGGAGCCGCCGGGCAAGAAGCTCGCCGCCACCGACGTCGAGCACGGCGTGCGCTTCAGCCTCGACGGACGGGTACTGACGGTGCAGCTGCTTCCAAATAGGCCCAACGCGACCTTCGAAGCGGTCAGCGGCGCGGAGATCAGCGCGACCTGCCGCACCAACATCGCCGCGCCGCCGGGTGATCCGCGGAGCCAGTCCACGGTCTTCCGGATCTGGCCGGCCGGCGAGACGAGCCTGAGTTACCGCTTCCCGCGCGACGTCTCGAGCTGGTGCCGGCTCGACCGCTCGTCCGTCGGCATCGTCGCGTCCGTGAGCTTCCCCGTCGCGTTCTCGGGGGCGAGGGGGCCGATCGCCGAGACCGCCGACAAGTGGGCGCGGCACTTCGCCGCAAGCCCTCAGACCTGCACCGACTACATGAGCCGAACCTTCTGCGAGGGGACGAAGTGGTGCGAACCGGGGATGCCGATTCCGGCCTGCAGGGCGAAGGCGCGACGGTGGGGAGCGGAGTTCCTCGGCGCGACGGCCCAGAGAATCGCCATTAGGGGCGACCGAGCGGCCGCCACGCTCTCCAACGACATAATCGTCGCGCTGCGACGTAGCGCGACGGGCGAGTGGCTGATCGACGGGATCGGCCCGTTCGGGGCCGTGGGTCCTGATGCCGCTGCTGAGCGTCGATTGCATGAGGGTCCTTAGCGAGCGCTTGGGACGACACACTGCGAAGCGCGCCGAGTAGCTCTGTTGCCGCTCGCCGCGCTGCTCCTTAGAGGCTTGCTGTTGTGATTCGCCTCGTCGGTGACGTCCGGCGCTCAGGAGAAGGTCCCGACCGGCGGCGAGCTGACTCTCTTTGAGGCTGTCGGCCGGTGGGCCTGACTTCCTTTTGCTATGTCGCTCGTCGCCGGTCGGGGATGTCCGGCGTGACTTGATAGGAGCGTGGCCGCGCCCTCAGCAAGCCATGTCCGCCGGGCGTCCACTTCAAGCGCGAGGAGAAGGGACGAGGCGGATGATCGTGCTCGGTGCGGACATGCACAAGCGCTCGCACACGATCGCCGCGGTCGCCGCGGCGACCGGCGAGGTGCTCGGCGAGAAGACGGTCCGCGGTCGGCGCTCGCGGGTTCGCGCGAGCTGCTCCGATGGGCGCGCGGTCTCGGCGCGCGATCGAGTCTGGGCGCTGGAGGACTGCCGGCACGTCTCCGGCTCGTTCGAGCGGTTTCTGATCGGCCGCGGCGAGCGCGTCGTTCGCGTCCCGACGCAGCTGATGGCCGACGCGCGGCGCTGCGAGCCGCGAGCGCGGCAAGTCCGATCGGATCGACGCGCTCGCCGTCGCCCGGGCCGCGCTGCGCGACGGCATCGAGAACCTCCCGACGGCGCAGCTGGCCGGGCCCGAGCTCGACTTGCGGCTGCTCGTCGACCACCGCGAACGCCTGGTCCGCCAGCGCGTCGCGCTCAACAACACGCTGCTGTGGCACCTGCACGACCTCTGGCCCGAGCTGGAGCTGCCCGGCAGCGCGCTGTTCTCAAGGCAAGTGGGCGTCCGCGGATCGCGCGGCGGCTGGCGCGCGCCGAGCAGACGATGCGCGTCCGGATCGCGCGCGACGAGCAGAAGCAGTAGGCGGCGATCCGCGCGAGTGGCAACTGGCGGGTGCCGGCATCTAGGACCCAGCGACTCAGGCAGAGCGCAACGATCCGCGACCACTCAAGCGCCGCCGAGTTCGAAGAGCCGTGTAGCTCGATCTGACGCGCGGCTGGCTCAACAGGCGAGTGGGGCGACGGTCGTGATAGCCGTCCAGCGTGGGCGACGATCGTACCTCCGGCGTCTGACCGTGGGTCGGCCGAGAATCGAGCTATGGGACAGTCGTGGGACAGAGAACGCCCACGTTGGGCGGGTTCGAGCGGGTCCAGCCGGACAGAAAGCACGGACGCGAAGCCGTAGCTCCGAGCTCGGCTGATCAGTCGCCGGCGGCGCCGATGTAGCCCTTGAGGGCTGTGACCCGGCCGCCGGCGGCAGTCGCGCTCAGCACCGGGAAGCGGTCGCCGACGCCGAGGAAGCGCGCCGTGCGCAGCCAGTAGGCGCCGCGGCGGCGCTGCGCGCGCGGGTACAGCGACCGCAGGCGGCTGACCGCGTCGTCGACCTGCAGGCCCCTGCCGGTCCGGAAGGAGCGGCTCATCGCCGTGAAGCTGCTCGCCAGGCCGATCCGGTTCGCGCACGGGTCGGCGGACGGCTCGCCGAAGTTGGCGAACTGGATCCGCAGCCGCAGCGGGCGCCAGCGGACGAGGCACTAGCCGGGGCCGTTGGACCTGCGCGACGTGGCCGCGCCGAACGCGGTGACCGCGCCGCCGATCGTCGGGTCGTCGTTCGGCAGGAACGGGCCGATCCGGACGACCTCGCGGCCCTTGACCACGATCGTGTGCTGAGCCTGGGCCGGCGCCGCCGCGGCGAGCGTGCCGAGGCGCGGCGATCAGGATCGCGAGACGCCTCATGGGCGCAAACCTAGCGCGCTCAGCGCAGGTGCTCGGCCGACAAGTCGCCGGCGCGCGCCGCCCCGGCGGCCCACGTGGCGATCCGCAGCTGGCGGATCAGCGTCGCGGTGACGAGCGCGGCGCGGTCGGCGCGCGCGGCGAGCAGGAAGACCTTGGCGAGCCCGGCCGCGGTGGCGCCGAGCGCGAGCGTCTTCGCGGCGTCGACGCCGTCGCGGAGGCCGCCGGAGGCGATCAGCGGCAGGGTGGGGGCGATCGTGCGGGCCTCGGTGAGAGCGATCGGGGTCGGCACGCCCCAGTCGGCGAACGCGGCCGCGACCTCCTCCGCGCTGCGTCTGGCGGCGGCCCTCGACGAGCGCCCAGTTCGTCCCGCCGGCGCCGGCGACGTCGATCGCCGCGACGCCGGCGTCGCGCAGCAGCGCGACGTCGGCCGCGTCCATGCCGAAGCCGACCTCCTTGACGACGACCGGCAGCGGCGCGAGCCGCGCGACGACGGCGGCGATGCCGTCGGCGACCCCGCTGAACTGCGGCTCGCCCTCGGGCTGGACCGCCTCCTGGACCGGGTTCAGGTGCACGGTGAGGCCGTCGGCGCGCAGCAGCTCGACGAGCCGCTCGGCCCGCTCTGGGCCCTCGGGGCCGCGGACCTGGGCGGCGCCGAGGTTGCCGAGCAGCAGCGGCGGCCGGTCGCTGCCGACGTACGTTCCGAGCAGCGACGGGTCGTCGAGCAGCGGCCGCCCGGAGCCGAGCACGAGCGCGAGGCCGTGCTCGGCGGCGGAGCGCGCCAGCCGCGCGTTGATCCGGCCCGCCTCGCCGGTGCCGCCCGTCATCGCGGAGACCAGCAGCGGCGCGGCGAGCGTCGCCCCGAGCAGCGAGGTCTCCAGCGACACGTCGGCGAGGTCGCGCTCCGGCAGCGCGCGGTGGCGCAGGCGCAGCGCGTCGAGGCCGGTCCCGCGCGCGTGCGCGACGTCGTCCTCGGCGGCGATCCGCAGATGGTCGGCCTTGCGGCCGACCCCGGTCATCGTGCGGCCGCTCCCACGGGCACGCCGAGGTGGCGCAGGATCAGGTCGTGGACCCCGGTCGGCGGCGAGCTCGCCGTCCTCGAGCAGGTCCGGCTCGCTCGAGATCAGCAGCGGCCCCTTCGCCGGGTCGTCCGGGATCCGGCCGTGCGAGCCCTTCACCAGCCCCGCGTCGAGCGGGATCACGTCCATCAGCGTGCGGAACCCGAGCTTCTTGCGCACGAGCCGCGACCCGAGCGCCAGCGGCGGCAGCTTGATCGCCGGGTCGAGGAACAGCTCGACCGGGTCGTAGCCCGGCTTGCGGTGGATGTCGACGGTGCGCGCGTAGTCCGGCGCCTTCGCGTCGTCGTCCCAGTAGTAGTACGTGAACCACGCGTCGGGCTCGGCGATCAGCACGACGTCGCCGGACCGGTCGTGGTCGAGCCCGTACTCGCGCTTGCCGGCCTCGTCGAGCACCTCGCCGACGCCGGGCACGCCCTCGAACAGCCGCTTCACCTCGGCGACGCGCGCCGGGTCGCGCACGTACACGTGCGCGACCTGGTGGTCGGCCACCGCGAACGCCTCGCTGCCGCCGATGTCGAGCACCTCGCGCCCGACCTCCATCCGGTACGCGATCAGGCCCGCCGAGCGCAGCACGCGGTTGAGGTGCACCGGCCGCGAGACCGGCACGATGCCGTACTCGCTGAGCACGATCACGCGCGCGCCGCGCGCGCGGTAGAAGTCGATCAGGTCGCCCGCCACGTCGTCGAGCTCGCGCAGCTCGTCGCGGATCCCCGCGACCGCCGGGCCCTGCTTCTGCAGCGCGTAGTCGAGGTGCGGCAGGTAGACGAGCGACAGCGTCGGGTCGAACTGCGCGTCGACCTTCTTCGCCGCCTCGGCGATCCAGCGCGTCGAGTCGATCGACGTCGCCGGCCCCCAGAACTTGAACAGCGGGAACTGGCCGAGCTCGGCCTGCAGCCGGTCGCGCAGGTCGCCGGGCTTCGTGTAGCAGTCCGGGATCTTCGACCCGTCCGCCGGGTACATCGGCCGCGGCGTCACCGTCACCTGCGCCGACGAGTACATCGCGAACCACCAGCACAGGTTCGCGGTCGTGATGCCCGGCGCCGCCTCCCACACCTTCGGCGCCTGCACGAGCCGGTTCGACTGCTGCCACAGCCGCACCTCCATCGTGTCCTTGAACAGCCAGCCGTTGCCGACGGCGCCGTGGCCCGACGGCGGCTGCCCGGTGAGGTAGGTGCTCTGCACGGTGGCGGTGACCGCGGGCGTCACGCCGCCCAGCGGCACCACGCCGCCGGAGTCGGCGAACGCCTTCAGCCGCGGCGTCGCCTCCCCGAGCAGGTCCGGGGTGAGCGCGACGGTGCACAGGACGACGGTCTTCTCGGGCATGTCAGGTCCCCGCGATCTTGGTCTGGAGGGCGATCGTCAGCGCGAACATGGCGAGGCAGACGGCCACGGCGGCCGCGCTGCCCTCGACGCTCGCGACCGCGGCCGCATCGAAGAGTGCGATGCCGGCGATGAACTGGCCCACGGCGGGGCCGATGCGCCGGCGGACGAACAGCACCCGCAGGGTCCACAGGACCCAGGCGCCGAACAGCAGCAGCACCAGCAGCGCCCACACGGACGGCAGCAGGATGCCGAAGTACACGACGGGCGCGAGCACGGCGGCGACCGGCCAGCGCCCGAGCAGCCCGCCGCCCTCGGCCTTGGCGACCTGCGTCAGCCCGATCACGTAGAGCAGCAGCAGCGCGGCCGCGCCCCACAGCTCCCACGGCAGCGACGCGGCGACGGCGAGGCCGGCGATCACGTACACGAGCGCGCGGCAGCCGGCCATCAGCACGGGGGAGAGGGCGTTGCCCTTGTGCCAGGCGTCGTAGAGCACGATCAGCGCGATCAGCCCGAGCCCGGCGCCGGCGGCGGCCAGGTCCTCGGGCCACCAGCAGCGCCTCCCCGACGACGAACAGCGCCGCCACGGCGAGCACGGCCGCGCGCCGCGAGACCTGGCCCGACGGCAGCGGCCGCTCCGGGCGGTCGCGGCGGTCGATCTCCTCGTCGAGGACGTCGTTGAGGATCATCCCGGCCGTGTAGAAGAGCGCCATCGCCACGGCGACCACGATCACGGTCGCGACGTCCGCCGTCACCGCCGCGAGCACCGCGCCCGCGACCGTGTTCGACACCACGGTCGGCGTGTTCGACACGCGCGCGAGCTGCAGCCAGGCGCGCCAGGCGGGCGCCGCCGGCCGCTGCGGGACCGCGTCAGCGGAGGACATCGAGCACCCACTCGTACTCGCGCGCGATCGAGTCCACCGACGACGCCTTCATGCCGGCCGGCAGCACGTCCCAGGTGTACGTCTCGATCTCCAGGTGCGCGGTGCGGACGCGGCGCAGGCAGCGCTCGAGATGCTCCTGGGTCGATCGCAGCGGGCCGTAGCGGTCGACGAAGATCGGGACGTGGAAGTGCACGCGCCACTCGGCGTCGCCACCGTCGTCGGCGGCCAGCGCCTGCGGCAGGTCGGGCCACGATCGCCGCGACGCCTCCTCGGTCACCTGGTGCAGGTAGATCGGGTCGGCGAACGGGCGCAGGTGCTCGCGCGCGCCGGGCGGGACGATCAGGGCCGCCGAGAGCTGCGCCTTGCCGACGCGGATGCCCGCGCGGTCGAGCGCGTCGAGCGCCGCCTCGGGCTCCTCGTAGGCGACCGCCGAATGGCAGGCGTCGAAGCAGACCGTGGAGTGCTCGAGCGCGTCCGGCCACCAGCGCACGAGGTCGTCGATGTCGGCCAGCGCGCCGTCCGCCTCCGGCTCGATCGCCAGCGCGATCCGCGTGCCGCGCAGCTCGTGGTCCACGCGCACGAGGTTGGCCGTGCAGCGCTCGAGGTCGGGGTCCCAGGGGGCGTAGGACAGCGGGCTCGTCGAGATCGTGCCGTCGACGCCGTCCGGCAGCAGCGCGGCGAGGATCTCGGCCAGCCGCAGCGTGTAGGCGACCCGCTCCTCCGTCGCCCAGTCGGGCGCGTGCACGTCGGCCTTGACCGGCTGCCCGTGGAACGTCCCGTGCGGGAAGCCGTTGATCGTGAAGACGTAGAGGCCCTCGTCGTCGAGCCAGCCGCGGAACCGCTCCAGCCGGTCGCCCTCCAGCAGCTCCCGGCTCTCGGCGCCGGAGATCCGCAGGCCGATGCCGAACGGCGCGTCGGGCGACAGCCGCGCCTTCAGCGCCGGCGCGTGGGCGCGCAGGCTCTCCAGCACGGCCTCCCAGCCGATGGCGGGGTGGATGTTCGTGCAGTAGGTGAGGTGCAGGTCGTCGCCGACGCGCACGGTTATGCGGTGACTGCGTGCTCCCGCGAGGGAAGCTCGAACTTCGGGGACTGGCTCAGGAACTCGATCGGGTTCTCGTAGACGACGCGCCGGATCAGCGAGTCCGGGTGGCCGCGGCGCCGCATCTCGAGCACGAACTCCGGGATCGCCAGCGGCCGGCTCTCGCCCCAGTCGCAGGCCGAGGCGACGCAGATCCGCTCCGGGCCGCGGGTCTCGATGATGTCGATCGCCCGCCCCGGCGCGACCTTCGTGACCGGGTACAGCGTGAGCCCGGTCCAGAAGCCCTGGTCGAGGATCATGTCGACCGTGTGCTCCTCGGCGTGGTCGACCATCACGCGCGCCGGGTCCAGGCGCGAGTCGGCGGCGAGCGTGTCGATGATGACCTTCGTGCCCTTCCACTTGTCCTCGAGGTGCGGCGTGTGGATGTGGATCACCTGGTCGTACTCGACCGCGAGGTCGACGTGGTCCTTGAAGCCGGCCAGCTCGTTGCGCGTGACGCGGTTGAGGCCGATCTCGCCGATGCCGAGCACGTTCGGCTTCTCGAGGAACTCGGGGATGATCTCGAGCACCGCGCGCGTGAGCTCGCGGTCCTCGGCCTCCTTCGGGTTCAGGCACATCCAGGTGAAGTGGGTGATGCCGTACGTGGCGGCGCGCTTGGGCTCGAAGTCGGTCAGGCGCTCGTAGTAGTCGCGGAACGCCTGGACGCCCGGGCGGTCGTAGCCGGCCCAGAACGCGGGCTCGGTCACGGCGACGCAGCCGGCCATGCGCCATCGACCGGTAGTCGTCGGTCGTGCGCGAGACCATGTGGGCGTGGAGATCGATGTACTCCATGGTCAGGCCTCCGGGTCGTAGGCGCCCTTGGCGCTCTTCTGGTCCAGCTCGTCCAGCAGCTCGGTGCTGGGGTCGCTGAAGATCATCTGCACGCGCTGCACGCGGTCGCCGTCGCCGTCGGTCAGGACGGCGAGCGCCTCGCGGATCGAGCGCAGGCGGAAGTCGTCGTCGGCGTCGAGCTCGCGGGCGCGCTCGAGCCGGTCGAGGAACGCCGCGAGGTCCAGGACCTGCACGCGGTGCTCCATGAAGTACTCGCCGACCAGCTCGCGCTGACTCAGCGGGCTAGTGCCGGTGTGGGCGGGGTGGGTCCCCATCCTTGCTCCCCTCCTGATTCGGTCCGGCGCCGCAGGAGGTCGGACGCCTCCAGGAGCACCGCCTCGTCCAGCTCGTGCACTTCGAAGCCCGAGCCGATGCGCTCGAGCAGCATGACGGTGAGCTTCCCGCCCAGGTGCTCGCGGAACTCCTCCAGGCCGGCCAGGACGGCGGGGCGGCCGCCGCTGCCGGGCGTCGCCATGTCGGCGTGCCAGATCGGCAGGCCGACGGCCTCGAAGACCTCGATGATCCGGCGCCAGTCCGCGTGCGACAGGCTGCCGGAGAGGTAGCTGTACGTCGAGTCGAGCGCGATGCCGACGGCGACCGCCTCGCCGTGGCGCAGCTCGTGGTGCGAGAGCTGCTCGAGCTTGTGCGCGGCCCAGTGGCCGAAGTCGAGCGGCCGCGAGGAGCCGAGCTCGAACGGGTCGCCGCTCGTCGCGATGTGGTTCAGGTGCAGCTCGGCGCTGCGGTGCACGAGCCGGGCCATCGCGTCGATCGAGCGCTCGCGCAGGTCGCGCGCGTGGTGCTCGATCCAGGCGAAGTACGCCGCGTCCTTGAGCAGCGCGACCTTGACCGCCTCGGAGATGCCGGCGCGCCAGTCGCGGTCGGCGAGCGTGAGCAGCAGCTCGAAGTCGTTCAGCACCGCGTGCGGCGGCGAGAACGAGCCGATGAAGTTCTTCTTGCCGAAGGCGTTGATGCCGTTCTTGACGCCGACCGCCGAGTCGTCCTGCGCGAGGACGGTGGTCGGGACGCGGATCAGGCGCACGCCGCGGTGCGCCGTGGCGGCCGCGTAGCCGGCCGCGTCGAGCACCGCGCCGCCGCCGATCGCGACGACGTAGGAGTGGCGGTCGACGCCGTGGACGTCGATCGCCGCCGCGGATCTCGTCGACCGGGCCGGACTGGTTCTTGATCGCCTCGCCGCCGGGCACCACGATCGGCGGCGCCGGCAGCTCGAGCCGGTCGTCGTGGGCCTCGCAGTACGCCTCGACGTCGGCGACGATCGTCGGGTTCGCCTCGGCCACGCCCTCGTCGATCACGAACAGCAGCCGGGCGCGCCCCTCGGCCTCCACGGAGTCGCGCAGGATCGTGTTCTCAGGGCGCAGAAGACCGCGGGTGAAACGCACCGGATACCGGAACGTGACCACGACTTCCTGGTCGATGTCCCGCAGTGCCGGTGCCGCGATTCCCTCCTCCGACCCCATGCTCAGGAGTGTAGGACACCCCATGACGTTTTGGCCAGTGACCGGCGAAACTCCGCCGGTCACTGACCGAAAGTCGGCGCGCCCGCCTACTGGGTGCTCTCGAACGGGCCCCAGATGGCGTACGTGAGCGCTCGCGCTGTCCTCGCTGCGGCGTGCCCGCGACGCGCTCGCCCTGCTGGGAGACGAAGAACGTCCGGCCGTCCGGGCTGAAGCAGCCGCCGCAGAACTCCGTGCCGTTGAGTGACGGTCTTGGCGAAGTCGTAGATCTCGCCGCGCTTGGTGACGCCGCGGACGAACTGCTCGCCGCCGCCGTCCTCCTGCAGGAACACGTCGCCGGTCGCCGGCACCGGGACGAGGTTGTCCGGCGCGTCGAGCACGTCGGCGCCGGGCGACTCGAAGATCAGCTTCAGGTCGCCGCGGTCCTTGCCGCGCGGCGTCAGCTGCCAGAGCTGGCCGGCGCCGGCCTCGCCGCCGGACGTGCAGTCGAAGTACACGCGCCTGTCGACCGCCCAGATGCCCTCGGTGCGGTTGAAGAGCGCCGCGCCCTGCGCCTGCGCCTGCACGCGGACCGTGTCGCGTGAGCGGGTTGGGCTCCTCGATCGTGACCCACTCGACCGGGTACGACTCGCCCGGGTTGGCGCTGTCCATGTCGAAGTTCGGCCGGTTGCGGACCTTGAGGGCCTGCAGCGTGCCGCCGAACGTCGCCAGGTCGCCCCACTCGCGCGGCGTGCGGTCCGGGCACGAAGCGGTAGAACGCGGCGTCGCCGCGGTCCTCGGTCTGGTAGAGGATGCCGTCGAGGAACGCGACCGCCTCGCGGGCGAAGCGGCCGGCGGCGGTGATCGGCACGGGGCTGACCGGGCCGGTCGCCTCGGACGGGACCTCGAACGCGTAGCCGTGCGGCACGCCGGTGCCGGGCGTCACGTTGTTCTCGACGGCGCCGTAGTTGAAGATCTCCTCGCAGGTGATCCACGAGTTCCACGGCGTGACGCCGCCGGCGCAGTTCGTGTGCGTGCCGCCGAGCACGGCGAAGCTCTCGACGACGCGGCGGTTGCGGTCGACCACCAGCTTCGTGTTGCCGCCGCGCACGTTGACGTCCGGGTCGTAGCGCCTGCCGACCGGCACGTCGACCGTGATCTCGTTCGGCCGCGACCGGTTCTCGTGGTTGCGGATCAGCACCGTCGTGTTGCGCGGGCCCGGGTACGCGCCCGTGCCGTCGAAGATGCCGGGCGTGGGGTTGCCGTCGCTCATGATCTCGTAGTCGCGCGAGATGACGCGGTAGCGGAACCCGCGCGGGAGGTCGAGGTAGACCTCGCCCGTGTCCTGCTCCGGCGTCGGCTGCAGATCCCCGTAGCCCACCACCCGCTTCACCTTGCCGTGCGCCGCATCCGCGCCCAGCGCCGAGATCGGACCACCCAGGGCGATCCCGCCCCCGACCGCGGCTGAACCCTTGACGAACGTCCTGCGCGTCAGGTCATCGACTGCCATTGCCCCTCCGGGAATTTCGTTTGCCGCGGGCAGCCTTACGGGCGATCGGCGGAGGGTTGTGACGGCGCTGTGAAACCGCGGCCGGGCGTCTACAGTCGCCGCCGTGCCGCGCGACGTGTACGAGCCGCCGCCGCCCCGCCACGACGGCGGGCTCTCGCGCCGCGCGCTGCTGCGGCCTGGGCTGGAGCGACCGCGCCCGCGCGGACATCGACTACGACGGGCGTGACCGGGCGCGTACGCGACCGCTGGGCGGCGGAGGGGCACGAGCCGCTGCTGCGCGCGCTCGCGCCGGTCGCGCGCGTGGTCTGCGAGCTGGCCGCCGTCGGCCCGGGCGACCGCGTGCTCGACGTCGGGGCCGGCGACGGCAACGTCGCCGCCGAGGCGCTCGCGCGCGACTGCGTCGTCGACGCCTGCGACCTCGCGCCGGCGATGGTCGAGCGCGGCCGCGCGCGCGTCCCCGGCGCGCACTGGCGGGTCGGCGACGCCCAGGCGCTGCCGTACGCCGACGGGTCCTTCGACGCCGTGCTCTCGGCCTTCGGCGCCGCGCTCGCACCGCGGGCGCGCACGACCGCGCGCGAGCTCGTGCGCGTGGTCCGGCCGGGCGGCGTCGTCGTGCTCGCGGCGTGGGTCCCGAAGGGGCTGCCGGGGCGCCTCGACGAGCTCGCGACGCCTGCCCGACGGCGTGCGCCCGCCCGCCGACTGGGGCGTCCGCGACATCGCCACCCGGCGCCTCGAGCCGCTGCTCGACGGCCTCGAGCTGCGCACCCGCAGCGTGCAGCTGGACTTCGCCGGCCCGGACGCGCTGTGGCGCGCGCTGGCGCCGGCCGCCGGGCTCGGCGAGCCGGCGCGGCCGGCGTTCGACGCGCTGCTCGGCTCCTGCAACAATCTGCCGGGCGGCGCGCAGGTCGATGCGCGCTACCTGCTCGCGGCCGGCCGCCGGGCTGAATGACCGCGGCTATACTTCCGCGCTCGCATGCCCAAGATGAAGTCGCACTCCGGCGCCAAGAAGCGCTTCAAGAAGACCGGGACAGGCAAGCTCAAGGCTCGCCATGCCTACTCGAGCCACATCCTCGAGAAGAAGTCGCCGAAGCGGAAGCGCTCGTTCGGCCTCGACCGTGACATCTCGAAGGCCGACCGCAAGACGGTCACCAAGCTCCTGGGAGGCAACGGGCGATGACCCGCGTCAAGCGCTCCGTCCACGCGCGCAAGAAGCGCCGCGCCGTCCTCAAGCAGGCCAAGGGCTACCGCGGCGAGGCGCATTCGTCCTACAAGCGGGCGAAGGAAGCGGTCATGAAGGCCGACTCCTACGCGTACCGCGACCGCCGCAACCGCAAGCGCGACTTCCGCCGCCTGTGGATCACGCGCATCAACGCCGCGGCGCGGCTGAACGGGATGAACTACGCGCAGTTCATGCACGGCCTGAAGCTGGCCGGCATCGAGCTCGACCGCAAGGTGCTCGCGGACATCGCCGTGCGCGACCCCGAGACCTTCCGCCGATTCGCCGAGAGCGCCCGCGAGGCGTCGGCGGCCTGAGTCCGCGGACAACCACCTCGTACGGGCGCCCGCTGAGGCGCCCGTTCGCGTTTAAATGACCATCACCAGCCCCAACAACGACCAGCTCAAGGAGATCCGCAAGCTCGCGGGCCGCAAGTGGCGCGACAAGACGCGCCAGTTCGTGGCCGAGGGCGAGGACCTGCTGGAGGCGGCCGCCGCCGCGGGCTGGACGCCGCAGGCGCAGCTCGTCGCCGAGGGCTCGGGGCTGCCGGGCGACGAGGTCAAGCCGCACCTGATGGCGCAGGTCTCGCAGCTCGGCTCGGGCACGCGCGCGCTCGCGATCTTCGGCCAGCGCTGGGTGCCGGAGCCCGTCGGCCCGCTGTGCCTGGCGCTGTGGGGCGTCAACGACCCCGGCAACGTCGGGACCGTGCTGCGCGGCGCGCTGGCCTTCGGCGCCGCCTCGGTCGCGCTCGGCCCGGGCACCGCCGACCCCTACGGGCCGAAGGCGGTGCGAGCGTCGATGGGCGCGCTGTTCAGCGTGCCGGTGGCGCGCGTGCGCGAGCCGGGCGAGCTGCCCGGCCGCACGGTGGCGCTCGTGGCGCGCGCGGGCACGCCGCTGGCCGAGGTCGAGGCGGGGGACGTCACGCTCGTCGTCGGCGCCGAGCGCGAGGGCCTTCCGCGCAGGGTCGTCGCCGCCTGCGACGAGGTCGCGCACATCCCGATCGCGTCGGAGTCCTTGAACGCGGCGATGGCGGCAACGATCGCGTTGTACGAGCTCGACCGTAGGATGGCGCGCGCATGAACGACCGGATCACCGAGCTGCGGGCCGAGGGCGAGGCGGCGATCGCCGCCGCGGAGGGCACGGCCGACCTCGAGGAGGTGCGCGTCCGCATGCTCGGCCGCAAGGCCGAGCTGCCGAACCTGCTGCGCGGCGTCGCCCAGCTGCCGCCCGCCGAGCGCGGCGTCGTCGGCCGCGCCGCCAACGAGGCGCGCAAGGCGCTCGAGGCCGCGATCGAGGCGCGCGCCGCCGCGCTGGCCGCGTCCGAGCTGGACGCGCGGCTGGCCGCCGACGTCGTCGACGTCACGCTGCCCGGCTCGCCCGCGATCCCGCCCGGCCGCCTGCACCTGCTGACCAGCACGCGGCGCGAGATCGAGGACGTCTTCCTCGGCCTCGGCTTCCGCGTCATGGAGGGTCCCGAGACCGAGCTCGTCTACTACAACTTCGACGCGCTCAACCACTCCGAGACGCACCCGGCGCGGCTCGAGAGCGACACCTTCTACACGACCGGCGGCGCCGTCCTGCGCACGCACACGTCGCCGATGCAGGTGCGCGCGATGGAGCTGCACCCGCCGCCGCTCTACATCGTCGTCCCCGGCCGCACGTACCGGCGCGACAGCGACGCCACGCACACGCCGCAGTTCCACCAGGTCGAGGGCCTGGCGGTCGACGAGGACGTCACGCTCGGCGACCTGCAGGGCACGCTGCTCGCGTTCGCCCGCGCGATCTTCGGCGACGAGCGCGACGTGCGCCTGCGGCCGCACTTCTTCCCCTTCACCGAGCCGAGCGTGGAGTGCGACGTGTCCTGCTTCAACTGCCGCCAGGGCTTCCTGCGCGACGGCTCGCGCTGCCCGCTGTGCAAGGGCGAGGGCTGGATCGAGATCCTCGGCGCCGGCGAGGTCGACCCGAACGTGTTCGAGTACGTGCGCGACTTCGGCTACGACCCGGAGCGCCACCAGGGCTTCGCGTTCGGCATGGGCATCGAGCGGATCGGCTTCCTCAAGCACGGCGTCTCCGACCTGCGGCTCTTCTACGACAACGACCTCCGCTTCCTGGAGCAGTTCGGCTGATGCGCGTTCCCCGCTTCTGGCTCGCCGACTTCTGCGATCCCGCGCTCGCGACCACGCGAGCTCGAGCGGCGCCTGACCATGACCGGCACCAAGGTCGAGGCGATCCACACGCACGGCGTCGCGGCGCTCGAGCACTTCGTGATCGGCAAGGTCCTGACCGCCGAGCGCCACCCCGACGCCGACCGGCTCACCGTCTGCACGGTCGACGTCGGCGCCGAGACGCGGCAGATCGTCTGCGGCGCGCCCAACGTCGCCGCCGGGCAGACCGTCGCGGTCGCCGGCCCGGGCGCGGTCATGCCCGACGGCACGAAGCTCAAGACGGCCAAGCTGCGCGGCGTCGAGTCGCACGGGATGATCCTCGCCGAGGACGAGCTGGCGATCGGCGCCGAGCACGACGGGATCATGGTCCTGTCCGACGACCTCGCGCGCGGGCACGCCGCTGGCCGACGTGCTGCCGATCGCCACCGACGTGCTCGAGCTGGAGATCACGCCGAACCGGCCGGACTGCCTCGGCATCTACGGCGTCGCGCGCGAGGTCCACGCGGCGACCGGCGCGCCGCTGGCCGAGCCGCTGTGGGCCGACGACCCGGGCACGCCGGGCGACGTGGGCGGCGTGACGATCGCGGTCGAGGACCCGGACCTGTGCCCGCGCTTCACCGCGCGCCTGTTCGAGAACGTGCAGATCGGCCCTTCGCCCCCGTGGCTGAAGGCGCGGCTGACCGCGGCCGGGCATGCGCCCGATCAACAACGTCGTCGACATCACCAACTTCGTGATGCTCGCGACCGGCCAGCCGATGCACGCGTTCGACTTCGACCTCGTCGCCGGCGGCCGGCTCGTGGTCAGGCGCGCGCGCGAGGGCGAGAAGCTGACGACGCTCGACGACGTCGAGCGCGAGCTCGACCCGGACACGCTGATCATCTGCGACGACGACGGCCCGACCTCGATCGCCGGCCTGATGGGCGGCGAGCGCTCCGAGGTGCGCGACACGACCACGCGCGTGCTGATGGAGGCGGCGACCTGGAACGGGCCGAACCTGCAGCGCACGTCGACGCGGCTCGGCCTGCGCACGGAGGCCAGCGGCCGCTTCGAGAAGGGCCTGCAGCCCGAGCAGGGCATGGACGGCCAGGCGCTGGCCGCGATGCTGATGGCGGGCCTCGCCGGCGCGCGGCTGGTGCCGGGCACCGTCGACGTCGGCGGGCCAGGGCCGGCGCCGGTCGTGATCCGGCTGCGCGACGCGCGCACCGAGCGGCTGCTCGGCACCGCGGTCCCGCGCGGCGAGGCGGCCGAGCTGCTGCGGCGGCTCGAGTTCGGCGTCGCCGACGCCGACGACGGGCTCGACGTCACGGTGCCGGCGTTCCGGCGCGGCGACGTGACCCGCGAGGCCGATCTCGTCGAGGAGGTCGCGCGGCTCTGGGGGCTGGAGAAGATCCCGGCCACGCTGCCGTCGCGCCGCGGCGCCAGCGGGCGCCTGGAGCCCGAGCAGAAGCTGCGCCGGCGGGCCGAGGACGCGCTCGTCGGCGCCGGTCTGTTCGAGGCGGTCGGCTGGAGCTTCGCCGCGCCCGACCTCGTCGAGCGGCTGCGGATCCCGGAGGACGACCCGCGCCACGCGCCCGTGGTCCTGAAGAACCCGATGTCCGAGGACCACTCGGTGCTGCGCACGACGCTGCTCGGCTCGCTGCTCGACGTCGCGCGCCGCAACCGCGCGCGCGGCATGCCGGGCGTGCGGCTGTTCGAGGCCGGCGCCGTCTACCTCGACCGCCCGCGCGGCGGCGAGCTGACCGCCGTCGAGCGCGCGCAGCGACCCGCTGCCGGACGAGCGCCGCCAGCTCGCGGCGCTGCTGACCGGCCCGCTGCGGCCGCCGTCCTGGCGCGAGGCCGAGCCGCCCGCGGCCGACTTCTTCGCCGTCAAGGGCGTGCTCGACGCGCTGATGCGCGCGCTCCGCGTCGACTGGAGCGTCGAGCGCGGCGCCGAGCCGTTCCTGCACCCGGGCCGCGCCGCGCGCGTGCTCGTCGGCGGCGAGCCGGCGGGCTGGCTCGGCGAGCTGCACCCGGCGGTCGCGGCCGCCTGGGACCTCGAGGGCGGAGCGGGCTTCGAGCTCGACCTCGCGCTGCTCGAGGCCGCCGCCGTGCACGTGCCGCGCTACGAGGACCTGACGTCGTTCCCGGCCGTGCTGCAGGACCGCGCCTGGTGGTTCGCGGCCGACGTGCCCGCGGCCGACGTGGTGGCGATCGTGCGCCAGGCCGGCGGCGCGCTGCTGCGCCACGCCGAGATCTTCGACGTCTACCCGGCCGGCGACCGCGTCTCGCTGGCGCTGCGGCTCGAGTTCCGCGCCGCCGACCGGACGCTGACCGACGACGAGGTCGCGCAGCGGCGCGCGAAGATCGACGCCGCCGTGGCCGAGCGCCTCGGGGGCGAGCCGCGTGGCTGAACGGGTCGCGGTCATCGGCGCGGCCGGCTACGCGGGCGCGGTGGCGAGCGCGCTGCTGCACCGCCACCCGCACTTCGAGCTGGCCCACGTCACCGCCCGCTCGGACGCCGGCGAGCGGCTCGACCGCGTCCACCCGCGCACGCGCGTCCCGCTCGCGCTCGAGACCTACGACGCCGACCGCCACGCCGACGTCGACGCCGCCGTCGTCGCGTACCCGCACGGCGCCGCCGCGCCGGTGGTCGCCGAGCTGCGCCGCCGCGGCGTCCGGGTCGTCGACCTGTCGGCCGACTTCCGGCTCGCCGACCGCGCGGTCTACGAGGAGTGGTACGGCGAGCACGGCGCGCCCGAGCTGCTCGGCAGCGCGGTCTACGGGCTGCCGGAGCTGCAACCGCGCGGCGCTGGCGGGCGCCGACCTCGTCGCCGGGCCGGGCTGCTACCCGACCGCGGCGATCCTCGCGCTCGCGCCGCTGGCGCAGGCGGGCGTCCTCGGCGACGTCGTGATCGACGCCAAGTCCGGGCGTCTCCGGCGCCGGCCGCGAGCCGTCGGCCGGCAAGCACTTCGTCGCCGTCGACGAGACCGTGACGCCGTACAAGGTCGGCCGCCACCGCCACACGCCGGAGATCGAGCAGGCAGCTCGGCGGCGGCGTGCGGATCACGTTCACGCCGCATCTCGTGCCGCTCTCCCACGGCGAGCTGGTGTCGTGTTACGTCACCCCGGCGCGCGCGGCGCGACGTGGGCTTCGCTGTACGCGGAGGCCTACGACGACGAGCCGTGGGTCGAGGTCGTCGAGGGCCCGCCGGGCATGCACGAGGTGCGCGAGACCAACTTCTGCCGCATCTCCCACCACGCCGACGACCGCACCGGCCGCATCATCGTCTTCGCCACGATCGACAACCTCTGGAAGGGCACGTCGTCGCAGGCGGTCCAGAACCTGAACCTGATGTTCGGCCGCGACGAGCGCGAGGGGCTCGCATGATCTCGCGCTGGATCGACGTGCCCGAGCACGTGCAGGAGCTGCCGGGCGGGCTGCCGCAGGGGTTCGTCGCCCGCGGCGTCGCCTGCGGGCTCAAGCCGTCGGGCGCGGCCGACCTCGGGCTGCTCGTCTCGCGACGCGCCCGACACCGTCAGCGCCGTCCGCTTCACGCGCTCGGGCGTGCTCGCCGCGCCGGTCCTGCTGATGCAGGAGCGCTGCCGGCTCGACGGCATCCGTGCCGTGGTCGCCAACTCCGGCAACGCGAACGCGGCCACGGGCCGCCGCGGGCTCGAGGACGCGGCGCGCATGCAGGGCGCGGCGGCGATGGCCGCCGGCGTGTCCGAGGACCGCGTCGCGGTCGCGTCGACCGGCGTGATCGGCGTGCCGCTGGACACCGACAAGGTCGATCCGCGGGCATCGCGGACGCCCGCCGCGAGCTCGCCGCGGACGGCGACGCCACGTTCGGCGAGGCGATCCGGACGACCGACAAGTTCGCCAAGCAGCGCCGCGCTCGAGGTCGGCTGCCGTCCGGCAGCGTGCGGCTGAGCGCCCAGGCCAAGGGCGCCGGGATGATCTCGCCCGCGTTCGCGACGATGCTCTGCTTCGTGCAGACCGACGCCGCGCTCGAGCCGCAGACCGCCGACCTGCTGCTCGGCGTCTGCGTCAAGCGCTCGTTCGACCGCATCTCGGTCGACGGCCAGCTCTCCACGAACGACACGGCGCTGCTGATGGCGTCCGGCGCGAGCGGCGTGCGCGTCGCGCCCGAGTCCGAGGACGAGCTGCGCCTTCGGCGAGGCGCTCGACGTGCTGCTGCGGCGGCTCGCGCTGCTGATCGTCGCGCGACGGCGAGGGCGCCCGCCGCGTCGGCCGCGTGGTGGTCCGCGGCGGCTCCGAGCGCGGTCGCCGCGCGGGTCGCGCGCGCCGTCGCCGACTCGCCGCTCGTGAAGGCCGCGCTGCACGGCGGCGACCCGAACTGGGGCCGGATCGCCCAGGCCGTCGGCGCGGCGCTGCCCGGCAGCGCGCCGCTGCCGCTCGACATCGCGATCGAGGGCGTGCCGGTCTGCTCCGGCGGCGCCGCGGTGCCGTACGACCTGAACGGCGCTCGAGGACGCGGTCGCGGGCGACGAGGTCGAGTACGAGATCGGCCTGCCCGGGGACGGCGCCGAGGCCGAGCTGTTCTTCTCCGACCTCTCGCACGAGTACGTGACCATCAACGCGGAGTACACGACGTGATGCGCGACGTCGGCACCCTGCTCGAGGCGCTGCCCTACATCCGCGAGTTCCACGGGCGGACGGTGGTCATCAAGTACGGCGGAGCGGCGATGAACGACCCCGAGCTGCGCGAGGACTTCGCGCGCGACGTCGTGCTGCTCAAGTACGTCGGGATGAACCCGATCGTCGTCCACGGCGGCGGGCCGGAGATCACCCGCTACATGGAGCGGCTGAGCCTCCCGGTCGAGTTCGTCGGCGGCCTGCGGGTCAGCGACGAGGCGACCGTCGAGGTCGCCAAGATGGTGCTCGTCGGCAAGGTCAACAAGGACATCGTCGGGCGCCTGAACCGCCACGGGCAGCCGGCGCGTCGGCCTCTCCGGCGACGACGGCCAGCTCTTCCGCGTCTCGCGCATGGAGGGGCCGGGCGGCGAGGACATCGGCTTCGTCGGCCGGATCGACCGCGTCAACGCCGGCGTGATCGAGCACATCGCCGAGGACTACATCCCGGTCATCGCGTCGATCGGCGCCGACCGCGACGGGCGCTCGCACAACGTCAACGCGGACGAGGCCGCGGCCGCCGTCGCGCGCGCCCTCGGCGCCTACAAGATCATCTTCCTGACCGACGTCGCCGGCTGGCTGCGCGACCCGGCCGACGTCGAGTCGGTGATCTCCGAGAGCGACGGCCGACGAGGTCGAGCAGGCGCTCGCCGCGACCGCGGGCGGGATGCGGCCGAAGCTGCAGGCGTGCCTGGACGCGATCCACGGCGGCGTCAGCTTCGCCCACATCGTCGACGGCCGCGTGCCGCACTCGGTGCTGCTCGAGCTGTTCACGGACGCCGGCCACGGCACGAAGATCCGGCCCGCCGAATGACGGCTGCGCTGGCGCCGACGTACGCCCGCTACCCGGTCGAGTTCGCCTCCGGCTCGGGCGCGGTGCTGGTCGACGCGGACGGCGTCGAGTACCTCGACTTCCTCAGCGGCATCGCGGTCTGCAACACCGGCCACTGCCACCCGCACGTGGTCGCCGCCGTGCAGGAGCAGGCGGCGCGCCTGATGCACGTCTCGAACCTCTTCTACACCGCGCCGATGGTGCGGCTGGCCGAGCGGCTCACGCAGCGGTCGCTGGGCGGCGTCGTGTTCTTCACGAACTCGGGCGCGGAGGCGAACGAGGCGGCGATCAAGCTCGTGCGCAAGGCGCGCCCGCGCGGCGACCTCGTGGTCGTGCACGGCGCGTTCCACGGGCGCACGATGGGCGCGCTGTCGGCGACGCCGCAGGAGTCCAAGCAGGCGCCGTTCGCCCCGCTCGTGCCGGGCTTCCGTGCCGTGCCGCCGTTCGCGGAGGCGGTGCGCACGGCGGTCGACGAGCGGACCGCCGCGGTGCTGATCGAGCCCGTGCTCGGCGAGTCGGGGGTGCACCCGATCCCGGACGAGGTGCTGCAGGCGGCGCGCGCGGCGTGCGACGACGTCGGCGCCGCGCTGGTGTTCGACGAGGTCCAGACCGGCATGGGCCGGACCGGGACGCTGTGGGCCTACGAGCAGGCGGGCGTCGTGCCGGACGCGATGACGCTGGCCAAGGGGCTCGGCGGCGGGATGGCGATCGGCGCGCTGGTGATCGGGCCGCGGCTGGCGGACGTCTTCGCGCCCGGCGACCACGGCTCGACGTTCGCGGGCGGGCCGGTGGCCTGCGCGGCGGCCAACGCGGCGCTCGACGTGCTCGACGACCCGGCGCTGCTCGCGCACGTGCGCGAGATGGGCGAGCGGCTCGCCGAGGGGCTGCGCCGGCTCCCGCGCGTCGGAGACGGTCCGGGAACGCGGGCTGATGGTCGCGGCCGACATCGACGCGGGCGCGCCCGAGATCGCGCGCCGGGCGCTGCTCGAGGAGCGGCTCGTGATCAACGCCACCGGCCCGCGGACGCTGCGGTTCCTGCCGCCGCTCGTCGTCGAGCCGGGGCAGGTCGACGACGCGCTCGCGCGTCTCGCGCGCGTGTTGTGAGGGACGAACTACGGCTGGGTAGGGCGGCGAGGGTGTCAACCGCGGTTGCACCCAAAACGTTCCACTGACCGCGCGTTCGGCGTGGTCGTGGAACGTTTGTCGTCTATAGCACGCATAACGTTCCACACCCCACCGCCGAACCGACCCTGTGGAACGTTTTGGTGCGGTCCTCGCCTCCTTACCCAGCCGCAGTTCGCTGGTAGAAGGCACGAGCGTTGGCGCCGAGTGCGTCGTCGCCGGCGAGCTCGCGCACGAGGTCGGCGTCCGCGGGCGCGAACGGGCGGCGGGCGCGGGTGCCCGGCAGGTCGGTGCCGAACATCAGCGCGCGCGGGGCGGCGGCGGCGACCGCGCGCAGCGCGGCGCGGACGTCGAGGTCGACGCGGCCGAAGCCGGTCGCCTTGACCGCGGCTCCGCCGGCGGCCAGCCGGACGGCGACGGCGAGGCCGGCGTCGTCGAGGCCGAGGTGGTCGATGCTGAGGCGGGGGAGCGCGGCCAGCCGCGGCTCGAGGGCGGCGAGGTCGGCGCCGGCGGCGTAGACCTCGGTGTGCCAGCCCGCGACCGCGTGCACGCGGTGGGCGAGCTCGAGGTCGGCGGTCCCGCCGCGGCGGAGGTTCAGGCGCAGGGCGCGGACGCCGGCGCGGTCGAGCGCGAGGATCTCCTCGTCGCTCGTCGTGGCGGGCAGCTGCGTGACGCCGGCGAATCCGGGGCCGAGCCGCTCGAGCGCGTCGAGCAGGTAGGCCTGGTCGTGACCCTGGAACGAGCCGGACACGACGGCGCCGCCGGTGACCCCGAGCTCCGCGGTCCGCTCGCGGTAGTCGGCGACGGTGAACGCGGGCGGGCGGTAGCCGGGTTCGAGCGGGAAGCGCGGATCGATGATGTGCAGGTGCGCGTCGAACACAAGTCTGGTCAGAGGGTCTGTTTGCAGTGTGCTCGAATCCGGTATGAAGCGTGTGGGATCACGGATGAGAAACCTTGCGGCGTCCACAGCGGTACTGACAGCGCTCCTCGCGCTCCCCGCCATCGCGCCCGCCCAGCTCCTCGGTCCCGACGGCGTGAAGGTCGGCGACAACGTTCGCGTCGGCCCCGGCGGTGTCCAGGTCGGCAGCGTCCAGGTTCCCGTGCCGACGGTCCAGGCGCCGCCGCAGGTGACCGAGACCGTCCGGCAGGTCACCGAGCCGGTGCGCCAGGTCGTCGAGCCGGTGCGTCAGGTCGTCGAGCCGGTCCGTCAGGTCGCCGAGCCCGTCCGGCAGCGTCACCGAGTCCGTCCGGCAGGTCACCGAGCCGTCCGTCAGGTCACGAGCCCGCCGTCGTCCGGGTCCTCCGGGTCGTCCGGGTCGGGCGGCGGCGGTGGGCCCGCGGGCTCCGCCGATCCGCCGCCGGGCGCGTCCTCCGACGGCTCGCCCGCGGCAGGCGCCCCGGCTCCGCGAGGCGGCGGAGGCGGCACAGCGCCGGCCGGTGACGCCGAGGGCGTCAGCGCACCGCGCAGATCGTCCGCCGTCCGCCGCGAGCGCCAGATCCGGCGCACCGTCGCGCGGCTGAGCGGCTGCCTCGACGAGTTGCCTTCAGGCCAGCGGCGCGTGCTCGTGCTGCGCGGCGGCGTCGACACGGCGCCGCGCACGCGCCGCGCCGTCGCGCGCCGGCTCGGCGTGCCCGTCGCGCGGGTCCGCAAGATGGAGCTCCGCGGCCTGCGCCGCGCCCGCGGCCTCGCCCGCGCCGGCGCCTGCGGCGAGCCCGCGGCCGCGGTCACGAGCGGCGACGACACGGCCGGCGCCGTGCTGGCGTCGATCGAGGAGGGCGGCACCGCCGCCGGCGTGCTGAGTCGCCGTCGCAGTCGCAGGACCGCGCCGCGCAGGGCGAGCTCACCTCCGAGCAGGAGCAGGGTGCGACCCGCGGCGCGTTCGCCGAGCGCGCACCGCAGACGCCGCCGGCGCTGATCCCGGCGCAGGTCGGGATCCCGCTCGCGATCGCGCTCGCGCTCGTCGCGCTGGCCACGATCCTCGGCTTCTACACGCCGGCGCTGCGCACCCGCCTGCGGCGGCGGTGACTATCCGCCGTCAGGCGGGCATGCTTCACTCACTGTGATGGATGTGCACGACGCGCTCGCGATCCTCGACCTCCCGCGCACGGAGGGGTATTACGACCACCCGATCCCGAGTGCGGAGGACTCGCGCATCGGCCGCGCCGTGAAGGCCTTCACCACCGCCGAGCCCGCCTGGCAGGCGGCGTTCCGCGAGTCGCTGGACCACGACCGGGCCGACCTGCTGTGCGCGTGGAGCGAGCGGATGGCCGCGCTCGCCGTCCGGCTCGAGAGCTCGCAGCCGCTCGTGCTCGGCCTCGTCGGGCTGAGCCTGGCCGAGGAGGCGCAGGACGGCGAGGCGCTCCTGATCGCGCCGCTGCACCGCCGCAGCGCGGAGAAGCTCGCGGCCGACGCGACCCGCCTGTTCGACGAGGCGGCGGGGGAGAGCGACCTGCCGGGCGCCCGCTGGCTGCGCGAGGCGCGCGACTCGGACGACCAGGTGGAGGACGCGGGCTACATCGAGGACGGCGAGTCCGCCTCGTTCCGGTACCTGCGCACCGCGGGCGCGCTGCGCCGCCGCCACTAGTCGCGGCGCCGGCGCCAGATCAGCCAGCCGATCGTCAGCGGCACGAGCAGCACGAGCACGCCCTTGGCGATCGGGTCGACGACGGTCGCGATGTCGCCCCAGCGGCTGCCGAGCTGCTGGCCGGCGACGATCAGCACCGAGTTCCAGACGGCCGAGCCGACGAACGTCAGCGCGAAGTAGCGCGGGAACGGCATCCGCAGCAGCCCCGGCGGCAGCGAGACGAGGCTGCGGACGCCCGGGACCATGCGGCCCAGCAGGACCATCCACGCGCTGTGGCGGCGGAAGCGCTCCTCGCCGTTCTCGAGGTCCTCCTCGGTCACGCGCAGCAGCCCGTGGAGCTTGAGGATCAGCGGCCGCCCGCCCTTGCGCGCCAGCGCGTAGAGCAGGCTCGCGCCGAGCATCGACCCGACCGTCGCGGACGACGATCGCGCCCCACAGGCTGAGGTTGCCGCGGCCGACCTCGAAGCCGGCCAGCGGCAACACGAGCTCCGACGGGATCGGCGGGAAGATGTGCTCGACGGCCATCAGCAGCACGAGCCCGGGGTAGCCGAGCTCCTGCACGAGGTTGCCGATCCAGTCGAGCACCGGCCAGGCAGCCTACGAGGGACGGCGCGCAATACCCTGCAGCGCGATGAGCGAAGAGCCCCGCGATCCCAAGACACGCACCGAGGTCCACCGCGTCGCCGACCCCGAGGCGACCCGCGTCGCCACCTATCTCGCCCAGCCCGGTGAGGTGGGCCGCGTCCTGCTCCTGTACTCCGGCGGCCTGGACACGAGCGTGATGCTCAAGTGGATCCAGGACGAGTACGAGGCCGAGGTCGTCGCCCTGACCGTCAACCTCGGGCAGCCCGGCGAGAACTACGACGTCGTCCGCGGCAAGGCGCTGCAGCTCGGCGCGCTCGACTGCCACGTGGTCGACGCGCGCGAGGAGTTCGCGCGCGAGTACGTGCTGCCGGCGATCCAGGCGAACGC
Organism: uncultured Solirubrobacteraceae bacterium; assembly: GCA_963843485.1. GTDB lineage: Bacteria > Actinomycetota > Thermoleophilia > Solirubrobacterales > Solirubrobacteraceae > DASSUW01. Next base: position 50,818 of record CAWJKK010000009.1, on the reverse strand, counting down.
CGACTACGGCGACGGCTACCCGCTCTTCACCGCGCTCGGCCGCCCGCTGATCGCCAAGCTCGCCGTCGAGTACGCGCGCCGCACCGGCTGCGACACGATCGCGCACGGCTGCACGGGCAAGGGCAACGACCAGGTGCGGATCGAGGCCACCGTGGCCACGCTCGCCCCCGAGCTCAAGGTGATCGCGCCCGTGCGCTCGTGGGCGATGGGCCGCGACGAGGAGATCGCGTACGCGCGCAAGCACGGCATCCCGGTCAAGGGCGGCACCGAGTCCGCGCCGTACTCGATCGACGACAACCTCTGGGGCCGCTCGTCCGAGGGCAAGTGGATCGAGGACCTCTCGCACGCGCCCGACGACGACGTCTTCCAGCTCGTCACGCGGCCCGAGCTGGCGCCGGACGAGCCTCGAGGTCCTCGAGGTCGGCTTCGAGGCCGGCGTGCCGGTCTCGCTCGACGGCGAGCGGCTCGGCCTCGTCGAGCTGCTCGAGCGGGCGGCCGCGATCGGCATGCGGCACGGCGTCGGGATCGTCGACCACATCGAGGACCGCATCGTCGGCCTCAAGGTGCGCGACATCTACGAGGTGCCGGCGGCCGTGATCCTGCTCAAGGCGCACAAGGAGCTCGAGCGCCTCACCGGCACGATCCACCAGAACCAGTTCAAGCCGGGCGTCGACCAGAAGTGGGCCTACCTCGTCTACGCGGGCCTGTGGTGGGAGCCGCTGCGGACGGACCTCGAGGCCTACATCGGCCAGGTCAACCAGCGCGTGACCGGCACGATCGGGCTCAAGCTCTACAAGGGCTCGGCGCGCGTGGTCACGCGCGAGAGCCCGAACGCGGTCTACGACGCCCAGCTCGCGACCTTCTCCGAGTCCGGCGGCCTGTTCTCCCAGCAGGCGTCGCCCGGGTTCATCGAGATCTGGTCCCTGCAATCCCGGATGGCACACAGGCTCCGGAACGGGTAGAACGGTCGACATGCTCTACAAGCTGCTTGGAATCGTCATCTGGAGAGGCGGCAAGATGTTCCTCCGCCGCAAGTACGGGACGTACCTCCCGAAACCCGTGCTGGCCGGCCTGGCGGTGGCGGCGCTCGCCGCCGCCGGTGCCGGGGTCGCGCTCGCGGCGCGGTCCGGCGACGAAGAGTGATCGGTGAGCCGGCGCGCCTGGCGGCGCACCGGTTCCCTCTCGCCGCGCGATCTGGGACCATCTGACGTCGTGGCCGATCTGCCGCACTCAGCCGTGCCTGGATTGCCGGGGCTGACCGTCGAGGCGGTCGAGTGGCTGCCCTCCGGCGCGGAGTCCGGGCTGGTGCGCGTGCGCGGCCTGTGGGCCGAAGGCGCGGCGCGCGAGGCCGACCTGCCCGTGCTCGCGCTGCGGGTGGACGGCGCCGAGCACCGCTTCGAGTCATTGCCCGACGCGCGCTTCTCGCGCGACCCGAGCTCGTGGCGCGGCACCTACCTGGTCGCCGCCGAGCTGGTGCAGCACGACCCCGAGGCGCTGTGGCTGGAGTGGCCGAGCGGCTCGCGCTCCGGGCTGCCGCCGCTGGCGCGCGGCGTCGAGCCGCCGCGGGTCGAGAGCGCCGCGGCGCCTGCGGCGCCCGAGCAGGAGGGCGGTCAGGTGATCGACCGCGCCGTGCTCGCCGAGCGCCGCGCCCGCCGGGCCGAGGAGGCCGAGCGCGCGCAGACGCGCAAGGCGACCGAGGCGCTCAAGGCCGTCGAGGTGCTCGAGCTGCGGTCCGCCGAGCTGGAGCGCCGGCTCGAGGAGGCGATCGCCGAGCGCGCGGCGCTGTCGGCCGCGCCCGATCGCACCGAGGCGCTGACCGCCGCGCTGTCGTCGGCCGCCGCGTTGCGGGCCCGCTCGCGCGACTGGCAGCTGCGCCTGCGGTCCGCCGAGGTCGCGCGCTCGAGCGAGTCCGTCCGGCTCGCCGTGCTCGAGGCGCAGCGGGGCGCCGAGAAGCGGTCGATGGCCGAGCTCGCGGCCCAGCTCGCGACGGTCACCGGCAGCGCTGCCGCGGCCCGCTCCGAGCTCGCCGAGGCCCGCGCCGCGTGGGACCGCCGCCGCGAGGAGCTCGAAGCTGCGCTGGCCGCCGTCCGCACCGAGATCGCCGAGCGCACGGCCGCCGAGACCGTCGCCCGCACCGCGATCGAGGACGAGCTCGACCGCGTCCGCGCCGCCCATGCCGCCGGCCGCATCGAGATCGCGCGCCTGGCCGCCGCGCTCGAGGCCGGCCGCACCGACACCGATTCGGCCCGCGCCGATCGCGAGCGCCTGGTGGCCGAGGTCGAGTCGGCCCGCGCCGAGTCGCCGAGCGCCTGGTGGCCGAGGTCGAGTCGGCCCGCGCCGAGGCCGAGCGCCTGGCGGCCGAGCTGTCGTTCGGGCACGGTGAGGTCGAGCGGATGGTGCGCGAGCTGTCTTCGACCCGCGTCGAGGCGGATTCCGCGCGCGCCGAGGTCGTGCGGCTGAGGGGCGACGTCGAGCGGCTCGTCCGCGAGCGCGACGCCGCGCTGACGCGGACGCGCCCGTCGAGCGCGAGCCGGCCCGAGGACCTGGAGCGGCTGGCGGCCGCGCAGGCCGCCGCCGCGGCCGCCGCGCAGCCGGCGTCGGACGCGGCGAAGGTCGCCGCCGACCTCGACGCCGCCGCCGCTGCGCTGCGGCGCCGGGCGCGAGCCGCCCGTCGAACTGCTCCCGCCGGCCGGCGGGCTGGCCGCCGACGAGCCGCCCGCGCCCGACGCCGAGCCGGCGATCGAGGCTCCGGAGACCGAGCGGCCGCCGGACGCGGTCGAGGCCGCGATCGAGTCGCCGCGGATGGCGGTCGACTACCCGGCGCTCGTCCCGCCGCCACCGGAGCCGCCCGCGCCCGACGCGGAGCCCGGCGTCGACGGTCCCGAGGTCGACCGCGCCGCGCAGGTCACGCCGGGCGTCGCGGCGCAGCGCTCGCCGGTCGTCGTGCCCGCGCCGCCCACGGCGCCGCAGGCCGCGCCCGAGGGCGACGAGCCGCCGGCGCCCGACGCCGAGCCCGCCGTCGAGTGGAGCGAGGCCCCGGCGCTGCCCGCGCCCGCCCCGGTCGCCGAGCTCCCGGCCGTCGCCGAGTCCGCCGCCGCCGCGCCCGAGCTCGAGGCCTCGGCGCCCGCCGTCGCGGACCCCGCACCCGAGGTCGCCAAGCCTGCCGGCCCGCGGATCGTCTCCGCGACCAAGCCGCCCGCCCGCGCCGACGTCCTCGGCGCCTCGCGGCGCGACTACCCGCTGCTGCGCGGCGCGATCGTCAAGCTCGCGCACGACGACCCGAAGGCGGCCGGCGAGCTGCTCGCCGCGCTCCTGCCCGCCCAGGCCGCGCTGCTCGGCCAGGCGATCACGTACGACCTCAACATCCGCGAGGTCGGGACCTTCGGGGTCACGGTCGCGGCCGGGCGGTCGTACGTCGAGCGGCTCGAGCGGCCGCGCCCGCGCAGCAAGTCCGACTTCTGCTTGACCGGCGACGCGCTCCGCCTCGCCGAGCTGCTCGCGGGCGTCGACCATCGCGTCCGGCGCTTCTTCGGGCCGATCCGCGTCCGCGGCCGCCGCAGCCGCTTCGATCTGCTGCGCAAGCTCCCGTCGTCGCGGATCTCGCTCGTCGAGGCCGCCCGCGCGGGCGTGAAGCTCGACCCCGGGCTGGCCTACCGCACGCTCGCGTACGCCGTGCACCCGACCTGGACGCGCGGCCACTCGTTCACGATCGCCCAGGCGATCGCGGGCGACCCGCCGCAGACCTGGTACGTGACCGCCCGCGACGGCGCCGGCCTGGCGGTCGGCGCGGCCGCCGGCACCGGAGCCGGACGCGACCGTCTCGATGTCGCGCGCCACGTTCGACCGCCTCCTGCGCGGCGAGGACGTCCCGCGCGGCGAGCGGCCGGTCGTGCGCGGCGACCGCGAAGCGGTGGCGGTGCTGCGCGAGTGGACGCTGCGCGCCCAGGGCGGCGCGTAGAAGCCCTCAGGCCGAGGCCGGGAGCGACGCTTCGCAGACGGCGATCGCCAGCGCCTCGCCGTGCGCGAGGTGATGCTCGAGCGCGGCGAACGCGGCGCGCTTGCGCCCGGAGCGGAAGACGTCGACGAGCGCGTGATGGTCGGCCGCCAGCGCGGGCAGGTCGCCGCCCGCGCGATCGGCGACGGACAGCACCAGCCGCAGCTCCCGCAGCGCACCCTGCGCCGCCGCGATCAGGTGCCGCGAGCCGGTCGCCGCGACCAGCGCGAGGTGGAACGCGGAGTCGGCCTCCACGGCGGCCCGCCCGCTGCCGCCGACCGCCGCGTCGCCCATCCGCTCGACGGCCGCCTCGAGCCAGCCGACGTCGATCGGGCGCCGCCTCAGGAGCGCCTCGAGACCGGCGCGCTCGAACGCCCGCCGCGCGGCGAAGATGTCGTGCACGTCGTCGGCCGTGATGCGGGCGACCTCGAGGCCGCGATGGAGCGAGTGCACCACCAGGCCGTCGCGCTCGAGCTCGGCCAGCGCCGCGCGGACCGTGCCCGGCGTGGTGCCGGTCAGCTCGGCCAGCGCGACCGTGTTGAGCAGGCTGCCCGGGCGCGCCTCGCCGGACAGCAGCCGCTCGCGCAGCTGCTCCGCGACGACCGTCGCGAGAGTCTCTCGCCGGATCGGCAGGACGCTCACGCGGCGAACGTAGTCCGCGGCCAAAGGACCGTCAACCACACCTTGGGTGAGGGTGGTCAGGGCGCGGACCACAACGGTGGTCGCACGATGCGGGGAGGACGGTCGCGCCGTCCGACTCGCCGCCTAGTGTTCTCGACCCGTGAGCACCTCCGGCTGCGCCCACCTCCACGTCCATTCCGAGTACTCGCTGCTCGACGGCGCGTGCAAGATCGACAAGCTGGCGGAGCGCGCCGCGAACTTCGGTCAGCCCGCGCTCGGGCTCACCGACCACGGCGTGATGAACGGCGCGGTCGAGCTCTACAAGGCCACGCAGAAGCACGGCATCAAGCCGATCGTCGGGCTCGAGGCCTACTACGTGGACGACCGCAGGTTCCGCGAGGGCAAGGCCGAGCGCAACCACCTGACGCTGCTCGCCGAGAACGGCGCGGGCCTGCGCAACCTCGTCAAGCTGTCCAGCGCCGGCTTCCTCGAGGGCCTGCACCGCGGCAAGCCGGGGATCGACCTCGAGCTGCTCGAGCGCCACGCCGAGGGCGTCATCTGCCTCACCGGCTGCCTCGCCTCGCGGACGAGCCAGCGGATCGTCCAGGGCCGCCCGCAGGAGGCCCGCGCGCACCTCGACGAGCTCGTCCAGGTGTTCGGGCCCGAGGCCGTGTACTTCGAGGTCCAGCGCAACGGGATCGAAGCGCAGGAGCAGGTCAACGAGGCGATCAAGGGCTTCGCCGCCGAGATGGGCCGGCCGCTCGTCGCGACCGCCGACGTGCACTACCTGCGCAAGGAGGACTTCCACCACCACGCGGCGCTGCTCTGCGTGCAGACGAAGTCCACGCTCGCCGCGCCGAAGATGTCCTTCGACACGAACGAGTTCTACCTCAAGAGCACCGAGGAGATGGCGGAGGCGTTCGCCGACATGCCGGGTGCCGTCGCCTCGACGCTCGAGATCGCCGCGCGCTGCGACGTCGAGATCGAGCTCGGCAAGCAGCTGATCCCGCGCTTCGAGTGCCCGGAGGGCAAGACCGAGAAGGACTACCTGCGCGAGCTGGTGCTCGCCGGGCTGCGGCACCGCTACGGCGACCCGGCGCCCGCCGAGGCCGTCGAGCGGATGGAGATGGAGCTCGGCGTCATCGACCGCATGGGCTTCAACGCCTACTTCCTGATCGTCTGGGACTTCGTCCACTTCGCGAAGCAGAACGGCATCGCGGTCGGCCCGGGCCGCGGCAGCGCCGCCGGCAGCCTCGTCTCCTTCTGCCTCGAGATCACGGACATCGACCCGCTGCGCTACGACCTGCTGTTCGAGCGCTTCCTGAACCCCGAGCGCGTGTCGATGCCGGATATCGACATCGACTTCTCGGTCCGCGGGCGCGAGCGCGTGATCCGCTACGTGACCGACAAGTACGGCGCCGAGTCGGTCGCCCAGATCATCACCTTCGGCAAGATGTTCCCGCGCGCGGCCACGCGCGACGCCGCGCGCGTGCTGGGGCACGACTACGCGGTCGGCGACCGCCTGGCGAAGCTGATCCCGGACCCGATCATGGGCCGCCCGCCGAGCTTCGACGACTGCCTGCAGCCCGGCGCCGACCTCGCCGGCGAGTACGCCAAGGACCCGACGGCGAAGCAGATCGTCGACGTCGCGCGCGGGCTCGAGGGGATCGTCCGCAACGCCTCGATCCACGCCGCCGCGGTCGTGATCTCCGACCGGCCGCTGACCGACATCGTGCCGCTGCAGCTGGCCGACGCCGGCACGGGCGACGACGGCCAGAAGGCGTACCGCACGGTCACCCAGTATTCGATGAAGCCGATCGAGGAGATCGGCCTCCTCAAGATGGACTTCCTCGGCCTGCGCAACCTCGACGTGATCGAGGACGCGCTGGACATCATCGAGCGCTCGTCGGGCGCGCGGCCGGACATGGTCGCGCTGCCGCTCGACGACGAGGCGACCTACGAGATGATGGCCCGCGGCGACTCCGTGGGCGTGTTCCAGTTCGAGTCCGAGGGCATGCGCGAGACGCTGCGCAAGGTGCGGCCGACCGAGCTCGAGGACCTGATCGCGCTCAACGCCCTGTACCGGCCGGGGGCGATGGACCAGATCCCGACCTACGCGCGCGGCAAGCGCAACCCGGAGACGATCCAGTACCCGGACGAGCGGCTGCGCCCGATCCTGGAGTCCACGAACGGCGTCATCGTCTACCAGGAGCAGGCGATGCAGATCGCCAAGACCCTGGCCGGCTTCTCCGGCGCCCGCGCGGACGACCTGCGGAAGGCGATCGGCAAGAAGAACCGCGAGGCGATGGCCAAGCTCAAGCCCGCGTTCTTCGACGGCTGCGCGGCCACCGGCACGGCGCCCGACGTCGTCGAGTGGCTGTGGGCGACCAACGAGAAGTCGGCCGACTACTCGTTCAACAAGGCGCACGCCGCCTGCTACGCGCTGATCGCGTACCGGACCGCGTGGCTGAAGGCCAACTACCCGGCCGAGTACATGGCCGCCCTGATCTCCTCGGTCATGGACACGAAGGACAAGGTGCCGTTCTTCGTCAACCAGACGGAGACCATGGGCATCGAGATCCTGCCGCCGGACGTGAACCTGTCCGACCACGAGTTCATGGTCGTCGAGGGCAACATCCGCTTCGGCCTGGACGCGGTGAAGGGCGTCGGCTACGCCGCCGTCGAGGCGATCAAGCGCGCCCGCGAGGGCGAGGACGGCCCGTTCACCAGCCTCTGGGACTTCTGCGAGCGCGTCGACGCCCGCGCGGTCAACAAGAAGGCGATCGAGGCCCTGATCAAGTGCGGCGCGTTCGGCTCCACGGGCGCGACCCGGCGCGGGATGCTCGACGTGCTGGAGGCCGCGCAGGCCGCCGGTGCCAAGACGCAGCTCGACGCGCAGATCGGCCAGGGCTCGATCTTCGACCTCGGCGGCCTCGGCGGTGATGCCGGCGCGCCCTCGTTCGCGCCGTCGCACCCGCCGATCCCGACGCACGAGGCCGAGCGCAACGACCTGCTGGCGATGGAGAAGGAGTCGATCGGGATCTTCATCTCCGAGCACCCGCTCAAGCGCGTGCGCGAGGCGCTGAAGGTGAAGGCCGACTGCGGCTGCTCGCAGGTCGGCGAGCAGCGCGACGGCGACTGGGTGAAGGTCGGCGGCATGATCACCGAGTCGAAGAAGATCCGCACCCGCGCCGGCTCGCAGATGATGTTCGCGACGCTCGACGACCTCGAGGGCAGCGTCGAGATCGTGGTCTTCGAGAAGGCGCTGGCCGCGGTCGAGGGCCTGCTGGCGGCGGACGAGATCGTGATCGTGCGCGGGCGCGTGGACCACAAGGACTCGGCGAAGGTCTGCGTGATCGTGCAGGACGTCGAGCGCTTCGACCCGTCGGACGCGGAGATCGAGCGGGCGAAGGAGAAGGTCGCGGCGATCGCGGCCACCAGCGCGCCCGAGCCGCTGCAGCGCCCGGTCGACGCGTCGCGCCTGCAGGCCGCCGTGATCGACGACCTGCGCGACCTGCTGGAGCGGTACCCCGGCGAGTCCGAGTTCGTGCTCGTGATGCACACGCGGGCCGGGATCCGGCGGCTGCGGTTCGGCGAGGGCTTCAAGGTGGCGGCCGGCAACGCGGCGCTCACCACCGAGCTCAACCGGGTGCTCGGGCCGGCGCCGGCCCCTGAGCCGCAGGTCGCCGAGCCCGCGGCGGCGTGACCGCGGCGCGTCCGCGCGTCGCCGTCGTCGGCCCCGGCGCCATCGGCGCCACGATCGCGGCCGCCGCACAGCGCGGCGGCGCCGACCTGGTGCTCTGCGGCCGCACGCCGCTCGACCGGCTGGTGGTCGAGCCGGACGACGGCGAGACGGAGATCGTCGAGGGGCCGGTGGTGACCGATCCGGCGGCCGTCTCGGTGGTCGACTTCGTGATGCTCGCGGTGAAGGCGCACCAGACCGCGGCGGCCGGGCCGTGGCTGCGGGCGCTCGCCGGGCCGGACACGATCGTCGTGGCGCTGCAGAACGGGGTCGAGCAGGTCGCGCTCGCGGCGCCGCACGCACCCGCGGCGACGATCCTGCCCGCGGTCGTCTGGTTCCCGGCCGAGGCGGTCGAGCCCGGCCGCATCCGGCTGCGCGGCGCGCCGCGCGTGACGCTCCCGGACGAGCCGGCGGCCGCGCGCGTGGGCCCGGTGCTGCCGGGCGTGGAGGTCGCGCTGTCGGCCGACTTCACGACCGAGACGTGGCGCAAGCTCGTCGTCAACGCGGTCGCCGGCCTGCTCGTCCTGGCCCGCCGCCGCGCGGGGATGTTCCGGCGCCCCGGCGCGGCCGCGCTGGCCCGCGCGTACGCGCTCGAGTGCCTCGCCGTCGCGCGCGCCGAGGGCGCCGACCTCCCGGACGCGGTCGCCGACGAGCTCGTCGCCGAGTTCCAGGCCTACCCGGAGGACCTCGGCTCCTCGATCCTGTTCGACGCCGAGGCCGGCCGCGCGCTCGAGTGGGACGCCCGCAACGGCGTCCTCAACCGCCTCGGGGCGAAGCACGGCATCGCGACGCCGATCGGCGACGTCGTCACGCCACTGCTCGCGGCGGCCAGCGGCGACTGACCGCGACGACTTGACCCCGCTATGCGAGGCAAACTCGTCGCACGACGAGTTGACAGCCCATACGGCTGTCAACTCGTCATCGAGCGGCCAATCCTGCCGCCGCCCTACCCAGCCCGCAGTTCGCCGATCCCGCGCCCCGACGCCCCGAGGTGGCCGCCGACGCCGGGAGGTGGCCACCGTCGCTCGTCAATAGTCTCCGCCGCCGTGTTCGAGATCCGCCCGCTGCCCGAGGAGCAGCTCGACGCCATGCTCGGCGTCGGCACCGTCGCCTACCACCGCCCGACGCTCGAGGGCGCCGACTACGCGCGCCGGCGGGCGTTCCTCGCGGGCGCGTACCGCGTCGGCGCCTACGACGAGGGCGACGTGCTCGGCGGCGTCGCCGCCGCGGTCGACATGGAGCTGTCGGTGCCCGGTGGCGCGTCGCTGCCCGCGTCCGGCGTGACCTGGGTCGCGGTGCTCCCGACGCACCGCCGCCGCGGCGCGCTCGGCGCGATGATGCGGAGCCTGTTCGCGCAGGCGCGCGAGCGCGGGGTGCCGCTGGCGGCGCTGTGGGCGTCCGAGGGCGCGATCTACGGGCGCTTCGGCTTCGGCGCGGCGATCCGCGACGCTCGGCCTCGACGCGGACCCGCGGCTCGCGCTGCGGATCGAGCCCGATCCGCGGCCGGTCCGGCTGGCGCTGCCCGGCGACCTCGGGCAGGCGATCGCCGCGATCGGCCCGGTGCACGAGCGCGAGCGCGGCCGCCGCGGCGGCATGGCCGCCCGCTCGGACGCGGCCTGGCGGCTGCTGCTCGAGCACGGTGGGCCGGAGGGCGCCGACGACGGCGTGAGCGCCGCCCGCGTCGCCGTCCTCGGCGATCCGGCGGCGGGCTACGCGACGTACCGCTCGCGCCCCGGGCCGGACCAGGGTCCCGCCACGATCGAGGTCGAGGAGCTGGTCGCCGACGACGTCGCCGGCGCGGCCGCGCTGTGGCAGTTCCTCGGGTCGATCGACCTGATCGAGCGCGTGAGCGCCTGGAACCTGCCGCTCGACGACCCGCTGCCGCTGATCGCCGCCGACCCGGACCACGTCCGCCTGACCGGTGCCCCGGTCGGCAACTGGCTGCGCCTGCTCGACCTCCCGGCGGCCCTGCGCGCCCGCGGCGGCGGCGCCGACGTCAGCGCGCGCGTGCACGACGCGGACGTGCCCGAGAACGACGGCACGTGGCACCTCGGCAGCGGCGAGCCGGCCGCGACGGCCGACATCGAGCTCGACACGCGCGACCTCGCCGCGGCCTACCTCGGCGGCGTGACGCCCACCGCGCTGCACCGCGCCGGCCTGCTGCGCGAGCACACGGCGGGCGCGGCGGCGCGGCTCGACGCCGCGTGGCGCACCGCGCTCGCGCCCTACGGGCCCGACGACTACTGACGGCGCTTCAAGCCCGCTTCGCGGAGCGCGAACGCGTTCTCGATGTCCTCGGGCTCGATCGCCTTGCCCTTGTGCCCGGGGCCCTCGAACACGCACGCCATGCCCTCGAAGCGCGGCTCGGACAGGAACGCGGCCATCCCCTCGCGGCCGATCTCGCCGTCGCCGAGGTTCATGTGGCGGTCGCGGTTCGAGCCCAGCGGGGTCATCGAGTCGTTCACGTGCAGCGAGCCGAGCCGGTCGAGCCCGACGACCTTGTCGAAGTCGTCGAGCACCTCCGTCAGCGCGTCGGCCGTGCGGATGTCGTAGCCGCTGGCGAACAGGTGGCAGGAGTCCAGGCACGCGCCGAGCCGCGAGTCGCCGCCCGCCTCCTCGATCAGCGCCGCCAGCTCCTCGAACGTGCGCCCGAGGGTCCCGCCGGCGCCGGCCGTGTTCTCCAGGTGCAGCGGGCAGTCCTCGGACTCGTCGAGCGCCTCCTTGATCACCGGGGCGGCCCGCGAGATCGCCTCCGAGGCCGAGCCGCCGTCCTTCAGCGCCGAGCCGGGGTGCAGCACGACGCCGCGCGCCCCCAGCGCCGCGCCGGCCCGCAGCGAGGCGGTCAGCGACGCGAGCGTCTTCTCGCGGAACTCCGCCTGCTCGGAGGCCGGATTGAGCAGGTAGACGGCGTGGATCAGCAGCGCGTCGACGTCCGAGGCGTCGAGCGCCTCGTGGTACTCGGCGACCTGCTCGTCCGTGTACGAGGTCGGCTTCCACTGCCGCGGGTTCTGGTTGAAGATCTGGATCGAGCGGCAGCCGCGCTCGACGCCGCGGGCGACCGCGTTGGCCGGCCCGCCGGCGGGGGAGACGTGCGCACCGATCAGCATCGGGCGGTGATGCTAGTACCGACCCCCTCAGGGTCCACCCCGCGTGGCATGCTTAGGCCATGCGGGTACGGTTCCCTCCTTCGCCGACGGGAGCGCTTCACATCGGCAACGCGCGGACGGCGCTCTACAACTGGCTGCTCGCCCGCGGTCACGGCGGCACGCTCGTGCTGCGGATCGAGGACACCGACCGCGAGCGCTCCACGCCGGAGAACGTCGAGTCGATCTTCGAGGCGCTCGAATGGCTCGGGATCGACTACGACGAGGGCCCGATCCACCAGTCCGAGCGCGCCGGCCGCCACCAGGAGGTCGTCGAGCAGCTGCTGGCCGGGGGCCACGCGTACCGCTCGACCGCCGGGCCCGACGAGGTCAAGGCGTTCAAGGAGCAGCACGGCAACCGCGGCTTCCGCGGCGAGGACGAGGGCAGCGGCGCCGTCCGCCTGCGCGTGCCCGACGAGGGCGCGACCGTGGTCAACGACGTCATCCGCGGCGAGAGCGCGTTCGAGAACGCCCTGCTCGACGACCTCGTGATCGCGCGCGCCGACGGCACGCCGGTCTACCACCTCGCGGTCGTGGTGGACGACGCCGACGCCGAGATCAGCCACGTCGTCCGCGGCGCCGACCACTACTCGAACACGCCGAAGCAGATGCTGATCCAGCAGGCGATGGGCGCGCCGACCCCGGTCTACGCGCACCTGCCGCTCCTGCACGGCCCGGACGGCAAGAAGCTCGCCAAGCGCCACGGGGCGACCTCGGTGCAGGACCTGCGCGACCAGGGCTACCTGCGCGAGGCGGTCATCAACTACCTCGCGCTGCTCGGCTGGGGGTACGACGAGGAGACCACGTTCTTCTCGATCGAGGACCTGCAGCGGAACTTCAGCCTCGAGCGCGTGTCCAAGTCGCCGGCGGTGTTCGACGAGCAGAAACTGCGCTGGATGAACGGTCGCTACCTGCGCGAGCTGCAGGTCGACGAGCTGACGCAGCGGCTCGAGGCCCTGACGGGCCGCAGCGGGCTCGGCGGCGCCGTCGCGATCTCGCAGGACAAGATCTCCACGCTCGCCGAGTTCTGGCCGCTCGCCGGCTTCTTCTTCGACGGGCCGGCCGACGACCCCGCGGCGCGCGAGCGGGTGCTGGAGGCGCCCGGCGCCAAGGACGCGCTGGCGCAGGCGCGGGCCGCGCTGGCCGACGTGCCGGCGCCATGGACCGAGGAGTCGGTGCAGACCGCGCTCGACGCGGTGGCCGAGCAGCTGGGCGTCAAGCGCAAGCAGGTCTTCCAGCCGCTGCGCGTGGCACTGGCGGGAACGACGGTCTCACCCGGTATCTTCGAGACAGTCGCGCTGCTCGGGCGCGACGAGACACTGTCTCGGGTGGACCATGCGCTCAACGGGAGGGGCTCATGACACAGCGCACGGAGCGCCTCTCCGGCTCAACGATACGTCCAGAGGTGCCGATAGAGCTTGATGGGACGACCATTCCTGGCCGGACCCCGCCTGACTCCGTGTTCGTGACTACAGATGAGCCTTCGATGACGCCCTCCGCGCCCCCCGCCGGCACCGCCCCGACTGTGGCGCGGCCCGGAGGCAGGGAGCCCTATGCCGTCGTCGGCCGCCCGCGCAACGAAGGTCACGGCAAGCGCCTGACCGCCGCGTTCGAGGCGCTCGAGGTCTTCCCGGCGCTCGCCGAGTCGCGCAACCGGCTGCTCCAGCTCGTCTCCGAGGAGCGCCCCTCGACCGGCGAGGTCGTCCGGGCGATCGAGTCCGACGTCGCGCTCGTCATCTCCGTCCTTCGCCTCGCGAACGGCCTCGACTCCCCGCGCCGCGGGCAGGTCGAGTCGATCGTCGGGGCCGTCGAGGTGCTCTCGCCCGAGGCCGTCCAGCGGCTGGCGTCGAACGCCGAGACCTTCGAGTTCTTCGAGCGCGGCAAGACGTGGGACGCGGCGCCCGAGCGCTTCCGCCTCCACGCGGTCGCCGTGCAGCGCGCCGCGGACCGGCTCGCCGCCGCCTCCGGCTACCAGCACCGCGACCGGCTGCTCGTCACCGCGCTGCTGCACGACGTCGGCAAGCTCGTGCTCATGCACGCCTACCCGGGCTACCCGCGCCAGGTCCACGGGCCCGCGCGCACCCCGGAGGAGCGGCTGCACTACGAGCGCCGCGAGCTGGGCGTCGACCACGCGCTCGTCGGCGGCGTGCTCGCCCGCCGCTGGAACCTTCCGAAGGCCGTCGCGTCCGCGATCGAGCGCCACCACGCCGACGACGCGCAGGGCGACAGCGCCTTCGTCCGCCTCGCGGACATGCTCGCCCACTACTCGCAGGGCTCGCCGGTCTCCTCGACCGAGCTGCTGAAGGCCGCCCGCGCCGTCGGGTTCGGCCCCAGCGAGCTGCGCTCCGTGCTCTACGACCTGCCGTACCCGAGCAAGGACCGGCCGCGCTCGGTCGAGCCGTGCCCGCTGTCGACGCGCGAGCTCGAGGTGCTCAAGCGGCTCGCGACCGGCATGGTCTACAAGCAGATCGCCCTCGAGCTCTCACTCTCCACGAGCACGGTGCGCACGCACCTGCACAACATCTACGGCAAGCTCGGCGCGGTCGACCGCGCCCAGGCCGTGCTGCACGCCACCGAGCACGGCTGGCTCTAGGCCGTCTGGAGCACCTCGCGGAGGATCCGCGGGGCGGCGTCGACCGGCGGCAGCGACCACGCGTCCTCGGCGATCTCGGCCGCGGCGGCGCGGTAGGCCGGGTCCGCGCGGACCTGGCGGACCGACTCGGCCAGCCACGGGATCGCCGACGGCCCGCCGTCGAGCGCGATGCCCGCGCCCAGCTCGGCGACACGGCGCGCGTTGTGCGGCTGGTCGGCGAACAGCGGCAGGATCACCAGCGGCACGCCGGCGGCCAGGCCGCCGCGCATCGTGCCCGAGCCGCCGTGGCAGACCATCACCGAGGCGTGCGGCAGCACGTCCGCCTGCGGCACCCACTGCGTCGCGTGGACGTTCGCGGGCAGCGGGCCGAGCGCGCGCGGATCGGCGTGGCGCCCGACGGTCACCAGCACGCGCAGCGGCAGCGCCGCCAGGCCGTCGATCGCGCGCCGGTAGAGGTCGGGGAAGAAGCTCATCTGCGGCACGACCGAGCCGAACGTGAGGTACACGAGCGGCAGGTCCTCGTCCGGCCAGCGGAACGGCAGCGGCCGCGCGGTCGTGCGCGCCTCGCGGAAGCGCAGCGTGGACGGCGCGTCGCCGTCGTCGAGCCGCTCCGGCATCAGCGTCAGGTACGGGGTGGCGCCGAGGCGCTCGCCGTCCGGGTCGGGATCGAGCCCGAACTCGGCGCGCAGCTCGTCGAGGGCGGCGAGCAGCGTCGCGGTGATCGGCTCCATCGTCGCGCTCAGGGTGATCGCGACGCGCGCCGACGGCACGCCGCGCGCCTCGGCCGCCAGCGGCGCCGCCAGCTCACCGACCTCGTGCAGCACGAGGTCCGGCTGGTACTCGTCGATGATCCGCAGGATGCCGGGGTAGGCGGCGCGGGCGTCGAGGCGGACGAACACGTCGCCGACCACGAGATGGTTCGAGTCGAGCTCGGACAGCTCGGCGGCGCGCTCGAAGATCGGCTGCCGCAGGCTGTCGTCGGCCGCGTCGAAGAGGGTGACCGGGTAGCCGGCCTCGTCGATCATGCCGGCGCCGGCGGGGACGGTGGCGAAGAGGATGTCATCGCCGGCGCGCCGGAACGCGTCGGCGAACGGGGCCATCGGGCCGAAGTGGCCCGCGCCCCGCGTCGTCGTCAGGAGGATGCGCATGGGGAGGTACGACGCCGCCCCACGCCGCGCTATTCCCGCTAGCGGCGCACCGAGCCGTTCGTGCTCATGCGCTCGGCGGTGCGGGCCGGCGGCTTGCGCCCGCGGCGGCGCGCGATCAGCACGATCGCCAGCCCCGCGAGGCCGACCCCGGCCATGTCGATCGCCACGTCCGTCCACGCGCCGTGCCGCCCCTCGATGAACGACTGGTGCCACTCGTCGGAGACCGCGTACAGGAACGTGACGAGCACCGCGGCGGCCGGACGGGTGTAGTCGAGCGCCCGCCACCACAGCAGCCACAGCGCGCCGTAGCTCGCCATATGCGCGAGCTTGCGCAGCAGCGTGTCCCAGCCGCCCAGGCCCGTGCTCAGGTCGGGCTGGTGCGAGAGGAAGAAGATGATCGCCATCAGGGCGACCGGCGGCCCGAACCGGGAGAGCGCACGCATCGGCCGGGGATGGTGGCAGGATGAGAGGCGATGCTCTCGATCACCACCAAGTCGCCCTACGCAGTCCGCGCCCTCGCCGAGCTCGCCCGCAGCGGCGGAGCCGGCCCGGTCCCGATCGGCGAGCTCGCCAAGCGCCGCGACATCCCGGTCCAGTTCCTCGAGCAGCTCTTCGCCTCGCTGCGGCGCTCCGGCGTCCTCAAGTCCCAGCGCGGCGTCAAGGGCGGCTACTCGTTCGCCCGCGAGCCGTCCGACGTCTCGGTCCTCGAGGTCGTCGAGCTGCTCGACGGTCCGTTCGGTGCGGGAGCCGAGGGGATCTTCTCCGAGGCCGCCGCTGCCGCGCGGGCGATCCTGCAGAACACCACGATCGCTGACGTCGTCGAGCGCGAGAACCGTGCTGCGGGCGCGACGATGTACTACATCTGAGTTCTTTTGCGTGGCTGGGGCCGGCCCGCGGTCGCGCCCTCCCGGAGCAGCGCTCGCAGGCTCGCGCCCGAGCGCTCCGGGTAGGGCGCGCCGCGGCCCGTCCGTCGGGCGCTGCGGTGGGCGGGGCGTCTGCGCCTCGGGTGGCTTGGTTCAGCGGGCACGGACAACGGGCAGCGTGGGCGCCGGCCGGCTCTGTGGGGCGTCGCGATCGGAGTACCCGGCCCCGGACGAGCGCGTCGTCGTCTCCGCCGGCGTCGTGCTGGCCGGGCCCTGACTCAACGATCGCTACTGCGTGCGCCGGGTCCCGGCGTCACCTGACTGGAGCCGGGCCGGGCGATGATGTCGTTTCGCAGGCGCTCGCGAGCGACGCGACCGGTCGGTTGCGTTTTGCTTGCGGTTGCGGTTTGCTTGCGCTACCGTGTGTGCATGACCGCTTTGCATGACGGCCTGTTCAACGGCGCCGCGACGGACGCGGTGCGACGCGAGCTGCTGCAGGCGGCGGGCGGGCCGATCGGCGCGCTGCGGGCGAGTCTCGTCGAGGCGTTCGCCGGCTCGCCGGAGGGCGGTCGCCGGTACGTGCGCGGACTATCGCCGGCTGACGGGCGTGCTGCTCGACGAGGCGCACCGTGCTTGTCCCGACGCCGTCGTCGCCGATCGCGACGGCCGGCTCGCGATCACCGACGCCGCCGGCGGGCCGATCCGGGCGCTCAACGGTCTGCTCGACCACGCCGCGGTCGACGCCCCGTTCACGCCCTGGACGAACGCGTACGAGCCGGCCGAGGCGGTCGCCCTCTACGCGCTGAATCACGTCCGGCTGCTCCTCGGCGCGCCGCAGCTGGCCCCGCCTGCCGAGCGGCTGAACGGGACCATCGACGATCTCGCGGCCCAGCGCTTCCAGCGCGTGGTGCTGCGCGAGCTCGACCCGCCCGGCTCCGCTCCACCGCCTGATGGGCGTGTTCAGGCTCTCCAAGTCCGAGCTCGGCCGCCTGTTCGGCGTCACTCGCCAGGCGATCGACGGCTGGCTCGCGCAGGGCGTCCCGGCCGAGCGCGAGGACAAGCTCGCCACGCTGCTCGCGCTGGCCGACCTGCTCGAACGCAAGCTCAAGACCGACCGCATCCCCGGCATCGCGCGCCGCCCGGCGGAGGCGTACGGCGGGCACACCATGCTCGAGCTGATCGCGGCCGACCGCCAGCGCGAGCTGCTCGAGCTGGTCCGCCGCTCGTTCGACTGGTCGCAGGCCGCCTGACGGTGGCGGCCGGACCGACGGTGCGGCGCGGCGGCACCTTCCACCGCCTGGTCGAGCCGCACTGGGAGGACCCGCTCGACACGGACCACTCACGCCGCGCCGGCGGTCGCTGGAACGCGCCCGGCGCGTTCGGCGCCCTCTACCTGAACGCGACCGTCGCGGTGGCGCGTCTGCAGGCCGAGCACAAGCTCGCCGGCCACCCGTACGAGATCGAGGACCTCGACCCGGCGTTCCAGCACGACCTCGTCGAGGTGGACGTCACCGAAGCGGACGCACTCGACATCGTCAGCGACGCAGGCGTCCGCGCCGCCGGGCTCCCTCACACCTACCCGACAGGCGAGGACGGGCGCCGCATCGGCCACGACCGCTGCCAGCCGATCGGGAGCGCCGCCTACGCGGCCGGCGCCGTGGCGGGGATCGCGTGCCGCTCGGCCGCGACCGCCGCGGCCGCGACCGACGAGGAGCTCGCGCTGTTCGACCGCGCCGTTCCGGCCCTCGCGCGACAAGCCCGGCGGCGGCCGTTCGCGAGCTGGTACTTCGACGAGGCGTAGGCGCGCTACGGGACCCGCCGCTGCGAGTGGGGCGGATAGCTGTCGTATAGCGACCATCAGCCGCCCCAGCAGTCACAGCGAGCGTGACGACCTGGACGCTCCGATCGAGGGCCGAGGAGACAGCGCGCCCGGTCGTGGCAACGGTCGACGGATCCACGGTCTTGGCAGCGTACCGCGGGGCGCTGTGTCGGAGGTGACGCAGACAGTGCCATTCGTGCCCTCTGCGAAGCGCGACTCTACCCTCTGCGTGTGCGCTTCCGCCTCGCCTGCACGCTGGTCGCCGCCGTCGCGGTGGCCTCCGGCTGTGGCGGCGAGGACGAGCCGCGGGCCGAGCGGCCGCCGCCTGCAGTGAAGCTGGCGGTCACGACGCCGGCGGACACGAGCACGGTCCAGGCGGACTCGGTCGAGATCCGCGGGACGGTCGCTCCCGCGGGCGCGGCGGTGCTGGTGATGGGCCAGCAGGCGACGGTCAGCGGCGGGGCGTTCAGCGCGCAGGTCGCGCTCGAGCCGGGCGCGAACGTGATCGACGTGATGGCGACCGCGCGCAACCGCGCCGCCGCGATGACCGCGGTGCGGGTCGGGCGCGAGGTGCTGGTGAAGGTTCCCGATCTCGGCGGCCTGGCGGTCGAGGACGCGCAGCGGCGGGTCGACGACGCCGGGCTCGAGCTCGAGGTCGAGCAGGGCGGCGGGCTGCTCGAGGACATCATCCCCGGCGAGCCGGGCGTCTGCGACCAGGAGCCCGAGGCGGGCGACGAGGTGCGGCGCGGCACGACGGTCCGCGCCGTCGTCGCCAAGAGCTGCTGACGAGCGCCGCGCTCGCGAAGTAGCGACCGTCAGTCAGGGACCCGACCTCACGCCGGCGGAGCCCACACGCGTCCGGGGCCGGGTACTCCGATCGCGACGCCCACAGAGCCGCGGTGCCCAGCTGCCCGTTGTCCGTGCCCGCTGAACCAGCCCCCGAGGCACACGCACCGCCCACCGCACGCCCAGCGGACGGGCCGCGGCGCGCCCTACCCGGAGCGCTCGGGCGCGAGCCTGCGAGCGCCGCTCCGGGAGGGCGCGACCGCGAGCCGCGCCCGACGCCCGAAACGCACCTCAGCCCACCGGCGTCGCCGCGATCAGCTTGATCCGCGGCTCGCCACGCTCGCGCACGACGCCGAACGTGATCGCGCCCTCGTACGGGTCGCCCTCGCTGCGGTCGACGCGGTAGCTGCCGGTCGCGCGGCCCGCGCGGCCGCCCTCGACCTCGAGGTCCTCGAGCGAGTAGTTCTCGACCTTGCCGTCGAACTGGCGCTCGTACTGGTCGACGACCTGCTCGCGGCCGTCCACGCGCCCGCCCGGCAGCACGCGCGTGACGTCGCGCGCCAGCGCGCGGCGCAGCGCGGCGGGGTCCTCGGCCGCGTACGCGTCGCCGAACGCCTCGGCGGCCGACTGGACCTCGGCCTCGGTCAGCGGGCCGGTCGCGAACGCGCCGCCGTCCGGGTCGCCGAAGAGCTGCGAGGCGACGAGCCCGAGCGCGACGAGCGCCGCGAAGATCGCGAGACCGCCGAGGACGTGCGCGCGCCGGCGCGGCGTGCGGATGACCTTGGGCGCGCCGCCCTCCAGCGAGGCGGCGCGGCGGCACGTACGCGGTCGCCGCGGTGCGGTCGTCGTGCGCCGCGGGATCGAAGCGCGTCGCGGCCGTGCGATCGCCGTCCGGAGGCGGCGCCGCCCAGAGCGGGTCGGGCGCAGCGGTGCTCGACCCGGCGAGGACGGCGGTGGCCGGCTCGCCCGCGGCGGGGCCGACCGCGACGCTGCGCTCGCTCTCCGTCACCGGCTCGCCGCGCGCGGCGGCGACGGCCGCGCGCCCGAGGTCGCCCGCGGACGGGTAGCGGTCGCGCGGGTCCTTCGCCAGCGCCCGCAGCACCACGTGGTCGAACTCCGCCGGCGCCCCGCGCCGCGACGGCCGCGGCGGCGGGTCGTTGAGCTGCGCGAGCATCGTCGCCGGCACGGTGCCCTGCGTGAACGGCGGCCCGCCGGTCAGCGCGGCGAACAGCACGCAGCCGAGCGAGTACACGTCCGCGCGCGCGTCCGTGTCGTCGCCGCGCAGCTGCTCCGGCGAGCAGTACTCGACCGTCCCGATCCACTCGCCCGAGTCGGTCAGGTGCGTGTCCGACCCGGCCAGCCGGGTGAGCCCGAAGTCGGTCAGGTACGCGTGGTCGTGCGGCGAGCAGCACGTTGGCCGGCTTGACGTCGCGGTGCACGAGCCCGGCCTCGTGCGCCGCGTCCAGTCCTGCCGCCACCTGGGCCGACGAGCCCGGCCGCCCGCTCCGGAGCGAGCGCGCCCTGGTCGCGCAGCAGCTTGTGCAGGTCGGTGCCGGCGACGTACCGCATCACCAGGTACAGCAGGCCGTTCTCCTCGCCCGCCGCGTACACGGGGATGACGTTCGGGTGGTCGATCGCGGCGGCCATCCGCGACTCGCGCTGGAACCGCTCGCGGAACGCGCGATCCTGCGCCCGGCCCGGCGCCAGCAGCTTCAGCGCGACCGGGCGACCCAGGCTCAGCTCGCGAGCGCGATAGACGACGCCCATGCCGCCGCGGCCGGCGACCGCCTCGATGCGGCAGCCGGCGAACTCGGCACCTGGTTCGAGCTCGGGCACGAGATGATTGTGACGCGGGGCGTAAGCCCGGCAGGGTCGGGTACCCGCACCGCCATGGATCTGGGAAACCCCGCCTCGTACCTCGTCCTGGAAGCGGGCACGGCCGTGCTCGCCTCCGGCGGGGAGCAGGTCGGCCGCGTGGAGCACGTGCTCGCCGACGCCGACGCCGACGTGTTCGACGGCGTGATCGTGGACATGCGCTCCGGCCCGGGCGGCCACCGCTTCGCCGACGCCGAGCAGATCGACGCGATCTACGAGCGCGGCGTCCTGCTCAAGCTCGACGCCGAGGCCGCGCGCACCCTGCCGGACCCCGAGAAGAACGCCGCGACGCTCGACGCCGGGCCGGACGACACCGTGCCCGACGACATGAAGGACAAGCTGCGCCGCGCCTGGGACTACCTCTCCGGCCGCTACTAAAGGGGTCAGACCCCTTTATGTTCGGGTTCGCGGGTCGAGCCGCCCGAGCACGAGATCGGTCGCGAGGTTGCCGGCGACGACCAGCAGCGCGCCGACGATCACGAGCCCCTGCAGCACCTCGAAGTTGCCGTTGGAGATCGCCCCGGTCGTGAGCCGGAACGCGCCCGGGATGTTGAACACCTGCTCGACCAGCAGCGCGTTGCCGACCAGCAGCGGCGTGTAGGCGCCCGCGAGCGAGAGCGTGGGCGAGACCGCCGCGGGCAGCGTGTGCCGGTACTCGACGGCCCGCGCGGTGAGGCCCTTCCCGAACGCGGTCCGCACGAAGTCGCTGCCGGACGCGTCGTGCATCATCGCGGCGGTCATCCGCATGCAGATCGCCGCCAGCGGCGCGCCCGCGACGCACCACGGCACCAGCAGCCCGCCGAACCACGCGAGCGGGTTCGAGGTCAGCGGCACGTAGGTGTCCGTGTCGAACAGCCCGATGCTGGCGATCACGCCGATGCCGTCGCCGAACAGCAGGATCGCCATCAGCCCGACCCAGTACACCGGGGCGCACAGCGCGAACGCGCCGGCGAGCCCGATCAGCCGCGCCCGCCAGCCGCGCGGGTGCCGCGCGGCGGCCACGCCCGCCGCGATCCCGGTGCTCGTCCCGACCACCAGCGCGCCGGCGAACAGCGCGAGGTCGGCGGGCAGGCCCTCGCGGATCAGGTCGCCCACCGGCCGGTTCGGCGCCTCGCGCGAGTTGCCGAGCTCGAACTGCGTGAACGCGCCCCAGAGGAAGTCGCCGAGCTCGACGAGCAGCGGCCGCGGATCCTGGAACACCTCGGGCCGCAGCACCCGGAGCATGACGAAGGTGATCGCGCTGACCGCGATCGCGACCGCCACCGCGGCGACCACGCGCCGCAGCGCGAACACCAGGTACGAGCCCGACACCTCCGCCGGGGAACCTAGCGCCTATCGGTCCTCGACGAACACCGTTCGACCATCCTCCAACCGGAACACGGACCCGACCTTCTTGCCCGCGCCGATCACCTTGCGGCCCTCGAGCCGGACCGTGCGGACCTTCTGGTCCTCCTTGACGATCACGGTCTGCGTCCCGCCGCTGTTGCGCACGACCGTCACGTCGTCCTCGGTCAGCAGCTCGGACAGCTCGAGCGAGGACAGCGTCGCGATCAGGAACGCGAGCGCGAGCACGATCCCGAGGTCGAACAGGTTGACCAGGCCGTCGAGCGGGTCGCCGCCGCGGTCCGGGTGCGAGCGCGCGCGGCGCTTGACCTCGATCACGAGGCGTGCGCCTTCGGCAGCGCGGCGACGGGAGCGGCGTGGACGGGCGCGGTCAGCCGGTTGGCCACGAACTCGAGGTCGGACAGGTCCTGGCCGTACAGCCGGTCGCGGACGAGCGAGATGCCGAACGCGATCGCGCCGATCAGCAGCCCGATGACCGTGACGCTGAACGCCACGCGCAGGTTCTCCGACAGCGCCTGGACGTCGCCCCCCGCCAGGCCGGCGAGGGCGGGGGAGAGCGGGATCAGCGTCCCCATCAGCCCGAGCGCCGGGCCGGCGCGCACCAGCAGCCGCGTGCGCTCGAGCCGCCGCATCGCCCCGAAGTCGTAGTCGGCCAGCGACTTGGCCATCAGCGCCTCGCCGTCCGGGCGCCCGAACTGGCCGACCATGAACGCGAGCACGCGGCCCATCCCGGCGCTCCAGGCGACCTGGCGCGAGCGACTCGCGCGCGCTCGCCTGGTCGCCGCGCTCGATCAGCGCGGACCGCGCCTCGTCGGTGACGCTGCGCAGGCGGATGAAGTCGCGCCGGCGGCGCCGCAGCAGCTCGACGCTGAACGAGCCGAGCTCCAGGAGCACCGCCGCGAGCGCGAGCAGCGTGAGCACGAGCACGGGCACGCGCAGGGCCTCCGCCACCTCGAAGATGACGTCGGACTCGATGTTGGCGAAAGGCAGCGGCGACATGGCTCTTGCGGGCCGTGTTAGGTTACCCTAACCCTGGCGATTTAGGGAACCCTAATACCGCTTCCGAGGAGGACGCGAACCATGACGAGGTCGCTCGCGCTGCGAGCCTGCACGACGATCGGAACGCTCGCGGCGCTGGCCGCGGTCGCTGCCTCCCCGGCGGCCGCACAGGGCGGTCCGCCCACCATCCCGTTCACCAGCGGCGAGTCCGACTGGGGCATCAAGCAGTCGTTCCGCAACTACATCAAGGGCCCGATCGCGCACGGCGCGATCGACGTCCAGGCGCCGGCGACCGAGAACGCGGACGGGACGTTCCGGTGGGCGTTCACGAGCGGCAGCTACGACCTGGCGACGCACTCGGTCACCGCCGCGTTCGACGGTGCCGTGCACTTCACCGGTCACGGCGGCATCCTCGACACGACGTTCAGCGATCCGGAGATCGAGACGTCCGGGAACACGGGGACGCTGATCCTCGACGCGGTCAGCAACGATCCGGCCGGCGAGCCGGCCACGTACACCGACGTCGAGTTCGCCGACCTCGATCTCTCGACCGCGACGCGCACGATCGCCGGCGAGGTCGTCACGATCACCGGCATCAAGGCGACGCTGACCGAGGAGGGCGCGCCCGCCTTCGGCGGCTTCTACACCGCGGGCAGCGCGCTCGACGACGTCGCGCTGCGCCTCTCGTACGCGGACGAGCCCGACCCGGACCCCGATCCGACCCCGCAGCCGAAGCCGAAGCCGAACCCGCCGGCGCCGCCCGCCGACCCGGGCCCGGCGCAGCCCGGCCCGAAGGTCGCCGCCGCGCGCATCACGCGCACCGCGAAGGCCGTCAAGGTCGGCGGCCGCCGCGTCGCGCTCGCGCGCCTCGCCTGCCGCACCGGCACCTGCACGGTCGCCACGAAGAAGTTCCTGAAGGTGAAGATCGGCAAGCGCACGTACCGCGTCGCGGTGATCGCACCGAAGTCGCTCGCGGAGGGCAAGCGCGGCACCGTCCGCGTCGCCCTCAGCAAGGCGGCGTACAAGGCGCTCGCCGGCCGCAAGGCGAAGGTCGGCCTGAAGGTCGTCGTCTCGTCTGGCGACGAGAGCGTCACGCAGACGGTCCGCGTGACGCTCCGTCGCGGCCGCTAGCGCGTGCGCTCGCGCCCGGGGTTCCCTCAACCCCGGGCGCGGCGCGCGAGCTCGACGGTCGCCGCGCGCAGCCCGTCGCGCTCGGTCACCGTCGCGGCGAACGGCAGCCGCGCGAAGCCGTAGCCGCGCGGCGTGGTCACGAACAGGTCGAGCCCGTAGCGGTCGATCGCGTGGCACTGCGCGGCGGTCGCGTCCGGATGCCCGCCCAGCGCCTGCGCCATCACGAGCAGGGCGTCGGCGTGGTCCGCGTTGAGGTGCTCGATCGCGTGGGTGGCCGACGGGCCGGTCGGGTCGGGCTCCGCGGCCTCGAAGTCGGCGCCCGCCGCCGAGGCCATGCGCCCGTAGCCGCCGACCCAGCGCACGCGCTCGACGCGCAGCACCCAGAGCGAGAAGTCGCGGAAGCTGCGGTACGCCTTCGCGCTCGGCACCGCGGCGACGAAGCGGTCCTGGGCGACCTCCGCCAGCTCGCCCTCCGGCTTGCGCGCCGTGCCGGCGAGCGTGACGCGCCCGGCGGCGAGCACGTCGCTGCCGGTCGTCGGGGCCGTGACGACGAGGCTCGCCCGCGCGTCGCGCTCGAGGTTGCGCGCGTGCTCGGCGAGGCGGGACACGAACAGCACCGGCGAGCCGTCGTCGAGCGCGCCGTAGGCGACGAGCGAGGCCCACGGCGTGCCGTCGGAGCTGAGCGTGGCGAGCGTGCCCGCGGTCGCGCCCGCGACCAGCGTGCGCGCCTCCTCGGCCGCGGTCGGGCGGCGGCCGGGATCGACCTCCTGCAGCGGCTTGGCCACCGCCGGTGCGCCGTCCGGCACGTCGTGGTCGAAGGTCGATGGCATCGTGTCTCCCGGTTCGTTAGGGTGCCCTAAGGCCCGTTAGGGTGCCCTAATCAGACGCCGAGATCAAGGAAGTCAGATGCCAACCGCCCGACTGCGCCGTGCCGCGCTGCTCGCGACCGCCGCGCTGGTCGTCGCCGCCGCGCCGGCCGAAGCCGCGCCGAAGCGCGTCGTCGCGCTCACGCCGTTCACCGCGAACACGCTCGCCGAGGTCGGCCATCAAGCCGGTCGCCATCGGCCAGACGCTCGGCGGCGACGAACGCTTCCACCGGCGGCTGCGCGGCGTCCGTACGCTGCCGCTCGCGCATCCGAACGGCCCGAACCTCGAGCAGCTCGCCACGCTGCGACCCGGAGCTCGTCTTCAGCTCGCCGACCTGGCGCAAGGGCGCGCAGACGATGCGCCATCTCGGCATGCGCGTCGAGGAGCGATCCGCGCACGCGTCGCCGAGGTCGGCGCCGCGATGCGCCGCATCGGCGCGCTCGTCGGCCGCAGCGAAGGCCGCGCGGCGGCTGGCCGAGCGGCCGCCGAGCGAGGTCCGCGACGGCGACCGCCGTGATCGCAAGGCGCCCGCGCGTGCTGATGATCCTCGGCGTCGGCCGCACGCCGTTCGCGTTCCTGCCCAACAGCTGGGGCGGCGACCTCGTCGCGCGCGCCGGCGGCCGCCTGATCACCGCCGGGCGTCAAGGCGAGCGGCGGCTTCGCCCGCATCTCCGACGAGAAGGTGATCGAGGCGCGACCCCGACATCATCATCGCCGTCCCGCACGCGCAACCCGGACGACATCGACGACATCGAGCGCTACGATGAAGGCGAACCCGGCTCTGGAAGACTCACGAAGGCCGGCCAGACCGGCAACATCTACGTCTCGACCGACAACTCGCTGCTGCAGGCGGGCACCGACGTCGCGCGCGTCATCCGCGACGTCCGCGAGCAGTACCTGAAGAACCGCTAGTGGCGCCGCGACCGCGGTCGTCGCTCGCGGCGGCGGCCGCGCTCGTCGGCGGCATCGTCGCCTCGCTCACGCTCGGCGCGGTCGACGTCCCGCTGGCCGACGGTCATCGACGCGCTGCTCGGGACGGGCACCGGCGCGCCGCTCGAGCGAGATCGTCACGCAGCTGCGGCTGCCGCGCACGGTCGAGGCGATCGTCGTCGGCGCGGCGCTCGGCGTCGCCGGCGCGCTGCTGCAGGGCGCGCTCGGCAACCCGCTCGCGTCGCCCGACGTGATCGGCGTGACCGGCGGCGCGGGCTTCGGCGCGCTGCTGATCCTGCTCGTCTTCCCGGGCTCGATCGCGCTGCTGCCGGTCGGGCGCGCTCGTCTTCGGCCTGCGTCGCCGCGGCGCTCGTGTTCGCGATCGCCTGGACCGGGCCGAACGCGCGGCGGCGTCGGGCGGCTGATCCTCGCCGGCATCGCGATCGGCGCGCTGTTCGCCGGCGGCCACCACGGCGCTGATGATCGCCTACCCCGACCGCGTGCCGTCGGCGATCTTCTTCCTCGCCGGCGGCCTGACGTCGACGGCTGGGACGACGCTGCAGCGCGATCTGGCCGTACTTCGCCGTCGGGTTCGTGCTCGCGCTGTGCCTGATCCGCCCGCTCGACCGGCTCGCGCTCGGCGACGACGTCGCCGCGTCGCTGGGCACGCGGCCGCGGCTGATCCGGCTCGAGCGCGGGCATCGCGGCGGCGCTGCTGGCCGCCGCGTCGGCCGCGCTCGCCGGGCTGCTCGGCTTCCTCGGGCTGGTCATCCCGCACGTCGTGCGGCTCGCGGGCGGGACGTCGAGCCACGCGCTACGTGATCCCGGTCTCGGCGCTCGCCGGCGCGGCGCTGCTCGTCGCCGGCGACACGCTCGCGCGCGTGGTCGCGCGCGCCGATCGAGCTGCCGGTCGGGCCGCTGATGGTCGCGATCGGCGTGCCGCTGTTCCTGTGGCTGCTGCGGAGGACGCGTATGAGCGCGCCGCTGCTCGAGGCCGAGCGGCGTCGCGCGTCGAGATCGGCGGCACGCCGATCCTCCACGACGCCGACCTGACGCTCGAGCCGGGCGAGCTCGTCGCGATCGTCGGCCCGAACGGCGCCGGCAAGTCGACGCTCGTCCGCGCCGCTCGCCGGGATGCAGAAGTTCGCCGCCGGGCACGTGCGCTGGCGCGGCGCAGGACGTCGACGAGCTGCGCGGCCGCAAGCTCGCGCGCGTGCGCGCGTTCGTGCCCCAGCGCCCGCGCGTGCCCGACGGCGTGACCGTGCGCGAGGCCGTGCGCGATCGGCCGCTCGCCGCACATCGGCCCGCTGCGCCGGGCCACGACGCGCCGACCACGACGCCGTCGACCGCGCGCTGGAGCGCGCCGGCGTCGCGCAGTTCGCCGACCGGCGGCTGACGACGCTGTCGGGCGGCGAGCTGCAGCGCGTGCAGATCGCGGTCGGCGCTCGCGCAGGAGGCGCCCGTCGCTGATCGCCGACGAGCCGACCTCGCACCTCGACCTCGGCGCGACCGTGCTGGTCGCGCGGCTGCTGCGCGAGCTCGCCGACGAGGGCATCGTCGGTGCTGCTCGTGGTCCACGACCTGGCGCTCGCGGCGGCGATCGCCGACGGGTCGTGGTGATGTCCCGCGGCCGCTCGGTCGCGACCGGTGACCCGCACGACGTGCTCGTGCGCGAGCGGCTGACCGAGGTCTGGGAGGTGGACGCGGCGCTGCGGCGCCGCGACGACGGAGCAACTGCCCTGGAGGTGGCCTGGCTATGAAGCGGATCCTGCTCGCGATCGCCCTGTCGATGGCGGTCCCGGCGACGGCGCAGGCCGCCGAGGGGACGACCCGCGTCGACCTCGGCGGCGCCGCCTACAGGGCGCTCGGCGCGAAGGGCGTGAAGGTGATCGCCAAGCGGCCCGCCGGATCGTGCGCGGCGAGCTGCGGCTGCCCGTGCGCCAGGGCATCGTCAGCTCGGTCGGCCTGCTCAACCACGGCGGCGAGGTGCGCCTGCGCGAGGGCCGCCGCACGGTCCGGCTCGACGCGCCTCCAGGGGCGCCTCGGCCGCAGCACGACGCTCGCCGCGACCGTGCGCGGGCGCCGCATCACCGTCTTCAAGGCGACCGGCGTCCCGGCGCTGAACGCGGCGACCGGCTCGGCCCGGCTCGAGCGCGGGCGCCTCAGCCTGACGCGGGCGGGAGCGCAGGCGATCCGCCGCGGCCTGAAGCTGAAGCGGCTGCGCAGCGGGCGCTTCGGCCGCGTGACCGTGTTCGCGCTCGTCGACGCCACGTCGAGCCAGCCCGGTGGCGGCTCCGGCGGTGGCGGCGGCGGTGGCGGCAGCGGCCCGCCGCAGTCCGGCCCGATCAGCGACGAGCCGCCGCGGCTCGCCCGCCCGGCGACGGCCGTGAACGTCGCCGCCGCGTCGGTCACCTGGCACGTCCGCGACTCCTGGACCCGCTATGTCAGCACCGAGCAGGACGTCGTGCCGCTCGGTGGCGCGCTGCCCGGCGCGGCGATCCCGCAGGACCAGCACGCGTGCCCGGACGCTCCCGCCGGCGCGGCGCCCGGCCCGCTGGTCTACTCCTACACCGTGCCGTTCGCAAGCGGCTGGCACGATGCCGCGAGCGGGACCGCCGCCGTCTACACGACCGGCGGCGCCGGCTTCCGCTTCCCGAGCCACGGGATCGACCTCGACGTGCTCGACCTCGAGGTCGAGCTGACCGGCGCGGCATCGCGACTGATCGCCCGCTTCGACGGGCGCGGAGAGACCAACCCCGGCAACAAGCGCGGGGTGCTCGTGGACCTTGCGGGTGCGGCTCCGGCGCCGGGCGGCCCGGCGGCGCTGCTCAAGGGCTCGATCCCGGACGGCGGGAGCGAGAGCGTGTTCGCCGGCTTCTACACCGCCGGACAGGGATTCGGGTGCGTCTCGGTCTCCTACTCGCTCTGATCGCCGCGCTCGCGCTCGCTCCGGCGGCGCGGGCGCAGGTGACCGTCGAGGCCGCGGGGCAGGACCCCGCGACCGTCGACGTCGCCGCCCTGGAGTCGAGCTGGGACGTGCGCGAGCGCCCCTACGCGGCGGGCGGATCGCAGCTCGTGGTGAGCGGCCTGTCGATCGACCGGCTGCTCGCCGCCGCGGACGTCGACCCGTTCAACTTCACGGGCGCGACCGTCGCGGGCGGTGGCGCCACGGTCGCGCTCACGCGTGACCAGCTGATCGATCCGGACGCGTTCGCGGAGGGCCGGCCGGTCTTCTATCCCGACGGCGACGGGACGGCGTTCCTGCTGCCGGCGCGCGGCGGCGAGCTGGTCAGCGGCGCCAGGATCACGGTGCGGCTGACCGCGGCGAGCGACCTGCAGGTCGTCGGCGGCGGCGGCGCGCACGCGCGTCGACGCGGGCGAGCGGATCGCGTTCGCCGCGACCGTCGAGGGCGCCGGCCCGGGCGAGCGCGTGCGGATCCGCTGGAACTTCGACGGCAGCGGCTCCGCGACCGGCGCCGAGGTCTCCCACCGCTTCCCTCGCCCCGGCACCTACAAGGTCGTGGTCGGCGCCACCTCGGAGGCGAACCCGACGGGCGCGTCCGACATCGTCACGGTGCGGGTGGGGGAGGCGCCGGAGGAAGGCCCCGACCGCGAGGGCGGCGGCACGAACGACGCCGCCGACGCGCCCGACAGCGGTGCGGCCACGAGCGAGTCCGATCCCGGCGCGGGTGCGGGCGCCGCGGCCGCCGCCGAGCGTCGCCGCGCCCGGGCGGCCGCCGCCCGCCGGCGAGCGCGCGCCACCGCGGCGCGCCGCCGCAGCGCCACGCGCGCCCGCTCCGAGGAGCCAGACGGCGAGCAGGTCGAGGGCACGCTGATCGGCGCGCCGTTCGAGCCGCCGCCGCCCACGGCCGACGAGCGCGCGGCCGCGCGCACCGGCGTTCCGCAGGAGCCGGCACCGGAGCTGCCGCCGCAGCTCGTGTTCGGCCTGATCGCCGTCGCGCTGGTCGCGCTCGGGGCGTGGTCGGAGCGCCGCTCGCGCCGCCGCTTCAGTACCGTCGGCGCGTGGACCGCGCCGGCGCCTCCGACCTGACCGACGCCTGGGTGGCGCGCCACCGGGCCGAGGACGCGCCCTCGCCGGCCGCCCGCGAGGGCGTCGAGCGGCTGCTCGCCGAGCGCGTCCCGGACGCGGGCGTCGCGACCTCGCTGATCGACGCCGAGGGCCGCCATCGCGTCGCCGCGCTCGCCGCGGGCGCGCTCTACCTCGTCTGGTCCGTGAAGGGCAACCCGGAGGGCGCCCGCTGCCGCCGGATCCCGCTCGAGCCCGCCGAGGTCGAGGTCTCCGAGCGGGTCGAGGACGACGGCCGCGTCATCCGCCACTGGTGGTTCGAGATCGGTGGCGAGCCGCTCGTCTTCCGGGCGCTCGACGACGAGAACGAGGCGTTCGCCGCAGCGCTCGCGAGTGCCCTGGGCTGGCGCACCCGGTAGCCTGATCCACCCGAATGGCGCGAATCCCGGTCAACATTGCCGACCACATCGGCCGCACGCCGATGGTGCAGCTCACCCGCATCGCGCCCGAGGGCGGCGCGGCTGTTCGCCAAGCTCGAGATGGCCAACCCGGGCGGCTCGGTCAAGGACCGGATCGGGATCGCGATGATCGAGGCCGCCGAGGCCGAGGGCCGGATCGAGCCCGGCCGCACGACGATCGTCGAGGCCACCAGCGGCAACACCGGCATCGCGCTCGCGTTCGTCTGCGCCGCCCGCGGCTACGACCTCGTGCTGACGCTGCCGCAGGGCATGAGCCGCGAGCGCGAGGGCCTGCTGCGCCTCTACGGCGCGCAGGTCGCAGGTCACCGAGTCGCTCGGCGGCATGAACGAGGCGGTCGCCGCCGCCCAGGCGCTCGCGCGCGGCTCCGACGCGCTGGCTGCCCGACCAGTTCTCCAACCCCGCCAACCCGGAGGCGCACCGGCGCTCGACCGGACCGGAGATCTGGGAGGCGCTCGACGGCAAGGTCGACTACCTCGTCGCGGGCGTCGGCACCGGCGGCACGATCACCGGCGCCGGCGGCTACCTGAAGGAGCGCAACCCGGACCTGCAGGTGATCGCCGTCGAGCCGCTGAGCTCGCCGGTCCTCTCCGGCGGCGCGCCCGGCCCGCACAAGATCCAGGGCATCGGCGCGGGCTTCGTGCCGCCGGTGCTCGACCGCGACCTGCTCGACGAGATCGTCACGGTCGACGACGAGGACGCGATCGAGACCGCCCGCCTCGCCGCCCGCCGCGAGGGCGTCCTGTGCGGCATCTCCTGCGGCGCCGCGCTGTGGGCCGCGCTCGAGGTCGCCGCGCGCGCGGAGGCGCGCGGGCAAGCGGATCGTCGTCGTCCTGCCCGACTCCGGCGAGCGGTACGTCTCGACGCCGTTCTTCGCGCCCGAGCCGGCGCGGTCCGTCGGAGCCTGATGCTGCACCGCGTCGAAGGCCCGGCAGGTGCACCGTGGGAGCGCCCGCTGCACGGCACCCTGGACCGGCTGGTCGTCGAGTCGGAGCTGCTGGCCGACAACCCGCTGGGCGACCCGGCGCGGCGCCCGCTGCACGTCTACCGCCCGCCCGGCGTCGCGCTCGACCACCCGAAGGCGCTGCCGAGCGTGTACCTGATCCAGGGCTACACCGGCCAGCTCGACATGTGGCACAACCGCGTCGCGCTCGAGGCGACGCTGATCGAGCGGCTCGACGCGCTGTACGTGAGCGGCGACTGCCCGGACGCGATCGTCGTGCTCGTGGACTGCTGGACGTCGTTCGGCGGCTCGCAGTTCCTGAACTCCTCGAGCCTCGGCCGCTATCAGGACCATCTCTGCGACGAGGTCGTCCCGTTCGTCGACGAGCACTACCCGACGCTGGCCGACCGCGAGCACCGCGGGCTGACCGGCAAGTCGTCGGGCGGCTACGGGGCGATGGTCGTGCCGATGATGCGGCCCGACGTGTTCGGCGCGCTCGCCTCGCACGCCGGCGACGCGCTGTTCGAGGTCTGCTACCCGAGCGAGTTCCGCGAGACCGCGCGCGTGTTGCGCGACTCGTTCGACGGCTCGTACGAGCAGTTCTTCGCGGAGCTCGCGCAGGCCGACCGGTTCGACTGGGACGTGCACGGCCCGCCGCTGGAGTCCTACGGGTACGCGGCCGCGTACTCGCCCGATCCCGCGGCGCCGGGCAAGGCGCTGCTGCCGTTCGACATCGCCACCGGCCGCCAGGTCGACGACGTCTGGGCGCTGTGGCTGGACAAGGACCCGGTGCGGATGGCGCCCGGGCACGCCGACGCGCTGCGCTCGATGCGGCGCGTCTACCTCGACGCCGGCCGCCGCGACGAGTACTTCCTCGATCTCGGCGCGCAGGCGTTCGCGGCCGAGCTCGACCGGATCGGCGTCGAGTACACGCTCGACCTGTTCGACGGCCGCCACGGCGGCCTGACCTACCGCTACCCGGGCGCGATCCGGGAGCTGGCGCTCGCGCTCACTCCGTGATCGGGCGGTCGCCCTCGACGCACCAGGCCTCGACCGCCGGCCACGGGCCGTAGCCGGCCTCGTTGTTCATGTGGCCCTTGCCGGCGATGACGTCGATCGGTATCCCGAGATCGGCGTAGAGGTCCACTGCGCCCTCCGGGCAGTACGGGTCGTTGTCGGAGCAGACGAGCCGCCCCGCGCCGCCCAGGTCCGGGTGCGGCACCGGGAAGAAGCCGGCGATCTCCGGCACGCCCGCGTTCTCCGACGGCGGCGCGACCAGCAGCGCGCGCTCGGCGGGGTCGCCGCCGTCGGCGATGTGGTGCAGCCACAGCAGGCAGGCGAGCGAGTGGCACACGACGACGCACGAGCCGGGCAGTGCGGCGAGCTCGCCGTCGAGCTTCTCGCGCCACGCGGCGAGCGACGGCAGCTCGGCGTCCGGCAGGTCCGGGTAGGCCACGCGCTCGCCGTCAGCCCGCAGGCGGGCCGCGAGCCACGTCTGCCAATGCCCCGGGCCCGACCCCTGCAAGCCGTGCAGGATCAGGAAGCTGCGCGCCGCCATCAGACCGCTACGGTAGCCGCGTGACCGGTCGAACGCTCGACATCACGGGTCTGCAGTGCCCGCTGACCTGGGTGCGGACCAAGCTGGAGCTCGAGCGGATGGCCCCGGGTGAGACGCTCGAGGTGACCTGCGCCGAGGGCGAGGCGCTGGCCAACGTGCCGCGCTCGGCGGCCGACGCCGGCCACGACGTGCGGGTCGAAGGCGCGATCGTGAGGATCGTGCGCCGGTGAGCGACCGTCGCTCGTTCCTGCGCGGGATCGCCTCCGCCGCGCGTGACGCCACCGCCGCGGCGGCGGAGCCGCTCGATGCGGCGATGCCGAACGACTCGGCCGGGCCCGTCGAGCCCGAGACCGACGGCTGGCTCGAGCGCTACTCGCGCCAGCTCGTGCTGCCGCAGTGGGGCGAGGAGGCGCAGCTCGCGCTCGCCGACTCGCGCGTGCTCGTGGTTGGCGCCGGGGCGCTCGGCTCGCCGGTCGCGGCCTACCTCGCGGGCGCCGGCGTCGGCCGGCTCGGCGTGGTCGACGACGGCGCGGTCGAGCTCTCCAACCTGCACCGCCAGCACCTGCACTTCACGCCCGACATCGGCGTGCCGAAGGCGCAGAGCGCCGCCGCCAAGCTCGGATTCCTGAACCCGGAGATCGCGGTCGAGCCCTACCAAGCGTCGCTTCGCGCCGCCGATGCTCGACGAGCAGGACCTCGTGGTCGACTGCACCGACACCTTCGCGGCCCGCTACGCCGTCAACGCCGCCTGCTGCGCGGCCGGCGTGCCGCTGATCGAGGGCGGCGTCATGGGGTTCTCCGGCCTCGTGATGGCGATCCGGCCGGGGGAGACCGCGTGCTACCGCTGCGCGTTCCCGCAGGAGCCGGCCGCGGGCGCGGTGCCGAGCTGCGCCGAGGCGGGCGTGCTCGGGCCGGCGGCCGGCGTGGTCGGCTCGCTGCAGGCGCTCGAGGCCCTGAAGCTGCTGGCCGGGCTCGACGGGCAGCTCACCGACGCGTTCCTGCAGGTCGACCTGCTCGGCCACGACTTCGTGCGCGTCGCCGTCGAACGGCGGCCCGACTGCCCGGACTGCCGCGACGCGTAGGCTGTAGGCATGCTGGGCATCGGCACCTTCCGCCGGGTCGCGGGCGAGCTGCGGCGCGACGTGCGCGCCGCGCAGGAGCGCGATCCCGCCGCCAAGGGCATCACGTCCGCCGAGATCCTCGCCGGCTGGCCCGGCGTGCACGCGCTGCTCTCGCACCGCGTGGCGCACGCGCTCGACGCCGCGGGCGTGCCGCTCGCGCCGCGAGCGCTGGCCTACGCCTCGCGCGCGCTGACCGGCATCGAGATCCACCCCGCCGCCCGCGTCGGCGACGCGCTGTTCATCGACCACGGCATGGGCGTCGTGATCGGCGAGACGGCCGAGGTGGGGGAGAACGTGACGATGTACCAGGGCGTGACGCTCGGCGGCACCGGCTTCGCCACCGGCAAGCGCCACCCGACCGTGCAGGCCAACGTGACGATCGGCTCCGGCGCCAAGCTGCTCGGCCCGATCACGATCGGCCACGGCGCCAAGATCGGCGCCAACGCGGTCGTCATCCACGACGTGCCGCCGAACTCGACGGTGGTCGGCAACCCCGGCCATCCCTGTCCGCGTCGAAGGACGCCGCCCCGAGGGGCCGGACGCCGACTGGGTCCACCTGCCGGACCCGATCGCCGACGCGCTCAAGCAGCTCTCCGCCCGCATCGCCGAGCTCGAACGCGAGCTCGCGACCCTGCGCGGAGAGGACCGCAACGAAGCGGAGGTCGTCCCGCTGCGCCCGATCCACGGCCCGAGTCCCGCCGGTGGCTAGCTTCTCGCACAGCGTCGAGCTTGCGCGGTCGCCCGCCGAGGCCTTCCCGCTGGCTGCTCGAGGCCGACAAGGTCCCGCAGTGGACGTCGCACCTGAAGACGTACGAGCCGCACGGCTCCGTCGGCCAGGGCGCGCGCATCCGCCAGGTGCTCGAGGTCAGCGGCCGCATCATCGACGTCGAGCTCGAGGTCACCGGCTACCAGCCGCCGACCGGCGCCGAGACGCGCTTCTCGACGAACGGCATCGACGTGGTCAGCGGCTACGCGCTCGAGGCCTCCGGTGCCGGCTCGCGGCTGACGCAGACGATCGAGGCCAAGGCGAGGTCGCTCGGCGCGCGGCTGATCGTCCCGGTCGTCCAGCCGCGGCTGGAGGAGAAGCTGACCGAGGACCTCGAGCGCCTGCGGGAGACGTTGGCTGGCGTGACCATGCGCGCCGGTCTCCTCGCCGTCCTGCTCGCGCTGGCCTTCGCACCAGCGGCGCTGGCGCAGGACGTGGCGGACCCCGAGGTCGACGCGCTGCGCACGGACTCGGTCTACGTCGCGCCCGGCGCGGACGACATCCTCAGCGCCGAGGCCGCCGACGCCGTGCGCGCGCGCATCGACGCGTCCGGCGAGCCGATCCGCGTGGCGGTGCTCCCCGAGGG
Organism: uncultured Solirubrobacteraceae bacterium; assembly: GCA_963843485.1. Taxonomy (GTDB): domain Bacteria; phylum Actinomycetota; class Thermoleophilia; order Solirubrobacterales; family Solirubrobacteraceae; genus DASSUW01. The sequence continues at coordinate 15,485 of CAWJKK010000009.1, read as the reverse complement.
CAACGCGGAGGCGCGAGGCCGAAGCGCTCGCCGAGGACGTCGGCCGGGCCGGCACGTACGTCGTCATCGCGGCCAACCGGATCGCCGCGGGCCCGTCTTCGGAGGCCGCACCGCGCGGCCGAGGCGGCCGCGCAGGAGGGCGGCAACGCCGAGACCGTGCTGATGGCGTTCGTCGACGACGTGTCCGGCGAGGCCGGGGCGGGCGGCGACGGCGGCGACGGCGAGGAGGGCATCGGCACCGGCGGCCTGATCCTGCTCGGCCTCGCGGGCGCGGGCGGCGCGGCGCTGCTGATCTCGCGCCGCCAGAAGCGCCGCGAGCAGGCGGCCGTGTTCGCCGAGGTCAAGGACAACGCGCGCGACGACCTGGTGGCGCTCGGCGACGACCTGCGGGCGCTCGACATCGACGTCGAGCTGCCGGACACGCGGCCCGAGGTCAAGGCCGACTACGAGGTCGCCGTCCACGCCTACGACCGAGCCGACCAGGCGTGGCGGCTGGCGCGCCGGCCGGACGACCTCGAGCCCGTCGGCTCGGCGCTCGAGGAGGGCCGCTGGGCGATGAGCAGCGCGAAGGCGCGGCTCGAGGGCCGCGAGCCGCCGGAGCGGCGCTCACCGTGCTTCTTCGACCCGCGCCACGGCCCGTCGACGCGCGAGGTCGAGTGGTCGCCCGAGCACGGCGAGCCGCGCATGGTCCCCGCCTGCGAGGCCGACGCGCTGCGCGTGGAGCGCGACGAGGACCCCGAGGCGCGCGAGGTCACGATCGGCGGGCAGCGGATGCCCTACTGGCAGGCCGGCCCCGCCTACGCGCCGTTCGCGGGCGGCTTCTTCGGCGTCGGCGTGCTGCCGGCGCTGATGGTCGGGACGGTCCTCGGCGGCGCCTGGGACGCCGACGTCGCCTCCGGTTCGGACATGGGCGGAGGCGACTGGGGCGGCGGCGACTTCGGCGGCGGCGGGGACTTCGGCGGCGGCGACTTCGGCGGCTAGTCGAGGTACTCGTACGCCGGCAGCGTGAGGAACTCCGGGAAGTCGTCGGAGAGCGTGACCTGCTCGAACACCGCGCGCGTCTCGCGCGGGCGGCCCTTCTCCCAGACCTCGTCACCGACCTCGGCGCGGATCCGCTCCATCTCCTCGTCGAGCACCTCGCGCACGTGCTCGCGGGTGAACTTCCCGTGGCGAATCCACTGCCAGATCTGCGAGCGTGAGATCTCGGCCGTGGCGGCGTCCTCCATCATGTTGTTGATGCCGGCGGCGCCGCGCCCGCCGAGCCAGAACGAGATGTACTGGAAGCCGATGCTGACGTCGCTGCGCAGGCCGTCCTCGGTGATCTCGCCGGGCGTCGAGGCGGCGTCGAGGAGCTGCTCCGCCCGCACGTCCACGTCGTCGCGGCGGCGGTCGATCTGGTTCGGCTTGTCGCCGAGCACCTTGTCGAACTCCGCCTTCGCCACGGCGACGACGTCCGGGTGCGCGACCCAGGTGCCGTCGAAGCCGTCGGCGGCCTCGCGCGCCTTGTCGGCGCGGACCGCCTCGATCGCGCGCTCGTTCGCCTCGGCGTCCTTGCGCGAGGGGATCAGCGCGGCCATGCCGCCCATCGCGAACGCGCCGCGGGCGTGGCAGGTCTTGACCAGCAGCTCCGTGTAGGCGCGCATGAACGGCACGGTCATCTTGACCTCGTTGCGGTCCGGGAGCACGAACTCCTCGCGGTCCCGGAAGCACTTGATCATCGAGAAGATGTAGTCCCAGCGGCCGGCGTTGAGCCCGTACGAGTGTTCGCGCAGCTCGTACAGGATCTCGTCCATCTGGAACGCGGCCGGCAGCGTCTCGATCAGGACCGTCGCGCGGATCGTGCCCGTGGGCACGCCGAACGTCTCCTCGGTGAACGTGAAGACGTCGTTCCAGAGCCGCGCCTCGATGTGGTGCTCGAGCTTCGGCAGGTAGAGGTAGAGCCCGAGGCCCTTGTCGTGCAGGCGGCGCGCGTTGTGGAACGCGTGCAGGCCGAAGTCGACGAGCCCGCCGCCGATCGCCTCGCCACCTGAGGTGACGTGCTTCTCCGGCAGGTGCCAGCCGCGCGGGCGCACGAGCAGCGTCGCGACCTCGTCGGCCAGCTCGTAGTGCTTGCCCTCCGAGCTGTCGTACGTGATCGTGCCCTCGATCGCGTCGATCAGGTTCGCGTGGCCGTCGACCTGGTTCGCCCACGTCGGCGAGTTCGCGTCCTCGAAGTCGGCCATGAAGCCCTTGGCGCCCGAGTTCGAGCGCGTTGATCACGAGCTTGCGGTCGGTCGGGCCGGTGATCTCGACGCGGCGGTCGGCGTAGTCGTTGCGCACGGGGGCGACCTCCCAGCCGCCCGCGCGCACGTCGGCGGTGCTCCTCGAGGAAGCCGGACGGCGCCCCGCGCTCGGACCTGGCCTGCAGCAGCTCGCTGCGGCGCGCCCCGAAGCGGCCGTGCAGCTCCTCGAGGAACGCGACGGCGTCAGGGGTCAGGATCCGGTCGTTGCCGGGTGCGACGTCGAGGCTCACGGGCGGCTCCCTCTGATCGAGTGGTCCAGCAGGGTCATGGGATGGAAGACCGGAGTCGGGTCTTCGAGGTGCGCGGTGATCTGCAGCGCGCAACCGGGGTTGGCCGCCGCGATCGCCTGCGCGCCGGTCGCGGCGAGGTTGGCCGCCTTGCGGCGGCCGAGCTCGGCGGCCGGCTCGGGCTGCACGAGGTTATAGATCCCGGCCGAGCCGCAGCAGAGCTCCCACTCGGCGGGCTCGACCAGCTCCAGCTCCGGGATGCCGCGCAGCAGCTCGCGCGGCGCGGTGCGCACCTGCTGTGCGTGCGCGAGGTGGCAGGCGTCGTGGTAGGCGACCTTCAGCGGCAGCGGGTTGCGCGCGCCCGCGGCTCGTGCTCGGCGAGGATCTCGTGCACGTCGCGGACCTTGGCCGAGAACGCCTCCGCGCGCTCGTCCTCGAGCAGGTAGCCGTACTCCTTCATCGCCGACCCGCAGCCGGCGACGTTGACCACGACGTGGTCGAAGCGCTCGTAGGCGGCGATCGTCCGGCGGGCCAGGTCGCGCGCCTCGTCCTCGACGCCGGTGTGGAGCTGGAGCGCCCCGCAGCAGCGCGGCTGGCGCGGCGCGTGGACCTCCCAGCCCTCGGCGGCGAGCACGCGCACCGTGGCGGCGTTGACGTCGCCGAAGAAGACGCGCTGGACGCAGCCCTGCATCAGCGCGATCGTGCCGCGCTTCTCGCCGATCGCGTGCGTCACCTCGGGCAGCCGCTGGACTGCGGCCTTGAGCGGCACCTTCGGCGCGAGCTCGCCGAACGGCACCTTGAACGGGAGCTTCTCCTGCAGCTTCATGAACGGCACCGCGGCCCGCAGCCGGCCGGGATGGGTGAAGAGCGCGAAGATGCCGGCCCGCAGCAGCCGCTCGCGGCGCGTGCGCGCGCCGTGGCGCTCGACCTGCGGGCGCGCGCGCTCGATCAGCCGGTCGTACTGCACGCCGGACGGGCACGCCGTCACGCAGGCCATGCAGCCGAGGCAGCGGTCGAGGTGCGTGGTCATCTCCGGCGAGACCTCGCTGCCCTCCTCGTGGCCGATCCGCATCAGCACGATGCGGCCGCGCGGCGAGTCCATCTCGTCCTCGAAGACGGTGTAGCTCGGGCAGGTGGTCAAGCAGAAGCCGCAGTGCACGCAGTCCCGGATCAGGTCCATCTCGGGCGGCCGGACGTCGTCCCATGCTCGTGTCGCCATCTCACAGTCCTCCCACGAAGGCGCCCGGGCGGAACGCGCGGGCTGGGTCGAAGCGGGCCTTGATGCGCTCCATCACCGCGAGCACGCCGGGATCGACCGGCGGCCACGGGTCCTGCACGCGGTCGGCGCCGTCGAGCACGCTGCAGGCGCGCGGCGCGACCGCGCTGCGCAGCGCGGCGACGTCGCCGCCGGCGGGCAGCGTCACCCACGAGAGCCCGAGCGCGGCGCGGCTGACGACTGTGGCGGCTTGGCTGCGCGCGGCTTCCAGCAGCGCCGGCAGGTCGGTCGGCCGCCCGGACACCTTGACCACGATCCCGTCCGCCGAGCGCTGGCGCGCGCGGTGGCGTGCCCACAGCTCGTCGTCGGCCTCGACGGTCTCGACCTCCAGGCCCTCGACCCGCCCGGCCGCCGCGGCGCGCGGTCGGCCGCCGTCGCGCCGCTGAAGCGCGCCAGCACGCGGCCGGAGCCCTCGGCCCAGCTCACGTCGAGCGCGTCGGCCTCGAGCGGCAGGTGGGAGAGCGTCGCGGCGGCGGCCGCGAGCCGCGCCGGGTCGTCGCCGCTCGCCACCGCGGTCGCGGTCGCCTGCGGCGCCGGGTGCAGCCGCACCGCGAGGCGGGCGATCAGCCCGAGCGTGCCGGACGAGCCCGCGAACAGCTTGCCGAGGTCGTAGCCGGCGACGTTCTTGATCACCTTGCCGCCGGAGCGCGCCACGGTGCCGTCGGAGAGCACGACGGTGATGCCGACCACGAGGTCGCGCACGCCGCCGTAGCGGTGGCGCAGCGGGCCGGAGTCGTTCGCCGCGACGACGCCGCCGATCGTCGCCGCGTCGTCGGCGCCGAGCGGCGGGTCGAGCGCGAGCATCTGGCCCTCGGCCGCGAACGCCGCCTGCGCCTCCAGCAGCGGCACCCCGGCCTCGAGGATCGCCGTGAAGTCGCCGACGTTGTGCTCGAGGATGCGCGCCATCGCGCGCGTGTCGAGGTCGGTCGCCGCCTCGCCGGCGGGGCCCCAGCCGAGCTTCGTGCCGCCGCCGCGCGGGCGCACCGCGCCGTCGAGGCCGCGCAGCAGCGCCGACGCCTCGTCGAGCGTCTGCGGACGGTGCATCAGAAGCGCTCCGCCACGCCCGCCGCCTCCAGCGGGTGCTGGCGGTACGGCCCCGGCACCTCGCCGCACAGCCGCGGCGTCGGCATCACCTTGCCCGGGTTCGCGAGCCCCGCGGGGTCGAACGCGCAGCGCAGGCGCTGGAACGCGCCGAGGTCGTCCTCGCTGAACATCTTCGGCATGTGCCGCTTCTTGTCCACGCCGACGCCGTGCTCGCCGGTGATCGACCCGCCGGCCTCCAGGCACGCGTCGAGGATCAGGCCGGAGAGCTCCTCGGCGCGCTCGGCCTCGCCCTCCTTCTCCGCGTCGAAGCACACGAGCGGGTGCAGGTTGCCGTCTCCGGCGTGGAACACGTTGGCGACGATCAGGCCGTACTCCTTCGCCAGCGAGTCGATCCGCTCGAGCACGTCCGGCAGCTTGGTGCGCGGGATCACGCCGTCCTGCACGAAGTAGTTCGGCGAGATCCGGCCCATCGCCGGGAAGGCCGCCTTGCGCGTCTTCCAGAACAGCGCGCGCTCGGCCTCGTCGCGCGCGACGCGGACGTCGTCGGAGCCGCACTTCTCGCAGCAGCGCGGTGACCTCCTCGAAGCGCGCCTCGCACTCGCGCTCGGCGCCGTCGAGCTCGACCAGCAGCGCCGCGCCGCGGCCGGACGGATAGCCGGCGTGGGCCATCTGCTCGGAGGCGTCGATCGCGCGCTCGTCCATCATCTCGATCGCGCCCGGGACGACGCCCGCCTGCACGATCTCCGACACCGCCTCGCCGGCCTCGCGCGTGGTGTCGAAGAACGCCACCAGCGTCTTCACCGACTCCGGCGAGGGCACGATCCGCAGCCACACCTTCGTCGCCACGCCGAGCGTGCCCTCCGAGCCGACGAACGCGCCGAGCAGGTCGTAGCCGGGCGGGTCCAGCTCCGGGCCGCCGACCGCGATCAGCGTGCCGTCGGCCAGCACGATCTCCAGGCCGGTGACGTAGTTGGTCGTGAAGCCGTACTTGAAGCAGTGCGCGCCGCCCGAGTTCTCGGCGACGTTGCCGCCGATCGAGCACACGATCTGGCTCGACGGGTCGGGCGGGTAGAAGAACGCCGGGCCGACCGCGGCCGAGACCGACAGGTTGGTCACGCCCGGCTCGACGCAGACGCGGTCGTTCTCGAGGTCGATCTCGAGGATCCGGTTCATGCGCGAGAGCACGATCAGCACGCCGTCCTCGACCGGCAGCGCGCCGCCGGAGAGGCCCGAGCCGGCGCCGCGCGCCACCCACGGGACCTCGGCCCTCGCGCACGCGGCGACCACGGCGCGCACCTGCTCGCGCCGCCCCGGGAGGACGGCAGCCGCCGGGATCGCGTGTACTGGAGCAGCCCGTCCGACTCGTAGGTCCGCAGCTGGTGCTCCTGGGTGAAGACCCACTCGTCGCCGACGATGGCGTTGAGCTCCGCGGCGTTCACACGACCATCCACGACAGCAGCGCGGTCGACTGGAGCAGCACGATGACGCACATTATCCCGAGCAGGGCCAGGCTCCACCAGAGCACCTTGCGGAACAGCTCGCCCTCCTGCCCGGCGAGCCCGACCGCGGCCGCGCCGATCGCCAGGTTCTGCGGCGAGATCATCTTCCCGAGCACGCCGCCGGACGAGTTGGCGCGCCGCCAGCAGCGTCGGGTCGAGGCCCGCCTCGCGCGCCGCCTGGACCTGCAGCGCGCCGAACAGCGAGTTCGACGACGTGTCCGAGCCGGTGACGGCCACGCCGAGCCAGCCGATGATCGGCGAGAAGAACGCCAGGATGCCGCCGGCACCGGCGATCCAGAGGCCGATCGTCAGCGTCTGCGCCGAGAAGTTCATGACGTAGGCGAGCGCCAGCACGGTCGCGACGGTGGCCGTCGCCCACTTGAGCTGGTTCAGCGTCTGGCCGTAGATCTTCAGCGCGCGGCCGGGGGAGAGCTTGAGCACGAGCATCGTCAGCAGGCCGGAGATCAGCAGCAGCGTGCCGCCGGCGGCGAGCCAGTTGAAGTTGAAGATCGCCGACGACGGCTCCTCGCCTTCGGCGTTGACGACGTTCAGCCCGGGCCAGTCGATCTCGCGCGTCGGGCCGTCCAGCGCGTCCTTGATCGGGCCGAACTGGGCGAGCGAGAAGACCGCGATGATGATCAGGTACGGCGCGTAGGCGGCGAGGATGTCGCCGCGCGTGTCCTTCGCGTCGTCGCTGCGGCGCTTGACCTCGCGCTCGTGGGTGACGTCGGCGGTGGCGGCGCCGGCGATCGCCGGGCGGCCGTTGCCGGTCTCGACGCGCAGCGGCTCGCCGGGCTGCCAGACGCGCAGCAGCGCCACGATCGCGCCGGCCGAGAGCAGCGAGGCGACGATGTCGGTCAGCTCGACCGAGAGGTAGTTCGAGCACAGGAACTGGCCGATCGCGAACGTCAGGCCGCCGACCACGGCGGCGGGCCAGGTCTGGCGCACGCCGCGCATGCCGTCGACCATGCCGACGAGGATCAGCGGCACGACCAGCGCCAGGAACGGCGTCTGGCGGCCGACCATCGCGCCGAGGTCGTCGACGGCGATGCCGGTGATCTCGCCGAGCGTGATGATCGGCGTCGCGATCGCGCCGAACGCGACCGGCGCGGTGTTGGCCACGAGCGCGATCGCCGCCGCCTGGATCGGCTTGAAGCCGACGGCCAGCAGCATCACCGCGGTGATCGCGACCGGCGTGCCGAACCCGGCCAGCGCCTCGATCAGCGCGCCGAAGCAGAACGCGATGATCACGGCCTGGATCCGCTGGTCGTCGGAGACCGAGGCGAACGATCGTCGCAGCACGGCGAAGTGCCCGGTCGCGTCGGTCATGTTGTAGATCCAGATCGCGTTCCAGACGATCCACATGATCGGGAACAGCCCGAACAGGGCACCGAGCAGCGCCGCGTTGAGTGCCTGGCCGGCCGGCATCGAGTAGACGATCACTGCCACGAGCAGGGCGATCGCGAGCGCGACCACCGCGGCGACATGCGCCTTCAGCTTGAGGCCGCCGAGCAGCACGAACAGCGTGATCAGCGGTAGCGCGGCGAAGATCGAGCTCGCGAACAGCGAGTCTGCAACCGGGTCCAGCACCTGCTCGTACATGGGGCCTCCTCCGTGGTGCGCCTGATTCGGCGTACCCCGGAGGTCAGCCGCCTTACACGTCGTCCTGGCTCGTGAAGCGGTGCCGCCCGCTGCCCACGACCACCTCGCTGCCGTCCGGAAGCCGGACCTCCGCGGTGCTGTTCACCGGCACCTGCACGCGCAGCACGATGCGCCCCGCGCGCCGCTCCCACGCGCTGCGGATCGTGCCGTAGGGCGACTGCCAGGACGCCTCGACGTGCTCGAGCGAGTCCGGCGTCAACGGCTCGACCACGAACCGCCGGAAGCCGGGCTCGAGCGGCCGCACGCCCGCCAGGTGGCGGTGCGACCAGTCGTCGATCGCGCCCATCATGAAGTGGTTCTGGGACCCGCGTCCGTCCCAGAACTCGGGCAGCGTCGTGGCGCCCGAGGCGAGCATCGCCGCGTAGCTCGGCGCCGTCGGGTTGGTCGCCATCGCGAGCACGGTCTCGGCGTCGCCGTCGGCGCCGAGCACGTCGAACAGCGCGCGCAGCCCGATCTCGCCCGTCGACAGATGGTCGCCGCGCGCGGCGATGTCGGCGCGCAGCGATCCGAGGACCGCCGTCGCGGTGCTGCGCCGGCACGATCCCCGCGGCCAGCGGCAGCGCGTTGCTCGCCTGGCTGCCGGAGCCGTAGCTGCCGGTCGCCGTGTCCAGGAAGCGCGCGTTGAACGCGTCGCGGATGCGCGCGGCCAGCGCCTCGTACCCGGGTGCCGCGGCGCCGTCGCCGACGAGCCGGCGCGATCTCGGCCATGATCCCGCGCGTAGCGGAAGTACGCCGTCGTGGCCGGGATCTCGAGCGGGGTCGAGGTGTCGAACGCGCCCCAGTCGCCGAGCCCGTGCGAGAGGATGTCGCCGCTCGCCTTCGTGCCCAGGTAGCGCCATGTAGCGCCGCATCGCCGGGTAGGCCTCGCGCAACGGCTCGTCGTCGCCGTACGCGAGCCAGTGCTTGTACGGCGCCATGATCACGGCGCCGCCCCAGTTGGCATCGTCGCGGAAGCCGCCGCCGAACACCGTGTACTCGGGCGCGATGTCCGGCACCATGCCGTCGGCGAGCTGGGCGTCGGTGATGTCGCGCACGAGCTTGCGGTAGTACGGCGGCGACGTCGAAGTTCGCCGCGACCGTGTCGTAGAGCAGGTGGTACTCCTCGAGCCAGCCGAGCTTCTCGCGGTGCGGGCAGTCGGTGAGGACGGAGAGCATGTTGCTCTCGACCGCCCGGCGGACCATGTCGTAGGTCGCGTTGAGCGTCGGGTCCGAGGTCCGGATCGACCCGGCGCGCTCGTTGTCGGCGCGCAGCACCTTCGCGCGGACGTCGGCGAGCGCCGGCGGCTCGTCGACGCCGCTGACCTCGACGTAGCGGAACCCGTGGTACATGAAGCGCGGGTGCCACGTCTCGGCGCCGTCGCCGTCCGGCGTGAACTGGAAGTACACGGGCCCGCCGATCTCGGCCTGCGTTACGCGGCCGTTGCTGAGCTTCTCGCCCGGCGTCAGCCGCGCCGTCCGGCCGGCCGCGCCGCGCAGGGTGATCTCGGGCCAGCCGGCGAGGTTGCGGCCGAGGTCGTAGAGCCAGACCCCGGGCGCGACCTCGGTGCGCGTGCGCGCGCCGCACGGTCTCCTGCACGCGCACCGGCGGCGCCGCCTGCGCGCTCAGCACCGGCGCGTCGGCCGGCGCGCCGAGGTCCTCGACCGGCCGCCAAGCGTCGTGGTCGGCGCCGGGCGCGTCCCAGCCCGCCGGACTCGCGGCGGGCGTCGAAGTCCTCGCCGCCGTACCAGTTCGTGAACGTCGTCGGCCCGCTCGGCGGTGCGCCACGAGCCGTCGGTGGCGACCACGTCGCGCGAGCCGTCCGCGTAGGTGACCTCGAGCTGGGCGAGCAGCTTCAGCGGGCCCATCGAGCCGGTGAACTTCGTGTACCGGCCCGAGTTCGCCCGCCACGTTGTAGATGCCGTCGCCGAGCATGAAGCCGAGCGTGTTCGCGCCGCGGCGCACCTGACCGGTGACGTCGTAGGTGCTGTAGAGGACGCGCTTGCGGAAGTCCGTGTTCGCGGGCTCGAGCACCGCGTCGCCGACCTTGCGGCCGTTGAGCCGCGCCTCGGAGACGCCGAGCCCGACCGCGTAGAGCCGCGCGCTGCGGATCCGGCCGTCGAGCCGGAACGACCGCGCGCAGCAGCGGCAGGCCCTCCGGCGCGCGGTGGCGGCTGCGGCGCCGCCTGGCCCTCGGCGCGGTGCGCCTCGCTCCACTCGCCGTCGGTTCGCGTGCGCACCGTGAAGTCCTCGGGGAAGTTCGCGGTGCGGCGCTCGGGGGTCAGCGTGTCGGTGCGCGGGTAGAGCCGCAGCTCGTCGATCGTCGTCGACCGCGCCGAGGTCGAGCTCGAGCCAGATCGGCTGCTCGAGGTCCTGCGCGTGGCGTTCGAGGCTCGTGTAGCCGCGCGGGTCGCGATCGGAGTCGAGCGTGCCGTCGGTCAGGAGCCGCGGCTCCCAGACGTTCGCGACGCTGTAGCGTCTCCGACGCGGTGACCGCCGCGCCGCGCGAGCGCAGCTCACCGCCGCCGTACGCCTCGAGCTCGGCGAGCTGGAGCCGCGAGACCGGCTCGGGCCAGCCCTCCTGCAGCGGCAGGCCGAGCCGGCTCACATCGAGCCGCACGTACCGCGCCGTCGCGCGCCGGGAAGCGGATCGTCAGCGGGTCGGCGTTGCGCCGGGTCGTGGCCGGGTCGGCGACCCAGCGCGCGCGCCAGTCCGAGCGCCGCAGCAGCCCCATCTCGAAGCGGGCGGGGCGCGACCAGTCCGAGGTGCCGTGGCGGCCCCAGACGCGCACGCTCCAGCGCAGGCGGTCGCGCGACCGCAGCGGCGGCCCGTCGTAGGGAACGCCGGTCGACGCATCCGAGCGCACGCGCCCGCTGTCCCAGACGAGGCCGCGCTCGTTCCAGGCCTGCACGCGGTAGGCGTGCTGGTACTCGCCGTCGCGCCGGGAGCGCAGCTTCCAGCTCAGCGTCGGCGTCGTGTCGTCGATGCCGAGCGGGTTCGTCATGTGGTCCACGCGCAGGTCGGTCACGCGCAGGGCGGGCTTCGCGGTGGCGGCGGCGGGCAGCCCGGCGAGCGCGAGCAGGACGGCGGCGACCGCGAAGGCGCGCGCGCTCATCGCCCGTCTCCGACGGCGATCTCCGCCACCTGGACGTTGCGCGGCACCGGCTGCGTGTCGTACGCGCCGGTGATCACGAGCCGGACGGCGTCCGCCCGCGTCCGCGCGACGGCGTGCGTCGCCGCGGCGTTGGCCTGCTCGACCTCGGCGAGGCGCCGCCACTCGCCGCCGCTGCGCGCCTCGATCGCGAACGTGCGCGGCCCGTAGTTGACGCGCGGCGTCACGGTCACGGTCGCGATGTCGCGCGCCGTGCCGAGCTCCACGGTCAGCGTCTCCGGGCGCTCCGGCGTCGGGCCCTGACCGGGCGCGGTGCCGCCGCTGACCCAGAACGAGGCCGCGTCGCCGTCCACCGCCGCGTCGGGCGGGAAGCCCGGCTGCGAGCTGCTCGCCGTCGCGTGCGGGAAGAACTGCGCGCTGCCCGCGTAGGGAACGGGCGAGGGCTGCGGGCGCGTGTCCTTGGGCCGGTCGCGGCCGCCGGGCCGCACGCGGAAGTCGGCGACGCGGAAGGCCGACGGCGCGTCGGCCTCGCTCGGCTCCTGATAGGCGACGCTGAGCACGCCGTCGCGGCGCAGCCGCAGCCGGTCGAGGATCAGCTCGCTGACGTTGTCGACGTCGCGGGCGGCGAACACCGTCCGCCAGTCGCGCCAGCCCGACCACCGGGTCGCGGCGACGATGCGGGCGTCCGGCAGCACGAGGTACGCCGTGTCGTGGCGGTCGAAGAACAGCTTGCTGCGGCCGGACGAGCCGTTGTAGTAGGGCAGCTCGAACGAGCGCCAGCGGCCGTCCGGGCCGCGCCAGTGGTGATAGGGCTTCGCGTACTGCGCGCGCTGGCCGTAGGTGTCGGTGTGGCAGCCGCCCAGGCGCGCCAGGTCGGCGTCGTTGAACATGCTCGTCACGACGTGCAGGCGGCCGCGCGAGTCCACGGCCTGCGTCTCCTGGTTGATGAGCCCGCGGTTGATGGCGATCGGCACCACGACGTGCGGGTCGTCGACCGTGATCAGGTCGTCCGTCCCCGTCCGGCCGATCACGGCGCCGCCGTCGTTGCGCCAGGTCAGGCCGCCGTCGGCGCTGCGCGCGTAGCCGAGGTCGTGGTTGCCGAGCCCGGAGGGTGAGCACCAGGCCGAGGACTGCTCGCGCCAGGAGAACGCGATCTCGAGGTCCCCGGTGACCGGGTTGGCGGTGAAGCCGTGCAGGTACCCGTAGCGCGTGCTGCTCGTGCCGAACGGGCTCGTGTAGAGGCCCGTGCTGCCGGTGAAGCGGCCGAGGTAGGTCCACGTGCCGGCGGCGTTGTCGTCGTAGCGCAGGAGCACCTGGCGGCCGTTGTTCGAGCCGCCGTCGCGGTAGGTGAGCAGCGTCCGCCCGCGGACCTCCTCGAACTGCGGGTAGGTCAGCGTCCGCGGGGCGCCGGCGGCGCCGGGCACCACGGTGCGGGTGCGCTCGAACGAGCGCGAGGACCAGCGCGCCCGCCGCGGGTCGCTCGCCACCCCGGGCACGCTGCGCGAGTAGAAGAGCGCGTTGGCGTGCGTGGGGTACGCGATGTGGATCCGGCCGTCGCGCGTGACGCCCATCGCGATCGTGTTGTGCGAGTCGTCGCTGTAGAGGTACTGGTCCAGCTCGATGCTCTGCCAGCGGCCGCGCGGCAGCTCGCGGCGGCTGATCACCGCGCGCCCGTCGGCGCGGTACCAGGCCGTGTACTGGTGGCCGCGGTGCGTGAGCAGGCCGTTCTGCTGGTAGCTCGCGACGTTCGCCGTGTTCTCGTAGGTGACGTTGCCGCGCGCCGCCGGGTCGAGGATCTGATCGCTCAGCCGCGCGACGCCGGGCGGCGGCGTGGCGCCGGCGGCGGCGGGCAGCGCGGCGAGCGCGGCCAGCGCGCCGATCGTGATGGCTCGGATCCTCATCGTTCCCTCCCGGTGGTGGTCGGCAGTGCCTCGATCTCGACGACGCGCGAGTACGACACGCGGGCGGCCCGCACCACAAGCCGCACGGCGTCGGCCTCGACGGGCGCGAACGCGAGCTCGGCGACGCCCTGGGTGTTGGCGCGGACCTCGCCGACGGTCCGCCATTCGCCCCCCGCGCGCAGCTGCACGTCGAAGTCGGCGAGCCCGAACGCGCTCGCGGGGTACTGCGAGGAGTCGAGCGTGTGGACGCGCACGCGGCCGATCGGCGCCGCGGCGGCGAACGCGACGGTCAGCTCGTCCGGGTAGGCGTCGGGCGTGCCGTCGTTCCAGCCCTGCCCGCTGTCCCACAGCTCCGAGTCGGCGATCCCGTCGATGGCGAGCTCCGGCGGGCGCCCGGCGTAGCTGGACGAGGCGCTCGCCGTGCCGAGCCGCGTCGCCGCGTCGATGCGCACCGGCACGCGCCGCTCCACGTCCTCGGCCCGCAGCACGATCGCCGCCGTGCCCGGCAGCGCGGCCGTGGCGGGCGCGGCGAGCGTGATCGCCGCCTCGCCCTCGCCGTCGCGGTCGAGCCGCACGGTCGTCGCGGCGGGCGCAGCGGTCACACCCTCGCCCGCGACGGTCAGCCGCACGTCGCCGGAGCGGCCCGCGAGGTCGCGCACCGCGACCGCGACCGTCCGCCGCTGCCCGGGCGCGAGCGCGAGCGGCTCGGCCTCGAGCTCGAGCAGGCGCTCGCGCTCGCCGGCCGGCTCGAGCGCGACCTCCAGCCGCCGCTGCGGGACGAGGGCGACCGGGCCGAGCAGGCCGGACGCGAGCGTCTCGCCGCGGGCGTTGGCGCCGGTGTTGGTGACGCGCACGGCGATCGCGTTGCGGCCGGGCCGCAGGACGCTCGTGACGTCGACGGCGTACGGCGGCCACAGCCGCGGCGGCAGCGCGTGGCCGTTCACCCGCACCTCGGCCACGTCGCGCACCGACCCGAGGTCGAGCGTCCAGCGCCGGCCGGCCAGCTCGGCCGCCCCGAGCGTCAGCTCGCGCTCGTAGGTCGCGGCGCCCGAGAACGCGGGCGCGAAGGCCGTCCAGGAGCCCGGCGGGCGGACGATCGGATCGCCCCCGGTGCCCTCGAGCCGCACCGTCCAGTCGCCGTCGAGCGCGATCGGCGTCAGCGGCTCGCGCAACTCGGCGAGCCCGCGGTAGCGCCGCTCGCCGCGCGCGCCGAAGATCGGCCAGCGGCCCGGCTCCGTCGCCGTGACGACGGCGGTCAGCCGGTGGCCGCGGCGCTCGACGCGCTCGACCGGCAGCGGCGAGGAGACGGCGTGCGCCGGCGGCGACCCGCCGCGCCGCGGGAAGACGATCACCGCCGTCTCGTTCGCGCCCAGCCGCAGTGGCACGGTGGTCGCCGCGTGCCCGGCGGCCCGCCAGAGGGCGACCGAGCGGACCGCACCGGTCTCGGGGTCCCAGCGCTCGGGCGCGCCGCTGGCGGGGAACGTGGCGGTGGTGGCGACCGGCTCGTCGTCCTCGTTGACGACCAGGAACGCACGCTCGCCGCCGCGCTCGAGCCGCAGCACCCGCAGCGCGGGTGCGGCCGGGGCGAGCGTGGCGGCGCGCGCCGCCTGGCGCTCCGCCACCGCCGCGCGGCGGCGTCCGGCGAGCCGACGCTGATCGCCCAGCGGGCGAACAGCGCCGCCAGCGCGCGCGCCAGGCCCGCGTCGTCGCCGCCGGCCTCGGCGGCCGGCAGGTCGCCGACGGCCACGAGCGTGCCGCCGCCGCGCACGAAGCGGTCGAGCAGTGCGGACCGCGCCGAGCGACAGCATGGGCGTCCGCGGGAGCACGGCGATCGGGTACGCCTGGCGCCCGACGTCCAAGCGCCCGCCGCGCGCCGCGGCGTGCAGGCGCAGCGCCGGGTCGTCGTCGAGCGCGCCTTCGTCGAGCAGGTCGAAGTCCACCTGGCGGTCCTCGAGCGCGTTGGCGGCGGCGGTGAACGCCGTGTCGATCTCGGCCACGCGCGGCGTGTCCTGCCACGCCTCGGCCGCGCGCTGGGGCTGCAGCAGCACCGTGCGCGCCGCGCCGGCCGCCCGGCCCGCCTCCATCACGCGCCCGATCCACTCGTTCAGCGGGCGCGACTCGTCCCACCACGGGTTGATCGGCTGGAACGGCGGGGGATAGGGGATGAACCCCGGGTCCGTGTAGGTGGCGTGCAGCACGGTGAAGTTCACCCCGCGCGCCGCGAACCCGCCGAGCACGGCGCGCGTCAGCGCCGGCGTCACGCCCCAGCCCATCGCGCCCATCGCCTCGAGGTAGACGCGCTCGCGGCCGAGCTGGTGGGCGGTGCTGGCCGGCCAGCGCGAGAGCGTGCGGTGGTAGCCGCGCTGGAAGTGGTCGAAGACGAGGTCGGTGCCCGGGACCTGCGCCCACTGGTTGAGCGCGTGCAGGTTGCCCGTGCTGCGGATCTGCTCGGCCGGCCCGTACTCGTCCCACAGCGGGTTGGAGACGAACTCGACGTCGTGGCG
>CAWJKK010000008.1:0-102105 GCA_963843485.1 uncultured Solirubrobacteraceae bacterium | reverse complement strand
GTGCGTTCATCCCGGTCCTCTCGTACTAGGGACGAATCCTCTCAATTCTCCAACGCCCACGGCAGATAGGGACCGAACTGTCTCACGACGTTCTGAACCCAGCTCGCGTACCGCTTTAATGGGCGAACAGCCCAACCCTTGGGACCAACTACAGCCCCAGGATGCGACGAGCCGACATCGAGGTGCCAAACCGAGTCGTCGATGTGGACTCTTGGACTCGATAAGCCTGTTATCCCCGGAGTACCTTTTATCCGTTGAGCGACGGCACTTCCACTTGCTACCGCCGGATCACTAAGGCCTGCTTTCGCACCTGCTCGACACGTCTGTCTCGCAGTCAAGCTCCCTTGCTGCCTTTACACTCTGCGCACGATTTCCAACCGTACTGAGGGAACCTTTGCGCGCCTCCGTTACATTTTGGGAGGCGACCGCCCCAGTCAAACTACCCACCTGGCACTGTTCAGGACCCGGATTCACGGAATCCTGTTAGAAGCCCAATACGTCAAGGGTGGTATCTCAAGGTTGGCTCCACACCGGCCGCAGCCGATGCTTCATAGCCTCCCACCTATCCTGAGCGAAACGCACCGAACTCCAATACCAAGTTGTAGTAAAGGTTCACGGGGTCTTTCCGTCTAGCCGCGGGTACTCGGCATCTTCACCGAGACTGCAATTTCACCGAGCCCCTCGTTGAGACAGCGTTCAAGTCGTTACGCCATTCGTGCAGGTCGGAACTTACCCGACAAGGAATTTCGCTACCTTAGGACGGTTATAGTTACCGCCGCCGTTTACCGGGGCTTAGTTTCAGTGCTTCGAGCCGAAGCCCTAACACCTCCACGTAACCTTCCGGCACCGGGCAGGCGTCAGCCCCTATACGTCGTCTTACGACTTAGCAGAGACCTGTGTTTTTGGTAAACAGTCGCTTGAACCAATTCACTGCGGCCCCCTCGGGCTCCACCGGCAAGCGGTTTCACCCTACTGGGGCGCTCCTTCTCCCGAAGTTACGGAGCGATTTTGCCGAGTTCCTTAACGAGGGTTATCTCGATCACCTTAGTATTCTCTACTTGCCTACCTGTGTCGGTTTTGGTACGGGCACGTGCAGTCTCCCTAGAGGCTTTTCTTGGGGGCATGGCTTCCGGAACTCGCCGGCTTATAGCCAGCTAGCGTCGCACCTCAGGTTATGCGGGTTCGGATTTGCCTGAACCCACCCCTACATGCTTACTGCAGGACGACCATCGCCTGCTATCCATAGCCTTCCCCGTCCCCCCATCGGTCAAATGACTGCGACGTGGTACAGGAATATCAACCTGTTGTCCATCGACTACGCCTTTCGGCCTCGTCTTAGGTCCCGACTAACCCTGAGCAGACGAACTTTACTCAGGAACCCTTAGGCAATCGGTGGGGAGGATTCTCACCTCCCTTTCGTTACTCATGCCGGCATTCTCACTTCCCAGAGCTCCACGGCTGGCTTCCGCCGCCGCTTCACTGCCATGGGAACGCTCTCCTACCGCGCGTCTTGCGACGCACCCGCAGCTTCGGAGGCTAGCTTGAGCCCCGTTACATTATCCGCGCCCGAACACTTGACCAGTGAGCTGTTACGCACTCTTTCAAGGATGGCTGCCTCTAAGCCAACCTCCTGGTTGTCTGTGCACTCGGACATCGTTTGCCACTTAGCTAGCACTTTGGGTCCTTAGCTGGCGGTCTGGGCTGTTTCCCTCTTGACGCTGAAGTTTATCCCCCAGCAACTGACTCCCGGAGTAGCCGTGACGGTCTTCGGAGTTTGCCTGATTTCGGTAAGCTGGTAGGCCCCCTAGACCAAACAGTGCTCTACGGCCGCCACGGAATTCATCCGAGGCTATACCTAAATATATTTCGGAGAGAACCAGATATCTCTGAGCTTGATTAGCCTTTCACTCCGACCCACAGGTCATCCGCCCAGTTTTTAACCTAGGTCGGTTCGGTCCTCCACGGGGTCTTACCCCCGCTTCAACCTGCCCATGGGTAGCTCGCTCAGTTTCGGGTCTACCGCCTACGACTCAAATCGCCCTATTCGGACTCGCTTTCGCTACGCCTTCGCTCATCGCTTAAGCTTGCCGCAGACGAGTAACTCGCCGGCTCGTTATGCAAAAAGCACGCCGTCACAGCACGAAGCTGCTCCGACCGCTTGTAGGCACGCGGTTTCAGGTACTATTTCACTCCCCTTCCGGGGTACTTTTCACCTTTCCCTCACGGTACTAGTCCGCTATCGGTCACCAGGGAGTACTTAGCCTTGGAGGGTGGTCCCCCCAGATTCAGTCCGCGTTTCACGGGAGCGGACCTACTCAGGAACATCATCGGGAGGCTGGTCGAATTTCGTCTACGGGACGATTGCCCTCTGTGGTGCGCGGTTCCACGCGCTTCAACTATTCGCCAGTTTGGTAACTCCCGCCGGGACAGCCATATCCCGGGCAGATGCCCTACAACCCCTCGCACGCAACGCATGGCTGCTTACACGTACGAAGTTTGGGCTGGATCCCCTTTCGCTCGCCACTACTCGGGGAGTCTCGGTTGATTTCCTTTCCTCCGGGTACTGAGATGTTTCAGTTCCCCGGCTTGCCCCCGCATGCCTATGTATTCAGCATGCGGTAACGCCGTATTAACAGCGCTGGGTTTCCCCATTCGGGAATCCGCGGATCATCGGCTATTCAGCGCCTACCCGCGGCTTATCGCAGCCGTTCACGCCCTTCATCGACTCCTGGTGCCAAGGCATCCACCGTGTGCCCTTCCTATCTTGACGGTGATCACGCGCACGGACGACGACCCGAAGGTCAGCGACCGAGCACGCGGTGATACCCGTTTGTTGGCAAAACTGTGCAGTTTTCAAGGTCCGCAAAGAGGGCGCACGCCCGGACTGGGCGCTCGGTCTCTCAAAACTCAACAGCATGCGACCCAGAACTCCGAAGAGCTCCAGGCCGTCAGGTCCGGTCGACATTTCAGGAGTCGCCCTCGCTAAGCCGGCACGTTGTGCGCCGGCCGCAATGACGACCGCTCCAATCCTGGAGCTTCCCTAGAAAGGAGGTGATCCAGCCGCACCTTCCGGTACGGCTACCTTGTTACGACTTCACCCCAGTCACGAGCCCCACCTTCGACGGCTCCCTCCCACAAGGGGTTAGGCCACCGGCTTCGGGTGTTGCTTGCTTCCGTGGTGTGACGGGCGGTGTGTACAAGGCCCGGGAACGTATTCACCGCGGCAATGCTGATCCGCGATTACTAGCAACTCCGCCTTCATGCAGGCGAGTTTCAGCCTGCAATCCGAACCGAGACACGCTTTGAGGGATTCGCTCCACCTCGCGGTATCGCAGCCCTCTGTACGTGCCAATGTAGCACGTGTGTAGCCCTGAACATAAGGGGCATGATGACTTGACGTCATCCCCACCTTCCTCCGGTTTGTCACCGGCAGTCTCGCATGAGTCCCCAACTAAATGCTGGCAACATGCGACGGGGGTTGCGCTCGTTGCGGGACTTAACCCAACATCTCACGACACGAGCTGACGACAGCCATGCACCACCTGTGAAGATCCGGCCGAACCGACACCGTGTTTCCACGGCTGCGATCTACATGTCAAGCCCAGGTAAGGTTCTTCGCGTTGCGTCGAATTAAACCACATGCTCCGCTGCTTGTGCGGGCCCCCGTCAATTCCTTTGAGTTTTAGCCTTGCGGCCGTACTCCCCAGGCGGGGCACTTAATGCGTTAGCTTCGGCACGGAGGGAGTCGACACCCCCCACACCTAGTGCCCATCGTTTACAGCGTGGACTACCAGGGTATCTAATCCTGTTTGCTCCCCACGCTTTCGCGTCTCAGCGTCAGTAACGTCCCAGCGAGCTGCCTTCGCAATTGGTGTTCCTCCTGATATCTGCGCATTTCACCGCTACACCAGGAATTCCACTCGCCTCTTCCGTACTCAAGCCCGACAGTATCCACCGGCATTCGAGGGTTGAGCCCCCGACTTTCACAGCGGACTTACCGGACCGCCTACACGCGCTTTACGCCCAATGATTCCGGACAACGCTAGCCCCCTACGTATTACCGCGGCTGCTGGCACGTAGTTAGCCGGGGCTTCTTGTGAAGGTACCGTCACTCCAGCCGGCTATTAACCGGCGAAGCTTCGTCCCAACTGAAAGGGGTTTACAACCCGAAGGCCTTCTTCCCCCACGCGGCGTTGCTGCGTCACGCTTTCGCGCATTGCGCAAGATTCCCCACTGCTGCCTCCCGTAGGAGTCTGGGCCGTGTCTCAGTCCCAGTGTGGCTGATCGTCCTCTCAGACCAGCTACGCATCGTCGCCTTGGTAGGCCGTTACCCCACCAACAAGCTAATGCGCCGCGGGCCCTTCCCGGTGCGGAGGCCAAAGCTACCTTTCCTCATCTCCCTCATGGGAGAAGAGCTCATCCGGTATTAGCCCGAGTTTCCTCGGGTTGTCCCGGTCACCGGGGTGGGTTACCCACGTGTTACTCACCCGTTCGCGGCTCTGCCCCAGGCCGAAGCCTGGTTCGTCGCTCCACTTGCATGTGTTAAGCACGCCGCCAGCGTTCGTCCTGAGCCAGGATCAAACTCTCCATGAAGAACTGCTCACAGAGTTGTCGTGCATCACTCGAGGGGCCCGGCCGTACACGAGGCCTGACCCGGATGCGATCGACGAGGTTGTTTCAGGTTTTGTCGTGCGACACCGAAGTGCCGCCGACGTTGACGAACCTGGACGCACACGATCATCTGCTCTGGCGCTAGGCCAGGGCCGATCGGTGCGCATGCTGTTGAGTTTTCAAAGACCGCGGCGCCCTGAGGCCCGGAGGGGATTCCTCCGTCTTGGGCGCGCTCGGGTCATCCCGAGCGGGCAGTGGAGTCTAGCGCGTCCAGCGAGCCTTGTTCAAGACCCGGCCGACGGGGCCGACCTCCACAGCGGCGCGAGACTGTAGCAGGGTCCCGGCGCCGCGTACTGGCGGGCTTCAGGACACGACCTGGACGTGGATCTCGCGCCGCCGCGGGCGGTCGTCGAAGTCGATCAGGACGAGCTGCTGCCACGTCCCGAGCACGAGCCGGCCGGCCACGAGCGGAACCGTCTCGGACGGCCCGATCAGCGACGCCCGCAGGTGCGCGTGCGCGTTGTCGTCGGCGTTGAGCAGGTTGTGCTGGTACTCGCCGCCCGCCGGCACGAGCCGCTCCAGCGCCGCCTGCAGGTCGGCGACGCCGCCCGGCTCGAACTCCATCGTCGTCACGGCCACCGTCGACCCGGTCACGAAGACGCAGACCACGCCGGCGGTCACGCCGCTCTGGCGCACGACCGCGAGGACGCCCTCGGTGAGGTCGACGATCTGCCCGTCGCCCTCGGTCTCGAGCCGCAGCAGCCCGGTGTGGACCGTCACGCCACGCGCAGGCGCCGGAAGCGCCGCTTGCCGACCTGCAGCACGCGCCCGTCGAGCGCGTCGGCCGGCACGTCGAGCACGTCCGGCTCGACCGGCACGCCGTCGAGCTTCACGCCGCCGCCCGAGATCGCCCGCCGCGCCTCCGACCGCGACCCGCCGAACACGGACGCGATCAGCTCCGGCAGGTGCACGACGCGGTCGGAGGCCGGCACCACGGCCTCCTCGACGTCGGACGGCAGCTCGCGCGAGACGAAGACCCGCTCGAAGCGCGGCCGCCGCCTCCTGCGCGGCCGCCGGCCCGTGGAAGCGCTCCACCAGCGCCCGCGCCAGCGCGTGCTTGGCGTCGCGCGGGCTGAGCTCGGCGGGCGGCGCCGAGCCGAGCAGCAGGTCGTACCAGGACCCGAGCACCGCGTCGGGGACCGAGAGCGTCTTGCCGTACATGTCGGCCGGCGGCTCGGTGATCCCGATCTGGTTGCCGAGCGACTTGGACATCTTCTGCGCGCCGTCGGTGCCGACCAGCAGCGGCACGGTCAGCACCGACTGCGGCGGCTGCCCGTACGCGGTCTGGATCGAACGGCCCATCAGCAGGTTGAAGGTCTGGTCGGTGCCGCCGAGCTCCACGTCGGACCGCACCGCGACCGAGTCGTAGCCCTGCAGCACCGGGTAGAGCAGCTCGAGCAGCGACACCGGCTCGCTCGCGGCCATCCGGCGCGCGAAGTCGTCGCGCTCGAGGATCTGGGCGACCGTCGGCACGCGCGCGAGCCGGAACAGGTCCTCGGTCTTCATGTCGAGCCACTCGCCGTTGTGGCGCAGCTCGAACACCGCCTCGTCGTCGGTCCGCAGGACCTTGGCCGCCTGCTCCACGTACGTGCGCGCGTGCGCGTCGATCTCCTCGCCGCTCAGCAGGGGCCGCGTGGCCGAGCGCCCGCTCGGGTCGCCGACGCGCGCGGTGAAGTCACCGATGATCAGCACGACCGTATGACCGGCGTCCTGGAACTCGCGCAGCTTCTGGAGCACGACCGTGTGGCCGAGGTGGAGGTCGCTCGCCGTCGGGTCCAGGCCGAGCTTCACGCGCAGCGGGCGGCCGGTCGCGAGCCGGTCCGCGAGGGCCCCGGCGGGCAGCGAGTCGACCGCGTTGCGGGCCAGGTGCGCCGCCGTCCGGGCGGCCTCGGAAGGCGGTTGGTCCATCCGTCCCAATGCTAGACTCTCGGCCGCTTACGGGCCTGGTCCGCCCGTGCCGAACCGCCTCCGGACGAGGCGGCCGGAGGACCATCGGGCGTGAAGCTCGTGGCGGGTCCCCACCCACTTGATGAGCAAGCGCGAGCGCACCACCCAACCTGCTTCCGGCACGCCCAACGGCGGTGCTTCCAGCGGCGGTACCGTCGTGCCGCTGCGCCCGCACGGGCGCAACGAGCCGCCTGAGCCGCCGCGCCGGCGGGTGCGCATCCGCAAGCTCCGGCTCGTCGCGCTGCTGATCGGCCTCGACCTGCCTCGCGGCCGTCTCGACCGTCTTCGGGATGATGATGGCCGTCGCGTCCGACCTGCCGACGCTCGAGGAGCCGGCCGACCGCACGTCGGTGATCCTCGACCGCAGCGGCCGCAGCATCGGCGTCCTGACCGGCAACCAGAAGCGCATCCTCCTCAGCGAGGAGGAGATCGCGCCCGTGATGAAGCACGCGATCATCGCGATCGAGGACCGCCGCTTCTACACGAACGAGGGCGTCGACGTGCGCGGCATCGGCCGCGCGCTGTGGGAGGACGTGCGCGCGCAGAAGGCCGTCCAGGGCGGCTCGACGATCACGCAGCAGTTCGTCAAGAACTCGCTCGCCGCCCAGGACGACCGCACGATCTTCCAGAAGCTGCGCGAGGCGGCGATGGCCTACCACCTGACGCGCAAGTGGTCGAAGGAGCGGATCCTCCGCAACTACCTGAACACGATCTACTTCGGCAACGGCGCCTACGGCATCGAGGCCGCCGCGCGCACGTACTTCCAGGCCAACCATCCCGGCTGCGACGAGGTCAAGGGCCGCAACTGCGCCTCCGAGCTCGAGCCGCACGAGGCGGCGCTGCTGGCCGGCATGGTCGCCTCCCCGAGCGCGTACGACCCGATCGCCAACCCGGAGAGCAGCAAGGAGCGCCGCGATCTCGTGCTGCTGCGGATGCTCGAGCAGGGCTTCCTCCCGCGCGCGAGCTACGACTCCGCGCTCGCCGAGCCGCTGCCGGACCGCGGCGACCTCCAGCCGCCGGTCGAGGACACCGAGTACCCCTACTTCACGTCGTGGATCAAGCAGCAGGTGGTCGACCGCCTCGGCGGCGGCCAGGAGGGCGCCCGCCTCGCGTTCGACGGCGGCCTGCAGATCCGCACCACGATCGACAGCGAGATCCAGGACGCCGCGCAGCAGGCGGTCGACGCCTGGCTGCCGAACACCGAAGGCCCGCGCGCCTCGCTCGTGGCGATCGAGAACCGCACCGGCGCCGTGCGCGCGATGGTCGGCGGCGACGACTACAACCAGCTGCCGTTCAACCTCGCCACCCAGGGCCAGCGCCAGCCCGGCTCGGCGATCAAGCCGTTCATCCTCGCCGAGGCGCTCGACCAGGGCGATCTCCGTCAACTCGACCTGGACGTCGAACAAGCTCGAGATCGACGTCCCGAAGTCGAAGGAGGTCTTCACGGTCAACAACTACGAGAACGCCTACTCCGGCATCACGACGCTGGCGCGCGCGACGACGTTCTCCGACAACGCCGTGTTCGCCCAGGTCGGCATCAAGGTCGGCACGCGCAACGTGGCGCGGCTCGCCGAGCGCATGGGCATCCGCACGGACGTCTCGACGAACTACGCGATGACGCTCGGCGGCCTCGAGCAGGGCGTGACGCCGCTCGACATGGCGCACGCCTACGAGACCTTCGCCAGCGGCGGCGAGCTCGTCTTCGGCTCGCTCAGCCCGGGCGCCGACAACAGCCGCCGCGACGTCGCGCCCGGCCCGGTCGGCATCGAGCGCATCAACCGCGACGAGGACGACGGCGCGGACACCGAGTGGAAGCCGGTGACGCTCCCGAACGGCGAGCGCGCGGTCAACCGCAAGCGCACGCGCCGGATCCTCAACGAGGACGTCGCCGGGCAGGTGCACTCGCTGCTGCAGGGCGTCGTCCAGGTCGGCACCGGCACGCGCGCCCAGGTCGGCGACGAGGACATCGCCGGCAAGACCGGCACCACCGAGGGCTACGGCGACGCCTGGTTCGTCGGCTGGAACGAGAAGTACACGATCGCCGTCTGGGTCGGCTACCCGGACGAGTTCAAGCCGATGGAGACCGAGTTCCAGGGCCAGCCGGTCGCCGGCGGCACCTACCCGGCCGGCATCTTCAAGACCTTCATGGAGTCGCTCCTGAACCTCGACCCGCCCGAGGAGGACGAGGACGAGGAGACCGCGCCGGAGGCCGGCACCGTCCCCGAGACGACCACGCCGGCGCCCGAGACCGGCGTGCCGGAGACCGAGACCGCCCCGGCGCCCGAGCCGGAGGTCGCACCCGCCCCGGAGGAGCAGGCGCCGCCGGTCGAGGAGGCGCCCGCGCCCGAGGAGCAGGCACCGGCGCCCGAGGAGGAGGCACCGCCGCCCGACGCGGCCGGCGGCGAGACCGCGCCGCCGCCCTAGATCCAGGGTCGCGACACCATCCGCGACCCGGTGACCGCGAACCGCCACGGCAGCTCGGCCGCCTTGGTGATCCCGATCCGCGTGCCGGTCACGTGCTCGACCGCCTCCCACTCCGGCGGCCGCGGCTCGAACGCGATCGGCCCCGACACGATGTCGCTCCCGTTGAGCTCGAGCCCGATCGCGAGCGCCTGCGTGAGCTTGCCCGGCCCCGAGCAGAGGTCCTCCTCGCGGTCCAGGCCGCGGCGCCGGCGCATCAGCTCGAGCCCGTCGATCGGCTCGAGCGCGCGCACGAGCACGGCCGCGCCCACGCCCTCGGGCTCGCAGACCGCGTTCAGCAGCGCGTGGATCCCGTACGACCGGTACACGTAGGCGCGGCCCGGCGGCCCGAACAGGATGTGCGGTCCGCGGCGTCAGCCCGACGTGCGCGTGGCAGGCCGGCCTCAGAGTCGTGGTACGCCTCGGTCTCGACGATCACGCCCGCCGTCTCGCCGTGGCGCACCACGCACCCCAGCAGGTCGCGCGCGACGTCGAGCACCGGCCGCGCGTAGAACGCGTGCGGGAGCGTCAATCCTGCTCGTCGAGCTCGGCGCGCGCGTGCGCGAGCTGCTCGCGGACCCGGTCCAGCGCCGTCCCGCCCTCGGACACCTTCGACTCGAGCCAGGAGGCCTGCGACAGCACGGCGTAGAACTCGTCGTCGAGCGCCTCCGAGTGCTGCGCGAGCTCCGCGGGCGTGAGCTCGGACAGCGTGCGCCCGGAGTCGACCGCCGTGCGCACGAGCCCGGCGACGATCCCGTGCGACTGCCGGAACGGCACGCCGCGGCGCACGAGCATGTCGGCGACGTCGACGGCCGCGATCATCTCGTCGGACGCGGCGCGCGACGAGCCGGTCGGCGCGGAACTCGATCGAGGACAGCATCCCGGTCGCCGCCTGCAGGCAGAGGTCGAGCGTGTCGGCGGCGTCGAACAGGTGCTCCTTGTCCTCCTGCATGTCCTTGTTGTAGGTCAGCGGCAGGCCGTGCATCACCCCGTGGAGCCCGATCGAGGTGGGCGGCCACGCGCGGCGCCTTGGCGCGCAGCAGCTCGGCCGCGTCCGGGTTCTTCTTCTGCGGCATGATCGAGGAGCCGGACGCCCAGGCGTCGGACACCTCGCAGAAGCCGAACTCCTCGCTCGACCAGAGGACGATCTCGGCGCCCAGCCGCGAGAGGTGCGTCGCGCAGGTCGCGGCCGCGCCGAGGTAGTCGAGCACGAAGTCGCGGTTGGAGACCGCGTCGATCGAGTTCGGGGCCACGCCGGCGAAGCCGAGCTCGCGCGCGACCATCGCGCGGTCGGTCTCGAAGTTCACGCCCGCGAGCGCGCCCGCGCCGAGCGGCAGGTCGCTGGTCGCGCCGAGCACGTGCTCGAACCGCCGCGCGTCGCGCCGGAACATCCAGAAGTACGCGAGCAGGTGGTGCGCGAGGTAGACGGGCTGGGCGCGCTGCAGGTGCGTGTAGCCGGGCATCGGCCAGTCGATGTGGCGGTCCGCGAGCTGCACGAGCGTGCTCTGCAGCCGCTGCAGCCGCTCGACGGTCGTCAGCGCGTGCGCGCGCGTGAACATCGCGACGTCGGTCGCCACCTGGTCGTTGCGCGAGCGGGCCGTGTGCAGCTTGCCGCCGACCGGGCCGGCGATCTCGGTCAGCCGCCGCTCGATCGCCATGTGGACGTCCTCGTCGTCCGTCCGGAACTCGAAGTCGCCGGCGTCGATCTCGACCTCGACGCGGTCGAGCCCGTTCAGCAGCTCGTCGCGGTCGCGCTCGCTGATGATGCCCTGGGCGGCGAGCATCCGCGCGTGGGCGCGCGACTGGTCGATGTCGTACGGTGCCAGCCGCCAGTCGAAGCCGATCGACGAGTTGAGCTGCTGGAAGACCGTGTCCTGGGGAATCGTGAAGCGCGACATGCTTGCGGTCATCATGCCGAAGATGCCCTTCGCGGTCCGGCCAGCCACGCCCGGCCGATCCGGCTGACGGTCTGCTGTACCTGTCGGCGAAGCCGTACTACGACGCCTACGCGGGGTCCGAGCCGCGCGCCCGCGGCCTGCTGAGCGCCGTCTACCCGCGGCCCGGGCACGCCGCCAGCTTCGACGTCTGCGTCGTCGCCGAGGCCGGCGAAGCGCTGGCGGGCGTGATGGCGTGCTTCCCGGTGCCGGACGGCGACGAGCTCGCCCGCCGCTTCGTGTCGCTGACCGCGCCGCGCGTGCCGCCGTGGCAGTGGCCGCGGCTGCTGCGCCACCTGCGCGCGGCCGGGCTCGTCTCGCCGCGGCCGCCGCGCGACACCGTCTACGTCGACGCGCTCGCGGTCGCCCCGGAGTGGCGGCGCCGCGGTGTCGCGCGCACGCTGCTCGAGGGCGCCGAGCGCGCCGCCGCGACCGCGGGGCTGGCCGGCGTGTCGCTCGACACCGGGCTGCAGAACGCGCCCGCACGCGCGCTCTACGAGGCGTCCGGCTTCAAGCAGCTCGAGATCCGCCGCGCGCCCAGCGACGCCGTGGCGCGGGCGATCGGCGGCCCCGGCTTCGTGAGCTACTTCAAGGCCGTCTGAAGCGCTTCCGCGACCCGGGCCACCTGGCCTTCGGTCATGCTCCGGGAAGAACGGCAGCGCGATCGAGCGCGCGGCGACGTCCTCGCAGACCGGGAACTCGCCCTCGCGGTGGCCGAAGCGCTCGCGGTAGAACGACATCAGGTGGATGGCGGGCAGGTACGGCTTGGCCTGGATCCCGAGGTCGCGCAGCTTCAGCAGCGTGCCGTCGCGGTCGAGCCGGTGCGGGAGCTGGACGACGAACACGAACCAGCCGCGGCGGTCGCCGCCGGCGTCCTCGCACGGCAGCTCGAGCTCGTCCAGCGGCGCCAGCGCCGCGCGGTAGGACGCGGCGACCCGCGCGCGGTCGGCGAGCATGCCGTCGAGCCGCTCGAGCTGCACGAGCCCGATCGCGCTCGCGATGTCGGTCAGCCGGTAGTTGAAGCCGAGCCGGTCGTGGTCGAGCCAGCCCATGTCGGGCGCGCGGCCCTGGTTGCGCTCGGAGTCGACCCGCTGCTTGTGCTCGGCCGAGCCCATCACGAGCATGCCGCCCTCGCCGGTGGTGAGCTGCTTGTTGGCGTAGAAGCCGAACGCCGCCGGATGGCCGCGGCCGCCGACCGGCGTGCCGTCGGCGTGGACCGCGCCGAGCGCCTCGCAGGCGTCCTCGACGATCGGCAGCCCGTGCGCCTCGAGCGCCGGCACGTCGGCCGGGTAGCCGAAGATGTGGACCGGGAGCAGCGCGGCGGTGCGGCCGCCGATCGCCGCCGCGGCGGCCGCCGGGTCGATGTTCAGCGTGCGCCGGTCGATGTCCGCGAACACCGGCTTCGCGCGCTCGAACAGGACGACGTTGGCGCTCGCGACGAACGAGAACGGCGACGTCACCACCTCGTCGCCGTCGGAGACCCCGACGGCGCGCAGCGCGAGGTGCAGCGCCGCGGTCCCGGACGAGACCGCGCTGGCGTGGCGGGCGCCGATGCGAGCCGCGAACGCCTGCTCGAACGCGGGCACGCGCGGGCCGAGCGAGAGCTGGCCCGAGCGCAGCACCTCGGCGACGGCCTGCTCCTCCTCGGGCCCGAGCAGCGGCCGCGCCGCCGGAACGACCTCGCTCACGCCGAGGGCGCCTTCGAGCGCACCATGCCCGCCTCGATCGAGTCCACGAGCGCGTCCCAGCTCGCCTCGATCACGTTCTCGTGCACGCCGATCGCGCCCCAGGTGTCGGTGCCGTCGGTCGCGTCGAGCAGCACGCGGGTGGTCGCGCCCGTGGCCTTCCAGCCGTCGAGGATGCGGACCTTGAAGTTCGTCAGCTTGATGTCGCGCAGGTGCGGGTGGTGCTCGCCGATCGCGGCGCGCAGCGCCGAGTCGAGCGCGTGCACCGGCCCGTTGCCCTCGGCGGTCGCCACGTAGCGGCGCTCCCCCACCCAGAGCTTGATCGTGGCCTCGGTCTGCACGCGGCCGTCCTCGCGCTTCTCCGCGATCACGCGCCAGGACTCGAGCCGGAACAGCGGCTCGTAGTCGCCGGTCTCGCGCCGGATCAGCAGGTCGAACGAGCCGTCGGCGGCCTCGAACTGGAAGCCGCGGTGCTCGAGCTCCTTCACGCGCTCGACCACGCGCGACGCGGTGGCGTCGTCGAGGTCGCCGCCGGCGTGCGCGATCACCGTGCCCTTGCCGGACAGCTCGGAGATCAGCACCTCGCGCGAGTTGCCGACCGCCGCCGGGTCGATGTGCTCGAAGGTCGCCGGGTCGGCGTTGACGCCGGCGACGTGCATGCCGCCCTTGTGCGCGAACGCGTTCTTGCCGACGTACGGGCGGTTCGCGTCCGGCGTCAGGTTGAGCAGCTCGTCGAGGTAGTGCGCGGCCTCGGTCCAGCCCTCGAGGCTGGGCAGGCACTCGTGGCCGAGCTTGAGCTGCAGGCTCGGGACGATGCTCGTGAGGTTGGCGTTGCCGCAGCGCTCGCCGTAGCCGTTCATCGTGCCCTGGACGAGCACGGCGCCCTCGGCGACCGCGGCGAGCGAGTTCGCGACGCCGACGCCCGCGTCGTCGTGGCAGTGGATGCCGAGCGGCGCGCCCGGCGCGGCCGCGGCGACGGCGCGGACGGCCTCGGCGACCTGCTGCGGCAGCGAGGCGCCGTTCGTGTCGCACAGCGTCAGGTTCTCGGCGCCCGCGGCGGCGGCGGCGCGCAGGCACTCGAGCGCGTAGGCCGGGTCGTCGCGCCAGCCGTCGAAGAAGTGCTCGGCGTCGTAGATCACGCGCTTGCCCTCGGCGACGAGGAAGGCGACCGAGTCGGCGATCATCGCCAGGTTGTCGGTGCGCGAGACGCGCACGACCTTCTCCAGGTGCAGGCTCCAGGTCTTGCCGACGAGCGTGCAGACCGGCGCGAAGCTCTCGGCCAGCGCGCGCAGCGCCGGGTCCTGGTCCGCGCGCAGGTCGCGCCGGCGGGTCATGCCGAACGCGCAGATCGCGGTCCGCAGCCCCTCGTGCTCGAGCAGCGCGAACAGCTCGGCCTCCTTGGGGTTGGAGGCCGGGAAGCCGGCCTCCACGAACGGCACGCCGAGGTCGTCGAGCACGCGCGCGACGCGCACCTTCTCCTCGACCGAGAGCGACATGCCCTCGCCCTGCATCCCGTCGCGCAGGGTGGTGTCGTAGATCGCGAGCGCGGTCACGGAGCGGGTGCCGCCTGGGGCACGACGTCCAGCCAGTCGGCGTAGCGGTCCGAGCGGCCGTGCAGCGCGTCCTCGAACGCCGCCTGGACCGCGCGCGTGATCGGCCCGGGCTCGCCCTCGCCGACCGGGTGGTCGTCGACCTCGCGCAGCGGCGTCAGCTCGGCCGCCGTGCCGGTCATGAAGATCTCGTCGGCCATGTACAGCTCGCCGCGCGAGATGTCGCGCTCGACGACCTCGTAGCCGAGGTCGCGGGCGATCTGGATCGCCGACAGGCGGTTGATGCCGCCGAGGATCGAGGAGCTGAAGCCGGGCGTGGCGATCACGCCGTCCTTGACGACGAACAGGTTCTCGCCCGTGCCCTCGCAGACCATCCCGCGCTGGTCGAGCAGGATCGCCTCCTCGTAGCCGGCCTTGGAGGCCTCGATCTTGGCGAGCACGGAGTTGAGGTACTGGCCGTTGGCCTTGGCGGCCGGGATCAGCGCGTCGGGGCCGATCCGGCGCCACGAGGAGACCTTGCCGCGCACGCCGAGGCGCTTGCCCTCGTCGCCGAGGTAGGAGCCCCACTCCCAGACGGCGATGAAGACCTCGACCGGGCAGTCGAGCGGGTACAGGCCCATCGGCCCGGCGCCGCGGTAGACGACCGGGCGGATGTAGCAGGACTTGAGGCCGTTGCGGGCGATCAGGTCGAGCGTGGCCTCGCGGATCTGCTCCTTCGAGTACGGCACGTCCATGAAGTACATGGAGGCCGACTTGAAGAGCCGGTCGATGTGGTCCTGGTGGCGGAAGACCGCGGTCCCGCGCGGCGTCTCGTACGCGCGCACGCCCTCGAACACGCCGGTGCCGTAGTGCAGCGCGTGCGTGAGCACATGGACCTTCGCGTCCTCCCAGGCGACCAGCTCGCCGTTCATCCAGATGAGGCCGCTTCCGTTCACTTGCACTCCTCCAGGACCGCGCGCGTCGCTTCGGCGGTCGTTGCCGTACCGCCCAGGTCGCTGGTCCGCAGACCGGCTCCCAGGGCCTGATCCACGGCCGATTCTACCTTCGCGGCCGCGTCCTCCCGACGGAGGCCGTGGCGCAGCATCATCGCGGCCGAGAGCATCATCGCCAGCGGGTTGGCGACCCCCTGGCCGACGATGTCGGGCGCCGAGCCGTGGACGGGCTCGAAGACCCCGGGGCCGTCGGCGCCGAGGCTGGCGCTCGGCAGCAGGCCGATCGAGCCGGTCAGCATCGCCGCCTCGTCGCTGAGGATGTCGCCGAACATGTTCTCGGTCAGGATCACGTCGAAGTGGCGCGGGGCGGCGACGAGCCGCATCGCGGCGTTGTCGACGAGCAGGTGCTCGAGCTCGACGTTCGGGAACTCCTCCGAGTGCACGCGCGTGACGACCTCGCGCCACAGCCGGCTCGTCTCGAGCACGTTCGCCTTGTCGACGCTGGTCACGCGGCTGCGGGCGGCCTCGAAGCCGGTGCGGGCGATCCGCTCGATCTCCGCGACGCTGTAGGTGCAGACGTCGCGCGCGGTGTCGCCCTCGCGCACCTTCTCGCCGAAGTAGATGCCGCCGGTCAGCTCGCGCACGACCAGCAGGTCGGTGCGGTCGATGATCTCGCGCTTGAGCGGGCTCTCGTCGTAGAGCGCGGGCAGCGGGCGGACCGGGCGCAGGTTGGCGTACAGGCCGAGGCCCTGGCGCAGGCCGAGCAGGCCCTGCTCCGGGCGCGGCGCGTCGGGGTCGGTCGAGTCCCACTTCGGGCCGCCGACGGCGGCCAGCAGCACGGCGTCCGCGCCGCGGCAGGCTTCGAGCGTCGCGTCGGGCAGCGCGGTCCCGGTCGCGTCGATCGCGGCGCCGCCGATCGCGTGCTCGGTGTAGGTCAGGTCTGGGGCGACGACGGCGAGCAGCTCGAGCGTCGCGGCGAGCACCTCGGGGCCGATGCCGTCCCCGGGCAGGGTGGCGATGGTGGGCATGCGGCCCGGCACGCTATCGGTCCACCTAGACTCGCGGCCGTGCTGATCGGTCGCGACGCGGAGCTCGGGCGCATCCAGCGTGCGCTCGCGCTCGCCCGCGAGGGCGGCAGCGACGTGCTCGTGCTGCGCGGGCAGCCCGGGATCGGCAAGACCGCGCTGCTGCAGGCGGCGATCGCGCACGCCGACGGGATGACCGTGCTGCGCGTGCGCGGGCTGGAGGCGGAGGCGGAGCAGCCGTTCTCCGGGCTCGCCGTGCTCTGCCGTCCGGTCGTGGCGCTGCGCGACCGGCTGCCGGCGGCGCAGGCGAGCGCGCTCGCGAGTGCGCTCGAGCTCGAGCCGGCGGCGCCGCACGCGCGGCTGGCGATCGGGGCCGCGCTGCTCGGGCTGCTCGGCCTGGCCGCCGAGGAGCAGCCGGTGCTCGTCGTCGTCGACGACCTGCAGTGGCTCGACGAGCCGTCGCTGGAGGCGCTGCGGTTCGCCGCGCGCCGGCTCGGCGACGGGGGCGTGGCGATGCTGCTCTCGCACCGCCCGGTGGCCGAGGAGCCGGTGACCGGCTTCGAGCGGCTGGCGGTCGGGCCGCTCGACGCCGCCGGGGCGCTCGAGCTGCTGCAGGCCGGCCGCGAGCAGCCGCTGCCGGAGGCGGTCGCGCGCAGCCTCGCCGAGACCGCGGCCGGGAACCCGCTGGCACTGCGCGAGATCCCGGCGCTGCTGTCGCGCGACGTGCTCGAGGGCCGCGCGCCGAT
Organism: uncultured Solirubrobacteraceae bacterium; assembly: GCA_963843485.1. Taxonomy (GTDB): domain Bacteria; phylum Actinomycetota; class Thermoleophilia; order Solirubrobacterales; family Solirubrobacteraceae; genus DASSUW01. The sequence continues at coordinate 85,155 of CAWJKK010000008.1, read as the reverse complement.
CGCCGGGCCACTGCCGCCGGGCTCGACGCTGGAGAAGGTGCTGGCGCGCCGGCTCGACGGCCTGCCGGCGCCGACGCGGCGAGCGCTGCTGGTGGCGGCGGCCGCCGAGGTGCGGCGCGGCGACGTCGTGCTGCGCGCGCTCGCGGCGGCGGATCTGGACCTGACGGCGCTCGAGCCGGCCGAGGAGGCCGGCGTGGTGATCCTGCACCCCGGCGAGGTCGCGTTCGTGCACCCGCTGCTGCGCGCCGCCGCGTACCACGCGGGCACGACCGTCGAGCGCCGCGCCGCCCACGGGGCGGTGGCGAGCGCGCTGACCGAGGGCGATCCGCAGCGCGCGTGGCAGCTCGCGGCGGCGACCGCGCTGCCCGACGAGGCGGTCGCGGCCGCGCTCGAGCAGGCGGCGCAGGCGGCGCGGGCGCGCACCGGCTTCGGCCCCGCGGCGCACGCCCACCTGCGCGCGGCCGAGCTCTCCGCCGACCCGGTGCAGCGGGCGCGGCGGCTCGTCGAGGCCGCCCGCGACCTACTGCCGGCCGGGCACCCGGAGGTGGGGCTCGCGCGGCTCGAGCAGGCCGAGCACGTGCTGGCGATCGCCGAGGGGGCGAACGTCACCGCCGTCGCCGCCGAGCTGCACACGCTGCGGGCCCAGCTCGCGTTGCGCACCGGGCGCACGGCGGAGGCGCGCGACCTGCTGCGCGTGCAGGCGCGGCGGCTCGAGGGCGAGGTGCCGGTGATGGCCGCGCTGCTGCTGCTGCTCTCCTCGCTCGGGGCGATGGCGCTGCGCGACCACGTCGGCTGGCTCGCCGACGCCGAGAAGGCGCGCGAGCTGGCCGGCGGCGCCGACCTGCTCGCCGCGCTCGCCGCGCTGTCGGCGGGCGCCGCGCAGATGACCAAGCCGGACGTCGCGACCGGGCGGCGGCTGCTCGAGGAGGGCGAGGCGCGGCTCGGCGGCGACCTGGCGATGGCGCTCGCGCTGGCGCCGGAGGTCGTGGCGCTGGCCGCCCACGGGTGGCTCTGGATCGAGGAGTACGAGCGCGGCGTGGACATGCTCGACCGGCTGGTCGCGGCCGGCCGCGAGGCCGCCTCGGTCGGCGCCCTCCCCTATCCGCTGGCCGCCCGCGCGCACGGTCACCTGTTCCTCGGCCGCTACCCGCAGGCGCTGGCCGACGCCGAGGAGGCGGTCGCGCTCGCCGACCAGACCGGGCAGGACCCGGCGCTCGTGGTCGCGCTCGGCATGCTCGCCGCGGTGCGCGCGTGGCGCGGCGAGGAGGAGGCCGCGGTCGCCGCCGCCGAGCGCGCGATCGCGACCGGCGAGCGCCGCGGCGTGCCGCTCCCGGCGATCTACGCGAAGTTCGCGCTCGGGCTGCTCGCGGCGGCCGGCGAGGACCCCGAGGTCGCGATCGAGCGGCTCGAGGCGGTGCGCGACGAGGCGCTCCCCGGCAACGTGATCTGGGCGCCGAGCCTGGCCGACGCCTACGTGCGCGCGGGCCGCCGCGAGGACGCGCTGGCGGTCGTCGAGCACTACGCCGAGCGCACGCGCGCACCGCCGGATCGCGCCCGCGATGCTCGAGCGCATGCGCGGGATGACCGCGGGCCACGAGGGCGAGGCGCACTTCCGCGCCGCGCTCGAGCTGCACGCCGCCGGGCCGGCGCCGCTCGAGCTCGCGCGCACGCAGCTCGCCTACGGCGAGTGGCTGCGGGCCGAGGGCCGGCGCGAGGAGGCGCGCGACCCGCTGCGCGAGGCGCTGGCCGGCTTCGAGCAGATCGAGGCGCGCCCGTTCGCCGAGCGCGCCCGCCGCGAGCTGCGGGCCGCGGGCGCGATCGCCCGGCCGGCCGCGACCGCGGAGACCGAGCTGACCCCGCACGAGCTGCGCGTCGCCCAGCTCGTCGCGCAGGGGCTCACGAACCGCGAGGCCGCGGCGGCGCTGTTCGTGAGCGCGAAGACGATCGAGCACCACCTGCGCAACGTGTTCCGCAAGCTCGGCGTGCGCCGCCGCACCGAGCTCGCGCGGATGATGGCGGCGCGCTAGCGAGCTCGGACCGGCGCCGCGGCGGGCCGGGGAACTGCGGCTGGGTGGCGGAGGCGTGCCTGGTTCAGTTTGTTGACCTCCGCCGTCCGGTCGCGTGGGTCTGCGACCAGCTGCCCGCGCTCTAGGCGGGTCGACTCGTCGCGCGCCGACTTTGCACCGCTCGCGCAGTCTAGCGAACGAACGGACCGACGCGCGCGCCACTCCGATCCGCGCGATCGGATTCCCCCGTCGAGTGCCGTCAGGCTGTCCTCGATGAAGCGCCGTGCGTCGTCGTCGTCGAACGCCAGCCGGTTCGCGTGTCGGCGCACGAACTGCTTGAGCGTCCCGGTCGGCAGGTCGGCGGCGAGCAGCTCGGCGAGCGCGTCGCGCGTCGCTCTGAGCTGATCGGCCCGCAGCATGTTCTGCGCGTCACGGCCGGCCGCCGCGTCGTCGGGCTCCTCGTGGTAGAAGCGCGAGAAGTGATCCGCGGAGCGCTCGATCGCTTCGGGGTTCACGACGGGTACGCGGTCTCGACGACGAACGTGCGCTTCTGGTCGTCGTAGATCACCAGGTGGGCGTTGATCGACGTGAGCGGGCCGGGCAGCTCGACGACCTCGTTCTTCGCGTTGAGCTCGTACCCGACGCCCATGTCGTGGGCGAACTCATGGCGGATCGCGCAGGTCTCGCCCTTCGGCATCGACGAGCCGTCCGGGGCGGTGAAGGCCTTGTCGATCTTCGCCTGGTTGCGCTCGATGGCGATCTTCAGCGACGCCTCCAGCCCGCCGGCGTTGTAGAACCTTGTCGCTTCCGCGGTGGCCATCGGATCGCCCTTCTTGCGCCACTCCGAGAGCCACCGCAGCATCTGCTCGCGGTTGTCGGTCGGGATCAGACGCAGCTTCTTGAGCTCGGCCTTCGCCGCCTGGAACTTCTTCAGGTTGCCCTCGGTGTCCTCGTGCCGCTCGCTGATCGCGTCGAGGACCTTGCGCTCCTTCTTCGAGCTGGGGGCGGGCCGCTGCCACGGCTCCTGGATGTTGGGCTGCGTCCGCTCGACGACCTGCTCGGCGTCGGCGATCTTCTTGTCGCGCAGGTCGATGAACCGCTGGCGGACTTCTTCCAGCCGCTCCTGGAGCTGGACGTTCGTGACGTTGACGTGCTTCGTGAAGAGGTGGACCTTCTTCCCCTGCTTCTCACCCGAGAGGATCAGGCCCTCGTGTGACTCGAGGCCGCCGGGCAGCAGTGAGAACGAGCCCTCCGCCTTCTTCGGGCCGTCCTTGGTCTTCGGAGGGCTGGCGGTGTAGACGTAGTCCCAGTTCTCGCCGTCGGGGACGACGTCGATCGACTTGAAGACGCGGAAGCGGCGCTTGACGCCGGCGACGGCGCTCTTGATCTCCTTCAGCGTCGCGCCCTTGCCCGAGTACTTCGACGTGACGCCGTCGAGCGCCGCCAGGCCTTCGGTCAGCTCGGCCTCCTTGGCCTCCTTCTCCTCCGGTGTCTGCGGCTCGTCGTCCTTGCGCTTGCGCTTGCGCGGATCGAGGGACGACAGCTTCTCCTTGCCGGCCTCGACCTTGCCCTTCGCCCAGCCCTTGGCCTTGTCGAACTTGCCCTTGGCCCAGGCCATCGGCTTCTTGAAGGCCTTGACCGCCTTCAGCACGATCGCGTCGACGGCCTTGTTGATCGGGCGCTGGACGGTCTCGATGATCGAGCGGATCTTCTCGGAGATGCCGCCGAGCCCGATCAGGCTGGCCAGGAACGAGATCGCGAGCGGCAGCGCCTTGGCCAGCGCGTCCTCGACCTTGCTCGCCATCGCGCCGACGTTGCCCTTGGCGACCGCGGCGACCCCGTCGATGACGGCGTTGACGAACTCCATCAGCTGGGCGCCGCGCTCGACGACCCACATGACGATGTCGATGATCGCCTTGCACGCGCGGATGAACGCGCCCGCCGGGTTCATCAGGGCCATGATCCAGGTGATCCCGGCCTTGATCACCTTCTCGATCACGAACTCCTTGATCTGGCCGATGACCAGCTCCTCGAGGTTCCCGACCTGGTCCTTGATGAACTCCCAGAGGCCGCCGATGCCCTGGGTGGCGAGCACCTTGAAGACGTCGACGGACTGCTCCATGCGGCCGACGGCCTTCTCGCCCACGAGCTTCGCGACGCGGTTGCGGATGTTCGCGTACGTGAGGCCGATGACCTGCATCACGAGGTCGAGGATCCCGGCGAGATCGAGCTTGGCCGGCATCACGAGCCCGGCGCCGCCGAGCGCGCCGAAGAGCCAGTTCATGAGCGCGTTCTGGAGGTGGCTGCCGATGCGCCCGAGGAAGCTCGATAGGCCGGACTTGATGCCGCTCACGAGGTTGCCGAGGAACCCGATCGGGTCCGCGATGATGTCCCCGATCACGCCCGCGGCCTTGCTCAGGACATTCAGCAGCATGTCCTTGAGCTGCATGATCGTCTTGATCACGCCGCCGATCGCGTCGAGCGCCTTGTCGACGATGCCGCGGTTGGCGGCCTTCAGCTCCTCGATCCGGGCGTCCAGCTCGTCGCGCGCCTTGACGTACTTCTGCGCGACGGCGTCGACGAGCTCGTCCTGCTTGGAGTCGACGTCCGAGCTGAGCTGGTCGAACTTGTCGTCGAGGTCCTTCTCGGCGTCCTTGCCGACCTGCTGCAGGTCCTTCGGGAGCTTCGCGACGTACTTGGAGACCTCGGCGCGGCCTTCGGCGATCCGGTCGCGGGCCTTGGTCAGCTCGGCGCCGACGATGTCGGCGACCTGGCCGATCACGACGTCCATCGCCTGCAGGTAGCCGGTCTTGCCCTCCTCGTAGAAGGCGTTGACCTCGCCCGGCATCCCCATCAGCTTGTCCTTGACCCAGCGGCCCTTGCCGATGATGCCGCTGTAGCGCTCGTCCTTGTACGCGCTCATGCGGTCGCCGACGTACTTCTCGAACGCCTTGCGGGCCTTCCCCTCGCCGTCGTTGAACGTGCTGTCGACCTTGCCGTCGAGGCCGTCGAGGATCGCCGTGACGTCGGTCTTGGTCTTGCTGTAGATCGACTCGATGTCGGCGGCGACCTTGGTGCGCTTCTGCTCGTCGACGCCCTTCGCGTCCTGCTTGGAGCCGAGTGCCTTGGCGAACGCCTCGACGCGTGTGCCGTGCATCCCCGTCGAGCGCGGGCGCGGCGGTGGCTTCGGCCTCGCCCTGTGCCTTGTCGAGCACGCCCTGCTCCTGCTTGCGGTAGCCGGCGGGCGCCTCGTCGGAGTGCTGCTTGGCCTCGTCGCGGGCCTTGAGGGCGCCGGTGAAGTCGGGCTCGTTGGACTTCTGCAGCTGCTCCTCGGTGACCTCGGCGTCGGCCATCTTGGAGTCGACGTCCTGCGGGCCCTTGGAGAGGTCGGTCTCCTTGGCGTGCTTGGCCGGCGGCATCGCCGATGCGGCGTCGACGGGGCCAGGGCCGCGGCCCGCGTCCTCGGGCGGCAGCGGCGTGACCTGCTTCGGCTTGCCCTTGGAGGTGTCGGGCGCCTTCTTGGCGGTGGTCTTGATGTCCTTCTCGGCGCCCTCCTTGCCGCCCTTCACCTCGCCGTGGACGGCGTCCTTGACCTCGCCGGCCTTGCCCGATTCGGCGAACTCGTCGGCCTCCTCGAGGTTCTTGGGCGCGGCGTTCGCGATCGCCTTCTTGACCGCGTCGATGAACGCCTTGCGGTCGAACGTGCCGGGCTTCTGCTCGCCCATCTCGTCGACGTGCGCCGCGGCGGCCTGGCTCTGGACCTCGTTGCCCGGCGGCACCGAGGCGGCCTGGGCAGCGGCGGCGCCGGCGGAGGCCGGCGCATGCTGCTTCTCCTGCGTCGCCGCGCCCTTCGCGCGGCCCTGCATGGCCTGGAAGCGCGGGTCCTGCTTGGGGTCGAGCTTCTGCGGCGGAGCCTCGGCCCGCCGCCGCCCCGCCGCCCGGCGCGCCCGCCGCCGCCGGTGCCGGTGCTGGCCGCGGCGGAGCCGCCGAGCCCTTCGCAGCGCTCTCGGCGCCAGCCGCCGCCGGCGCCGCCCCGCCCGCCACCGCGCCGCAGGCGCAGCCGCCCCGTTCGAGCCGCCGCCTTCAGCGCCCGCCGCCGCCGGTGCGCGCCGATCCATTCGAGGCCGCCGCCCCCAGGCCACCGGCAGCCGCCGGCGCCGCGGGGCCGCTCGATGCCGCCGCGCTCTCAGCGCCCGCCGCCGCCGGCGCAGCCGCCCCGTTCGAAGCCGCCGCGCCCTCGGCGCCCGCGGCCGCGCCGCCGCCGCGCCCGACTCCGCTCGCCGGCGCCGCGCCGTCGGTGCCCGGCTCGGTGCCGGCGACGAGTCGCTGCAGCGAGGCGATTCCTGGACCGCCTTCGGCATCGGCGGCATCGGCCGCCAGCATGTCCGCGACCGCGGCGTTGCCGGCGCTGCGCTGCAGCGCGACGACCCCGCCCGGCGTCAGCGCCCCGCCTGGGCCGGGCGGCGCGCCCTCGGACGAGAGCGCGTCGGCGATCGGCGCGGGCGCTGCCCGCTCCGCGACCTCCCGTTCGCGTGCCGAGTCCATCCCGCCTGCCCAGGCCTACCTACGCGGGCAGCTCGTCCTCGGGGATCTCCTCGGCGGCCAGGCCCTCTTCCTCCTCGGGGGCAGGCCCCTCCGCTTCGGACTCGGGCTCCTGCTCCTCCTCGGCGGCCGGCTCCGCGGCCTGGCGCGCGAGGGTCTGCACGGCCTGGTTGCCGACCGCGGACGCCCACGCCAGGCGGTCGGGCGGCGGGGCCGGCGCGGCCGGCTCCGCCTCGCGTTCGACGTCGTCGATCTTCCTGCGCTCCCGCTGCATGCGGCGGACCCTAACGAGGCCCTTGGAGTTGTCCAGGGGGTTGCCCGAACGACTGCGCGAATAGCCTCCGGGCTCAGGAGCCGAAGTCGAAGCGGATCGTGCGGTAGAGCTCGTAGGGCCCGCGCGGCTTGGTGCAGCGCGCGAACCGCAGCTCCTCGGTCGCCCGGCCGACCAGGCACGTGAAGCCGCGCACCGTGCACGAGTCGTCACCGCAGCGCTCGGGCGTCATCCGCGCGACCCGGCGCGCCTCGCGGCAGCTCACGCGGCGCGCGGTGACGTCGGCGATCAGCAGGCCGTCGCTGGCCGCGATGTCGCCGCACGCCTGCATCGGCGGTCGCTCCGCAGCGGCGCTCGCGGGCAGCAGCGCGAGCGCGAGCATGAGCAGGACGGTGGTGGTGAGGCTCGTCTTGATCATCGCCGCACCGTGTCACACCACGGCGCGGTGACGCGAGCGATACCTACGAACGCTCGAGCGCGGTGGTGACCGGGCCGGGCCGCTCGCGGCTGGACTCGAAGTCCGCGATCGCGTCCGACTGCTGCAGCGTGAGCGCGATGTCGTCGAGCCCGTTGAGCAGCCGGTGGCGCGTCCCGTCGTCGAGCTCGAACGGCACCGCGCGGCCGTCGAAGCGCACCTCGCGCGCCTCGAGGTCGACCTCGCCGGAGCCCGCCGCCATCAGCGCGCGCACGTCGGCCTCGCCCAGCACCACCGGCAGCAGGCCGATCTTCGTGCAGTTGCTGAAGAAGATGTCCGCGAAGCTCGGCGCGACGACCGCCCGGAAGCCGTAGTCCTGCAGCGCCCACGGCGCGTGCTCGCGCGAGGAGCCGCAGCCGAAGTTCGGGCCCGGCGGCGAGGATCGGGTTGGCCGGCAGGTCCCAGCCGTCCTCCTGCGCCCAGTCGTAGAACAGGAACTCGCCGAAGCCCGTCCGCTCGACCCGCTTGAGGAACTGCTTCGGGATGATCTGGTCGGTGTCGACGTCGGCGCGGTCGAGCACGCTGACGTCACCGGAGACCACGGTGACAGCATCCATCAGGCCCACTCCCGGATGTCGACGAAGCGCCCCTCGATCGCGGCCGCGGCCGCCATCTGGGGCGAGACGAGGTGGGTGCGCCCGCCGCGGCCCTGGCGCCCCTCGAAGTTGCGGTTCGACGTCGAGGCGCAGCGCTCGCCCGGCGACAGGATGTCCGGGTTCATGCCCAGGCACATCGAGCAGCCCGCGGTGCGCCAGTCGAAGCCGGCGGAGCGGAAGACGTCGTCGAGCCCCTCCGCCTCGGCCTGCACGCGCACCTGGTTGGAGCCCGGCACGACCATCGCGTTGACCGACGAGGCGACGCGCCGGCCCTTGACCAGCTCGGCCGCCGCCCGCAGGTCGCCGATCCGCGAGTTGGTGCAGGAGCCGATGAAGACGCGGTCGAGCGCGATCTCCTCGATCGGCGTGCCCGCCTCGAGGCCCATGTACTTGAGCGCGCGCTCGTCGCCGTCGCTGGCCGGCTGCGGCACGGCGGAGGTGACCGGCACGACCATCGCCGGCGTCGTCCCCCACGTCACGAGCGGCGACAGCGCGCCCGCGTCGACGTGGAGCTCGGTGTCGAACGCCGCGCCCTCGTCGGTGCGCAGCGAGCGCCACTGCTCGACCGCGGCGTCGAAGTCCTGCGGCGCGGCGGTGCGCCCGCGGACCCACTCGAACGTGGTGTCGTCGGGCGCGATCATCCCCGCCCGGCCGCCGCCCTCGATCGTCATGTTGCAGATCGTCATCCGGCCCTCCATCGAGAGCCCCTCGATGACCGGGCCGGCGTACTCGACCACGTGGCCGGCGGCGCCGTTCGTGCCCATCTGGCCGATCGTGCCGAGGATCAGGTCCTTCGGCGTGACGCCGAAGCCGAGCTCGCCCGTGTAGCTGATGCGCATCGACCGCGGGCGCCCCTGGGCCAGCGTCTGCGTGGCGAGGACGTGCTCGACCTCGCTCGTGCCGATGCCGAACGCGAGCGCGCCGAACGCGCCGTGCGTGGCCGTGTGGGAGTCGCCGCAGACGATCGTCATGCCCGGCTGGGTGACGCCCAGCTCCGGCCCGATCACGTGCACGATGCCCTGGTGCTCGGAGCCCATCGAGTAGATCGGGACGCCGAACTCCGCGCAGTTGCGCTCGAGCGTCTCGACCTGGACGCGCGACAGCTCGTCGCGGATCCGCGACGCGACCGGCGTGCCGTCGGTCGGCACGTTGTGGTCGGCGGTCGCGAGCGTGCGGTCGGGCCGCCGCACCGGGCGCCCCGCGAGCCGCAGCCCGTCGAACGCCTGCGGGCTGGTGACCTCGTGGACGAGGTGCAGATCGATGTAGATCAGGTTCGGCGCCACCTCGTGGGCGGCCCAGATCTTCTCGAAGAGGGTGCTCGGGGTCATGAGCGACGCAGCCCCGCTGACACGACGGCGAGCAGGACGGCCTCCTCCTTTCCGGGGTTCTCGAAGTGGTGCGGAAGGTCGGCGTCGAAGGTCACGCAGTCGCCGGCGACGAGCTCGTGGCGCGCGCCGTCGACGTGCAGCGTCACGGCGCCCGCCTCGACGACGGCGGTCTCGCGCGCGCCGGGCTCGTGCATCGGCGGGTCGCCGGGGCCGCCGGTCGCGGCGCCGGCGGCGAGCCGGTGGCGCGACAGCTCGGCGCGCTGGCCGGGCAGCGGCGGGCTCAGGACCTCGTAGCGGTGGCCGTCGGCGCCGCCCGTGCGGCCGTGGCCGGAGCGCACGATCGTGACCGCCCCGCTCTCGTCGAGCCGCAGCAGCTGCGACAGGCTCAGCTCGAGCCCGGCCGCGATCCGGCCGGCGACCTGCAGCGTCGGGCTGGTCTCGCCGCGCTCGACCTGCGACAGCATCGGCGCCGACACGCCGGAGCGCTCGGCGAGGTCGCGCAGCGAGAGGTCCATCGCCTCGCGCAGGGCGCGGACGCGCGGTCCGATCGCCGCGATGGGCTCGACTGCCGCCGCCATCGGTGCGTACGTTATCACGTACATCTGTATCGGCCGACTAAGACGGCCGCTTAGCCCGCGCCCGGATACTGTGCGGTCGACCGATGCCGCAGATCCGGTTCCCCAGCGAGACGCCCGAGGCTCGCCGAGCCCGTGCGCTGCGCGAGCGCGTCGACGACCTGCGGAGCGCACGCCAGCGCATCCTGGCCGCGGCCGACGAGGAGCGCCGCCGGATCGAGCGCGACCTGCACGACGGCGCGCAGCAGCGGATGGTGTCGGTGGCGATCACGCTCGGGCTCGCGAAGACGCAGATCGCAGCGCGACCCCGACGAGGCGGCGCGGCTGATCGCGGAGGCGCACGAGGAGGCGCAGCTCGCCGTCAAGGAGCTGCGCGAGCTCGCGCGCGGCATCCATCCCGCGCTGCTGAGCGACCGCGGCCTCGGCCCGGCGCTCGAAGCGCTCGCCGCCCGCGCGCCGATCCCCGTCGAGGTCCGCGGCGTGCCCGCGACGCCGCTCGAGCCGGCGATCGAGGCCGCCACCTACTACGTCACCGCCGAGGCGCTCACGAACGTCGCCAAGTACGCCGAGGCGACCTGCGCCTCGGTCGTCCTCGGCATCGAGGACGGCTGCCTGCGACTCGTGGTCGAGGACGACGGGGTCGGCGGCGCCAGCCTCACGGGCGGCACCGGGCTGCGCGGCCTGCGCGACCGCGTCGACGCGCTCGACGGCGACCTCGAGGTCGACTCGCCGCCCGGCGAGGGCACGACCGTGACGGTCACGCTGCCGGCCCAGCGGGCGGACTAGGCGCGCGCGACGGTCACGGAGTGCACGGGCGGCAGCCGGCTCGCGACCTCGAACCAGGTCCGGCCGGCGTCGCCGGAGCCGAACACGGCGCCGGACGTCGCGCCGAAGTACAGCTCGAGCTGCTCGCCCGCGCCCGCGAAGTCGAACGCGCCGCGCAGGATCGTCAGGTACGCGTCCTCGCTCGGCAGGCCGGCCTCGCGCGGCGTCCACGACGCGCCCGCGTCACGCGTCTCGTACACGCGCACGCGGCCCTCGGGCGTGACGCGGTCGACGTCGGCCACGAGCGGGATGACGTACGCGCTGTCCGGGTCCGCCGGGTCGATCGCGAGCGGGAAGCCGAAGTCCGACGGCAGCCCGGCGGCGATGCTCGTCCACGACGAGCCGGCGTCGTCGGACCGGTAGACGCCGCCGTGGAACTGCATGAACATCCGCTCCGGGCGGGTCGCCGCGCGGCGCAGGCGGTGCACGCACAGCGGCACCTCGTCGGCCGGCATGTCGTCGGGCACGTAGCTCGCCTGGATGCCGTCGTTGCCGCGCCGCCAGCTCTCGCCGCCGTCGTCGGTCAGCCATACGCCGGCCGCCGAGATGCCGATCGCGAGCCGCTCCGGCTCGCCCGGCCAGGGCACGATCGAGTGCAGGCAGAGCCCGCCGGCGCCGGGCTGCCAGTGGCCGCGGCTCGGGTGCTCCCAGAGCGCGCGGTTGAGCGTGAAGGTGGCGCCGCCGTCGCGGCTCTCGAACAGCACGCCGGGGTCGGCGCCGACGTACACGACGCCGTCGGCCTCGCCGAGCACGATCGTCCAGATCCGCTGCAGCGCGTCCTCGCCCTGCGGGCAGCTCGAGGCCCTCGGCCTGCTCCCAGCCGCTCTCCGGCCCGTCGGCGTAGAACAGCTTCGGGCCGTAGAACGGGGAGCCGACGGCGACGAGCAGGCGGCCGCTGCGGGGGTCGGCGATCGCGCAGTCGACCGGGTCGCCGGCGAACGCGCGGTCGGTGACCGTGAACGACCCGCCGGGCTCGCCGGAGAGCGCGAACAGGCCCTTCCGGGTGCCGATCAGCAGCTCGGTCATCGGCCCCCGGAGAGCGCCGGGAGCACGTCGACGCGGTCGCCGTCGGCGACCGCGGTGCCCTGCTCGCACAGCTCCCCGTTGACGAACACGTTGATGTGCCGCCGCAGCACGCCGCGCTCGTCGAGGATCCAGCCCTTGGCCGCCGGGTTGGCGCGCTCGAGCTCCGCGAGCAGCTCGCCGACGGACCCGCCCTCGATCGCATGCTCCGAGCGGTCCCCGGCGAGGCGCTTCAGCGGCCCGCGCACACACACGACTGGCATCGGCAGGATCCTACGGCGTCGGCGACAGCTCCCGCTGCTCGGCCTCGGCCTCCTCGGCCGCGAGCGCGACCTTGCGCTCGGCGTTGCCGAGCGCGCGCACGTAGGCCAGCGCGGCCGCCTCGATGATGTCCGTCGACACGCCCTGGCCGGCCGCCGACTGGCCCGCGAGCTCGAGCACGACGCCCGCCTCGCCGAGCGCGTCCTGGCCGCCGGTCACGGCGCCGATGCGGAAGTCGCGCAGCCGCGCCTCGCGGGTGGTGGCGGCGTTGATCGCGCGGAAGATCGCGTCGATCGGGCCGTCGCCGGTGAAGTTGCCCTGCACGACCTCGCCGTCCGGGCGCCGGATCGCGACCGTCGCGTGCGGCGGGCGGCGGGTCGAGGCCTCGACGTCGAACCACTCGAGCGTGTACGACGCGATCTCCTCGCGCAGCTCGTCGGTCACGAGCGCCTCGAGGTCCATCGCCGTGACCTGCTTCTTCTTGTCCGCGATCTCCTTGAAGCGCTTGAACGCGGTGTTCAGCGCCTGGCCGTCGACCGCGTAGCCGAGCTCCTCGAGCGCCGACTTGAGCGCGTGGCGGCCCGAGTGCTTGCCGAGCACGATCGAGGTCGAGTCGTCGACGCCGACCGTCGCCGCGTCCATGATCTCGTAGGTCGAGCGCTCCTTGAGCACGCCGTCCTGGTGGATGCCGGACTCGTGCGCGAACGCGTTGCGGCCCGACGATCGCCTTGTTCGGCTGCACGGGGTAGCCGGTCAGGCGCGAGACGAGGCGGCTGGTGCGCGCGATCTCGCGTGTCTGGACGCCGGTGGTCAGGCCGATCGCCGCCTCGCGCGTGCGCAGCAGCATCACGACCTCCTCGAGCGACGCGTTGCCCGCGCGCTCGCCGATGCCGTTGATCGCGCACTCGACCTGGCGGGCGCCGGCGCCGAGGCCGGCGAACGAGTTCGCGACGGCGAGCCCGAGGTCGTCGTGGCAGTGGACCGAGAGCACGACGTCGTTCAGGCCCGGTACGAGCTCGTAGAGGCGCGTCAGGAAGCCCGCGTACTCGTTCGGCATCGCGTAGCCGACCGTGTCCGGGATGTTGATCGTGGTCGCGCCCTCCGCGATCGCGGCGACCAGCACCTCGGCGGTGAACTCGACGTCGGCGCGGGTGGCGTCCATCGGCGAGAACTCGACGTCGTCGACGAACGACTTGGCGTGCGCGACCGCGGCGCGGGCCTGGCCGAGCACGTCGGCGCGGGTCGACTGCAGCTGGTGCTCGATGTGGATGTCCGACGTCGAGATGAAGGTGTGGATGCGCGGGCGCTGGCGCTTCGCGGACCGCGTCGGCGGCGCGCTCGATGTCGGCCGCGTGCGCGCGGGCCAGGCCGGCGATGACCGGGCCGTCGACCTCGCGGGCGATCGTCCGCACGGCCTCGAAGTCGCCGGGCGAGGCGATCGGGAAGCCGGCCTCGATGACGTCGACGCCGAGCCGCGAGAGCTGCTGGGCGATCTCGAGCTTCTCGGCGCTGTTCAGCGAGATGCCCGGCGACTGCTCGCCGTCGCGCAGCGTGGTGTCGAAGATGATGACGCGGTCGTTGTCGTGCATGTCGTTCCCTTGATCGGCTCCTGTGGACTGCTCCTTCGTGCTGGGTTCGCGGCTTCTGCGGCCGCCACGCGTTATTCCCCCCGAGGGGGGAGGAGAAGGAGGAGAAGCTGGAGCCCGCGCGACATGCTCGGACAAAGGCTACACGGCGCGCGGGTAGGTTGGCGTGATGACCGCTCCTCCCCCGCCCGACGTCGCCGCGTTCGTCCGCGGCGCGCTGCCCGATCCGCCCGCGCGCGTCCTCGAGATCGGCGCCGGGAGCGGTGCGCTCGCCGCGCTGCTGCGCGACCGCGGCTACGACGTCCTGGCGATCGATCCCGCCGCCGACGGCGCGGGCGTCGAGGCGGTCGCCCTGCTCGACGTGGACGCGCCGGCCGGTTCGTTCGACGCCGCGGTCGCGGTCGTCTCGCTGCACCACGTCGAGCCGCTCGGCGAGTCGCTGCGCCACCTCGCCGACGCTGCTGCGACCGGGCGCCGTCCTCGCCGTCGACGAGTTCGCCGTCGAGCGCCTCGACGAGCGCGCCGCCGCCTGGTGGCTCGCCCAGCGCGCCGCCGCCGGCGACGCCGAGCACGACCACGCGCGCGGGCCGGCCGAGCTGGTCGCCGAGATGCGCAGCCACATCCACCCGGTGTCGGCGATCGGCGCCGAGCTGGCCCGCCACTTCACGGTCGGCCCGCCCGTCCCGGGCCCGTACCTGCACCGCTGGGAGCCTCGACCTGGCGCTGCGGCCGGTCGAGGAGCGGCTGATCGCCGCCGGCGCGCTGCCCGCGACCGGCATGCGCCTGGTCGCGACCGCGGGGCGCTAGCGCCCGACGTGGATGCCGAGCGCGCGCGGCGCGGCGCGCACGAGCCGGGTCAGCGGGTCGGGCGCGCGGCCCTGCTCCTCGAGCCGCTCGGCACGCAGGAACGCCGCGCGCACGAGCGAGCCGCCGGCGAACGCGAGCGGCTCCGGCGGGACGTGCGCGGGGCGCGGGTCGACGAGCGCGAGCCGCGTCGCCTCGTCGTCGGCCTGCAGCGCGAGGCCGGCGAGCGCGCGGCCGGCGAGGTGCGAGGGGCCGACGCCGTTGCCCGTGAAGCCGAACGCGTAGTGCACGGGGCCGCCGGCGAGCGTCCCGACCTGCGGGAGGTGGCTCGGCGAGACGTCGATCGGCCCGCCCCACGCGTGCTCGATGCGGCGGCCCGCCAGCGCCGGGAACATCGCGACGAGATGCGCGTGCGTGGTGCGCGCGGTCGCGGGGTCGACCTCGACGCGGCCGTTCACGCGCGCGCCGACCGCGAGCCGCCCGCCGCCCCAGCCGAACGCGATCCGGCCGTCGGGCGTGGTGCGGAAGTAGTGCACGAACGTCCGCGCGTCGGTGATCGCCTCTCCCCCGGTCCAGCCGATCGCCTCCAGCACGTCCGGCACCGGCTCGGTCAGCACGATGTGCGAGGAGGTCACGGAGAGCCGCGAGCGCAGCGGCTTCACACCGCGGGTCGCGGCGTTGAGCGCGAGCACGGCCGCCCCGGCGCGCACGCGCGCGCCGGCGGTCTCGGCCACGACCTCGCCCGGCGCGACGCGCAGGGCGCGCACGCGCGAGTGCTCGAAGATCCGCACGCCGCGCTCGAGCAGGCGCCGGCGCAGGCCGAGCGCGAGCCGCGCGGGCTGGACGGTGGCGTCGTCGGGCGCGAACACGCCGCTGCGGAAGCGCTCCGAGTCGCAGCGCCGCCGGACGGCTTCGCGATCGAGCGCGACGAGGCGATCGCCCGCGCCGTGCGCGAGCGTGCGCGTGACGACCGCGTCGTGCGCCGGCGCCGTCGACACGAGCATGAAGCCGGCCTGGCGGAACCAGGCGTCGACGCCCTCCGCCTCGCACCAGGCGCCGATCGCGCGCACGCTCTCCGTCGAAGCGCGGCACGCGGCCAGCGCGCGCTCGGGCCCGAAGCGGTCGGCGAGGTCGGGCAGGTTGGTCCAGAGCGTCTCGCAGAACCCGCCGTTGCGCCCGCTCGGCCCGTGCCCGCAGACGTCGGCCTCGAGCAGCACGATCCGCGTGTCCGGCGCGCGCTCGAGCAGGTGCCAGGCCGTCCACATGCCGGTGTAGCCGCCGCCGAGCACGACCACGTCGGCCCGCAGGTCGCCGGCCGCGGGCGCGACCGGCTCGGCCCCGCCCGCCTCGCGGAGCCAGAAGCCGTGCGCGTCGTGGATCACCCGGCGAAGAAGCGCTCGGAGGCGTCGCTGAGCACGGCCTCGGTCTTCGCCACCAGCTCGTCCAGCTCGGCGCGGCCGCAGATCAGCGGCGGCGCGAGGTGGAGCACGGCGTCGCCGCGGTCGTCCGGGCGCGCGATCAGGCCCTCGTCGAGCAGCCGCCGGGCGATGAAGCCGCGCAGCAGCTTCTCGCGCTCGTCGGCCGGGAAGCGCCCGTTCTCCGCGTCGCGCACGAGCTCGAGCGCCCAGAAGAACCCGGCGCCGCGCACGTCGCCGACGATCGGCAGCCGGTCGCGCAGCTCCTCGAGCCGCCCGCGCAGGTAGCCCTCGTGCTCGCGCACGTTCTCGAGCACGCCTTCGCGCTCGAAGATCTCGACGTTGCGCAGCGCGATCGCGGCCGCGACCGGGTGGCCGCCGAACGTGATCCCGTGCAGCAGCATCCGGCCCTCGTCGTAGAGCGGCTCGGCGATCCGGTCGGAGACGAGCACGGCGCCCATCGGCGCGTACGCCGAGGTCAGCCCCTTCGCGACCGTGATCAGGTCCGGCTCGGCGCCGAAGCGCGCGGCCGCGAACCACTCGCCGATCCGCCCGAAGCCGGTGATGACCTCGTCGGCGACGAGCGCGATGCCGTAGCGGTCGGCGATCGCGCGCAGCCCCGGCCAGTAGCCCTCGGGCGGCACCAGGCAGCCGCCGGCGTTCTGCACCGGCTCGGCGATGATCATCGCGACGGTCTCCGGCCCGGCCTCGATCACCGTCCGCTCGATCTCCTCGAGCAGCCGGGCGCAGTGCGCCGCGGGATCGGCCTCCAGCTCGTGCCGGAACGCGTTCGTGTTGCCGACGCGCACGACCGGGATCGGGGACGGCCCGAACGGCTCCTTCATCGGCCGCACGCCCGTGAACGAGAGCGCCCCGAGCGTGACGCCGTGGTAGGCGGTCTCGCGCGCGATCGCCTTCGTGCGCTGCGGCTCGCCCTTGGCCAGGTAGTGCTGGCGCACGATCTTCCACGCCGCCTCGACCGACTCCGACCCGCCGCTCGTGAAGTACGCGCGGTTGATGTCCCCGGGCGCGCGCTCGGCCAGCGCCGCGGCCAGCCGGATCGCCGGCGGGTGCGCGGTCGCCCAGTTCGTGTTGAACGCGAGCGTCGAGAGCTGCTCGCCGGCGACCGCCGCCATCTCCTCGCCGAACGAGTACCCGAGCTGGCAGCAGAAGAGCGAGCTGAGCCCGTCGAGGTAGCGGCGCCCGTGGGTGTCGAAGACGTACGGGCCCTCGCCGCGCTCGAGCACGAGCAGCTCGCTGCCGCCCGGGCCGAACGCGCCGTTGCGCGTGAAGTGCATCAGCAGGTGCCGGTGAGCGAGCTCCTGCAGGTCGCCGGTGGCGTGCGGGTCGGTCACGGTCATGGGGCGCATGCTCGCCGTCCGATCAGGACCGGGCAATGGCCGGATCGTCGCGATCGAAGGCGATCGAACGGACGGACTGTCAAGCTCCCGCCGTATGGCGCAGATCACGATCGCCGGCCCGGAGTGCATCGACGACCTGCGCCCGCTGTGGCTCGAGCTGCACCACCACCACGGCGCCGTGTCGCGCGTGCAGCCGTTCGTCGACGACGAGACGTCGTGGACCGTGCGGCGGCGCACCTACGTGGCGACGTTCGCGGCCGGCGGCTTCGCGCTGCTGGCGCACGCGGACGGGGCGCTCGCCGGGTACGCGATGGTGCGGCTGCACCACGGGCCGGACGACTCGTGGGCGCTCGCCGACCGCTACGGCGAGGTCTGGACGCTGCTGGTCACCGAGCGCATGCGCGGCCGCGGGCTCGGCTCGGCGCTGCTCGACGCGGTCGACGCCGAGCTGGCGCGCCGCGGCGTCCACGACCTGGTGATCGGCGTGATGGAGGGCAACGACGCGGCGCGCCGGCTCTACGAGCGGCGCGGCCTGGTGCCCGGCTGGGTGCAGCTCTACCGCGTCACGCCGCGGCCCGCCGGCGGCGGAACGCCAGCGCCCTGACCGCCAGGTGCAGGCCGAGCACGGCGTCCTCGTCGTCGAACGAGACGCCGAGCAGCTCCTCGAGCCGCCGCAGCCGCAGGTAGAGCGACTGGCGCTCGAGGTGCAGCGCGCGCGCCGCCTGCGCCTTGCGGCCGCCCGCCGCGAGGTACGCCTCGAGCGTCTCCAGCAGCGCGCGCCGGCGCGCGGAGCCGTCCTCGAGCAGCGGGCCGAGCTGCTCCTCGACGAACGCGTCGAGCTCGGGCGAGTCGCGCAGGTCGTGCAGCAGGTCGGCGACGCCGGGCCGCCGCGCGTCGTACCAGCGGCGCACCGGCAGCGCCGTCGCGGCGCCGGCCGAGCGCCGCACCCGCCGCAGGCCGGCGCCCGCCTCGGCCCACGTGCGCGCCGGGGCGCCGATCGCCAGCGCCGCCATCCCCGGGCCGGCGCCGCGGCGCTCGAGCACGCCGTGGAACAGGCCGGCGACGTGCTCGAGCAGCGGCTCGTCGTGGTTGCGCGAGCCGAGCGCGAGCAGCACGAGCAGGTCGGCGTCGCGCGGGCCGATCAGCACGCCGAAGCCGGTCGACGCGAGCGCCGTCCGCAGCTCGCCCGACAGCCGCGTCCAGGTCAGGTCCTCGTCGCCGCGCCGCACGCGCGGGGCGCGCCAGCTCGCGGCCACCGGCAGCAGCGTGCCGCGACCGGCGCCCGGGAGGCCCAGCGCCTCGGCGCGCCGCCGCGCGTCGAGCTCCTCGACGCGGCCGTCGGCGAGGTCGGACAGGAAGGCGCCGCGCGAGCGCGCGCGCAGGTGCTCGTCGTGCTGCTGGTGCAGCAGGTCGATCGCCACGGCGACGGCCGCACGCTCGGTCGCGACGCGGTCGAAGGCGTCGAGCGGCGTGTCGAGCGCGAGCGCCATCAGGCGGCCCCACGACGTCTCGAGCAGCCGCACGTCGACCATCACGGCGCCCTCGGGCGCCTCGCCGCGCGCCTCCGCGCGGTGCACGTCCGACCACGCGGCGAGCGCGACGTCGTCGCCCGCGGGCCCGGAGGCGTAGAAGACCAGCTCGTGCGCGGCGTCCTCGAGCACGACCGGGTTGCCGACGGCCGCGGCCAGCTCGGCGAGGACCTCCGGCACGCCGCCGCCGCGCAGGATCAGCTCGGTGAAGCGGCGGTGGATCTCCTCGCTGCGGCTGAGCAGCTCGAACTGCCCGTGCAGCACCGCCGAGTGCACCGCCTCGGTGATCTCGACGAACCGCACCGAGCGCCGGAACGCGACGACCGGCACGCCGCCGGCCGCGCAGGCGGCGACGATCGGCTCCGGCACCCGCTCGCGCCACGTCGACCCGAGCTCGACCGCCAGCGCGGCCATGCCCTGCTCCACCAGCGTCGCGGCCCAGTGCCGCTGGTCGCGCTCCCGGGCGCCCGCCCCTATCCCCGTGGTGAGCACGAGCTCGCCGCCTTTGAGCACGTCGCTGGAGTCGGCGAGCTCGATCACGTGCGCCCAGCGCAGCTCGCGGTCGAGGCCCGCAACGCCGCTCACCACCTCGGGTAGGGCTCGGCGCACCACCGGAAGCTCGAGCACGTCGGCGAGGGTCAGCATACGATTCGTCACCCATTCTGCGGGAACATGCGGCGCTGTGTCCATTGCGCAGCCGTCCGGGTCGCGCAAAATGTGCCCCTCTGTGCTGATCGACGGACAGGATGTCCCGAGCGCGGCCACGAGGAGGGTGCACGACCCGGCGACCGGAGAGACGATCGCGGAGGTCGGCGATGCCTCCTCGGCCGACGCCGACCGCGCCGTGGCGGCCGCCAAGGCCGCGTTCCTGCGCGGCGACTGGAGCCGGATCACGCCGGGCGAGCGCGCCGCGGTGATCGACCGCATCGCCGACGCGCTCGAGCAGCGCGCCGACGAGTTCGCGCGCGTCGAGTCGCGCAACACCGGCAAGCCGCTGAAGTTCTCGAGCGCCTTCGACGTCCCGCTGACCGTCGACAACCTGCGCTTCTTCGCCGCCGCCGCGCGCAACCTCGAGGGCAAGGCGGCGGCCGAGTACATCCCGGGGCTGACGAGCACGATCGCGCGCGAGCCGCTCGGCGTCGTCGCCTCGATCACGCCCTGGAACTACCCGCTCAACATGGCGGCGTGGAAGATCGGCCCGGCGCTCGCGGCCGGCAACACGGTCGTCCTCAAGCCGGCCGAGTGGACGCCGCTGACGACGCTGATGCTGGGCCGCCTGGCGCTCGACGCCGGGCTGCCGCCGGGCGTCCTGAACGTCGTGCCCGGGCCGGGCCCGGAGGTCGGCGGCACGCTCGCGCGCCACCCGGACGTCGCGCTGATCTCGGTCACCGGCTCCGAGCGCGCCGGCCGCAGCGTGATGCGCGACGCGGCCGACTCGCTCAAGCGCGTGCACATGGAGATGGGCGGCAAGGCGCCGTTCGTCGTGTTCGCCGACGCCGACCTCGAGGCGGCCGCCGAGGGCGCGATCGTCGGCGCGTTCGCCAACTGCGGCCAGGACTGCACGGCGGCGACCCGGATCTACGTCGACGCTGCGGTGCGCGACAGCTTCCTCGAGCGCTTCCTGCACAAGGTCGACCGGCTCGTCGTCGGCGACCCGTTCGACGACGCGACGAACCTCGGGCCGCTCGTCTCGCCCGAGCACCGCGAGCGCGTGCACGCGTTCGTCGAGCGCGCCGTGGCCGCGGGCGCGACCGCCGAGCGCGGCGGTCGCCTGCCGGACGGCGCCGGCAGCTTCTACCCGCCGACCGTCGTCACGGGCGCCGACCAGAGCTCGGAGATCGTGCAGGAGGAGGTGTTCGGGCCGGTCGTGTGCGTGCTCGGCTTCGGCTCCGAGGACGAGGCGTACGCGCACGCCAACGGCACCCGCTACGGGCTCGCCGCCTCGGCCTGGACGCGCGACGTCTTCCGCGCCCAGCGCGCCGCCCGCGAGCTGCAGGCCGGCACCGTCTGGATCAACGAGCACCTCGCGATCGGCTCGGAGATGCCGCACGGCGGCGTGAAGGCGTCGGGCTTCGGCAAGGACATGTCGATGTACGCGCTCGAGGAGTACACGGCGATCAAGCACATCGCGTTCGAGCTCACCGGCAGCACCCGCAAGGACTGGTACGACGCGGTGTCGACCCCGGAGGGCGCCGGATGAGCGAAGCCGACATCCACCTCGAGGGCGTCACGAAGCGCTTCGGCGAGACGCTCGCCGTCGACGACCTGACGCTCTCGATCGAGCGCGGCGCCTTCTACGCGCTGCTCGGCCCGTCCGGCTGCGGGAAGACGACGACGCTGCGGATGATCGGCGGCTTCGAGGACCCGACGGCCGGCAGCGTCCACCTCGGCGGCGAGGACGTCACGCAGGCCCCGCCCTACCGGCGCGACGTCAACACGGTCTTCCAGTCGTACGCGCTGTTCCCGCACCTGAGCGTCGAGCGCAACGTCGCGTTCGGCCTCGAGCGCCGCAAGGTCGACAAGGCCGAGCTGAAGCGGCGCGTCGGCGAGGCGCTCGAGCTCGTGCAGCTCGGCGGCTACGGCAAGCGCAAGCCGGCGCAGCTCTCCGGCGGCCAGCAGCAGCGCGTGGCGCTCGCCCGCGCGCTCGTGAACCGGCCGCGCGCGCTGCTGCTCGACGAGCCGCTCGGCGCGCTCGACCTGCGCCTGCGCAAGCAGCTCCAGATCGAGCTCAAGCGGATCCAGCGCGAGGTCGGCATCACGTTCGTGCACGTGACGCACGACCAGGAGGAGGCCATGAGCATGGCCGACCGGATCGCGGTCATGAGCGAGGGCCGGATCGAGCAGGCCGGCGGCGCCGCCGAGCTGTACGAGCGGCCGCGGACGGAGTTCGTGGCCAACTTCCTCGGCGTCTCCAACCTCGTCGACGCGCGGCTCGAGCCGGGAGCGAACGGGCTCGCCACCGCCCGCACGCACGACGGGGCGACGCTGCGCGTGCCCGCCGACCGCGCCGGCGCCGGCGGCGACGTGCGCGTCGGGGTGCGCCCGGAGAAGGTCCGCCTCTCCCCCGCCGGCACGGCCGTGCCCGACGGCGCCAACGTGCTGCGCGGCAAGGTCGTCGTCGCCTCGTTCCTCGGCGTGTCGATCCAGTACGTCGTCCAGGCCGCCGGCGGCGAGGAGCTCACCGTCTTCGCCCAGAACCTCGACGGTGCGGAGCCGGAGTCGCTCGGCCCCGGTCGCGAGGTGCAGCTGAGCTGGGATCCGCAACACACCTTCGTCGTCGCCAAGGAGGGGTCATGACCGACCGCCACCAAGCGGGGCTCTCGCGCCGCACGTTCCTGACCCGCGCCTCCGGCGTCACGCTCTCGCTGCCGCTGCTGCTCGCAGCCTGCGGCGGCGTGGAGGGCACCCAGGAGGGGGCCGAGGAGCGCAACCGCGAGCAGTCCGCCGAGGTCAACCACCCGAAGACCGAGATCGGCAACTGGACGTTCTCCAACTGGCCGCTCTACATGGACAAGAAGCTGCTGCGGGCGTTCGACCGCGAGTTCGGCGGCAAGGTCCGCTACCTCGAGGACATCAACGACAACTACGAGTTCTTCGGGAAGGTGCGCCAGCAGCTCGAGAACGGCCAGCCGATCGGCCGCGACATCGTCGTGCTGACCGACTACATGGCCGCGCGCTGGATCAACAACGGCTACTGCGAGCCGATCGACAAGAAGAACGTCCCGAACGCCGCGCAACCTCGTCGACAACCTGAAGACGATCAACTACGACGAGGAGCGCCGCTTCTCGCTGCCCTTCCAGTCGGGCGCGATCGGCGTCGGCTACGACATCAAGCAGACCGGGCGCGAGCTGACCTCGGTGCAGGACCTCTTCGACCCGAAGTTCAAGGGCCGCGTGACGATGCTGTCCGAGCCCTACGACTCGGCGTGCACGGTGCTGCTGGGCGACGGCGTCGACGCGTCGGAGGCGAGCATCGACGAGATCCTCGGCGCGATCGAGAAGCTCGACAAGGCCAACAGCGAGGGCCAGTTCCGCCGCTTCACCGGCAACGACTACACGACCGACCTCGCGAAGGGCAACGTGTGGGCCTCGCTGGCCTACTCGGGCGACCTCGTGCAGCTCCAGAGCGACAACCCGAACCTGCGCTTCTCGTACTTCGAGGAGGGCAACATGGCCTTCAACGACAACCTGCTGATGCCGGCCGAGGTCGAGAACCCGTACGCGGCCGAGACGATGATGAACTACCTCTACGACCCGCAGGTCGCGGCCAAGCTCGCCGCCTGGGTCAACTACATCTCGCCCGTGAAGGGCGCGCAGGAGATCCTGCGCGAGAGCGACCCGGAGATCGCCGACAACCCGCTGATCTTCCCGCCGCCCGAGGTGCAGTCCAAGCTCAAGGCCTACCCCGCTCTGTCGCCCGCGGACGAGCGGACGATGCAGGAGGCGATGGCGCAGGTCACCGGCGCGTAGATGCTGCGCCTGTCGCTCAGGCAGCGGCGCCGGCTCCTCCCGTGGCTGTTCATCGGGCCGGGCCTTGCGTGGCTCGTGGTCTTCTTCGCGATCCCGCTGGTCAACCAGCTCAACGTCTCGCTGCAGACCGGCAACCCCGAGGAGGGCTACGTCTTCTCGTGGGCGTTCAGCACGTACGCCGACGCGGTCAGCGAGTACGGCGACCAGTTCCTGCGCTCGATCGGCTACGCGGCGACGGCGACCGTCGCGTGCTTCGTGATCGGGTTCCCGCTCGCGTACTTCATCGCGTTCAAGGCGGGGCGCTGGAAGAACGTGATGCTGCTGCTGGTGATCCTGCCGTTCTTCGTCTCGTACGTGCTGCGGACGGTGAGCTGGCAGCTGATCCTGGCCGACAACGGCTTCGTGGTCGACACGCTGCGCGACGGTCGGGCTGCTCGGCGACGAGGGCCGGCTGCTGGCGACGCGCACGGCCGTGATCGCGGGCATCACCTACAACTTCCTGCCGTTCATGGTGCTGCCGCTGTACGTGTCGCTCGACAAGATCGACAAGCGGCTGATCGAGGCGGCGACCGACCTCTACGCCAGCCGGGCGACGGCGTTCCGCAAGATCACGCTGCCGCTGGCGCTGCCCGGGATCTTCGCGGGCTCGCTGCTGACGTTCATCCCGGCGACCGGCGACTTCATCAACGCCGCGCTGCTCGGGACGCCGCGCCAGTTCATGATCGGCAACGTCATCCAGAGCAAGTACCTGGTGATCCAGGACTACCCGGAGGCGGCGGCGCTGTCGTTCATCCTGATGACGTTCATCCTCGTCGGGATCGCGCTCTACGCCCGCGTGCTCGGCGCGCGCAACCTGACCGAGGCGGCGATCTGATGGGCTCGGACCGCACGCGCACCTGGGCGCTCGGCCTCTGGTCGGTGCTGGCGCTGCTGTACCTGTTCGTGCCGATCTTCGTGATCGTCGTGTTCTCGTTCAACGAGCCGGCGGGGCGCTTCAACTTCACCTGGGAGGGCTTCACGCTCGACCACTGGAAGAACCCGTTCGAGAACCCGGACCTCTCGACGGCGATGCGCAACTCGCTGCTGATCGCGCTGATCTCGACGCTGATCGCGACCGCGCTCGGCACGCTGATGGCGATGGCGCTCGTGCGCTACGGCTTCCGCGGGCGCTCGGTCGTCGACTTCTTCGTGTTCCTGCCGCTCTCGACGCCGGAGGTCGTGATCGGGGCGGCGCTGCTGGCGCTGTTCCTGACGCTGGCGGTCGAACACCGGGTTCGCGACGATCGTGATCGCCCACGTGATGTTCACGGTCTCCTACGTCGTCGTGACCGTGAAGGCGCGGCTCGAGGGCATGGACCGCCACATCGAGGAGGCGGCGATGGACCTCGGGGCGACCGAGTGGACGACGTTCCGCAAGGTGACGCTGCCGCTGATCGCCCCCGGCGTGGCGGCGGCGGCGCTGCTGGCGGCGGCGATCAGCGTCGACGACTACGTGATCACGAGCTTCAACGCGGGCCAGACGATCACGTTCCCGCTGTTCATCTTCGGGGCGACGCGGCAGGGCGTGCCGCCCGAGGTCAACGTGCTCGCGACCGGCCTGCTGCTGGTCGTGCTGGTGCTGATGGGGCTCAACGTGCTGCTGCAGCGGCGGCTCGCGCGGCGCGACATGGCCCGCCAGGCGACCGCCTGATACTCAATTCGGGGGCCCGGTCAGCCGATATCCAGGCTGATGCGAGCCGTCAGGTACCAGTTCGGCCGTGGCCACCTGCTCGCCGCCGTCGCCGCGCTGGTGCCGCTGCTCCTGATCGCCGTGGCGGGCGAGACGCCCGTGCAGCTCAAGGGCAGCGCCCACTTCTGTCCCGGTCGTGGCGAGCGCCGGCACCGCGCTGCTGGTGGCGATCGGCGTGACGACCGCCGGCGTGCGGGCGCGCGACGGCCGCGCGATCCTGCTCGGCACCGCGTTCTCGACGACGACCGCGCTGCTGGCGGTGCACGGCTTCGCCACCCCCGGCGTGCTGACCGGCCCGAACGGCGTGATCGCCCTCGCCGGCGGCCTGTCGCTGCCGGCCGGGGCCGGGCTGCTGGCGCTGACCGCGCTGCCCGCCCTGCGGCGGCCGCGCCGGATCGCCCCGCTGCTCGTGCTGCAGGCGGTGCTCGCGGTCGCGATCCTCACGCTCGGCGCACTCGCCCTCGCCGTGCCTTCGCTCGTGCCGCCGGTCCCGACCGCCGGCTCGGCCCCCGCCCTCTTCCTGCTCGTCTTCGGGCTCGGCTGCCTGGTCGTGCTCTCGCATCGGGCGATCCGCACGCACGCGCTGACGCGGCGGCCCGCCGACCTGCTCGTGATCGCCGGCTGCGCCTGGCTCGGCATCGCGCTGGTCACGCAGCTCGCGCTCGGCCCGGGCAGCGCCGCGTTCTACGGCGGGCACGCGCTCGAGCTCGGCGGCATCGCGCTGATCGGCATCCCGGCCGTGCTCGACCTCGCGCGCGGCGGCGCGTCGCGGACGCTGGTCGGCGACCTCGCGGCGACCGACCTCGTCGCCGCCGAGGAGGCGTACCTCGGCACGCGCGTGCGCGCGCTGCTCGTGCGCCTCGGCGAGCGCGACACGTCGACCGAGGAGCACACGCGCCGCGTCGCGCTGCTCGCCGCCGAGGTCGCGGAGGAGCTCAAGCTGCCGCCCGCCCTGCGCCGCGACCTCGCCGTCGGCGGGCTGCTGCACGACATCGGCAAGCTCGGCGTGCCGCTGGCGATCCTGCGCAAGCCGGCCGCGCTCGACGACGCCGAGTTCGCTGAGATCCGCCGCCACCCCGAGGCCGGCCGGCAGCTGCTCGAGGAGCTCGGCGGGTTCAGCCGCGACCGTGCTTCGGCTCGTGTCCGACCACCACGAGCGGCTCGACGGCACCGGCTACCCGAACGGGCTCACCGAGCTCCCCGTCGAGACGAGCGTGCTCGCCGTCTGCGACGTCTACGACGCGCTCGTCTCCGACCGCGTCTACCGCGCCGCCTGGACGTGTGAGCGAGCGCTCGGGCTGCTGCGCGACGAGCGCGCGTTCGATCAGACGGTCGTCGCCGCGCTCGAGCGCGTGCTGGGCGCACCACCCTTCGTCGCCAACATAAAGGGGTCAGACCCCTTCAGGCATGGCACTCGACCGGCTGCGGCGTCCGAGCCGAGAATCTGAAGGTCCGAGAACCTAAAGGGGTCTGACCCCTTAATCGACACACGGGCCAGGCCGCCCGCCTCGATCCTGGACCGCGCATGCGTACCGCCCGCCCCAGGAGGTTCGTACCGTGGTGACCATGACCGAACTCGTCTCCACCGCACGCCGCGAAGGCCCGGGTGAGCTGCTCCTGACGGGTGGCCTGCTCGCGCTCTACGTCGGCCTGCGCGGCACCGCGCGCGCGCTCGGCGCGATCGAATCCGTCGTCCGCTAGCCCGGTACCGCAAGCACCGGCACGCGGCTCAGGTGCAGCAGCTTGTGCGGCGTCGAACCCAGCACGGCGCCGCGCAGCGGGCTCTCGCCGTAGGTGCCGACGATGATCATGCGCGCGGCGCGGCGGTCGGCGAGCTCGAGCAGCAGGTCCACCGGCCGCTGCGCGGCGACGTGCACGTCGGCGCTCAGGCCCGCGGCCTCGATGCGCTGCGCAGCGCCCGCGACCAGCTCGCGGCCATGCTCCTCGAGCGCGCTCAGGTGCGCCTTGTACTCCTCGCCGACCGAGCGCCCCGGCGGGGCGGCGGCGTACGCGAGCACGATCGAGTCGCCGAGCGACTGCGCGAGCTCGATCGCGACCTCGAGCGCGCGCCGGGCGCCGCTCGAGTCGTCGTAGCCGACGACCAGGTCCACTAGTCCGTCTCCACCAGCGCCGCCTCGGTCTTGCCCGCGTAGGCCTCGAAGCCGCGGCGGCGGAAGAAGCCGCTCGGGTGGCCGACACGCCAGATCACCATGAGCACCGCGCCGAGCAGCAGGAACGAGCCGCCGATCACCAGCGGGATGCCGAGCCCGAACACGGAGCTGCCGCTGTAGGAGGCGTCCGGGTCGGCGAGGTCGATCACGGAGCGCACGAACAGGAAGGCGAGGATCAGCCCGCCGGTCAGCGGCGCCACGCCGATGAAGAGGAAGTTCTTCACCGACTTGGTCAGCTCGCGGCGGTAGAAGATCACGCACGCCAGGCCGCTGAGGGCGTAGTAGAACGCGATCATCAGCGACAGCGCGGACAGCGTGTCGAACAGGAAGTTCTCCGACAACGAGTTCACGACGACGTACCAGAGCGCGGCCAGGAAGCCGATCACGATCGTCGAGACGTGCGGCGTCAGGTAGCGCGCGTGGATGCGTCCGAGCGCCGCCGGCATCGCGCCGGAGCGCGCCATCGAGAGCGTCGTGCGGGAGGCGGGCAGGATCGTGGTCTGCGTCGAGGCGAGCGCGGACGTCAGCACCGCGAGCACGATCAGCTGGTCCCACGGCGTGCCGAGCACGTCGGTCGCGAGCGTCGAGAGGATCGCGTCGTCGTCCTCGAACTCGCCGACCCGCTCGAGCCCCGCGAACGCCACCACCGCGATCGCGACCGACACGTAGCTGACGAGCAGGATCACGGTCGACAGCACGGCGGCCTTGCCGGGCGTCGTCTCGGAGTCCTCGGTCTCCTCGGTCAGGTTGACCGCGCTCTCCCAGCCCCAGTAGATGAACACGCCGATCAGCAGGCCGCTCACCAGCACGCCGGTGTCCTCGAGCTGCGAACGGCGAGAGCCAGGAGAGCGACGGGTCGAGCGAGCCGTCCGGCGCCGACCCGTTGGCGACCTTGATCAGCGCGACCGCGGCGAACGCCAGCAGCGCCACGACCTGGGCGATGATCATCACGTTCTGGACGCGCGCCGACAGCTCGGTGCCGAGCACGCAGACGAGCGTCATCACGCCGATGATCACGACCGCGATCGCGGTCACGGCCGCCTTCGACTCCGCCGCCGAGTCCCAGCCGATCAGCAGCAGGCCGTAGCGGGCGGCGACGTCGGCCAGCGAGCCGACGACCAGGATGCCGGTCGTGCAGATCGCCCAGCCGCCGATCCAGCCCCACCACGGGCCCATCGCGCGCGTGACCCAGGAGAACGTCGTGCCGCAGTCCTGGTCGGCCTTGTTCATGTAGTAGAACGCCGCCGCGATGAAGAACATCGGGACGAACGAGGCCAGCAGCACGGCCGGCGCCTGGACGCCGACGAGCACGACGACGAGCCCGATCACCGCCGCCAGCGAATAGGCGGGCGCGGTCGACGCGAGCCCGATGACGAGCGCGTCGACGAACCCGATCGCGTTCGACTTCAGGCCGTGCTCGGAGACACGCTGGTCAGCTGGCTCGGCCGCCACCCGGCGACCCTATACGGCTCAGGACTCGATGGCTACAGCCCGTCCGGCCAGGAAACCCTCGCCGGCGACGATCTCGTCGACGACCGCCCGCGGGATCGCCGCGTCGGTCGTGATCGCCATCACCGCGAGGTCGCCGCCGGCGGATCCCGGGGGCTGACGGCCGACGGCGGCGGCGGAGATGTTGACCCCGTGCTCGCCGAGCTTCGTGCCGACGCGCCCGACCATGCCGGGGACGTCCTGGTAGCGGAACAGGGCGAGGTGCCCTTCGTCCATCTGGAGGTTGAAGCGCTGGCCCCAGACCTCGAGCAGGTGCGGGCGGTAGAGCCGGCCGAGCGTGGTCCCCACGACGCGCGAGCGCTCGCCGCCGGAGACGACGGTCACGCGCACGAGGTCGGTGAAGTCGCGCGCCACGACCTCCTTGCGCTCGGACACCTCGATCCCGCGCTCCTCGGCCAGCGACGGCGCGTTGACGAGGTTGACCTCCTCCTGGGTGTGGCCGGACAGCAGCCCGTTCAGCACCGACAGGGTGAGCAGCCGCGTGTCGCGCTCGGCGATCCGGCCCAGGTACTCGAGCTCGATCCGCTCGACGCTCGACGCCTCGGCGAGCGCCATGCCGAGCCGGCCGAGGCCGCGGCAGAGCGGCAGGAACGGGCCCAGCACCTCCATGTCCTCGGCGCTGACCGGCGGGATGTTGACCGCCGTCGAGACGACGCCGCCGGTGAGCGCGGCCACGACCTGCTCGGCCGTCTGCACGCCGGCGCGGTCCTGCGCCTCGGTCGTCGACGCGGCGAGGTGCGGCGTCACGACCACGTTGGGGTAGCCGAACAGCGGGTGGTCGGTGACCGGCTCGCTCGGGAAGACGTCGAGCGCCGCGCCGGCGACCTTGCCGCTGTCGAGCGCGTCCTTGAGCGCCGCGTCGTCGACGAGCTCGCCGCGCGCGCAGTTGACGATCCGGACGCCGTCGCGGCACCTGGCGAGCGCGTCGGCGTCGAGCCAGCCGCGCGTCTCCGGCGTGCTCGGCAGGTGGACCGAGATGAAGTCGGCCTGCGCGTACAGGTCCTCCGAGCTCTCGGCCTTGTCGACGCCGAGCTCGCGGAAGCGGCCGGCGGCGACGAACGGGTCGAACGCGACGACGCGCATGCCGAAGCTGCGCGCCCGCGTCGCCACGAGCTGGCCGATGCGGCCGAAGCCGAGCAGCCCGAGCGTCTTCTCGTACAGCTCGACCCCACCCCACTTCGAGCGCTCCCAGCGGCCGTCGGTGAGCGCGGCGTGCGCCTGCGGGACGTTGCGGGCGAGCGCGAGGATCAGCGCGAAGGTGTGCTCCGCAGCGGTGATCACGTTCGACTGCGGCGCGTTGGCGACGATGATGCCGCGCTTGGTGGCCGCGTCGACGTCGACGTTGTCCACGCCGACGCCCGCGCGGCCGATCACCTTCAGGTTCTCGCCGCGCGCGATCAGGTCCGCGGTCAGCTTGGTCGCGGAGCGGATCAGGATGCCGTCGTAGGCGCCGATCCGCTCGGCCAGCTCGTCGGCGCTCCAGCCGACGCCGAGGTCGACGTCGAACCGCTCGCGCAGCATGTCGACGCCGGCGTCGGCGATCTTCTCGGCGACGAGGATGCGCAGCGGCGCCGCCAGCTCGGGCGCAGTCACGCCGTGGCAGCCTGGACGCCGGCCTCCAGGAACACGCGCTGCGCGGCGCCCGCGCCGGCGCCGTGCTCGACCTCGTGGCCGAGCTGCGCGAGCACCATCTCGAGCCCCGACAGCGAGGTCAGGATGTCGAACGCGCCGAAGTAGCCGCAGTGGGCGATCCGCAGGATGCGGCCCTTGAGGTGGTCCTGGCCGCCGTTGGCGGTGATGCCGAGCTTGCGCAGGCCGCCCGGGACCTTGCCGCCGTCGACGTCGCCCGGCAGCTCGAGCGCGGTCACGACCGTCGAGCGCTCGTCCGGGTCGCCGTACAGGTCGAGGCCGATCGCGGCGACGCCGGCGCGCGTGGCGCGCGCGAGCAGCGAGTGGCGGGCGAGCACGTCGTCGAGGCCCTCGGCCTCGATCATGCCGAGCGCCACGTCGAGCCCGAGGAACAGCGACACGGCCGGCGTGAACGGGCTCGCGCCCTTGCGCTGGCTCTTGGCCGTCTTGCCCCAGTCGAAGTAGTAGCGGCCGCCGGCGCGGCTCGTCCGCGTACGCGAGCGCGCGCTCGGAGACCGAGGCGAAGGCGAGCCCGGGCGGGCACATGAGCGCCTTCTGCGAGCCCGCGACGACGACGTCGACGCCCCAGTCGTCCTGGCGCAGCTCGGTGGCGCCGAGGCCGGAGACGGCGTCGACGACGAGGATGACGTCGTGCCGGCGGGCGACCTCGGCGATCGCCTGCACGTCGTGCACGATGCCGGTCGAGGTCTCCGACAGCGTCGCGAACGCGACCTTCACGTCCGTGTTCTCCCCCAGCAGCCGGTCGATCGCGGCGGGGTCGAGGCGCTCGCCCCAGCCGGGCTCGTAGCGCACGAGCTCGGCGCCGTAGGCCTCGCCGAGCTGGATCCAGCGCTCGCCGAACTTGCCGGCCGCGCACGCGAGGATCTTGTCGCCCGGGCGGACCAGGTTGGCGACCGCGGACTCCATCGCGCCCGAGCCGCTGGCCGCGAACGCGAGCACCTGGTTCTGCGTCCGGAAGACCATCGGCAGCTTGTCCAGCACCCGCTGGTAGAGCTCGTCGAAGGCGGGCGCGCGGTGGTAGAGCATCGGCGTCGCCATCGCCTGCGAGACGGCCGGCGGGATCGGCGTCGGCCCTGCGGTCATCAGGTACTGCTTGGTGAACGGATCTGGAGTCATGGAGGGGACCGGGTCGTGGGGAGAACGGCTCAGCGTAGCTGGGCCGAAACGGCGTTCGAGTTGCGCCGCTGCTCGAGGTCGCGCTCCAGGTCGCGCTGGAACTGCTCGAAGTCGAAGCCGGTCGCGATCAGGACGACCATCACGACGATCACGACGACCGCGGCGACGACGCCGATGATGCCGATGATCTTGCCGGCGCGGGCCATGCCCTCGCCCGCCGTCGTCACGCCGGCCTCGATCCGCCGCCGCGCCTGCGTCGCGGTCACCCAGGCGCCGACGGACACCGGCAGCGAGAGCACGCCGGCCGTCGGCAGGAGCAGCAGCAGCCCGATGATGCCGAGCACGAGCGACCAGACGGCCGCGCTGTTCGTGTCGCCGGGCACCTGCGGCCGGCTGCCCTGCACGAACGTCGGCCGCTCGCGCGGCGGCGCCGGCGCCGCCGCGGCCGGTACGGGCTCCGGCGGCGCGACCGCCGCCGGCTCCTCGTCCGGGGTCGCTTCCCACTGCGGCGGGACCTGCCCGCCGGGCGCGCGCGGCTTCAGCCAGCCGGATGTCCGCTCGTCGTCGCTCAGAACTCCGTCTCGATCCAGTCCATCATCGAGCGCAGCTCCTTGCCCTCGCGCTCGATCTGGTGGTTCGCCTGCTCCGCGCGCATGCGCTTGAAGTTCTCCTGCCCCGCGCGGTTCTCGGCGATCCACTCGCGCGCGAACGCGCCGGACTGGATCTCGCCCAGCACGTCCTTCATCGCCTGCCGCGTGGAGTCGGAGATGATCCGCTGCCCGCGCGTCAGGTCCCCGTACTCGGCGGTGTTCGAGATCGAGTAGCGCATCCCGGTGATGCCCTTCTCGTACATCAGGTCGACGATCAGCTTCAGCTCGTGCAGGCACTCGAAGTACGCGAGCTTGGGGTCGTAGCCGGCGTCGACGAGCGTCTCGTAGCCCGCGCGCACCAGCTCGGACACGCCGCCGCAGAGCACGGCCTGCTCGCCGAACAGGTCGGTCTCGGTCTCGTCCTTGAACGTCGTCTCGATGACGCCGCCGCGCGTGCAGCCGATGCCCTTGGCGTAGGCGAGCGCGAGCTTCTGCGCGTCGCCGGTCGCGTCGGCGGCGACGGCGATCAGGCCGGGGACGCCGCTGCCCTCGAGGTACTGGCGGCGCACGAGGTGGCCGGGGCCCTTGGGCGCGACGAGCGCGACGTCGACCTCCGGCGGGGGCTCGATCTCGCCGTAGTGGACCGAGAAGCCGTGGCCGAACAGCAGCAGGTTGCCGGGCGCGATGCCGTCGCGGATCTGCTCGGTCCAGACCTGGCCGTGGAGCTCGTCCGGGAGCAGGATCATCACGACGTCGCCGCGCGAGGCGGCGTCGGCCACGTCGGTCACCTCGAGGCCCTGCGAGCGCGCCTGCTCGACCGAGGCCGAGTCCGGGCGCAGGCCTACGACGACGTCGACGCCGGAGTCCTTCAGGTTGAGGGAGTGCGCGTGGCCCTGGGAGCCGTAGCCGAGGATGGCCACGGTCTTGCCGTTGAGGAGCGTGAGATCCGCGTCGTCGTCGTAGTACATAGGGCGCGAGAGTCTATGCAGTCGCGGCCGCGACCCACGTCCGCGCGGGGATCGCCAGCGAGCCGTCGGCGGCGGTCCACTCGGCGGCGCGGTCGGCGAGCGCGGCCTGGATCTCCTGCCGCGTGGAGGCGTCGATGGCCGCGGCGGCATCGGCGAAGCGCATCGACATCGCGCTCGTCGCGTCCCACCAGTCGTCGACGGAGGCGTAGCGTGATCGTGAACGGGACGGCCGAGACCTCGTGGTCGACGAAGCCGCCGGCCTCGAGCTGCTCGGCGACCGTGCCGTCGGCCGCCCAGGCGAACTGGCCGGGCTGCTCGGGGTCGGGCGCCTCGGACAGGCCGCGGGAGATGAGCTCGGAGGCCGGGATCGCGCTCCACTGGTTCTCCTCCGGGCCGGTCCAGGCCGCGAGCGCGAGGCGCCCGCCCGGCCTGAGGATCCGGCGGGTCTCGCGCAGCGCGGCCTCGCCGTCGGCCATCAGCATGTAGCCCCAGCGGCTGAGCACGCCGTCGATCGAGGCCGCGGCCTGGTCGATCGACCTCGGCGTCGATCTGGCGGAAGCGCACGTTGCGGATGCCCTGGGCCGCGGCGCGGCGCTGGGCGACGCTGAGCATCTCGGGCACGACGTCGGAGCTGATCAGCGTGCCGCCCGGCTGGATCAGCTCCGAGGCGAGGAAGCCGGTGTCGCCGGGGCCGGCGCCGAGCTCGAGCAGCTCGTGGCCGGGCTGCGGGGCGATCGCGTCGATCATCCACGGCGGAGACCGGCATCGTCGCCTTGCGCAGCCAGTCGGCGCGCTGCTCCCAGCCCGCGGCGGTCGCGGCCCAGCGGCGGCGGCTCTCCTCTCTGTACTCGCGGCTCGTCACGTCAGCTCCCGACGCAGGAGCTTGCCAGACGCGGTGCGCGGCAGGGCGTCGGCCAGCTCGACGGCCTTCGGGACCTTGAAGCGCGCGAGCCGCTCGGCGGTCCACTGCCTGAGCTCGTCCGGCGTGGCGTGCGCGTTCAGGACCACGCGGGCGGTGACCGCCTCGCCCCACTCGGGGTGCGGGCGGCCGAAGACGGCGGCGTCGGCGACGGCCGGATGGGCCTTGAGGACCTCCTCGACCTCGGCGGGCGCGACGTTCTCGCCGCCGCTGACGATCGTGTCGGCCTTGCGGCCGGTGACGATCAGGCGCGCCGCGGTCGTCGAGGCGGCCGAGGTCGCCGGTGCGCAGCGTGCCGCCGCCGGCGACGGTCGGGCCGGTGACGAGGATCTCGCCGTCCGGCGCGATCGCCACGTGCAGGCCGGGGAGCGGGCGGCCGGAGGTCTCGCTGTCGCCCGGCTCGGCGACCGTGACCTGCGAGCACGCCTGGGTCAGCCCGTAGGTCGGCGCGACCGGCCAGCCGGCGGCGCGCGCCCGCTCGAGCAGGGCGCGGCCGGGCGGCGCGCCGCCGAGCAGGACCGCCCGCAGGCGCGGGCCGGGCGTCTCGCCGGCGTCGAGCAGGCGGGCGAGCTGGGTCGGCACGAGCGAGGCGAGCGTGGCGCTCGCGTGGGCGCTCGCGGCGCGCCAGCAGCGCGGTCGTGCCGTAGACCGCGGAGCGCAGCAGCACCATCAGGCCGCCGACGTGGCTCAGCGGCAGCGGGCACAGCCAGCGCTCGTCGCGGTCGAGGCCGAGCGCGACGGCGGAGCCGAGCGCGTTCGCCTGCACGTTGCCGAAGCTGAGCTCGACCGGCCGCGGGCGCGGCGGTCGTGCCGCGAGGTGTGGACGACGAGCGCGGTCGCGTCCTCGGCGGGCGCGCCGGTCGCGACGGGCGGGGCCGGCTCGAGCGGGCCGTCGATCGTGGTCGCCGCGCCGGCGCGCAGGCGCTCGCGCTCCGGTTGCGCGAGCCGATCGTCGATCGGCACGGCCGCGGCGCCGAGCAGCAGGCAGCCGTGCAGCGCGACGGCGAACTCGAGGCCCGGCGGGCAGCGCGATCGCCACGCGGTCGCCGCCGCGCACGCCGCGCTCGGCCAGGCCCGCGGCGACCGCGCGGGCGCGCTCGAGCAGCTCCGCGTAGGTCACCTCGCTGATCGGGCGTCGCCACGGCGACGACCTCGGGCCGCAGGGCGGCGGCGCGCTCGAGCCACGGTCGATCGGCACCGGCAGCAGGCTAGTGTCCATGTCGTGAGCGTCACCTGGAGCCCTGCGGGCGACTACACGGACATCCGCTACGAGCTGTCCGGCGACGGCATCGCGAAGATCACCATCGACCGCCCCGAGGTCCGCAACGCGTTCCGGCCGCAGACGGTCGTGGAGATCTCCGACGCGCTCGAGCGCGCCCGCGAGGACACGTCGGTCGGCGTGATCGTGCTGACCGGCGAGGGGCCGCTCGCGTTCTGCTCGGGCGGCGACCAGCGGGTCCGCGGCGACACCGGCTACGTCGCCGAGGGCGCGACGGTCGGGCGCTTCCACGTCACCGACCTGCACGTGCAGATCCGCCGGCTGCCCAAGCCGGTCGTCGCGATGGTCGCGGGCTACGCGATCGGCGGCGGGCACGTCCTGCACCTCGTGTGCGACCTCACGATCGCCGCCGACAACGCGCGCTTCGGGCAGACCGGCCCGCGCGTCGGCTCGTTCGACGGCGGCTTCGGCGCGGGCGCTGCTCTCCAACCTCGTGGGGCCGAAGAAGGCGAAGGAGATCTGGTTCCTGTGCCGCCAGTACGACGCGCAGCAGGCGCTCGAGATGGGGCTCGTGAACACGGTCGTCCCGCTCGACCGGCTCGAGGACGAGACCGTCTCCTGGTGCCGCGAGATGCTCGCGCTCTCCCCGTTCTCGCTGCGGCTCCTGAAGGCGAGCTTCCACGCCGCCGAGGACGGGCTCAGCGGGATCCAGCAGCTCGCCCACGACACCAACCTGCTCTTCTACGCCTCCGCCGAGGCGCAGGAGGGGCGCGAGGCCTACAAGGCCAAGCGCGAGCCCGACTTCACGCAGTTCCCCAAGCGCCCTTGAGCCCACTGCACATCTGGCTCATGGCGGCGCGGCCGCGCACGCTCCCGGCCGCGGTGGCGCCGGTGCTGGTCGGCACGGCGCTGGCCGCCACCGAGGGCACGTTCCGCTGGCTCACGTTCGTGGCGGCGATGCTCGGGGCGCTGTTCATCCAGGTCGGCACGAACCTCTCCAACGACTACTCGGACGCGCGCCGCGGCGCCGACACCGAGGACCGGCTCGGCCCGGTGCGCGTGACCGCCGGCGGGCTCGTGCCGCCGCGCCAGGTGCTGGTCGCGACGTACCTCGCGTTCGGTGCGGCGGTGCTCGCGGGCGCCTACCTGATCGCGACGTCGGGCTGGGAGCTGCTGCTCGTCGGCGCGGCCTCGATCCTGGCCGGCGTGCTCTACACCGGCGGCCCGCGGCCGTACGGCTACGAGGGCCTCGGCGAGGTGTTCGTGTTCCTGTTCTTCGGGATCGTGGCCGTGACCGGCTCCTACTTCGCCCAGGTCGAGCGCGTCACCTGGGAGGCACTGGTGCTGGCCGTACCCGTCGGGCTGCTCGCGTCAGCGATCCTCGTCGTCAACAACGTGCGCGACCTCGAGACCGATCGCCGAGCGGGCAAACGGACCCTTGCCGTCCGGCTCGGCCGCGAGCGCGCTCGCGGCCTCTACGCGGCGATGATCTACGGGGCGTTCCTGTGCGCGCCGCTGCCGTGGCTGCTCGGGTCCGGCGAGCTGTCGGCCTGGCTCGCGCTGCCGCTGCTCGCGCTGCCGCTCGCGGTGCCGATCGTGCGCACGGTCCGCTCGCGCACCGACGGCCCGGCGCTCAACGGCGCGCTCGCGCGGACCGGTCTGCTCCAGCTCGTGTTCTGCGCGCTCCTGTCGGCGGGGATCCTGGCGAGCTGATGGCGACGCTCGAGACCGAGACCGTCCGGCTGCCGCTGCGCGAACCGTTCGTCGCGGCCTGGGGCTCGATCAGCGAGCGC
Organism: uncultured Solirubrobacteraceae bacterium; assembly: GCA_963843485.1. Lineage (GTDB taxonomy): Bacteria > Actinomycetota > Thermoleophilia > Solirubrobacterales > Solirubrobacteraceae > DASSUW01. The sequence continues at coordinate 48,424 of CAWJKK010000008.1, read as the reverse complement.
GAGCTCGTGCGCGTGCGGGTCGACTTCGGCGGCGGCGACTTCGGCGAGGGCGAGGCGGCGGCGCTCGAGCCCTACGACGGGGCCTCGCCGGCGGCGGTGACGGCCGCGCTCGACGCCTACGGGCGCGTGCTCGAGCGGGCCAGCGCGCGCTCGACGCACGCCGAGCTGCTCGCCGCGTGCGCGGCCGAGCGGCCGCTGCCGCAGGCGCTCGCGGCGATCGACCTCGCGCTCTGGGACCGCGCCGGGCGGCGCACCGGCTTCCCGGTGGCGAAGCTGATCGCGGCCAGCGCGATCGAGGCGGTCGCGGTCAACGCGGTCATCGGCGCCGAGGACCGCGCGGGCGCGGCCGCCGCCGCTGCCGCCGCGGTCGAGGCGGGCTTCCGCTGCGTGAAGGTGAAGGTCGGCGTCGGCGACGACGCGGGCCGGGTCGCCGCCGTGCGCGCCGCCGCCGGCGACGCGATGGCGATCCGGGTCGACGCGAACGGCGCGTGGGAGCAGCCGGACATCGCGCTCGCGAACCTGCGCTCGCTCGCTCCCGCCGGGATCGAGCTGTGCGAGGAGCCCGTCCACGGCATCGACGCGCTGCGGGCCGTCCGCTCGCGCTCGCCGGTCCCGGTGGCGATGGACGAGACGGCGGCCGACCGGGCCGCGCCCGGGTCGGGTGCGGCGGACGCGATCGTGCTCAAGATCGCCCGCTGCGGCGGCATCTCCGGGCTGCTGCGCGACGCCCGCGCCGCGCGCGCCGCGGGCATGAAGGTCTACGTCGCGTCGACGATCGACGGGCCGCTCGGCGTCGCCGCCGGCGTGCACGCCGCCGCGGGCCTGCGCGCCTCCGGCCCGGTCGCCTACTGCGGGCTGGCCACGCTCGACATGTTCACCGGCCTGGGGAACGTGCTGGCGCCGGTCGACGGCGTCATCACGGTGCCCGCGGGCCCCGGCCTGCTGGGCTAGCGCGTGCCGGTCGTCCGCGAGACGGATCCGCGGCCGCCGGCGCTCGAGGTCGCCGTCGCCCACGCGCTCGTCGAGGCCGCCAACCTAAAGGGGTCAGACCCCTTTATGTTGGTGCGGCTGTACCGGCCGGCTCCGACGGTCGCGTTCGGGCGGCTCGATGCGCTGCGACCCGGGTTCGCGGCCGCGGTCGCTGCGGCCCGCGCGCACGGCTTCGAGCCGGTGCTGCGGGCGCCCGGCGGGCACGCGGTCGCGTACCACGAGGGCTGCCTCGGGGTCGACGAGGTCCAGGCCGAGGCGGATCCGATCGCGGGCATGCAGGAACGCTTCGCCGCTTCGGGCGAGCGGCTCGCGGGCGCGCTCGCGACGCTCGGCGTCGACGCCCGCGTCGGCCGCGTGCCGCGCGAGTTCTGCCCCGGCGACTTCACCGTCAACGCGCGCGGGCGGGTCAAGCTCGTCGGCACCGCGCAGCGCGTCGTCCGCCACGCCTCGCTGCTCGCCGCCTCGGTCGCCGTCACCGGCGCGGACGCGCTGCGCGCCGTGCTCGAGGACGTCTACGCCGCGCTCGAGCTCGACTGGGACCCGGCCACGATGGGCGGCGTCGCCGACGAGGTCCCGGGCACGACCGTCGACGCGGTCGAGGCCGCGGTGCTCGCCGCCTACGGCGGCGAGGAGACGGCGCTCGACCCCGCGGTGCTGGAGGCGGCCGAGGTGCTGCGGCCGCGCCACGAGATCGCGCGCCCCGCCTAGCAGGGCACGAGGATGAGCGACCCGCCGGTCTGGCCGGAGATGTCGGGCGAGTAGCGCACGCACGACCGCGGCGTGAAGTCGCCGCCGCCACCGCCGCCGCCGCCGCTCGGGCGCCGCAGCCTGAGCCTCACCGTGCCGCGCGCCACCAGGCGCTGCTCGCGCACCCGGATGCCGAGCTCGGTCACGTCGCGAGCGCGGCCGCTGAGCCGCAGCTTGACCCGGACGGTCCGCGTCCTGCCGGGCGCGAGCGTCCCGAGCGAACGCCGCCGGGGCGTGGCCGCCAGCCCGCGCGCGCGGCCCAGCTGCAGCCGCACGCCACGGGCGGGGCCGTCGCCCGAGTTCGTGACCCGCACGACCATGCGCTTCGGCTTGCCGACGCTGAAGCGGTCGGGCACCCGCACGCGCACGGACAGCGCGGGCTGCCCGACCAGGTCGACCGGGCCCGCGGTGTCGTAGATGTTCGCCGCGTTGCCCGGCTCCGAGAGGAGCGCGATCGCGCAGTCGTAGCGCCCGCCGGCCAGCTCCGGCGCCTCGGCCTCGAACGTCTGCACGGCGTCGTCGAAGCCGCGCTTGTCCGCGTCGCCGCGCGCGGTCGCGGGCGCGCCGGCCGTGTCGAGGCGCAGCCAGCCGCCGTCGTACTCGTCGGTGTAGGACCCGAACGTCGCCGCCGGGTAGCCGTTGCACCCGGTCGCCGTGCGCGTGCCGGCGGCGATCGTGATGAAGCCGCGCGTCTCGGCCGGGGAGCCGTTGAGCCGGATCGCCGCCGCCAGCTGGCCCTCGCGGTCGTAGGCCAGCGCGAAGGCGGTGATGTCGCGGCCGGGGCCGGCGCCGGTCGAGTCTCCGACCGGGTCGGTCGCCTCCGCCACGAAGTTGGCGCCCGCGGGTGCGGCGACGACCAGGCCGGCGAGAAGTGCCAGCGACACCGCTCTCAGCCAGCGAGCCACGGCGCGAAGACTAGGCCATCCCGAGCAGCCGGGCGACCGCGGCGGTGCCGGCCGCGGCGGCGAGCACGACGAGCAGCGGCGCCCGCAGCCAGAGCGCGAGCGCGGCCGCGGCGACGCCGGGCACGCGTGCGTCGAACACCAGCTCGCGGCCGTCGGCCAGCGTCTGCCCGACCACGAGCGCGGCGAGCAGGCACGGCGCGAGCAGCGGCATGATCGCGGCGAAGCGGGCGGGCAGCGCGCGCCTGCCGAGCACGACCGTGCCGGCGCCCTTGAGCGCGACCGTGGCCACGCCGACGCCGGCGACCGCGACCCAGGTGGCGGTCATGCGCGCACCGCCTCGCGCTCGCGCACGCCGAGGGCGAGGAACGCCCCCAGGGCGGCGACGACGATCGGCAGCCCCGCGGGCACGACCGGGGTCAGCACGAACGCGATCAGCGCGCCCATCAGCGCCGCCGCGCGGGCGCGCTGCGAGTCGAGCTGCCCGACCAGCAGGGCGAGGAACAGCGCGGGGAACATCGCGTCGAGGCCGAGCGCGGCCGGGTCGCCGAGGCGGCTGCCGCCGAGCACGCCGGCGACCGTGCCGCCGCACCACGCGACCATCAGCGTCAGCCCGGCGCCGACGAGTCGGTCGCCGTCGACGCGGCCGTCGGTCTGCGACACGGCCCAGGACTCGTCGGTCGCCAGCTGCGCCTCGGCCAGCCGCCGCACGGGCGGCCCGCTCAGCGACGGCGCCACCGAGATCCCGATCGCGAGGTAGCGCAGGTTCAGCAGCACCGCGGCGGCGATCGCCGCGGCGACGGCCCCGCCGGACTCGAGCACCGAGGCGACCGCGAACTGCGCCGACCCGGCGAAGGTGGTGAAGGACATCACGATCGGCGCCGCGACGCCCATGCCGGCGTCGCGCGCCAGGATGCCGAACGACGCGCCGAACGCCGCGGCGGCGATGGCGATCGGCATGGCCGCGCGGGCGCCGGCTTGTATGCCTGCTCGTCTGTCCGTCATACTGGTCACAACGCTCATCTCGATAGAATTATTCCACGATAATGGACAAACGTCCAGCCAACCACACCGGTGCCTGGCACCAACGTGCCTGACCCCTGATGGCTGACGCCGGGATCGCGGAGGTCATCGCCGCGAACGTGAAGCTGCTGCGCCACCAGGCCGGCATGACGCTCGCCGAGCTCGCCGCCGCCGCCGACCTGGGCAAGTCCACGCTCGCGCAGCTCGAGTCGGGCAAGTCGAACCCGAGCGTGGAGACGCTGTGGGCGCTCGCCGCCGCGCTGAAGGTGCCGTTCGCGCGCCTGATCGAGGACCAGCGCCCTCCCCTGCGCGTCGTCCGCGCCCGCGACGTGCCGCCGATGCGCTCCGCCGAGGCGCCCGGCTGGGCCGGCCGGCTGCTCACGACCGGCGACCGCCGCGGCAGCTTCGACCTCTACGCGCTCGACCTCGAAGCCGGCTCGGCCCGCCACGCCGACGCCCACCACGCCGGCGTCGTCGAGCACCTCGTCGTGGTCATCGGGCGCCTGATCGCCGGCCCGCAGGGCGAGACCGTCGAGCTCGGCCCGGGCGACATGGTGACGTTCGCCGCCGACGTCCCGCACGAGTACGAGGCGCTCGAGGACTGCCATCTCGTGCTCCTCATGTCGTATCCGTAATTCGGTCGAACCGCCACGGCCCCCGCTGCGTAGGACGGCCCGCTGGCAGTCCAACCCACGGGGGAGGTTCGCTGATGCAACGCGGCATGCGACGGACGCGGCGGGCAATCGTGCTCGCTGCCGTATCGGCTCCACTTGCGCTGGCCCAGGCCGCGCCCGCCCAGGTCCCGCCGCCCGAGGTCCTCGATCCGGACCTCGAGGTGCGCACGGCCGTCGGCGGGCTCAGCCAGCCGGTCTCGATGGCCTTCATCGACCGCGGCGACATGCTGGTGCTGGAGAAGAGCACCGGCCGCGTCCGGCGGTTCGTGCACGGCGAGGACCGCGGGACGGTGCTGGACCTGAACGTCAACTCGAGCAGCGAGCGCGGGCTGCTCGGGATCGCGGTCCACCCGAAGTTCAAGCGCAACGGCTGGATCTACCTGTTCTGGAGCGAGAACCGCACCGCCGCGGACACGAACGCGGGCGACGGCGTGCGCCTGATGGGCAACCGCATCGACCGCTTCGAGATGGAGCGCGGCCAGCTCGAGTTCGACCGCAACATCATCAAGTTCCGCGCCTTCCAGCAGGACGCCGGGCAGCCGCTGCGCGGCAACCACGACGGCGGCGTGCTGCGCTTCGGCCCCGACGGCAAGCTGTACGCGATCGTCGGCGACACCGGCCGCCGCGGCAACACGCAGAACCTGCGTCGACGGCCCGTTCGGGCCGGGCATGCCCGACGACCAGTTCGGCGGCCCGGAGATCGACGACGCCCACCGCACCGGCGTGATCGTGCGCCTCGACGAGGACGGCGACGCCCCGCGCGACAACCCGTTCTTCGGCGTCGGCCGGCGCATGGGCGGCGAGGTCGGCGAGAACGTGCAGAAGCTGTTCGCCTACGGCATCCGCAACAGCTTCGGCATGGCCTTCGACCCGAAGTCGGGCGACCTCTGGGAGCAGGAGAACGGCGACGACTCGTTCAGCGAGCTCAACCGCGTGCCGGCCGGGATGAACTCCGGCTGGGTGCAGATCATGGGCCCGGCGTCGCGCGTCGCGCAGTTCAAGGAGATCGAGACCAGCCCGGCGTTCAACGGGCTGCAGCAGATCCGCTGGGCGCCGACGAACATCGCCGACACGCCGCAGCAGGCGCTCGACCGCATGTTCATGCTCCCGGGCGCGTTCTTCAGCGACCCGGAGCTGGCGTGGAAGTTCGAGGTCGGGCCGGGCGGCATCGGCTTCATGGACGGCCGCGGGCTCGGGCGCGAGTACGAGAACGACCTGTTCATGGGCGGCTCGACCGCACGCCTGGAGGGCGGTCACCTCTTCCACATCGAGCTGACCCGCAACCGCCGTGAGGTCGACGTCGACGACGCGCGGCTGAACGACAAGGTCGCGGACAACACGACCAAGTGGGACGGCACGGAGAGCGAGACGCTGCTGTTCGGCCGCAACTTCGGCACGGCGACCGACATCAACACCGGTCCCGACGGCGACCTGTACGTCGTCTCGACCTCGCTCGGCGCGGTCTACGAGATCAGCGACTGACGCGAGCCGGGCGCTCCGGGGCGATGGCGACGGCCACCGCCTCGGGGCGCTCGAGCTGGGCCGCATGGCCGGCGCCCTCCACGGTCGCGACGCGGCAGTCGCGGATCGCACCGGCCATGCGCTCGGCGATCGCGCGGAACTTCCCGTCGCGCTCGCCGGCCAGCAGCGTGACCGGCATCGCGAGCTCGCCGAGCCGGTCCCAGAGCGGGACCATGACGCCGGTGCCGAGGCCGCGCAGCGCCGCTGCGAGCCCCGCGGGCGTGTTGCGCAGGCGGTCGGCGTGCGCGGCGGCGGCGACCCGCGGCTCCTGGCCGGCGAACAGCGCCTGGCCGCCCCACTCGGTCGCGAACGCCTCGATCCCGATCGCCTCGATCCGCGCCGCGAGCGCCTCGTCGGCGCGCCGCCGCGCCGCGCGCTCGGCCGCGTCGGCGAGCCCGGGGCTGGCGCCGACGAGCACGAGCCGCTCGATCCGGTCCGGGCAGCGCGAGCGCGGTGTGCAGGGCGATCCGCCCGCCCATCGAGTAGCCGACGAGCGTGAAGCGCTCGCCCGCGACGGCGCGCACGTAGGCGGCGCAGGCGTCGAACGAGGCCGGCCGCCGCTCGGCGGCGAGCCCGTGACCGGGCAGGTCGGGCGCGATCGCGTGCACGCCCTCGCCGAGCGCCGCGATCGTGCGGCGCCAGCTCTGGCGCGTCTGCGTGAAGCCGTGCAGGAGGACGACCTCGGCCGCCATGGACCGACATGATGACGGGGTGAGCGCGCGTGACACGTACCTCGGCCTGCAGGCGTTCGTGGACGAGCTGGCGCGCTGCGGCGTGCGCGAGGCCTGCACGTCGCCGGGCTCGCGCTCGACGCCGCTCGTGCTCTCGCTGGCGCGCGAGCCGCGGATCCGCTCGACCTCGCACATCGACGAGCGCTGCGGCGAGCTTCTTCGCGCTCGGCGCCGCGAAGGCCGGCGGCGTGCCGGCGGTGCTCGCGTGCACCTCGGGCACGGCGGCCGCCAACTACGCGCCCGCGGTCATCGAGGCGTACGAGGCGCGCGTGCCGCTGATCGTGCTGACCGCCGACCGGCCGCCCGAGCTGCGCGACCTCGGCGGCGGGCAGACGATCGACCAGGTCAAGCTCTACGGCGCGCGCCGCCAAGTGGTATCGTCGAGGTCGACAGCGCGCCGGCGACCGCGCCGCGCCTGCGCTGGCTGCGCCAGCTCGCCTGCCGCGCGTTCTGGACGAGCCTCGAAGGCCGCCCCGGCCCGGTGCACCTGAACTTCGCGCTGCGCGAGCCGCTCGTGCTCGACGGCGACCCGCTGCCGCCCGCCGCCGGCGGCCGGGCCGGCGGCCGCCCGTGGGTCACGCGCCCGAAGGTCGACAGCACGGCGCCGAAGGACCTCGTCGAAGGCCTCGCCGAGGAGCTGTCGTTCCGCCCGCGCGCGGTGCTCGTCGCCGGCCGCCAGGAGCGCGACCGCGAGCTTCCCGCCGCCGTCGCGCAGTTCGCCGAGCGCGCCGCGATCCCGCTGCTCGCCGACCCGCTGTCCGGCGCGCGCCGCGGGCCGGCCGCGATCGCCCACTACGACGCGCTGCTGCGCGACCCGGACTGGGCCGCGCTGCACGCGCCGGAGCTGGTGCATCCGCGTCGGCGACCTCCCGACGTCGAAGCCGTTGCGGCAGTGGCTGCACGGGCTCGACGACGCGCTCCAGATCGCGTTCGACCCCGAGAACGCCTGGCAGGACCCGGGCGGGGCGCTGGCCACGATCGTCGCCGCCGACCCGCGCGGCGACGCTCGAGGCGATCGGCAAGCGGCTCTCGCGCCGCCGCGACCGCGCCTGGCTCGAGGGCTTCAAGCGCGCCGACCGCGCGGCCGCCGAGGGCATCGTGCGGGCGATCTCCCCCGCCGGCCTGTGCGAGCCGCGCGTGGCGGCCGAGCTCGGCGGCGCGCTGCCGCCGCAGGCGACGCTCGTGGTCGCGTCCTCGATGCCGGTGCGGGACCTCGAGACGTTCGCGCCGGTGCGCGCCGAGCCGCCGCAGGTGCTGTCGAACCGCGGGGCGAACGGGATCGACGGGACCGTCTCGACCGCCTTCGGGGTCGCCGCGGTGCGAAACGGTCCCGTCGTCCTCCTTATCGGCGACGTCGCGCTCGCGCATGACCTCGGCGGGCTGATCGCCGGCAAGCGGCTCGGGCTCGACCTGACGATCGTGCTGCTCGACAACGACGGCGGCGGCATCTTCCACTTCCTGCCGGTGAGCCGCGAGGGCGCCGCGTTCACCGAGCACGTGGCGACGCCGCACGGGCTCGACTTCGCGCACGCGGCCGAGCTCTACGGCGCCGGCTACGAGGCGGTCGCGGACGTCGAGGGCTTCCGGTCCGCGCTCGGCCGCGCGCTCGCCGCTCCGGGGACGAGCATCGTCGCGGTCCGCACGGAGCGCGAGGCGAACGTCGCCCTGCACCGCGCGGCCTGGGACGAGGTCGCCGCGGCGCTCCGCTAGCCGGCGAGCGCCTTCGACAGCGGCGACGGGAAGCGCGGCATGATGCGCACGCCGCCGAGCCAGGCCTCGAGCCGCGCGGCCTCGCGCTCGATCGCGGCCAGGCCCTCCACGCCCGACGTCCTCGAGCAGCTGCAGCTCGATCGTCCCGTCCCCGCGCTGGCGCCAGCCGCCGACGATCCGGCCCTCCCACCACACCGTCGGCCCGGCGTTGCCGCTCGTGTCGAACAGCTGCTGCTTGTAGCCGCCGAGGTACCACTCGCGGTCGGCCCAGCCCATCGTCGTCGGGTCGAGCGGCGGCAGCAGCGCCGCCCACGGCTCGACCGCGGCGACGGGATCGAGGTCGTCCGGCAGCAGGTAGCCGGTCTGCCCGTCGAGCTCGACCGCGACGGCGCCGAGCGCGGCCAGCGCGCCGCGGACGAGGCCGAGCGTGGAGCCGAGCCACCACTTGAGGTCGCGCTCGGTCCCCGGCCCGAACGTGCGCAGCCAGCTGCGCCACGAGCGTGCGCACGCCCTCGGCCTCCGTCGCCGGCGGCGCCAGCGGCTCGCCGAGCCAGTCCTCCATCGCCGCCCAGCGCGGGCGCGAGCTCGTCCAGGCGCCGACGTTCGTCGCGCGCACGACCTTCCCCGCCGCCGACAGCGACGTCAGCACGCGCGGTGCGACCGGCACCTGGCCGCCCCACGACTTGCCGGTGCCGTACTCGGTCGCGCCCTCGAGCAGCGGGATCTCCGCCCGCAGGTCGGCCATCGTCTCCTCGCGGCCGCCGGTCAGCGCCGCCAGCACCGCCGCGCCGGCGGCGTCGAGCCAGGCCGCGCCGTCGGCGTGCAGCCCGCCGCCTTCGACGTCGCGGATCAGGCGCTTGCGCTCGACCGCGGCGACGCGGTCGCTCGCCCCGGCCTGGGCCGCCCCGAGCAGCGGTCGCGGGAACACGAACAGCGTGCGCCGCATCGACAGGTGCTTGATCAGCGAGCGGTCGGCGTAGAGCGCGCGCTCGAGGTCGGCGACGGTCAGGCCGTCGACGCGCTGGAACGCCGAGATGCCGATCGTCCCCGGGTCGGTGGCGTGCAGGCAGACCATCCGGCGCGCCGCCTCGAGCACGTCCGGCGCCCGGTCGCCCGGCCGCACGGCGTGGCGCCGCGCCAGCCGCGCGCGGCGCTCGTGGACGTCGACGTGGCGCACGCGGGCATCCTGCCAAACCGGGCCCGAGGGACCGGTTCTGTACCCTCGAAAGCAGTGGCCGCGGCGACCCTCACCGACGACCTCACCGAGGGCCGCGAGCGGACGCTGGCCCTGGTCGCGCCCCTCTCCGACGCCGACGTCGAGGGCCAGCACGTCGCGATCATGAGCCCGCTGGTGTGGGATCTCGCCCACATCGCGGCCTACGAGGAGCTGTGGCTCGTGCACCGCCACGGCGGGCAGCCGCTGTCGCGGCCCGAGCTGGCCGCGATGTACGACGCGTTCGAGACGCCGCGCTCCGTCCGCGGCGACCTGCCGCTGCTCGACCGCGAGCAGGCGCTCGAGTACCTCGCCGACGTGCGCGAGCGCGTGGTCGCGACGCTCGGCTCGCGCGGCGCCGGCGACGGGCTGCTGCACGAGCTGGTCCTGCGCCACGAGCAGCAGCACGGCGAGACGATGCTGCAGGCGATCGAGCTCGCCCGCCTCGCGCCCGCCCCCGCCGTCCCGCGCGCCGTGCGGCCGCCCGCGCCCGGCGGCCACAGCGGCCTCGAGCCGGTCGCGATCGCGGGCGGCCCGTTCACGCTCGGCGCGCGCGGCCCGGACGAGATCGGCTTCGCCTACGACAACGAGCGCCCGCGCCACCGGCTCGAGCTGGCGCCGTTCCGGATCGGCCGCACCGCGGTCACCAACGCCACGTTCCTGTCGTTCGTCGAGGGCGGCGGCTACGAGCGCCGCGAGTGGTGGTCCGACGAGGCCTGGGCCTGGAAGCAGGAGTACGACATCACGTGTCCGGAGGGCTGGGTGCACGAGCCCGGCGGCTGGCGCCGCTGGACGCTCGACGGCCTGCTGGAGATCGACCCCGACGAGGTCCTGGTCCACGTCTCCTGGTTCGAGGCCGACGCCCTCGCCCGCGCGCACGGCGCGCGACTGCCCACCGAAGCCGAGTGGGAGAAGGCGGCGACCTGGGACCAGGAGGCGCAGCAGGCGCTCCGCTACCCGTGGGGCGACGAGCCGTGGACGCCGGAGCACGCCAACCTCGACCACGGGCTGCTCGGCCCGGCGCCCGCCGGCGCCTACCCGGCCGGCGCCTCGCCGGCGGGCGTGCTCGGGATGCTGGGCGACACGTGGGAGTGGACCGCGAGCGACTTCGGCGGCTATCCCGGCTTCCGCGCCCACCCGTACCGCGAGTACTCCGAGGTCTTCTTCGGCGACGGCTACAAGGTGCTGCGCGGCGGCTCGTGGGCGACGCGGGCGCGCGTCGCGACGCCGACCTTCCGCAACTGGGACCTGCCGCAGCGGCGGCAGATCTTCTCGGGAGTGAGGCTCGCGTGGAACGCGTGACGGCGCCGCTGCGGATCGACGTGCACGTCGGCGAGGGCTCGCAGCGGGCGCTGCCCGACGACGTGCTCGACGGCCTCACCCGGCCGTTCAAGGAGCTGCCGCCCAAGCACCTCTACGACGCCCGCGGCGCGGAGCTGTTCGACCGCATCTGCGACCTGCCGGAGTACTACCCGACGCGCACCGAGCGGGCGATCCTCGACGCCGACGCCGCCGCGATCGTCAAGCGCACGGGCATGGCCGAGCTGGTCGAGCTCGGCTCGGGCACGGCGGCCAAGACGCGCGTGCTGCTCGACGCGATGCACGAGGCCGGGACGCTGTGGCGCTACGTGCCGTTCGACGTCGCCGAGCAGACCGTGCGCGACTGCGCCGCCGCCCTGGCCGAGGAGTACCCGGAGCTGGCGATCCACGGCATCGTCGGCGACTTCGAGCGCCACCTGCGCGAGATCCCGCCGCCCGTCCGCGGCCGCCCGCGCGTGGTGGCGTTCCTCGGCGGCACGATCGGGAACTTCACGCCCGGCGCGCGCCGCCGCTTCCTGCGCGCCCTGCGCGAGCTGCTCTCGCCCGACGACTACCTGCTGCTCGGCACCGACCTCGTCAAGGACGTCGACCGGCTCGAGGCCGCGTACGACGACAGCGCGGGCGTGACCGCCGAGTTCAACCGCAACGTCCTGCACGTGCTCAACCGCGAGCTCGACGCCGACTTCCCGTGCGAGCTGTTCGAGCACGTCGCGTTCTTCGACACCGAGCACGAGTGGATCGAGATGCGGCTGCGCGCCCGCCGCGCGTGCCACGTGCACATCGGGGCGCTCGCCCTCGACGTCGCCTTCGCCCGCGGCGAGGAGCTGCGGACCGAGATCTCGGCCAAGTTCACGCGCTCGCGCGTGCACGCCGACTTCAGCGCCGCCGGCCTCGAGCTGGCCGAGTGGTTCACCGACGCCGACGGGCTGTTCGCCCTCTCCCTGGCCAAGCCGGCGTGAGCGCGGACGACGGCGAGCCGATCGGCTACAAGGCGCTCCCGCGCGGCGTGCCGGTGCACACCAGCGAGGGCGTCCGCCTCGGGACGGTGCACGAGGTCAAGGACAACGTGCGCGAGCACATCTTCGACGGGATCGTCGTCGACACGCCCGACGGGCGGCGGTTCGTCGACGCGCCCGAGGTCGCCCGCATCACGACGGCGCGGGTGACGCTGACGATCGACGCGCGCGCGGCGCAGGCCCTGCCCGTCGAGCGCGGGGCGGTCGGCTCGATCGGGGAGCGCGCCCGCCGCTGGCGGCGCCGCCTCAGCCGCTGAGGACGGGCAGCAGCGCGCCGAGCTTGACCTCGGTCTCGGCCAGCTCGGCCGCCGGGTCGGACTCGCGCACGACGCCGACGCCGGCGTACAGCCGCGCCTCGCGCCCGCGCAGCAGCGCGCAGCGCAGCGCGACGCAGAACTCGCCGTCCTCGTTCGCGTCGGTCCAGCCGACCGTGCCGGCGTACCAGCCGCGGTCGAGCCCCTCGAAGGCCGGGATCTGCGGCGCGGCGACCGCGTGCGGCTCGCCGCCGACGGCGGGCGTCGGGTGCAGCAGCCCGGCCAGCTCGACGACGCTGCGCGGGTGCGTGAGCTGCGCGCGGATCGGCGTCGCCAGGTGCTGGATGTTCGCGACCTTGACGATCGCCGGCTCGTCCGGCGCGGCGACCCAGACCGAGTGCGGCCGCAGGGCGCGGGCGATCCGGCGGGCCACGATCGCCTGCTCCTCGCGGTCCTTGTCGGAGCGCAGCAGCTGCTCGCCGAGGTGGTCGTCGACCGCCGGGTCGGCCGACCGGCGCGTCGAGCCCGCGAGCGCGACCGTCGAGGCGCGCAGGCCTTCGCGGCGCACGAGCAGCTCCGGCGAGGCGGCGATGAACGCGGCGTCGTCGCGGCCGGCGCAGAACACGTAGCAGGAGCGGAACGCCGCCCGCAGCACGCCGAACACCGCGGCGGCGTCGTGATCGGCCGGCGCGTGGACGGCGACCTCGCGGGCGAGCACGATCTTCTCGAAGTCACCGGCGCGGATGCGCTCGACGGCGCGCGCGACGGCGGCCTCGTAGTGCTCGGGCGGCGCGACGGAGGCGATCCGGAAGCGGCCGGCGGGCGCCGGGTCGAGCAGCGGCAGCGGCGCCTCGCGCAGCGCAGCGCGCGCGCGCCTCGAGCCGCGCGGCAGACCTGCTCGGGCACGTCGTCGGCGGCGACGAGCGCCGCCAGCGTCAGCCGCACGTCCTCGCCGCGGCGCGCGAGCGCCACCTCGGGCACGACGAGGACGGCGGCGGCGAAGCCGGACCAGTGCGGGGCGGCGCCGCCGTCGTCGGCGAACGCGAAGCCGCCGACGGCCACGAGCCCGGCGCCGGCGGGGCCGTCGGGCGCGTCGGCCTCGGCGCTCCGGGCCAGCTCGCGCCACGCGGCGGCGACGCGCGCCGAAGCGGTCCGGGCCGCTGCGCCGGAAGCGCGCGGACGCAGCCGAGCGCGGCGAGCGCGGCACCGCCGCGGTCGGGCTGCTCGAAGCACAGCCACGGCTCGCCCGGGCGGCGCGAGGCGAACGCGACCGCGCTCGGGTCGACGGTCGCGCGCGACCGGCACGGTGACCGCCACGAGCACCTCGCGCGCCGCGGCGGCGCGCGCGCCGGACCGCGCGCTCGCAGCGGCGGCGGAGCCGCTCGGACGCCGCGGCGTCGAGCGCCGAGGCCCTCGCTGGGCGACCGTGGAGGCTCAGGTCTCACTGCGGCCGCGCGAGATCGCGATCTCGCCGGTGCGGGCCATCTCGACGAGGCCGAACGGGCGCACCATGCGCTCGAACGCCTCGACCTTCTCCCACGTCCCGGTCACCTCGACGATGATCGAGCGGCGCGTGACGTCGATGATCTTCGCGCGGAAGATCTCGACGACCTGCATGACCTCGCCGCGGGCGTTGCCGTCGGCGCTGATCTTGAACAGCGCGAGCTCGCGCGAGACGGTCTCGGCCGGCTCGAGGTCGCGGATCTTGATCACGTTGACCAGCTTGTGGAGCTGCTTGGTCACCTGGTCGATCGGGTGCATCGCGCCGTCGAGCGTGAGCGTGATGCGCGAGAGCCGCTCGTCGTCGGTCGGGCCGACCGCGAGCGTGTCGATGTTGAAGCCGCGGCGGGCGAACAGGCCGGCGATGCGCGTGAGCACGCCCGGCTTGTTCTCGACCAGGATCGAGAGGATGTGCTTGCGGCCCGTGCGGACCGCGGTCGTCGCCTCGAGCTCCTCGAGCGTCAGCGGCTCCTTGGTCCCCGGCTCGCCCATCCTCAGCCCACCATCTCGCGCGCGGCGGACCCGGCGGGGATCATCGGGTACGTGTTCTCCTCGCGCGTGACGCGGACGTCGACCACGACCGGGCCGGGCGTCGCGATCGCCGCGCGCAGGTCGTCGACCAGCGTCGTCTTGTCCGTGAAGCGGAAGCCCGTCGAGCCGTAGGCCTCGGCGAGCTTGACCCAGTCGGGCCAGCTGCCCATGTCGACGTTCGAGTAGCGCTTGTCCCAGAACAGCTCCTGCCACTGGCGGACCATGCCCAGGTAGCCGTTGTTCATGATCACGACCTTGACCGGGATGTCGTTGCTCGCGCAGGTCGCGAGCTCCTGGATGTTCATCTGGATCGAGCCGTCGCCGGTGAGCAGGACGCTCGGCGTGTCGGGCTGCGCGACGGCGGCGCCGATCGCCGCCGGCAGGCCGAAGCCCATCGTGCCCAGCCCGCCGGAGTTGATCCAGCGCCGCGGCTTGGCGAAGTGGAAGTACTGCGCCGCCCACATCTGGTGCTGGCCGACGTCGGAGGACAGGATGCAGTCGCCGCCGCGTCGCCTCGTAGAGCGCCTCGACGAGGTACTGCGGCTTGATCTCGGTGTCCTTGCGAGTCGTCGTAGCGCAGCGGGTGCTGGGCGCGCCAGCCCTCGATCCGCTCCCACCAGGCGGCGAGCCGCGCACCGTCGGCGCCGAGCGCGCGGTACTCGTTGTTCAGCCGCGCGAGGACGTTGCGGGCGTCGCCGACGATCGGGATGTGGGCGGGGACGTTCTTGGAGATCTCCGCCGGGTCGATGTCGATGTGGATGAACTTGGCGCGCGGCGCGAACTCGGAGAGCTTGCCGGTGATGCGGTCGTCGAAGCGGGCGCCGATCGCGACGATCAGGTCGGCCTCGTCCATCGCGTAGTTGGCCGCGCGCGTGCCGTGCATGCCGAGCATGCCGAGCCACTGGTCGTGCGGGGCCGGGAACGCGCCGAGGCCCATCAGCGTGCAGGTGACGGGGAAGCGGTCGGACGTCGCGAGCTCGCGCAGCTCGTCGGCCGCGTCGGCGTTGATCACGCCGCCGCCGGCGTAGAGCACCGGCCGGCGGGCGTTGGCCAGCGCCTTGGCGGCGAGCCGGATCTGCTTCGAGTTGCCCTCGGTCGTCGGCTGGTAGCCGGGCAGGCGGACGTCGCCGACCGGCTCGTAGTCGATCTCCGCGCGCGTGAGGTCGACGGGCATGTCGACGAGCACCGGGCCCGGGCGGCCCGTGCGCGCGATGTGGAAGGCCTCGTGCACCGCGCGCGGGATCTCCGCCGGGTGCTGGATCATGAACGAGTGCTTGACGATCGGCATCGTGATGCCGAACGTGTCCGCCTCCTGGAAGCCGTCGGTGCCGAGCAGGTCGGTCCGGACCTGGCCCGTGAAGACGACCATCGGCACCGAGTCCATCATCGCGTCGGTGAGCGGCGTGACGATGTTCGTCGCGCCCGGGCCCGGACGTGGCGAACACGACGCCGACGCGGCCCGACGCCTTCGCGTAGCCCTCGGCGGCGTGGCCGCCGCCGGCCTCGTGGCGGACGAGCACGTGGCGGATGCCCGGCGTCGACGAACGCGTCGTAGGTCGGGCAGGTTCGCGCCGCCCGGATACCCGAATACGACGTCGACGCCCTCGGCCTTGAGGCATTCCATGACGGCGTCGACGGCTCGCATCATGCGGGCCAGTCTAACGCCGGAGTGCCGCGACGGACTCGGGCTCCACGGCCTCCTCCGGGAAGTACATGTCCTCCCCGCAGCGCATGCAGACCTGGTCGTGCAGCTTGACGAGCCGGCCGCAGCCGGGGCACTGCCGGCGGACCTCCTCGCGGTCGCTGCGGTAGAAGACCGCCGCGGCCAGGCCGAGCACCGGGACGGCCGCCGAGATCGCGAACCAGAGCAGGAACGACGAGCCCTTGATGCGGCCGATCACCCCGCCGGCGAGGCCGAAGAAGGCACAGATGATCAGGTAGGCCATCAGATGTGACGGAGCGCCCACAGGACGCCCATCACCGCTACGACGAAGATCGCCGCCCAGAAGATCGCCATGACCAGGCCCGCGACGATGCTGAACACGAACTTGATCGCGAAGAAGGCGACGACCAGCAGGACGATCCAGGCGACGACGCGGATCCCGAGACCAGAGCGGCGTTCATCTTCCATACCGTCAAAGATACCGCCGACGGCCGCGCGTCACCGGAGGAGAGTGGCGACGCGCGGCCGTGCGGTCAGTGCTCGCCGCGCGACGGGGGGAGCCGGCGCTCGGCGATCTGGGCCTCGCGACCGCCCAGCCGCAGCCGCGCGAGGCGGTAGCGGCGGACGAGCTCGTCACCACGGGAGGAGGTCGTGGCGCTCGGCACGAGGACAAGTCTGCGGACGGTGGGCGCTGCGGGGGAGGTGGCGCTCATGGAGAGCATGATCGACCTGGACGGCCTCCGCCGGCATGGACCGGGCGTCGAAAATGCGCGCGGCCGGCTTCGACACGCGGTCGAGCGGGCGCTAGCCGCGGGCGACGCGGACCGCGGCGTCGAGCGCGGGGCGGCGCTGCGGCGGGATGCGGCGGCGGACGCGCCAGGGCGCGCCGCTGAAGGCGAGGTTGGCGACGGTGGCGAAGCCCGCCTCGTCGGTGCGCAGCGCGAGCAGCAGATGGGCGATCCGGTCCGCGCTCGGCAGCTTGCGGTCCTCGACGTGCACGCACCAGCAGTCGACGCGGCGGCCGCCGGGCCGGACGAGCAGCGCACCGGCCTCCCCCACGAGCCAGACGCCGAGCGCGCCGCGCTCGAGGATCAGGCCGGTGCGGGCGTGCAGCTCGCGCGCCTCGTGCCCGACGAGGTCGCCGAGCAGCCCGAGGGCGGTCCGCTCGGGCTCGTCGCCGGCGCGCGGCCGCGAGCGCACGCACGTTCGCGCCGCGCTTGGCGTACAGCTCCGGGATCGCCCACGCGTGGGCGAGCAGGATCGCGCCGACGGGCGCGGACAGCGGCTCGATCGCGAACAGCAGCACCGCGGTCGCGGAGAACGGGACGGTGTGCGCGAGCGACGTCGCCGTCCACAGCCGGCCGCGGCGCCGCAGGTCGGCGGCGCCGACGCGCGGCCGCCAATGCACGGCCGCCGTCTCCGGCAGCGCTGTCAGCCACCCGCGATCGGCCGCCGCAGGATCACCAGGTCGGCGTCGACCGGCAGCGTCGTCGACCTGCCGCGCGCGGCCTTCGCCCTCGCTGACGACGGCGTACAGCCCGGCGTCGAGCTCGGCGCGCAGTGCCGCCGTCGCGGCTTCGACCGCCGCCGCGTCCTCCTGGGTCCATTCCGCGAGCGTCGAGTGGCCCGTGTCGTCCATGCGGATGAGTCGTCCCATGGGGCAATGGTACGCTCCGCGCCGATGCAGCTGGTCCGCATCATTCCCGCCTAGCACCTGCCCTCGTCGCAGGCTCGATCGTCTCGGGCCTAAGGGGAGACGGCGAACCGCGGGCCCGGGACCGGAAGGAGTCCGTCCCATGCTCTGCCACCTCGATCTCGTGGTCACCGACCGGCCCGACGTCCCCGCGCGCGTGCTCGCGACGCTCGCCCGCCGGCAGGGCGCGATCGTCTCGCTCGCCTTCGCCCGCGGCCGCGCCGACGGCGCCGCCGGGCTCGCGCTGGCGATCGACGTCGAGGACCGCCACCGGCGGCTGCTGATCGAGCGCATTGCAGCGCTGGTCGACGTCTGGGAGGTTGACGCGAGATGAAGCTCGCGCTCGCCCTGCTCGCCTTCAACTGGACCTTCGGCTGCGACGGCTCGGCGATCGCCACGATCGACGCGCAGGGCTCGGCCACCCGCCTCCTGACCGCCGACCCGTGCGCCGTCGAGGGCGCGCCGCGCGCCGCGTACCCGGACGTGACGGCCGACGGGCGCACGATCCTGTTCGTGCGCGGCACGCGGCTGGCGCTGATGGACGCGGACGGGTCCGACGTGCGGGTGCTGCCGATCGCGACCGAGAGCGAGCCGGCGATCGCGCCGGGCGGCCGCCAGGTGGCGTACACGCAGGTCCGGCGCGGCCGCTCGTGGGTCTGGACGGCGCGGAGCGACGGGAGCGGGCGGCGACGGCTGCGCGCCGGCTCGGAGCCGGACTTCTCGCGCAACGGGCGCCGGATCGCGTACGTGTCGCCGACCGGGGCGGTCGTCGTGATCGGGCTCGACGGCGCCGTCCGGCAGCGGATCGCCACGCGCGCGGCGGCGGTCGACTGGGCGCCGACCGGCCCGACGATGCTGATGACGACCCGCGGCGGCCGGCTGCGGCTGATCTCCGGCGGCGACGTGGTCCCGGCGCCGGTCGAGGTCGATCGCGTCGTCTCGGCGGCGTGGGCGCCGGACGGCCGCGGGCTCGCGTACGTGCGCGGGCTGCCGGCCGACGAGGAGGAGCTGCGCTACGGCGTCTACACCGTGCGCTTCGGGAGCGCGCCGCGGCGGATCTACGCCACGGACGAGGAGCGGGTCGAGGAGACGCTCGAGCCGCTGACGCTCACGTGGGGCGTCAGACCCCCAGCTGCTCGCGCAGCAGGCGGTTGACCTCGCCGCCGTCCGCCTTGCCCTTCGTCTCCCGCATGACGGGGCCGACGAGGGCGCCGATCGCCTTCGCGTTGCCGCCGCGCACGCGCTCGGCCACGTCGGGGTTGTCGGCGATCACCTTGGCGACGATGCCGGCGAGCTCACCCGAGTCGCCGAGCGCGCCGAGGTCCTCGCGCTCGACGATCGCGGCCGGGTCGCCGCCGTCGGCGACCAGCCGGTCGAGCACCGTGCGGCCGCTGCCGGCGGTGACGGCGCGCGACTCGACGAGGTCGACGAGCCCGGCCAGCGCGGCGGGCTCGACGTTGCCGGGCGCGTCCGGGCGCCCGCGCAGCTCGGTCACCCAGTTGGCGACGGTGCGGGCGGGCGCGCTGGTCGCGGCGGCCGTCGCCTCGTAGAAGTCGCCCCAGGCGGGCTCGAAGGCGAGCAGCCGCGCGGCGTCGGGCGCCAGCCCGGCGCTCTCGTAGCGCGCGACACGGACCGCGGGCAGCTCGGGCAGCGCCTCGCGGGCCGCGGCCAGCATCGCGTCGGTCGGGGCGACCGGGACGAGGTCGGGCTCCGGGAAGTAGCGGTAGTCGTGCGCCTCCTCCTTCGACCGCAGCGGCGTCAGCCGGCCCGACACCGGGTCGAAGTGCAGCGTCTCCTGGACGACGCGCTCGCCGGCCTCGACGAGCGCGGTCTGGCGCGCGATCTCGGCGTTGATGCCCTGCATCAGGAAGCGGAACGAGTTCATGTTCTTGAGCTCGGCCTTCGTGCCCAGCTCGGTGCTGCCCACGGGCCGGATCGAGACGTTGGCGTCGCAGCGCAGCGACCCCTCCTCCATGTTCACGTCGCTGACCCCGAGCTGGCGCAGCGTCTCGCGCAGCAGGTTGAGCCAGTCGCGCGCCTGCTCGGCCGAGCGCAGGTCGGGCTCGGTCACGATCTCCGCCAGCGGCGTGCCGCCGCGGTTGTAGTCGACGATCGACGCGTCGGAGCCGTGGATGCGGCCGGACTCGCCGACGTGCACGAGCTTCGCCGCGTCCTCCTCGAGGTGGATGCGGTGCAGCCGCACGTCGCCCAGGTGGCCGCCCGCGCACAGCGGGATGTCGTACTGGGAGATCTGGTAGCCCTTGGCGAGGTCGGGATAGAAGTAGTTCTTGCGGTGGAAGATCGACCGCGGGGCGATCTCGCAGCCGAGCGCCAGCCCCATCATCAGCCCGAACTGGACGGCCTGGGCGTTGATCACCGGCAGCGTGCCGGGCAGGCCGAGGCAGACCGGGCAGGTGCGCGTGTTCGGCTCCTCGCCGAAGCTCAGCGCGCAGCCGCAGAACATCTTCGTCCGCGTCGAGAGCTGCACGTGGATCTCCAGGCCGATCACCGGCTCGAACTGCGTCATGCGCGCGCTCCCGAGCCGTCGAAGCCGATCGCCCGCTCGAGCGCGTGCGCGGCGTCGAGGATGCGGTTCTCGCTGAACGCGGGGCCGGCGAGCTGGAAGCCGGTCGGCAGCCCGCCGGCGAGGCCGTTCGGGATCGAGATCGCCGGGATGCCGGCCAGCGACATCGGGACCGTGCAGAAGTCGTTGAGGTACATCGCGAGCGGGTCGGCGGTCTTGGCGCCGAGCTCGAACGCGACGCCGGGCGCGGTCGGCGAGACCACGAGGTCGACGTTCGCCCACGCGTCGGTGAAGTCGCGCGCGATCAGCGTGCGGACCTTCTGGGCGCGGCCGTAGTAGGCGTCGTAGTAGCCGCTCGACAGCGCGTAGGTGCCGAGCATGACGCGGCGCTTGACCTCGGCGCCGAAGCCCTGCTCGCGCGTCTCGGTGTACATGCTCAGCAGGTCGCCGTCGCCGGCGCGCAGGCCGTAGCGGACGCCGTCGTAGCGGGCGAGGTTGCTCGAGCACTCGGCGGGCGCGATCAGGTAGTAGGCGGCGAGGCCGTGCGGCGCGTGCGGGAGCTGGATCGGGTGCGACGGTCGCGCCGAGCTCGCGGGCGAGGTCGAGCGTCGCGTTGAAGGCCTCGAGCACGCCCGGCTCGATGCCCTCGCCGGTCAGCTCCTCCGGCACGCCGAGGCGGATGCCCTTGAGGTCGGTCGCGCGTCGGCGGGCGGACCGGCTCGGGCAGGCCGAGCGACGTCGAGTCGCAGCGGGTCGGCGCCGGCCATCGCCTCGAGCAGCAGCGCCGCGTCGGTCGACGTCGCGCGTGAACGGGCCGGCCTGGTCGAGCGAGGAGGCGAAGGCGATCATGCCGTAGCGCGAGATCGCGCCGTAGGTCGGCTTGAGGCCGACGATCCCGCAGAGCGCGGCCGGCTGGCGGATCGAGCCGCCGGTGTCGGTGCCGATCGCCCACGGCACGAGGCCGGCGGCGACCGCCGCGGCCGAGCCGCCGGACGAGCCGCCCGGCACGCGCGTGCGGTCCCACGGGTTCAGCACCGGCCCGTAGGCGGAGTTCTCGTTCGACGAGCCCATCGCGAACTCGTCCTGGTTGGTCTTGGCGAGGACGGGCGCGCCGGCCTGCTCGAGCCGCTCGACGGCGGTCGCCGTGTACGGCGGGCGGTAGCCCTCGAGGATCTTCGAGCCGGCCTGGCTCGGGATGCCCTTGGTGCAGAAGAGGTCCTTGACGCCGATCGGCACGCCGGCCAGCGGGCCGTCGCCGGTCGCGGGCGGCGCCGCGTCGCCGGAGACCCACGTGAAGGCGTTGAGCTCGTCGGCGGCGGCGCGCTCGCGGTACGCGGTCCAGAGGTCGGCGGCGGCGACCTCGCCGGCGCGCACGCGCTCCGCGGCCTCGGCCGCGGTCAGCTCGAGCAGGTCCATCAGCTCGCCCCGGGGCTCGGGACGCGGAAGCCGCCCAGCGCCGGGTCGGGCGCGTTCTCGAGCGCGGCCTCGACGGGCAGCGACGGGCGCGGCTCGTCGGCGCGCAGCGCGTTCTCGACCGCGATCACGTGGCTCGTCGGCTCGACGCCCTCGAGGTCGAGCTCGTCGATCGTCTCGACGTAGTCGAGGACCTTCGAGAGCTCGCCCGAGAAGCGCTCGACCTCGGCATCGGTGAGCTCCAGGCGGGCGAGCCTGGCGACGTGCAGGACCTGGTCTCGGCTCAGCATCGGCAGCGATTCTAGGTGGCGAGCTCGCGTAGCTCCGGCTCGGGGCCGGGCGGGACGTGGCTCACCCGCTCGTCGCCGATCGACAGCCACGCGCCGGCGGTGATCGCGAGCGTGGCGGCGAGCCCGAGCCAGGCGCCGGCGCCGAGGTCCACGAGCTCGTTCGCGCCGGGCTGGAAGATCAGCCGGAAGACGACGAGCAGGATGCCGAGGAAGCCGACCGGCACGAGCAGCACCGAGGCGGCGACCGGCAGCGCGGGCCGCGTCTGCACGGCCTGGATGACCGCGAGCGCGATGCCGGCGGCCGCGACGAGCGCGAGCAGCACGTCGATCACCGTGAAGGCCTGCCAGCCGCTCGCGCGGGCGGTGAGCAGGCCGGCCGAGACCGTGTACCAGGTGCTGAACAGCGAGACGAGCAGCGCGACCCCGCCCGCGAGCGCGAGCCACTCCCCCGGCCGCAGGCGCCTCACGTCCATTGCGCGCGGGCGGCCAGCAGCGTGTTCCGGAGCAGCATCGCGATCGTCATCGGCCCGACGCCGCCGGGGACGGGCGTGATCAGCCGCGCGCGCTCGGCGGCGGCCGGGAAGTCGACGTCGCCGGTCAGGCCGTCGGCGGTGCGGTTCGTGCCGACGTCGATCACCACGGCGCCGGGCTTGACCCAGTCGCCCTGGACGAGGCCGGGCCGGCCGACGGCGGCGACGAGCACGTCCGCGCGGCGGCAGACGGCGGCGAGGTCGTGCGTGCGCGAGTGGCACGTGGTCACGGTCGCGTTGGCCTGCAGGAGCAGGGCGGCGAGCGGCTTGCCGACGAGGTCCGAGCGGCCGACGACGACCGCCTCGGCGCCCTCGAGCTCGACGTCGTGGCGCCGCAGCAGCTCGATCACGCCCTGCGGCGTGCACGGGCGCAGGCCGGGCCGGCCCTTGGCCAGCAGTCCGGCGCTGATCGGCGTCAGGCCGTCGACGTCCTTCGCGGGGTCGATCAGCTCGGTCAGCGCCGGGCCGTCGACCTGCGGCGGAGTCGGGAGCTGGAGCAGGATGCCGGACACGCGCTCGTCGGCGTTGAGGTGCTCGAGCAGGGTCGCGACCTCGTCGTGGGATGCCTCGTGCGCCAGCCGGTGGTCGAAGCCCTCGATCCCGACCTCGGCGCTCGCCCGCTGCTTGCCGCCGACGTAGACGGCGCTCGCCGGGTCGTCGCCGACGAGCACGGTCGCCAGCCCCGGCGCGGGCTTGCCGGTGCCGACCCAGTCGGCGACCTCGGTCGCGATCTCCGATCGCACCTGCTGCGCGATCGCCTTCCCGTCGATGATCCCGGCCGTCATTGCGGCGGGCAGGCTACAAGCTGATCAGGCGAACGGCTTCCCGGCACGCGAGCGGCGCTCGACGAGGGCGGCGAGCATCAGTCCCACGCCGGCGACGGCCGGGACCGCGCCGAGCGCCGCGATCGCCATTCCGATGCCGTCGCCGAGATCGTCGAGGATGAGCACCAGCGCGACCCCGATCGCGATCAGGATGGCGCCGGCGATCAGCAGGCGCCTGCCGTTCGCGACCATCGCGCTGTCGCGGCCTTTGGGTGTGGAAGCCATGGTGCACTCATGATTCCCGGCCGTCCCGCGGGACGAACGTCGGAGGTCAGGCCGGCACGGCGCGCCGGCTCCAGGCGCGCACGAGCACGGCCAGCGTCACCGCGCACACCCCCGCGAGCACGAAGTACGGAACCTGATCGCTGGTCAGGTCGGCGAGCCGCGCGCTGCCCGCCGCGCCGGCGGTCTGGCCGGTCGCCCAGGCGAGGTTGACGAGCGCGAACGCGAAGCCCTGCGCGATGCCGAACGCCTCGGCGCCGTCGCTCATCATCGCCATCGCCGGCGCGTAGAGCGCCCCGATCAGCGGCGCGGCGACGACGATCGCTCCGGCCAGCAGCCAGGCCGTGTCGGGCCACGGCACGACGAGCATCATCGCCCCTCCCCCGGCCACGCCGAGCATGCTCGGGATCAGCCGGCCGCGGCGGTCGGACAGGCGGCCGACGATCGGGCCGACGAACGCCTCCAGGGCGGCGGCGACGAGGAACACGGCGGCGATCGCGGCCGTCGTCGCGCCGAGCTCGTCGAGCCGCAGCGCCCCGAGCACGCTGACCGTCGAGAACAGCACGCCCGGCAACGCGGTCAGCCACATCCCGGCGGCCACCCGACGGTCGGTGACCGAGGAGAAGAGCGTGCGCAGGCTCTGGTCGGCGCCGCGCCCGCCACCCGTCATCCGCGTGGCCCAGACCATCAGCACGACGCCGAGCACGGCGACGCCGCCGAACACGATCTCGTGCCCGATGCCCTCGGCCCCCGCGCCGATCACGGGCCCGAACAGCGAGCCGGCGACCGCGGCGGCGAGGGCGGTGCCGATCAGCTCGCCGCGCCGCTCGCGCGGCGCCGCCTCGATCAGCCAGCCGAGCGCGCCCGCCCACGACGCCGCGCCGCCGACGCCCTGCATGAAGCGCGCGACGTCGAGCACCACCACGTTGTCGGCGAACGCGAAGACCACGCTCGCCGCGGTCATCAGGCCGAGCCCGAGCAGCACCGTCCGCCGGGTCCCGACGCGCGCCGCCAGCCAGCCGCCGGGGATCGCCCCCGCGAACGTGCCCGCGGCGTAGGCGGCCGCCAGCACGCCGGCGCCCGACTTCGAGAGCCCGAACTGCTCGCGCAGCTCCGGCAGCAGCGGCACGATCGCGGCGTAGAACATCGTGTCGACGAAGACGACGACGCAGACGAAAGCGAGTAGCCGGCGCACGGTCGCGAACGCTATGCGGCGGTCGCGGGCGGGTCAGTGCGGGGAACCCCACGCGTGCGCTCGAGCCAGCGGACCGCGAACGCGCACACGGACGCCGCGTCGACGACCAGCGTGTCGGCCGCGCCGACTGGGCCGCGCGCGTGCTCGTGGGCGCCGACGAACTCCGACACGATCGTGGCGAAGAAGTCCTCGGCGAGACCCTCGACCACCGGCCGGCTCGTGTCGAACTCCTCGAGCATCCGCCACTCGACGCTGCCGCCGGCGGCGAACGGGACCTCGTAGCGGATCACCCGCTTGCCGGGGATGTCCGCCAGGTGCTCGGCGTGGTGCAGCAGCGTCATCGTGTCCCACGGCGCGCCGATCATCGCCACCTTGCCGCCCGCCGCCACCAGCTTGGCCAGCGGCGAGCCGGGGCCGTAGCCGTAGTCGAGCGGGTGGTCGGCGGTGAAGTGCTCGGCGTCCGCGCCGATCGCCGCCATCGACGCGCCCGGGCTGCCACTGCGCCGGGCCTCGGGCCATGTGCGCAGGAACTCGGGCAGCGCGCCGTTGTCGCGCGCGGAGCGCGACCGGCGGGCGTCGAACGGCGGCAGGTGCTCGCGCCACGCCTCCGGCACGCGCCCGCCGGCGTCGAGCAGCTCGTCGTAGCGCGCGTCCCAGTCCGTGTAGGCGAGCACGGTGCCGCCCGGCGAGACCGCGTCGAGCAGCGCGCCGACCACGGCGTCGGGGCCGTTGAGCAGCCGCCCGATCCGGCTCAGCGCGCCGTGGGCCAGCACGGCGTCGCCTGGGGCGAGCCCGAGCCGCCGCAGGTCGGCGGCGAGGCCGGCGCGGGTGACGAACGGCGGCGCGATCATGGGCGGTGCGCGCGGTAGTAGCGGGCCTGGCGCACGCTGTGCGAGCAGTACTCGCTGCAGAAGCGGCGCGCACGGTGGCGCTGCACGAACAGCAGCGGGCATGCCGCCCGCGCGCAGCGGCGGACGCTGCGGGCCTCTTCGCCGCCGAGGAAGAGGATGCTGCGCGCGGCGACGGTGGCGACGAGCACGTCCGCGTCCGGCCCGTCCACATGCAGGTGCCAGCTCGGCGCTTCGCCCGCCACGTCGAGCGCGAGGTGCGCGCAGGCGCTGCGCGACGCGTCGTGCAGCACGGCAGCGGCCTGCGCGGAGAGCGGGCGGCGGCCGTCGGTCAGCTCGGTGAGGAGCTGCCGCGTGGCGTCGCGCACCGCGCGCAGCGCAGTGGCGGGCGGCTCGGTCAGCGGTCGCGGGACCGCGAGGTCGCCGTCGACGGCGGCGAACCAGGCCGCGATCCCCGCGGCGTCCCCGAGGAAGTCGCGGTCGGCGTGCTCGTTGACGTAGTGGGTGTTGGCGAGCTCGACCGCGAACGGCTGGCCGATCAGCGGAAGCTCGCTTTCGGACGTTGAAGTCATAGATTCACCGTCCGAATGATAGCGTTCGCACGGCACGAGTTCATGACGGCGGACGGCGTCATCGACGCGCCGACCTGGACGTTCGACTTCGAGTTCCTGCCGGGATGATCGAGGTCCTCGAGGCGGTCACCGCCCGCTGCGAGGGGATCCTGCTGGGGCGGCAGACGTACGAGGAGTTCGAGGGGCCGTGGTCGACCCGCACCGACGGCGATCCGGGGACCGAGTTCTTCAACGAGACGCCGAAGTACGTGGTGTCCTCGACGCTGAAGGACCCCACCTGGCGCAACTCGCAGACGATCGGCGCCTACGACGCCGACCGCATCCGGCAGCTCAAGGCCGAGACGGGCGAGCTCTACGTCAGCGGCAGCGGCACGCTCGTGCGGGCGATGCTCGCCGACGGGCTGGTCGACGAGCTGCACCTGCTCGTCTACCCGCTGACCCGTGGCGGCGGGCCGCGGCTGTTCCCCGACGGTGCCGCCCCGCTGGCGATGACGCTGGCCGGCAGCCGCGCCTTCGACCACGGCGTGGTCTACCTCAACTACCGCCTCGGCTAGGTCCTAGCGGCGGCGGATCGGCGCGAAGTCGGCCATCAGCTTGCGCTCGCTGCCGTCGCCCGCGAAGCGGACGACGACGATGCCGCCCGGCTCCATCCCCGTCACGACGCCCTCGCCGAACGCGGCGTGGATGACGTCGTCGCCCATCCGGAACACCTGACCGGCGTTGTCCTCGCGGACGCTGCCGCCCGACATCTCCGCCGAGGCCGCGGCGGCGCCCGCCCACGAGGCGACGCGCCCGGTCGGCAGCCCGGCGCGGGCGCGCGCCGGCTGGTCGGTCAGGTCGACCGGGATCTCGTCGATGAACCGCGACCGGATCCCGTACGAGCCGGCCCCGAACGAGTTGCGGCGGCGCGCCCAGGTCAGCGTCAGGTCGCGCATCGCGCGGGTGATGCCGACGTACGCGAGCCGGCGCTCCTCCTCGACGTCGCCCTCGTCGAGCGCCCGCGAGTGCGGGAACACGCCGTCCTCCATGCCGAGGATGAACACGATCGGGAACTCGAGGCCCTTGGCGTTGTGGAGGGTCATCAGCGTCACGAGGCCCTCGTCGTCGCGCAGGTTGTCGGCGTCGGCGAGCAGCGAGATCTGCTGCAGGAACTCGCCGAGCGAGCCCTCCTCCGCGTTCATGTCGTACTCGCGGGCGACCTGGACGAGCTCCTCGAGGTTCTCGATCCGCCCTTGCGCCTCGATCGTCCGCTCGACCGCGAGCGCGTCGATGTAGCCGGTCTCCGACAGCGTCTCCTGCAGCAGCTCGCCGACCGGGGCGCCGGCCTCGACCCGCTCGCGCAGCCGCTCCATCGTCGACATGAAGCGCCGCAGCGCCTTCTGCGCCGCCGTCCCGAGCCCGGGGATCGCCTCCGGCGCCTCGGCCGCCTCCCACACCGGCACGCCCATCGTGTCGGCATGGCTGAGGACGCGCGACAGCGACGTCTGCCCGAGCCCGCGCTTGGGCGAGTTCGAGATCCGCGTGAACGCGCCGGCGTCCTGCGGGTTGACGAGGAAGGTGAGGTACTGCACCGCGTCACGGATCTCGGCCCGCTCGTAGAACTTCGTGCCGCCGATCACCTGGTAGCCGATCTGGGCCCGCACCAGCATGTCCTCGAGCACCCGCGACTGCGCGTTCGTGCGGTAGAAGACCGCGATCTCGCTGCGCGAGACGCCCTCGTCGACCATCCGCTGGATCTCGGCCGCCACGAACCGCCCCTCGGCGTGCTCGTCGGCCAGCTCCCGCACCCGGATCGGGTCACCCTCGCCGATGTCGGTCCACAGCGCCTTCGACTTGCGCCCGCGGTTGTGGGACACGACCGCGTTCGCCGCCGACAGGATCGTCTGCGTCGACCGGTAGTTCTGCTCGAGCTTGACCACGTGGGCGTCCACGTAGTCCTCCTCGAAGTCGAGGATGTTGCGGATGTCGGCTCCGCGGAAGCCTAGACCGAGTTGTGCGTCACCACACCCGCGGCCACGAAGTTGTGGGTGTGCTCGACGTCGACGTCGTACACCGGCCGGTCGAGCGACACCCGCTCCACGGACTCGACCACGTCGTAGCCGCCGCCCTCCACGAACATCTGCATGCCGGGCCGTACCGAGCCCGCCGGAATGAACGGGCAGCCGGTTCGAGCGCCCGTCCTTCGCGCCGAGGCGCGCGACGCAGCGCACGCTCACCGGGAGCACGGAATGGATCTGCCACACGATGTCCGCGATGTCGTCGAAGTCCTTGAACGCCGACTCGTAGCGCCAGCTCTCGGACCCGTTCCCCGCCGGGCGGACGTTGAGTCCGAGCGATTCGAGCGCGCGGCGCGCGTCCGGATCACGTCCGCCGACCGCGATGCGTGTGCATCGGCGTCCGCCCGCGCCGGTCGCCGCACAGGGTCACGGTGACGTTGCGCCGCCGCCCCTCGATGGCTCGCCGGCAGGTGGTGGGGATGGTCGATCGCAGCAGTCCCTCCTCCTCGAGCAGCGCCAGACCGCCGTTGACGCTGTCGATGCTCGAGAACACCCGGTCGATCAGCGCCTGGCTCCCGACGAGCCCCTTGCGCGGCTCCACGCGGCCGAGCCTTGAACGGCAGCGTCGGGATCCCGTGCCGCAGCGACAGCTCGGCCTCGCTCACCCGAGCCTCTGCCTCGGTGTCGTGCAGGCCGAACGACCCAGGCGGCGTCGGCACGCTCGTGCAGTGGCTCGCGTGGCGACTCCGGTCGCGTGACCTTGCCGTCGCGGTCCCGGTAGGTCCGGCTTACGCCGACCCTGAAGCCCTTGTCCTCACGGGACATGAGGTAGGTGACGTGCGTGTCCGGCGTGAGGCCTGTCCGGAAGCCGGCGAAGTGCGTGTGCTCGGGGGTGCTGACGAGCTCGCGGCCGCCGCGGGTGCGGATACGGACCCCGTCCGTGCGGAACGAGCTCGTGCGTACGGGTGACCCGCGCAGCCCGGAAGTCGCCGCTGCCGTAGCAGGAGAGACCTCGTCGCCGGGCACGATCTGCTCGATCGGCCGTTCCGTCCCGTCCGCCATCCGCACCGGCGTGCCCTCGACCAGGCACTGATCGTCGTCCCCGACCACCGCGAGGTTGCGGTGCTCGGAGCTCAGGAGCTGGAGCCAGCGGTACTGGGCGTGGTTCGTGTCCTGGTACTCGTCGACGAGGATCCAGCGGAACGCCTGCGCGTAGCGGTCGCGGACCTCCTGGAAGAGCTCGAGCAGGTTGACCGAGCGGACGAGCAGGTCGTCGAAGTCCATCGCGTTCATGCGGTGCAGCTCGCGCTCGTAGTGCTCGTAGACGTCGGCGACCGTCTGCTCGAAGAACGAGCCGACGATGCCGCGGTAGTCCTCGGACGAGCGCAGCTTGTTCTTCGCGTCGGAGATCTGCGACTGCATCGCCCGCGGCGTGAAGCGCTTCGGGTCGATGTCGAGGTCGTCGATGCACTTCTTGATCAGCCGCCGCGAGTCGGCCCCGTCGTAGATCGTGAACTGGCGCGTGTAGCCGAGCCGCTGGGCGTCGGCGCGCAGCATCCGCGCGCAGGCCGAGTGGAAGGTCATGACCCACATGGCGCGCGTGGCGCGGCCGACGAGCAGCTCGACCCGCTCGCGCATCTCCTGCGCCGCCTTGTTGGTGAACGTGATCGCGAGGATCTCGTCCGCCCGCGCCTGGCCCGTGCGCAGCAGGTAGGCGATCCGGTGCGTGAGCACGCGCGTCTTGCCCGACCCGGCGCCCGCGAGGATCAGCAGCGGGCCGGGCCCGCTCGTCACCGCGTCGCGCTGCGGCTCGTTCAGGCCTTCCAGGAGAGCGTCGACTGCGGCGGTGTCCTGCGGCATCCAGGCTCACGATAGAGCGCGTCGTGGACGTGCCACGATGCCCGGCATGACCGTGCTCTTCGCCTTCGACGGATCTCCCCACGCGCGCGCCGCGATCGAGCGCGCCGGCACCATCCTCAAGCCCGGCCCGGCGGTCGTCGCCACGGCCTGGACGACCTTCGAGGAAGCCGCGCCCGGCGCGCTGCTGGCGATGCCCGGCGACATGGTGCGCGAGGCGGTGAACGACCTCGACGAGGCGAATCGCGAGGAGGCGGAGGCGCTGGCGGCCGAGGGCGCCGACGCTGGCGCGCGCGGCGGGCTTCGAGGTCGAGTCGCGCGCGATCCGCTCCGGCGGGCCGTTCTTCAAGGCGATCATCGACTGCGCGGAGGACCTCGACGCGAGCGCGATCGTCGTCGGCTCGCGCGGGCGCTCGACGCTGGCCGCGACCGTCCTCGGCAGCGTCTCCACCGGCGTGCTGCACCACACGGAGCGCCCGGTCCTGGTGGTCCGCTGAGCCTGACCGGCGACGTTCGCGCGGCCGCGGCGCGGGTCGCGGCCCGCGCGCGCCACGTCGGCATCGTCGACGCGGCGATCGCGCCGTACGCGCGGACGCTGCCCGCCGCCGCGCCCGCGGCGGCCGCGGAGCCCGGCGACCCGGAGCGCGCCGCCGCCGAGATCCTCGCGCTCGACGCGATCAACTTCGGCAGCGGCTGGTTCCCGACCCTGCGCAAGCCGCCCGGCCTGTCCGGCTTCCGCACCGTCGAGGCCGGCCTGAAGGCGCACGGACCGTTCACCGCTGCGGAGCTCGCCGCGATCACGCCCGCGCGGATCGCGGCCGTCCTGGATCAGGACCCGGGTCACGAGCTGATGGGCCACTACGCCGCCCACCTGAACGCGCTCGGCGCGCTCGTGCGCGAGCACGGGTCGTTCCTCGCGCTCGCGCGCAGCGGGGACGGCAGCGCCGTCCGGCTCGCGGCGCGGCTCGGCGACGAGCCGGCGTGGCGCGACGTCTCGCCCTACGACGGCGACGAGGTCCCGTTCTTCAAGCGCGCCCAGATCGCCGCCGCCGACCTCGCCCGCGCCGGCGTCGCCCCCGCCGGCGATCTCGCCGACCTCACGCTGTTCGCCGACAACCTCGTGCCGCACGTCCTGCGCCTCGACGGCGTGCTCGAGCTGGACCCGGATCTCGCCGACCGGATCGAGACCGGTACCCTCCTGCGCCACGACTCGATCGAAGAGGTCGAGATTCGTGCCTGTGCGGTCCATGCGGTCGAGCTGCTGGTCGCCGCGCACGGAGGGACGACGGCCATGGCCGTGGACGAAGCGCTGTGGCACCGCGGCGGAGCGCCGCGATATAAGGCGGTCCCGCGCCATCGGGCGCGAACCACCGACTACTGACGATGCTGAACCGACTTCGACGACCCAAGCTGCCGGCCGTGCCGCCGCAGAAGCTGCGCCAGATCGCCGACGGCGCCGGCACGCGCCTGGACCTCTGGTCGCAGTTCGTCCAGGCCGCGGGCATCCGCCGGATGGCCGAGATCGGTGTCTACCGGGGCGACTACGCCGCGCGCCTGCTGGCGGACGCGGACGCCTTGCAGACGTACTACATGATCGACCCCTGGAAGCACCTCGAGGACTGGAACAAGCCGGCCAACAAGCAGGACAAGCAGTTCCAGCGCTTCTTCGAGGAGACGATGGACAAGACCGCGGCCTGGAGCGCCAAGCGCAAGGTGCTGCGGGGCAAGACGGCCGACGTCGTCCACAAGATCCCCGACGCGTCGCTCGACTTCCTCTACGTCGACGGCGACCACACGCTGCGCGGCATCACGATCGACCTCGTGAAGGCCTACGACAAGGTCCGGCCGGGCGGCTGGCTCGGCGGCGACGACTTCTCCCCGACGATCTGGCAGCACGGCGACGAGTACGAGCCGACGCTGGTGTTCCCGTTCGCCCTCTACTTCGCCGAGGCCGTCGACGCCAAGGTCTACGGGCTGCCGCACCGGCAGTTCCTGATCCACAAGACGCGCGGCTTCGAGTTCGTCGACATGACCGGGCGCTACGAGGACGTCGAGCTGCTCAGCCAGGTCGCGCCGCGCGTCGCTAGCTGACCACGAGCACGTCGAGCGTGCGCGGGCCGTGCACGCCCTCGACGCGGTCGAGCTCGATGTCCGACGTCGCCGACGGGCCGGAGACGAGCGTGATCGGGCGGCCGTCGGCGGCGGCCGGGGCGAGCGCCGCGATCGCGTCCGGGACGCCGGCGACGACCGCCGCGGCCTCGACGACGCAGAT
This sequence comes from uncultured Solirubrobacteraceae bacterium, assembly GCA_963843485.1. GTDB lineage: Bacteria > Actinomycetota > Thermoleophilia > Solirubrobacterales > Solirubrobacteraceae > DASSUW01. The sequence continues at coordinate 16,392 of CAWJKK010000008.1, read as the reverse complement.
GTGCCAGTCGGGCACGAGCGTGAGCGCGCGGCGGCCGGAGCGCTCGCCGGCGTCGAGCACGATCGTGCCGGTCTCGGCGATCGCCAGCGCGCAGCCGGTGAGCACGCCGTCGAGCGCGTCGAGCGCCGCGGCGGAGAGCGGCGGGTCGTCGACCACGACCTCGACGCCGCGCAGCTCGGGCGGCCCGCCGGGCGGCACCGCGATCCGCGTCGCGCCGCGCTCGGCGCACAGCCGCTCGACCGCGGCGGGCAGCTCGTCGGCGGCGAGCCGCGTCACCGTCGCGCGGTAGTCGGCGACGCGCTCGCAGAACCGCTCGACGACGCCCGGGTCGGCCGGCTCGCCCGCCCCGCGGTACTCGCGCGGCACGTCCGGCACCGCCACGTCCGGGCCGAGCGCGGCGCGGATGCGCGCGAGCACGTCGTCACGCGCGGTGCTCACGCCACCACTCCCGGAACGTCTGCTTCGGCGGCTCGGGCAGCTCGCGCATCGCCGTCCAGCCCGGCAGCGCCGCCTTCGCGACCGGCCCGCGGCCGAGCTTGGCCAGCTGCTGCGCGCGCTCGTAGCGGTCCTGCGACGAGAACGCGCCCGCCACCGCGCGCATCGCCAGCGCCTCGGGGCTGAAGCGCGACTTCTCCTCGCGCACGACGCGCCCGCGCAGGTGCACGAGCAGCGACGGGATGTCGATCTTGACCGGGCAGGCGTCGTAGCAGGCGCCGCACAGCGACGACGCCCACGGCAGCGTCGGGTGCGCGTCGAGCCCGAACAGCTGCGGCGACAGGACCGCGCCGATCGGGCCCGGGTAGACGGACTCGTACGCCTGCCCGCCGACGCGCGAGTAGACCGGGCACACGTTCAGGCAGGCCGAGCAGCGGATGCAGTGCAGCGCCTGGCGGCCGACCTCGTCGGCGAGCACGTTCGTGCGCCCGCCGTCGAGCAGGATCAGGTGGAACTCCTGCGGGCCGTCGCCGTCGCGCACGCCGGTCCACAGCGACGTGTACGGGTTCATCCGCTCGGCCGTCGAGGAGCGCGGCAGCAGCTGGAGCATCACCTCGAGGTCGCGCCACTGCGGCAGCACCTTCTCGATCCCCATCACGGTCACGAGCGCCTTCGGCAGCGTCGGCACATGCGCCCGTTGCCCTCGGACTCGACGACCACCACGGTCCCGGTCTCGGCCACGCCGAAGTTCGCGCCCGACACGGCGACCGGCACGGACAGGAACTTCGCGCGCAGGTGGCGGCGCGCCGCCTCGGCGATCGCCGCGGCCTCGTTGCCGAGCTTCTCGCTCGACGATCGTGCGCTCGAACAGCCGCCGGATCTCCGCGCGGTTGAAGTGGATCGCCGGCACGAGGATGTGCGACTGCTTGTCGCCCGCGAGCTGCACGATCAGCTCGGCCAGGTCGGTCTCGATCGCGGCGATGCCCTGCTCGGCGAGCGCCTCGTTGAGCCCGATCTCGTCGGTCGCCAGCGACTTGACCTTGATCACCTCGTCGCTGCCGTGGGCGCGCGCGACCTGCGCGACGATCGCGTTCGCCTCGGCGCCGTCGCGCGCCCAGTGCACCGTCCCGCCCGCGCGCGTGACCGACGCCTCGAGCCGCTCGAGCTGCTCCGGCAGCGTCGCCATCGCGCGCGCCTTGATCGCCGCGCCGGCGTCGCGCAGCTGCTCCCAGTCGGGCAGCTCGGCGACCGCCCGCGCGCGCTTGTCGCGGATCGTCGTCACCGCCTTGCCGACGTTGCGCCGCAGCTGCGCGTCGGTCAGCGTCTCGCGAGCGGCGGCGGGAAAGCCCTTCATTCCTGGGCCGCCAGGATCTCGGCGAGGTGCATCGTCCGCACGCCGGCGCGCTGGCGCCTCAGCGCCCCGCCGATGTGCATCAGGCACGAGTTGTCGGCCGCCGTGCAGACCTCGGCGCGCGTGTCGAGCACGCGCCGCAGCTTGTCGCCGAGCATCGCCATCGACGTGTCGGCGTTCTTGATCGCGAAGGTCCCGCCGAAGCCGCAGCACTCGTTCGCCTCGCCGAGGTCGACCAGGTCGATCCCGTGCACCGCCTCGAGCAGCCGCCGCGGCCGGTCGCCGACGCGCAGCAGCCGCAGCGAGTGGCAGGTCGGGTGCAGCGTCACGCGGTGCGGGAACGACGCGCCGACGTCGGTCACGCCGAGCTGGTCGACGAGCAACTCGGTCAGCTCGAACAGCCGCCCGTGCGCCGACGGCACGTGCTCGCGCACGTACCCGACGCACGACGCCGACGGCGACACGACGAGCTCGTCGCCGGCGAACACGCGCTCCCAGCGGTCGGCCAGCGACTGGCCCTGCTCCTCGTAGCCGGTGTTGCCGTGCATCTGCCCGCAGCAGGTCTGCGCGAGCGGGAACTCGACCTCGTGGCCGAGCCGTTCGAGCAGCGTCACGGTCGCCGCGCCCGTCGCCGGGAACAGCGTGTCGTTGAAGCAGGTGACGAAGAGCGAGACCCGCATCACCGCGGGTATGCTGCCGGAACTCCGCCGTCGACGTTCAGGACGTTGCCCGTGCTCTTCCCCGAACGGCGCTCGGACGCGAAGTGCAGGACGGCCTCGGCGATGTCCTCGGGCACGATGTTGACGCCGAGCGTGGTGCGCCGCCGGTAGTGCTCCTCGAGCTCGTCCGGCTCGATCCCGTACGACGCCGCGCGCTCCTCGCGCCAGCTCGAGCCCCAGATCCGGGAGCCCTGCAGGACGGCGTCCGGATTCACCGTGTTGACCCGGATCCCGCCGCCTCCGCCCTCCTCGGCGAGGCAGCGCGCGAGGTGCAGCTCGGCCGCCTTGGCCGACGAGTACGCGGCGGCGTTCTTGCCCGCCACGAGCGCGTTCTTGGACGCGACGAACACCACCGAGCCGCCGCGCGCCTGCGCGCCGCAGCAGCTTGAAGGCGGCACGCGCGACGAGGAAGTAGCCCGTCCCGAGGATGGCGTGATTGCGCTCCCACTCGGCGAGCGAGGTCTCCTCGATCGGCGCGCTCGAGGCGACGCCGGCGTTCGACACCACGATGTCGACGCCGCCGAACGCCTCGACGGCCGCGGTGAACGCCGCCTCGACCGCGTCCTCGGACGTCACGTCGCCGCCGACGGCGACGCCGCCGTCGCCGAGCGCGGCGACGGCCGCCGCCGCGCCCTCGGCGTCGAGGTCGAACGCCGCCACGCAGGCGCCGGCCGCGGCGAGCCGCTCGGCGACCGCGCGGCCGATGCCGCCCGCCGCGCCGGTCACGAGCGCGACCTGCCCCTGCAGCTCGCCCGGCGGCGGCGCCAGCGACAGCTTGTAGAGCTCGAGCGGCCAGTACTCGACCGCGAAGCTCTCGCCCGCGTCGAGCGAGACGAAGCCGCCGAGCGCGTGCGCCCCGGCCATCACCTCGATCGCGCGGTGGTAGAGGTCGCGCGACAGCCGCGCGGCCTTCGGCGTGACTCCCGCGCCGACGAGGCCGACGTGCTGGAGGAGGACCACGCGCGCGTCCGGGTCGCCCGGCTCGGTCGTCTCGTCGCCGTGGCGCTCGACGTACGCGCGGTACTCGCTCGCGGTAGGCCGCGGCGCGCTCGCGCGATCCGCGCGGCCAGCGCCGCCGCGTCGTCGGCGCGCCGGGTCGAACGGGATCCACAGCGGCACGCGCTTGGTGTGCACCAGGTGGTCCGGGCACGCGGCGCCGACGTCGTCAGCTCGGCCGCCGCCGCGAGGAGACGAACTCGAGCGCGCGCGGCGAGGTGTCGACCACCAGCACCTTGGGGCGCTCGCTCGAGACCGCGCCGCGCAGCGCCGGCAGCACCGCGCCGCAGCACGCCGGGCTCGGCGGGTGCGGCCGCGGCGCCGGCCCGTCGAAGCGCGCCGCGCCCTGCGTGCGCCCGTTGACGAACTCGACCGCGCGGTTGATGACCTCGATCGTGCGGCGGTAGGCCTCCTCGGCGGTGTCGCCCCACACGACCAGGCCGTGCTTGGCGAGCACCACGAGCTTGAGCGTCGGGTCCGCGCGCACCGCCGCGCCGACCTGGCGCGCGAGCGTGAAGCCCGGGCGGATGTAGGGGATCCAGGCCGCCTCGCTCGCCGAAGCACTCGGCGATGAGCCGCTCCCCGTCGCGCGTGCCGGCCAGCACGTTGATCCCGTCCGGGTGCGTGTGGTGCACGTGCGGCGCCGGGACGAACGCGTGCAGCAGCGTCTCGATCGACGAGCGCGGCGCCGCCGGGTCGATCTGGCAGCGGGCGAGGTGGGCGACCATGTCCTCGTCGCTCATCTCGTCGCGCTCGAACAGCGGCAGCATCTCGTCCAGGCGCAGCGGCGTGAAGTCGCTGCTCGCGCATCGTCGCCAGGTCGCTGCCGGAGCCCTTGACCCACATCACGCCGACTGGTCGCGGCCGACGTGGTCGGTGGTCGTGCCCTTGGCCGACGTGTTGCCGCCGCCGAAGTTCGACACCGCGCGGTCGGAGCCGAGCAGGTGCGACGCGAGCAGGACCTGGCCGAGCGCGTCGTCCGGCACCTGGTCCGCGGCCGGCCAGCGGTCCTCGGCCGGCGCGATCATCCGGTCGAGCGTCGCTCATGTCCCCCAGCCTCCCGCCACGCGATTCGGTGGCTCCTCGCTCGCGCGGTCTTCCGCGCCGCGTAGCCCGACGCGCGCAGCGCGGCGATCGGGTCCTCGGCGGCGCCGAGCCGGCGCGCACCCGTGCGCACAGCGGCCGCACGTCGGTCCTGTAGGCGTCGAGCAGCAGCCTCGTGGCGCGCCGAGCACGTCGCCGGCCTCCTGCGCGGCCGCCAGCGCGTCGCGGTCGACGAGCAGCGCCTTCGCGTAGGCCTCCTGGAGGTTGACGACGCTCAGCACCATCGCCTCGACCTTGGCCTCGACGTTGTGGGCCTGGTCGATCGTCAGCCGCGGCAGCGGGCCGGCCGCCGCCAGCTCGCGAAGATCGAGGAACAGCTCGAACGGGTTGACCGAGCCGACGATGAGGTCGTCGTCGGCGTACTTGCGGTTGTTGAAGTGGAAGCCGCCGAGCCGCCCCTCCTCGCCGAGGATCGCGACGATCTGCTCGATGTTCACGCCCTGCGGCGTGGTGGCCGAGGTCGACGAGCACCCGCGCGCGCTCGCCGAGCTTCAGGCACGCCAGCAGCGACGAGCCCCAGTCGGCCAGGTCGGTGGCGTAGAACGCCGGCTCGAAGAGCTTGTACTCGACGCAGCAGCTCCTGCTCGGCCGGCAGCGCGGCGTACGACCTGCGAGAGCGAGTCGATCATCCGCCGCCGGCGCGCGACGAGGTCGTCCTGGCCCGGGTAGTTCGTGCCGTCGGCGAACCACAGCGACTGCGCGGTCGAGCCCGAGCTCGCGCGCGATCTCGACGCACTCGAGCAGGTGCTCGACCGCCTTCGCGCGGATCCCCGCGTCGGGGTGGGTGATCGAGCCGAGCTTGTAGTCGGGGTCCTGGAAGAGGTTCGGGTTGACCGCGCCGATGCGCAGCCCGAGCCCGTCGGCGTGCGCGCGCAGCGCGCCGAGGTCGTCGACCGCGTCCCACGGGAAGTGCAGCGCGACCGCGGGCGCGGTGCCGGTGAGCCGGTGGACCTCGCGCGGCGTCGTCGAGCGCTCGAAGACGTCGCGCGGCCGGCCCGGCTGCTGGAAGGTCGCGAAGCGGGTGCCGGAGTCGCCGTAGCCCCACGACGGCGTCTCGATCTCGAGGTCGGCGAGCGCCGGCTTCGATCTGGGTGGTCAAGGTTCGTCTCCTTGGTCAGGCACGGACCGGCTCCTCGGTGCCGTCACGGTGAGGAAGCGGTGGTAGATCTCGTCGGCCGCGGCGCGGTCGCCGGGCTCGTACGTGCACCGGCGCAGAGCGACGCGGCGGCCACGCGCGCGCAGCCTCGGCCAGCGAGCCGAGCTCGCCGGCGGCGCGCGCCTGCACGAGCACGTTGCCGAGCGCGGTCGCCTCGACCGGGCCCGCGAGCACCGGCGCGGCCGAGCACGTCGGCGGTCAGCCGGCACAGCAGCTCGTTGCGCGACGCCGCCGCCGATCACGTGCACGCAGTCGACCTGCGGCCGCTCACCGGCTCGAGGCGCTCGAGCACGAGGCGGTACTTGCAGGCGAGCGACACGAGGATCGAGCGGACGCAGTCTCCGCCCGAGCCGGCCGGCGGCGCCTGGCCGACGCTCGGCGCAGGCCGTCGGCGATCCGCGCCGGCATGTCGCCGGGCGTCAGGAAGACGTCGTCGTCGGGGTCGAACAGCGGGACGTCGGGTCGCGCGGCGGCGGCGAGCCGGTGCAGCTCGTCGTAGTCGAGCGTCCCAGCTGGCGCCGGCACTCCTGCAGCAGCCACAGGCCCATCACGTTGCGCAGCAGCCGGATCGTGCCGTCGATGCCGCGCTCGTTGGTCAGGTTGAAGCTCGCGCGCCTCGGGCGGTCAGCACCGGCGCGTCGAGCTCGAGGCCGAGCAGCGACCAGGTGCCCGACGAGAGCATCGCGCCGCGTCGGCGAGCGCAGCGGCGCGGCGACGAACGCCGACGCGGTGTCGTGGGAGGCGACCGCGTGCAGCGGGAGCCCGGCGACGCCCGCGTGGTGGCCGAGCACCGGCCCGATCGTGCGTGCCGGGCTCGACCGGGTCGCCGGCGAACGGCGCGTCCGGCAGCCCGAGCCGGCCGACCAGGTCGCGCGCCCACGCCGCCGCTGCGCGCGTCCAGCAGGCCGGTGGTCGAGGCGTTCGTCGCCTCGTTGACGCAGCTCGCCGGTGAGCCACAGGGCGAGCAGGTCGGGGACGAGCGCGATCCGCTCGGCCGCGGCGAGCGCGGCCGCGCCCTCGTCGGCGATCAGCTGGAAGACCGTGTTGATCGGCATCGTCTGGATGCCGGTGACGCGTAGAGCTCCTCGCGCGCACGCGCGAGTGCGCGCGCTCGACCATGCCCTCGGTGCGGCCGTCGCGGTAGTGGAACGGCAGCCCGAGCACGCGGTCGCGGCCGTCGAGCAGCGCGTAGTCGACGCCCCAGGTGTCGACGCCGACGCCGCGCAGCGGGCCGCCGAGCGCGCGCAGCCCGTCGAGCATCTCGGTGAACAGCGCCAGCAGGTTCCAGTGCAGGCCGTCCGGCAGCCGCACCGGCCGGTTCGCGAAGCGGTGCGCGACCTCCAGCTCCACGCGCCCCGCCGTCGAGCCGGCCGCGGACCACCCGGCCGCTCTCCGCGCCCAGGTCGACGGCGGCGAAGACGGGCTCCATCAGACGACCGCCGTCTCGAGCCCGAGCAGCCGGCCGACGCGCTCCACCTCGGCCGCCCGGTGCCCGACGCCGAGCGCGACGTGGTGCGTCGGGCCGTGCGCGCACCAGGCCTCGAAGAACTCGGCCGGCGGCTGGGCGAACCGCAGCCGCGAGTTCGTGTTGCCGATCCGGAACGTCGCCCCGGGCACGGACTCGCCCTCGGCGATCAGCAGCTTCAGCCGCGCGTCGCGCGTTTGCGTGCAGCCGACGATCGTGACCGGCCCGTAGCCGGACCTGCAGCTCCACGCTCAGCCCCGCCCCGCGCTTGCCGTGGTAGAGCTTGAGCGCCCGCAGCACCGGCTTCTCCTGCGCGATCGCCACGTGCGCCGGGCCGTCGTGGCCCATCAGGACGAAGTCGTCGTCGAAGTCGAGCGCGTAGAACTCGGTGTACGAGCCGCCGGCCCCGAGCCGGTCGAGCACCAGCTGCGCCAGGTTCGTCTTCAGGTCGCCCTCGCCGGACGTCGGGATGCCGCGCGCCGTCAGCAGCGAGTTGCCGGCGATCACGCCGGCGGCCAGCCGCTCCGCCTCGTTGCCGTCGAGCCCGCGGTAGTAGTACGTCAGCCCGTCGAGGTCGAAGTCGGCGACCAGCCGGTCGAGCCCGACCGCCACGCGCGCCGACCAGTCGAGCTGATCGTCCTCGATCGGCCCGGCGATCGGGTCGTCGGACGGGTCGGCGAACGTGAACGCCGCGCGGATCTCGGCCTGCTTGGCGGCGACGTCCGCATCGGTCGCCGCCGCCACGCGGGCCGCCAGGTCGTCGATCTCCAGCAGCTCGACGTGCGCGCCGACCTGCGCGTGCACCACCGTCGGGTCGGTGTACATGTCGAGCATCCCGGGATAGGTGTGCCCGAGGAAGCCGATCCGCGAGCGCCGCAGCGCCCGCGCCGCCCCGGCCGCGCGCACCCACGCGGCGATCTTCGCCCACGCCCGCTCGTCGTCGTCGATCGTGCCGGCGACCGTGTCGTACGTGATGCCGGCGCGCGTGCACGCGCCGGCGATCTCGGGCACGCAGCAGGCGGCGCAGTTCGCCAGCCACTCGCCGGTGCTCGTGCCCGCGTAGTCGAGCGTGGCGGTCGGCTGCAGCCCGAGCAGCACGACCGGCACGCCGGCGGCCTGGAACGCGGGCAGCACCTGGCTCGACGTGGCGTACGTGACCGCGTGACAGAGCACGAGGTCGACCTGCGCGGCGGCGAACGAGTCGCCGGCCGCGCGGGCCTTCGGCGCGGTGTCCACCAGGCCGGCGCTCACCACATCGGCACCCAGCGCCGCGACCTTCTCCTCGACGCGGCGCTGGTAGCCCTCGATCCGCTCGCGCAGCCCGTCGAACTGGTCCCAGTAGGCCTCGAGGCCGATACCGAGGATTCCGATGCGGGCGCTCTCCATCAGAAGTCGAAGTCGCCGATGTTCTCCTCGTTGAACCGGGTCGGCGGGCCGAGCACGATCTCGCCCTCCTCGCCGATCTCGTACTCGCCGAGCTCGCCGGCGGTGAACTTCTCACCCTGCGCGCCGGTGATCTGGCCCGCGGCGAGCGCCGCGGCCGCGTGGCCGGCGAGGTAGCCCACGTCCTCGGGGCTCCACAGTGCGAACTCCTCGACGCAGCCGCTGTTGACGAACTTGCGCATCTGGTTCGGCGTGCCGAGGCCGGTCACCTTGACCTTGCCCTCGTAGCGCGAATCGCAGATGTAGCGTGCCGCGGCCGCGATGCCGACGGTGGTCGGCGCGATGATCGCCTTCAGGTCGGGGTACGCCTGCAGCAGGCCCTGCGTCTCCTGGAAGGACTTCTGGTCGTCGTCGTCGCCGTACGCGACCGGGACGAGCTCGAGGTCGGCGTACTCGGGCTTCTTCAGCTCCGCCTTCATCACGTCGATCCAGGCGTTCTGGTTCGTCGCGTTGGCGGTCGCCGAGAGGATCGCGATCTGCCCCTTGCCGCCCGTCTGCTCGGCCGCCATCTCGATCTGCGCCTTGCCGATCTCCTCGGTCGAGGCCTGGTTGATGAAGATCGAGCGCGCGTCGGGCGCCACGTCGGAGTCCATCGCCACGACGGCGACGTCACGCGACGCCATCTGCTTGAGCGCGGGCGCGACGGCGTTCGGGTCGTTGCCGGCGATGATGAACGCGTCCGGCTGCTGCTGGGTCGTGGAGTTGATCAGCGGCACCTGCGACGACGCGCCGGCGTCGGTCGGGCCGACGATCCGGTGCTCGGCGCCGAGCTCCTCGGCCGCCTTCTGGACGCCGCCGTGCTCGATCTCCTCGTACGGGTTGCCGAGCTGCTTGGGCATCGAGACGATGTTCATGCCCTCCGGGATCTCGGCGTCGGGGTTCGCCTCCCCGCCGTCCTGGGTCGCGGCCTGGCCGCCACCGCCGTCGTCCTGGTCGTCCTGCGTCTCGCCGCATGCCGTCACGGCGAGAGCGAGGATCGCGATCACCAGCCATAGAACGCGAAACCGGCTCATGCTCCCTCCTCCTCCTGCTTGGGTTGCGATGCTCGTGGCGCGCGGCTCTCCCTGACCCGCGCGACGAGGTTGGGGCCCAGGACCGACGCGATCAGCAGCGCGCCGGTGACGATCTGGACCCAGAAGAACGAGATGCCCTCGGCCAGCGTCAGCGCCTTCTGGATCGCGCCGAGCAGGACGAGGGCGAGGACGACGCCGAGGATCGTGCCGCGGCCGCCGAAGATCGACACGCCGCCGAGCACGACCGCCGCGACGGCGGTCAGCTCGAACCCCTGCCCGACGTTGGCGGCGGCGGTCGAGTTGCGCAGGCTGAGCACGATGCCGGCCAGCGCCGCGACCATGCCCGAGACGCACGAACAGCGTCAGCTTGATCCGCTTGACGCGGATGCCGGAGAAGCGCGCGGCCTCCTCGTTGGCGCCGATCGCGAACACGCTGCGGCCGAACGGCGTCGCGTGCAGCAGGATGCCGAACGCGACCGCGAGGATCGCGAACAGCACCATCGTGTTCGGGATCGCGGTGCCGGTCACGCGGCCGAACGCGGTGTCGGTCCAGTACTGCGGGAAGTCGGTCACCGAGTTGTCGCCGATCACGACGTACGCGAGCCCGCGGAACAGCGCCAGCGTGCCGATCGTGACCGCCAGCGACGGCAGCCCGAGGCGCGTCACGAGCAAGCCGTTGAACGCGCCGCAGAGCGCGCCGACGGCGATGCAGACCGGCGCGATGAACTCGATCGGCAGGCCGGCGTTCCAGAGGTCGGCCATGACGGCGCTCGACAGCGCGAGCACCGACGCGACGGACAGGTCGATCTCGGCCGCGACGATCACCAGCGTGAGCGCGAGCGCCATCAGCGCGACCTCGGTCAGGTCGAGCGATCCGGTGGTGAACGAGTCGCCGGTCAGGAAGCGGTCCGACAGCGCGCTGCCGATCGCCAGCGTGATCACGACCAGCCCGGCGATCAGGACCTCCCAGCGCCCGAGCAGCTCGCGCACGGTCGGGCCGCTGGACGGACGGGCGACGGCGGCTTCAGCTGACACGGCGTGAGCTCCTCTGGCGCAGTGCGGCGTCCACGCGCAGCCCGATCAGCCGGTCGAAGGCGATGGCGGCGAGCAGCAGCGCGCCGACGGCGGCCTGCTGCCAGAACGCGTCGACGCGCAGGACGATCAGCGACGACGTGATGCAGCCGAGCAGCAGCGCGCCGAGCGCGGCGCCGTAGACGCTGCCGCTGCCGCCGAAGATCGCGACGCCGCCGACGACCGCGGCGGCGACGACGGTCAGCTCGTAGCCCGTGCCGGCCGTCGCGTCGACCGTCCCGTAGCGGGCGGTGAAGAGCACGCCGCCGAGGCCGGCCAGCGCGCCCGAGGCGACGAAGGCGGCGAGCACCCGGCGGTCGCTGCGGACGCCCGCGAGCCGCGCTGCGAGCGGGTTGGAGCCGATCGCGTACAGCTCGCGGCCGGACCGGAACGAGCGCAGGTAGAAGCCGATCACGAGCACGACGGCGAGCGCGATCAGCGCCAGCACCGGCAGGCCCACCAGGGTCGCCGAGCCGAGGTCGAGGAAGCCCGTCCGGAAGCGTCTCGGCGTTGACCTGGCGGCCGTCGGTCCACAGGAACGCGATGCCGCGGAAGATGTAGAGCGTGCCGAGCGTGACCACGAGCGCCGGGACGCGGCCGAAGGTGACCAGCACGCCGTTGAACGCGCCGCAGGCGGCGCCGAGCGCCATGCCCGCGGCGATCACCACGACCGTCGGCAGGCCGGGGTTGTTCGACAGCAGGTCGCCGGCCATGAAGGCGGCGAGCCCGAGCACCGACCCGACCGACAGGTCGATGTTGCGGGTGATGATCACCAGCGTCTGGCCGGCGGCCAGGATCGCGATGATCGACGCGTTGAGCGCCAGGTCGCGCAGCGAGCCGGCCGACAGGAACCGCGAGGATCCCGGTGACCGCCATCAACAGGACGAGCGCGAGCACGATGCCGAGCTCGCGGACGCGGAAGACGAGCTCGGTCAGCCGCCGCGCCCGCTCCTCGCGGGCGGCCGGGGCCGGCCCGGTCTCGGTCTGCGGCGCTCACGCGGCGACCTGGCCCGTCGCGGCCCGCATCACGGTCTCCTCGTCGGCCTCGGCGCGTGCGAGCCGGCCGCTGATCCGGCCCTCGTGCATCACCAGCACGCGGTCGGCCATGCCGAGCACCTCGGGCAGCTCGGACGAGATCATCAGCACCGCCACGCCGCCCTGCGGCGAGCTCGGACAGCAGCCGGTGCACCTCGGCCTTGGTGCCGACGTCGATGCCGCGCGTCGGCTCGTCGACGATCAGCACGCGTCGGCTCGGTCGTGAGCCACTTCGCCAGCACGACCTTCTGCTGGTTGCCGCCGGACAGGTGCCGACGGGGTCGCGCAGGCGGTCGCGTAGCGCAGCTGCAGCCGCGCCGTACTCCTGCGGCGAGCCGCCGCTCTCGCGCCGCCGGTCGATCAGCCCGAAGCGCGTCAGCGACCGCAGGCACGGTGATCGTCGCGTTGCGGCCGACCGAGAGGTCCAGCACGAGACCCTGCTGGCTGCCGGTCCTCGGGCACGAAGCCGACGCCGGCGCGCATGGCGGCCAGCGGACGGCCGCTGCTCAGCCGCTCGCCGTCGACCTCGATCGTGGCCGTCGTCCGCCGGGTCGATCGCCGAAGATCGCCCGCGCGACCTCGCTGCGCCCGGCGCCGACGAGGCCGGCGCAGCGCCACGATCTCGCCCGCGCCGGACCTCGAACGACACGTCGGTGAACACGCCTTCGCGGGTCAGCCGCGCGACCTCGAGGACCGGCGCGCCGACCTCGGTCTGCGAGCTTGGGGAAGAGCTCGCTCGAGCTCGCGGCCGACCATGTGGCGGATCGAGCTCGTCGGCGTCGAGTCACGGCCGTCGGCGCGCGGTGGCGACGTGCGCGCCGTCGCGCAGCACGGTGACCGTGTCGGCAGATCGCGAAGACCTCCTCGAGCCGGTGCGAGATGAACAGCACCGCACGCCCCGCGCTCGCGCAGCGCGCGATGACGCCGAACAGCCGCTCGACCTCCCGCCCGGAAGCGCGGCGGTCGGCTCGTCCATGACGAGCACGCGCGCGTCGAAGCGAGCGCCTTCGCGATCTCGACGAGCTGCTGGTCGGCGACCGACAGCCCTCGACACGGGCCGCTCCGGGATCGAGCGCACGCCCAGCCGACGTAGCAGCTCGTCGACCTGTGCGCGCATCGCGTCGCGGTCGATCCGCCGGCGCTGCCGAGCGGATGGCGGCCCATCAAGATGTTCTCGGCGACGACGAGGTCGCCGAACAGCTGCGGCTCCTGGTAGATGACGGCGATGCCGCCGTCGCGCGCGTCGGCGGGGAGTGGAAGTCGGCTGGCTCGCCCGCGACGGTCAGCGTCCCCGAGTCGGGCCGGGATGACCCCCGCGAGCATCCTCACCACCGTCGACTTGCCGGCGCCGTTCTCGCCGACGAGCGACTGCACCTCGCCGGGCGCGAGCGACAGGTGCCGTCGCGCAGCGCGTGCACGGCGCCGAAGCTCTTGGTCGCGTGCACGCAGCTCGATCAGCGAGTCGGCCATCAGACCTCCACCATCCGCACGCCTGTCTTGGCCAGCGCGTTCAGCTGCGCCCGGCCGCGCGCCGGCGACGAGCACGGTGGCCACGCGACGCACCGTCGAGCGATCGCGCTCAGGCCCGGTGTGGTCGAACTTCGAGCCGTCGATCAGCAGCACCGACTCGTGCGCGCGGTCGACCATCTCGCGCTTGACCTCGGCCTCGAGCGCGTCGGCGTCGGTCAGCACGCTGCCCGGCGCGATCCCCTTGACGCTGAACAGCAGCTTGTCGGCGAAGTGCGCGCCGATCGCGTCGACGGTCTGCGGGCCGACGAACGAGCGCGTGAGCCGGCGCAGCGAGCCGGCGAGGCCGATCAGCTCGACGTTCGGGGCGTCGGCGCGCGCCACGAGGTCCATGACCGCGACCGACTTCGTCAGCACCGTCGTCTGGCGGTCGGCGTCGAGCAGGCCGCGCACCGCGACGTAGGCGGTGGTCGAGCAGTCGACGAAGACGGCCTCGCCGTCGCCGACGAGCGCGGCGGCGGCCGCGCCGATGCGGGCCTTCACGTCGGCGGCGTCGCCGAGCCGGTTGGAGAACGCGTCCTCGTCGCGCGCCAGGCCGGGCACGACGGCGCCGCCGTGCGTGCGGCGGGCGCGGCCGTCGCGCTCGAGCAGCTGGAGGTCGCGGCGCGCGGTCATCGGCGACACGCCGAACTCCGCCTCGACCGCGGCGACGCTGACGCTGCCGTTGCTGCGCAGGCGATCGGCGATCAGCTGGCGCCGCTGCTCGGGTACGAGGCGTGCGCCATGGTCGTGGCGGCGGTTCGCGCTCACATCTCCTCCGCAAACGACCATAAGCGACCAGAACCGATCATGTCAAGCGCCATGCAACACGGGGCGATTACCGCTTGCGCCGTTCCGCACCATTCCGTATCGTGATCGATACCTGTTCGGTTCTGGGCGAACCGAGCTCGTAGCGGGAGGAGAGAGCATCGTGATGCGTCTTGCGAGCGCGGTGGCCGTCGTGGCCGCCTTCGTCCTGGCTGCCCCGGCTCTGGCCGGCGCCCAGGTGGACCTCGACCGGCTGCAGGTCGAGAAGAAGGCCGAGCCGGTCGGCATCGACGTCGATCGACCGCGGTTCTCGTGGATCGTCGAGTCGCGCGCGCGAGGCGTCGAGCAGCGGTCCTACCGCCTGAAGCTGACGGAGAACGACCGGCGCGGCCGGACGGTCTGGGACAGCGGCGTCGTGCACTCGCCCGAGTCGGCGAACGTGGAGTACGGCGGGCCGCCGCTCGCGGCCGCCGGCGCGTACACGTGGGAGGTCCGCGTGACCACGAGCGCCGGGACGGCCACGGCCCGCTCGACGTTCCGGACCGGCCTGTACGACGGCGACGACTGGGCCGGCAGCACCTGGATCGGCAACGCCCGCGCCGACCAGGGCGAGGCGCTGACGCTCGAGGGAGCGTCCTGGATCTGGACGCCCGAGGCCTCCGACCCGCCGCCCGCCGAGGACCGGGCGTTCCGCGCGACGCGCACGTCCCCGGCCGGCAAGACGGCCACCGAGCGCGGAGATCCTGATCACGGCCGACGACTCGTTCCGGCTCTGGGTCAACGGGCGCGAGCTCGGCTCCAGCTCGGGCGCGAACAACGAGTGGCAGCAGTCGCGCCGGTTCGAGACCGAGCTCGCCGGCGACCGCAACGTCTTCGCGGTGCGGACCACGAACGGCCCCGGCTCCGCCGCCCGGCCTGATCGCCAAGGTCCGCGTCAGCTATTCCGACGGGTCGACCGAGACGTTCGCGACCGGCGCCGACTGGAAGGCGAGCAAGACCTTCCCGGCCGACTTCTGGCAGCCGGCGTTCGACGACTCGGGCTGGACGGCGGCGGCCGTGCTGGCGCCGTACGGACAGGGCCCCTGGGGCAGCAACGTCCGGCCCCCGCGCGACGAGGTCCGGCCGGCGCCGCTGCTGCGGCGCGAGTTCACCGTCAGCGGGCAGGTCCGCAACGCGACGCTGTACCTGGCCGCCGGCGGCTACGCGAACGTCTCGCTGAACGGCGCGCCGGCCAGCGACGACGTCCTCTCCCCCGGCTTCACCGACTACGACGACACCGTCCAGTACGCCGCCACCGACCTCACCGACCGGCTGCGCCCCGGGGTCAACGCCCTCGGGATGGAGCTGGGCCGCGGCTTCTACGGCATGACCGGCGGCAACGTCTGGCGCTGGGAGTCACCGCCGTGGCACGACGAGCCGGTCGTCCGCGCGCGGCTGCGGATCGAGTACGCCGACGGCCGGGTGAGCGACGTCGCGACGACGACCGCTGGCGGATCGCCGACGGCCCGACCGTGTTCGACGACCTCTACGCGGGCGAGACCTACGACGCCCGGCTGACCCGCCCCGGGTACGACCGGGCCGGCTTCGACGACAGCGCCTGGGCGCCCGCCAGCGAGGTCGCCGGCCCGCGCGGGACGCTCGTCAACCAGCGCCAGCAGCCGATCCGCGTCACCGAGTCGCTGCCCGCGGTCGCGATCACCAGCCGGTCGCCGGCAGCTACGTGGTCAAGTTCCCGCGCGTGCTCGCCGGCTGGGCGCGGATCGCCGCCCGCGGACCGGCCTGTATGCACGATCCGCGCGCAGTACGGCGAGAAGCTGAAGGCCGACGGGCTGCCGGACTTCTCCAACAACGGCGGCTTCCAGGCCGGCTTCCAGACCGACCGCTTCATCCTCGCCGGCACCGGCGCCACCGAGACCTGGGAGTCGCGCTTCTCCTACAAGGGCTTCCAGTACGTCCAGGTCACCGGGTGGCCCGGCGACGACCCGCCGCCGCTGAGCGCGTTCACCGCGAAGGCGGTGCACACCGACGCGGCCGAGACCGGCACGTTCGAAGAGCTCGAGCGAGCTCATGAACCGCACCCACCGCGCCGTCGTCGACACGCTGCTCAACAAACTGCACGGCATCCCGACCGACACGCCGATGTTCGAGAAGAACGGCTGGACCGGCGACGCGGCGGTCGGGGCGGAGATGTTCATGCTCAACCTCGACGTCCACGAGCTGTTCGCCAAGTGGATGCGCGACGTGCACGAGACGCGCGACGAGGAGGGCCGGCCGCTGGTGATCGCGCCGAGCTCGGGCGACTGGGGCGAGTGGGGCATCGCGCCGCCGTG